>DAOTWG010000012.1:0-25882 GCA_034436015.1 Anaerolineales bacterium
GTGGTCAATGTGCCCCATCGTCCCCACGTTCAGATGCGGCTTCGTCCGCTCAAATTTCTGCTTCGCCATGGTATGCTTCTCCTTACAAAAGTTACAAATTAATGGAGCGACTTCTGGTCGCTTCTGGCGCGGAAGAATCCCGCGTTACGAGATAATTTGTTTTGCCACCGACTCCGGCACCGGAGCATAGTGGTCGAATTCCATCGTAAAGACGCCCCGTCCCTGAGTGGCCGAGCGCAGTTCAGTAGCGTACCCGAACATCTCACCCAACGGCACGATGGCGTCGATTGCCTGAGCATTTCCCGGCCGCATCTCCATGCCGCAAATCTCGGCGCGGCGTGCATGGAGGCCGCCGATCACATCACCCACGAATTCTTCCGGCACGACCACCTCGATCTTCATGATAGGTTCGAGCAACACCGGCGCGCCCTGCTGAAAGCCTTCACGAAAGGCGAATGTGGCCGCTATTTTGAACGCCATCTCGTTCGAGTCGACTTCGTGGAAGGAACCATCGAATAGGACAACCTTCACATCTGTCACAGGATAACCGGCCAACACACCGCTTTCAGCGGCCTCACGAATGCCTTTCTCGACAGCCGGGATAAACTCGCGCGGGATGACGCCGCCAACGATTTTATCCTCGAAGACTATGCCGCTGCCACGTTCGCCCGGCTCCAGCGAGATGACAACATGCCCGTACTGGCCACGCCCGCCTGTCTGCTTGACGTAGCGGTAGTTAACCTCGGGCACCGCGCGAGTGATCGACTCCCGGTAAGCCACTTTCGGCCTACCCACGTTAGCCTGGACGCGGAACTCGCGCATCATCCGGTCCACCAACACCTCCAGGTGCAACTCACCCATGCCAGAGATGATGGTCTGACCCGTGTTTTCGTCCATACGGACGCGGAAGGTCGGATCTTCCTCCGAGAGTTTGCGCAGGGCATCCGCCATCCTATCCTGGTCGGCAGCGGTTTTCGGCTCAATCGCAACCGAGATAACCGGCTCCGGGAAAGTAATGCTCTCCAGGATGATTGGCTGGCGTTCCTCACACAGGGTATCTCCGGTAAACGTATCCTTGAAGCCCAGCACCGCTGCGATGTCGCCGGCGCGCACCTCCGTAATGTCTTCGCGATGATCGGCGTACATACGCAGCAAGCGGCCAATACGCTCCCGCCGGCCCTTCGTCGAATTCATGACCATCTGCCCCTGCGTCAACATGCCCGAGTAGATGCGAAAATAGGCCAGGCGTCCCACATATGGATCGGCAACGATTTTAAAGACCAGCGCGCTCAACGGCGCATCGTCCTGGGCAGGGAGCGAAACCTCCTGGCCACTGCGTGGGTCTGTGCCGCGCACAGAGGGGATGTCGAGCGGAGAAGGTAGATACTCCACAATGGCATCCAGCAGCGGCTGCACGCCCTTGTTGCGCAGCGAACTACCGCAAAAGACCGGCGTCGCTTTGCCTGCAATGACCGCTCGCCTTAAGGCAACCTTCAATTCCTCAACGCCGATCTCGGCCCCTTCCAGGTACTTGACGGTCAGCTCGTCATCCGTCTCGGCGATTCGCTCCACCATCAGGCGACGCATGACCCCCACCTCGGCCCTCAGGTCGGCAGGCACTTCGGCCTCGCGCGGTTGACGGCCCAGTTCGTCATCCCAATAAATCGCTTTCTCCGTCAGCAAGTCTACCACACCGCAGAACTCTACCTCTGACCCGATGGGCAACTGCATCGCAATCGGATTGGTGCCCAAGCGTTGACGAATGGTTTCAATCGTCCGTTCATAGGAGGCGCCAACGCGATCCATCTTGTTCGCGAAGCAAATACGCGGGACGCGGTAGCGATCCGCCTGACGCCAGACCGTCTCGCTCTGCGGCTCCACGCCCTGTACGGCGTCGAAAACGACCACGCCGCCATCGAGGACGCGCAGGCAACGTTGCACTTCCGCCGTGAAGTCAATATGGCCGGGAGTATCAATGATGTTAATCTGATACCCTTTCCACTCTGCCGTCACTGCGGCTGAGACGATGGTGATACCGCGCTCCCGCTCCTGCTCCATCCAATCGGTAACTGCGGTTCCCTCATCCACCGAACCCAGGCGATAGGTCTTTCCCGCATAAAAGAGAATGCGCTCGGTAGTAGTGGTTTTACCGGCATCAATATGGGCAATAATGCCGATATTCCGATACCGTTCGAGCGGGAACGCGCGCGCCATACATCAACCTTTTAAGGTGCAAAACAACTCTAAATACGGTAATGGGAGAAGGCGCGATTGGCCTCTGCCATCTTATGCGTTTCTTCGCGCTTGCGAATCGCCGCGCCTTCGTTCTTGTAAGCATCGAGCAATTCGCCGGCCAGTTTCTCCGGAAACGACCTGCCGCCACGGGCGCGCGCGGCGGTCAACAACCAACGCATCGCCAAGGTGATTCGTCGCGCCGGCGGCACTTCCATGGGAACCTGATACGTCGCGCCCCCCACACGACGCGGACGCACTTCCATCACCGGCGCCACGTTCTTGACCGCCGTTTCGAAGACCTCAATCGGATCCTTGCCGCCGGCGCGCTCGCGGATAATCTCCAGCGCATCGTACATCAGCCGTGTGGCAAGGCTTTTCTTGCCCCGCCGCAGCATGTGCTGAATCATCGTCTGGACCAAGACGTTGTGATATTTGATGTCGGGAGGAATCTCCCTTCTCTCAGGCTTTGTTCGACGCATGATCGGACTCCATCTGGCGAACTCTAGGGTTAGCTCTTCGGACGCTTGGCGCCGTACTTCGAGCGACCCTGCCGGCGTTTCTCGACGCCGGTCGTATCCAGCGTGCCGCGCACAACGTGATAACGCACCCCGGGCAGGTCCTTTACGCGCCCGCCGCGCACCAAAACCACCGAGTGCTCCTGCAATTGATGGCCCTCACCGGGAATGTAAGCGGTTACTTCCATTTGGTTGGTCAAGCGTACACGGGCAATCTTACGCAAAGCCGAATTCGGCTTCTTCGGCGTAGTAGTGCGTACGACCGTACAGACGCCGCGCTTCTGCGGCGCGCCCTTTGGCAGGCGAATACGACGTTGCTTGTATGAGTTGTAAATATACAACAACGCCGGCGCCTTGCTCTTTGCCTTTTTGGACTGGCGGCCTTTGCGAATCAATTGATTAATCGTTGGCACTTTGCCTCCGGACAAACTGTATCTTTCAATAAGTGAGGCCATCCGAACGTGCCCGATGGCCTCACCCGTACAAACCACTTAAAGTGGGCAGCGCGATGCAGCAGCCCTTCTCGGCAACGAAGGGCTATTCTAACACAGAAGATGAGAATACGTCAAGGACAATTTGAAGGGGGATTGGAAGGGCAGTTGTAACATTGTAACATACATAAACAATGGGCGCGTCTGAATTCCCCATCAAAGGTCGGGCTTCGCAAGTCAACCTGCGGATTTCTTCCCACCCGGGCGTCAAAAAGAGCCTTTGCGGCGACCCGTCTCTCCCTAACTCATGGGAAACTCGCCGTCTATACTACAGTCTCGTGTTCGTTGCTGGCTGCGGTCATCGCCACGCCGTGGTGTCACGAATCGGGCAGGTGCGTTCGCCAAGAGTCAGGGGGGCTTTTGTTTCAGTCTACCAGCCCCGCCCCTGTGGGTTCCAATTGTTCGGCGAAGCGGCAAGCGACCATGTGACCCTTTTCGATGTTGCCCAGGTTGGCGACTCCATGCGACAACGTTCCCGAGCATAGCGGCAGCGCAGATGGAAATCACAGCCGGTAGGCGGATTCGAGGGATCGGCAATCTCTCCCACCAGTCGGATGTGCCCCCGCCTGCAAGGCGCCGATGCGCCGATTGCCATCTTCTGCACAGGCGATCACTACGCGCACGTCATCTTGATTGTCCTAAATAACCCGAGCATGCGCGTCCCAACCGCTATTTCCGTAGCCAGTTTCGATGACATTCACCTTGCCTCTATGCTCATCCCCTCGCTGACTACCGTACACGTCTACCACCAGGCCATGGGTAAAGATCGCCGCCGAGCGTTTGCCGGCGCGCCTGAACGGCGACGATACGCCGCGTCAACACACCCTGGTCGGCACACGACTCACGGTACAGAATGCAACCGGCCCAGCGCCCATTAACGTACACTTTCCCCCGAGAGGCCGGATAGCTCACTTTAACAACTGGAACACATTGCTATAATCGTCGCTCCAGGGGCGAATGTCCGTGGTGTAATCCTCCAACCGGTCCACACGTTCCGCCAGAGTCGGGGAAGCCAACAACAACTCATCCCGGGTCAACAATGCCCAAACAGACGGCAACGCATCGGACCGATGAGAGGGGGCCGGCGTGGCTATAACGCCTACCTCCAGGCCAAACTGACGGGCCGCCTGCCAGACAACCGGCGTGAAATCCAGATAGCGGTGGCTGATGTGAATCGCCAGAATACCGTCTGGCACGAGGTGTTGCAGGTAGAGCGCGACCGCCTCACGGGTAAGCAGGTGAACAGGTATGGAATCGCTGTTGAATGCATCTACTACCAGCACATCGTATGCTTGGCTCCCTATGTGTTGCCATTCCTGCTCCAACGAAAGGCGCGCGTCGCCCAGTACGATCTCTACTTGTACACCCCTTTCCCGGCTATCCTCCAAAAAGGAAAAAAAGCCGCCTTCCCCGTTCGCCAGTTCTACTACCAGAGGATTGATTTCATAGAAACGGTAAACATCGCCGGGTTGTCCGTAGGCCGCCAAACCGCCGATGCCCAGGCCAAGAACCCCCACGCGCATTCCTCGTCCATAACGTGGATGGGAGGTCAAAGCTAGGCCGATTCCGCTTTCTGACCAGTAGTAACCGCAAGGCTCGCCGCGCCGGCCGGGGTCCATCAGTTGAATGCCATGCACCGTGGCACCATGCGCCAGCAGAACCAGCCCTTGCTGTTTCTTTTCCTGCACTCGCAGAATGCCGTAAAAGTTACGTTCCCGCCAGATGTCCGCGCGGGCAGGTTGAAAAACCGCATACGCAGCGAAAATTGTCACAGCAACGGCTAGGCTGCCCATCGAAGCATCGTGCCAGAAACGCCAGCGGGGGCGTAATTCGGTGCGCCGGACGAACGTAAGAATCGCCAGGAGCAAACAAGCAGCCGCCCAGCCGACGTAGAACTCCCAATAATCGCTAAAGATCACCGGCGCAAGGAAATTCACCCATAGGCCGCCCAGCGCCCCTCCCAGCGAGACCAGCAAATAGAAGCGAGTCAAGTGTCTTGGTTCGGGGCGTAAACGGTATAACTCACCATGCGCCACCATACAAACAGCGAACAAAAAGAGTAGGTGCATGCCGATCTGTAAAGGGATAGGAATCGTCGGTTCGAAAACCAGGAGGACGATTCCTCCCGACGTCGCCGCCAACAACAAAGAGAACCACGGACGGCTGTACCAACGCTCGCCGGCGAAGGCCATCACAAACGAGAGCAAATAAACGGCCAGGGGAAGAACCCAAAGCAAAGGAATGGGGGCAATCTCTTGGGTAAGGCGGCTGGTTACTGCGAGCAAGAGGATTGCGGCAACTGCGCTCAATGTCAACCACAAAACCTGACGTGACGCCGGAAGAAGCAGGGTAGATGCCCACTTTGCCTCCGCTGTAGGCACAACCTGCTGTGCAACGGCCATCTGCCGCGTGCGCCAGGCCGTATACCCCGTCAAAGCGGCAAAGAGAACGTATCCCGTCGCCCACAGCCAACCCTGCCAACGCAGGACAAGCATTGGCTCCACAAGCAGCGGATAGGAAAGCAAGCCAAGCAGCGACCCGGCATTGGAGAGAGCATACAACCAGTAAGGGGAACGGCCGGGGTAAACGCGCGCAAACCAGGCCTGCATGATCGGACTGTTGCTGGCCAGAGTGAAATAGGGCAAACCGACCGAGACAAGCAAAATCAGGAAAATGCGCAGGACAGGCCATGCCACGCCGGACGGTTTCCAAGACACACCAGGCGTGACCGGCGACGGCCAAACACCCCCCCAAACCAGCATCAGAGTCAACGCAACGCCCAGTAAAACGCTGTGCAGCCATCCTTGTTTGTTTACGGTCACTCGCCCAATCAACCAGTACGCATAGGCGTACCCACCGGTAAGAACAACCTGGAAGAACAGCATGACTGCTGACCAGACCGAGTTCGTACCACCAAACCAGGGCAAAATATAATGCCCAATCAAGGGTTGTATCTGGAAGAGTAGAAATGCGGAAAGAAAGGCGCTCACGGCAAAGACGCCCATGCTCACTCCCACTCGATCGTCGCAGGTGGTTTTGTGGTGATGTCGTACGTTACGCGGTTGATGCCGGGCACTTCGTTGACAATGCGATTCGCCACGTGCGCCAACAAATCGTACGGCAGGCGCGCCCAATCCGCTGTCATGAAATCATCCGTGACCACGGCGCGCAGGACGCAAGTTTCCTGATAGGTGCGTGCATCGCCCATCACGCCGACCGAATGCACGGGCAAAAGCACCGCGAACGCCTGACTAGTGCCACCGTCTTTGCCAAGCCATCCTGCGGCGGTCAACTCGGCGGTGAAGATAGCATCGGCGGCACGCAGACGGGCAACGCGTTCCGGCGTCACCTCTCCCAGCACGCGCACGCTCAGCCCGGGCCCGGGAAACGGTTGACGCCAAACCATGCTCTCCGGCAGACCCAATGCCTCGCCCACCGCGCGTACTTCGTCCTTGAAAAGATAGCGCAGCGGCTCCACGAGCGTCAAGTTCATATCCGCCGGCAAGCCGCCCACGTTGTGATGCGACTTAATGCGCGCCGCCTTGCTACGATCCGGCGCCGCCGATTCGACCACATCCGGATAAATCGTGCCTTGCACCAAAAAACGGGGCCGACCTACCTTGCGCGCCTCTCGTTCAAAAATGCGGATGAATTTCTCGCCGACGATCTTGCGTTTCCTCTCAGGGTCAGTCACCCCGCGCAACGCCGCAAAGAACTCCGCCGACGCATCCACCGCGATCAATTCTGCGCCCATCTGCTCGCGAAAGGCGCGCACTACCTGTTCGGCCTCTCCCTGACGCAGCAGGCCGGTATCCACGAAGATCGCCGTCAGTTGATCGCCGACAGCGCGATGCACTAGCGCTGCTGCGACTGTCGAATCCACGCCGCCGCTGACTGCCGCCAGCGCGCGCTCCGCCCCCAGCTGTTCGCGCACGCGCGCCACGCTCGTCTCAATGATCGAGTTGGGCGTCCACGTCGGCGCACAGCGGCAAATGTCAATCACGAAGCGACGGAGAATCTCCGCGCCGAGGGGCGTATGCTGTACTTCGGGATGGAACTGAAGGCCATAGTAACGACGTTCTTCATCGGCCATTACTGCGCAGGGGCTGTTCGGCGAACGCGCAATAGCAGTAAAACCGGGTGGCAATTGCGTCACACGGTCCCCGTGTGACATCCAGACGGCGAACGAGGAGAAAGGCAACAAAGGACCGGGAAGCAAGACCTCAACGACCGCCGGCCCATACTCCCGTTCCGCCGACGGGCTGACCTTACCTCCCAGGGCATGGGTCAGCAACTGCATGCCGTAGCAAATGCCTAGAATAGGGCGCCCTGCTTCCAGAACATAGCGAGGCAGAGTCGGCGCGCCTTCCGCATACACCGAAGCCGGTCCGCCGGAGAGGATAAATCCCTTGGGCTTCAACGCTAGTACGTCGCTGACCGGCGCATCCCAAGGAAATAGTTCGCAATAGACATGCGCCTCACGCACCCGTCGCGCGATGAGTTGGGCATATTGAGAACCAAAGTCAAGAATAGCGATCGAATCGTGCATCCTTCTACCCGAAAATGATTTCGTCTCCCTTCATCTCCCGAATGCGCACCAGCGCCTCGATGGGAACGCCGAGCGGCTCAAGAACCTTTCTCCCGCCCTCAAACACCTTCTCGATGAGCGTTCCGATGCCGACAATGCGCGCGCCGGCCGTCTGCGCTAGGCGCGCCAGCCCCATGATAGTGGCGCCGGTTGCCAGGAAATCATCAATAATCAAGACGCGTTCGCCGCCTGCCAGATACTCTGGCGAGATAATCAACTCAACCATCTGACCCTTCGTGTGGGAAGGAGCCAGGGTCAAAAAGACGCGATCGGGCATGGTAACCGGCTTGGTCTTGCGCGCGTACACGACAGGCAGGTTCAGATAATGAGCGGTCATCAGCGCCGGCGCAATGCCGGAGATTTCTGCCGTCAGCACCTTCGTCGCGTTGACGGAAGCGAAACGTCGCGCCAATTCCCGACCACAGAGGTCCATCAGAGCCGCGTCTACCTGATGGTTGATGAAGCCGTCCACCTTCAGAATACCATTGCCGAGGTGTTTACCGTCGCGCAGAATGCGTTCGCTCAATTCTTGCATTGCGATTCTCCAGAGTAAGGGACTTGGCAGACGTCATTTTACAACGGCTTCGCCGAAGCCGCTAGAGGAAAGTATAATCCATGTGCACATAAGCGTTATCGGCGGATATGGCTCTGTGGGGCGTTGTCCTACGACTTTGGCGCGCATATCCAGAATCGGTCTTTGTAGAATCAAAAATCGGGCCTCGCTGGAGGCCCGATTCTCGTCAGGTCACGATGTCACTCCAAGGGGACCACATTGGCCGCCTGCAGGCCTTTGGGTCCCTGCTCGATGGAGAATTCCACTTTCTGGTTCTGTTCCAGGCGCTTGTAGCCATCCATCTGGATCGCCGAGAAGTGGACGAATACATCTTCGCCACTCTCACGGCCAATGAAGCCATAGCCCTTGGTTGCATTGAACCATTTGACGATTCCGATGTAACGTTCTTCTGACATAGATTGCCTTTCTCCTTGCATAAAAATTTTTGCGCCCGGCCCGCCAAACTTCGACAAGCCTGGCGCACTCTAGGGTAAGATTATCACGGATGAACACAGAAGTCAAGGAAATCGGGGGATGGGATCGTTCCGAAAACGGGGAAACGCCACTTCCCCTGGCGCCGAAGCGAAAGAAAGAAGCCGTTTCCGGGCCAATTTTCCAAACTATTCCCAAGAACGGTCAAACGTGCAACCTAGAGAGCATGGTCTCCTCCCCCCTCGCCTTATCCAAGTCTGGAACAATCCTCTCGGTGGTCTTCCGAATGCGGTCAATAAAGCGGATAGCATTGGCGCCGATACATACGCTGTCGCCCGTTCTCAGGGGCGTCTCCTCGGCACGTGGCGAGGGGGCAGGTAGATGTTTTGCAGAGCATCCTCGAGACGCGCAAAGCGGAAACAGTAGCCCAATTCCAACAAGCGTTGCGGCTGCACAGGTCGGCCTTCTAGCAACAAGACGCTCATCTCTCCCAGGGCCAGACGCAACGGCAGGGACGGCACAGGCAGCCAAAACGGCCGATGCAGAACGCGAGCCAGTGTACAAAGAAATTCGGCGTTGTTGACCGAGTGCGGAGCAACGAGGTTGAACGGCCCGCGCGCCGCAGGGTGCTCGAGTAAGAAGCGCATCGCACCGACAGCATCCGCCACGTGAATCCACGGCATTGTCTGTTGTCCGCTCCCTATTGGCCCGCCGAGGCACAAATGCACCGGCAAGGCAATGCGCGGCAACATGCCCTCAGAAGCCGCAAGCACGACCGCCAGGCGAACAACCACTCGCCGCAAGCCAAGCTCTTCCACCGCTTGCGTGGAGGCCTCCCAGTCGCACGTCAAGCGAGCCAGAAAATCCTCGCCAGGCGGCGTGGATTCGGTTGCAGGGTCGCCACGCGCGCCATAGTGATTGACCCCTGAAGCCTGCAAGAAAACAGCCGGTCGCCAGCGAACGCGACGGATGGCCTCCGCCAGCACCAGGCCAGGCAGGACGCGTGAGTCGCGCAGGCGTTTCTTTCGTCGCGCGTTCCAGGGCCAGCGACCGACGCTTTCTCCACTTAGATTCACCACGGCGTCCACCTCGCTAACCGCCTTCGCCCATTCGCCACACGAACAACCATCCCAAAGCAACATCCTGACGCCTTCCGGCGCGCCCCGCGCTGTTTGCTGCCGGCGCGTCAACACCCAGACTTCATGTCCATCGCCCACTAGAGACTGGCTGAGGGCGCGTCCGAGAAACCCACTACCGCCTGCTATGAGCACACGCATCATGGCATCACCGTTTTAATCATAGCACAAAAACACAGGCCAGCCCTTCCCGCCGGTAGTCCTCTTTGGGGATTGCTTTTCCTTCCAGAGTAACCTACAATGTAGAAGTCATACGAGAGGCCCCGGAGATCGCGCCCGAATAGTTTTCGAAAGGTCAAAGGAGGCATCATGTGCCGTGATCGTTTTCGTCAAAACCTAATCCTACTGGTTCTAGGGTTATCGCTGGCCTGTAGCCTGCCGGCTAGCCTATCTGCCACCAATGTTCCTGCCGGGGATACCGTTGCGACCGCGTTGGCTCAGACTCAGGCAGTGCAAACCATCGTCGCCTACTCGGCCGCGGCGACTCTGACAGCCATACAAGCTGCCGCTACGCAAGCTGCCCCCTCGCCCACGCCTTCCATCACACCAACAGAACCCCCCGCCTGGACGGAAACCCCAAGCCTGACGCCGACGCCCACAGCCACGTTTACCCCAGAAGTACCTATGGTCAGCGTCTCGGTGGATACGAACTGCCGCACCGGGCCGGGCAAGGTCTATGACATGGTTGGAGCACTGAGCGTTGGCAAGAGCGCCGAAGTCGTCGCACGCGACCCCACCGGCGCCTACTGGTATATTCGCAATCCCCACAACCCAGCTTCCTTCTGCTGGATTTGGGGTCAATACGCCACGGTCAGCGGCAATGTCGCCGGCTTGCCTATCTATACGCCGCCGCCCACGCCAACGCCTGCTCCTGATTTCACAGTTGCCTACTCCGCGTTCGAGTTCTGCGCTCCAAACTATGCTCTGGAATTCACCGTCAACAATACAGGTAGCCTGACCTTGCAATCGTATCGCACGGTCGCGAAAGATTTGGTCCATTCTGTGACCAAAACTTGGCAGGCTAACATCTTCCGCGAGCTCTCCGGTTGCGCTCTACCGGCGGCGCAACTCGACTTGACCCCCGGCGAGAGTGGTACCGTCTTGGCAGGCCCCTTTGACCACTCACCGGCTGGCGAAAATTTCACCGTGACGGTCACCCTATGCACCGAGGATGGCCTAGGCGGCATTTGCGCCAGCAAGACGATTTCCTTCACACCATAACGGTTCCTCGCGTCTCCAACAGTGCCTGGGGAGAGAACTTGAACGCGCCGGGCGGGGGTGTTGCGCCTCCGCCCTTGTCCTTTTCCGACAATGGTTGTCAAAACGCTTCCGACAAAGCGCGCAAAAATGCTTGCCGACCTCCCGGATTAAAGTTATAATACACACACTATATTCTCAAGAAACGGAGGTCCAAATGGCTAGTGTTACGTACGAACATGTTACCAAAGAATTCGGCGATGTCGTTGCGGTCAACGACCTTTCGTTGTACGTAGACGACGGCGAATTCGTAGTCTTTGTAGGCCCCTCGGGCTGCGGGAAAACCACAGCCCTGCGCCTGTTGGCCGGCCTCGAAGAAGTCACTCGTGGGACAATTATGATTGGCGATCGCGTCGTCAATGATGTCCCCCCGAAAGATCGCGATATCGCGATGGTCTTCCAATCTTACGCTCTGTACCCCCACATGTCGGTGTACGATAACATGGCCTTTGGCCTCAAACTGCGTAAGGTTCCGAAGGCGGAAATTAAGCGCCGCGTGCAAGAAGCGGCGGAGATTTTGGGCATTCAAGACCTACTGGATCGTAAGCCGCGCCAACTCTCCGGCGGTCAGCGTCAGCGCGTGGCGCTCGGTCGCGCCATCGTCCGCGAGCCGAAAGTCTTCCTGCTGGATGAGCCTCTTTCCAACCTGGATGCCAAGTTGCGCATCGCGATGCGTGCGGAACTCACCAAACTCCACAACCGCCTGAAGTCAACCTTCATCTACGTGACCCACGATCAGATGGAGGCCATGACCATGGCCTCGCGGATTGCCGTCATCAACAAGGGTGTGTTACAGCAACTAGACACACCGCAAGTGCTTTACGATTATCCCAACAACATGTTTGTGGCGGGCTTCATCGGTTCGCCGGCCATGAACTTCTTCAAAGGTCATCTGCGTAAGGCAGACGGAAAACTGGTCTTCGACACCGGCACCTTCTACGTGCCCATTCCGCAGGAGCGCGCCAAGGCCTGCCAGGCATACCTCGACAAGGCGGTCATTCTGGGCATCCGGCCCGAGGATATACACAATCCTCAGTTCGCGCCACCCGGCATCAACGCCGCGCTTGTCCCGACTAAGGTGGACGTGACCGAATTGATGGGCAACGAAATCTTCCTTTACCTGGTCTCCGGCCCCGATTCCTTCATCGCCCGCGTGGACCCACGCACCTCGTTCCGCATCGGCGATCAGGTGCAGGTGGCTTTCAACATGGATCGCTTCCATATGTTCGATCCTGATACCGAAGCCGCCATTCGCTAAGCCCATTTGCTTCGTACTCGAAACCGCCAGGCGCTGACCGTCCTGGCGGTTTTTCATCACAATCCATCCCATTTCAGGTAAAATAAAGGCCGTCCCAATCCAACCTCTCTTACGCGGAGCGAAGAACCTTATGGGAGCCGAATACAAACTCGTACTGGTCCGCCATGGACAGAGCGTGTGGAACCTCGAGAATCGTTTCACCGGCTGGACGGACATCGGTCTCACCGAGCAAGGCATTGCCGAGGCGCATGCCGCTGGCCGGCTGTTGCGCGAGGGCGGCTATACGTTTGACATCGCCTACACTTCTGTGCTCAAGCGCGCCATTCAGACCCTGTGGATCATCTTACAGGAACTAGAATTAGAATGGATACCGGTCGTTAACGCCTGGCAGTTGAACGAACGGCATTATGGAGCCCTGCAGGGATTAAACAAAGCGGAGATGGCGGCAAAGTTCGGCGAAGAGCAAGTAAAAGTCTGGCGACGCAGCTACGACGTACCGCCGCCCGCGCTCGAACTGGACGATCCGCGCCATCCACGTTTCGATCGCCGTTACGCCGGTTTGAAGCCCGAGGAACTTCCCTGCACCGAGTCCTTGAAAAACACGCTGGAACGTGTGTTGCCCTACTGGCATAGCACCATTGCGCCAACCATCCGGAGCGGGCAACGCATCTTGATCTCGGCGCACGGCAACAGTTTGCGAGCCATGGTCAAGTATCTGGATAACCTCTCCGACCAGGAAATCGTCGAACTGAATATTCCGACCGGCATCCCCCTTGTTTACGAACTCGACGCCGATCTGCGCCCCGTCACACATTACTATCTTGGCGACCCGGAGGCTGTAGCGCGAGCAGCCGCGGCGGTCGCCGCGCAGGGCAAAGCGCAACAGTAACCATCTCTTCCTCGTGCGACTCCAAGAACAAGCCGCCGTCCCGGGAGACGGCGGCTTGGCTTCCCCTACACGCCAAGTCGTTCTACCCTTCCTCTGTAAGATGCTGCACTGAAGAATCCCTCGCGCATGAAAACATATCATGCGGTTGATATTGGATCCAATGGGAAATTTCCCAACGACGCTTGACAGCGCGACCGGCCACGAACGCTAGGCGGCGCAGGATAGTCGGAAACGCTTTGGTGGTCCGGCCAGTGTTCCGAGAGCGGAAGACAGGTCTTGGCATAAGGAGCAACGATGGTGGCGTGAGCAAGAAGACCGGTGAGGGCGCACCGTACAGGAATCTCCTGTTCTCGTCTTGATAGGGCAATAAGGGTGTCGCAGTCCGATCCACAGCGAAGCGGTACTTGTTTTTATTCTTCGATAGGACAGGACGCCGTTGTTGGTGGAATATGGCGTTTGGCGCACACAGCAATCCCATCCACTCCGGCGAGCTTCCACCAGCACTTCGCGCAGAGCATTACCCACGTGACAGGCAATGCTCAGACAAGTAACACCGGCGCAGGTTGGCAAAAGTAAGATAATATCCTCCGCGTGGAGGCAGGTGTTGTGCCTTGAGCGACAGGCTTGAGTGAACCATCTGCACAAAGGAATGCAACATTTGCACCAATCGCAATTCCTCGCGTACTCTTGCCCGTGAGCCCGGGTATGGCTCGTTGTCTCCTTTCTCAGGACGAAACTCCCTTGTGCAAGCCTTTTCGTTAAGCACGAAGACTAGACTTCTATGTCCAAGAATCGTTTCTTACCGCATCTGGAAGTTCTGGCAGCCGTCCTCGTCTGGGGAGCATCGTTCATTGCCACCAAGATCGCTCTTCGCGAGACTCCTCCCGCGGTCGTCCTTTGGTTGCGCTTCGCGATGGGCGTATCCCTGTTGGGAATCGTTGTCATTTTGCAACGTCGGTTTTCCCTGCCGGCGCCGCGGGAACTGGCGCGCTTTGCCTGGATCGGTCTGATCGGCGTGACACTCCATCAAGGATCACAGACCATTGGTCTGAGCACCACACAGGCTTCTACAACCGCATGGATCGTAGCGACCACGCCCGTTTTTATGGCTTTTCTAGGATGGCTGACACTCAAGGAACGTCTGGGATGGATACAGGGCAGCGGCATCGTTCTGGCAACGCTAGGTGTATTGCTGATCATCAGCAAAGGGAATATCCCCTTGCTTCTGGAGGGACGCTTGGGTCAGTCCGGTGATCTTCTTGCTCTTATCAGCGCATTGACCTGGGCTATGTTTTCTATCCTTTCCCGCCCGCTGTTGCAGCGGTATTCGCCAACAACCTTGATGTTTTGGGTCATGCTCATCGGCTGGATTTTTCTCTCCCCCTTCTTCGTCTGCGATGTCTCTCTGGAGAAGGTCGTTGCGATCTCCCTGCGTGGGTGGGCCGCCATCCTCTTTCTCGGAATATTTTGTTCCGGCCTGGCTTATACGGCCTGGTACGGCGCTCTACAGAAATTGAAAGCCGCGCACGTTGGCGCGTACCTCTACCTGGAGCCGCTGGTCGCCACAGGGGTGGCGGCTCTGGCGCTGGGCGAGCCGATCACCCTGTTCACCTTCGTCGGCGGAGCGGCGATCTTGATAGGCGTTTACCTGGTGAATCAAATCTAACACAACCACATGGTTCATGGCGTATCCCCCGTCATCGGATTTTCACAAAGAATTAGGGATTCACAAGCAGCAACCCTTTCCGCTGGGAATCCCTGGGGCATGTTTCAAGAACCACGTTGCCGAGAGCGATCGTCCGCTTCTTCTTCCGACCTTCCCCCACGCGCCAGGCGCGCATACAAAGCACCGCCAAGAACTCCGAGAAACAGGCCGGCTACCGAGGCCGAGTAGGATAAGAAATTGAGGAAGAAGGTAGAGGGAACAACGCGAAGCACCATCAACAGAGGCAAGACCGCCCCTGTTAACACAAGCAGAAATCCAATCCCAATCAACCGGAGAGCGCGTCGTTCCTCCATGTTCTTACTTTCTGCGTTTAGCGATAGAGCCAACAAGCAACCTGATGGTTTGCTTCTGGCTCGAAATCCGGTGGTATTTCCTTCTCACATAGTCCCTGGATAATACGCGCGCAGCGTGGATGGAAGCGACAGCCGGTCGGCGGATGCACCAGGCTTGGCGGCTCGCCAGGCGGCACATCTTTGAATGTGGTCGCGTTGCGGGCGTCCGGCTCTGACGTGCCGGTCAGCAAGGCTGCCGTATAGGGATGATAAGGATTGTGCAGCAGACGCTCTACAGGAGCCTTCTCAATCAACTGACCGGCATACATCACAAAAATGCGCTCCGAGAAGTAACGCACTGTCGAGAGGTCGTGAGTAATATAGATAACAGCCAGGCGATGCGTCTCCTGCAACGTGCGCAACAGGCGCAGAATCTCGACGCGTACCGAGGCGTCGAGCATGGATACCGGCTCATCGGCGACGATGAGTTTTGGTTCCAGCAACATCGCGCGTGCAATGACCACGCGCTGTTGTTGCCCGCCGCTCAGCATGTGGGGGAATTTATCAAGGTAGTCCTCAACAGGATGAAGTTTGACTTCCTCCATCACTTTGTAGATTCGTCCAATGCGTTCGTTTTTGCTCTTTACTCCGCCAACGATGAGTGGTTCTTCCAGAATTCGCCGCACCGACATAAACGGTGGCAGCGCGCCAAAAGGGTCCTGTTGCACATAACCGACCTGCGAACGATACCAGCGCAATCCTTTGCGTCCCATTTCGTGTAGATTTTGGCCGCGAAAGAGCACGCGTCCTCCCCTGGGGCGATAGAGACCGAGGATCGTCTTCATCAGGCTGGATTTGCCGCATCCGCTCTCGCCGACAACGGCAATTGCCTCTCCCTCACGCAAATCGAAACTGACCCCATCTACCGCGCGCACGTAGCCTGCATGTCCAAAGCCGAATCGCCGCAGTTCAAACCAGACGCGCAAATCTTGTAGGGAGAGTAAAGTGCCGTTGGTCGAAGGGTTCTGGGGCTGAATCTTCTCCGCAGCAGCCACAACCATGTCGTGCTCCTTATCTGGAATATAACCAGCATTTAACTTTTCGCCCGTTCTGCTCGAACGTCGGCGGATCCTCGTCACATTTTGCGAAACGAGATGGACAACGCGGCGCAAAGCGGCAGCCAGATGGAGGCGCAAGCAGGCTAGGCGGTTGGCCGGCGATGAATTCCGGTTCGCGCGTTCCGCGCAAGCGCGGGACGCTGGCCATCAGTTTCCGCGCATAAGGATGGAGCGGCTCAACGAAGAAATCAGAGGCATCGCTGACTTCGACAATTTGACCGGCATACATCACCGCTACCGAGTCGGCCAGCTCGCTCGAGGTGGCAATATCATGGGTGATAAGGATGAAACTCGTACCTAGTTCCCGCTTGATGCGTTTGAGCACGTTGAAGATGTTTGCCTGCGTCAGCACATCGAGCGCGGACGTCGGTTCATCAAGGATGATCAGTTTTGGCGAGGTGACCAGCGCCATAGCAATCGCCACGCGCTGCCGCATTCCCCCGCTCAACTCAAAAGCGTAACGACTCAGAAAATCCACCGGCACGCCCACATGCTGGAACATCTTGCGCGCCAACCCAAGCGCTTCCCCTTTTTCTACCCCCAAGTGGAGGATCGCCGGCTCCGAGACCTGCTCGCCCACACGCAACACCGGATTCAGCGAATTCATCGCGGCCTGAGGCACAAGCGACATGCCCACCCAGCGAACATTTTGCCGAAACTCTTCATCCGAAAGAGCCATCACGTCCACACCTTCCAGACAGACACGGCCGCGATATTCTCCCGCATTGCGCGGCAAGAGACGCAAGATAGCCTTGGCCAGCGAACTCTTCCCGCACCCCGATTCCCCAAGGACAACAACTGCTTTGTGGTAATCCAGGTCCAGGCTAACACCATCTACTGCCTGCACCGCGCCCTGCGTGGTGCGAAAGTACAATACCAAATCTTCAATATGCAGTAATTTTTCGACAGGCATCGGACTATAATCCTCTCAAGCGAGGATTGAAAATGCGGTCGAGTGAGAAGCCAAGCATGGAAAACGCCAGGCCGGTCAACATTAACAGCGCTGACGGTTCCAAAATCCAGTAATACTGCCCCTGAAATAGGGCGCCGTTGGCCTGCGCATCGTTGATGATCTTCCCCCACGTGGGCAAGACCGGATCCCCCAAGCCAAGCACGGCCAGCGAGGCTTCCAGAAAGACATAGCTGGGGATCAAGGTCACCAATTGGGGAATCAACATGGGGATAATGCGCGGCGTCAGGTAGAAGAAGATGATCCGTGCGTCGCTTGCACCATAGGCTCGCGCGGCCTCGATGTAAGGGGATTCTTTAACCTGCATGAACACTGCGCGATAGGTTTTGATTCCAGCGCCAAAGATGCTCAAAAGAATCGTGGCTCCCAGAATGACCCAGATGCTGCGCGAGTAGAACGTACCGATCATCAAGAGAATCGGCAGGAAGGGCAGAACCAGGAAAATCTCGGTAATGCGTTGAATAACCTCATCCACCCACGATCCGTACCAGACGCCCACGGCAGCGATCACCATGGTCGTAAGCGTGGTGCCAAGGGCTGCCAGCAGACCAAAGGCCAACGCGACCGGCGTGCCCCATAGGAGCGGGATGAGCAAATCGCGTCGGCGATGATCGGTGCCGGCCAACCCAGCCAAGCGGCCATGAACGACGAGCTCGGCGTTCACATCGGCGTTCGGTTCGAACGCCTGCGCCGTAACCACAAGTTGATAGTTGCCTTTCAAAGGAATCGGCCTGATCTGGTAAGGATCGGCAAATAGACCCTGTTGCACAGACCAATCGCCGAACTTACGTTGCAAAGTCATGTCTTGGCCGAAACGATACGTTTGATTCGACTCGACCGAAAACTCCTTGACACGAATCTCCCGCCCATCCGGCGTGCGCCAACGGATAGAGACATGCGGTCGCTTTTCTGCAAAGTCGGCTTTGAAGTATAGGATGAGTTCTTGCGGGAAATCATCATACTGGTAATCGAACGAATAGACAATTTGGATCGTTCGGTTGCCGCGCGCATCGGTCGAGACTGTTTTTGCCGCTGTACCGTCCGCGCTATGCAGGGTGAAGGACACCGGCAATTTCTTGCGGCGAAAGAAGTTCGTCCATTCGGGAGCGGCTTTTTTGGGATTCTGGTACCAGATTTCCTCGCCGCCGCGCCAGAGGCGGATAGCCTCATGGTAAGGGATGGTCGCCAAGGTGTAGATCGCCACACCCATGAGCAACAGGATAATGACGACACCCGCGACGGCGGAAGGATAACGCAAAAGTTCGCGCAGGGTGCGTTGCAGGTTTTTCATGCCTGTCCACTCTCCTGACCGATTTTGACGCGCGGATCCACCAACGCATAGACAAAGTCCAGTAAGAAGACCGTAATTGCTAATAGGTAAGCAAAGATCACCGTCTCCCCCACGATCACGGCGGTATCGAACAAGCCAATCGCCTGATAGAAAGTGCGCCCTAACCCCGGCCAGTTGATGACCGTTTCAAAGATGGGCGCGCCCGTCCAAACGCCAATGATGGTCAAGGCAAACGTTGTGATAATCGTGGGCAAAGTCGGGCGCAGCACATAGCGCCGCTCGATATCACGCGAGGTCAACCCTTTGGCCTTGGCCATTTCCACATAGTCTTCGCTCGAGTAAATGAGGAAGAACGTTCTCCAGTTGTAGACCGCCAGGAAAATGCCACTGATTGCCAGCGCCAAGAGGGGGATAATCATATGCTTGAGCAAGCTCAAAACATACTCAAAAGGATTATCCGGCACGGGAGCATCTACCATGCCGCCATAGGGCAGAATCCTCAACCAGGCCGCGAAGATAAGGATAAGGAAAATCGCATAAAACCAGGCTGGCGCGGCGGAAGTCGGCGCCAGCGTCACGAAAATTTTATCCCAAAAACTTCCATAGCGACGCGAGAGGGAAAGGGCGATAAATAACTCCACGAAGAATAAAAGCAAAGTAGAGGTGCCGAATAGAACCAGAGTGGCCGGCAGGCGTTCCAGGATGATCAGGCGCACCTGGCGCGAGCCACTATCGCTGCTCATGTACTTGGCGCGACCCAGATTCAAGGTGAGGGCATTCGTCAGAAAACGAACGGTCCGCACCATGAAGGGCTGATCAAGTCCGGCGCGCTTCTCTTCCAACGCGATACGTTCTTCCATCCACTTACGTTGCTCTTCGGGCCCCATACGCCGCAGCGCCGGATTGGTCAAGACGGCTTGCTGGATGCCCTCTCGAATCTCGCCACGCCGAATCTGGTCCACGTATCCCCCCATGTTCGCAATGAGAATGGTCAGAAATATACTGATCACCACCGTCACGAAGAGCGTAAACAAGCGCACCAGAGCGTAGCGCCCCACGCGGCTCAGGGTACTGATGCCTTTCTCTTTTGGCGCGCTCTCCACATCGGCGGCAAACTGAGTCTGGGTTTCCAGGGTCATGAACGCTCACCGTCAAGAAAAAAAGGGGGTCTGATAGGAGCCTTGTTCGCTCCTATCAGACCCAACACCCTCAAACGACTTACGGAGCCGTGACGAACTCGATAGCGGCGAAGGCCGGGACACTCACCACCAGTGAGGTGACCGCCACCTCCAGCTTGTTCGAGCCGGCTTCCAGGAGACCGGTCGCATTAGACGGCAGGACGATCTGGTACTTACCATCTTCAACCGCTCCCGCCTCGCCGGTGCCTACCAGTTGTCCCTTGGCGTTGTAGAGCAGGTACTTGACGCCCGTAATTTCGGACAGCGGGTAGGGAGCGCCACGATAAGTCACCAGGACTTCGAAGGCAGCCTCCGCACCGATGGTCACCTTGGTCGGGCCGGTGATCTCCACCACGGGGATCTTCGGCGCGCCGAAGCGAGCCCACTTATCCGCCGGATCGGAGAAGGCCGCGCTGCGCTGCAGGGTCAACGTGCTTTCAACCGGGTTGACCTTCTCCAGGTAAAACGGGCCGGTGCCCACCCAGAAGTGCTTGTAGGTATCGTACCACTTCAGGATATTGCCCCAACGAGCACGCGCTTCGCTTTCCTTCACATACTGACCGAGAGTCGACGCATAGGGAATGTAATTCTCCGCCTTAGCCTGATCCGCATACTTCTTGAGGATATCCAGGCTTGGCCCAGCCACATAGGACATCCACTCCACCTGAAGAGCATCGGCCTTGTCCGCCGTGAACGTAAGTTCCTTGTTGGACTCGGCCAAAACGCCCAGCGCCAGCGCATGCCAGGAGCCGGGGCCATAGAGGTAGTTCGGCCACCAACCAAAGACGTTCAGCTCCGCGTCCAGATAGTACATGTCGTCATAGGTCTCGATGACCAGTGGATCGGTGGACACAATGCGAACGCCCTTGAAGTGCGATTGGAAGGCCTCTAACGTTGGCACAGCCGCCTCATCGTAGATGGCGCTTTCCTGTTTGCCAGGGTCGAAGGTCATGATCATGGTCATGACAAAATCGCCCACCGAGAGACGACTGCCATCATGCCAGGCCACCTTATCGAAGAGGTCCTTCGGATAGTAAATAACGCTCTTGATAAGCGAGGTGGCGCCTTCCGGATACTTCTCGGCCACCGTGATAAACTTCTGATTGGCCGCGTCCCAGTCGGCCCACGCGTCGCCAGGCACCTGAATCTCATCCACGAACTTCAGCGAGACCCAGTCGAGCGTCTTGGAGATGGGCAGACCTGTTTGCGCCGTCACCTCGACTTTTTCGGCGCGCTGCGGCCAGGCCAGACCGGTGAAGGGATCCGGCAAGGTGGCGTAATCCATCGTCGCGCGGCCGGGAGTCTGGTCGTAAATCCAGTTGCTGCCGCCGATCGGGTTCCATGGCTCAATCAGCACGCCGGGCTGCGACCACTTGACCGTGCCGCCTTCCTTGCCTTCCCAGCGGATGGTATAGGGCCACATGGCCGAACCGGCAACACCGCCCGCCAGGTCATAGGTCACCACCAGGTCCTTCTTCTGGGGCGAGAAGGAAATCTGATCTACCAACCAGACGCGCGCCGAGTCCTCGTTGGCCAGTTTGAGCGCTTTCTTGAAGAGTTCACCGCGCTCCTCCATGGATTTGAAGTCGTTGGTCCACAGGCGCTCAGCGACTTCCTTGAACTCTTCGCTTGGCTGGTAGGCCTGCCAGAGCGGCGAGCCACTTCCCAATGGAGTATAGTAGTAACCGAAGTTGGTCGCATCGTCACGGCTGATAGCAGTGGTGATCCAACCGCCGGTGTAGAAATGCCACTGGCCCTCCGCCGGGTTGCTCCGATTCCAAATCGGCGAGGCCTCAGAACGTGTCTTGTACTGGCGATCTACCGTAAAACCAATGTCCTCCAGGAGGTTGGAGACGTAATCACCAATCGCCATGCGCTCATCCTCAACACGGATGATGCCGATGAGCGTTACCGGCGCGCCGTTGTACTGCCACTTGCCGTTTACCAGTTCGGCGCCCATGGCCTTCATCTCGGCGCCGATGACCTCCTCCGCCCTGGCAGGATTGTGCGCGTAATAGGCTTCCAACTGGCGGCAGACATCTACATAGCGGGCATAGTCGGCGAAGGAGCTATTGAGCGAGGTGTACTTTGGAACCGCCAGGCCGCCGTAGATTTCCTGCGCGATGTAATTGCGATCCAACAGCCAGTTCATGGCCTCGCGAATCTTTGGGTTGCTGAACGGATTCAGCCGCCCATCCTGGAACGTCGGGCCAGAGGGGTTGAACGTGATTTCGGTGTAGGAGCCGTAGGCTGTCGAGTAAGAGAGATTCGGGTCAGCCTTGACATCCTCGAACAGCGTCGGGTCGCTGACCGAGTAAGCATAAATATCAATCTCGCCTGCCTTCAATTGCGAGACGGCCGCCTCGGCGCTATCCTGGCTGACGAAAACAATGGTGTTCGCCAGCGGGCCTTTCGCCGGGGAAGCCGCCTTTGGACCACAGGCCGAGAGCACCATGCTCGCCGCGATCAGCAGACCCACGACAATCATAAAGCGATTGCGAGTCATTGTCTTTCTCCTCCGAAGTAAAAAGGGTGAACAAAAGGTGGAACGTCAACGAACCACGCAAGAGAACCTCTAGGTAACGCCAAAATCACCTCCTTTCTTTCCGGCATCCGAAACGCCATTAAACACGGCCCTCTCCTTTTCCAGGGCGCCGTGAAATCCTTGTTTGAAGGTTAGCATAAGCGATGAAAAAAGTCAAGTGTTCGACGCTTTTGTCTTACAAATTCACGGGCACGCTGCGCCGTAATCGAACAACTCCACCCTCCACAAAGCACTCTGGGCCGTGGCGTCAAGCGTAAAGTTACATACATCTGGACGCGCGGCGGCAATCTTGACACGCCAGTAGAGCGGGGCAATCGGCAATTCTTCGGCAAAGAGAGCCTGGAGTTCGCGATAGGCAGTCGCATACGCCGCCTCCTCCGGCAACGATTGACGCACCGTACGACAGGAAGCGTCGAAGGCCGGATTACTGTAACCGCTAATGTTGACGCCAATCCAATGATTGGCTGCTGTGGGAATCTCCTCCGTTGCGTACCACTCGCAAAGAGGTTCCATGCCCCATACTCCCATGGCATATTCGGCCAGATCAAAGTTGCGTCCAAAGAGTGGACCCGCCGGGCCGGGTGCGTACAATTCCTCTGCCCTCAGGTACTGCACGTTGACTTGGATGCCACACTGCGCCAGCGATTCCTTCAAAATCCCAGCCACCTGCACGCGCTGCACAGCATTGGTCGTATAGTAATTTAGCGTCAACGGCGTCCCCGGCGGCACATTGGGTACGGCGAACGCCTGCCATGGCGTGGTCGGGTCTGCATCCATATCGCGCCAACCGACCTCCTCCAGCAAGGCGCGCGCAGCAGCAGGATTGAATGTATAGCGGGCTACCGAATGGTTGTAAAAAGGATGTCCTTGCGGCACGAACGAATCCGGAACTTGGGTCAGCCCCCACAGGACCTCATTCACCACCCGCTGACGGTCAAGACACAGCAGAATCGCCTGACGGACGCGTTTATCGCCCAGCACATCTGGCCGATCCACCTTCAGCTGATAACCGTTGTCATAAGAGGCGGGGCGAATGCCAAAATCCAGCCGCTCCATGACGTTCGACGGAACTGTCAGCAACTGCACGCGCCCTTCCGCAGCCGCCGCGCGCAGTTGGCTCACTTGGCCATCGAGAATAAGGCTGGTGTCCAACACATCGCAAAGGCCATCCAGTAAAGCGTTAACCGCCGCGTCGGCGTCCGTATAGAAGCGGAAGATTAACTGATCGAGCCTGGGCAGTCCTTCCTGCGCGCGAAAGTAGTACGGATTCCGTACCATCGTCAGGTGGTCCCCCGAAACCCACTCCTGAATCAGAAACGGTCCCCAGCCGACTGGCGTACGCGCCGCCAGTTCGAACTCGGGCAATGCCTCCGCGCTGTGTGGACTCCAGAGATGCTTCGGGTAAGGCGTCCAGAACATCCGCGGGTAGTCGGCGCTAACGAATCCCGGTTTCCCCCACCACTGGACGGTCTGCGCGTCGGCGGCCTCGTAGGCGCGTGTACGTTCGATCAGGTATTTCGATCCGGGCGTGGCGCCATCGGCGTGCAACCGGAACGAATATACCGAATCTTCGGCAGTCAACGGCTCGCCGTCCGACCAACGCAGGCCGGGCAGCAGGCGGAACGTCACCTGCATCTGATCCATCTCCACCTCGCCGGCGCCGCTATACTCCACAGCACAGGAATCGCTGCGACAGCCCGCCGGTCGAATGCGCACCCCCTTCGTCAGCGTCACCGGATTCCCATTCGCATCAATAACCGCATCGCCCACATATACCCTCACCGGGAAAATTTGGACGTCGCCATTTGCCAGGCTGGGCAGGCGTTCCAGAATCACCGGCTGGTAAGCATAGGAATTGGTGTCCAACGGGCCTTCGTAGACGACCGACAGAATCGTGCGCGCCGTAGAGGAGAAATTGCCGTAAGGGTAAAGGCTGGTCGGCTCTGCGCCCACGCAGATTGTCAGGCTACGCGGCGGGGTTGGCGTGGCCGTAGGCGGAGGCAGGGTAGCCGTCGGGGTCAAGGTAGGCAGTTCTGCGGGCGACGTTTTCGGAAAACACGCGGCGAGTGTCAGAAGAAGGCCGATCCAGACCGTGATCAGGACGCGTTTCTTCATAGTGTGGTTAACCTCCTCTCCCGTTCCGTGGCAAACACCAAGGTATCGTATCGCAGCAAGGCGGCGCAACCGCCAAAGCGCTCCCCTACACAACCAAGAGATTGCTTTGTCGCCTCGACGGCTCGCCCTGACGCAGCATTCGTTGTGTTTCCCCAATCCCTGCAAGAAGAAACTCCTCTCAGTATACCTGTGCAACCAAGCTCTAAAATCGACCGGCAGCGCGGTTGCTGTGATTATACAACAAGGACACGGCGTAGAATGCAAAACGAGTGTAAAATTGCGAGGTCCTATTTCCTTGTGAATGAATGAGTCCTTGCTGCCGGAACTCTCCCTTCTCTCTGCATCCGGCTGGCGCGAGTACGAATTGCCGGACAGCGGCGAGGGGCAAAAGCTCGAACGCTTCGAGCCATACCTATTCGTGCGTCCTGAAGTCCAGACGTTGTGGTCGCGAGCACTGCCCGAGAGCCGTTGGAAAAGCACCGACGCTGTCTTTGTTCCAAGCAACGGAGAAAGCGGAGGGCATTGGCAGCTTCGCAAGCCCGTGGAGGAACGGTGGGAAATGCGCTACTCACTGCCATCTTTGCCGGGAATCGCCTTGCGCTTCTTACGCCATGATCACCGCCGGCCGACATGCGGCGTCTTTCCGGAATGCGCGGCGCATGGGGATTGGCTAGCCCGGCAAACAACACAGCGCCAACAACGATCCCCTGCTGCGCTCCCGCACGTACTCAACTTGTTCGGTTACACCGGCCTGGCCACGCTGGCAGCAGCAGCGGCGGGAGTGCGCGCGACTCACGTGGACGCATCGAAAAAATCGGTAGCCTGGGCGCGCCGCAACCAGTCGCTCTCCGGCTTAAACGAAAAACCTCCGCTGGATCGGCGACGACGCGCTGAAGTTCGTTCAACGCGAGGCGCGGCGTTCGTTACGAGGGTCTGATTCTTGACCCACCCAAGTTCGGGCGGCGGGCCGAAAGGCGAAGTATGGGAGGTGCACCGGGCCTTGCCCCGCCTGTTGCAAGCCTGCCGGGCCATGTTGCACAAACGGACGCTGTTTGTCGTTCTGACAATGTACGCCGTGCGCGCCTCCGCAGTTCACTTGTCTTTCGCGCTGAAAGAAATGCTCAACGGACTGGAAGGCAAATTGGAATGCGGCGAACTGGCGACGCCGGAAACCAGCAACCGCCGCCTTCTCTCGCAGGCCGTCTACGCGCGCTGGCCAGGGGAATAAGACCAACTGGGCAAACGCCTGCTTTGAATGCTAAACGCCGAGGGCATACCTTCTCTCGGCCGTTCCACCCTGTCACCAGAAACCT
>DAOTWG010000013.1:0-2838 GCA_034436015.1 Anaerolineales bacterium
CACTCTGCGTGTACGTCGCACTCCACATCTGGCTGATCTGCTGGTTGCCAGGAAACACCCACCCCAGCGTCCAGCCGTTGATCGCCGATGCACCATTGTTCCGTATCATCACGTTCACCGTCGCCCCGCTCCCCCAGTCGTTCTGAACCACATAGTCCACCGCACACACCCCACTAGCCGGCGGCGTGTTCGTCCGCGTCGGCGTCGCCGTAGACACAGCAGGCGTGTTCGTCCGCGTCGGCGTACGTGTGGGGGTAAATGTACCCACCGGCGTAGCCCGGTAAGCCATCAAGGCCGCTTGAAGAGCATAGTAGGCAGGTTTAGGATTGTAGTTTTCATCAAAGATAAGCGCTGCCCCTTGGCCAGGAAACGTATTGGGTACCCAAGAATACTTATCGGTGAAGCCCCAGGTCTGGAGCGCTTTGCAAGCAGGTTGGGCTAGGCAGCGTTCCAAGACGTTGCGATAAATCATCGCTTGATTGTTTAAGTCCGTCGTTGAAACCGGCAAGTTGTAGCGAACATCCATTTCGGTGATGTAAATTGCGAGACCTAGGTCCGCGAAGCGTTGCATATTCTGCGCCAGACTCTGGTAGTCCAAGCCTCCGCTCGTCAAATGCATCTGCAGGCCAATGCCATCAATAGGCACCCCCCGCCTTACAAAATCCGCCGCCATGTTATATGCCGCGTTCGACTTGCTGTTGATCGTCTCAATGTTGTAATCGTTGTAAATCAACTTAGCATGAGGATCGGCGGCACGTGCGCGGCGGAAAGCGAGTTCGATATACGACGGGCCTATTGTGTTATACCAAATAGAGGAACGATAACTGCCATCTTCGTTAAAGGCCTCGTTAACCACATCCCAAACCAAAATTTTTCCTCGGTAACGTCCCATTACTGTATCAATATGGTCGTAGAGAACATTCGTTAATGTTGTGCTCGTCCAACTGCCTCCGGTAAGCCAGGAGGGATTCTGATTATGCCAGACCAAGGTATGCCCATGAACCGCCATACCGTTCTCCTGAGCGAACTGCATGTGGCGATCCGCGGGAGCGAAGTTATAGGTATTTTGCTGGGGATGAATGGTATCCCACTTCATTGCATTCTCGGGAGTGAGAATATTAAACTCGGTACGCGCCACTTCCTGATAGGTTGCCGCATCAGGGAGGTTCCAGAAGTCATTCGCAGAGGCAAAACCAATGAGAAAGTTACCGGCCAGATTACGCAAACGCTCTCCGCTCGGTACAGCTTGAACGGAAAAGGACAAGGAAAACATTCCCAAGAGCAATAGAACCACAGCAATGATGTTTGCTACATAAAGTTTATTGAACATCTCGCCTCCTTAACGAGGAAAGGATGCCTGTATGCGCCCTCAAGCGATCATCTCCAAACCAATAAACAACTCGTTTCAGGTGGTCACCCCCGGGTTCCTTCACCCAGGGGCGACCACCAAAACCAGAAGAGTCTACGGTTGGAAAGGCGGATACGCGTTCTGCACCAACATAGCAAACATTTCGGCGAACCAGCGACCGGCATGCGGAGCATTTGGCAAAGCATTGGTCGGATACGATGAATTGTAGCGGTTTTGCGCATTCGGATCGCACATGCGATCGAACTTCTTGTTGGGATCGTCAGGGTCAATGATGCCATCCTGGCTGACGCCATCTGACTCACCTGGTGGTTTGACCCACACGAACGCGTCGATACCGCTGTAAGGAGCTGCTTGTGGACGCGCACCAATGCCAGAGCCCATCTGGTTACACCAGCCGCCGCGATGCGGGCGCCGATCAATACGCGATTGGTTGACATACGTGTTCAAGTCCGTCGAGGTGCTCACCGCTGTAGGCCGGTTCGCGCCACCCCAACCATTACGCGACGTATCAATCAACATGCCAATCGTACTCGGCAAGCCGCGACTGATAAACGCATTGCGCAAGGCCAGGGCAAAATCCAGCTCGTCAAAGTACGGATTCCACTCATAGAAAGCAGCAGACCTGATAGGTTGTCCGCCAATCGTCAGGTTGGGATCCGGCAAGAACGGCTCTTCGACAGGAGTGTAGTTGGCGGTATTGGTAATAAAACCCTCTATGCTGCCATAGCCTGGACCACCCTGCGCGGGGTTAAGTAACTGGACATATCTATCCACTGTCGGAGTAAAGTTGCTATCCCATCCAAGCCAGCCGGAGTGCGCAATGTCCAGGTAAATATAAGTATTCGGCAGTGTGCGCAACCGGGCAATTGCATACCGAATCCCCTCGACATAAGCTCCGGTCGAATTGGCCTCGGCACAGGCCGGAACACTGAGGTTCGTCACCAGATTCGGGAGCGAATCCGGTTCTACGACGGCCACAATGCGCAGATTGCGATACGCCGGATCGGAGAGAATATTGACGATGGGATCAATGTATTCTGTCTTGTACCGATTCAGGCCATCCTGGGCAATCAGCAATTCTCCATTTGAGGCCAAAGCGGCGCAATCGCGATTCGGCAAGTTGTAGATGACAATGATAATCAAGTTGGCGCCCTGGGCAACTGCCTCATCCAAATGCCCTCGCAACCCGCGGCCAGCCGTAATAGCCGCAATACGATCCATCCACACCGCCGTTGAGTAGTTGGCAACAAGGCGCATCTGCTGTCCCAACGTACCACCAGTGGCATTAGCCTGAGCCAACACATTGGCCACCCAATCCGGATTGATATACCACCGGGCGCCCACAAACGGATTGTCTAGACGTGTGCCTGGCGGAGGCGCAGTCGGCGTGCGGGTAGGCGTCGCCGTAGGCCCAGCAGGCGTGTTCGTCCGCGTCGGCGTCGCCGTAGACACAGCAGGCGTGTTCGTCC
>DAOTWG010000014.1:0-4631 GCA_034436015.1 Anaerolineales bacterium
CCTCCGTTCCTCCTCCCAACCCGGCAGCCGCCTCCACGCGAGGCGGCTGCCCCTCCAGCTCCCGGCTGCTACCCTTGAGCGCGCTTGTCGTTGGTCTTGTATTGGCTTGTCTTGTCCTTCAGGCTAGTAGTGACCCCATTATCCTGGACACGACGACGGATGTTCAGGGCAAGAGAACCTCGCGCGGCGAAGCGGCCCTGGCAACCCTTTTTACGCCCGAGGTGCGTTTCTGGGCGGAACAGATTCAACGTTGGGCAGAGCAAACCCATGTGGACCCCAACATGATAGCGACCATCATGCAGATTGAATCCTGCGGCGATCCGCTGGCGCGCTCGCCGGCGGGAGCCATAGGGCTGTTCCAGGTGATGCCTTACCACTTTGCCGCCGGAGAAAATCCTTATGAGCCGGAGACAAATGCCCGACGTGGTCTGGCTTATCTTCAACGTGCCTTACAGGCTAGCAGCGGCGACGTTCGCCTCGCCTTCGCGGCCTACAACGGCGGACTTGGAGTCATGGGACGGGAAGAGTTGCGCTGGCCTGCCGAAACGCAGCGGTATGTCTATTGGGCTAGCGGCATCTACTCCGATGCGCTACATGCCCGCCAGGAAAGCTCTCGCCTGGAGGAATGGCTGCTCGCTGGCGGAATCAATCTGTGTCATCAAGCGCGCAAGCGGCTGGGGTTGGGGCAATAAAGAACGTGAGTAAGCCTTAAGCCAAATTTTACCTCACTGGCGCGCAGGATTCGCAGGCAGTATGTTTGGGGGAGGGGGACGTAGTCTGCAAATGTCATAACAGACTCGGTGCACGATATGTTTTTTCAAAGTTCAGAGAAGTTTCCGCGCGAAAGTGCAACTTTTCGGAGCTGCGCGACCACATCTTGCATGCGCAACTCAGGGAGCAACAGGCAATTGCAGAAAAGGCTCTTTTGTGGTAAATTGTACAAATGAAACGTTTTGTAGGAGCAGCGATGAACCCGGCGCCGGATATCGTTGTTAGTCGTTTGCCGATCTATTTGCGGGCTTTGTGCTATCTGCGAGAAGAAGGACGTCAGACCACGGCGTCCAAAGAATTGGGCGAAAAGATTGGTATTTCGCCGGCGCAAATCCGCAAGGACCTCTCGCAGTTTGGCGAGTTTGGCAAGCAGGGAACCGGTTACAACATTCCTTTTCTCATCGAGAAACTTCGGCAAATCTTGCGCGTGGACCGTGTTTGGGATGTGGCGATTGTGGGGATGGGGGATATGGGACATGCTCTCGCTCGCTATCAGGGGTTTGCCAATCGCGGTTTCCGTGTGGCCATGGTCTTTGATAGCGACCCGGCTAAGATCGGCAAGCGCGTGGGAGATTTTATCATTCGCGATGCGAAGGAGATGGTCTCGGCCATTTGTCAAGCCAACATTCGAATCGCGATGATCTGTGTGCCTGCGCAAGCCGCGCAGGATGTCGCTAATAGATTGGTCGAAGCCGGCGTGAAAGCCATCTTGAACTATGCGCCAATTAGCCTCTCTGTGCCTGCTGGCGTGCGCGTGCAGTACATTGACCCAGCCATTGGGCTGCAGCGCATGACATATTATCTGGAATAAACGCTTCTTTATATAGGATAAAACTGCTCCCTGGCTTGAGGGCGAGGCCAGTATGTATGGTGTTGCCGTGGGGTTTCATATGTTGTCGGGAGACAAGGTTGACACTTTTGAAAGGAGGATGGATCAGGAGGCCTTTTAATGGGATAATTTTATAGTAGAGAGGATATTCTCGGTAATTAGCCGAAAGGAGGCAGCGATGGCGACGAGCATAGACTTTGCTCGAAAGGTTGGCGTTCTCTTCGTTAGTGTTCTTCTTGCCTGGTTGGCAATGGGGGTGGGGCCCCAACCCGCGCTCGCTGCCAGTGTGCTTTACGCCGCGCCGACTGCACAGGGCGCGGGCAATTGCTCTTCGTGGGAGAATGCCTGTACGTTGCAAACCGCCCTAGCCCAGGCCAGCAGCGGCGACGAAATTTGGGTCAAGGCCGGTGTGCATACGCCCGGTTCGGCCCGCGAGCATACGTTCCTATTGAAGGACGGCGTCGCTGTTTATGGCGGCTTTGACGGTACTGAAACCGAACGTGATGCGCGTGATTGGAGAGGAAATTGCACAATTCTTAGCGGCGATATTGGCGGTGACGATGGCAACGACGACGGCAATTTCATTGCCGAGACGACCGGTGATATTCGCGGCGAGAACAGCTACCATGTTGTCACGGCGAGCGAGACGGATGACACTGCCGTGTTGGATGGATTCGTGATTACTGCCGGTCAGGCAGATAGCAACAGTTACCCGGACTTTTACGGCGGCGGGATGTTAATCCAAGATGGTGATCCTACCCTTAGGAATCTTATCTTCCGCGGGAATTTTGCCGGCAAACTCGGCGGCGGCATGTATACCTCGGATTCCTCGGCTCCTGCCCTGAGCAACGTCACGTTCCAAGGCAACCAGGCAGCCCTGGGCGGAGGGGGAATGGCAAACCACCATGCCGCGCCGATCCTAGAGGACGTTTCCTTTGTGGGCAACAAAGTATCCCATCCCTTAGTTCTTGTTCCGGGCGGTGGCATGTATAATGACTCCTCCGCCCCAGTGTTGGCGCGTGTGGTCTTCCGCAACAATGTTGCCTCTGGGGGAGGGGGAGGTATGTATAATGTGAGTAGCAGCCCATCGTTGACGAATGTTCTCTTCTTCGCGAACAGGGCTTCCTCCGGCGCTGGAATGTACAATCAAGATAACAGCGAACCATATCTTGTGAATGTCACTTTCCACAGGAATCAGGCTGATAACCAAGGTGGTGGTATCTTCAGCGGCTTGAGCCAGCCGGTTCTTCACAATGTTATCCTTTGGGGTAATTCTGCTGAGGAAGGAAAAGAAATCTACAGTACTAGCCCACTTGGGAAGGTCGCCTACAGCAATATTGAAGGCGGTTATTCAGGCGAGGGCAATATCGATGCGGATCCGCTTTTCGTGGATGGCGCGAACGGTGATTTGCGCTTGGGCGAAGGCTCGCCAGCCATAGATGCCGGTAATAACAAGGTTGTTAGCGCTTCGACCGATTTGGACGGCAATCCACGCGTTCAGGATGGCAATCGGGATAACGAGGCTATTGTGGATATGGGCGCTTACGAGGCTCCGCCGGATGAAAATGAACCTGAAGTGGTTTCCATTACTGCTGCCGATCCCAACCCAACCAACGCTGAGCAGATACGTTTCCAGGTCACCTTTTCCGAGCCGGTGACTCGCGTGGACGCTACGGACTTCGAACTGGAAACTGATAGCCTGGACGGGGCGAGTATTGGTACGGTTAGCGGTGGGCCTGCAATTACCTATTATGTTACTGTATCCACGGGGGAAGGAGAGGGCAGGCTGCGCCTGGATATTCCCCAGAGTGCTACCATCGAGGATTTGGCGGCGAATCCATTGACCGCTTTGCCTTATGAGGGCGGCGAGACGTATGTGATCGATAGGACGTCTCCAACGGTCGCCTCGGTTGCTCGTCTCGATCCAACTCCGACCTCGGCAATCCAGGTTCGCTATAAAGTCGTATTCTCAGAAGAGGTAGTAGGAGTAGATAAGGATGACTTTTCCCTGACGACCACCTTGACGGAAGCGGAAGTTCTGGGAGTAAGGAAGGAAAACGACCCTCCCTATACCTATACGGTGACCGTAGATACGGGGATTGGCAACGGCACGCTGCGGCTGGATATTCCCGCGACCGCTACTATCACGGATTTGGCGACGAATCCATTGGCTGGGGTACCTTTCGAAGGCGGAGAGGAATACGCAGTCCATAAACCCGCTCCAAATCTCCTCGCTCCCGCGAACGGGGCGACCTTGCCCAACCGTCGCCCGTTTTTCGATTGGCGTAGCTTCCCCGGCGCCTCCTCCTATGTCATACAAATTGCCCGCAAGGACGACTTCACGCTTGGATTAATGTCCAGTATGGCGATCCCATCGGAGTATGGATTGCCGCTGGATTTGTTGCCGAAGACAACGTACTACTGGCGTGTGCGCGCCAAAGTGGGAGCAACCTACACGGCTTGGTCGGAGGTTTGGTCGTTTACGACGGGTAATCCGCCTTCGATCCCGACACTTCTCACGCCGGCGAGCAATGCGCTGGTGGGGACGCAGCCGACCCTGGATTGGGCCAACGTGACCGTGCCTGCTGGGACGACGTTCAATAAGTATGAGATTCAAATTGCGACGGATGCGGCTTTCACGGCGCCGATGACGGCATATCTCAGCGGTGTCACAGCCTCACAATACACCCCCGACGAGCCGTTGGCGCGGGCGACGAGGTATTACTGGCGCGTGCGGGCGTGGAATACCGCTGGCGAGTATAGTGCCTGGTCTCCTGTGTGGACGGTGCGGGTGAGGTACGATGCGCCCGTCTTGCAGGAGCCTGGGCGTGGAGCGACGAATCTGCAGCCGACGTTCAGGTGGAGTAGCGTGGCCGGGGCGACGGGCTATACGTTGCAGGTATCGAGGGACAAGGCGTTTACCTTGCTGGTGATCAACGGGGCGGTGGTTGGGACGGTATATAACCATCCGACGAACCTGGCGCCGGCGACCTACTACTGGCGTGTGCGGGCGAACGGCGTTTTTGGGCCT
>DAOTWG010000015.1:0-7988 GCA_034436015.1 Anaerolineales bacterium
CGGCGTCCACGCCGGAGAGCAGCCGGAAGATGGCAAACGCGCTCAAGCCTGCCAGCCCCAGGTGGACGAAGAAAGGCCAGGTGAGCGACATGGCGGCGGCGTAGGCAATTGAGTTGTAGGTCACATAAAACAATGCGCAGGCAGTCCCAACAGGCCGAATAAATTCCCGCGGCGAAGCAGCCACCACGCGCCGAACAGGATGGGCAAGCCAATGCCCAGGTTGACAACATCGTTGGTCAGGAAGGCGCGGCGCAGTTCATCGCTGAGATAAACTGCCGCTGGGAAAAGCAGACCGGTCAGCGAGAGAGCGGTCATACAGAAGAGAACCACGAACAGCAGAATCTGCTCTGTTTGCAAAGCAGAACATTTCAGGGGAAGAGAAGAAGTATTCATCGCGCCAAATCCTAATTGAGCAGTACGATATTGCCCGTCACCCGCCCGCTTTCGAGCAGGGCATTCGCTTGAGGGGCTTCCAAAATGGGGAAGCGGGCGGCAATCACCGGCTCGATTTTGCCCTCGCCGAGCAAGTCGAATAGCGCTGCCCAATCTTCTAGGAAGGGACGCATATCCAGATACGATTTGCCTGTGCCATACAGTCGCAGTTTTCGCCCGGCGTGCGGCAGGTTGAGCCAGAACAGGCTGCCCAACAACCACAGCAGGGCGGCCCGGCTGAATGGGTTGGCATAACTGACCCACTGACTACCGCGCTTGAGCAGGCCAAAGCCGCGCCCCAGGTAAGCGCTGCCCATGCCGTCGAACACCAAGTCCATCCCGCCCGGTTCGAACTGGCGAATCTCCTGGACGAAATCGCCGCTTTTGTAGTCCAGCGGTGTCGCGCCATATTCCCGCAGGATGGCGTGCTTGCCTGGAGAAGCAAGTGAGCGCCGTCTGCCCGGCTTCGACTTTAGCGACGCGGGGCATGGCTTGATAGGCGACGATGTAATTCAGGATGAGTGGGACGACCTGCGCCGAGTCGAGCGCGGCGGGGACGGGAATCAACCGCCTGACCGGGAAGTACACCATTTCCGAGTAGCCGCCATAGACCGTAAGCGCCGCCACCCGGTCGCCAACCTGGTAGGGCGACATTCCATTTTGCCCTACGGCTTCGATTTCCCCCACCACCGAATAACCGGGCGTGAACGGCAACTTCGGCGGGAAGGGCGAACGCCCATAGCGCGCTTCCACATCCGGCAGGCTGACGGAAGCCGCCAACACGCGGATACGCGCCTCGCCTTTGCGGGGCGGGCGCAGGTCGTTTTCGACAACTTCCAGAACCTCCGGGCTGCCGCGCCGAGGGGCGATAACGCTGCGATACTTCATGGCTTTTTTTCCAGAAAATAAAGCGCCAGCGCGCCGCCAATCACCAGTGCGGCCAGCCCCACGCGGTGAAGGGTCAACATCAGGGCGTAGTCCAGTTTCCCGGCGCTCATCATCGCCCCGCTGACAAACAGGGCAATGACCGCCAGCACCGCTAGAAGCAGGCCAACGGCGGCCAGCGAAAAGGGCGTGAGCAGGCTGGGGATTTTCGCCATCTGGACGACGGCAAAAACCACCGCGCCCAGGGCAATCAGTTTGTGGACGTTGAATAAAAGTCCGTTATAGGGCTTCCCGGCATGGCTCAGCCAGAAGCCGAAAGCCAGGGTCAGGACAAGCAAAACACCGGGCAGGGTAAATTTCGAGAGTGGCTCCATCATTTCTCCTTCAAAGAATGGTGCAATCATACTCCCCGCTGGCGCATCTGCCTATGCCTTTTCCTGCACAAAACATGACCGTTGGCGCAAAAATCGAGTATCATACCGGCATGACCTCCCCCGAACCCATCACCGTCTCTGGTAGTGTGCTGGCGCAACTGTTCCTGTACCTCGAGTCGCTGCGGGTGGATATAGACGCCTTCCTGCGCTCGCTGGACATCGAACCGGAGACGGTACGCTCGCCCGACGCCTACATTCCGGTCGAGACCTATCTGCGCATTCAGGACGAAGCCGCCGAAACCATCCATGACCCGTATCTTGGCCTGCACATGGGGGAGTACGTCCGACCCGGCAGTTGGTCCATCCTCGGCTACCTGATGATGAACTGCAAGACGCTCGGCGAAGCCTTCGAGAAGTCGGGGCGTTACCATCGCATTATCGGCAATATGATTACCGCCCGCGCCGAAGTTGGGCTGGGAAAAGTCCGCGTGATTTACTTCACCCCGCCGCACGCCCCCCGCCCATGTCGCGGCATTGCTTCGAGGCGACCTTTTCCAGCAACGTGCGCCTGGCGCGCGACCTGAGCGGTCAGCCCGTTGGCCCGCTCGAAGTGACCTTTACCTGGCCGGAGCCGGAATCGCGCGCCGAGTACGAGCGGATTTTCCAATGCCCCATCCGTTTCAGCCACAAAGACAGTGGTGAAAAAAGCCGCCAGCAGGAGACATGCCAGGATTGCGGAGAAAAATTTTCGGTTTATATTGGCTCCTTTCACCAGGATATACGGCATGAAACGATTTTCTACGCGGGAACATGCAAAATGTTTACCAAGCCTTAACATTCTTAACTTGCCAAAACCAGGCAATCAGCAGGTATAGTAGCAAAAACACCGCTCAGGCCCAAATCAAATCCGCCTTGAGCGGCGGGGGCGTGGGCTGGTCGGTCGGCTCGAAGGTGATGAGGGTAAAGCGGTCTTTTTCGGCGAGGAACTGTTCCGGCGTCATGGCGAACCCGGCCAGTTTCATCATCTGCTTCATGGTTGGGTTGGATTGCGCCCAATCGAAGGCGCGGCGCAGTTCGTCTTCGGAATCAATCCGCCGCGCGCGGACGGATTGCGCCCCGCGCCAGGTCTGCACGGTGGCGAGCGGATTGGCTTGCAAGTTGCGAACCCAGTCGGTTTTCGTCCCCCAGCCGCTCATCACGGTCGGCTTGCTCTCGAACTCGTGGAACTCGATGGCCGTGCGGCGCGGCTCAGACGGCGGAACTCGTCCAGCAGACGCGAGGCCAGGCCTGGGTCCATGAGCGCCTCGCCGCGCGCCACGCGGCGGACGGCCTCGACCAGTTCGCGCTCGTCAACGTCCTTGAGCAGATAGCCCTGCGCGCCGGCCTTGAGCGCCTCGAAGACGTAGCGGTCCTCGCGGAACATGGCAGGACGAGGACACGCACGCCGGGGCAGGTCTCGACGATCTGCCGCGTGGCCTCGACGCCGTCCAGGCCGGGCGTTTGGATGTCCATCAGCGCCGCATCGTGGCAGGCCTCGCGCGCCAAGCGGACGGCTTCCTGCCCGTTCTCGGCCTCGGCGACGACGGTCAAGCCGGCGGCCTCGCAGACGCGCCGCAAGCCCTGACGGAACAGGCGGTGGTCATCGGCGAGGAGAAGACGGAGGGGGAGGCATGGTCAGATAGCAGGAGCAAGCAGGTTCATTCTCATTCTCGTTGTAATGCCAAGCCCCCTTTGAGCACCCAGGCGTCGGGCTGAGCGGCGGCAGGCTGCGCCAGAAGACGCTCCAAGGCTACCATGTCGCGCAGGCGCGCCAACGGCGTTCCGAGGGCCACACTCTGCTGACGCAAACGTTCTTCCATGGCGCGCCGAAAAGCGGCGCTATTCTCATACTGCATTGCGGTTCTCCAGGGCGGTACGATGGAAGCAGCAATCTGCCCACCGCGCCGGTGGGCCTCCTCCTCCAGCGCCGCCTCGGTCACTGTGCCGCGCTTCGATGCCTGCTGGATTGTCTGCTGGATCCACTCGTCAGCCACACCAGAGCGAATCAAATCGCCGATCGTACGCGGTAGGGTAGTAACGGGCAGACCTGTTGTCGAGTAACTTCCTCGACACCCAGCCGGCCTGTGAGGAAGCGCACCCTTGCCATGCGGCGGGAGGCCGTGCGCGGCGCGGTCAAGTGAATTTCAGCAGGCGGCAAGTCGATCAGTCCGTAGAGCAGGAGGGCGCTTTCGTGCGAAATGACGGCTCTTTCTCCGGCAGCAAGCCAGGCGATGAACAGGTCGGCGTGCGGCATTTTTGGGAATTGCGCCAGCCGATAGCCCCCGCGATGGAGGCGCCGGAAGCGGCCGCGTTTGACACGATGCGACAGCAAAGCCTTCGGGAAGCCTGTTCGCCGCGTCGGGCGCGCCGAAAAATAACCGCCCTGCTGTTTTGCGATCTCGTAGAGTTGGGCGTCTGTATGAGTAATATTCATGTGTGCAAATAGGAATGTTTGACTTTCTGCCCACATTATTGCCGAAATTGAGCCGTTTGTCAAACGGACGCCAGAACAGGCGATCTCCTCGCGATATTTGAAGATTGCTTCGGCAAAAAGGGTTAATGGGTTGGTTGACATAGGATAGTACATCGTACTATAATTTGGTTGCCCCGATGGGGAGTAGCCGCCCAGCCTTTTGGGATGGACAGTCGTCAAGACGGAGAAAGATTTCCCGGCTGTCTGAACTCAAGCGCAAGACCATCGCCTCCAAGCGTGGTGGTCTTTTTATATTTGGAAAGGATGATTATGAAATCATGGATTGTGTTCCGTCTCTTTGGCTTGATATGGATCACAGCATATATCGTGCTCTTTTTGGGGCATCTAGTGCGCACTCTTTTTGGGAAAGGTGGGCGCGCCTCAAATTCCAAAACCAGTATCAACTTGGAATCGCCGTCGTGAGATCCAGAATCCAGGCGAGATTGAATCTAGAGCTTCCCAATTTGTATTTCTTGATAGCATCGCCATTCGAAAAGATTGGATCAGGGTCGTTCGTCGCTCAGACCGTTGCGATTGGAGTCTCATTGGATTTGGCTTCGTTCGGCCATTTCTTGAACGAAGTAGCTACTTGCTCCTGTCTCATTGACATTGCTGGAATCTCAAAGTGTCCGCTAATCAAATCGCGGAAAGGAGTTTGTTATGACATCGAATCCCTTCTTGGAGTGCCCGCCCTCGGTGCCGGAAAAAATGGATCCTGCCAGCCACAGTTGGGGGCGCCGGCGGAAGCGGCTTGGCAATCCGGTTCGAGGAAGTTATAGCCTTTCCCGCCGAGTTCATCGGTGTCATCGTGCTTCCTGTTCTGGCGAGAGTAATCGATCGCTAACATCTATCTCTTCAAGTCCGCCCAGCCAACAGCGAATAATCTCAATTAAAAGGGGCAATCAACATGATGGATAACAACGCGATTTGGCATGTTCTAAACCAGGACGCAGTGTTCGAGCGTTTGAACAGCGGTCCTGAGGGACTGACCGGCGTAGAAGCAGCCAAACGCCTGGCGGAAGTAGGGCCGAACGAGATTCAGGCAGCCAAACGCGTTTCGGCCTGGGCGATCCTGCTGGAGCAGTTCAAGAATATCCTCATTCTGATTCTGCTTGGGGCTACAGCCATCTCCCTCTTCCTGGGACATGGGGTTGAGTCGATTGTTATAGCAGTGATTGTTCTGTTTGCCGTTCTCTTGGGTTTCATCCAAGAATATCGCGCCGAACGCGCTATCGAAGCCTTGCGAGAGATGGCAGCGCCTACAGCATCCGTTTTGCGGGATGGAAACGAAACAAAAATCCCGGCGCGCGACTTGGTTCCCGGGGATGTGATCATCCTCCATACGGGCGATCGAATTCCTGCCGACGCGCGTTTGCTCGAAGCAGTCAACCTGCAAGTGGAGGAATCTGCTCTTACCGGCGAATCGGTTCCCGTGGAAAAACATATTCAGCCGCTTTCTGGGGCCGATTTGCCGATTGGTGATCGAAGAAACATGGTCTATGCTGGTACAGCCGTAACGTACGGACGCGGCAGGGCGCTAGTAGTGGCCACCGGGATGCAAACCGAGTTTGGCAAAATTGCCCAATTCCTACAAACCGTTGAGAGTAGCAGAACACCGCTCCAGCATAACCTGGACAAATTGGGCAAAACGCTGGCACGCGCCGCCTTTGTGGTGGTTGCAATCATCGTTGCCTTGGGATTATTGCGTGGGCAGCCCTTTATCGAGATGCTCATTTTTGGCATTGCGCTGGCAGTGGCGGTTGTGCCCGAAGCCCTGCCTGCTGTGGTCACCATCTCCTTGGCAATCGGGGTGCAGAAGATGGTCAAGCGCAATGCCCTCATCCGCCGCCTGCCGGCGGTGGAAACATTAGGCAGCATCTCCGTCATCTGCTCGGACAAAACCGGTACGCTTACCAAGGATGAGATGACCGTGCGTAAGATCTACACTGCCGGCGAAATGTTCACTGTATCAGGCGCAGGTTATGAGCCCATTGGCGAGTTTTCCCATGAGGGCAGCATCCGACAACCCACCCCGGAGCTAAAGGCCTTGTTGACTGCAGCCGTATTGGCGTCGGATGCTCAACTGGTACGAGAAGACGACACTTGGAGAATCACAGGCGATCCGACCGAGGGCGCCTTGATAGTTGCCGCCGCCAAAGCAGGATTGCAGAAACCCGAACTTGATGCAACATACCCGCGTCTTCACGAGATTCCGTTTACGTCCGAAACCAAACGTATGACCACTCTACATCGAGTGAATGGAAGTCTAGCGGCATTTGCTAAAGGCGCTCCAGAGATCATCCTTAGGGATTGTAGCTGGCTGATGACCGCTAATGGGAGTGCGCTGCTCAATGATTCCATGAAAGAAGAGATACTGGCAGTGGCGCGCGAGATGGCCGGCGAGGCGCTGCGGGTCTTGGCAATAGCGTCCAAACCCAACACGACTCTCGAAGACGCTCAGACCGGAATGACCTTGCTTGGTCTGGTTGGCATAATTGATCCGCCGCGCCCTGAAGCCAAAAGTGCGATTGCTCTCTGCGAGCAGGCAGGGATTCGCCCGGTGATGATCACCGGCGATCATCCAATTACGGCGCAGGCAGTGGCGCGTGAACTAGGATTGCTGAAAACCGGGCGCGTGGTAACCGGCGCAGAATTGGACGCGATGAGTGATGAGCAATTCGAACGCGAAGTAGAAACGATTGATGTGTATGCTCGCGTTTCTCCGACACATAAATTGCGCGTGGTGACCGCACTGCAAGCCAATGGTCACCTTGTAGCGATGACCGGCGATGGCGTCAACGATGCCCCGGCGTTGAAGAAAGCCGACATCGGTGTCGCGATGGGGATCACCGGCACAGATGTGACCAAAGAAGCCGCCGATATGACCCTGACGGACGATAACTTTGCCTCGATTGTAGCCGCAGTGGAAGAAGGGCGTGGAGTTTTTGACAATATCAAGAAATACCTGATGTACCTGCTCTCATCGAACGTTGGCGAAATCGGTCTGATGGCATGTTCTGCACTGCTGGGCTTGCCCTTGCCATTGACGGCAGTGCAGATCCTCTATGTAAACCTGGCCACGGATGGTTTACCGGCTCTGGCGCTGTCGGTTGATCCCCCTGAGAAAGATCTGATGAAGCGCAAGCCACGCAACCCAAAGTCAGGCGTTTTCACTCCCCTGGTCACCTCGCTAACGCTAGCGGGCGGGATATGGTCAACACTTATCAACTTGGGGCTGTTCATCTGGGCGTTGCACTCCGGGCGTAGTCAGGCCGAAGCAATGACAATGACTTTTGTTTCCTTGGTGCTGATCCAGTTTTTCAAGGCGTTTAACTTCCGTTCGGACCGGCATTCCGTTTTTCAGAAGCCATTTGCGAACAAGTGGTTGAATCTGGCGATTCTTTGGGAGATCACGCTCTTGGTCGTAATCATCTACGTGCCTTTCCTCCACAACGCCTTTGGCACTTACTACCTGCCTCTCTTGGATTGGCTGATCGTGCTGGGGCTGGCAGTAACCATTATGCCTGTGTTAGAGTTCGTCAAGTGGATGGGGCGAAAAGGCTGGCTTGGAAAAGTGGAATAAACGAATTTCCCGGCGGGCAAACTTTCCTGTCGCACAGGTCCGGGAATCCGGGGCTACAGCCTCACCCTCGCCTCCGTTCCCTTGTCGGGGGCGGAGCGGACCTCGCAGCGGCCGCCGAGGGTCTCGACGCGCTCGCGCATCTGGCGCAGGCCGAGGCGGCCCTGGCGCTCGCGGCGCGGCAGGTCGGCCCGGGGCGAAGCCC
>DAOTWG010000016.1:0-6685 GCA_034436015.1 Anaerolineales bacterium
TGATGATGCAACTCGGCATGGACGGCGTCTTCGTCGGCTCGGGCATCTTCAAGTCCGGCGACCCGGCCAAGCGTGCCGCAGCGATCGTCAAAGCCGTCACCCACTACAACGATCCGGCCATCCTAGCCGAAGTCAGTAAGGGCTTGGGCGAGCCCATGGTTGGCCGGAGCATCGCTACTATGCCGGAAATCGAGAAGATTGCCGGCAGAGGATGGTAAGCAGGCACGGACAATAGACCGTTGACTACGGCCTACCGTCCATCGTTCCTTGTTCACCGCCTATGCGCATTGGAGTCCTGGCCATCCAAGGCGATTTCGCCGAACACATCGCCATGCTTAAACGCCTCGGCGTTGAGGGCATGGAAGTCCGCTTGCCGCGCCACCTCGAGGGATTGGATGGACTGATTATCCCCGGCGGCGAATCCACCACCATCGGCAAGTTGGCAGCAGATTTCGGTTTACTGGAGCCGTTGCGCGAATTTGGTCGCTCACACGCCATCTGGGGCACCTGCGCCGGGGCGATCTTTCTCTCAAAGGACGTCCGCCGCAATCAGCCTCTCCTCGGCCTGATGGACATCACCGTCCAGCGCAACGCCTTTGGTCGCCAAGTCGATTCGTTCGAGGCGGATCTCGAGGTCAAAGCATTGCAGCAGGTCGCCAACTCGATACAACCGTTCCATGCGATCTTCATCCGCGCTCCTATTATCGAATCCACAGGAAAGGGCGTGGAAGTTCTGGCTACCTTGCCGGATGGACGCATTGTCGCCGCCCGGCAGGGGAAACTGCTGGCGACTTCGTTTCACCCTGAATTGACCGGAGATACGCGTTTTCACCAATTTTTCCTGGCCCTGGCGCGCTGATCCTTTGTCACGCTCCTGCCATTCCCGGCCAGGCGCCAGGGATGTCTGTCATACGGCGTTAGGGTCATTGTGACCATCCTTGTTCGCCCGCTCAATTTGCTCGACATCCCTGCTCTGCAACGCTATCGCCAAGCCGTTCTGCTCCTAGATAGCGCTGCGGGCTTAACGCGCGGCGATCCGCTGACAGCCGGCCAGTTGCTGGCGCATCTCGACCCACGTCGGCGGGTATACACGGCTATCTGGGAGACAGACAAGGTTACCTGTTTAGGGCAAGTTGCCTGTGCGCGCGGCGAACAATTAGCGCGCCTGACCTTCGTCGCGCCGTTGGACCAGGCAGCACAAGCGGTTCCTCTCTACGAACATCTTATCGCGCGCGCCGCGCAATGGGAAAAATGCTACCTGACGGCGGAAGTAGAGGAACGCAGCGCCCTCTTTCAGACCCTGCGGCTGGGGGGATTTACAACCTACGCATGGCAACGAATCTGGCTGTTGCCGCCCGGACCATCACGCGCCAAGCCGGCCCTCGTTTGGCGCGCTTTGCGGACCAGCTTGCTCGCGGAGGCGCAATCGCTATATGCTCAGATCGTCCCTTCCCTGTTGCAACCCATCGAATCGCCGCCAGAGCCGGGTTGCGGGCTGATTTGCCGCGCCGGCGCGGTCAGTGCTTGGGCGCGCGTCGTCTCTGGCGCGCGCGGCGTCTGGGTACAGCCGCTCCTTCATCCAGATTTGGACTGCGCTCCCGAGCACTTGCTCGCGCTTGGACAGATTTTATCTCCGGGCGGCCGGCGCCCGGTATATCTCTGCGTTCGTTCCTATCAAGCTTGGTTGGAACCGTTGCTGGAAGACCTGGGAGCGCAGGCAGCGCCGCGTCAGGCCGTGATGGTCAAACGCCTGGCCGTTCCCCAAAAAGCCGAACAGCCCGTTCCCAGGTTGGGAAAAGCATGGGTCAAGCCGGCAGCTTCCTGAACGTCCCGGTCATCACCTTGTCTGCCGTACCATTTTTGGATTCTCAATCGTCATAAAAAATGAGCAGGTCCATGAGCTCCCCCAAACCACCTTTGCGCTCCCAAGAAATTGACCTGCTCCAACGCGCGCAACGACTGGAGGAATCGGCGCTGGCCGAAATCTTCGACAGGTACTATCAGCCAATCTATCGGTATCTGTACCACCATCTAGGCCACGCGCCGACCGCAGAAGACCTGACCGCTGAGGTTTTTCGTCGCTTTCTGGAAGCCCTGCACAGCCATCGCGGGCCGAACGCTTACTTACAAGCCTGGCTGTATCGCGTGGCGCATAACCTGCTAGTAGACGAACTGCGCCATCGCAAGTTCCAGGAGCAAGATGCGCTGGAGGAGAATCTTCCTGACGCCGCTCCAGCAGTCGGATGGACAGTGCAACAACCGCCGACTCGTCAGGCCATACGGAGTGTTTTAAACACACTTTCTCCAAAACAACGCACCGTTCTGGTTTTGAAATACCTGGAAGACATGGAAAACGACGAAATTGCCCGCGTGATGAATTTGAGTGAAGGCGCCGTGCGCGCCTTACAGCAACGCGGCCTGCGCGCGCTTCAACGTCGTCTAAAACGCCGCGGCCTTCTCAGTTCGGAAGACTTATAAAAAGATGAATCGCCCAAAAGATGAACAAGACGCTCTGAACCTGTTGCGCCAAGTCCCGCCGCCAAATCCGTTGCGGCAAGAGGCCGCGCGACGCACCTATTTGCAACAGGCGGCGCAATGGCGCGCCGAACGCATGGCGCGAGGCCGGTTCACCGGCCGTCCACGTCTTGCCTATCTCCGGCCGCTAGTGATGGCCTTGCTCCTCGTAGGGCTGATTCTCGTTGGTGTAAGCGGGACAGTCTACGCTGCCGACCAAGCCCGGCCAGGCGACCCTCTATACCCCCTTGACCGCTCCCTTGAAACATTGCAATTGCGCCTAACGCGCAACCCCCAACGCGCCACCGCTCTGCGCCTGGCATGTGCCGAGGAACGCCTGAGTGAAGCAGAATCCCTTGCCACGAGCGGCGACGTCGCGAATCTCGAAATCGCCCTGAACGCCTACGTGACAACACTTCTGTCCCTCCCCCCTTCCCCTGTCCTCGATCAAACTCTCTCTCACCATGAAATGCGTCTACGTCAGTTATGGGATCATACGCCCGAGAGAGCGCGCCGCGGCCTGGAACGCGCCCTGGACGCCGTGAGCAAGGAACGTTCTGCTCCCCCCATGCCGCCTGCGCCATCCCATCACCCTACCCCCGCCCCCCATTCCACTCCTGCCGCGCCATCCGATTCTCGCCACGGCCCGCCCGAAGATCGCCCGGGTAAGGAAACCACAAGAACGCCAGGGCGTCCTGACGACACAGGGCCACGAGAAGACGAAAAAAATAAAGATGCCAGGCCTCCAAAAGGTCATCCAAAGGGCAAAGAATAACGTGTAACCTGTTCACGCCCCACCTACGCTACAAGGGATGGATGATAGAATGCATTCGGGTGGGAGCGACTCACACATCCAAGTCAAAAACACACCCAAGCACCCAAGGGCGGTACGATCCAAGCAACAAACGGAACCAGCACGAGAATCAAGCCGCCCCTCCCGGCAGGCAATGGCGCGAGCCCTTTGCACTCTTTTTCGCCATGGCGGGCACAGGAATCGCCGAAAAAATTTGGATCGCAAAGCGAGCGCATTTCCTCCCAAGCCTAGGCCGCACGTTCGACTGTTCTTTGGGACGACACCCTAAAATCGGCACGGGAACACCCTCCTTTCCCCAACATTGATGTCAATAGGAGTCTCCACGCAAAAGTGGTAGTACAACTCATTGTGCTGCAGAGCCATACCATGTATCAACTCTTGAGTGAACCTATAAGGAGTTTCCTTCACGAGAACAACCAGCTACAAGCCTTCGCTTGGGCAAAGAGGAATTCTACTCGATTTCGAACGACTGCAACATGGAGAGCATGAGAGAAACGTTTACCGAACTTTAACCGTTGCTTTGCCGTCGCTTAACAGGAGATGATAAAATTAAACCAGGTGATTTCTCTGGCGACAAGGGTCTACCGTGGCTAACGTTCTTTTCATCGGCGGCTCTCTTAATCAGACAACCCAACTCCACCAAATTGCCGTGCATCTCTCGGCGCACAACTGCTATTTTTCTCCCTTCTATGCCGATGGGTTAGAGGCTTTTGCGGCACAACACAAGGTATTGGAATCTACCGTATTAGGAGGACGTCACCAACAAGAAACGCGGGCCTACTTGGCAGAACAGAGACTTCCCGTGGACGATCGCGGCAGACAACGTTCCTACGACTTAGTCGTCACCTGCTCCGATTTGATTGTGCCTCGCAATATCCGCAAGACCCGCTTGGTGCTGGTGCAGGAAGGGATCACCGTTCCCGAAGGATTGCTCTTCCGTTTGGTCCGCGCCTTGCCGTTCCTCCCTCGCTATCTGGCGGATACCGCTGCAACTGGTCTTTCCGACGCCTATGATCTTTTCTGTGTGGCCTCTGAGGGATATCGTCAATTGTTCATTCGCAAGGGGGTACGACCAGAAAAAATCGCCGTGACGGGTATTCCTAATTTCGACAATTTCCGCATGTATCTCGACAACACATTCCCCCTACGTGGTTATGTTCTCGTAGCAACTACTCCTTACCGAGAGACGGGGAAATTTGAAAACCGCCGCGCGTTTCTAGAAAAGTGTAAAAAGATCGCTGCTGGCAGACAGGTTATCTTCAAACTACATCCCCTAGAGAATGCGGCGCGCGCACGGCGTGAAATCACTGCTATCCTGCCAGAGGCGATCGTGCTGACCCACGGCAATGTCAACCACATGATTGCCAATGCCGAGGTGGTCATTACCCAACAATCCTCCTGCACCTACGTCGCCTTGGGGCTAGGTAAAGAACTCTATACCGATCTGAACCTAGAGGAATTAAGGCAGTTGATGCCGCTCCAAAACGGCGGGGATTCGGCGCGACGCATCGCAGCCCTTTGCGAGCGACTCGTACAAATCCCTCTGACGACCCTGGAAACTCTCCGGCGAGTGTCTCGTCATCGGAAACATGCTCCCCGGTGGGCAAACCGCTTTCCAAAGTGCCGCTGGGAACCGCTGGAACACTAGGGCAATCTCGAGGTCCTTGTACCCCGGCCAGTAGAATCAAAACCGATTCCCCCTGGCGCAGAGGAATCGGTTCATCAAACGCATCCCCCTCATGATTCTCACAGGTTAATACGTTTGCGGCGCGGAGGTCCAACTACGGGCAAGCTTTATGGGAGCGCACGGATGGTCATTGCTGGTTACCCAACCTGTGTAACGCAAGGCGAGACCGAGTCCCCAACGCAAAAGAAAGTTGACGCCAGACTCCACCTGCATCACCGCCGCTTCCGTCCTCCGCGCGCACAACGCTTGACGTAGATCCTGCGCTGTTGTCCCCGGGAAGAAAGTCATGGCGGCGCCAATCTTATGCACCATATGAGCATCGCTGTTGCTCAACGACGCAAGCGGTAAATCAGGCCAAACGGTTTGTCTATGTTTCCCATTACCCCGGTGAAACAAACCGGCATTGAAGACCTCAATCCCTGCCAGAGAAGCCGCCAGCTCTGGATCATCGAGAATCTGGTGAATCACCCCGAATTTCATGCTCTGTCGCCCTCTGTTGCCAGGATGGGGAACAAAACACAACCCACCCTGATCGCGCACCCACCGAACAGTATCTCCGGCGGAAGATCCTTTCGGGGGAAGGCGATCGACAAACAGAGCAACCATATGTCCGTCCGCAGTGGAAACCTCTACCCCAGGAATAACCTGGAGACCATAGGAGGCAGCCAAATCACGTCCCTCGAGGGCAGCCCGAATTTCATCATGGTCGGTAATGGCAATCACATTCAGGCCAACCTCTACTGCCCGCCTCAATACAGCCCGGACTGTCCCTGTACCATCCGGGCTATAGATAGTGTGAATGTGAAGGTCAGCATATCCCATATAGGCCTCAACATAAAAGTATTGCAGACAAACCCATCTGAACATCACGATATGGAAAACGCGGTATCCTTTTGCACAAGAGTTCCAACTGTCTTCGCTGCACATCATACTCTCCGCATATTAATGCCAATTAAAGGACGAGTTAACGCTTTGAAATGGTCGTGGCAGTGGTATAGGGTGTAATGACCCGGTTGCTGCGCGCCATCGAAGATCACTTCCAGACCAGCCGCCCGTTGGCGGAAAGCATTTGCGCCCTCCTGCGCGGCGTGCAGCGCCGCATGGTGGAAGAAGCCGCCGCGCGCTCCTCGTTGGTCAAGCGGCGCAGCAGCTTGTTCGGCGTGTTGGCAGCCCTGGGGTTGATGGCAAGCGTGCTCCTAATAAGCCTCTCCGTTCCTTAATACACACTTGTCGCCACCCCCTGTCGCCAAGCTAGTATCATAATGTTTGGTTCGTATTTTTTCTTCTCATTCACCAAAGGAGGTTTTCCATGAACATGCGAGAATTTCTGCATGACGAGGGTGGTCAGGACCAGATGGAGTACGTCCTGCTGGCCGCCGCCGGCATCATTGTCGTGGCGGCCGCCGTCATTGCCTTCCGCAATGAGATCGGCGCCGCTTTCGAGTATGCTTCGTCCATCCTGCGCAGCGTGCGGTAGCCGGCCCGGGCAGGCATTGACGGAGTACGTCAGGACACATCAACCATTGCGTCCTCAAGGACCGCCGGCGTTGGCTCGATACGCCGGCCAAGCGGCCGGGAGAGCCGCCGCCGCAAACCCACGTGGACGACCTGCGCCTGCTCGACCTGGCGGTACAGGCCGCGTTGTTGTGGAACCGGCCTCCCGCGGGGGC
>DAOTWG010000017.1:0-40827 GCA_034436015.1 Anaerolineales bacterium
TAGGCTGCCCAACAGGTGTTAAAAAACGGGTGGCGGCGAATCTTGATTGATGGTAGTATACTTTTCCAAAAAACTCGGGGGGAAGGTATACCGACGATCGCCGGAATCATTACCTGCCGTCGTCTGCGTTGTGGAAGTGCGAACATTCGTCAAGAGAAGAAGCTGCCTCCAAAGATTCATACTCGACAATGTACTACTGCCAGGTATTAGGTAAATCTTCTTCGCTCTCCTAAGCCGTCCTCGCCAGCGCCCACGATTTGTCCCCCTGGCGTCCGTCATTTCTTCTCAGCCCAGGCGTGTAGCTTGCGCAACAGGTCATCTACCACGTATGGTTTCAGCAGGAAATCGTCAGCGCCTCCAGCCAAGCATTCCGTCTCCAGGTTAATTCCGGAACACATAATGACCCGTGTATCCTTCAATTCCTGGTCAGCGCGCAGGTCACGGACAAGTTCCAGGCCGTTTCGGTCGCCAAGATGAACGTCCAACAGGATGACATCGGGCTTTTCTTGGCGAACGACTTCCAGGAAACTTTCCCTCTTATCGAGCGCGGTGACTACGTCGAAACCTTCCATTTTCAGCAACGTCTTCAACAACGAAACCATATTATAGTCATCTTCAGCCAGAAGGACTTTGCTCATGGCGGCCTCTCTTGTGGGATGACGTCGCGCCGGTTTGACGGCCGGCGCGCTGGCGGTGACCATCTTGCAGCGCGTGGGCAATCACGTCCTCGACGGTTTCGACGAAGACAAAGTTCAGGGATTTACGCACCTCCTCCGGCACATCTTCCAGATCCATCTCATTCCGTTTGGGGAGGATCACGGTTTTCAATCCGGCGCGGTGGGCGGCGAGAACTTTCTCCTTAATACCCCCCACAGGAAGCACCTGGCCGCGCAGGGTAATTTCCCCGGTCATGGCCACGTTCCTTTTGACGGGGCGGCCGGAGATGAGCGAAACGAGGGCCGTGGCCATCGTTACTCCGGCGGATGGTCCATCTTTCGGCTGCGCGCCGGCCGGAATATGAAGGTGGATGTCTATTTTGTCGAAGAAATCGGGCGACAGGCCAAGTTGCACCGCGTGGGAGCGGGCATAGGAGAGCGCCGCGCGCGCCGATTCCTGCATCACATTGCCGATCGAACCGGTGATTTGAAATCCTTTACTGCCGGGCATTTGTGTTGCTTCGACGAAGATGACCTCACCGCCGTAGGGAGTCCAGGCTAATCCAGGCGCAACGCCCGGCTGTGAGGTACGCAACGAAATCTCTTCCGGCCCGTGAAAGAGAGGGTGGCCCAATAACTTGCGCACGGTGCGTGGCGTGACGCGCTTCCGGCGGGTTTTCCCTTCAGCGATTTGAGTGCCGATCTTACGACAAATAGCGCCGATCCGCCGTTCCAGATTGCGCACCCCGGCCTCGCGCGTATACTGATTGATAACGACACGCAAGGCATCATCGGTGAAGTCGGCCTCCTCTGGCCTCAGACCGTTCTCGCGAATCTGGCGCGGCACCAAATAGCCTTTGGCAATCGCGATCTTTTCCCTCTCCGTGTAGCCGGAAAGATAGATCACCTCCATGCGGTCGAGCAAGGGCGCCGGAATAGTCTCTACTTGATTGGCCGTAGTAATAAAGAACACTTGCGAGAGGTCGAAAGCGACTTCCAGATAGTTATCGCGAAATTCGGCGTTTTGTTCGGGGTCGAGGACCTCGAGCAAAGCGGAGGCCGGATCACCATGGAAATCGAAGGTCAGTTTATCTACTTCGTCCAACATAAAGACGGGATTTTTGGATTCCACGCGTCGCAGGGCTTGCAGGATGCGCCCCGGCATGGCGCCAATATAGGTGCGGCGATGGCCGCGAATCTCAGCCTCATCGCGCACGCCGCCCAGTGAGATACGCACGAACTTCCGACCCAACGCGCGGGCAATGGATTGACCGAGTGAAGTCTTCCCTACACCGGGCGGCCCAACGAAACACAGAATCGTCCCCTCGCGTTCGCGGCGAATATAGTCGCGGGATGGCTTGCTTTCTCCCTCTCGACGTTCCAGACGCAATTTGCGCACGGCCAGAAACTCAAGGATGCGTTCCTTGACATCTTCTAACCCATAGTGGTCCTCGTCCAGGATGCGGCGCGCGTGCGGAATGTCGAGATTATCTTCGGTCGTGCGTGACCAGGGGAGCGAGGTTAGCCAATCCAGGTACGTGCGAATCACGCCGTACTCGGCGGCAGCGGTCGGCAGACGCGCCAGGCGATCAAGTTCGCGTCGTGCTTGCTTCTCGGCCTCCTCCGGCATCCTCGCTTCTTCTATCTTCTCGCGGAACTCTTCTACTTCTAAGGCCTGTTCATCCTGTTCGCCAAGTTCTCTCTGGATGGCTTTCAATTGCTCGCGCAGGAAGTATTCGCGTTGTACCTTTTCTATGCCGGAACGCGCTTCATTCTGGATTTTGACGCCCAGTTGCAGCACCTCGATTTCATGAACCAGGATGTCGAGCAATTTCGTTAACTTCGCTTTGGTCGAGTCCAGTTCCAAAATGGCCTGGGCGTCCCCCAGATCCATGCGTTGGAAGTTAGCGATGGTATAGGCGGTGACCAAGGGGTCTTCAAGAGCAACGACCGAGGCAATTAATTCCCGCGGCATCGAGGGAGTCAAATTACCGATTTGCTCAAACTGGTCACGCGCCGAACGTGCCAGAGCCTCGATCTCCAGACCCGTTTCGGTCGTCTCCGGAATAAGTTCGATGCGCGCTTTCAGGTAAGGCTCTTCCTGTACGAATTCGACAATGCGGAAACGGGCAAGCCCTTGTACGAGGAGACGAATCGTCTCATCAGCGGCGCGCAGCAGACGATGCACAATCGAAATCGTTCCTACGGGGTATAAATCCGCAGGGCCTGGCGTCTCGATCAGCGGATCGCGCGCGGCAACCAGGCCGACCAGCCGGTCCCCCGTGGAAACATCGTCAATAAGACGGATGGAACGGGGCTGACCAATCGTCAGCGGCACGGCGGTTTGTGGATAAACGACCAAGCCGCGCAATGGCAGAATCGGTAGAACTTCCGGATACCTGACGCCGCCCTGTCCGGAATCCGATTCGCTGGCGGCCGTTCCCTCAGGCCCCGTTTCCTCTTTTTTCGTCAGACGGGTAAGTATAGAAGGGAGGAGCAGTTCTTGCCACATATCGAACTCGCTCTCTCCTCCATCGTCATTTTCCTGCGCTATTTCCAAGCGGTACCAGCCAGATGCCGTCATGAGGAAAATTACCTTACTGCAAGTAATTAGTAACCAATCGGTACGTTCACAGGTTTGATCTTTGGTAGGATCACGCTCAAGAAGCCATCGTCGTATTCGGCTTCGGCGCGAGTTATATCCACGCCGGGCGGTAGTTCTACGGCGCTGCTGAATTCGCCAAATCGGATTTCCATTTGATGGTAGGCGCGTCGCTCAGGAGAGTCAGCGCGTACACCGCTGATAACAAGCACATTGTCCTCTATTTCAATAGAAACATCCGCTTGGCGCATTCCGGCGATTTCCACGCGCACGATGAACGCTGCCTCGGTCTCATACACATCTGTTGGCGGACTCCAGGCATAGGATGGAATGCCTACCTGCCAGCCCATAGCCTTCAGAACAGTAAACGAGCTTCCAAAGATGGATTTCCTGTGCAGCACTGTACTCATGGCCGACTCCTTGAACCGCAACATCCAGGCGCCCCTGGCGGGATTTGAACCCACAGCCTCCTGCTTAGAAGGCAGTTGCTCTGTCCATTGAGCTACAGGGGCAGGAACAGGTTAACTGCAGGGACGGATCCCTTTATACACGCGCGGCCCTGCAAGCGTGCGCAGAATCAGATCCGCCGGTCGTCGCAAACGTTCGCTCATTGCCTCGGCAGAAAGAGGGGTATTCCCGTTTGCTAGCAGAAGACGAAAAACAGCTTCTACCAACGCCGTCCGTTCGTCGAGAAAGCCGGGTTGTTGCGCGCAATGCGCGATGAGCATGTGCTGGAGACCGTCAATCTGGCGCACTTCGGCAGTGTCCGGGTCAACCCAATCGAGCATCGCCTCTTCTGGCAAATCGGTCAGCAATTGCTGATGCTCCGAGCAGAGCAAATCGCGCAATTCCACGCGCCAGTTGCGGTCGTTTTCGCGCCACCAAGTGAAGTCGATGTGGAACGGCGTTTGCAGGGTTGGTTTGATGAGGCTAAATTTCCTGGTTTCCGCCATGCTTTTCTTACTCCGTTTCCATCTCGGTTGAACTGATCGGCCGGAAGTGCAAGTCGCCGACATGGAGGTAGGATTTTGTTTGCGCCAGCGTGGCCAGCAACGGCCCCGGCGGACAGCGACGGACGATGTTGACGGCAGAGTACACTTCCTGGGCATGGACATGACCTTGCACATTTAGTTTACTCAGCTCGCGCATCATATTCGCGACCAGTTTCTCGAAAGGAAGGCGCGCTTTGCTGACCTGAGCGCGAGCTTCCTCTACCGCAGTCGCGTCGGGAACATACACGACCATGCGTTCATCGTAGTCGAAGGCAATGTTCTGTTTTAGATTGGCAAAGACGATGCCGCCATCGCTGCCGACGAGCACCGTCCGCACCCAGTCGCGCGCCGGCCGCCGTACATGGGGTTGGACGATGAGCTTACCGCTTCGGTCATCGCGTCGGATCGTAATCAAGCTGCCGGGCATCAGATTATATTTCTGATACAGTCCACCTAGTCCGGCGACATAAGCATGCTGACGCACCACCCAGGCCGGCGTTTCTGTGCCCGATTCGCCGTCCACGAACATAAACCGTACACGCGGCGTTTCGTAGGCGCTGGGGAACAGGCCGCGCATGCGAGCCGAGATGGGCAACGTGCCGGCCCGCCAGTGGGGATATGTCAGGGCAAGGGTAACTTCGGTAGGAAGCAGGCGAGGGGGCGAAAGTTCGCTGAGTTCGTCGTCCAGCCGCGTCTCAAGAGCCAGCATCGCTTCGCTCAGCAGGGAGCGGTCGTACTCGATAGGTGTATACTGAAGCGGCGCTGGCACCTCGCGCACGTCGTCCGGTTCTGTGCGCCGCAGACACCACAGCACTTGCCCGGCCGGCCCTACCTCGTCAAATCGCTTGTCGGAGTATAGGGCATAGTTCAATGAAAATTCCAGCACAGGCGAAGGAGAATCGCCCAAGCCAAGTTGTTGTAAAAGGGCACTGGCAGGGAGAGGCTCCCCTTTGGCCTCCTCCAGAATAGCCTCTACTAGATTCAGATGACCAACGTTGATATCGGTGAGCAGCGAACGGGGAAACCATCGTCCGGCCACGCGCGCCAGGCTACCGTCCTCTTCGAGCGCGGCGATGAGTTTCCCTTCGAGTTCATCGCCGTAGGCAGATAGGATACTGGCCGGGTTGAGGCGATCGTCCTGTCCCAAGAATGCGTCCACCAGCCGGTTGAGTTTGTGATCGGCCAGACCGGCAGCAAATTCGCGTGTCTCGTCGCCATCGAATTGTACGGCGACGACCTCAAAGGCACCGATCGTCGGGTTGACGCCGGCGCGGACCGCGCGCACTACACCCCTCTTCCATCCCAAAGCAGGAAAAACCAGTTCCTCGCCCGGCTGATAGCGTTCCTTTGGTAGATAGATTTTACCGCCTGCCTGTTGTTTGCGTACAGCCGCCTCGCGCTCGCTTTGAACGCGTTGCTCTACCCAGACCTCGAGCAACTCCCGATCGGTCAGGGGTTGCTCGCGCTCAAAGAGATACCCTGTGAGACGTTCGATGTCTTGCTTGGTGATCGAAAGCGATTGCCAATAATCGGAAGGAAGAGTGAAAGGCAGTGACATATCCTGTGCTCGTGAAGAAAAAGTTAACTATCGTTTCCCTGCGTGCGAAGCGTGGCCCGGCGCTTTCCGCTCCGGCGCACGTCGCCAATGTTCTTAATATCCGAAGCGACGGAACGAACACAATTATACCCTACCTTTTTTATGACTGGATCGCTTCCTTCCATCACTTTGCGAGCAGAGAACGAGGACATGATTGGTTCGCGCCTGCCGTCCGCAAATCTGATAGCTTTTGCCAGCGCCGAGCGTTACAATGGGTGGAAATTCGAGAGCGCTGCGGAAGACATTCCGTATCATGGAGTCTTGATGAGAACCTCGCGCCTGGCCGGTTTCTACAATCTTTCTCTCGAGGAAAAGACCACGCGTCTGGCAGAAGCCGCCGAACTCTCGCCGCAAGAGCTGGCAATATTTCACCAAGGCGGCCTGACGGTGGAGCAGGCTAATCATATGGTAGAAAATGCCATCGGGATTTTTAGCCTGCCGCTTGGGGTAGCCTTGAATTTCATTGTCAACGGGCGCGAGGTGCTGGTCCCGATGGCTATCGAGGAACCATCCGTCATCGCCGGTGTCTCGTTCATGGCCAAGCTGGCTCGCGCCGGCGGTGGATTCCTAGCCTCGGCCAGTCCGCCGGAAATGATCGGGCAGATCCAGATTCTGGATGTAGAAAACCCGGAACTCGCCCGCCGACAACTTCTTGACCACAAGGCGGAATTACTGGCCGAGGCAGACGCTGTGGACCCTGTTTTGCGCGAGCTGGGAGGGGGCGCGAGAGACCTGGAAATCCGGCGTTTGGACGAATCGCCAATCGGCGCCTTTCTCGTGGCGCATCTGATTTACGATGTGCGCGACGCGATGGGCGCGAACGCGGTGAACACAGCCTGCGAGCGGCTTGCACCGCACATTGAGCGAATTACGGGCGGTCGCGTTCATTTGCGTATCCTTTCCAATCTGGCAGATCGCCGTCTGGCCAAGGCTACCTGCACGATTCCTTCGAATGCCCTGACATTCCGTAGTCCGAGTGGGCAAATGTTCTCAGGAGAGGCGGTGCGCGAGGGCGTGATTGCGGCCTGGGCGTTTGCGGCAGCAGATCCGTACCGAGCCGCGACGCACAACAAGGGCATTATGAACGGCATAGACGCCGTGGTCATCGCTACCGGCAATGACTGGCGCGCTGTGGAAGCCGGCGCGCACGCCTACGCGGCCCGGTCGGGCCAGTATACCAGCCTGAGCGTTTGGCGCAAGGACGCGGAAGGCAACCTCGTCGGTGAACTGGAAATGCCTATGGCCGTTGGCATCATCGGGGGAGCGACGCGCGTCCATCCGGCCGCGCAGGCCGCGCTTAAACTCATGGGCGTTCGCAGCGCGCGCGAACTGGCAGAAATCCTCGTTGCGGTTGGTCTGGCGCAAAACCTGGCCGCGCTGCGCGCCTTGGCCACAGAAGGAATTCAGCGCGGTCACATGAGTTTGCATGCCCGTCAGGTAGCCATCGCCGCCGGCGCCGGCGGCGATCTCATCGAGAAGATCGCCGCTCAGATGGTAGCCGAAGGGGTGGTGCGTCTGGATCGTGCGCGCGAATTGTTGCGCCAATGGCAAGAGTAAAGTCGGCGGAAGCGGACAAGAGTCCGCGCCCCTTCTTTGTGCGTTGATGGCAAAGGTATTGGAACCTTACGATAGGGATGTTCTTATGACGCTTTCTCAACCTTCTCCCCTTTTACGTCCGTCGCGGCCGGTAGGCATTGTCGGCTATGGCGCCTATGTGCCGCGCTATCGTTTGCCGGCGCGAGAAGTCGCTCGCGTTTGGGCCGGCGGCAAAGGCGGATTGCCCATCCAAGCAAAATCGGCGCCCGGCCCCGATGAGGATGTGGTCACTATGGCGCTGGAGGCAGTGCGCAATGCATTGCGGCGCGCGGGAGTGAACACGAACGAGATTCGCGCGGTGTGGATCGGCTCTGAATCGCACCCGTACGCGGTCAAACCAACCGGCACCATTGTCGCCGAGGCGATCGGCGCCACGCCGCACGTCCAGGCTGCCGATATGGAATTCGCCTGTAAGGCAGGGACGGAGGCCATCGTAATGGCGATGGGCCTAGTCGGTTCCGGCATGGGGCGGTATGCTATCGCCGGCGGAGTGGACACCGCCCAGGGCAAGCCCGGCGACGCGCTGGAATATACGGCGGCGGCCGGCGGCGCCGCTTTCGTGATCGGCCCGGCGGAGGAAAGCGTGGCGGTGATCAACGCGGCCTGTTCCTTTGTTACCGATACGCCGGATTTCTGGCGACGCGAGTACCAGAAATATCCAGAGCATGGGCAACGTTTTACCGGCGAGCCGGCCTACTTTCGCCACATCACCTCTGCCGCACGGACGCTCATGGAGGCCCTCGGCGTGACGGCAAAAGACTACAACTGGGCCGTCTTTCACCAGCCGAACACCAAGTTCCCACAGAAAGCAGCAAAGCTATTGGGCTTCACTTTAGAACAAATCAAGCCCGGTTTGCTCGCGCCGGAGATCGGCAACACCTATGCCGGAGCGGCGTTGCTTGGCCTGACCGCCGTGCTCGATGTGGCGCAGCCGGGCGATCGCATTCTGCTTACCTCTTTTGGCTCTGGCGCCGGCTCGGATTCGTTCGACATTACGGTTACAGAACATCTGCCCGAACGACGCGCGAAAGCACCTGCCACACAGACGTATATCGCCCGGCGCACCGAGATCGACTATGCCACTTATGCTCGTTATCGTGGCAAGATCGTCATGAAGTGAGAGGAATCATCATGAGCGAAGTGCTCATCGCCGGAATCGGTCAGGTCGCGGTTGGAGAGCATTGGGAGATCCCTTTGCGATCTTTGGCAGTGCAGGCAATGCTAGCAGCGACGAAAGACGCCGGCGGCTTACGTCCGCAGGCGTTGTATGTCGGCAATGCGTTGGCTGCCAATCTCTCTCGCCAGACGCACCTGGGGAATCTGCTTGCGGATTACGGCGGCTTGGTCGGAATCGAAGCCGAAACGGTGGAAGCAGGAGAGGCCTCGGGCGGCGCCGCGCTGCGACAGGCATATCTAGCGATCAAGAGCGGAATAGTGGACGTCGCGATGGCAGTCGGCGTGGAGAAGTTTACCGATGTGGTTGGCGCAGAAGTAGAAACTGCCCTGGGTACCCTGACGGACGCCGATTTCGAAGCCGAGCATGGACTGACGCCGGCCGCGCAAGCTGCCTTGTTGGCGCGCCGTTATCAATACGACTTCGGCGTCCCGACAGACGGCCTGGCCGGCTTTGCCATTACCGCTCATGCGAACGGCGTCCATAATCCATACGCCATGTATCGTCGGGCAATTTCGCCGGAAGTCTACCGTAAGGCTTCGTTGGTGTGTGAGCCGCTGAATCTGTTCGACCTAGCGCCCAACGCCGACGGCGCAGCTGCCGTTCTCTTGGTTCGCCGCGATCGCTTGCCCGCGGATTCTTCTCGCCCCCTAACGCGCATCGCGGCCTCGGCCGCAGCCACAGACACACTTGCACTCCACGATCGCTCCGACCCCTTGGCGTTCACAGCCTTGCGTGAGGCGACAGAGCATGCTTTGCAAAAAGCCAGCCTAACGCGTGAGGCAATCAACCTGTTGGAATATCACGACGCATCCTCTATCCATGCTGCCCTCTCGCTGGAGGCTTCAGGTTTTGCCAAGCGAGGCGAAGGCTGGAGACTAGCGGCCAATGGCGAGATCGGGCTACATGGCCGCATTCCTTGCGCCACCATGGGCGGACTGAAAGCGCGTGGTCACGCCGGCAGCGCGAGCGGCCTGTATCAGGCAGTGGAAGCCGTCTTGCAATTGCGCGGCCAGGCCGGGCCAAATCAGGTCCCAGACGCTCGCTGTGCTATGATCCAGTCGCTTTCCGGGCCGGCTTCGTATGCCACCGTGCACATTTTGGAACGTATTGAAGGTTGAGAAATGCCTGCTAACGAGCTCGCAAACCGATACATTTGATAGTTTCTGATAGGGCAATATCATACAATGCAAAAGTGAAGGAGCATAGCGCGTTTATGGAAATCCCACGAAACTGGCGCTTGAAGCAACAACGGTATAGCTTGACAGGGGAGGTCTGCCCTTATTGTGATGCGAAGATCTTTCCGCCGCGCGATGTATGCCCTCACTGCGGGCAAGAAGCCAAACAGGCATTCCCCTTTAGCGGACGTGGAACGGTGTATGCGTTCACGACTGTGTATGAGGCTCCGGCTGGTTTCGTAGAAAGCGCGCCGTACACGGTGGCGCTCGTACAACTGGAAGAAGGCCCGATGGTCACCGCCCAACTAACCGATCTGGGCGATCGGCCAATTGAAATTGGCATGCCGGTTGAAATGGTCACGCGTCGCCTGCGGCAGGACGGAGATGAACGCGGGATCATCCTTTATGGGTATAAATTCCGCCCGGTGTTGGAGCGCTCATAAGAGAGGCGCATCGAATCGGGAAGCCGCGCGGGAGAGCGCGGTTTTTTTGTTCCTGCTGCTACTCTATTGTAGGTAAGCGAATCGGTAAAGACAGTTGGAGAGCGACCTGTGACGCGCAGTGCACATCACGGCGCTACAAAGCGCCTCAGGCGAAGGAGTACTGCGGCTTAGCACGGGCGTTGGTTATCCATCTTCCTGCTCCGCTTGTCTCCTCCTTAAAGTTTGCACTCGAAAACGCGAAGATCTGAACCTAATGCATCTGAAGCATGCATGCAAAAGTAGGACAACAACTCCTACAAAACCATCTCGCAAACGATACTTGCGTGCACCACTCGCCCTGATATCGAGCTTGACATTCTACTCGGTTTGGCGCATAATGAAACCGATTTCACTCGCCTTCCTGGAAGTCGAAAACGTTCTTGCGAGGTGTCCCTTGTCTACTCAATTCAACCGACGGGATTTTTTGAAGATGGCGTTTGTCGGTCTTGGGGGGTTGTTTCTCCAACACGCTCTAAGCGCCTGTGGAATCCGTCCACGCCCCTTGCCCTCGCCGACGGCGGCAGGCGAGCCGACGATGGGCGCCTTGCCGACCGAAACCCAATCGCCTTCGGCAACTCCTGCTGCGCGCCCCGATCTGATTGTTGTGCGTGGCGGCGAGCCCGAAGAGATGTTGCGCAGGGCGATGGAGGCATTCGGTGGAATGCAAGCCTTTGTACCACCAGGAGCGCGCGTCGTCATCAAGCCGAACATCTGCTCTGCTTCTCCGCCAGAGTATGCGGCGACGACGAACCCCTTGCTCATCGGCGCGCTGGTGCATTTGTGCCTGGAGGCTGGCGCTGCTCGGGTAACAGTCATGGACTTGCCGATTCGCGGCTCCGGCGAAGCGGCCTACACTACATCGGGCATACGCGAACAGGTGGAGGCAGCCGGCGGTCAGATGGAAGTCATGAATTCTCTGGGATTCCAGGCGGCGCCTATTCCCGAAGGACGCCGCATGAAGACCGCCAATGTCTATCAACCGGCTCTGCAGGCTGACGTGTTGATTAACGTCCCCATAGCCAAAGATCACTCTACCACGCGGCTCACGCTGGGCATGAAGAATCTGATGGGATTGGTTCCGGATCGAGATCGCGGTTCGATGCACAGGATAGACATTCACCAGACGATTGCCGATCTGGCCAGTCTGATTCGGCCGCGCTTAACCATCGTAGATGCCATTCGCATCCTGACGGCCGGCGGCCCGGTGAACCACGACCTGAGCGCAGTCGAAAGGCGCGATACGCTTATCGTCAGTCCTGACATGGTTGCGGCGGATGCGTACGCCACCTCGCTCTTTGGCCTGAAGCCTGACGACATCGGCTATATTGCCCTCGCGGCAGATATGGGCCTGGGGCGCAAAGACTGGCAAGCGCTTCGTGTGGAAGAAATCACAATGTAAATCGCCGGCGTTTTCTGCTTTTGTTGCCAACACACAGGGGGTTCGCAGCATAACCGCCAAAGCAGTCTGCCAGGTAGCAGGGGGAGGCTTCGTTGCTTTCGGATGCCTACCCAGATACAGGAACGCGGCGTTCTCCTAATTCCTAAACGGGACGCTTCGTCCTGCTATTTTTTCATAGCCTACAGCACCTGTTCTGGGAAACCAATAAGGCGCCACAAGACGCAACCCATCGAGCCCGTTTCCACCACAACCCCTCTGTGGCGCTCCGAAATGAAAACGTCCTTACCACAGTTTAGCAGAGCACTCTACTCGCTCTATGGGCAATCACCAAAATTGGCCCTGTTGCCAAGATTGATTAGGAACAGAGATAGCGGTCTAGAAATCAGTCAGGCGCCCCGAAAAACGCTCTTTGCCCCTCGACTAGCCTATGGTCAGGAACAAGTACACCCAACAGTGTAAGTTGTAGACAGTCCTTTGACAATCGGCTCGCGATGTTGCCCCGGCTGCGTTTGCGCGAACGAGTGGTTTGTCCAAATTTGCACCCGATCACCGAATGCGTGAGTTCCGTCTTCCAGCGTTGGTCTTAGAAACCTTCCAAGCACGTTGCAACGACAACCAAGTTGTCCCTTGCTTGGCGCTCAAGATCCAGTAGATTTCCCCCCTCGCCGGATGGGTGGGATCACGTCTCGACTCTGAACAGTCCTGCCATCAAAGCCGGAAGCGGCAGCAAGGCCCAAGCCCGACGTTTGACGAACCGCCTGCCTGGTCTTGCGACGCAGGCAGCCGAGACAAGGCTGTTGGCCGGGCTGGCAGGAAGAGTTGTTCGGCCTGGGCATGGACCTTTATTGAGGGAAGTTTAGGGTTGACGGTAGTGCGGCTTCCGGCAACAAAAAAAAACGCCCCGCGCAGGAGCGTCTTCAGGCGGAGAGGGCGGGATTTGAACCCGCGTCCCCTTGCGGGGAACACGCTCTCCAGGCGTGCGCGCTAGGCCAGACTACGCGACCTCTCCGTTTTGAGCGCGGCAAATTATACCAGAGATTGCAGGAGAACATAGTCGTTGTGGAATACATTGCCATCACGTCGCGTGCAAGCCTTGTCCTACCAGAATACCAACTATGAGTATCGCGGCAGCAGTCAGGAAGATGCCCAGCGGCCACAAGCCCCAGGACGTCGCCGCCAGGTCTATCGTGGTAATTGCTGCCAGCAGGGTGAGACTACGCCTGCGGTTGACAACGGAAGACGCGAGCGACCCGGTGGAGAAGAGCAGGCATAGCCCACCCACGGTCAGAACAAGGAACAGTCCAGCCGCAAGCAGGTAAAGATGTTGCCCGCGTAACCAGGGGAGATTGATGACCAGAATGCCGCAAGTCTGTTCGACATCGCGCATAGGATAGGAAGCGAACGTATACATTTTGACAAAGATAAAACGCTGCCAAACGATATCTTCGCTCCCGACTTCCCATTCCACGACCCGACTCTCCCCAGGCGCCAGCGTCAACGAGACGGTTTGGGAGCGAAAAAGTTGCGTGGAACTGGCTTGCAGCTTGACAGAGGGATGCACAGTTCGAGAGGTGGTGTTCCTGAATCGGATACGAACGTAGCCTGTCTCCTGAGGAGTCAGGAAATGAGGGCAACGCATGATGTTCGTGGCTTGTTTGCCATAGTGTACAAACCCATAAAACAATGCCTCCACATCGGCCCACAGGAGCAGACCAGAGAGGATCAGGCCGGCCAAACAACCGACAAGCAGACACAATTGCCCCCATAACAAAGGCAGGCAACGCGACGTTTGCTTTCCCACAAAATGGATTCTACCACAGCGGTTGCGCCTCGGGTGAAGGAAAAGCTACTCTGCCCTGCGTTGCACAGCGACCGAGCATTGAACTCCATCACTCACGATTTCTATCCAGCCGTTCACATCCGTTCGCAAAAGAGTATATCCTTCCACGTTCTTGATCGTCTGCGGACTGGGCAAGCCGTTTGGATCGCCAGCAGCTACGCTCAGGAGGACAATTTGAGGGTAAAGGGCCGCAATCCATTCCGGTGGATTGAGCAGGACATTCCCCGAATCGGCAAGCAATAGGACAGAAACGCCGCCGATCTTTTTCCCATACTCCAAGCGAGAAAGTGTCTCTAGGTCCGCGCCTATGGGAAGTAGGGCGCGGAAGTTTCCTTGTGAGAGAAGCAATACCGCGCCGCGTGGGGTTATGTCTACTACTTCAAGCCGACCGCCGTTGCCCAAGTCAAGTCCGCCGCCAACGACGGCGTAATGGATAGGCGTTTGCATCTCTATCAGTTGGCGTTCTACCCGACTCGCCGCGCTCGAGGCGGCGCGCCGCCCGGCCCAGAGCACGGCGTCAGGCGGGTAACGCTCCAACAAGCGCGGCAGGGCAGCAATCTGATTCTCTTGCGGCGAGGCAACGACCAGCCAGTCTATTTTGCGTCGCATAGGCGAGAGACGACGCCCGAGCATGTCGGAAAGTCGCGAGGGCGACTCGCCGCCGTTGATCAGAACCGTCCTGCCATCGGGTGTCTGAATCAAAATGGCATCGGCGCTACCAACGTTCAGGATCGTGACATGCCAGCGCCCATCCGGCATTCTGGCAACGGCGCTCCACGTCAGAAAGACGGCAATACTAAGCGTCGCCAAGAGAAGAGCAGGCGAGAGAACAATTTTCCATTTGCTTCGTATACGTGGAGGACAGAACGTTGCCCCGAAGAGGAGGACGTAAAACCCGATAAAAAGCCAGAAGGAGAACTCTCCCAGGTCGACCACGCCGTGTGGAAAGCGAGCGAAGAACTCGACCATCCGAATCGTGTAGGCCGGAAACGGCCAGGCTAGATAGGCAAGCACTTGACCGATGGGCAACCAGAGAAGGCTGCCGAGTAAAGCAAGACCGCCTAACACCATGACCGGGGGTTGCGCCGGCAAGATGAAGGGGTTTGCCAGAAAGGACACGAGGGAAAGACGTTGAAAATGATACATCGTGACCGGAAGCGTGGTGACCTGCGCGGCTAGTGTGAAAAGCAGGTACTCGGCCAACTGCCTGGCAAGGTGCTGCGCCAGCGAAACAGTAGTCCGGCGAGCAAGTTGTCGCGATGCCCATTCCTGAAGCGGCGCAGCATACAGAATCAACCCCAGTGTGGCAGCGAAGGAGAGCTGGAAACCGACGTCCCAAAGCGCAAAAGGCGTGATCGCGCACATGACCGCTGCGGTGAAGAGCAGAATGTTGAGACCGCCGGTTCGCCGGCCGACCTGGTGAGCGTACATCCCCAACACGCCCATAATCGCCGCGCGCACCACCGAGGCCGCCGCACCTACCAAAATCGTATAGAGAGCGACGCCCAGCGCAGCCACGAGGCCCCCCCGTTGCCTCCCCAGAAAACGGCTGAAGACAGCGACGAGCAAACCGGCGATGATGGCGATGTTGAAACCGGAAATGGCAATAATATGGGCCGTACCGGTATCCTTGAACGCTTGTTGCAGGGAGTAGGGCAGGCCGTTGTCATTGCCAAGCAAGATTCCAGCAAGCAATGAAGCTTCCGGATCCGGGAAGATGCGGTATAGGCGGCGAAAAGAGACTTGCTTAAGAGCGTATAGGCGCGCCAGAACGTTGTTGCCGGCGAATAGATGGAGATCGGTCGCTTCCGCATCGTTCATCATGCTGTACACGCCTTGTAGGCTCAAGTACTCTCGATAGGAGAACTCCTCGCTCTGCGGCGGCGTGACAAGATGACCGCGCAGTCGGATCGCCGCACCGTACGTCAGGTCATCGGCGCTATCCACGCGCGCCAACACTTGACCATGAACGGGAACTTTCCCGTTATCGCCGATATCTAACCATTCGGCCTCTACGCGCAAGTTCGCGTACGCGTCGCGCACATCGGGCGGCTCAACGACAAAGCCGGTCAGGACGACTTCCTGAGGACGATCGTTATACCAGGCAATATGCCTTTCGTCCAGGACAGGCAATGCTTGCTGATAACGCGCCGCGCCGAGACAGAACGCTGCCAGGCTGAGAAAAACGAGCGCAAGAACGACGGGAATCTTCGGCGCGCGTCGCCGCAAGACGAACATGAGAAGCGCTAGGAGAAAAGCGTCTACTCCTAGTAGCAACACCGTGCGCGCCGTTACCGGTCTCTGGCTGGCAAATAGGATGCCGGCAATGAATCCACCAGAAAGCCACATCAGCGGCAGATAACTTACCAGCGGACGAGAAGACATCGCGGGGCGCAAATCCACGGCAAGAGTCGCTTACATACTGATTTCTCGTTCCCCATACCAGGAACAGAGTAATTCTACACCGAATCGGCTTGTCAATGGACGGGACACGAGATCGTCACTCCATACTGTACTCGTTGCGGTCGAGTTATTTAGCCACAGTATCCACGAACTCCACGCTGTGTTCTCTAGAATGGCGATTGCAGGGCATTTTTCTCGGCGTATTGAACGGCGCCCCCTCCCCTGTTCTTGTTTGCGTTATTGCCCCAGCATGTTCGCCTTTGGATGCCAGCGACACGAAACCAGAATTGTCGGAAAGCGTAAAGGGTTAAGTAACCTGACGTTTCAACAACAACGGGCCAAGACGGTCAATCAACCAACCAAAGGCGAGCTCAATAAAAGGGACGATGCACAACCAGTCCGGAATGGAAACGACGCGCCGCGGACGGCGAATCAGACCTACAATCCGTTCAGCCACTTGTTCCGCAGTTACCCCCACCTTTGCGGTGGGAAGGGGCAGGGCATGTTCGCGCTTGCGCGCAGCGTCGCTAAATTCCGTCTTGACCGGCCCGGCGCGCACCACACTGACACGAACGGACGAGCCAACCAACTCACGGTGGAGCGCCGTCGTGAAATTATCCAGAAACGATTTGCTTGCCCCATAGACAGCGACTCCCTGACTGGGCAGACTGCCGGAAATCGAACCGACATTAATAATGCGTCCCCAGCCTCGTTCGCGCATGGTTTGGAGGAAAGCAAGCGTCAATTGGACTACTGCCTCCACATTGACCTGCAAAATTTCACAAGCCGTTTTCCAGGGCATACGAGAACCATAGCCGTACCATCCAAGGCCAGCATTGTTAACCAGCACATCCACCTCGCCAACATGCTCACAGAGACGGATGCGCTCGCTCTCCTGTGTTAAGTCTGCCGGGAAAATATACGCCTCACCTCCACGCGCCCGAATTTCTTGCGCCAAAGCATCAAGCCGCTCGCGCCGTCGGGCTACCAAGACTACTCGCATTTCCTCCCAGGATAGCCGCCGCGCCGTCGCCGCGCCAATTCCGGAGGACGCGCCTGTGACAACAACAACCCTTCCACGTAGATTCACCATAACCCACCGTGATTGCAAAAGCACTCCTCAACCGTTGTTTTCATTCATCTGTCGCCGGGAATCGAGATAGGCATCAGTTCCATTGGCACAACCGCTGCGCCAACAATACCCGGGCCGGTATGGACGCCCAACACGGGTGAGATGCGCAGAATCTCCAGACGAGCAATTGTCAGCCGCTCGCCCAACAGGCGAGCCAGAGCCTCCGCCTGGTCGGCGATTCGTCCGTGCAGGACGGTCACCCACACAGGTATTTGCCCGAACTTTTCGCTCAAATGAGTAGCGATTGTTTCCAAAGCACGAGAGAGTGTGCGCGCGCTAGCAACAGTGCTATATTTCCCATCACTATCCACACGGATAATTGGTTTGAGATGGAGCAAAGCTCCGGCCAGAGCCTTGACGCGTCCGATTCGTCCGCCGCGCGCCAGGTACTCCAACGTCTCCAGCATATATACGACTTCGGTCTCTCGACGAATGCACGCCAAACGTTCCTGAATCGCCTGCAACGTTGCCCCGGCACGGGCCGCCAGCGCAGCCGCCAATACCTGGAAGCGCTCTCCACCGGAGAGAGTCAAGGTGTCCCATACCGTAACTTTCTCCGGCGCGGTCTCCGCGGCCGCAACCTGCGCGGAGCGAAAAGTCCCAGAAAGCCCTGAGGAAATGTGAATAGAAAAGACATGCTCCCCAACGGCGACAAGCCTGCGATAGAGAGTCGCCAACAGTCCACTGGAAGGTTGGGAGGTGGTCGGGATTTCTGGCTGCATGGCCTCCAGACGATCATAGACTTCATCGGCGCCGAGGTCCGCCGAGTTGACTTCACCTTCCGGAAAGTGGATGTACAGTGGCGCCTGGACGATACCTAATTCTTCGAGTTCCCCAGGCGGCATATCGGCGGCGCAATCGGTCACAATTTTCATGGTTGACTCCTGACAAAACGATACCGTTCCTCCAGAAACCAGCGCACCGTATCGGCGATTGTTGCATAGACGGGACGGGGATGAAAGCCCAGTTCGCGCGTGGCTTTGCTATGGCTGATCTCTGCATTGCTCCGTAGGACTTCGAGCGAATAGGGCGTGAAGCGAGGCCTGGCCTTGACCAGGCGGTAGTATAACGGCGCGACGCGCGATGCCAGCATGGCCAGGGGCCAGGGAATCTTGATGCCGGCGATTGCCTTTCCTGTGACGCGGCAAACTGTATCGATCAATTCGCGCACAGAGATTTTATGCCCGCCAAGGATGTAACTTTCCCCACGCTGCCCTTTCTCCTTTGCGGCGATCAAGCCATCGGCCACATCGCGCACATCCACAAAGTCATACGCGCCCTCCACATAGAACATCAGACGGCCTAGGGCTGCGCTGCGCAAGACTTCGCCCATCTCCGAGCCGCGAAAATCATAAGGGCCGATGACGCCGGTTGGGCAAACAATGACCGCGTCCAATCCATCCTGAGCGGCTTTCTGGACTTCGAGGCTGGCAACCGCTTTCGAGCGGTCATATTCACCGTAGGGGTTTTCGGGGTCATAATCTAGCGTCTCGTCCACCACACGGCCAGGAGGGATGCGCCGCAGGGCATGGATGGAACTGGTGTACACCAGCCGTTTGACACGCATCCGCCGCGCTGCCTCCAGTACATTGCGCGTCCCCTCCACGTTTACCCGCCAGACAAGCGGGTTATGCCCCGGCAAGATGGAAATCACACCGGCAAGGTGATAGACCGTATCCACTCCGTCCATGGCCTCCAACAACGAACTTTTGTCCAATACGTCTCCGGCGAACAGTTCAACGTCCAGGCCGGCAAGCGGGGAGGAATCCTCGCCACGCCAGAAAAAAGCTCGCACCTTTTCCTTAGCCTGGGTTAACCTACGCACCAAAACGTTGCCGATATGTCCGGTTGCTCCCGTGACAAGGATCATAGTAGCTCTCCTGCCATTGCGATAAATCTACCGAAGGATTCGGTGTGCATTCAAGGCCTCCCGTCCGCTTGGGCAGAGATTGGTTCACGCGCTAGACCGTTCATCAAGATTTCCATGCTTTTCGCCGCAACCTGAGGCCAATCCGCGCCCCGAGGGTCAAGCAAGCCCTGAACGAGTAAACCGACCGCCAGGGAAAGGATAAGTTGTGCCGCTGCCTGCGCGTCCACGGGTTTCAACGAACCTTCGGCGATTCCGTCCTCGACGAGCTTACTGAAGTAGGCGCGATAATGGCGATAGGGTGCGATCATTGCCTCCCAGACCTTCTCATCGCGGCTTGCCTGCAAGAAGAACTCCAGGAACATTGGCAGGCGTTCTTCCGCACTCTCGAAAACCAGCGGCAACAGGCGAGTCATGTGCACAAAAGTAGCCGGCGCCGTGGCCTGACGCAGACTCTCCAGGCCGGCATCAATGACCTTAAGCCAACCGCCAAGCAAGGCCAGGAAAAGCGCTTTTTTGCTGGGGAAATGGTGATAGAACGCACCCTTGCTCACGCCAGCGTCGTTGCAGATGGCGTCCACGCTGGCAGCGTTGTAGCCCGCAATAGAAAAACGACGTAGGGCAGCATCCAGAATGCTGGCGCGTGTTGCCTCGCTTCGTCGTTGCATGGGTTCCTCCAATCAATCATGCCGACTAGTCGGTATGATTGATTATATTTAGTTCTATACGGCGCGTCAAGGCGTAGGGACCTGACAAAACCGTCTGCATTTTGCAAAGCAACAACCCGGCCCTGCGGCAGAGCCGGGTTGTTCTCTGGCGGGGAAAACCTTGGTTACACGTCCGAGTTGTGTTTGAGGAAATCCAACACTTCCCCTACCCTGCAGAATGCCAGCGCGGTTACCGTATCCGCGCCGCCATAATAGATGGCGATTCGCCCGCTGGGCTGGTCGTAGAGTGCTGCACACGGGAAAGCCACGTTTGGTGTGTCACCTACACATTCGTAGTAGGTCTGCGGGGAAAGTAAGTAGGGAGCGCCGCGGTAGATGACCTTCCAGGGCTTGTCCAAATCGAGCAATGCGGCTCCGAAGGAGTAAGTGAAGCCATTACAGGAGGTAAGAACGCCGTGATAGAATAACAACCATCCCTCCGGCGTCTCAATCGGGGTCGGGCCTGCGCCGATCTTGGTGCTTTGCCAGCCGCCTTTGGTCCCCATGACGAAACGGTGCTCGCCCCAGTGAATCATGTCCTCGCTTTGGCTAAGGTAAATATCGCCAAAGGGTGTGTGACCGTTATCGCTCGGGCGGTTCAGCAGGATGTATTTCCCATTAATGCGGCGCGGGAAAAGGACGCCGTTGCGGTTGTATGGCAGCAACGCGTTTTCCAGGAAGTGAAATTCTTGAAAATCGAAAGTGTAGCCAATACCAATCGTAGGACCATGGTAGCCATTGCACCAGGTAATGTAGAAACGGTCTTCTAACCAGGTCACGCGCGGGTCATAACGATAATGGGTAAAGGCGCTTTCGGCATCCTTGCAAATCCATTCGATAGGATGATGGTCAATTTGCCAATGGATTCCGTCCTGGCTGAAGCCACGGTGGATGTCCATGCGGCGCCGTTTGTCATCGCAACGGAAGACACCGGCGAACGTGCCGTTGCATGGCACAACCGCGCTGTTGAAAATGCTGTTCGAGGGGGGAATGTGATCGCGCGGAATGATAGGATTCCCGCTATACCGCCAGACAATATCGCTGCAATCCGCAGGACGATCTTCCCAGGGAATGTTGGGAACATGGTAGGAAGGATGAAGGGTAGACATAGGACTATCCTCGCGAATATCTCGGAAATAACGGGATCGAAAAGTTCTAAACAGGCGTATTGCGCGCTTGCCAAGATTCCTGTGCAAGACCTTGTTTCTCTCACGATGGCAGTCGTTCGCCGCCAATCCAGCGATCGCGCGTTTTGATGATCAAGGCAAGGAACAACGTCAACGCAACCGCGCCAAAGGCGATCCAGATCGCCATCGTGACAACACCCTGCCGGGGAAATTTGACACCGATTCCTGCCAATGCCCACAAGATTACCGCCGCATAGGCAAGATCACCTCGGGTGAAATTCATGGCGGCGCTCAAGGCAACAACGACAATCAACATCCCAATCATCCACGTCCCGTCGCTCAACCCCCATTGATTCCAGCGCACATAGTCGAGAACAGCGCTGACATTCGCGATGGAGGCCACGGTAATCCAACCTAAGTACATGCTCAACGGGACGCGCACCGCCCATGTCTCCGCCGACGAGACGCGGAATTTCCCTACGCCCAAACGCAGGTAAATGACAAGCAACGCCACGAGTAGAAGGAACATCGCGAGTAACGTTAGGACGAAGTATTCGTAATGCCAAAGGAAAATCCAGGCGCCATTCGCCAGATTCGCCAGCACAACCCACCAACCCGTTTCACGAAGGCGAGGGTTGACGCGCTGCACGGGCAAAGCCTGAAAGATCATGTAGGCCAACAAACCCGCGTAAATTAGCCCCCATATGGAGAACACGTAGCCGGCAGGGACGAAGTAAACCCGAAAGCGATCCGAAATCTCGCCTGTCGTCAGGCCGTTGATGGGAAGTGCATTCGCCAGAACGTTGACAACAATCGTAGCCATTGTGGTCAACACGACCAGGATTTGGCGCCATAGGTCTTTCTTCATAGCAAGCCTCCTCGGAACGTTTTCTCGCTTGCCTCCGCCAGGGATGCCCTTGTATTATAGCATGTATTCTTAGCCTCTCGCGCCCGAAATTCAGCGGCCCCAGCGCGGCTGCCAGTCACAATAGTCATTGTCCGTCAGCCGGGTCAGGCATTTGCCCGTGATAGTCATGATGTAGATCTCACAACCATCTGGCTCGTACATGCGGTCGAAATAGGCAGTGAAGGCAACCCAATTCCCGTCGGGCGAGAAACTTGGCCCCACGCTATTGCCGCCGTTCGTGAGCTGCCTCCAGGCGATACCGTCCCAAAGGTAGATGTTCCTCTGCCAGGGTTGGCCGGCGTAGGTGACAATGTGACCCTGCGCCGACCAGTCATTACGACCACGCATATCCTTTAAAGTCAGAACTTGCACGACGCCGGCATCCTCCACCGAGACGATGTAAAGCGAAGGTTGATCCAGGGGACCGGAGGCAAAGAGGACCTGGCGGCCATCCGGCGACCAGACTGGGTCCCAACCAGGCGTGTACAGGCGTCTCGGGTTTTTTCCGTCGCGCTCCATAATACAGATAGAGTCCAGCCGGTGCGAGCATTTGTACACAATTCGTTTACCGTCGGGAGAGATGGTTGGCGCGCTGGCCTCGCCGGGGCCAAAGGTGAGCTGCTGGGTCGAGAGATCATGAAGATTTAACTCATAAATCTGCCACGAACCTGAGACATTGCTTGTGTACACGATGCTTTCTCCATCAGGCGCGAGCGAGGCGAAACCGTTATTGGCGCCGTTATCCGTCAGACGACGAAAGCCGGAGCCATCGGCATTCATCAGGCAAATGTCGTTCTGTTCCGAATCGCGAGAAATCTGGCAAGTATAGACGATCTTGCCGATCGGTGGCGGGAAGCAGGGAGTATCCATCACCGTAGCAAGAGGAACGGTCGAGAACGGTTTCGGTGTGTGCCTTACAGGAACGGGAGACGGCGAGGCAACCGAAGTCTTGCAAGCAGCGCAAACTACGATCAAGAAAACCGCAAACGCCGGCTCTTTCCTGCACCGGCCAGGACTATCAGCCTTGTTCATGCTCGCGCGCCAACCGCCGCGTTTCCTGAACAGCCGTAACCACGAAAAAGCCAAACAAAAGCGCCGCTACAACTACGGCAGCGATATCGTAGGGGGTGAAAAGAAAGCGCCCCAACGGTCCAAGCGGCAGGGCAAGGGACCGCACGCCGCCAAAATACATCACAGTGTTCAGAAGGATAGCGAGGACGCGTATTTCCGTCGGGCCGAGTTTTCCATAAGAAATTTTGAACTCGCCTGCCACGCAGGTTCGCACGTACACCAACACGGAAAGCATCAGATAGGCAATCAATGCCAGGCAGGCAATGTTGAAACTAATATAGGGCGTAAGTCCAAGGCCCAAAAAAATGAGCATTTGACTGAACGCATCCGTGGTGTGATCAACGAAAAAGCCATAGCGCGGGCGTTCCACGTGACGATAGCGCGCCAGCGTACCATCCAAGCTGTCACCAAACCAATTGATGACATAGCCGAACGAAGCCAGCCAGAGGAAGTTGCGATCCCAGCCGCTCAAAACATAGCAAGCCGCGATAAGCGCCGAACCAGCAATGCCGATCCAGGTACAGGTGTCGGGAGTCACCCATGCCGGCAGATGAGCTGCAAGCCAACGCAACGCAGGTCGCTCTAGTGGACCAAGCAGGATATCGTTCACACGTTGATGGTTTGTTATATCAGACATCGTTCTTCTCCTGGGGAAAGGGAACAAACGCACAATGACTCATCACAGCAGCCTTGCGCTGCATACGAAATCGATGCCGATCGAGGCAAGGAACCGCTTATAGCGGCAATTCCATTACATCGGGCCAGACCGGCAGGAAAATTGACCATTGAGAAGGCGCTCGACGAATGAATTCTTCGGCAATGCACAACACGTTCTCTGTGTTATAGAGCAGCTCTTCCTCGCGATGAGGACGATCCTCCATCTCTATCAAGTCCGAGGTATATACATGATACTTGTTATCCGACTCGCGATGGGCTACCATAATCAGGATCGGCGTGTGCGTTTTCAAGGCCAAATAGGTAGCATGAGTAGGCAGAGAAGACGGCCGTCCGAAGAATCGCGGTCGCAATGAAGGCGCCTCCACCGGACGATCGATGCCAGTTAAGACAAGGCCACCTTGTTCTAGGTGGTGAACAGCCTGGCGCATTGCCGGAATGGATGCGGGAAGCAACTTCATACCGGAACGGCGACGGATTTCATACTCAACGCGCCTCCCCCCTTGTGGATTGGGAATGGTCAACACCAGGGGAGCCATGCCTTGTCGGCACAGCGCTTGTAGGATGAGATCGAAAGCGCTCATATGTAAACCGGCGACAACCAGACCGCGCTCTGCAAATTCGGGGCGGCGAATCAGACTCTGGCTAACTTCGTCCAGTACGAAGAGGCGCCGGGTCGCTTGGGGATTAGACAGATAGTGATAGAGGTCAAAGAGCGCACGGGCAGTGTTACCAAGCGTCTCCTTGACAACGTGCTCGAGCGCTTCCGAAGCGAGATTTTCGCCGTGTACAACCCACTGGTTGGCGCGCACTGCCCGCACAAGCGGCGCATCCCGACGCGCGGCAATCACGCGCGTCGCTACCCAATCCGCCAGAGCATAGCCGGCGCGAGGGGACAGCAAGCGGCCCAGCATCAACGCCAGCGCCAGACTAAAGCGGCTATCGAGAAAACGTTGGAAAAACGCGCCAGAGGAAAATCTCATCGTTTTCTCGCCTCCGCGTCGGGGATCTCTTGAGCACCTCTGCGCAACAGGTCGAACGCGCTTTCCACAAGCGCATCCAGGCGCGCATCGGGAATCGGCCCCCCTTCTTCTAGGGCACCCACCACTTTGAGCAAGTTGCCGCGCAGACCGCTGGCGCGTCGCGCCCAACGTGAATCGGCGGATAAGCGCTCCAAGCGGCTGATAAGAAGGCGCAGGAATTCAGCCTGCTGCATGAAAATGATTATACTGCTTTTCCGCCCCTTAGTCGTCGCAACGCCTCCGCGAAATCCGCCGGGTAGGGCGCCCAAAAGGTGATCGTTTCTCCGGATACAGGATGGGGAACAGAGAGCGAACGGGCATGCAAGGCCGGCCGGAGAATCAACGATGTCGTTGGAGCGCCGTACAACGCATCTCCCAAAATCGGGAATCCGACGGCAAACAGGTGAGCGCGAATTTGGTGCGTCCGACCGGTTTTTGGTTGTGCTTCCAGCAGAGTATAACCGGCAAAACGTTCGAGGATACGGAATCGGGTTTGGGCCGGCTCGCCGCGCCGGCTGTCCACGACGGTGCGCTTGGCATGTCCAACGCCGCTCCGCAGAGGGTGATGGGCAATACGCCGCTCCCAGGATGGCTGCCCACACACCAGGGCGTGATACACTTTAACGACCGTCCGCGCCTCGAATGCTCGATTCAGCGCCCGGTGCGCTTCGGCGTTGCGAGCGAAAACAAGGACGCCGCTGGTGACTTTATCCAGGCGATGCACAACCCAGAGCCTCCCCCAATCCGCCTCTAGAAGTGAGCGCAGGTTAGGAGCATCAGGCGCCCAACCTTCTGGAATCGTTGCCAGCCCGCCGGGCTTGTTGACGACCAGCAGCACTTCGTCTCTGTACAAAATCTCTATTTCCACAATCGCCACACTTCGTGCGCCAGATCGCGCAAGGGACGATATGCCGGTTGTCTCCTCGGTGACGAAGCCGATCGACAAAAAAAAGTATCAGCATCCCCTTCCTAGGATGTCTGCCGCTTGGCGCATGACCGACGCGCGAACCGTTCCCGTAAGGCAACGACAAACCCAAGCGCAGTCGCGCGCCATACCGCAACCTTGCAAACCGCTACCGCGCTCAACACAAACCCAGTCATTCGCCACGCTCTTGAGTATACCGCCAATCACAGCAAATTGCCACAGGAAAATAGTATAATTCCCCATTATGCAACTGACTATCGTTGGCGTTCGTTTTCAACCCGCTGGGAAAATTTACCACTTCGACGCATCGCCGCTACCGGACGTACAAATTGGTGATCGCGTGGTGGTAGAGACCTCGCGCGGACAGCAAATCGGGGAAGTCGTTCAATTCGTCGCCGAACCGCCGCCTCCCCCCGAAGGACGCTGGAAACCTATCGAACGTCGCGCTACGCCGCGCGATTTGCTCTTGCACCAGATGTGGCAACAAAAAAGCGTCGAGGCTTTGATTCGCTGCCAGGCGCGTGCCGCCGAGCTTGGCTTGCGCGAGGTGAAAATCGCCGCCGCCGAGTTCTCCTCCGATGGGAAACGACTTACCTTCTTTTTTTGCCCGGAGAGCGAAGAGAAAGTCGAACTCAAGTCGCTGCGTCAGGGGATGCAAAAGGAATATCCTCGTGTCCAAATCGAAATGCGCCAGATCGGCCCGCGCGATGTCGCCAAAATGATGGGAGGCGTAGGCGCGTGCGGCATGGAAAAGCGCTGTTGCGCTCGATTTCTGAGCGAATTTAGCCCGATTACGGTCAAAATCGCGAAGGAACAGGGGATTTCCCTGACGCCACCTGAAATTACCGGAATCTGCGGGCGCCTACGGTGTTGTTTACTCTATGAATATGAATGGTACGCTGCCGCACGACAACAGCTCCCCAAAAAAGGCAAGCGCGTCATGACTCCCCACGGAGAGGGAAAAGTCGTGGACGTTTTCCCTATGCGCATGGCCGTTCGCGTGGCATTGCCCGACCTGGGCGAACGCGACTTCCATCGCGATCAACTCGAACCCTGGGATGAGGTCGAGGCTGCGCGTCGTCAGTCCGCGTCATCCTGCACCCATTGCCCGCTTAACCCGAATTCGGGATAATGTCGCGATCGTCTCCTGTGATAGGGCTTGCGGCGAGTTTCAGCCTTTCGCACCCCTGGCCGTTTCAAAAATCGTCCCTTCCTATCAGAGGCCGCTGCCCGAAAATCAGGTCCATGCGCCAACCCGCCTGCGCCAATTCCCCATGTACCCTTTGAGGCCATCTACATATGACCGAACCATTAACCGACCGCTGGGAAAGACCTCAAAAAATTCTCGTCACCCTGGCCCACCCAGACGATCCGGAGTTTTTCTGTGGCGCCTCTCTGGCGCGTTGGGCCCGCGCCGGCCACGAGATTCATTATTTTCTCCTCACCTGCGGCGACAAAGGCGGAAACGGCGAGAGTCCCCCCGAGGAATTGTGCCGGCTGCGTCGCCTAGAGCAACAAAATGCTGCTGCCGTGATCGGCGTGAAATCGGTCGAATTCTTGGGTTGGGAGGATGGCTACCTTCTCCCCACCCTGGAACTGCGTCGGGAGGTAGTGCGAGCCATCCGTCGCTTTCGTCCCGACATCCTCGTTACTTGCGATCCTACTCATCTCTACGTCGGCGAGTGGTATCTCAATCATCCCGATCATCGTTACGCCGGCCAGGTCGTGCTGGACGCCGTCTTCCCCGCCGCCGGCAATCCTCTCTTCTTCCCTGAACTCCTGCACAAGGAAAACCTCATTCCTCACACACCGGCGGAGATCTGGATCGCGTTGGCCGAGAACCCGAATGTGACGTTGGACGTTACCGATACGTGGGACATTAAGATTCGCGCGCTGAAAGAACATGCCTCGCAAATTGGAGATCCACAAAAGTTCGAGGAGCGCATGCGCGCCCGCTTCGCCGAAGGCAGCAACAGCGAGTCGCCGCGCTACGAAGAGAAGTTCCGCGTCATTCGCTACCGCTAAAAGGATTGCCAGGCGAAAGATATAGCAATCAACCAAATGTCTGAAAGGCTTCCCCCCCCTTGAACCGCCTGGCTTCCCTCTCGACGCGCTTGGCTGCTCTCTACCGGCAACCGGAATACTTCCGCCAGCTGTTCGCGCTGGCAGCGCCCCTTGCCCTGCAACAATTTGTCTTCGCCGCGCTGAACATGGTTGGCTTCGTCATGATCGGCCAGAAAGGCGATGTCGCTGTAGCCGCCGTGGGCGCCGCCGGGCAAATCGGCTTCTTGCTCGCTGTCATCCTTTTTGGGTTGGTCAGCGGCGCGGCCATTGTTGCCGCGCAGCTATGGGGGAAACAAGATATTGCCGGGATACGCAAGGTACTGGCCATCAGCCTTTGGCTGAGCCTAAGCCTCGGTGGTCTCTTCCTGTTGTTTTCTGTTATGGCCCCGGCTAAGATCATTGCCTTCTACTCACGCGATCCTCAGGTCATTGCCCTTGGCAGCGCGTATTTGCGAACTTCCGCAGGCGGTTTCGTTTTTTACGCGATCACCTCCGCCTACGCCGCTATCTTGCGCAGTATCGGCAACGTAAAACTGCCGGTCACAATCGGGGTGTCAGCGCTTATCTTGAACGTCGCGCTTTCCTACGGTCTGATTTTCGGACGACTCGGACTGCCCGAAGTAGGGATTATCGGCGCGGCGTGGTCTATCCTCCTTGCGCGCGCATTAGAATGTCTGGCATTGGTGCTCTATACTTACGTCTCTCGCTCGCCGGTCGCCGCCTCGGCGCGCGAATTCTTCTCGATTGACCCCGCTTTCTTTGCGCGCGTGATTCGCCCCATCCTGCCGGTCGCCCTGACCGAATTGCTCTGGTCCTTCGGCATCACAACCTACAATGCCATCTACGGCCGCATTGGTACTGAGGCGCTGGCAGCGGTAAATATCCTTTCCAATGTGGATAACGTCGCCTTTACGTTATTCGCCGGCATCGCCAACGCGACGGCGGTTCTGGTCGGGAACAAAATCGGCGCAGGCGAACAACGCGAGGCCTACCGCTACGGTGCGCGCTCGATTGGGTTAAACGCCGGCCTTGGTGTTATCGTCGGCGCGCTCGTGGTAGCCTTGCGCGTTCCGATTCTCTCGTTGTACCGCGTCTCGCCGGCAGCCTCCGAGGCGGCCTATCGCCTTTTGACCATCTTGGGTTTGCTGCTCTGGCTGCGCATGGTCAACATGGTAGTTATCGTTGGCATTCTGCGCGGCGGCGGTGATGTACGCTTCCTGTTGGCCCTGGACGGCTGCACGATTTGGGTTGTAGGTGTTCCACTGGCCGCGTTAGGCGGTCTCGTACTACGATTGCCCGTTCACTGGGTTTACCTGATGGTCATGGCAGAGGAAGCGGCGAAATGGGGGTTAGGGTTATGGCGATTCTTCAGCCGCCGCTGGATTCACGACCTGACGCAAGCAGGCAGCGCCTCCGGAAGCAATTCCCAACTATGAAGCACGAGCGCGTTGCTGCGCCGCGCGTTCTGCCAGGAGCGCACGCAGAGAGCGCACGTCGCCTTCAATAGAGAACAACGCGCCAAGATAAAGGACAAAACACAAAAGCCAGGCGGTGATGCAAACGGTCAGGATCGCCGTCTGCTTGGTTGCAGACGCGGCAATCGCCCCCGCCAACATCGGGGCCAGGGCAGCACCGCTGTTCTCTACAAAATACTCAATCGCATGGGCGGTAGAACGGACCTCGGGCGCCGTAATATCGAAGATTGTGGCGACCACGTTCGGGGCTGAAAAGGGCATGAACAACGCCGTCAACGCCACCCAGACGAAAAAGGCCGTGCGCGCCTCCACCGGCGTAAGCAGAGCACATAACAGGAAGATCGCGCCCAGAATCACACCGGCGCTCGAGACAAGAATGCGCCCTTTAACCGTCCGCCGAAAGAGCCAATCACCCAACGCGCCACCGACAAAGTGCCCCAACGCTAGGATGAGCACAACCGGGCCCATCACCATGAGTACGGCGCTGTTATCGTAATTGCGCTCGGTCTGTAAGTAACCGATGAAGAAATAGGTTATTACGTTCCAGGGAAACACGCCGGCAAATCCTTGCAGGAAGACAAACCACATGGTGCGCTTCTTGAAAATCTGCTTCGCTTCCTGCCAAGAGAAACGGAACTGACCGATCGCCTCGACACCCTCGAATTCTGGCTCCGCTTTGCCGCGCGGTAAATCCCGAATACCGAAGAAAATCAACAGAGCCATGAGCACACCCAACGAACCGGTAAGGACAAAAATACATCGCCATCCTTCCAGACCAAAGAAACGACCTCTCAACAGCGGGGCCACCACCAATGCCAGCACCATGCCCGTCAAATAACCCAGCGGTGCAGGCAACTGCAGAATGCCGTAAACCTTGCCGCGCACCTTGGGGCCAAAGTAATCCGCCGCTAGGCTATACAGGCCAGGATAGGAAGAATCGTCTATACCGGTGGAAGCGCGCGTGATCAGGAACTGGGGATACGTCCGGACCAGCGAGCTGAGCCACGTCGTCGCGCCCCAGAGAAAGGAAGCCAGCGCCAACAGTTTCGGCCGCGCGTAGCGATCGTAAAGGTAACCCCAAACGGGATACAACAAGGTGCCGACAATCAAAGCGCCCGAGTTAATCAACCCCCACTGAAAATCGTCTATGTGGAACGTTTCGCTGATGGGAATCTGCAACGAACCAATCAACAACTTGTCCGTTTGATGAAGAAAGATGAAAAGAAAGAACACCACAACGACAAAAACAGGGTACCAAGTGCGGCGCGTTTTCATGAATCACCTCTCGCAATGGACTTCGCTAACGATTGAGATGCTCTCCGACCATTGTTGACGGTCAGAATTACCCTGCCTGGACCAAGCTGGGTTGGCATAGCGGATACGAACCAGCTCCTCCGCGCGCGCTTGCTCCGTGACGGTAGGCTCGGAGGGTTTCAAACAAAGGGAGAACGTCTGACGAAACGCGTCCACGAAAGCCTGGGCTGCTGTTTCCCAGGGAACCGAGCGCCCTAACGCCTGCTCCACCGTCGTCGCGCGTTGCAAGAGACGCTCCGCCGCGCGCCGGCGCGCCGTCTCATCGGGGAAAGCCAACACCTGCACAATCCTGGTCAAGTCACCACCCAGCGGCAACGCGCCGTGTTGTAGGACACCATCCTTGCGGCGCGCCTGCGCCGAGCCAATCAATTTCTTCCCGCCGACAGTAATCTCATATGCAGACGGCGCCTCAAAGCAAACCGGGTTGACGGCCTGTTCTGGCGCGAGGCTCTCCTCGTTCATTTCCGCCGGCAAACCGAGCAAGCGCAGAGCCATCAACAACGCGCGCGCCAGTCGCCGATAGGATTCCAGCACCGAACCGGCCAGTAACGGATGTCGCGCCGGACCGAGGACCGCGTAGGTCAGCTCGTCAGTGTGGAGGATGGCGCGCCCGCCCGTCGGACGGCGCACCAGGTCCCAACCAAGCGCGTCCAGGCGCTCCTGGTCCACGTCGCCCAACGGCTGCGCGTACCCCAGCGAAAGGCAAGGAGGCCTCCAGGCATATAGACGCAACACCGGGGGCGAATCACCGCGCATGCAGGCTTCCCAAATCGCCTCGTCCAAGGCCATATTCCAGGCCCCGCGTGCCGGAGGCGTTTGGATCAGACGCCAAGATTCTATCGTCACGCCTTCTCCTCTCCCCTCGTGGCATGCCTGCCCATCTCCACTCTAATCAACCGATAAGGGTACACATTGACCACTTGTGTCTCTCCCACCCTGGTAAAGGGAGGAACAACATTCGGTTTGTACACCATGGTATGACCATGTAAAAAATAACGCGGCTGAAAGACGCGGATGAGGGTGAGAAAAGCACGGAACCCCGTATGCGCGCGGTCGGTATCATCATGGATACCAAAGGGCGGAGAATGCGCTACGAAGATATCCGGTCGCCGACGCCGCGCCCATTTCAACCAGAAAAGGCGCAACGCCAGGCGAAGCGCGCGTCGATTCATCTCCGCTTGCGTGTATTGGTTATCGCCCACTGGTTTATAACGGATACTCCCTCCCAGCCCGGCCAAGAAGAGGCCGCGGTAAGCAACTACACGCCCATCAATGTTTTCGCATCCCGCCGCTAACGAAGAAAGGACGTGAGGCTGGTAGAGAGGATCGTGATTGCCCGGAACGTAATATAACGGCCTCTGCAATACCGTCATGAGATATTCGAGATAGTAATACGGTAAATCCCCACACCCTATCACCATCTCCACATCTCCAAAACGCTGCCGAAGATTGGCAGAATACAGGCTCTCCTGCACCTCGTCGCTCACAGCCAGAATCTTCATGGCGCACCTATTTTGAATTGTAGCCGCGAAAGGCGCAAAAAGGCAAGGGAGAGGGGCTGGGCGCGGTGGTTCTAGAGCCGGCGAAACCCTCTTTCCCGCATGTTCCAGACAAGCGCCAAGCCACAAATTGTGAACTATCATTTTTTGTGGTAAACTTATCTCTCGTTTCGAGAGTTTTTTTATTATCCTTATCACATTGAGGAGTCCAGAGTATGGCAAAGAAATGGGTTTACCTGTTCGATGAAGTCGCCGAGGCGGAAAAGTACGCCGGTTCGTGGGAAGGCGTACGCGCCCTGCTTGGCGGCAAAGGTTCAGGCCTGGCCGATATGACGCGCGCCGGCGTACCTGTTCCACCGGGGTTCACTGTCACGACCGAGGCCTGCAATGAATACCGCACAACCGGTCAGTTTCCAGCCGATATGTGGGAACAAGAACTGGAAGCACTCAAGGTCATCGAGCAGCGCACCGGCAAGAAGTTTGGCAATCCCAGCAACCCTCTCCTGGTCTCGTGCCGATCGGGCGCCAAGTTCTCTATGCCCGGCATGATGAACACCATTCTGAACATCGGCCTGAACGATGCCGTCGCCGATGGGCTTATCAAACTGACCAACAACCCGCGTTTCGTATGGGACGCCTACCGCCGCCTGATCGCCATGTTTGGCACAACCGTGTTCGGCGTAGAGGACGAGGCCTTTGAACACCCCCTAGCAGAATATAAGGCGAAGAAGGGGTATAAGGTAGATACCGATATGACCGCCGAAGACTGGCAGGCCATTGTCGCCGCCTTTAAAGAAGTCTTTAAGAGGAAAGTCGGTTTCGATTTTCCTCAGGATGTGTTCAAACAACTGGAACTGGCCACCAAGGCAGTCTTCGAATCCTGGATGGGCAAGCGCGCCATTGACTACCGCCGCGCAACCGGCATCCCCGATGACCTCGGAACCGCTGTCAACATTGTCACCATGGTCTTCGGCAACATGGGGTTCGATTCAGGCACCGGCGTCGCGTTCACCCGTAATCCCTCGACCGGCGAAAAGAAGATGATGGGCGAATACTTGCTCAACGCCCAAGGCGAGGACGTGGTGGCCGGCCTCCGCAACACCGACCCCATCGAGCACATGGCAGAAGTCATGCCGGAAGTGTATCAGCAGTTCATGGAAATCGCCGAAAAACTCGAGAAGCACTACAAGGACATGCAGGATGTCGAGTTCACCATCGAGCGCGGCAAACTGTGGATGCTCCAGACACGCAACGGCAAGCGCACCGCCAAAGCGGCAGTCAAGATTGCCGTGGATATGGCCAACGAGGGCCTGATTACGAAAGAAGAAGCGGTGCTGCGCGTCAGCCCGGAGAACGTGGACGCCTTGTTGCATCCTCAATTCGACGATCATGCTCTGAAAGAAGCCGAGAAGAGCGGTACTTATCTGGCAAAAGGTGTCAATGCTTCGCCCGGCGCGGCTGTCGGTCAGGTTTACTTCGACGCCGACACCGCCGAACGCATGGCGAAAGAGCAGAAACAGGATGTCATCATGGTGCGCCCCTTCACCAAGCCCGATGACGTCCATGGAATGATCGCATCCAAAGGCGTGCTGACCAGCGAGGGCGGAGCGACCTCCCATGCCGCGGTCGTGGCGCGTCAGTTCGGAATCCCGTGCGTGGTCGGTGCCTCGGCCATCAGGATTGACCTCGAAAAACGCCTGATGACGGTCGGCGATCGCGTCATCAAGGAGGGCGAGTGGATTTCGGTAGACGGTACGACTGGCAAGGTATACGTTGGCAAGATTCCAACCACCGCGCCTTCGTTGGAAGAACAAACCGAGTTGATGACGCTTTTGCAATGGGCAGATGAAATCGCCGCGCGACCCGACATCCGCAACCTGCCCGATGGCCGCAAGACACGCGGCCTGATGGTCTGGGCCAACGCCGACTACCCCAAGGACGCCCGTCGCGCCCGCGCCTATGGAGCAGTTGGCATCGGTCTGTGCCGTACCGAGCACATGTTCTTCGAACCGGAGCGGCTGCCCATCGTCCAGCGCATGATTCTCGCCGAGGCGGTCGAGGAGCGCAAGAAGGCTCTGGATGAGCTCTTGCCTTATCAGCGTCAGGACTTTGAGGGTCTATTCGAGGCCATGGATGGCTACCCGGTCATCATCCGCCTGATCGATCCCCCCTTGCACGAATTCATGCCGGACGAGGAAAAACTCCTCGAAGAAGTAATTGCCCTGCGCGTGAAAGGCGGCAACGCACAAGAACTGGCCGAGAAGGAAAAACTCCTGACTGCCATTCGCTCGCTGCACGAATCGAACCCAATGATGGGCCTGCGTGGCGTTCGCCTGAGCATTCACATGCCCGAAATCGTAGAGATGCAGGTGCGCGCCATCTTCGAGGCGGCAGCGAATTGCACCAAACGCGGCATCGTGGTCAAACCGGAAGTCATGATTCCGCTCACCGGCACCGTTAAGGAGCTGGAATGGATTCAGCCACGCCTGGAGAAAATCGCGGCTGCTGTCATGCAGGAGAAAGGCGTTCAGTTCGAGTATAAGTTTGGAACGATGATTGAAATCCCTCGCGCGGCGATCACCGCCGGCGAAATCGCCAACTTGGCGCAGTTCTTCTCCTTTGGCACCAACGACCTGACCCAGATGACCTTCGGCTACAGCCGCGACGACGCCGAACGCAACTTCCTGATAACCTACCTCGAGGAAGGCATTCTGCCCACGAATCCTTTCCAGACGCTCGACCGGGAAGGCGTTGGCTTGCTGATGCAATGGGCCGTCAACGAAGGCCGCAAGACACGCCCCGATCTGGAAGTGGGCATCTGCGGCGAGCACGGCGGCGATCCGGATTCCATCGAATGGTGCCACATCATTGGGCAGGATTACGTCTCCTGTTCCCCCTTCCGTGTGCCCATTGCTCGCCTGGCCGCAGCGCATGTAGCGCTTAAGCACAGCGGCACGACCATCGCGGAAGATAAATAACTCCCTTCCGTTTGTCTGAAGCATACAGCGCGTTCCCCGGGGAACGCGCTGTATGCTTTCTCGTTTACGTTACACGATCTTCGCTACTCTACGGTTACACTCTTCGCCAGGTTGCGCGGCTGATCCACATCCAGACCACGAATCGCGGCAATATGGTATGCCAGCAACTGGAGCGGAATCACGGCTACGACCGGCGAGAGCAACCAGGGAGTCCGCGGAATCCAAAGAACATAATCTGCCAGCGAAGCGGCCAGTTCATCGCCATCCGTTGCCACCACTACCACTGTGGCGCCGCGCGCCTTTGCCTGCTGAATCTGGCTGATCATTTTCTCGCGCCAGGGATCTTCAGGAGCAAGGCAGATGACCGGCATCGCGCGATCAATCAACGCGATCGGCCCGTGCTTCATCTCGCCGGCCGGATAACCTTCCGCATGGATATACGAAATTTCCTTTAACTTTAGCGCCCCTTCATAGGCAATCGGCATGTTGATTCCCCGCCCCAGGTAGAGACAATCGCGCATATCCTTGAGCATCCAGGCAACCTTTTCGACTTCCGCTTCGCGCGCCAGGGTCTGACCAACCAGATCGGGCACAAGGCGCAAGTCAGCGACTAGCGCGCGACGGCGTTCCTCGCTCAGGACACCGCGTAGATCGGCAAGGAGCACCGCCAGCATATACTGATCCAATAACGGCGCGGTGAACGCTTTGGTGGAGGCCACGCCGATTTCCGGCCCGCATTGCATAGAAATCGCTCCATCGGCTATGCGCATAGCCTGCGACCCTATTACATTGACAATGCTCCACAGAATCGCCCCTTTGCGCCGGCCTTCCTCCATGGCAGCCAGCGTATCGGCCGTCTCGCCAGACTGGGAGATTGCCAACACAACACTCTTATCATCCACCAATGGATCGCTATAGCGGAATTCCGAGGCAATGACTACCTCCGTAGGAATACGTGCAATCCGTTCAAAGTACACCTTACCGACCATACCAGCATAAGCAGCTGTACCGCAAGCCGTAATGTAGATTCGCGCAATTTGACGCGCCCGCTCTGGCGCCAGAGCCAGTTCTGGCAGACGAATGTATCCATTCTGAAAGTCTACTCGGCCGGCGAGGGTATCCGTCAAGGAACGCACCTGTTCATGGATTTCCTTCTGCATAAAATGGCGATATTCGCCTTTTTCAGCAGAAACAGCATCCCAGGCAACCGTGTGCACCACAGGCGTCACCCGCTCTCCTGCAAGAGTTTCTATCTCGATGGCGCTCGCCGTGACAACAGCCATCTGGCGCGACTCGAGAAAAACGACACGGCGTGTGTGCTCAAGGATCGCCGGGATATCGCTGGCGACGAAATTTTCGCCTTCGCCCAGACCAATCACCACACCGCCTGCGTTACCGATGCGCGCACAGATGATCCGCTCCGGCTCGTCGGCCGACATGAGCACAATACCGTGCGCGCCGCGCAACTGACCAAAGGCCTGCCGGGCGGCCTGACGTAAATCAAAGCCGGCTGCAAGGTAACGCTCGACAAGATGAACGATTACCTCCGTGTCCGTGTCCGAATTGAATCGGACTCCTTCTGCATCAAGCGCCTGGCGCAGTTCAAGGAAATTTTCCACAATGCCGTTATGTACCACCACAACCCGGCCGGTACGCCCCAGATGCGGATGGGCATTGCGCGCCGAAGGCGCGCCGTGCGTGGCCCAACGTGTATGCCCCACGCCCGGTGACCCATGGAGTGGCGCCTTGTCCACCAATTCGGTCAAACGCGAGAGCTTTCCAGCGTCGCGGCGCACCTCAATCCGCCCATCCTGAATCACAGCCAGCCCGGCCGAGTCATACCCCCGATATTCCAACCGTCTCAAGCCGTTGAGCACAATCGGCGCGGCATCGCGTGGGCCAACATAGCCAACTATTCCACACATGGTGAAGCCTTCAGAAGGACTATGTTCATAACACTAAAGACAATGATTATACCAGAAAGGAGAGCAGCGCCTGAAAAGGCGCTGCTCTCCGAGGGCACAAACCCTAGCTCAACGCTACTGCGCCAATTCAATCACCGTCGGCTGCGGCACACCAACGTTTTCATTGGCATCATAGGTCACATCCAGAGTCGAACCACCATTGACAATCAAGGTGGAAACGACGATCTGGCTGCGAATAGCATTGGTGTTCACACTGCCGTTGATGGTCATCGGCGCATCCGGCGCCAGATAGGTGCCGGTCAATCTGATGTTAGAACCGCCGTTGAAGATAATGTTTGAGGTATTGCCCAACGGCATGTAAATCAGCAAGCCGGCGAAGGGGTCGCCCGGCGGCGGGCCCTTGAGATCAATGTCCGAACTGCCATTCCAGATAATATATCCTTTGGTCAGGTAGAAGAAAGCGTCATTGGCCTTAACGGTGGAGCCGCCGTTCACGATCCATTGACCACTCCCGCTGGCATAGAAACGGATGCGATTCGGCGTGAACGTATTCGAACCATTCAGCGTCCAGGTGCCATTGCGGGTGTAGATCTCGATGTCAGGAATATTGAGCGTCGTCCCGCCATTGAAGGTGATGTTCTGGTCCTGCATCACAAAGATCACCCTACCCGTCGAGGTGAAGGTGGCGCTGCCACCCAGGTTGAGGTTGCCATTCAGGCAATACACGCCTGGCTGGAAGACCGCCGTCATACCACCGTTGATCGTAATATCGCCGAACCTGCCAGGAGTGAACGTAATTGTGCTGCCGCTGATGGTCTGCGTGCCGTTGGCGGAGCAAGTCGGCGGGGTCGGGATAGGTGGAATAAAACTGAAAGTCTCGCTGTTGATGACCAGCGGCGCGCCTTGCTGAATGCCGGGGGTCACGCTCGCGCCGACGTTCTTGCCGTAGGTGCCGCTCACCGTATAGCCATAGGTATCCATCACAACGCTTGCGCCGCCGTTAAGGAACAAGCCGTTTGCGCCGTTGCTATTGACAAAGATGCCGCTGTTACGCACCCGCACGTTGGCGCTGCCCTCGAGGAGAAAGGTGTTGTTACCGCTCGATCTGGTCGTGACGACGCCCATGCCGCTAAACAGGGGGCCTATCGTGCCCGGTCGAGCACGCACTACAGCCTCCGTACAGGTATCCAGGGTATCAACACCAACAATCTGGCCGAAATAGGGCTCCACGCTCGAGCGCACAATTACCTGAATATACTCATTGTTTCCTACATAGGGACTCTGCCGACCATCATTAGGATTGCAATCTTGGGCAGAGGGAGGATTGTTGATGGTGACTTGGCTCTCCGTAAAGCCGTTTTGCGTCACGACCTGTCTGGCGATATTCTGCCAGTTCGTCTGGTTGTTGACTTTGGCTAACGCCGCCGCGAGTGCCGCCGCATCCGCTGCATTTTGGGCGTGGCGTCGCTCGGTAAAAGCTGCGCCGCTATCCACTGCCAAGCCAACTACACCAACCAGGCCAAGGATAGCTAACGCCACCAGGACTAATACTTGCCCACGTTGCGATTTGCCATAAGGAAACATAAGGACCTCCTTTGGGATACGAAGAGAACAGAAAACGCTTTCGCCTCTTATGGAGAAAAAGCCTTTGAAAATATTATACGACATAATTATAACAAAAAAATACGGATCCTTACAAATCAGTAAGGTAAACCAATAAGTGCCTTGTTTAAGGGGAAATTTGTGCACTCCAGTCACTACTTAAGCCTGACGTGTTTGCGCGTCCCGGCTAGGATTTTCCCTGAAAAAGGATAGGTGCGATACATTCTTGTAAGTAATACCACAAGGCAACCGGTGTTTGTAGCTTCGCAACAAAACAATCGGATATCGTTGTCATTACAAGCAAAAAAAGAACCGTCGAGCAGACACGACGGTTCCCAAAACCCTTGCAGGCACACTCAAAGATAGCGAGACAACCCTAACCTACTGCGCGAGTTCCACTGCTCCACTGGAGGCTTGCTGGAAATTCTCATTCGCGTTGAACCAGATTTCACCATCAGCCGTGCCGCCATAGTAAATCGTGTCACTGATAATCTGGCTGTGATAGCCGCTTGAGGCGCCTGTGCCGTTGACCTGGACCTCGGACCCCGGCAAAAGGATAGTCCCTGTCCAGTAAGAGGTAGAGTTGCCATTAAGAATGAATTTATTGGTGTTAGACGCCAGCGAATAAACCAGCAAACCGGCATAAGGGCCGCTGGTAGCCGCACTCAGTTGTACCGTAGCACCGCCGTTGATATGAAAGTAGGCATCGTCCCTGAAGAACAACAACACTCCGTTGCCGCTCAAGATATCGCCCGCATTGATCGTCGCTTTGCCGCCGCTTATGCAATACACGCCTGGCTGAAGATAAGCGTTACTTTCCAGAAAGTTTGCCGGTATGTTCCCCGGCGTTACCACCTTCGTGGTCGGATTTTTTGTCCCATTCTGAGTGCAGGTCGGGGTAGGAATGATGTTCTCCAATCTCGGTGGACAAGGGTAAGGAGGCGCACCCTCAACCACGACCGCCTGGGTAGAACCGTCTTCGGTATATAATCTTCCGTTGCCATCGTATCCGCCAACCACCGCATACCCCGGCGCCCAAATTGCAGCTCTTCCGCCGGTATAGAGGGCGTTGCTCGCCGAGGAGTTCGAGAAAAGAGTACCGCCATGTACTTTCAAAACCACATTGCCCGTTGCTTCAAAGGCCTTGATCCCGGCAGGGTTAATACAGGAAAGAGCGACCATTGCATTCCCGTCGTACAGAGGGCCTGTCACGGGGGGGGTGGCGCGTGCTACCGACTCAACACAAATGGTAAATTGATGAATTCCTACGACCGGCGCGAAGTACGCCGGTGCTTTGGCGCGCAAAACAACCTGCACATACTCCTTGTCGCCCACATAGGGGCTTGCTTTGCCATCATTTGGCCGGCAATCGCGCGCCGTCGGCGGGTTAGAGATTTCTAGGAGTACAGGGTCAAAGCCGTTCTGACTCACAATTTGCGTTGCAACCGTCTGCCAGTTAGGTTGTTGCGACACGATCGCAAGCGCCGCCGCCAACGCCGCCGAGTCCGCAGCGCTCTGAGCGTGACGGCGTTCGCTAAAAGCCGAACCTCCATCCACCGCCACGCCCACTATAGCAAACAGACCAACGACCGCCGCTGCAACGAGAACCAACACTTGCGCCTGCTGGGATATCTTCCGTTGTCGCACCATGGTCCACCTCCTAAACTTTCATCCTGTTCTCATATTACATTGAAATACACAATTGGAAATTAACACCTTCATTACAGTCTTCTTAGTAGAGATGCCGTCCCCCAACCATTAGGGATTACATCCTGCTTTCAAAACAACGGCGGTCACCTGTGCTCGGAGAGGGATGCTCGCTCCTGCGACGAAAGGAACAATCGTATCATAGCGGTAGATCACCGTAATCTGAATCACATCCCCGGGCTTTGGATTGGCCGAGCTGGTTACCACAGTAACAGCAACCCGAGAGGCATCTGCCAAGTCAACCGGGCTGGAGGATGACTGACGAATCCTTTGTTCAATTTTGGTTTTATCCGCAGGGCACATGACCCCGTAAATAGCGCCCTCCTCCGCTGCATCTCGTAGAGCAATAAAGGAGAAAAAGGCTACGCCGAAATCAATCACACCCGCCAGCAGGATCATCAACGCGGTCAGCGTAAGCGCCAGTTCCACAAGACTCTGGCCGCGCCGTGCAGGAGCAACAAAGGGGAAACGCAAAACGGTCTTCTTCATGGATACTTCTGACTGGTGTTGTTCGAATCCAACGGTGCGCAGTACGGGTCGGTCACTACTGACATGACGATACGAATGTCTGAAGCATTTTGATTAAACTCAAGACCTACTCGGATTTGCCAGGGCAACGTTCCCCCCGACGTAAACGGCAACGCCCAAGGCCCACCCGGAACAGAGAAACCGTTGCTCTGAACACTGTAACCGGCCCAAACAGGAGTGCCATCAATGGTTACTCGATTCAGCGCCGTCGTCCCACCGCTGCTATTCCAGTATACGACAATACTGTTCGCCAGGAAGGGTTGCCCGATCAAGTTGTAAATTGTCCAACTAACATTGGCGCCAGCCGCAATCGGGCCACTATGTTTGAGAAAACATGAGAGCGGCGTATTTGTGCGCGTTGGGGTATTTGTGCGCGTTGGGGT
>DAOTWG010000018.1:0-35936 GCA_034436015.1 Anaerolineales bacterium
AAGGCTCGATTGCCATCACCGGCGCGCTCGTCCAGTGGCTGCGCGACAACCTCGGCCTCATCGCCAAATCCGCTGAGGTGGAAGACCTGGCGCGCACGGTGGAAGACAACGGCGGCATCTACTTCGTCCCGGCCTTCAGCGGGCTGTTCGCCCCCTACTGGCGGAGCGACGCGCGCGGCGTCATCGTCGGGCTGACGCGCTACGTCAACAAGGGTCACCTCGCCCGCGCCGCGCTGGAGGCCACTGCCTACCAGACCCGCGAAGTGCTGGACGCCATGGAAAAGGACTCCGGCGTCCGGCTGACCGCCCTCAAGGTGGACGGCGGGATGGTCTTCAACGAACTGCTGATGCAATTCCAGGCCGATATCCTCGGCGTGCCGGTCATCCGCCCGAAGGTGGCCGAGACGACCGCCCTCGGCGCGGCCTACGCGGCGGGGCTGGCGGTCGGTTTCTGGAAGGACTACGACGAACTGCGTGCCAACTGGGGCCGCGACAAGGAATGGCGCCCGCAGATGGATGCCGCCAAACGCGAAGCCCTCTACGCCGGCTGGAAGAAGGCCGTGACGCGCACGTTTGGGTGGGTAGAGTAGGACAGGCTTTCCAGCCTGTACGGAATGACCATGCCATTTGTAAAAAGTCAGAAAGCCAGAATCTCTCAAATTCTCCCTATACACAAGTAAGGGCTTTTCATGAACCGACAGGACATCCTCCGCTCACTCCAAACCACCCCTCCCGAAGTCCTCATCGTCGGGGCGGGCATCAACGGCATCGGCGTGTTCCGCGACCTGGCGCTGAACGGCGTGGACGCGCTGCTCATCGACCGAGGCGACTTCTGCGCTGGCGCTTCCGCCGCCTCCTCTCGCATGGCGCACGGCGGCATCCGCTACCTGGAGAACGGCGAGTTCCGCCTCGTCCGCGAGGCCGTCCAGGAGCGCAACCGCCTCATCCAGAACGCCCCGACCCTGGTCAAGCCGCTGCCGACCACCATCCCCATCTTCAAGATTTTCTCCGGCCTGCTCAACGCCCCGCTCAAATTCCTCGGCCTGCTGGAGAAGCCCGCCGAGCGCGGCGCGCTGGTCATCAAACTCGGCCTGATGCTCTATGACGCCTACACCGGCAGGAGCCGCGTCGTGCCGCGCCACGTCTTCGAGCCGCGCCGCAAGGCATTGCAGCGCTTCCCCCGCCTGAACCCGCGCATTCGCTACGCTGCCACCTACTACGACGGCCTGCTGCTCTCACCGGAGCGCCTCGCCCTCGAACTCGTCCTGGACGCCGAGGCCGAAGGGCTGCACGCCCGCGCCCTCAACTACGTCTCGCTCGTCGGGGTGAACGGGGAGACGGTCACCCTGCGCGACGAGGTGACCGGCTCGACCTTCGACCTGCGCCCGAAAGTCATTGTCAACGCCGCCGGCCCCTGGATTGACCGCGTCAACCGCGCCCTCGGCCTACCGACGCGCTACCTCGGCCCGACCAAAGGCTCGCACCTCGTCCTCGAAAACGCGGAACTGCGCGCCGCCATCGGCGACCATGAGTTCTTCTTCGAGAACAAGGACGGCCGCATTGTGCTCATCTTCCCGCTCTTCGACAAGGTCATGATCGGCACCTCCGACCTGCCCATCGAAGACCCCGACTCGGCGCGCTGTACAGAGGAGGAGGTAGATTACTTCCTCGATATGGTCGGGCGCGTCTTTCCGGACATTCCGATTCGCCGCGAACAAATTGTCTTCCGCTTCTCCGGCGTCCGCCCGCTGGCCTATACCGGTTCGGCCAAGACAACCGGCCAGATTACCCGCGATCATCACATCCGAGAGGACAACGTGAACGGGATCCCCGTCCTCTCGCTGGTGGGCGGGAAGTGGACTTCCTTCCGCGCTTTTTCCGAACAGGTCACCGACCGCGTCCTGGCACTCCTGGGCTGGGCGCGCCGCGCCGATACTAAGTCCCTGCCCATTGGGGCCGGCGTCAACGCCGCGGCACTCAAGACCACGCCCGATTACAGCCGCGAGGAAATCCATGCAATGGCGCAACGCGAGAAAATCGTCCACCTGGACGACCTCCTCCTTCGCCGTACCCTGCTGGCCTACCTGGGACAACTGACCCGGGAGCGGGTGGAGCAACTTGCCATCTGGTTGGGAGAAGCGCTTGGTTGGTCTCGCGAGCAGGTACAGGAAGAAATCCTACGCACAATCCAGATTTTGGCAGATCGGCACGCGGTTGTGCTCGAGTAGGCCTTCCCCGTCAGCGCACAGCTGGTTAGAGAGAACAACGCGAATGGTTTTCGACATAGTCAAGAACGATATCGTCAGGCAAACCAGGCTCCAATCGGATCCACACCTTCTTCGATAGCCTCCTCAGACTATCACATTACCTTCAGGAGTTTCCTCTAGAATAAACGCATCTTTCTCACCAATCTTGCTGATTCGCCCGCCAAAGACCGCGCTGTCTTCAATGTGGGAGCGCCATCCTGGTCATCCGGGTTAGCGAGGGGTTTCGCTCCGTCGCCGACAAATGTCCGCATCTGGGATTGTCCCTAGCCAACGGCGCGGTGGAGGGCGAGACCATCGCCTGCCCGTTCCGCGGCAGCAAATTCGACCTGAACAGCGGCGAAAACCCGGACTGGGTGACTGGATTCTTGGGCGTGACAATCCAAGAATGGTCGCTCCACCTGCTGGAGACGGGCAAACGCCCCCGCGCACCTTTCCGGTGGTGGTTGAAGACGGAAAACTCCACATAGAACTGCAATGCAGACCTGAAAGCCGGCCCTTTTCAGACCAGATTATCCTGGTTTCGACGAATCGGCCGTAGAACCTGTTAATAGGTTTCTTACACAACTCTGAAGCCCCCTTAATGCGCGATCTGCAGAATTAAGAGTGTATTCATCTGGATTAGCAAGCGGAGGCGCCCATGAAATGGTCTTGGAAAATCGGCCGTTTTGCCGGCATTGACGTGTACATCCACACCACTTTCCTGCTCTTGATTGTCTTCTTCGGCTTCAGTTACTGGCTACAGACCCGCGCGCTGACAGGCGTATTCGAAGGCGTGGGCTTCCTGCTCCTGCTCTTCCTCTCGGTCGTTCTGCACGAATACGGACACGCCCTGACCGCCCGCCGCTACGGCATCAAGACGCGCGACATCACCCTGCTGCCCATCGGCGGCGTCGCCCGCCTGGAGCGCATGCCCGACAAGCCCATCCAGGAACTGTGGGTGGCGCTGGCCGGCCCGGCCGTCAACGTGGTCATCGCCGCCGTCCTGTTCGCCTATCTCGTCCTGACCCGCACCCTGGTCCCGCTCCCCGGCCTGCCGCTGACCGGCGGCCCGTTCCTCGAGAGGCTGATGACCGTCAACCTGTTCCTGGTCGGCTTCAACCTGCTGCCGGCCTTCCCGATGGACGGCGGGCGCGTCCTGCGGGCATTCCTAGCCCTGCGCCTCGAATACGTCCAGGCGACCCAAATCGCCGCCAGCATCGGGCAGGGCATGGCCTTCCTGTTCGGAATCGTCGGCCTGTTCAGCAACCCCTTCCTGCTCTTCATCGCCCTGTTCATCTGGATCGGCGCCCAGCAGGAGGCCAGCATGGTGCAGATGAAATCCGGCCTGAGCGGCATTCCCGTCCGGCAGGCGATGATGACCGAGTTCAAGACCCTTGCTCCATCCGACCGACTCGGCCAGGCCGTGAACTACCTGCTTGTTACCCCTCAGCAGGATTTTCCGGTCGTGGACGGCGGGCGGCGCGTCGTCGGCGTCCTGACCCGCGCCGACTTGATAAAAGCCCTCGCCCAACATGACGAATCCCTGCGCGTCGACGCCGTCATGCGACGCGGCTTCGAGACTGTCCACCCCGGTGACATGCTCGAGGCCGCCTTTGCCCGTCTACATGCTTGCGACTGTCACATCTTTCCGGTTGTGCAAGACAATATCCTTGTCGGTTTGCTCAACTCCGAGAGCATCGGCGAATTCCTTATGCTCCAATCCGCTCGCGAGCACCGCCGAGGCCTTCAACTAAGCCGCAGATAAGAAGCACGGCCGGGGAAAACATGACGAGGGCAGCGGTTTATAATAGAGTTGGGTCGCCTATACACAGGCGTTTTTCACTTCCAATTGAGCCATGACCACAATGAGACTTTGGAGTCTACATCCGTGTTACCTCGATGCCCGAGGACTGATAGCCCTGTGGCGCGAAGGGCTGCTCGCCAGAGCAGTGCTCGCGGGGAAAACCATTGGCTATCGCAATCACCCCCAACTGGCGCGTTTCAAGGCTCATCCCACGCCCGAGTTGGCAATTGACGCTTACCTTTGGGCTGTGGTGGCGGAAGCCGAGCGGCGTGGCTACCATTTCAACCGCGCCAAACTCGGAACGCGCCATTCCTGCGCGTTAATTCCAGTTACCGAGGGGCAACTTGCCTACGAGTGGGAACATCTGCAGCGCAAACTCCACACCCGCGATCCGCAGCGCTTCCATCAAAATGCGATGGCGAGCAGGATTCTTCCTCATCCCCTTATGGATGTTGTGCCCGGCGGAATTGCCGACTGGGAACGGCGAAAAGAGGGACGGTAAAGCATGAAACAACAACTTGTCTGGCGCATTCTCGGCGCCGTCTTCGGGGTCATCCTCGGGCTTCTCCTGGTCGGCCCGTTTCTCGTGCCGGCGCCGCCGTTGAAAGGGACAGCGCCCCCGGAGCAACTCGCCGATCCCGACAGTCTCTTCATCGAAGTCAACGGCCTCACTGTCCACTGCAAGAGGCGCGGCGCGGGCGAGCCGGTCCTCGTCCTGCTACACGGCTTTGGCGCCAGCCTCTACTCGTGGAACGCCGTCCTCGAGCCGCTCGGCGAACTCGGCGCGGTCATCGCCTATGATCGCCCGGCCTTCGGTCTCACCGAGCGTCCGCTGACTTGGGAGGGCGAAAGCCCTTACAGCCCGCAGGCGCAGGTGGACCTCCTGCTCGGCCTGCTCGACCGATTCGGCGTGGAGCGCGCCATTCTGGTTGGCAACTCAGCCGGCGGGACGACAGCGATGAATTTCTATCTCCAGCGCCCCGACCGCGTGGAGGCGCTGATTCTCGTCTCTCCGGCAATCTATGCTGGGGGCGGCGCGCCGCCCGGGACCCGCTGGCTGCTGCGCACGCCGCAGATGCGTCATCTTGGCCCGCTGATTGCCCGTCAAATCCAGGCCCGCGGCCCCCAACTCATCGAACTTGCCTGGTACGACCCCTCCCGCATCCCCGAGGAGACCCTCGCCCTCTATAGGAAACCGCTCCAGGTCGAGAACTGGGACCGGGCGCTCTGGGAACTGACCGTCGCCAGCCAGGAGTCTGACCTGGCCGAGCAGCTGGGCGAGTTCACCCTGCCCGTCCTGGTCGTTACCGGCGATACCGACCGCATCGTCCCGCCCGAACAGTCCATCCGCCTAGCCGGGGAACTGCCGCAGGCGCAACTGGTCGTCATCCCGCAGGCCGGGCACGTCCCGCACGAAGAACAACCCGCCGCTTTTCTCGAAGCGGTCGCGGCGTTCGTAAACTCACTCCCTTAACCCTATCTTCTCAAAAGTAAGGAAAAAATATGCTGTCTCAATCTCTCTCTCCCCCGCCCAGGTTCCCGAAAAGACTTTTCGCCGCCTGCGCACCTTCAACCTGGCGATGGGTTTCCTGCACTTGCGGCAAGGAAAGAATCATCCCTAGAGTCTCTCTCAATGCCCCCGCTCCCGATTTCGAACTGGCCGACTGTTCGGTTTGCCCTACCCATCTCCCAGCAGCCTGAAACTCTATGGGCGGGAAGGAAATCTCTTTTTAAGCCGGCATCATGCCCCTCATGGCGCTTCGATGAGCGACATGCCTAAGAACGCCGAACTGCTACAATTGTTGTTGAGATGAAGTGAACACAGGTAGGTAAATCTTGTCCACACTGGTTTGGAGTATCGTTGCCTTTCTCAGTGGTGCGTTGCCATTCTCGGTCTGGATTGGACGCCTCGTACTGCACAAGGATATCCGCCAATACGGCGACGGCAACCCCGGCATGACCAACGTCTTTCGCGCCGGGGGCAGAGTCTCAGGCATGGCCGCTATGCTTCTGGATGGATTTAAGGGTACCCTTCCGGTCGGCCTGGCGCGATGGTGTTACGGTTTGGATGGGTGGGAGGAAGCTGCGGTGGCCATCGCGCCTGTTCTAGGTCATGCTTTTTCGCCGTTTCTCAAATTCCGCGGCGGCAAGGCAGTGGCCGTCACCTTCGGTATTTGGACGGGCCTGACCCTTCCCTTTGGCCCTCTGCTGCTCGGTATAACGCTCGCCCTGACTCTGGCCATCACTGCTTCCGAAGGATGGCCGATTTTCCCTGCCATGCTCGCGTTGCTGGGAGGGCTTTGGCTGATTCAGGCACCGGGCTGGATGTTCGGTGTCTGGAGCGTCAACCTGCTCGTTTTCTTCTGGAAGCACAGCCTTGAACTACGCCAGCCGCCGCGCCTGCGTCCTTGGCTGCGTCGCGCGTTTCACCTGCTACCATGACCTTTGCCGACTTTATCTATCAACAGCAATGGGGGATTCTGATCTTCTCGGCGGTTCTGTGTCTGTTTACCCTCATAAACCTGCTGAGTATGCGCTGCATCCGCCAATCCGAACTGCCTCCACGTCCGCCCCCGGTTTCCGTGCTGGTGCCGGCGCGCAACGAGGACCGCAATATCGAGGCCTGTGTGCGCTCGTTGCTTGCACAGGAATACCCCAACTTCGAAATCATTGTCCTGGACGACCAGTCGGAAGACAGGACGGGAGAAATCCTAAAACGCCTGGCACAGGAAGACCCAAGGCTGCGCATCTTGAAGGGAGAGCCATTGCCCGAAGGCTGGGTTGGCAAGAATTGGGCCTGTCATCAACTGGCGCAAACAGCGTGCGGAACTTTTTTCCTGTTTACCGACGCTGACACGCGTCATCACCCGCGCATGTTGACCGATACCATGGCCCTCGCCCTCCGTACCAACGCAGATTTGCTGAGCGGGGTGCCGCGCCAGGAAACCGCTACCTGGCCTGAGGTCCTGACTGTGCCCATGGTACCATGGACAATGCACACTCTCGTACCCGTCCTTCTGACGCGGGCTTTGCCGCTGCCTTTCTTGGCCAGAGCGATTGGGCAGTTTATGCTCTTCCGCCGTGAGGCCTATGAGAGGACAGGCGGGCATGCAGCCGTGCGCGGCGTCGTCGTAGAGGATTTTGCCCTGCCTGGCCGCGCGAAACGGTTCGGCTTGCGCGTGGAGCTGGTGGACGCGTCGACGCGGGTCGTCGCGCGCATGTACCACAATTTCACCGAGGCCTGGAATGGGTTCGCGAAAAGCCTATTTGGCGCGTTTGGGTATACCTTACCAATCTTTGCATTCATCTGGCTGTGGATGTTCCTGGCAACCTGGCAACCGTGGGTTGGGCTGGCTTTGCACGTCGTTGGTCATCCACTAGCAGGATTCACCCCCGCGCTAGCCTTAGCAGCCATCCTGCTACAGTTCCTCCCCTGGCTTGCCTCAGACGTGCGCTTTGGCCTTCCACGCTACCACGCACTGCTCTTTCCGCTGACCGTGACGATCTTTACGGCAATTGCCATCCATTCAGCCTGGCGACATTACCATAACCACCCGCTAATGTGGAAAGGGAGAGCAGTCCGGTGATAAACGTGTTCCAAGAATGAAACTGCAGAGAACGCGCAAACCTTTGGGAAACTTCCATGCGCGAGAGCAGGATCGTCATGCTGCAAGCGCGATGTTGGGTGTCGCAGTCTCATATGCCTGAGCCTTCTCTAGCCTGAACTGGCGCGTGTAGAGTCGATAGTAATGGCCGCGTAGACGCAGCAATTCCTGATGGGAGCCTTGCTCCACAATCCGTCCCCCCTCGATAACCAGGATGCGATCGGCGCGCGTGATTGTCGAGAGGCGATGCGCGATGATAAACGAGGTGCGTCCACGCATCAAGGCTTCCATGCCACGCTGAATGAGCGCTTCGGTCAAGGTATCCACACTGGATGTCGCTTCATCCATGATCAAGAGCTCTGGGTCCGCCAACACTGCACGCGCCAGGCTGATCAGCTGTTTTTGCCCAACGGAGAGCAGGTTACCACCTTCGCCAACTTCCTGATTGTATCCTTTCTCCAAGGTCATGATGAACTCATGAGCGCCGGCGATTCGCGCAGCCTCCTCGATCTCCTCGTCCGAAGCATCCAGACGCCCGTAGCGAATGTTCTCACGAATGGTGCCGGAGAAGAGATGAGGTGTCTGCAAGACAACACCCAGGCGCGCATGAATACTCTCGAGAGTGTACTCTCGGTAATCGCGCCCATTGATTCGAATCACGCCTTGCCCGGGTTCATAGAAGCGACACAGCAGGTTGACAATGGTCGTCTTTCCACCGCCGGTTGGGCCGACCAGCGCAATGGTCTCGCCAGGCCGCACCCGCAGGGTAAAGTCCTGCAGAATCGGTTGGTTCTCCTCATACCAGAACGAGACGTGATCGAACTCAATCTCTCCAAGCAAGGTGGGGGCAGGAATGGCGCCGGGCCGATTGCAGACTTCGGCCGGCGTATCGAGTAGAGTAAAAATTCGCTCGGCAGAGGCAACAGCATGTTGCATCTCCGCATAGACTCGCGCCAGGTCCTGGACTGGCCAGATCATAAAGGTCAGATAGGAGACAAAGGCATGAATATCGCCGATGCTGAAGTTCCCAATCTGACTCTGCAAGCCGCCGTACCAGACAATAGCACCCAAGGCGAACGCCGAGACGATTTGCACGGTTGGCAGGAAGAGCGCGGAAAGCCAGGCCGCCCGGTAGGAAGCGTGGTACATCTCGTCTGTCAAACGGGCAAAGTCGCGCAGGTTTTCATCCTCACGGCCAAGCGCCTTGACGACGCGTACTCCCTGAATCGTTTGATTGTATTCTCCCGTAATCTTCGAATTGAGACGCCGCGCCCGGCGGAACTCCGCCAGAATCTTTTTGCGGAAATCCACAGCAATCCGTAAGAGGATGGGGATGACAGCGAAGACGATCAACGCCAGACGCCAGTTGATAGCAAGCATAAAGACAACCGAGGCGACGATGCTGACGGTCGCCCAGGTCACATCCAGCAGGCCCCAGGTCATCAGGTTAGAGACGCGCCCCGAATCCGATGTCACGCGCGCCATCAACCGTCCAACGGAGTTCTGGCTATAATAGGAGAGCGAGAGTTCCTGAAGGTGATTGAACACGGCTTTGCGGATGTCGTACTGGATGCGCTCGCCCAGCACACCGGCCAAGTAGATGAATCCAAAGACGAAAACCGCCTGCGCAACTTGCAACCCTCCATAGTAACCGGCATATTGCAGCAAGGCAGGCAGATCTCTTTGACCGATCCCCTGGTCAATCATCGCGCGATTGATATAGGTGAAGATGGCATCCAACAAAGCAGTCGCGGCGATCGCGGCCAGGAATCCAAACAGCCAGCGCCAATGTGGCCGAAGCAGGCCTGCAATGCGCTGCACCGTTGGGGCGGTTAGTTGACTGGTATGGTCTTCCTCCTCGATCTCAATCCATTCCTCTGACATACGCTCTCCATATGGGAAACCGGGATGATAAGACTTTATCCAATCTTTGCAATTTCCTGTTTTAATTCTTCGTCAATACGAGTCTGAATCTCGTAGATTTGCCGGTACATACCATCCTGCGCCAGCAATTCTTCGTGTTTGCCCATTTGGACCACTCTGCCCTTGTCCAGTACCAGGATCAAATCGGCGTTCATGGCAGACTGGATGCGGTGAGTGATGATGAAGGTCGTGCGGTTCTCCATAAGGCGGTTCAGTGCGGCGCGAATCTCGGCCTCGGTTTCGGTATCCACGCTAGAGGTCGAGTCATCCAGGATCAAGATACGAGGGTTTTTGAGCAGCGTACGCGCAATAGCCACACGTTGCTTCTGTCCACCGGAAAGCGTGACGCCTTTCTCGCCAACCAGGGTGCGATACCCATCCGGGAAGGAAAGAATGGTGTCGTGGATGGCGGCGGCTCGGGCTGCGCGTTCTACTTCTTCGTCCGAAATCTGACGTCCGACACCATAGGTGATATTCTCACGAATCGAGCGACTGAACAGGAACGGTTCCTGCTCGACAATCCCAATCTGCGCGCGTAGATACTGACGCGGATATTCCTTCAATTCCACGCCGTCCAGCAAGATGCGACCCGATGTGTATTCGTAAAAGCGCGGCAACAGGTTGACTAGGGTGGATTTCCCCGATCCGGTCGAACCGAGCAGCGCTACTACCTGCCCGGCTGTGACCGTAAAGGAGATCTCTTGCAAAACCTCTGCATTGTCACTATCGTACTGAAAGCAAACGTCATCAAAAACGATATCTCCGCGCAAGGACTTCTCCGGTCGCATCGCTCCCTCGGCCAACGGTTCGCGTTCCTGGCGAACAATCTGCATCAGACGATCGTAGGAAACGAGGCTGGTTGAGGTGTGGACAATAATACGACCCAGATTGCGCATTGGCCAGATAAGCCAGACGACCAAACCGACATAGGCAGGGTAGGTGCCCAGAGTGAGTTCCCCCTGCATAACCAGAATACCCGCGTAGATAAAGCCGGCCAGCATCTGAAACCCGCAGAGCAAATCGGATAGTGGCCAGAAGAGTGCGTGCATCTTGACCAACTTTTTGCCGCGCAGGAACTTTTCCCAATTATCCTTCTCGAACTTATCCTCTTCGTAACTTTGGCGGGCAAACGCCTTGACGACGCGTACCCCGGTCAGATTCTCCTGCAGCGTTGTGGAGAGCTTCGCCTCTTGCTCCTGATACGCCTCATAGACCTCAGAGATTCTTTTGAAAAACCAGGCAGAAACAGCAAAGATAATCGGCACAACGGCGATGGAAGCCAGAGCGAGTTTCCGGGAAAGTCCCCAGATGGCGACAAAGTTGATGATAAACAGAAGCAGGATGCGACCAATATGGATGGCCTGGTCGTTGAAGAAGGTACGCACCGAGTCGACATCTGAGGTAACGCGCTCGATCAGGTCGCCGGTTGGCGTTTGACTGTGGTACGATAGACTCAGCCGTTGTAGATGATCGAACAGAAAGTTACGCAGCCGGCGGATGATGTTTTCGGCGGAGAAGGCAGCCAGACGATTGGAAAGATAGGCGAATCCTCCTTCCACAACAGCCAGGCCGACAAACGCCAGCGCAAGCAGCGGTAGAGTCTGGACAAGCGTTCCGGCAAACGGCAACGCAGCGCCCGTGACCGTGTCGGCAAAATTGCGCAGTAGAAGGTAAGTGGAGGCCTTCGCCAGCGCCGATAGCGCCAAGGACAGGTTGGCAACAAGGTAGAGCGTCCGGTAACCGCTCATCATGCGCCATAGGCCAACCAATTTCTTTTGTCTGAGAACCTGACGAAAGTCAAAGTAGGACAGAGAAGAGGGTGTTTCCATGAGCTAGAGTGACTGCGAGGGATAAAAAAACCACGGCGCAGAGTGCACCGTGGTTGGAATTCGAAAGAGCGAGAATCCTAACAGGCAACAGGCACACTCCGCGGAGGTAAGAGCCGAGATCTGGCAACAGAAACGCGGGTAGGCACGACGTGAGTCTTGCCGGTATAGAAAATCATGCGCCTGCCTCCTTTTCTTCAAAGTTGTTTGACAATTTCTAGTATACCATAAACCTGGGAAAGCGGTCAAGGATTCAGCCGGTTGTCGTGTGCCCACATAAACGAACGTCGCAGCGAATTCCCTGCGCGGCAGACTTTTTGCCGATGATGTTTCTATCTGTTTACAATTTTCGAGCGCACATATAGAACACGCTCCCTTGACAACCGGCCTGTCTCCTGATATAGTTGCGCCCAATGTTAGCAGCCTCGCGCTTCATGATGACTACGACTACCATGACCCCGTCCACGGGCGGGGCGTTCACGCGTAGGGAGTAGTCGGAAACGCGCTCAACCTGCGAGAAGTGTATCGGAACGCCCCGCGTAATGCGGGGCGTTTATGTACACCTGTGAAAAGTATCGTCCTCAAACCCATCACCCAGGAGGCGATGATGACATTACAAGGCAAACCGAAGACGCTGGTGATGAAGTTCGGCGGCACTTCGGTCGGAACCCCGCAGGCGATGCAAAAGGCGGCCGAAATCGTCTGTCAGGCCCGATCGGAATGGCCCAATCTGGTTGTTGTGACGTCTGCCCTGGCGGGAGTTACCAATCTCTTGTTGGAGAGCGCGGCGCGGGCTGCCGAGGGCGATCGCCCGTTCGTGAAACAGGCAGGCGAGCAACTACGACAGTCGCACGAGGCAATGATTATCGCCTTGGTAGAGGGAGAGGAGCGGCGTCAGTCTGTCCGTTCCGAATGTGACGCCCTGCTGGCCGAATTCGACCTGTTGTGCCAGGCGATTGCCGCGTTGGGCGAGGCCTCGCCACGCGCGCTCGATGCGATCGCTTCGCTGGGCGAACGCATGAGCGTGCGTTTGCTGGCGGCTGCCCTTGAGACCATGGGCACGCCCGCGCAGTGGGTAGAGGCAACGCGCCTGATTCGCACAGATGAGGTATTCCAGAACGCTCACCCGGACATGGAAATCACCACGCAACAGTGCCACCAGGTTTTACAGCCGATTCTGGAGATAGGGCGGATACCGGTCGTCACCGGTTTCATCGGAGCAACGGCGCGCGGCGCCATTACCACGCTGGGGCGCGGCGGAAGTGACTACTCAGCCGCTATCCTCGGCGCGGCGCTAGATGCCGACGACGTCTGGATTTGGACCGACGTGGATGGCGTGATGACGGCGGATCCCCATCTGGTCCCTGAGGCGCAGGCCTTGCCCTACCTGACCTATCGCGAGATGGGGGAATTAGCGTATTTCGGCGCAAAGGTGTTGCACCCCAAGACGATCTTGCCTCTTGTCGAACGCGGCATTGGGTTGCGTGTCTGCAATACCTTTAACCCCCAACACCCCGGCACCCGTCTCGTGAAAGATTCGAGGAATCACGGGAGCGGAGTAATCAAGGCAGTAACCGCTATCCGTAAGCAGAAACTCATTACCGTGGAAGGTCGCGGGATGGTCGGCGTGCCGGGAGTCGCCGCGCGCACGTTTCAGGCAGTGGCTTCCACCGGAACAAGCGTTCCGCTGATCAGCCAGGCGTCTTCCGAACAGTCCATCTGCTTTGCTATTCCTGAGGATGCCGGCCCGCGCGTGCTGCGCGCTTTGGAGGAGGCCTTTGCCCATGAATTGCGCGTGCGCGATATTGACCGCATCTGGGCGACAGAGGAAGTCGCCATCGTCACGGTGGTCGGCGAGGGTATGATTCATACGCCGGGCGTGGCCGGGCAGGTGTTCAGCGCTTTGGGCGAGCAAGACATCAACGTCATCGCGATTGCCCAGGGTTCCTCAGAGGTTTCCATCAGTCTAGTTGTCTCGGCCAACGATATGGAGGTCGCCGTCCAAGCATTACACGCACTGATTCTGCGCAGTATGCGCAGGGAATAAATTCTTTCACAGAGGAGAGAGACATGGCGGAGAAAATTCCCACCCTTGTTTTGGGCGCGACCGGCAGCGTGGGACAGCGTTTCGTCCAGTTGCTCGACGGCCATCCCTGGTTCGAGGTGGTTGGTTTGACGGCTTCAGATCGTTCGGTTGGGCAAAAATATGGCGAAGTCTGTCACTGGTTGCTCGCCGAGCCGATGCCGGAGTGGGCGCGACCGATGACCATCTTGCCGACCGAACCGGGTGTGGCCGAGGCACGGCTGGCATTTTCGGCGCTGCCTACCGAACAGGCGCGTCAGGTGGAGCCGGAATTGGCGCGTGCCGGCCTCGCGGTCTGCTCAAACGCTTCCGCGTACCGGCAGGAGGCCGATGTGCCTATCCTTCTACCGGAAGTCAACCCAGATCATCTGGCTCTTATTCCGCGTCAACGGCGTGAGCGGGGCTGGAGTGGTTGTATCGTCACAAATTCGAATTGCACCAGCACCGGTCTCACCGTGGCGCTGAAGGCCTTGCAAGACGCTTTTGGGGTAAAGCGCGTTGTCGCAGTCTCGCTTCAAGCGCTCTCAGGAGCAGGTTATCCTGGCGTGGCCTCGCTGGATATCTTCGATAATGTGATTCCCAACATTCGCGACGAGGAGGAGAAGGTGGAATGGGAACCACGCAAGATGCTAGGCAAGCTGAACGGCGAGGAACTTGCGCTGGCCCCCTTCGCAGTTTCGGCACATACCAATCGAGTCGCCGTCCTCGACGGCCATACGGTCTGCGCGAGCGTGGAACTGGAGCGATTCGATAGCCTCGAGGCGGCGCGAGAGGTGTTGTGCGCTTATCAGGCGCCGCCCATCAGCCGCGATTTGCCCTCCGCGCCGGAACCAGTCCTTCTCGTGCGCGAGGAGTGGGATCGCCCACAACCGCGCCTGGATCGGATGGCCGGCAAAGGGATGACCACCGTTGTCGGCCGTCTGCGGCCCGACCCGGTTTTCCATTTGAAGTTCGTCGTGTTATCCCACAATACGATTCGCGGCGCGGCAGGCGGCTCCATTTATAATGCGGAATTGCTCGTCAAGGCGGGGCTGGTCGCGTGAGCAAGTCATGATACCTTTTTAGAGAAAAGGGCGCGAAAGGACAGGCCGTGCCCCGTTCCTCCCCGCGTGGTCCCCGCGCCCCGCTTGGGAGTGCAAGCGCCTCGTGCTTTGCTTTTTGGAGGATTACTGTTCCCTGCGTTCCCGGCGCCAGCGAAAAGGATTGAAATCCGTGTCTATGTCGTAGTAATCCTCCTGCTCCGCTCTCTTCAGAGCGCGGACGACCCAATAGGTCATGGGCGTCATCAGCACCTCGATGCCGACTTTGAAAAGGTAGTTCGTCAGCGTCAAGGTCAGGAACAAACTCCAAGGGAAGACGTGGAAGAGCGAGGCGATTGTGATGAAGACAAGGGTATCCACAAGTTGGCCGATCAGGGTAGAGCCGATGGTACGCGTCCAGAGCCAGCGACCGCGTGTCAGGAGTTTCATCTTGGCGAGCGTGAACGAGTTAGAAAACTCGCCGGACCAATAGCCTAGCAGACTGGCTAGGACGATGCCGCCGCTGGACATTCCCCCCAGAATAGCCAGATACGCCGCGTCGCCGGCATACTGTTGCCACGCCGCCTCGCCAGGTAGGATGCGCACCAGCGCGAAGACCGCCGCCGAGAGCGCCAGGCACAAAAAGCCGGCCCAGATGACGCGGCGTGAATTTTTATAGCCGTACACTTCGGTTAATATATCGCCAAAAATGTAACTAATGGGAAAGAGGAGCGTGCCGGCGTCGAAGGCCAGGGGGATGCCAAACAGGCAGAAACCCCAATCCACAATCTTGGCAGAGGAGGCGACATTGCTGACGATCAGCACGGCGACAAACAAGGCTATAATCCAGTCGAGGTAACGATATGGTCGCATGATTGAATCCCAGAAGAGAAAGGCGATTGGTCCCGTGCGGCGATGCGGCAAGAAGACGGCCGTCGGCGTTGACGATCAACGCGCCGCCGAAGGCAGGTTCGTGTTCTTGGACTCCCAGAGCGTTGACCAGGAAGGTTGTGAGTCGTTTTTCTCGCACAGCGTCAAGAGAAGCCTGACGCTCTCTGCGTTCCCAACGCGCCGGCGTCGGGCGAACGACCGTCGAAGCCGCGCGCCAACGGCGCAAGAAGCCCGTTGGCAAAGCCACGAACCATTTGCCAGACTTGTTCGTAAAATACGTCGCCCCAAAAAAGAATCCCCAGACGCCCAAAGGGAGTAGCTACGCGTGGCAAAGGTATTGCCACGCAAAAAGGGGTTTTCCTTCCTTGGTTTTCGATAGTGTAACAGGATTGGCGCCCGGCGGTTGAACAACAAGGCGCTGCTGTATAATAGCCCAGAGGCGGCTGCTCGAGCAAGCCGGTGTATTAGAGAAAATTTCCTCGCCAGATTCCCCAACCATTCCGTTGAATCGCCCGGCACAGGCTCGGCAAAGCGTTCCAAATCCACTTGGCGGTAGATGGTATCGGTCAGCGCGCATCCCGGCAGACACACCAGGTCAGGGCACCGGAGGGCGATCTGCGCCAGCAGCGCTTTCACTTCACAACGGTTCTCGGTAAGGTTGCAAGGAAGGATGCGAAGAGGAATCAATGCGACGCGCATGGCTCCTTGCCCCATTCCAGCAAGCGGCAGTAGGCGCACAAACCGGGAGCGGAAGTCGGCTGGCCGCAAGAAGAACAGGGATGAAGTCCGGCGCGGATGTTCTCTGGCGCAGCGAACAAGCCTCTCCGCCGCGCCTCTAGAAAGGATAGATAGAACGATAGTTTCGCTCCTGGCCGGTCGTGTTCCAGTTGGCTCAACAGGCGTTTGTAGTAGATGGAAGTGGCGCCGACAGCAAAGGGACAATCCTCCTGTATGTATGCAATGCCACGCAAGAGAGCATAGGCAGCCGTCTCACGCTCATAGACGCGGCAGAGCGGTTTGACTTTGCGCGCCAGGCCTTGCTCTTCCTGCAATACCGGTCCCTGGCGGAGCAGGTATTCACCTGCCCAAGACAGGGTATTGCCGAAGAGGACCGCCACCTCATCGTCTAGATTGTGACCGGTCGCCAACACGTGATAGCCCTTGTCATGGGCAATGCGGTTCAAAATGTATCGCTTGATCATGCCACAGACGGCACAAGGCTTATCCCGGCCACGCCGGGTCAATGCGGCCAGTTCAGGAATGGTACGCCCCGTCTCTGCAACGATATCCACAATATGGAGCTTCAGCCTTCGCCGGGCAGCAAATTCTTGCGTCAGCCGCTGCAACTCGGCGGCGTAGGCGCGGCCGCCGTCAATCCCCGTGAAAACGTGAAGACCATCCGCCTGATAACCTAGCCGGTGCAGGATATCCCACAAGGAGAGCGAGTCCTTACCACCAGAGACCGCCACTAGGATTTTCTCCTCGCGGCGGAACATACGATACTTCTGGATCGCGCGTTCCACCTGATTCGGCAGCCAGTCGAGGAAATGGCCTTGGCAAAGCGCCAGTTTGTGCTGACGCATGTTGATAACAGCCTTCGCACCGCATAGACGACATTTCATAACAATACCTTCTCATCCGCCGGAGAGTACAGAGAGGAGCTGAATTTCATCCCCTTCTTTCAGGATCTCATCCTCGGTCAACAGTGCGCCCTGTCGCGTGGCCAGAACAGTTTCTGGCAAGATATTGCACTGTCTCAGAGCGTCGCGCAAGGTCATCCCGGCGCGGACTTCATACTCCTGGGAACGCGACCTCGCTCGTTGATGCAAGATGAGTTTTACCATAATGGTTTGCTCCCTACTCCAGATAACGCAGGTACTTTGGCGTTTCAGGGAAAGAGGCGTATTCGCCGCGATACTCTTGAGGAAGCAACGCGGCAATCTGCCCCATGATTTCATCGGCGATACGGCTACGTAAGGCGCGCGAGATTGGCCTTTCGTGAACTTCCACGCGAAACGGGCGCCCAACGCGAATATGGAACTCTGTACGCCTGAGGCAGCGCAGGTTCGCGTTGAACTTCTCCACGCCCCAGTGAGCCAGCGGAAGGAGGGGCGCTGCCGAATGCAAGGCCAGAGTCACAACGCCAGGATGGGCATGCAACAATCGCCCATGACGGGATCGCGTGCCTTCTGGCGCAACCGCCAGGATGTAGCCGGCGCGCAACGCGTCGAGCGAACGTCGAATGGCGCGCACATCCGGCGTGCCCCGCCGCACAGGGATGGCCCGAAAGAGGTTGAACAGCCAGGCCAGAAAGGGGTTATTCCATGTTTCGATCTTTGCCAGGCCGGTTAAGGGACGTGGGTGGAGGTGGGCGTAGAGCAGAGGCACTTCGATAGAACCAATGTGGTTGGTGACAAGAATCAACGGCCCCCGCGAGGGAACACGCTCCAACGCGCCTTTGTCAATCTGACAGAGCACGCTGGTACTTTGGCGAAGGAACCAGCACACGAAAGGTTGCAAGGTCATACAGTCTCTTTCTTGGTGATGAACTCGATTTGTCGAGGGAGGATTTCTGCACGCAACGATGGACCGGCATAGCAAACCGTTTCGCCGTCGCAATGGATAGGCAAAGCGCCCTGTATCGCCACGACCTCCACCTTGCGCGCCTGGGCAGTCTTGACCTCTTTCTGCATGGCCTGCGTGCCTTTGATAAAGTGGGGGATCAACTGCAGAATGCGCAAGCGGCTGGCCGAAGAGGCGATACACAAATCGAAGAGGCCGTCCGTCGTCTTTGCCTTTGGGGCGAAGAGGAATCCTCCCCCCATGCGTCTTCCATTCATGATAGAAACCATGAGCGAGGGTTGGATGATTTCTCGGTCATCATAGAGAATGCGAACGGTGGGTGGTTTGTAGTAGATGAAAATTGTCTCCAGCGCGGCTAGGAGATACAGCAACAGGCCTCGCAGATAGCGAATCTTGGCGGCGACGAAGCCTGTCGCGGCATCAAATCCTATGCCCACGCCATTACCGAAGTAACGTCCCTGGGGATAGTCGCCGCCTTCGAGGCGGCCAATGTCCATACGGCAACGGTGATTCTCTACCAGCACTCGGCATCCCTCCTCTATGCCGGTCGGAACGCCCATACCGGATGCGAAATCGTTGCCTGTTCCAACGGCCAGAATGCCCATAGCCGTTTTGGCATAACCACGGTTCTGGGCGCGTAGAAGGCCGTTCAAGACCTCATTTGCCGTTCCATCGCCGCCGACCGCGACGACTACGTCATAACCCCGCCGCGCCCCCTCTTCTGCCAGTTCTGCAGCGTGCCAGGGGTATTCCGTGAACGCTACCTGATAGGAAATGCCTTGCTTTTTGAGACAGCGTTCAATCGCGGGTAACGATCGCCGTGCGAAGCCTCGCCCCGAAGTCGGATTGACAATAAGGAAATGGGAAGCCATACCTGTATCTCCTGTAAGATAAAAGCGCCAGCCAGTGCGCCTATTTTACATGAGAGCGGGTAAAAGGGAAACCCTCTTTCTCATTCTCTGCTGTTGCTTCATCTCCTCCTGGTTGTTGTCCATGATAAAATAACCCTGATGTTGCTTCTGTTCCCCGTTCTCGTGCTTACGCTGACTGCTCTACTCTTGACCGTTCTCCGGGTAACGCGGCCGCAATCTCGCCTTTCCTGGTGGCTGGCAGTCGGTGGCGCGTTGATTGCCTGGAGCAGCGTCTGGCTATGGCCCTCCCACCTGCCGACCAGTCTTGCTTCTGCTCCCTGGCAGCCATTATTTCCAGGAGGCCCTCGCTGGCTGGCAGATGGTTATTCGTGGCCTTATGTGCTTGCTTTGACGGCATTGATGTTGGGCGTCGTTTTAACCTCTGCGCTCCACTTACCGGCGAATCTGCTGTCTTGGGCCGGCATGTTCGCGCTGACTGCGCTGGGCTTGTTGAGCGTGACGGCTGAGAATTTGCTCACGTTGGTCTTGGCTTGGGCTGCTTTAGATCTAGCAGAGCTGGTTACCATGTTGCATGCTACGTCCGCGGAACGCGCCAGCGACGCTGTTGTCGCCTTTGCCACACGTTTAACCGGCATCGGTCTAGCAGTTTGGGCAGGCACAAGGACAGGTATTCTGCTCGATTTCGCTGCTGTCCCAGCAGAGGCAGGACTTTACTTGCTTTTTGCTGTGATCCTGCGGCTGGGCATTGTGCCTCTGCACCTTCCCCACCTTCATGAACCGATCTTGCGACGCGATTATGGCAGCGTCTTACGTCTTGTCTCGGCGGCTTCTGGGCTGGCTGTGCTGGCGCGCCTGCCGGTGGAGGCGACAATCCGGTTGTTTGTTCCATTGCTTACGCTCATTGCGCTAATGGCATTCTATGGGGGATATGCCTGGGCGCGCGTCTCGGATGAGATCGTCGGACGACCGTTTTGGGTGTTAGGCATGGCCGGATTAGCCTTCGCCGCGACGGTGCGCGGCAGTCCAGCCGGAGCAACGGCATGGGGAGCGGCGTTAATCCTCTGCGGTGGACTTCTTTTCCTTTACTCGGCTCGTCACCGCACCCTGCTCTGGGTACCTCTGCTGGGTGCATTTAGTCTCTCCACCTTGCCTTTCAGCATGTCGGCAGCCGGATGGACGGGCAATGTGCCCCTTCCCTGGCTGCCCGGGATTCCCCTCCTGCTCGCTCATGCCTCCTTACTGAGCGGCTATCTCCGCCATGCCGGCCATGCTGGCGAGAGCAGTATTGAATCGCACCCCCGCGGGGCGCAGGTGATTTATGCGCTTGGATTAACGGTCCTTTTAGTCAGCGCTTTGACTCTTGGCATATGGGGATGGCCAGGAGCAAGCATTACCGGGACGTGGTGGGCATCACTGGCAGCCATACTGGTCGCTTCCCTTTTGACCTGGCTCGCCGATCGCTTGGCATCTCAGCGCGGGATTACTGGCCAATGGAACGCATTGCCGCCCTTGGCTTTTCTTTATCGCTGGTCGCAGAGTGCAGCAAGGTGGACAGGAAAACTCACAACGTTGATCAGCGAAGTATTGGAAGGAGAGGGCGGTATGCTATGGTCGTTCCTTCTTCTCGCTCTGCTCGTTTCTCTTCTGATGCAACTATGAACCCTAGCTGGCCGGCTTTTTTTCTCAGCCTTGTTGGCGCGTTTCTGCTCTGTCTTGCTCCTTCCTGGCGTTGGAAGATGGGAGGAGTAGCATCGCAATACTTCGGTCTGTTCTGGTTGGTCCAGCCACATTGGTCGGTCGCCGTGGCCGCGGTCGCCCTGATCAGCGGCTGGATGGCCGTAGTGGTGCTGACGATCACGCTGGCATCGGCATCGCCAACAACGAGGAATCGGCGGGAGTGGTCGGAGGGACAACTTTTCCGCTTATGGATGGCATTGCTGGTCATGGTGGTTTCTTTTGCCCTCGCGTTGCGCATGGCGTCCTGGCTTAGAGTCACATTGCCGGTGGCCTGGGGTGGTCTGTTGCTAGGAGGGACAGGGCTACTGTTGCTTGGACTTTCGCAACAGGACCTGGAAATCATTTTGGGCCTATTGACTGTCTTGACGGGCTTTGAGGTGTTGTATGCCAGCCTTGAGACTTCCGTTTTACTTGCTGCTCTGCTGACCCTCGTGCACCTTGGCCTGGCGTTGGCAGCGGCTTACCTTCTTTCGTTCAAGGTGGAGCGTCCGTGAGCGCACCTTTCCTGTGGATTGGCCTGCCTTTGCTTTTCGCCGTCTTGCTCTGGTTAACAAGCAGACGACAAGGGCTGGCGTTCATCGGCGGATCGCTAGCCATGTTGCTGATGCTTGCCGCCTTCTGGCTCCCAGTGGATGCGCCTGTACAGGTAGGCGGCCTGTCCTTCCGTATCCCGCCCGATGTGCAAATTCTGGGACGGCGGTTCATTCTGACCTCTTCCCATCAACCACTTCTCGCGTTTCTTTATGGCGCTATCTCACTTTGGTTTTGGGCGGCGGAGGCTGGCGGCTGGGCGAATCGGCTGGTACCCTATGGGTTGTCGCTGAGCGCTCTTTGCGTGGCGGTTCTGGCTGTCGAGCCGTTTCTGTATGCAGCGCTCCTGCTGGAGATCATGGCGTTGCTGACCGTTCCCCTTCTTGTGTCCGAATCTACGCCTCACCACCGTGGAGTTTTGCGCTTCTTAGTTCTCCAGACCCTAGCCATGCCCTTCCTTTTGTTTGCCGGCTGGTTGCTCTCCGGAATCGAGGCCGGACCGGCCGGCCTGCAAGTCGCGCAACAAGCTACCTTGGCGCTCGCTCTGGGTTTTGTGCTTTTGCTAGCCGTGTTCCCTTTTCACCAATGGTTGCCTATGGTGAGCGAAGAAGGTCACCCCTACGCAGTATCTTTCCTGTTTTGGATTTTTCCGACCACGGCCCTGTTGTTTGCTCTAGAGTTTCTGGACCGCTATGCCTGGTTGCGCGAATCCCCACAGTTGATCCTCGCGTTGCGGACAAGTGGCCTGCTGCTGTTGCTCGTCGGAGGAGGATTCGCATTTTTTCAGAAGCATTTAGGGCGTGTATTTGGATTCGCGGTTGTGGCGGAAAACGGCCTTTCGTTGCTGGCGTTGAGCCTAGGCTGGAAGGACGGGGTAGAGTTCTTCTTTCTCTTGCTATTGCCACGCACGATGGCGCTCGCGTTGTGGGGGTTGGCGCTGACACTCCTGCAAAGAGGAATACCCTCCTTGCATGTTGAGGCGGTGCGGGGACAAGCGCGCTCCTGGCCGCTCGCTACGATTGGATTGGTAGCCGCCATGCTTACATTGAGCGGCTTGCCATTGTTAGCCCAATTCCAGGTTCGTCAGGCGCTCTGGGCAGCATTGGCGCGACAATCCACCTCGGCAGCCATTGGACTTTTACTCGGCACAGTGGGATTGGTGCTGGCAAGCATGCGCTCCCTAGCTATTCTTGTCTCCGCTCCCCCTGATTTCCCCTGGCAAGTAAATGAAACCATCCCCCAGCGATTCTTCCTGGTCACAGGATGTCTGATTCTGGTTGCCGGCGGTATCTTTCCTCAATGGATCGTCTGGATAATCCCCAACATTCCTCTCCTGTTCGAACATCTTGGACAGTAGTTCATCCCGTTTTGGAGGTAGTTATGGCATTGGAACAACTCACTACTCGCCTGGATTGGTTGGACGAAGAACGCCGTAAGGACCGTAGCACGTTGACATCGCTGGAGGAACGTATCAATGGGCTAGAGAAGGATCTGGCTCACCTGCGAGCGCAACTCAAGACAAGAGAAGAAAAGCTTATGCCCGCCCCAAGTCTTATGGAGCGCTTTACTCGGCTGGAGCAAATGTTGGCGCAGCAACGCGTGGAAAGCGGTCGCCAGTTGGCCGAACTGGAGACCCGCTTGGAGTCACTGAGTGCGGCAGAATCCACCCACCATGCCGAATGCGAAGAAACGCGCAAGATGCTGACGCAACTACGAAAATCGCTGGATGTTAAAGCATTGCGGCGCGATCTCCAGGCCCATGAGGACGAGGAAGAGCGACTTGCTCGCGAACTCATGGCCCTCAAACAGCAACTGGACGCTGTCACACGCACACAGGAGGAGGTCGTCCGAACACAACAGGCCGCTGAAGAAGGGCGCTTTCAGGACGCCAAGCGACTGACAGAGTTGCAAGGAGATATTCTAGCTGTGCACAAACGCCTAGACACAGCGCGCGAGGCCATTAAGCAAAACACGGAAGGCATACGTCGTCTGGAAATGCGCATGAACGAATTGCTAGCCGGCGAAACGGAACGACGACAGGCGCAGATCGAATTTCTCGAAAACCAGGCGCGGTTACAAGCAGAGCGCGAGCGAACGTGGAAGGAATGGGAACAGCACTTCGAGACCCTTGCCCAACAGACCGAAGAACTCGACGCCGAATTGCGCGCCTGGGAAGTGGCACAACGGGCAATCAAACGCGCCCAGGACACATATGAAGAAATGATTCAAAAGTTCGAGCGGCGGATCAATGAGATTACTGAAATGCAACGTTTAGCGGAAGACCGCGCGCGCCAGGAATGGACCGCCTTTCGCGCCGAAGACCAGAAACGATGGGCCAACTACACACTATCTCAGGAAGAAACGCTTCACGATATCCGGGACCAGGTAGAACGGCTGGAAACGCGTTTGACCTCGTTAGAAGATTTGGTACAAACCCAACAAGATATTCTGATACAGACAAAAGAAGCCAATGAACAAATGTTACATGCTCTCCTGTCGCAAATCCACGACTTACTCTCAGCTTACGAGCGTATCCTGGGGGTTATCCAGCCAGGTCATTGAACGCGCGTACCGTCTTCAACCGGAAGTCATTTCAGCGGTTTTTTCCAAATTCTGCACTCATCCCATCATCAACCGGCCGCAGCGATACCCTCGAACAAACATCGTTTCCGGCCGGCTAACAAAACTGCAAATTATTTCGAACAATTGTAACGGCGCGAAGTCCACACAAGTGCCGTTTGCCACAACGAAGTTTGATATAATACCAACGCTGTTCTCTCCTCAAATCGGAGTAAGGTGAGGTATATTTCGGTGGTGTTTTGCTCTCCATGACCCTCGAGCGTGGTTATCTCCTCCACAAACGGTACCGCATCCTCGAGATTCTGGGCCAGGGCGGTATGGGCTCAGTGTATCGCGCGCTGGATGAGAACCTGGGGGTAGAAGTTGCAGTTAAAGAAAACCTGTTCACAACGGAGGAATACGCACGGCAATTCCGTCTGGAAGCCGTGATTCTGGCGAATTTGCGCCATCCTAACCTGCCACGGGTAACCGATCATTTCGTGGTTAGTGGACAGGGACAGTACCTGATTATGGATTTCATTGGGGGTGAAGATCTGCGTCAACGCATGGAACGCCAGGGCGTTATTTCTGATCAGGAAGCGATCCTCATCGGCGCGGCGATTTGCGATGCATTGACTTACCTACACACTCGCCGCCCACCCATTATCCATCGCGATCTTAAACCCGGCAATGTCCGCATTACCCCCGATGGGCACATTTACTTGGTAGATTTCGGTCTGGTGAAGATTGTCCGGGGTACGCAAGCAACGACCACCGGCGCTCGGGCAATGACGCCTGGCTATTCCCCGCCTGAGCAATATGGTACAGCGCGCACCGATCCGCGCACGGACATCTATTCGCTCGGAGCGACGCTCTACGCGGCGTTGACGGGCGTTATCCCTGAAGATGGGTTAGCGCGCGCCATGGACGAGGTGGAACTGACGCCGATCCGCAAACACAATCCCCGAGTCGGACGGCGCCTCGCGGCTGTCATCGAGAAGGCGATGGCGGTGCGGCCTGAGGATCGTTTTCAGACAGCGGAGGACTTCAAACGCGCCCTTTTAGAAGCCGGCGCATCCAAGACCCAACGACTCAATGGAGAAGTGGTGGCAGAACCCTCACCCATACCTCCATCGAATCGCTTGGAAGAGGTGCTCGCGGGAGCATCTCCCGCGAGGCCGCTATCGCTCGCCCCTCTTGCGCCTCCATCTTCCACGCCGGCCCGTCCACGCAGGCCGAAAAGCAGTCGCCGGCTCTTCCTTTCGTTCTTTTTGCTCACCCTGCTTGTAGGACTCGCCGCAATCTGGTTCCTCCGTTCGCCCATTGCCACAGCGTTGGGCCTTGCCGCCGCGCCCCTTAGCGACAACTCGTCTCCCATTGCAGCAAGAGCAACGACAACTCATGCAAGGCCAACCCCGTTCCTCGTTTTGTTTCCAACCGCAACGCCCACGCCCACAATGACCCCTACGCCAACGGAAACGCCAACCCCGACAAGTACACCTCAGGGCGGCGGTTATGGGCAGATTGCTTTTGCTTCCTCGCGCGCCGGCTTGCCGCAAATTTTCCTGATGAACGCCGATGGAAGCAATCAGCGACAGTTAACCGGTCTCCCGGATGGCGCGTGTCAACCGGATTGGTCGCCGGATGGAAAGCGGATCGTCTTCATTTCACCCTGCCCGGACCGCCAGGATTTGTACAAAGACTCACGACTGTATATCCTCAACCTTGAAACCAACGCCATCACGGAACTGCCTAGTGAAGGAGGCAGCGACTTCGAACCGGCCTGGTCGCCCACGGATCCGGAACGCATCGCGTTCACTTCTTTGCGCGATGGAACAGCGCAAATCTATGTGCTCAACCTCGCGGACAACACAGTCACACGCCTGAGCGACGGCTCGCAATCTAGACAGTATCGCTATCCGGCTTGGTCTCCCACCGGCCTGCAAATCCTATATACCCTTCAACGCCCTTCCTATCCCTGGCAGGTCTGGGCAATGAGCAATTACGGCAAAGGCGCGCAACAGATCGCGCGCAGCGGGACCACATTGTGGGATTACAGTCCAGCTTGGTCGCCCGACGGCTCGACCATCCTATTCACGCAAGCCAGATCCAAGACAGCGGGCCTGGGCTGGTTGATGGTGTTGGCGTATGAGGAAAGGGGAAGCGAAGGCAAGTATGTGACAGGAAGTGCAAAAGCCGCAAACGGCAAGTTTTCGCCAGATGGCCGCTGGATTGCCTTCGAGAGCATAGATTTGCAGGCCACGACTTTCAATTATGACATCTACCTGATTCCGGCAGAAGGAGGGACCCGCCTACGCCTGACGACCGATAAAGGGGTAGATTTCGATCCCGCCTGGCGCCCGGCCCCCTAGAACGGCATCCCCCCTATCAGCGGCCCCAGACGTTGTTGCTGGAGTTCGCGCGTCTTTTCCAAGGCCAGGTTGATGGCCGCCAAGATCAGGTCTTGCGCCATGAGCACATCCGCGCCCGCCAAAAACTCGGGGATGATTTCCACCGATTGACAACGCATATCCCCGCTCATTGTCACCTTGATCGCGCCTCCTCCCGCGCTGACAGTGATTGTCTCTTGAGCAAGGCGTTCCTGCGCCTCGGCGATCTGTTGTTGCAGACGCTGGAGTTGTTGCAACATTCCCATAGTTCCACCGGGCAAACGATCCATCCCTTTACCCATGCCTACTCCTGAATATCTACAATCTCGCCGCCAGCCTTAAGCGCCGCGGCCACCATGCCGTCTGCTTGCACATCTGGCGGCGTAGTTTGGCGAGCATTGGTTACCACACAGCGTATACCTAACCGTACACCCAACACCTGGGTAATGACGCGTGCCACCAGCTCCAATTGACCAGGAGTCTCCGCTTTGGAACGCAGAATATCGCTGGCAAACCCTAGCACCAGCATTCCATCCTTAACTTCCAGCAACTTACAAGAATTGAGCAGACCATCCAGCGAGGGGCTTTGGGGTTTGACCATGGCTCGAATTTGCTTCCAGGCCTTGCTTACCTCGGCCAGGGTCGGCTGAGTGTGTTTCTCGCTCACTGCAGCCGTTGCAGGCTGTTGTAGAGGCGGAGTCTCCCCTTTCTTTACCCTTGTCTCTTCCGTTGCTGCTTGTTCGGGTCGCTTTTCCACCGGCGAAGCGACAGTCGGTCTCGGCGCAGGCGAGGCACTGCGCTCTGGCCTGGCGTGAGTCTTTGCCGTTTCCTGACCAGAGAATATCGCCTGTGTACTCTCCGGAGAAAGCGACTTTTCCAGCGCCTCGGCCAACGCCAGTTCAAGCGGCAGAGAGGGTTGCCAGCCGCCGCGCAGATCGGTTGCCGCTTGAGTGAATAGCTTGATCAGGCGCACAATCTCCGCTCGCGCGAGGCGGGAAGCGTGTTCGGCCATACAAGTGCGCATATCCGTTGGCGCCTCTACTTGGTCTCCATTACCCATCTGAAAGAGCAACACGGAACGCAGGTAATCCACTACTTGACGCGCCAGGGCGCGTGGGTCGCTGCCGCCGTCGAGCGCAACGTGGAGAGCTCGCATTCCGGCGGCGGCGTCCGCCGCCGGAATCGCCTCCATCAAGGCCAGAACCGTTTGCGAAGGAGCAACGCCAAGTGCCGACTGTGTCAACTCGAGTGTAATCTCTTGCCCTGTGGAGGCCAGCTGATCGAGTAACGAGAGCGCGTCGCGCATACCCCCTGCCGACTGCCTGGCAATGACAGTCAGAGCCTCGGCATGAGCCTGTATCCCCTCTGCACGACAAATTGTCTCCAACCTGTGCACAATTTCTGTCACGGCAAGACGACGAAACTCAAGTCGCTGACAGCGTGAGAGCACGGTGGCCGGAAGTTTATGGATTTCCGTCGTCGCCAGGATGAAAATAGCATGCGGGGGAGGCTCCTCTAGCGTCTTGAGCAGGGCGTTGAAGGCGGCCGTAGAAAGCATGTGGACTTCATCAATAATGTACACCTTATATCGCCCCTGCATGGGCGCAAAGTTGATCTTATCGCGCAAATCGCGAACATCATCTACGCTGGTGTTGGATGCGGCGTCAATTTCGATCAAATCCAGGAAGCGCCCCTCATTGAGGGCAAGACAGTACGTGCACTGATTGCACGGCCGGGCAGCGCGATCCTCCGCCAGGCAGTTCACCGCCTTAGCCAGCAACCGAGCCACGGTCGTTTTGCCGGTGCCGCGCGGACCGGAAAAGATATAAGCGTGAGCGACCCGGTCCCGCTTGACCGCGTGGCGAAGCGTCTGCACCACGTGGCCCTGAGCCGTCACCTCGTCCCAGGTTTGAGGTCGCCATTTACGATAGAGAACTTGAGCCATAGGTTGAGAACTTCAAGGAACGGTATATACGGCGCGCAGGATGCCTTGCGAATCAAAGAGCGAGGCGATATCACCCGTGTCCCAAACAGCGGTTGTACGATTCCAGTACAAATCAACCGGCGTGTTTGTTCCGCCCATCGTATGTACCTGAACTATCCCTTCGGGATACACAGTGATCGCGGGAAAGGTGTACACAGCGCTGCCTGTGTCTCGCAGACTCCAGCCGTTCAAGTCAACCGCCTGCGCACCGGTGTTTTTGATGATCACAACTTCTGTAGCAACTACGCCGGCTCCGACGACAGCAATGATGTCCACCCGCTCATCGAGGGAAGATAGGGGTGTGCTGTGATTTGTCGCCGGAGACAATGCGGGCAAGCACGTTGTACGACCGTGACGGCCGTAGAAAAACAGGATGCTACCAGTCACACAGGCAGATACCAAAGCATTGAGCAGTAGATAGAAAAACAGACGCCGGCTTCGCATCGCGACCAAATGATAGCACAAAAACGCGTTTCCATGTCATCGTGTGAGTCTTAAGGCGACCCAATCTTCTCGCCGGCGTCGCTCGATCAAGGCAAGGTCCTCCGCGCGAGCGGCTGCCATCACTTCATCTGTTTGGTCGGCTAGAATACCGGAAAGAATAAGCGACCCCGATGGAACGATCAGACGCACTAGACCATCAGCGAAGAGGCGCAGAATGACAGGGGTCAGAATATTGACCAGCGTCAAGGAAGCGCGCCGGAGCGGAAAACGACCTGCCAAAATCTCGCGCACGGAGCCAACGCCAAGCATCAACTGTTCATCGGTGATACCGTTCAGCCGAGCGTTCTGGCGCGCTACGCGTACCGCCGTCTCGTCAACATCCACGCCCAGAGCGCAAGCGGCGCCGAGTTTCAGGGCGGCAATGGAGAGAACACCGGAACCGCACCCAATATCCAGCACCGAGAGTGACATGTCTTGCGCCTCCTCCATCACCTCTTCGATAAGCTCCAGGCACAATTGAGTGGTAGGATGCGTTCCTGTGCCAAAGGCCATGCCGGGGTCTATACGGATTGCCACACGCTCAGCCAATGGGGATTCTAACCAGGCCGGCACGATGAGGAGACGTTTACCAACCGGGATGGGGCGGTAATGTTGTTTCCAGACCTCCATCCAGTTCTGTTCCGCGATGAGGGTAAAACGAGGCGCAGGTAAAGGGTGAATCGCGCCCAGATAATACAGCGCCTCTTCCAGCTTTTGGCGAGATTCGTCCAGCGTTTCACCCGAGGGAAGATAGGCGCGCACGGTCACCGGCCCAACGGGGGTTCCCTCGTCTGTATCGTCCCTGTATGCGATTGCCTGCTCTGTTGCCACGCCGCCCGATGCAAAACGTGCCAGCACTGCAGCGACGGCCTCGGCCAACTCGCCGCTAACCGTGAGAGAAACTTCCAGCCAGGCATTGACGGACTGCTCTTCACTCATACTTGAGCGCTGTCACCGGTGTCATCGAGGCGGCGCGCAGCGCCGGAAACAGTCCCGATGCCATGCCAACCAACGTGGAGAAGACCAAGGCGGAAATGGGTAGCCAGGAAGGAGTGTAGACCGCTACACTGGGCGGCGCTCCTCCTTGCTCGGCTGTTTGTTGCGCCAAGTAGACCAACGCCAACACGTTCAAACCTTGTCCGGCCAACCAGCCAATCAAGACGCCGCCCAGGCCACCCACAAAGCCAATCCCTGCTGCTTCGCCCAGGAAGATAGAGAGCACGTCGCGGTTGGTCGCTCCCACGGCCTTCATCAGGCCGATTTCACGCGTTCGTTCGAGAATAGACATGGTCAGCGTGTTGGCAATACCGATGGCGGCTACCAGCAGAGCAATTGCGCCTACTCCACCAAAGATAAGCTGCAAGACAAGGTAGAAGTTGTTGATGCCCTGCACAAACGATTGCGGTGTATATGCTTGAAAGCCCATCTTGGTAATCTGGTCGGCTACTTCCAGGGCCTGTCGAGCGTCTGCCACACGCACGACAGCCTGTCCATAGCCATCTTTGTTGTAGTTGATGCGCCGACCGGTTACCCATTCGTTGAGCGCCTTGACCTCGTCAAGCGACATATACACCGACCAGTCTGATTCGCCGCGCGCCTCGGTCAAGACGCCTGTCACGCGATAGGTCAGCATGCGACGCGTCTCATTACCGTTCTGATCCCAACGGCTGATAACCAGCATCACGACCTGATCGTACAAATCGGGCGGTTCCGGCGGCGGTTGACCGGGGCGTAGGCGCGGATCATAGAAATTCCGATTCGCCATTGCGCCAACAATGATTGTTCCTCTGCGCAACGAAAGCGTTCCCTGAGCAGCTTTCAGATTCAAATCGGCCAGAGTGGATGCGCCGACGCCGATGATATTCGCATACCCTTCCAGTCGCCCATACTTTATCAGGCCGCCACCGTAAAAGCCGTCACGAGGGATGACAGCCACTACGCCAGGAAGCGCGCGCAATTCGTCCAGCGCGGCGTTTGTCAGGAGCTTCGGCTGTGAAGCCCCTCCTCCCTGGGGGGAGAATTCAACCCTTATGTCCCCTTCCTGATACCCCGGCCAGACTTGAATCTGGGTTAATTCCCCAATGCCGTATAGTTGTTCGCTGGCATTTCGCTGCAAGCCGCTTGCCAGAGAGACTAGAATCACCACCGAGGCCGTCCCGATAATGACACCAACGGCGGTCAGGGCCACGCGCCCTCTGGCGCGCCCAAGATTCCCGAGGACCAGGCGAAGCAGATCGAGGAATTTCATTAGGACTCCCTATCGTTTCCCGCCGGGGATGATCGCTTCTTCTTCTACGATGGGCGAGGGGGCGTTCGAAGGAAGGGATTCGCCCGTCGGCCGACTACTATCCAAGCCGAACAGTCCCAGAAGAAAGCGCCAGACTTTTTGCCAGAACGTCTCCTCGCCGGCAGGAGGCGCTCCTCCTTCCGGAGGAAGCCCGCCAGTCTCTGGCGGCAGTTCAGGCGACGCTTCCATCACTTCGACGGATAGAGTCTTCTGAATCGTGCGCGGCTGGTTGAAGTCGTCCGTGTATTCGATCGTGACTTCCAGGATCAGGGGACCGCTTGCAGACGGCGTAACCAGGGCGTCCATCGTGAAGTACCCACCGGGGTCAAGCGAACCAACGAGCATTTCGCCATTTTCCACGATGCCGCCGTCGGTCTCCACGCGGAGTTTGCCCAATACCGTTGTCCTTTTGCCGAGGTTAACTACCTGCAACGGCAGCACATTGGGCTGTCCGAGCATCCAGGGTGCAAGCGGCTGATAGAAGCCAATCTCCACCACCGGCAACGATGTGACCAGCAACGTAATCACCTGTTCATCGTCGATGATACGCCCGTTCGGGCTTAAGTACGAGAAAGTGATTCGCATTGGATAGGCACCGGGATTGGTGGTAACATTGACGATGAGTTGCTGCTCCGCTTCCAGAGTCGCCTGGGGGAGGAGATCGCCTAATACCTGGACGTTGGAGGAACCGACCGGAGCAAAGTTTGTGAACTCGCCGCTCCCGGCAGAGATTCCGCCGGCCTGCGGCGTCCCACCGCCGCCCGCCGACCCGCCGCCGACAATCATGGTCACTCCCTGGGCAGGAGCATCACCAACGTTCTTAACCGTCATCTGAAGGGTGAATAGAGCGCCAGGCTGTAAAGGTTCGACATCGGTCTGGTAACGCAAGATCACGAGACGAGCCTGTCGAACGGCAGTGGGAGTGATTGTCGCTGCCGGGGCATAACTCCCAGAGGAAACAACAGGGAAATAAAGGATGAACTTCTCACTAAACGGCGCGCCCAGGGCGTCATAGTAATTGACGGTCATCTCTACGGCTACACGGCTGACGCCATACAGGGGCCTCGCGGCAGTCATCGCCTGTTCGAATGTGCTCGTGCCGCCTCCATCCAGATTGCCAACAGCCTCCACGCCGCCGTTATATAGCATCAACAGGTCGGCCGAGGTGAAAACCGCCTGAATATTATAGGCAGGAGTACGACCGGCGTTTTTGAGACGAATCACGACTTTAAACTCCTTCCCATACGTCACGGCGGAGACGCTGAGGCGGTACGCATCCAACGCCATCTGGGGGCGGCTGTAAGGCGTATGTGTTGGAACGGGAGTATCGGTATCCTGGGCCTGCACACGAGAACGAAGAGGGAAGACCGCATTCAGGGTCAACAGGCACAGGCCGAGCAAAGGAATCAAGAAACGAGGGCGGTGTTTCATTTCACATTTCTCCTGTATCGAGACTCGCGGCGCGGTAGCGCGCTTCGTCTACGACGCGGCCGTCGAGCAGGTAGACGCGATGAGTGGCAAAACGCGCCATGCGTGGGTCGTGGGTAACCACAACGACCGTTCGGCCTGATTGGTACAGCGAAGCCAGCAAGCGCATAATGCTCATGCCGCTGGCGCTGTCGAGATTGCCGGTTGGTTCATCGGCCAAAATCACTCGAGGGTCGTTGACTAGAGCGCGGGCAATCGCTACCCGCTGCTGCTCGCCGCCGGAAAGTTCCGTCGGGCGGTGTCCGCTTCGATCCCGTAGGCTCACTTGGTCGAGCAGTTCGAGCGCGCGTTGCCTGCGCTGGCGAGGCGACGCGCCGGCAAACCGCATTGGAAAACTGATGTTCTCTTCGGCAGTCATGTTGTTAATGAGGTTGAACGATTGAAAAACAAAACCAACGGCATGGCGACGAAAACGCGCCAGTTGATTCTCATCCATCTCGTTTAAACGCTGTTCGTCGAAGATAATCTCGCCTGCGGTCGGACGGTCCAATCCTCCCACTAAATAGAGCAGCGTGCTTTTGCCGGAACCCGAGGGCCCCATAACGACGGTGAACGTATGAGGAAAAATCTCCAGGTTCACATCATCCAGGGCGCGTACGACTGTCTTTCCCATGGAAAAGAATTTTTTCACGCCCTGCAGGCGAATCAAGGGCTGTTTCATGGTCAGAACGGACGGAAAATGATCATGTTGCTCAGGCGCGCGCCTAACATACCAAGGCTGGCTTGCACGGCCAACACGAGCATGACCACGGCCAGAACGGATACCCAGGCTTTTACTCGATTCAAGCCATCGGCGCAACGCAGCCCTGTGGCCAGTAGAATCAGGCACCATAGCAAAAAAAGATCCGTCTGCTTCAAAATCTGAGCCAAGAAAAGAGCTCCTCCTTCCGTGGCGACGACGAAGCCAGAGAGGCCGGGACTGGCAATCGGATGTTTGGTCAAGAGCATATATCCCACCTGCAACAGGTCACGAATGGCGAAGGGCAAAAGCGCCCAGGAAGCCAGGCCCAAGGCTGAACGCACACTGCCCCGCCCACCCAAAAGAGTTGAGGCAAGATGTAATAGGCCACCGACGACGAACCAACGCGACCACAGACCAATCAACCCTGTCACTGCCGGTATGATATATACAAAAGCCGGCCCTTGCGTGACTTGAACCGCTTGCATGTAGTTGCTTTGCATCTCCGGCGTCCACCATTCCCAATCTGGTGGCAATGTCGGTTGTCCCATCGCGGCCAGGCGAGCGCGCACAGCGCCCGCGACGATCACACGCAACAAAAGGGTCAGGCTTACAATGAGCATAGGCCACTGCCAGATTGCCTTGCCCTCCGCGGCTGCCAAGCGACCAAAAATGGCGCTCGGATGCCGCAGAAACCGAATGACGTCTCTTACGCCTGCGAAATGTTGGGACACTCTGGCCTCGGAAGAATTGTCCATCTGTTACTCCTAAAAGTTAACCGGACGATGGCGAACAAGCCGCGCCATCCTGTTCGCGGGAATCGCTCCCGCCTTGGAGAAGCGTTTCCTTGATGGGGTTTTCCATATTCACACATGTTGAATGCCTCGGTGCAAGGGCCGCGCGAAAAAGAACCTCAGAATCGACATCGCGCGGCTGTGACTTATTGCGTGTTCCTTCCCTCTCGGTGTCCGTCGTCCGACGAAGTGATTCTAACACAATCTAACATAACGTTCTCGTGAGGGACAGAGCAAATTCCCTGGAATCTAGGACGTCAGGCCGCCCTGAAAGGTTCCTTCCTAATTTGCCGAGTCGCGCCTTCAAGGCATTGGCAGGGAGTAAAAAAACAAAAAAAACCATAGCCACCTTGTCTATGGTTGGTAGTAGTACAGTAGCGGGGGGTGGATTCGAACCACCGACCTCCAGGTTATGAGCCTGACGAGCTGCCACTGCTCTACCCCGCGTCGAGATAGATATTGTACTATTCCTCTTCTGCCACGTCAAGCACAGTTTGCCAACACTCGTTCAACATCTTATGGAACTGGGACAAGGAGCGCCGTTTCTCCGTTTCCCAAGCTAAATGCAGACCGAACCTCCGGCTCTCTTTGGCTGGGATGATGCCGTGAAAACTAACCGAAGGAAAAAATCTCTATACAACAAAGAAGGGAGTGAAATTGCACCAACTTGGGAATGGTTCCCTCGATTGCTCGCGCTGGATGATAGGACGATAATGATATAATTTTTCCATGCTCGCTATGCAAACAATGTGGCTGGTAACCACTGCGCTGAGTGGGGTAGTTCTGTCCTTTCTTGCTCCCCTGCTTCGGCGGCGCGCCGAACGGCTGGCCGCGCCCTTGCTGGCGTTCCTGCCGCTGGCAGCCTTCGTCCAACTGCTGGCGGCGCTCCCTGCCATCCATGCAGGTGAGACGGCGCAGGTGCGCTTCGACTGGGTCCCCTCCCTGGGCCTCTCGCTGACCTTCATGCTGGACGGGCTGGGGCTGGGCATGGGACTGCTCATCGCCGGCATCGGGGCGCTGGTGATTCTCTACGGCGGGGCGTACCTGCACGGGCATCCCGCCCTGGGGCGCTTCTACGCCGTCATCTTGCTCTTCATGACCGCCATGCTGGGGATTGTCCTGAGCGGCAACGCCTTGCTCCTGTTCGTCTTCTGGGAGCTGACCAGCATCACTTCGTTCCTGCTCATCGGTTTCGAACATGAACGGCCCGGGGCACGCGCTGCCGCCTGGCAGGCACTGCTGGTCACCGGCGGGGGCGGACTGGCGCTGATGGCTGGCTTCGCCCTGCTGGCCGTCATCACCGGCTCGTTCGAGGTGAACGTCTGGGCGGCGCGGGCGGCGGAGATCGCCGTCCATCCGCTGGCGCCGGCGGCCTTCCTGCTCATCCTGGGCGGGGCGGCGACCAAGTCGGCGCAGTTCCCCTTCCACTTCTGGCTGCCGAACGCCATGGAAGCGCCCACGCCGGTCAGCGCCTACCTGCATTCGGCGACGATGGTCAAGGCGGGGGTTTTCCTCCTGGCGCGGCTCTTCCCCGTCCTGGGCGGACTGCCGCTCTGGACGCCGGCGCTTACAACCCTCGGCCTGCTGACCTTGGTCGGCGCGGCGCTGCTGGCCCTGGCGCAGACCGACCTGAAACGCCTGCTGGCCTACACCACCATCTCGGCGCTGGGGATGCTGGTCTTCCTGCTCGGCCTGGGGACGCCGCTGGCGCTCAAGACGGCGGCGCTCTTCCTGCTCACGCACGCCCTTTACAAGGGGTCGCTCTTCCTGGCCGCCGGCAGCGTGGATCACGGGACGGGGACGCGCGACATCACCCGCCTGGGCGGAATCGGACGGGCAATGCCCTTCACGGCCGCGGCGGCCGGGCTGGCGGCCCTCTCGATGGCCGGCCTGCCGCCGCTCCTGGGTTTCATCGCCAAGGAATTGGTCTACGAGACAACACTCGAAGCCTCTGCGCCACTCCTGCTGACCGGACTGGCGATGGCCGCCAACGCGGCGACGGTCGTGGTGGCCGTCTGGGTGGGCTGGTATCCCTTCTGGGGCCGCCCTGGCGACGAGCACCTGCACCCTCATGAGAGGACGTCTGGCCTGTGGGGGCCGCCGCTCCTGCTGGCGTTGCTCGGCCTGGCGCTCGGTCTGCTCCCGGCCCTGA
>DAOTWG010000019.1:0-151248 GCA_034436015.1 Anaerolineales bacterium
GCCGCGACGCTAACTTGTACGGCTGCGAGATGCGCGTCACACGTTCCACACCAGGCAAAGCCTCGAAAACCTCGATGGGAACAGCATGGGTATCGCCAATCGCGCCGACGATGGTCCTTTCTTTACCTGTGGAGATGTGGGGCGTCAGATTCCAGGCATGCAGTTGCTCGACCACGCCATCCAATTCCGCCTGCGTGGCACCGGGTTTCATGATAATGACCATGGCTCATCCTCCTTCAATGACAAGTCATACAGTAAGAAGATCAGGCCGCAACACCATCGCCTCCCGCAAATAAACGTGATGCACGGCTTCCTGCGGCAAGTCCGTATTCCAATGTAATAGGACACGGATGCAACGCGGCAATCCCCCCGGCACCGGAATCTCACGCGCGCACATCATGGGGACCAGGTCCCAGCCCATCTGTCGGGCGGCCAAAGCTGGGTAAGCAGAATGGAGATCGTCAGTTACGGTAAAAAACGCCGAGGCAATGTCCTCGCGGCGCAAGGTTGGGTTGGCGTTTAGGATGGCATCTAACAACTCGCGCGTGGCCGCTAGAATGTGCTCTGGCGCGTCCACGTCCACCGTGATTGCCCCTCGAACACCGCGAATAGTCATACTGCCGGGCCTCCTGGTATAACGTAAGGAGCGAGCCGTTGGGCTCGCTCCTCGCAGGCGCTATGCTACGCTCTTTGCCTACGCGCGACCAACGGCTGCCGGGAGATGGAAGCCGTAATAAAAATAAAAGGCAAAGAAGCGGTTCATGCGTGCCATAAGATCAATTTGAATTTTAATCAAGAGGAAGATGGTTGTCAAGTTGAATCGTAGTAGAATTGTGTATATCCCACCCTCTATTTCCGGCAAATATTGCTTCCTCAGGAAGATTCCAGATGAAAAAGCCCCTTTCTTCCCTGCTCCTGCGAGTGCGGCAAAACCATGCCCTGGAACACGCCACAATCACGCTGCTCTCACAACGCTATCCGCGCCAGCCGTTGGCTGGTTATTCTTTTCCGGGCGGTTTTCTGGTACTCGGCAACATCCCCATGGAAGCCATCCGCTCCACCGCTCTGGAAGCCCTATCCCGTTTGCAAAACGGCGAGTGGCAACTTGCCATTCACCCTCACTGTGGCACAAACCTGCTGACTACAGCGCTGCTGGCCGGCTTTCTCGGTTGGATTAGTCTGATAAGAGCCAGCAGCCGCAAGGAAAAAGTGGGCACGCTGCCGTTGACCATTGGCCTGGTCATGACAGGCGTTGTTCTCAGCCAGCCTCTCGGCCCGCTGCTACAAAAACACATCACTACCAGCAGCGATCTGCGGGGGTTCTCCATCGTAGACGTTGTTCCTGTAAAAATTGGGCAGTGGGTGTTCCATCGTGTGGTCACACAGGGATAACACATGGCGGATTCCTCCATCGTCCTGTTGCATGGGAACGACGAATTCGCCATTGAGGCGCGCGTCGAGGCGTTGCGCGCACGTCTGGATAAATCCAGCGCGGCGATGAACTTTAGCCGTCTGAACGGTCACTCTTTAGATTTCGAACAGTTGACAGCCGCTCTCTTAGCCGCGCCCTTTCTGGCCCCTCGCCGTCTGCTCGTGCTCGATTCCCCAACCACACTGCCCAAAGACCGCCTATTGGCGTTGCTCGAAAACATTCCGCCCACCACCGAGGTCGCGTTGGTCGAGACCGAACTTCTCAAGGCAGGCCACTGGCTCCTCAAGTGGGCACAGAGGGGCAACGTTGCTGTCGAAGTCTATCAGTTGCCGCGCCGTTGGGAAATGCCGCGCTGGATCGAGCAGGAGACCAAGCGTCAGGGCGGCACAATCGAACCCAACGCGGCCCTGCGACTGGCCGAAATGACCGGCGAAGATACACGACAGGCCGCGCAGGAGATCACTAAATTGCTTACCTATGTGGATGGGCAGCGCCCTATCCAAGTTGCCGACGTAGAACGGCTCAGCGTAGTCAGCGCGCAAAGTAGCGTCTTTGACTTCACGGACGCGCTGGCCGGCGGCGACGGGCCAAAGGCACAAAAAACACTTCACCGTCTGCTGGAAGAAGAAGACCCATCGGTGCTATGGGGAATGATTATCCGCCAGTTTCGTCTGTTGCTGCTAACGCGCGAGATTCTCGACGAGGGCGGGAATCCCTCCCAGGTGCAAAACGAACTGCTACTTCCCGAATTCGTAGCGCAAAAACTCATCGCTCAGGCGCGGCGTTTCTCACGGAACAATTTGGAATTTCTCTATCGAATCCTACTGGAGGTTGACGAAAGCTCCAAAACCGGCCAGCTGCCTCTCGAAGTCGCTTTGGATGTCCTGGTCGCGCAATTGGCGCATTGAGGACCGATGTTGACCGTTCTTACTTTTCCTCTTGGCCCTTTGCAAACCAACACCTGGCTGATCGCCGAGGAAACCGGCGAGGCGGTTGTCGTGGACCCGGCCTGGGATAGCAATGCCATCCTAGGGGAAGTACAACGGCGAAACTGGCGCATTGGCCAAATCTGGTGCACGCATGCTCATTTCGACCATATCGGCGGCGTAGCGGCTTTGACACGGGCGATGAATCCGCCGCCGCCCATCGCCTTGCACGCCGACGATCGCCCTCTCTGGGCAGCACAGGGCGGCGCGCATCTTTTCGGATTCCCGATGCCCACTTTGCCCATGCCAACCCTGATCCTGACACACGGTCAATTCCTTTCTCTGGGACGGTGCACGTTTGAGGTGCTTCATACACCTGGCCACACGCCCGGCCACTGTGTCTTCTACTGCGCCGAGGCCGGGCTTTGCCTGTGCGGGGATCTCATTTTTCAGGGCAACGTCGGCCGTACCGACTTGCCCGGCGGGGATTGGACAACGCTCGTGCAGAGTATTCATACGCAGATTTTCTCTCTCCCCGAAGCGACCCGCCTGCTCCCTGGCCACGGTCCTCAAACGACCGTCGGGGAGGAGAAACGGAACAATCCGTTCGTGCAACTGTAACATACTTCCAACGAAAGCAAGCCGACCTGCCCTTCTCGAAGGAGCAACCCCGTGAAGCGAGCCGTCAGCATCAGCCTGGGCAGTTCCAAACGCGATAAAAAAGTCATTGTGCATTTTGCCAATGAAGCCGTACAGATCGAACGCATCGGAACCAACGGCGATGTCGAGAAAGCGCGCCGTCTATATCTCGATTTGGACGGGAAAGTGGACGCCTTCGGCGTCGGCGGCGTGGACCTGTACCTGCGTCTCGACAACCGGGAATACCCTTTGCGCGCCGCGCTGAGACTGGTCGAGGGCGTGCAAAAGACCCCTCTCTGCGACGGAAGGGGCTTGAAGCACACGCTTGAGCGACGCGTCTTCGAACTTATCCGTCCCCGCCTCGGGGATATGCGCTTCCACCGCGCCTTCGTCCCCGTAGCCGTAGACCGTCTTGGCCTGGCGCAGGCCGTGGAGGAAGTCTCCGAGGAGGTCGTTATTGGCGATCTGATGATCGCCCTGGGAATCCCGATTCCCATTCGCGGCGTCTGCGCCTACAAACGGCTGGCGCGCGTCCTCCTGCCCATCGTCAGTTACTTTCCCATGTCCATGCTCTTCTACGGCAGCGGCGGCGCCGAACACAAGCCAAAGTACGAGAAACACTTTGCTGCCGCCGACTTGTTAGCAGGTGACTTTCTCTTTATGCGCAAATACCTGCCCGTTGTCCTGGATGGCAAAACCGTTGTCACCAACACGACCACAGAAGAGAATATCGAACTGCTCAAAGCGCGCGGCGTGAAAACAATTGTCACTACGACACCGCGCTACGAAGGGCGGTCGTTTGGGACAAACATGATGGAAGCCGCGTTGACCGCCTACGCCGGCAAGGGACGACGACTGACCGACGAGGAATTAAACGCGCTGATCGACGCCTTGAACATACGACCGGAAGTGGCGCCTTCTTGAATACTCCCTTCACCGGTAAAAAAATCGTTGTACCTTCTGGTCCTGGGAGGGCATCCCGATCTCTCACGGTTTTTAGAAAGCCAAGAATCGGCATCAAGCAGAAAAGGGCTGCCGATTCGGTAATTCTCCATGTAGGGCTTTTTTCCGGCGACAGCATCGAAAGGCCGTCTTACAGTTCTGCCGCAGTTATGCCCCATGTGGGGCTTTTTCACGGCCTTTATGGAAAACATGGTCAAAAACGAGGCCGATTTTGCAGTCCAAGCTGCAAGAAAAGCGTTTTTCAGGCCAAAATGGAAGACCGGCCAGGCGAAGAGGGTTAGTAGAATGGCTACTGCCGATTGGGCATGGGCCGTTGCGCCGGAATGCCAATGGTACAATTATTATGAGGAAACGAGGCTGGAGCGATGCTCATTGACCAAGTAGAGATCGAGGTGAAATCAGGAAAAGGCGGCGATGGGATGGTGCACTTTCGCCGCGAGAAGTTCGTCCCGCGCGGCGGGCCCGATGGGGGGGAAGGCGGACGCGGCGGCGACGTCATCTTGACCGTACAGCCTACCCTAAACACCTTGCTTGCTTTCCGTCATACGACGCGCTACGTGGCCGAAGATGGCGGCGATGGCGGGCCGAACAACCGCCATGGTCGCTCGGCCAGACCGCTGATTATTCCTGTGCCGCCTGGAACGATTGTGTACGACGCGGTCACAGGAGAAGTGTTGGGCGATTTGACCGAGGCCGGCCAGCAATTGGTCGTGTGCAAAGGGGGACGGGGAGGCCGAGGAAACACCCACTTCAAGAGCTCGGTCAACCAGGCGCCACGCATCGCCGAACGCGGCGAACCGGGCGAGGAACGCCGGCTACGCTTGGAACTCAAACTGATCGCCGATATCGGAATTGTGGGCATGCCGAACGCGGGCAAATCCACTTTGCTGGCTGCTTTGACGAATGCGCGTCCGAAGATTGCGCCGTATCCTTTCACAACGACCGAGCCGAATCTCGGTGTGGCGCAAGTGGACGAAGAGACCACCGTTATCCTGGCAGATATTCCTGGCCTGATCGAGGGCGCAGCACAAGGCGCAGGGTTGGGCCATGAGTTCTTACGCCACATTCAGCGCACAAGGGCGCTGATTCACCTGCTAGACGGCCTTTCCGAGGACCCCCTAGCCGACTATTCGCAGATCAACACAGAATTAGCGTTATTCGACCCCGCTTTGCGAGAGAAGCCGCAAATCGTTGCGATCAATAAAGCCGACTTGCCTGAGGTACAGGCGCGATGGAATGCGTTACGCGCCCGGTTTAGGAAACAAAATGTCGAGGTCATGTTGATTTCAGCGCTTGCCCGAACCGGCGTGCGAGACCTTCTCCTCAAAGCCAATCGCATTCTACTCTCCCTGCCGCCGCAATCGGCATCGCAGCGGCCATTGCCGGTCTATCGGCCGGCAGAAGACGAGCGCGCGTTTACCATTGTGCGCGAGGAGGATGGCTGGCGCGTTCGCTCTCCGGCCATCGAGCGCGCCGCAGCAATGACCTATTGGGAATACGACGGTTCCGTGCGCCGATTCCAGAAACTGATGGAACACCTGGGCGTAGATGATGCTCTCCGCCAAGCAGGGGCGCAGGACGGAGACACCGTTTACATTGGCGACTACGAACTGGAATATCGCGAATGAACCGGCTGGTCGTTATTTCCAACGCCAGGTCGTGCCTTCTTTGCCATCTTCGAGGATGATCCCCAGTTCTCCGAGCCGATCGCGGACGAGATCGGACATCGCCCAGTTCTTCTGTTGGCGAAGTTTCGCGCGCACCTCCACCAACAAGTCCACGACCCGGTCCACGCGCGCATCAGTAACTTTTTTCTCGTTCAGACGAAGCCCAAGAACACCGGTCAGGGTGCGCAAGGTCATCTGCGCCGGGCGCAGCTGATCGCCTGTCGCGCCGGCATCGCGAGCGGCGTTGAGGGCGCGCGTCAAATCGAAGAGCGCCGCCAGCGCGCCGGCCGTGTTGAAATCGTCATCCATGGCTGCGAGAAAGGCGTCCTGAGAAGCTCTGCTGTGCGCCGCGAGGGCAGTCAGCGCCTCCTGCGGCGCGCCCGGAGCGGAGGCAGGCGCAGGCCTGAGGGCAGAACGCAAACGTTCCAGACCCCGTTCGGCAGCTTCCAGACTTTCCTCCGAATAGGTGAGCGGGGCGCGATAGGAACCGTTGAGCACCAACATCCGCAAAACGTCTCCCTCATGGTGGGCCAGGAACTCCTCGATGGTGACCAGATTGCCGATGGACTTGGACATCTTTTCGCCACCAAGTTGTAACATGCCATTATGCACCCAATAGCGAGCGAAAGGCTTGCCGGTGAAAGCTTCCGACTGGGCAATTTCGTTTTCATGGTGAGGGAAAATGAGGTCGTTGCCGCCGCCATGGATGTCGATTTGCTCGCCCAACTCACTTAGATTCATGGCAGAACATTCGATATGCCAGCCAGGACGGCCTTTGCCCCAGGGCGAGTCCCAGGCCGGTTCGCCGGGCTTGGCCGCTTTCCAGAGGGCAAAGTCCATTGGATGCTCTTTTTCTTCGCCTATGTCGATACGTGCGCCGGCCTGCATGTCCTCCAGACGACGTCCGGAAAGTTTGCCATAGTGCTCGAAGCGCGTCACGCGGAAGTACACGTCGCCGTTGCCGGCAACATAGGCGTACCCCTGATCAATCAGGCCCTGAATCATGGCCTGGATTTTGTCCATGGTTCGTGTAGCACGAGGATTGGCGCTGGCCGGCAGAACATTCAAGTCCACCAGATGCTGACGAAACTCCTGGATGTAAGCCTCCGCCAGGGCAAAGGGGTCAACGCCCAGCGCGTTCGCGCGCTGGATAATTTTATCGTCCACGTCGGTGTAATTCATGACATGGCGAACGGCGTAACCGCGATATTCGAGGTAGCGGCGGATGATGTCGAAGACAATGACCGACATGGCATGGCCGATATGAGCAGCCGCGTAGACAGTCGGTCCGCAAACGTACATCTTGACGATTCCCGGTTCCAGGGTTTGAAATTCCTCTTTTCGACGGGTGAGGGTATTGTAGATTCGAAGCATACCGTGCTCCTTCGACCGGGTCATCCCTCTTCCGGTCTGGCAAAAATCATGCGCCCGGCGGCGGTTTGCAACACTTTGGTCACGAGAACAGTGATCTCCTGATTCAAGTATTTGTTGCCGTTCTCCACAACCACCATTGTGCCATCATCCAGGTAACCGACTCCTTGATTCAGTTCCTTGCCTTCCTGAATGATATGCACGATCAACGTCTCGCCCGGCAGAACAACGGACTTGACCGCGTTCGCCAACTCGTTGACATTGAGAATGGGCACCCCTTGCAGTTCGGCGATGCGGTTCAGGTTGTAGTCGTTGGTCAGGATGGGGCATTTCAACTGCCGCGCCAGGATGACCAGTTTGTCATCCACGTCGCGTACGCCTTCCACGTCAATATCACTGACGCGCACCACAACGGAAGGCGCCTTTTGCAGTTCCGCCAGCACTTCCATGCCGCGCCGACCGCGCGCTCGTCGCAGTGCATCCGGAGAATCGGCAATATATTGCAATTCATTCAGCACAAAGCGCGGGATGAGAAGTGTACCCGGCAGAAAGCCGGTTTTCGCGATGTCAGCGACGCGCCCGTCAATGATCACGCTGGTATCGAGCAGAACAGTGCGACTGGTCTGCCATCCCGTCCCTCCTTCGCCCCGGCGCGAGAAGCCGCCCAGCAAATTGGCGATGTCGGTCTGGCGCATAACGAACAGGGAAATGCCAAAGTAACCGAAGAGAAGAACGCCAACGAAGGGCAAAAGATCCCCAAACGGCGACGGGAGCAGCGACAAAGGGAAGGAAAGGAGGGCGGCAATCATCAAACCGACTACCAAACCAAGTAGGCCGGCAAAGAGTGTTTCCGCGGCCAGTCTCCCGAGGACGCGGCGCAAGGAGCGCAAAGGGCGTGTGGTGAGCAACGGTGTCATGACCAGGCCAAACAGCGCGCCGACCAGCCCGATGCCTATAGTATAGGTCAGCAAGTTGGGCGGATCAAGTTTTCCAACTTCGTATCCCCAAACAACCCCAAGAATGAGAAAAACGATCATTCCAACCAGACGAGCAATAAAATCGGCGCTCATATAAAGACTCCCAAACACTATGCGAGGATAATGAATAATGTTTGCATGATAGCATGTCTATCCCGTATCGTCAACGCCTCTTGCAATGTTGTGTGCACACAAGGTTGTCAGCAGGATGGCTCTGGAGCACAATGTCTAGGCGTTGTGCTCCAGCCATCTTTTGCGTAGACACCGCGATCCCATCGCTGGCAAAGAAAAAAACCACGCGCCGACCAGACGCGTGGTTGCAGCAAATCTCGAGCTGAAGTTCAAGCAAGCATCAAGCCAACAGCAAGCAACAGGGGAGACGTCAGGACAACCAGCACATTGCGCGCCAACGACGGCATAAGCGCCGGAATATTCTCGGCGTTGGCAGGCACCTGGCGCAGAAGCGGCAAGCTGAGTGCCAACGTCAGCAAAAGAAGCAGACTCGAAGGGGGCAAGAGACGCAGCCAAACTGCCAGGACAATAGAGAAGTAAGCGGCGAGAAGGAAGCCGAGGTACAGGTAACCGCTGGCTTTGCGACCGATAAGAATCGGGTAGTGGCGTCTGCCAATAAGGCGATCTGCCTCGACATCGGGAAATTGATTGAGCAGGAGCAGGTTGCTCACCAGAAAGAACGGCGCGAGCGAGGCGACAAAGGCACTCCACGAGTATTCGCCGGTCAGAGCAAAGTGCGTTCCTAATACCATCAGCGGCCCAAAGCCAAGACCAGGCGCCAGGAGACAAAGGATAGGGTTGTACACCAACCAGGCAGTATAGCCATAGAGCAAGAAAAGGCCTGCCAGACCAATCGGCAGAATCTGCCACCCGCGCACGATAAGGAAGTAGAGGCCTACCAGAGCCGTGATGACGAAGGAGACCCAGGCAACAGTCAAGGCGGTCGAGGCGTATTCGGGATGTTGCGGCAGCGTCCCACTGCCCCCGCTGAAAGGTGTGCGCTCGGTGTGCGAATCCAGGCCGGTCTTGAAATCGAGGTATTCGTTGAAGGCATTGACGCTAATATGCGCAGCCAGCGCGCCAACCAGAACCAGGACAAAGTGCCAGCCGTTGACAGCGCCTTTGGTCCACAGCGCCGTGCCCAGGCCGACCAAAACGCAGACCGGCGCTAACACAAGAAAAGGGGCTCGTATGATGCCGAGAAGAAGTCTGATTCGCGATTTCATCATTCCACACCATCCGAAAAGGGATTTGTACTGAAAGATTAAACCCCAACGAACCTATCGAGATGCTTTGGAACGTCTGGGTTGTAGGAAAGGAAATTTTTAATCTTTCCCTACACATACGGACAAGTTTGTGGTATAAGAAAATTGCCCTGCTGTGTGCGTGGTGTTGCGTATACGTCCTGAACCAACACCCACATATGGGGCCCCAATCTTGCGACATACAACGCGATAGGCCTGAGCCAAGGCGGAGTTGTCGAGGCGGGGCCCAACCTGCGTGAGCAGGTTCAGACCTTCGCAACGCACGGCATGGCGGGGCGCTCTGTGGTTGACAAACGAACTGCTGCGCTGGGAATAGCGCAGCAGTTCGTCTATCTCCATGAATTGGACAAAGCCTTATTGCAGCGTCTGACGCAAGTCGGCCAGTTGACCGGCCAGCGAGCCATCCAACACCTTCCCGCCGGCGCGGATTACCAGACCACCCAGAACCACAGGGTCGACGCGAAAGTTAACCTGCAACGGACGAGCAGTATGCCCCAACAGAATCCGCCGGACTTTCTCCTGTTCTTGTGCACTGAGCGGAAGGGCAGAAATGACTTCTACTATGTCAGCGCCGGTGATTACTTCCTCAAGCAAAGATACATTGCCTGCCTGCAAGGTAGAGAAGAATCCGTCCAACAGGGCGCGCTGACGTTTTTCGTCCAGCGCCTCGCCAAGCAGTTTCTGCGCGGCGGCAATGGCAATGGCCGCGACGTGTCCGCGCAGATCGGCCAACATACGATTGCGTTCTTCCTCCAAAGTCGCTGTGGCCTCCCGGCGAATTTGTTCGGCCTCGGATTCGGCAGCGCGCCGAATCTCCTCGGCAAGTTGTTCCGCGCGTTCGCCGGCTTCGCGCAGGATTTGCGCGGCGTTGGCCTGGGCTTCTGTCAGAATCCTGGCAGCATCCTTCTCGGCGTTGGCGCGCGCTTCCGCAGCAGCTTGGGCATCTTCCAATCCCTGTTCTATCTTCTGGCGGCGGGCATCCAGGGCGCGTAGCATGGGGCGGTAGGCAAACGCATAGAGTACGATAAGAATAATGATGAAGTTAAAAGTAAAGAAAAGTAACGATCCCAGATTCAGGCCAAGTCTGTCCATTGCGTACCCAATCTATCTGTCTCTCCGGCAATCGTTTTACCCAACGAAGATAATAATCAACGATACCGCTAGAGCATAAATCGCTACGGCTTCCGCGAAAGCCATTCCCAGAATCATGTTGGTCTGGATGATGGGGGCGGCCTCCGGATTTCGTCCCATGGCCTGCACGCCACCCCAAGCCGCGATTCCGACACCTAGGCCGGCGCCGATTGTGCCGATCATCGCTGCGCCTGCTGCCAGCAGTTTCATGCCAGCAACAAAAGATGCGCCATCAATACCATTCATTCCTCTGTCCTCCGTAAAAACGTTGATTAATGATGGACCTGCGTTGCTCCGCCGATAAAGATGGTTGCAAGCAGGAAAAAGACATAAGCCTGGATAATGCCGAAGAACATTTCGAAAATATAGAGAGCGGCCGGCACGATGACTGCCGTGAGCGCGCCAACAATCGAAAGTAACAATGCGCCGGCAAAGACGTTGCCGAAAAGACGGAAGCCAAAGGAAAGTATTTTAGCGATTTCCAAGATAATTTCGAGAAGACCAACGCCGAAATCAATAAGACCCAACATGCTGCCGCGTATCAGTCGTTTGATTTGGATAAATTTCTCCAAATAGGCCGGCCCCTGTGCCCACAGTCCATAGATTTGCGTGAGCAAAACGGTCAGAATAGCCAAAGCGAACGGAAAGTTAATATCGGTGGCGCTCCCGCGCAAAAAGGGAACGACCTCACATGCTGTGCAAAGCGATTCCTCGTGACCGGCCGCTGTTGTTTCGCCCTCAAAGGTACTTGCCTGAGGCAGCGGCTCTAAGGGATTACCTTTCCTATCTAAGCGAACTAGATGCCCATTTACAATCTTGTATGGTTGTCCTTTGTCCAGCGCGTATACAGTAAGATGACCGACGCGAAATAAGGCGACCGGAGCATATCCTTTACCGCCCTCTCGATGCACAGCTTCCAGCCGCCCAACGGTTTCGAAGACAGGAAGGAGTTTGATCAAGTTAGCGGTGAAAATCAGGAGAAACAGCGTGGCAACCACCGGGAAGATGCGACGCGCCCACGCTCCTGCTGCTCCCTCGACTGTGTTCCAGAGAAATTCAACGACGGTCTCAAAGGCGTGAAGCAAGCCGCGCGGCGGCCGGTCATGGCGACGATAATACTGCCAAGCGGTCAGGGCCAAGACCAGCAAAAGCGCATCGGCCAGCAACGTTGCCAGCATTGTGTTGGTAATCTCGAAATCGCCAATGTGTAGACCGGTCGTCTCTGCGGGCAACACTACAGTAGGACTGATTGGCTTCAGGATAGACGGACCCAGGAAAGCCGCATATCCACCCAGGGCAATCAATCCCAGAACCAGCCAGCGTTTAATAGGCACACGTTTGGTCGTTACCACGTCACTACGCATCGTTCCCGTTCTCTTCCTCTTGTCCTGCCGCCTTTCCCCGGCTGGGCATTCGGAGCATCTGGTTCATCTCCTTAGCCGCGCGCATAGCCAGTCGAAACGTCACAACGATGGAAAGAGGCAACGAAGCGAGCAATAATCCCAGGGTAATCCAACGCCCCGTTCCAAACTGCCGATCTAACCACAGGCCGCCAACCACTGCCGCCAGGATAATCATCGGCACCACACAGCCAATCTGTCCGGCCAGCGACATGGCAGCCAGACTAGGCACAGGAACAGGCGGGGAAGGTCGTTTCATGAGGCGAAAATTATACCATTCTTTGTGATATTTAGCGCAAAGTGGAGGCAAGGGACAAGGCAGAGTTAACCCAGGGCGCAAATACCGTGCCCAAGAGCAGGATGCCGATTACCAGCAGGAACAAGACCGCCGCCATCGCGCGGGATAGCGGCACTGGATGTTGCTCCTCATCTTCTCCTTCCTTGCGGTAAAGATAAACGTATTTCAGCACATTTAGGTAGTAGTACAGCCCAATCATAGAGTTCAAGACGCCAACAAGGACTAACCAGACCCAACCGGTCTCTACCGCCGCGCTGAAGAGCAAGAACTTGGCGACAAAACCGCCAAAGGGTGGTATGCCAGCCAGCGAAAGCAAAGCCGCCAGCAAAGCCAACGCCAAGGCGGCATTGCGTCTGCTCAGTCCGTTATAGGCGGTCATTTCATCCGACCCGCTTACCTGCCCAACTATACCTACCAGCCCAAAGGCTAACAGATTGGTCAAGAGATAGACGAGCAAATAGAACATAAGACTCGCCAGCCCAAGCGAAGAGAATGCCACCAAGCCAAGCAAGACGTAGCCGGCATGGGCAATGGAAGAGTAGGCAAGCAGACGTTTGATGTTCTTCTGGGTTAAGGCAATTAAGTTTCCAACGGTCATGGTTAACGCGGCCAGGATGGCCAGGAGCAATCTCCAATCAACGCCGAGAGAAGGGAAAGCCGTCGTACACAGACGCATCAGGACCGCAAAGCCGGCTGCCTTCGAGGCGGTGGAGAGAAAGCCGGCAACCGGCGTTGGCGCACCTTCGTACACATCGGGCGCCCAGAAATGAAAGGGAAAGATTGCAATCTTGAATGCCAAGCCGGTCAGGACGAGTAAGACAACGCCAAGCGAAACGACATCGAATCGGACAACGTAGGACCTCAGCGCGTATAGATCGGTCTCACCGCTGAGGCCGAAAAGCAGACTGAGCCCATAGAGCAGAATCGCCGAGGTCAACACGCCAAACAGCAGGTACTTGAATCCTGCCTCCGTAGATTTGTCATCTCCTCGTAGAAAGCCGGCCAGCACATAGAGAGGAATGGACGTCGTCTCGATGGCGACATAGAGCATGATCAAATCGGCCGCCAAGACCAGCAGGCACATTCCCAGAGTAGAGATTAACAACAATACATAGGCCTCAGCCCGAGATTGCAACGTTTTGGTTTCCGAGAAGAAAACTGCCGAAATGGCTGCTGCAAGCAGGAAGAACGCCTTGAACCAGAACGTCATTCCATCAGCGACGAGTATTCCCCCGAAAAGCAACGTCGGTTGGTCAGGGGCAGATTGCCAGAGATGGATGCCAAGGATAACGATTAATCCGCCGGCGCCGAGCCAGCCGAGCAAAGAGCGACGTCGGCCTTCGGTCTTGAGGAAGGGATCCAAAATCAGGACCACAATGCTCAGGGCAAGTAAAGCGATCTCTACGGGTAAGGAAAGCCAGGCTGACATCAGACGCCTCCCAATAGGGCAAGGATGTGGCGAACGCTGCTTTGCACCCATGGCGTCATCAACGATGGGAAGAGCCCCAATCCAACCATAAACAAGCATAGAAAGACCAGCGCGATTTTATCCAGAAGGGTAATAGGGGCAATATGACCTTCCAGCATTGCCGGCATTGCCCCGAAGAATACGCGCCCGACGACACGTAAGATATAAGAAGCGGTAATTACGATAGAGATTGCAGCAAGAAGAGCAATCCACCAGTGATTGGTTTGCCAGATTCCACGAAAAATGGGGAATTCGGCCACGAAGCCGGAAAAGCCTGGCATCCCCATGGAAACCAGGCCGCCGATGATAAAGCCAACCGCCGCCAGCGGCATTGGGCGCGCCATGCCCCCCAAGTCAGGGATATGACGGGTGTGAGCGCGATCATAGACCATGCCAACGACGGCAAAGAAGAGAGCGGTCATCACGCCGTGTGAGAACATCTGCAAGCCGGCGCCCAGCAGGCCGTCCTCGGTCAGCGTTGCCATGCCCATCAGCACCAACCCCATATGGGACACGGAGGAAAAGCCGATCACATACTTGAAGTCGGTCTGCACGCTGGCGATAAATGCACCGTAGACGATGTTCACCAACGCCAATCCCATAATCAATGGAGACCAGAACCTCGCCCCTTCGGGAAGAAGCATGATGCCGACACGCAGCGCGGCGAACGCTCCCAGCTTCATCAACACGCCGGCATGGAACATCGAGACAGCTGTCGGCGCAGCTACATGACCGTCCGGCGACCAATTGTGAAACGGAAAGATACCACCCAGAACGCCAAAGCCGAGGAAGATCGGCAGGAACCAGACTTTCTGGAAGAAAGGCGAGAACGCAGCGCGCTCCAATGCCAGCAAATCAAAGGTTTGCAATCCGCTTGCCCAGTACAATACCAACGCGCCGACCAGCGCTACCACGGAGCCGATGAACAGATAGAGCGTCAACTTCATCGCCGCGTATTCGCGCGTCTTGATCCAACCCCAAAGGACGATCAGTAAGTACATGGGGAAAACGGCAATTTCGTAGAAAAAGAACAGCATGAACACATCCAGGGAAGCAAAGACGCCGAATACGCCCGAGGCCAGAATAAACAGAAAGGCAAAGAACTCGCGCGGCCGGTCTTCCAGGCCCCAAGAAATCATGACCCCTGTCGTCATGACCACGCCGGTCAACAATATCAACGGCGCGGACATGCCATCTATGCCAAAGTGAAGGCCGATTCCCAACGCCGGCAGCCACGAGTATTTTTCCAGGAACTGGTATCCACCTGCAAGCCAGTCATAGGAGAAGTACACCCGGAAAGAAAGGGCTAAAGCAAGCAGGCTGGCGAGTAGTGCCGTCCAGCGAATGGCTGCCTTCCACGTTGGTCGGTAGAGCAAAATCACCAATCCGGTCGCGATAGGGAGAAAAACAATAGAACTCAAGAAAGGAAAAGACATGTTGCTCCTTGGAACGTACCCATTGTGTTTGCTCCATCGCAAGCGCAGGAGTGATGTACGCTATGTTTGCGTTTTAGGGCCTGGGCGTCTATGAGAATGCCTTGTTAATAATGTGCAAAATCCAGGCTGGCCAGACGCCGATGGATAGCATGAGCGCCATGAGCGGAATCATCACGAAGAGTTCACGAGGCCGGAGATCGGTCAGTCGGTGTTCTCCTTGAGCCCAGCGCTCGTTCAACGGGCCGTGCAGTACCATTCTGATCGCCTTCAGGATGTAGGCTCCCGTGAAGAGTAGTCCTAGCATCGCTGCCACGGTATAACCAGTCAATACCGGCCATGCGCCTCGCACCACAAGAAATTCCGAGACAAAACCACCCAGACCGGGAAGCCCCAAGGAGGCCATGGCCGTAAAAATGAGGACGCCGCCATACACCGGCGCGAGCGAGAAGAGGCCGCCAAACGCGCCCAAGTCGCGGGTGTGCGTACGCTCATAGAGAGCGCCAACCAAAAAGAACATGCCGGCCGCCGAGAGACCGTGATTAAACATCTGCAACGTTGCTCCGTTTAACGCGATGGTCGCATCGAGTGTACCGGCGGCTTTAGCAGCAGCGGCCACGCCCAGGACTACAAAACCCATATGATTGACGGATGAGTAGGCAACCAGCCGCTTGAAATCCTGTTGGCTGTAGGCCGCGAACGCCCCGAGGATGATCGCCAGCGTTGCCAACAGCGCCAGCGCGTCGGCATACCGTGCCGCCTCTGCCGGATAGAGGGGCAATACCAGGCGCAGAAAGCCATACGCGCCTAGTTTGAGAAGCACACCGGCCAGAAGCATTGAACCGCCGGTCGGCGCCTCCGTATGGGCATCTGGCAACCATGTGTGGAATGGCCAGACCGGCACCTTGACAGCAAAGGCGATCACGAACGCCCAGAATGCAACCGTCTTGACCGTGCGAACAGAAAGACCCAACAGGGAACCCTCGGTCAACGCATTCCATCGCGCGTACAACACAGGAAGGTCATAATCCTGAAAAAGCACACCTAACAACTGAATCGCCAATAGCAATCCCAGCGACGTGGCCATCGTGTAAATCATAAACTTTAGCGAAGCATACGTTCGCGCAGGAAGGGTCATCCCCCTCCAGAGGCGCCTCTCGCCTTGCTCGCTTCCCCATTGATTGATGAGAAAATACATCGGCACCAGGCTGATTTCCCAGAAGACGAAGAAGAGCAGCAGGTCAAGCGCCAGGAACACTCCTAACAGGCCGGTCTCCAGAAGCAGAAAGAGCGCCAAACACGCCTTGACATTCGTACGTATGGAAAATGACGCCAGAATAGCCAGCGGCGTCAACAGCGTGGTAAGCAAGACCATTGTCAAGGAAAGGCCATCTACGCCCAAATGGAGACTGGAATGGACGGCGGAATACCAAGGATAGCGCTCCTCGAACTGGAAACCAGGCTGGTCAGGTCGGAACTGACTCCATAAATACCCTGTCAAGGCGAGCGGCAACAGACTGGAGAAGAAGGCCGTCCAGCGAATAACGGCTACCTTCTCTTTTGGGAGCGAGAACACGATTCCTGCCGCGAGCACAGGTGAGAAGAGGATGAGACTCAAGAGATGGGTGTGCAACAGTTCCATAAAGAGATACTAAACCAGAGAACGGATACAGAGATATAGGAGAGCAACGAGGAAGAACAGACTTAATGATGTCACCATGTATGATTGCACCTGTCCGCTCTGGCTCCGGCGCAGAGCCGCACCGGAGGCTTTCACGGCGGCGCCGGTACCGTCGCCGATGAGGCCGTTGACAATTGGCGCGTCGAAATAACTACGGAAAACATGACCAAGGAGTAGCGAGCCGCGCGCGGCCACGTGCAAGATTCCATCTAGGATGGCGCGGTCCAGGATGAGATAGACAAAACGTTCAGCTAACCAGGCAGCAGGTCGGACGAAGAGGATATGATAGAGTTCATCAACGTACCAGCGATTTTTGAGAATGGGGATTTGAAGGAAATCCTGCTCCGGCGTTTTGACGTTACGATACGCCAACCATCCTAGGAACAAACCGCCAAGCGAAACGCCCAGCGAGACCATAAGCGGAATCCACGAAAAAGGCGCAGCTTTTGGCGCCTTGGCGAGAGAGGTGCCAACGAACTCATGAAACCAGTTCGGCAGAAAACCACCGAGCATGGGAAAATGTTCAGGGATGCCAACCCAGCCCAGAGTCACGGCGAAGAATCCCAAAACCACGAGCGGGACGGTCATCGTCCGAGGCGTCTCGTGAGCGTTTTCGGCAGCCCTCGTGCGCGGTTGACCCAGGAAAGTCAGGGTAATCTGGCGCATGGTATAGAAAGCGGTCAGAAAGGCAGCAATTGCAAGGGTTAGGAAGACGACTAGATGTCCATGTGCATAAGCATCGGCGAGAATTTCATCCTTCGACCAAAAGCCGGCCGTGACCAGCGGGAATCCAGACAAGGCTAACCCTCCCGCCAGGAAAGTCCAGAACGTAATGGGCATCCGGCGACGTAGTCCACCCATCTGAAACATATCCTGGGGGTCTACATGAGCCCCCGCGTGCAGCGCGCCGTGCTCCATGCCGTGAATAACCGAGCCGGCGCCGAGAAAAAGCAGGGCCTTGAAAAAGGCGTGCGTGACCAGGTGAAACGCTGCGGCCACGTAGGCGCCAATGCCGACCGCCGCGATCATATAACCCAATTGCGACATGGTGGAATACGCCAGCACGCGCTTAATGTCGTTCTGCGCCAAGGCAATAGTCGCCGCGAACAGGGCGGTGAACGCGCCAACGAATGCAACTACAGCCAGTGCGCGCGCATCCAGAAATAAGATAGGAAACATACGCAAAGCAAGATACACGCCCGCAGACACCATCGTCGCCGCGTGTATCATCGCCGAGACAGGCGTCGGACCTTCCATGGCATCTGGCAACCAAACATGAAGAGGCCACTGCGCCGATTTGCCAACAATGCCGAGAAAGAACAAGATTCCAATCCAACCGGCGATGGACAATCCGAAGAGCGGAGCGGGAGCAGTTGCCAGACGATGGAGCGTTTCTTCGACAAAGACCACCCGATACGAAAGCGACCCCGTTTCGCTATACAGCCATGCCAAGCCAAGCAACAGGAACATATCGCCAATACGAGTAGTCAGGAACGCTTTGACGGCCGCATCGCGCGCAGAAGGTTTGCCATACCAGAAACCGATCAACAAATAGGAGCATAATCCCATGATCTCCCAGCCAATAAACAAGGTCAGGAGGTTATCAGAGACCACAAGGAGGTACATGCCAAACGCGAATAGGCTAATGAAGGCAAAAAAACGGGCATACATCGGCTCCACCGAGGGGATGACATGCGTGCGACCGTGCTCTTCGATGCTGACACCATGTGACGGTAGACCGGGCACATCGCGACTGCCTTTTGGTCGTCCGAAGTTGTGATACCCGATGCTGTACACGAAGATGGCAAGCACCGTCCAGGCAACGAAGAAGAGCGCGACAGCGTTCAATGGATCGAGCCGAACGCCTATTTGAAGCCAGGACTCCCCTGTCGGTATCCAATTCACTGCCGATTCGAAGGGATGTTGCTCAAGCTGTTCTATCGCGAGCGCGCGGACAAAAAGAACCATGCTGCCCAACCACGATAATGTGGCCGCGGCAACGGCCAGGCTATGGCTCCACGCGTTGTTGCGATGGGCGAACAAGATGATGAGAAAAAATGCCAGAAGGGGGGGAAGGGGAATCAGCCAGAGCAACCACGCTACCATGACAACTCCAGTCACCATTTCATCAAGTTGATGTCATCGGCGATGACCGACTTGCGGCGTCGGTAGACGGAGAGAATCAACGCCAGGCCAACCGCCACCTCGGCAGCCGCGACGGCAAAGACGATCACCGCAAAAACCTGACCGCTCATAGACGCCGAGGGGAACGGACGCGCCAGGTCAAGGTAACGCCAGAAAGCGACCAAATTGATGTTGACCGCGTTCAGCATCAACTCGATGCCGAGAAGGATTGCAATCGCATTGCGGCGCGAGAGCGCCCCATACAAGCCAATGCAGAATAAACTGGCTGCCAGCAGAAGATACCAGGACAGAGGAATATTCATGTGCTTTTCCCCTTATGCTCAGAGGATGCTGCATAAACAGCGCCAATTAAAGCGGCCAACAACAATACAGAAGCGACCTCGAACGGCAGCACATATCCTTTGTTAACAGACATGGCTTGGTTGTCATAACCGGAAGGGGAAAGAAGCGCCACGCCTAATGCCCGGGCAGCGTCTAAACCGGGAGGCATAGGCGGAGGCAAGCGCGTTGCATGGGGAAGAGCAAAGACGAGCACAATGAGGCTACCGAGAAGACAAAGGCTGATAAGGAATGCCAGGCTAATGCGCCATCGCGGCCGCAGCGCCTCCTCGCGCACATGACGCTGGGTCAGCATAATGGCAAAGATAAACAAGACAGCAATGGCGCCAACATAGATCACAATTTGCACAACGACCAGGAAGGCTGCTTGCAGCAAGGCGTAGAGAATTGCCACGCCAAGCAACGCCGCAATCAGCCAAAAAGCGGCATGAATCAACCGCCTTGTTCGCACGACCATGATGGCTGCAGTCAGCGTGAAGGAGGCAATCAAGACGAATAAGATCTGTTCAAAGGTCATACAGCCTGCTCCTGCATTGGGCGACGATGGTCTAGCTCCTGACTGGGACGTCGTTGCCGGCGGGCGCGAGCACGCAGAATTTCTATCGTGACAACAGCAAGCAAAAGATTGGAAAAGAACAAAGCAGCGATATACGCCCAACGCGGCGCCCCCATCAGCGCCCGATGTAGAACCGCAGTGCTAATCAGCACAGCGATGGCGAGCGGCGTGAGAAACTTCCAATTGAAAACCAGCAGGTGGTCAATGCGCACACGCGGCATCGAATATTTCACCCACATGATGACCCAGTATCCCAGCATAGCCTTAGTCAGGAAAACAACCGCTTGGACAAAGGGATTGTTGAGCCAGGAAAACATTGCCAGATTCTCCAGCCCAAAGAAGCCGGCGTAGCCGCCAAAGAACAGAATTGCCAGAAAACCGCCAAACGTAAAGGCATGCAACAATTCAGCGGCATAAAACCAGCCGAACTTCATCCCGCTGTATTCAATGTGATAGCCTGCCACAATTTCCGATTCGGCCTCATTCAGATCAAAAGGCGCACGACCGAGTTCGGCAATGGCGCTGATCAGAAAGATTAGAAACCCCAGCGGCGATGCCAGGACAAACCACATCGACCGCTGCGCTTCCGTGATTCCGCGCAGGCTCATCGTTCCGGCAAGTAGCGTTGGCACGAGCAGGATGATAACCATAGGGACTTCATAGGAAATCAAGTTAGCAACCATGCGAAACGCGCCTAAGAGAGCATACTTGTTGTGCGAGGCCCAGCCGGCCATAAGAATCGCCAGCGTCCCCAGGGCGCCGGTGGCGACGATATAGAGCACTCCCACGTTCAAGTCTGCGCCGTAGATTGTGGCCGAAAGCGGCAGAACAGCCCATAACGCGATGACCGCTACAGCTGCTAGTACAGGAGCAAGATTGTAAAGGAATCGATCCGCTCCAACAGGCGTGATGTCCTCCTTGACAAGCATTTTAATAATATCAGCCACCGGTTGAAGCAGGCCAAACGGTCCCAATCGGTTCGGCCCCAATCGGTCCTGAAAACGGGCGACAACCTTGCGCTCAACCCATACCAAGCCAACATCCAGCAACATGGCAAAGACAACGAGCGCGAGCGCGCCGAGCAAGTACTCAATGAACACAATCAGCCCACTAGAAAGTCCCCAACTGCTCAACAGGGCGGTCAGTTTGTCTGCCACAAAGTGTACGGGATCGTTCCAGAAATTCATGGAAGGTTTCCTTGAAACTTTCGAGTGAATGAGCAGAAAGGCTCAGGCCGCCTGCCTCCCTAGCGCCATGTCAATAATCCTTTGCGTCCGAGGTAAACCAGGCCGGCGATTAAGATCCCCAGAAAGATGATGCCTTCCACAACAGCGAAGAAGGGAAGTTGATTCAATGCCAGCGCCCAAGGAAACAGGAATACGACCTCCACCTCAAAGACTAGGAAGACCAGAGCAAAGACATAGTACTGAGCCTTGAATTGCGCCCATACTTCCCCTACCGTTTCAATCCCGCACTCGTACGTGCTGCGTTTAACAGGATTTGGTTTGCGCGGGGCCACAAGCGCCGCGATGCCTAACGGCGCGAGAGGAACGATGACGGCTACTATCAGGAAAATACCAATGTAAAGCCACTCGTTTTGCATAGTTACTCCATGTGGTTTTCACGCGCACAAAAACGGCTCACATTTTACCACAGGCGGGCCGAATTGCACCAATTGTGTCTGGTTTATTGGGAATTTGTGAGGTATCAAAAACACATTGCCCTGTCTGAGAGGGTTTCGTCCCAGGCAGGGCAATTGCGCTCCTTAGTAAGGTATGAAGAAGGCAATTAGTCGCCGAGGTAATCGCGCAGTTTGCGCCGGATGTTGGGCTGGCGCAGACGGCTGAGCGCCTGGGCCTCGATCTGCCGGACGCGCTCGCGCGTTACGCCCATTTTGCGACCCACTTCTTCGAGGGTGTAGGGTTGTCCATCGAGCAGACCGTAGCGAAGTTGCAAGATTCGCACCTCGCGCGGCGGCAAGGTATTCAGCACCTCGTTGAGGTGTTCGCGCAACAAGTTATAGGTAGCGGTATCATCTGGTGGAGCCGCCTCATCATCCTCGATGAAATCACCCAGCACCGAATCTTCTTCGTCGTCGGTAGGGGTTTCGAGGGAAAGCGGGCGACGCGCCACCTGAATCATATTTTCAACCTTCTTGGGCGGCACGTCTAGTGCCTCGGCGATTTCCTCGAGCATTGGCTCACGCCCCAGTTTCTGGGTTAATTGGTGTTGCACTCGCAAGAGTTTATTGATCTGGTCGCCCATGTGCACAGGAACACGAATCGTGCGCCCCTGGTCGGCGATGGCACGTGTGACGGCCTGGCGAATCCACCATGTGGCGTAGGTGCTGAACTTGTGCCCGCGCCGGTAGTCAAACTTCTTGGTAGCGCGAATCAGGCCGATATTGCCTTCCTGAATAAGGTCAAGGAAAGGCACACCGCGCCCCATGTATTTCTTAGCGACACTGATGACCAGCCGCGAATTCGCGGTGATCAAGTGCTCACGCGCCGCCCAACCGTCCTCGATGAGTTTACGCAGTTCCGCGCGCCGACGCGGGCTGGCGTTGCCGCGCGCCAGTTCCTCGCGCGCCATACGGCCGCGTTCGATGCGTTGCGCCAGTTCGACTTCCTCCTCGGCGGTGAGCAACGGAACACGACTGACCTCTTTCAGGTATAAGCCAATCGTGTCATCCGTTTCGATATTAGCCAGGTAATCGTCCAGTGATGTCGGCGTCAGTTCCGCTTCGGCCTCTTCTTCTACAGCCGCAAGCTCCTCTTCCGCTGGTTCGCCGCCGGGCACGTCCTCCACAAAAGGAATACCGGCGCTCAGCAAAGCCGCGAACGCCTCCTCCAACTGATCAAGGTCCTGCTCAGCCTCGGGGAAGAAGTGCAGAATATCGTCAATGGTGACATAGGATTTCTGCCGCCCGAGGGCAATCAGGCGTTCCAGAGCAGAATATTCTTCATCCTCCTCTTCAAGCAGGAGAGGATTCTCAATCATCATGTTGGTACCTATTACTCAAAGGTTTTTTTAAACACGTTATCTGTCTTGAACAAGAATACTCTTTTTCGTTGTGAAATTCAAGACCTTTTCCAGGATGCGACAGGGCGAGTTGCCTCGCCCTGTCACATGAACCACACTTTACTCTGGCGTTGATGTGGGGGTATCGGGCGGATGGGTTGGGGTTTCGGTGGGTCTTGGCGTTTCCGTTGGAGTAGGAGTCAATGTGCCCTCCGGAGTTGGCGTGGGTGGATAAGGCGGATAGCGAATCAGGTTAGCAAGGGCATCTATGTTGTATTCGAAAGCGACGAACAATTTACCATCTCTGCGCACATAATAACCACTACCGCTGGGCGCCCGGCTGCCGACCTCTAACCGACTGGTTGCGCCATTCTCAAAGCGAATTTCAATGATGTAGGTTGGCTTATCCAAACCAATGGTCGGCAGGTCCAGCGTGTCTTCCAAGATTGTTTTAACACCCAAGCCATAGATTTGGGTTTCTGCCATCGTTACTTTGCTCTGATCGGCAAGGGAGGGAGAAGGCGCCTTAATGAACCATTGACCGTTCTCTTTCTCAAGCAGTACAAAGTTCTCTGCAGAGTCTTGAATACGGATGGCAACAATTTTGCCGCGTTCCTCGCTATAGTCGTAGAGGTAAACGCGAGGGGTAGCAGTGGGTTCATTGCTGGGCTTTTCCTGAACAGGGCGGTTTTTCAAAAAGACATAAACCCCTACCGCCAAGGCCAAGAGGAATAGAGCAATCCACGAAGAGCGTTTCATAACATCAACCTCGCATACGACGCGTCAGCCAGGCGGCCACTCCGCCGCCGATAACCATCAGCGGGATAACGCAGATGGAGAGAACAGCAATCAGAGTCAGGGTAACATTGCTTACAGGCTTCAACTGGCGATAAATGGTCTCTTTGGGGGTCAGGTTGATCAGGCCCTCTTGTTCAGCAGCCCAATCAATGGCATTGACGATAACATCGCCGTTAGCGTATTGATCGAAATAGGCGTTGGAGGCGAAATCGGAATCGCCAAAGACGACCAGGCGAGCGCCGCTGTTTGTATCTTCTGAGGCAGCCGCCAGCGTGATGGGGCCGATGACGTCGCTGCCAGGGTCAGGGCTGGTCTGGCCGTTCTGGAGGGCGGTAAAGTCTGTTTCACCCCAGGCACGGTTGAGGGTGCGCACAAGCGAGTCAACGGCGCGGGGCGGGTTTTCGACCAAGGTGATGCTGCGCGCCTCCGGATAGAAAGAGATAATTCCACGCAATTTATAGGTAATCGAATGGGTGCTGTAGTCCACACCAAACGGCACAAGTGGTTGGCTGGAATTTGTGTCTACAACAATGTCGTTGTTGAGACGGATACCCCAGCCGGTAACAAGGTAGTTGACCAGCGGGTCGGGAGCATCGCCGAAATTGGTGAGCGGCACGGGGTCTTCCATAATCACCAGTGAGCCGCCTTTTGTCAGATAGTCCATCAGCATGTTGACTTCTTCCTGTGAGATGGGCTGTTGCGGTCCGGCAATGATGATCGCCAGTGCATCCTCGGGGATCTTTCCTTCCGCCAGCAAAGGCAATTTCTTGACAGTGTAGTTCTTGGCCTCTAACGTAGAGGAAAGTTTGGAATAGCCATCATTGCCATAGCCTTCGACGTCACGCTCGCCATGTCCGCTCAGGAAGTACACCGTCCGTTCGCCGGGGTTCATCAACCGCACCAGAGCACGGGTGATCTCCTGTTCGGAGGCATAGGAGACGATCTCATGCCGATCTCCCATTTCCAGATAGATTTTCCCATCGCCGGTAATGCCCAGTTGCTGCGCCAGCACCGGGTTTCGGTCTGGGTCCTGGAATTCATAATCGAATCGGCCATTGCTGCGCCGTTTGTAGTTTTCAAGCAGTTCACGCGCGCTCTGCGGTGAGGATTGCGCGGTATAGAACGCGATCGCATGGACGGGTTCGGTCAACTTGTCCAGCGTTTCTTCGGTTTCCTTGGCGAGGGTGAATTTCTTCTCCTCGGTCAAATCCCATTGCTGGGGATACTGGACAGCGATTGTGTTAACAACAATGAGAATTCCCAACCAGGCAAGCAAGGTCACTGCTGCATTGCCGCCATACCTGGCGCGCCGGCCCAATAGGAATTCACGCGTGCGTTCGGGATCCAGGATGGCATAGACGGCAAGACCGATCAGAATCAGGCCGGCAGCAATCCAGATAACGAGGTTAAATCGCTTTTCGTCAGGTGGAGTGTACACACCTTCTGCTGCCAGGAATTTCATGAACAGCAGAATGAGCGTAGTAAGCGTTGCTGCTCCTGTCAGCCATAACCCCAGAGGGGCATACGTCTTGAGGTCACGTTGAGATTTCTGCTTCTTAGCCATATTATCGCCACCTTTTCGTTTCAACGGCCATGGTTCCTGCCAAAAGGCCGAAGATTGTCAGGCTGAGGAAGTATACGATTCCAGCCAGCGTGATGTTACCGCCTGTCATATCGTTGAAATGTCTGCTGATGTTCAGATGTCGAAATGCCTCGTGCGCCGTGCCATATTGGAACACAGAGGCAGGCCAACCGATCACCCACCAAAGGAAGAGCATCAGCGCCAGGGTGACAAAGAACGCCGCGAATTGATTGCTGAACAGAGCAGAGACGGCTGTTCCCAGTGCCAGCAGCGCGGCGACCATGAGAATAATGCCAATGTAGCCGCTGATCATGATCCCTTGATCGATCCCGGGATCTACCAAGGCATTGAGAATGATAGGGAAGATAAAAGTAATGGCAATAATCGTAAGCGCAAAGAGAAAAGCGCCAAGCCACTTCCCGATGACAAGTTCCGCATCGCGCACAGGGGCAGTCAGGAGCAATTCCATCGTGCCCATACGCTGTTCATCAGCGAGCAAGCGCATGGTCAACGCCGGAATACCCAGCAAGAAGATCGTCGCCATGGGGCCGACGACGATGTTGGCTTCCGGCGCAGCCACGCCGAACAGGCTTTGCTGCGAAACATAGTAGAGATACAAAGAAAAATAGGCGCCAACGACCAGGAGAATGGCCAGCGCAGTGACATACGCCAGCGGGCTGATGAAGTATTGCCGGTATTCGCGACGAGCGATGGTCCAGACATTACGCATGGTTCACCTCACTGCGGTTTCGCCTCGAGTCAGCTCGAGGAAGATTTCTTCGAGACTCATGCCGACCGGGCTCAGCTCCAGCAGATCTAGGCCGGCCTGAACGACCGCTTTGGCAACAGCCGGCCGGATGTCGTCAGTCGGAAGGAACTGGAACTCCAGGGCTCCGTCATCCAGGACTCGAACGTCCTGCACACCGTCCATTTTAGCGATCAAGGGGCGAATATCCTCGATGTCGCCGCGCACACGCAACCGCGCGCGCTGAGCGCCGGTCAGCCGCGCCTGCAGGTTCTCCGGCGTGTCTTCCGCGACAAGGCGGCCTTTGTCGATAATCAGGACACGATCGCAAACCTGCTGTGCTTCGGAAAGGATATGGGTGGAGAGCATGATCGTTCGTTCTTTGCCGATCTCGCGAATCAGATTGCGCACTTCCACCACCTGAGCCGGATCGAGGCCGATGGTAGGTTCATCGAGAATCAGGACTTCCGGCTTGTGAAGCAGGGCCTGAGCAAGCCCAACGCGCTGGCGCATACCCTTCGAAAGGTTGGAAATATACCCGTCCGCACGTTCCGTCATGCCGACGATTTCTAACGCTTCGTCTACCGCGTCTTCCGCGTTCGGCAGGTGGCGCAGGTCTGCCATGAACTTCAGGTATTCGAAGACAGTCATGTCCGGGTACAGGGGAACAGTTTCCGGCAGGTAGCCAACGCGACGGCGCACCTCCAGCGATTCGTCCACGACGTCGAACCCAGCCACGGTAGCCGTTCCGGATGTAGGTGGCATGTAGCCGGTCAGGATGCGCATCGTGGTAGTCTTGCCGGCGCCATTCGGACCCAGGAAACCGACAATTTCTCCCTGTTTGGCCTCGAAAGTCAGATTGTCAATGGCTCGCCGCGCGCCGTAATCTTTGGTTAATCCTTCCGCGCGTATCATACCCTCTCCTTGAAAAAGAGAATGTACAAACAAAACGGCACAGCAACCCAATGCAGCGGTGCCGCCGAACCCTACTCTTACAACCGTTATACACTATACAAACATCGTTAGTAAAAGTCAAGAGGTTGCTCGAATTCTAACCAAACCCTAATCTTTCGCTACTTTCCTTTGCAACTGGGGTTTTATGGGGTAAAATTGCGCAGAAACGTCTGGGCAGGAGGCGTCCAGCGTTTCTTTCTGTGTCTGAATGGATTCCGAGCATAAGAAGCCGCGCGGTCGAACAACCCAAACCGCAATCTTCTGCTCGGGAGCAAATTATCTCACTGAGGAGGCACTGCTATGGATCTATTGTGGCTTGGCAGTCGTCACGGCCTGAGCAATTTCGAGCAAATTGTGATTGTCGGCGTGCTGGCGACTGCGTTCATCAGTCTTCTGTATGCCTGGTTGCTACGAGGAAACGTCCTCAACAAGGACAAGGGCACCCCCAGGATGCAGGAGGTCTGGAATGCGATTCGCATTGGGGCAGATAGTTACCTGAATCGCCAGTTGAAGACCATCCTGCCTCTCATCGGCATCTTGACCATTGTGCTTTTCTTGAGTGTGTACGTCGTGCGACCAACGCCAGAGGCGGTGGAGGAATTCGGCGACAAGGCACAGATTGCCATTGCCGTCGGGCGCACTGTTGCCTTCATCATGGGTGCGGTCTTTTCACTGTTGGTCGGTCAACTGGGGATGCGCATGGCAATTCAGGCGAACGTGCGCGCGGCATCGGCGGCGCGGCGCAGCCTAAACGAGTCCCTGACCATTGCCTACTATGCCGGCACGATTACCGGCATGTTAACGGACGGCCTGGGCCTGTTCGGCGGGACAATCATCTTCGTCATCTTCGGCAAAGCAGCGCCGGATGCCTTGCTCGGCTTCGGCTTCGGCGGCACTTTGCTAGCTCTGTTCATGCGCGTGGGCGGCGGCATTTACACCAAGGCAGCCGATGTCGGCGCGGATTTGGTCGGTAAGGTCGAAAAAGACATTCCGGAAGATGACCCACGCAACGCGGCGGTTGTAGCCGATCTCGTCGGCGATAACGTCGGTGACTGCGCCGGTATGGCAGCAGATATCTTCGAGTCCTATGAGGTCACCATCGTCTCCGGCCTGATTCTCGGTCTGGCCCTGATGGCGATCGACCCGACTCATAGCCTGAAGTGGATTGTCTATCCGCTGGCCATTCGCGCCATCGGTGTCATTTCCTCTATACTTGGGACATTCGCTGTTCCGCTCTGGCAGAGGATGCCGAAAAAGGGACCGTTGGGCTTCCTGCACGCGCGCGATGCGGAGGAGGCCATGTTCCGCTCGTATGAGGTCTCCAGCGTGAACACAATTCTGTGGTCCTTCTTGCTGGCCATCCTGTACGCCGGCGACTGGAGGCTTGCCATGCTGACAACCATCGGCGTTGGGCTGGCGGTCTCGTTCAACCCGCTTACTTCGTACTTTACCGCTACCAAGCACAAGCCGGTTCAGGAGATCGTGGAGTCTACCCGCACCGGTGCGGCGACGACGATCCTTTCGGGGATGTCAGTCGGCATGGAATCGAGCGTCTGGGCGTTGGTGGTGATCGTCATCAGTTTCATCTTTAGCCTGCTGCTCTATGGCGGCGAGGGGCCAACCTACGTACTGTATGCGGTAGCCATGATCGGTATTGGCATGCTCAGCCACACCGGCAACAACGTGGCGATGGACTCCTATGGCCCGATCTCGGATAATGCGAACGGCATTGGTGAAATGGCCTGGCAGGGCCTGGACGACGAGGAGACGAAGAAAGCGCGCCAGATTATGGCCGACCTGGATGCAGTAGGCAATACAACCAAAGCGATTACAAAAGGAATCGCGATCGCTTCGGCTGTCGTTGCAGCGGTCAGCCTGTTCGCTTCCTTCTTTATTGACGTTGGGCGCGTCCAGGAAGCAGCCAACGCCGCAGCCAAGGCAGCCGGCGAGGCGCTCCCCTTCGCTCAGCTGCTGAGCGACACGGGCATTCGCATTTCAGAGACATCAGTCTTCATTGGCTTGCTGCTGGGTGGGGCGTTGCCTTGGTTATTCAGTTCGTTGTCCCTCAAGTCAGTCAGCCGCGCCGCCAGTTTGATCGTGCTGGAAGTGCGGCGACAATTCAAAATCCCTGGTCTGATGGAGGGTAAGGTCCAGCCCGATTATGGCAGAGTAGTCAGCATCTCCACCGCGGCGGCCCAGAAGGAACTCGTCCCGCTGGCGCTCATCGCCGTTCTGACTCCGCTGGCCGTTGGCCTGATGCTTGGCGTGGAGGCTCTGGCGGGATTCTGTGGCGGCATCATCCTGAGCGGCCAGTTGCTGGCCGTGTATATGGCGAATACTGGCGGCGCCTGGGATAACGCCAAGAAAGCCATCGAGGATGAACCGCGCGATCTGGCCGCCAACACCGGCAAGGGCTCGGAACGCCACAAAGCCAGCGTGGTTGGCGATACGGTCGGCGATCCGCTCAAGGATACCGCCGGTCCGGCGTTGAACCCGATGATCAAAGTGGTCAACCTGGTATCCCTGATTTCGGCACCAGTCATCGTGCAATATGCGAACGTACAAGGCGCCGGGCGCGCTATCGTCTGGGCCATTGTCGTTGTGCTGTTTGCGGGCGTTGGTTGGGCAATCAACCGCTCGAAAGGCAAGGCAGCGATTCCGGAAGCAGAGTAGCAGTAGCGATTTCGGTCTCGCGCCGTTGACAACCGTTGAAGCCGTAGTATAATACACGCGCTCTGCCCCGGCAGCGAGTTGGCTGGGGCAGGCGCGTGAATCCCGGCTTCCCCGTCGCAGGGCGTCTTGTATGCGTTGTTGACGGCGAAGCGAAGACCAGGAGAAAAAACGATGAAATATGCGATTGTGGAAAGCGGCGGGAAACAATACCGCGCCGCGGAAGGCGCTACGATTGAAGTGGACCGCTTGCCCCAAGAGGTCGGTGAGCGCATTAACCTGGAGCGAGTCTTGCTGTTGGTGAATGAGGAAAGAGTCGCCGTCGGCAAACCAACAGTCAATAACGCTTCTGTTGTAGCGACTGTGGTAGAGCATGTTCAGGGGCCAAAGGTAGTTGCCTTTCGTTACCGTCCCAAAAAGCGCATTCGTCGCAAAATCGGTTGCCGGCAGGCGTATACACGTTTGTTAATTGAACAAATCGGTGAGGTGGCTCCTGCGAAAGCGGCCAAGAAGGCCGTTCCAGAGGCATAGCCGGTTGCGGAAAGCGAGGTAGGTATGGCTCATAAAAAAGGCGGCGGTTCCAGCCGCAATGGACGAGATAGCGCCTCCCAGCGTCTGGGAGTCAAGGAATATGCAGGCGAGTATGTGCTGGCCGGTCATATTCTGGTCCGACAGCGCGGGACGCGCATTCAACCCGGTTTGAACGTGGATCGTGGCAAAGATGACACGCTCTTTGCCACGGTGGACGGAGTCGTGTTCTTTGATACCGTTCGCGGTCGCAAGCGCGTCCATGTCATCCCTGCGCAGACAACGTAACGAAAGGATACAAGGATGAAACAGGGTATTCACCCCACGTTTTATACAGACGCGCGCGTGGTGTGCGCATGCGGCAACACCTGGACGACAGGTTCCACACGCAAAGAGATTCGCGTGGAAATCTGCTCGAAATGCCATCCCTTCTTTTCTGGCGAGGCGCAGCGTATCGTAGATATCGAGGGGCAGGTAGATCGCTTCCTGAAGAAGCTGCAAGCACGGCAGAGTTACATCGAGGAACAGCGCGCGCGCGTAGAAGCAAAAGTCTCGCCGCTGCGCCCAATTGGAGAGCTCGAGTTGGGTACGCGCGCGACAGCCGCCCTGGAAAAGGCTGGCATCACACAGGTCGGTCAATTCCTGGAGAAACTGGCTCAAGGTGAAGAGGTTGTGTTAGCCATCGAAGGGTTTGGCCGTAAGTCGTTGATTGACATAAAGCGAAAATTGCGCGCGCTGGGATACCAATTGCCGGAAAGCAGCGAGACCGTCGTCGCATAAACCTCTTATTTACGCAGAGCGACAGGCAGGGTTTTCGTCCTGCCTGTTTTCTTTTCCGGTGCAACGGTTGTCTTGCCAATCCGGAGCGGCCATGATAAACTTTGCCTGCTGCCGCCGACGCCCTTCCAGGGCGTCGGTTCCTGCGACACCCTCTTGCCTAGACTTGCAATGGATATTCTGCTGACCGGCTCCGTTGCTTACGACTATTTGATGACGTTCCCTGGTCTGTTCAAAGAGCAGATTCTACCGGAACGGTTGGAGAAAATCAGCCTTTCCTTTCTGGTGGATTCGATGTCTCGCCAGCGTGGGGGAACAGCGCCGAATATTGCTTACACACTCGCTTTGCTCGGCGAACGTCCGCGCGTGATGGCGACCGTGGGCGAGGACTTCGAGGAGTACCGCGCCTGGCTGGAAGCACATGGGGTGGACACGAAATTGATGACGGTCATCCCCGGCGAATATACTGCATCTTTCTTCGCGACCACCGACCGTCTTAACGCACAGATCGCCTCGTTCTACCCCGGGGCGATGGGCCACGCCGCGCGTCAGCACATACAAGACGTGCAACCGCTTCCAGATCTGGTAGTAATCTCGCCGAACGATCCGCAAGCGATGACGAACTTCGCCGCCGAGTGCCGCACTTTAAATCTGCCTTACCTGTACGATCCGAGTCAGCAGGTCTTGCGGTTAGAGGGACCAGAACTCATGCGCGATTTGGACGGGGCATACTTTATGTTCGTCAACGACTATGAGTTTGCCTTGATTTCTCGCAAGACCGGTTTGGGGCTGGAGGAGATACTCCGGCGCGTACAGGTGCTGGTCGTCACGCGTGGAGCCGAAGGGTCCTCAATCTACGCCGAGGGCAGGGAATATTGCATTCCGGTTGTCCCGCCGGAACGCATCCTCGACCCGACCGGCGTCGGCGACGCCTATCGCGGCGGTTTCCTGGCCGGTTATGCGCGCGGTTGGGGATGGGAATTATGCGGGCAAATGGGGGCATTGGCGGCTACGTATTGCCTGGAACAACAAGGACCGCAGAACCACCATTACAGCCGGGCGGAGTTTATCGCGCGCTTTCGTCGTCACTTCGACGACAAGGGAGTACTCGATGCCCTGCTGGCGTAAACAGGGGTCTTGATTTTGAGGAAAACACGAGGAGCAACCATGGAAAGTTATGACATCAAGGATGTAAAACTGGCCGAGGGCGGCATGCGACGCATCGAATGGGCAGAACGCGAAATGCCTGTATTACGGCGGATTCGCGAGCGGTTCGAGAAGGAACGGCCTTTACAAGGCGTGCGTATTTCGGCCTGCCTGCACGTGACGACCGAAACGGCCAATCTGGCACGGACGTTGCAGGCCGGCGGAGCAGACCTTGTCCTGACCGCCTCCAACCCTCTCTCCACGCAAGACGATGTCGCCGCGGCGTTAGTCGGGCGATTCGAAATCCCGGTTTTCGCCATTAAGGGCGAAGACAACGCAACCTATTACCGTCATATCGCAGCAGCCCTCGAGCACAAGCCGCATCTGACCATGGACGACGGCGCAGACCTGGTCTCGGAACTGCATAAGAATCGCCGCGATCTGCTGCCCGGCATCCTCGGCGGTACAGAGGAGACCACGACCGGCGTGATTCGGCTGCGCGCGATGGCCGCTGACGGCATGTTACACTTTCCGGTGATCGCCGTCAACGACGCGATGACCAAACACTTTTTTGACAATCGCTACGGAACAGGTCAATCTACCGTTGACGGGATTGTGCGCGCGACAAACATATTGCTGGCCGGCAAGAAATTCGTGGTAGCAGGCTATGGATGGTGCGGCCGCGGCCTGGCCAATCGGGCACGCGGCATGGGCGCGCATGTGATTGTAACGGAAGTTGACCCGCTGAAAGCGCTCGAGGCGGTCATGGATGGCTTCGAGGTAATGCCAATGCTCGAAGCCGCGAAAATCGGCGACATTTTCTGCACTGTGACCGGTGACATCAACGTGATCGACCGCCCTCATTTTGAAGTGATGAAAGACGGCGCCATTGTGGCGAACTCAGGGCATTTCAACGTAGAGATTAACATCCCGGCCCTTCAGGAAATGTCGGTGGGTAAGCCCAAATTGGTACGTCCTTTTGTGGAGCAGTATGAATTGAAAGACGGGCGAAGAATTTACCTGCTGGCCGAGGGCCGTCTGATTAACTTGGCAGCAGCGGAGGGACACCCGGCGGCAGTCATGGATATGTCCTTTGCGAACCAGGCGCTTTCCGTAGAATACATGGTCAAGAACGCCGGCAAACTGGAACGCCAGGTTTACCCCGTCCCGCCGGAGATTGACGCGGCCATTGCTCGCCTGAAACTGGAAACGATGAACGTCCACATTGATGTCCTAACGGAAGAGCAAATCCGTTATCTACATTCCTGGGAGGAAGGAACGTAGCCGCGCATGGAGGCGTTCGTTCGGGAGGCGCGGCGACTGTTCGGCATCCGCCTGAGCCACTGGCAGGTGGAGGCTCTGTTGACCTACGAACGAGAACTTCTCGAGTGGAATCGGCAATTCAACTTGACAGCCGTGCGCGACCGCGAAGGGATTCGCACCAAACACTTTCTCGATTCGTTTTCTTGTGTTCTGGCCTGGAAAGACAATCCGCCGCGTTGCCTTGTGGACGTAGGCAGCGGGGCTGGGTTTCCCGGCATTCCGCTGAAAATCCTTTATCCGTCCATGCTGCTGACCATTGTCGAATCCATCAGCAAGAAAACCCGCTTCTGCGCTCATGTGGTGGAGAAGCTAGGTCTGGAAAAAGTAGAGGTGCTGACCGCGCGCGCGGAGGAAGTAGGGCAGAGGGAATCCCATCGCGAACGATTTGATTGGGCAGTGGCGCGCGCGGTAGCGAACCTGCCTGTGCTGGCGGAATACCTGCTTCCGTTGATTCGCGTCGGCGGGCGCATGTTGGCGCAAAAAGGGGCAAACACTTTGCTAGAAGTTCATCAGGCGCAGCGCGCGTTCAAGATTTTAGGCGGCGAGCTGCGCCAGTTGATTCCCGTTGAGTTGCCGGGCGTGGTCGAGGAGCGCTGTTTGGTCGTGGTGGATAAAGTCGCGGCCACTCCCCCTCAATATCCGCGCCGCGTCGGCGTCCCGAATCGAAAGCCATTGTAGTCAAGTCAGGCGCGATTCGTCCCCAATTAGGTCAAGGGGCCGTCTTCGTCGTCTTCTTCGTCTTCGGTAGGGCTACAGGTATCAATGACCTCGTAATTGGTTCGCGGCATCCGTATGGTCCGCCGAGCATTGATCTCTACTTCTGCCAACGAAAGCGACGAGGAACGCTCCTCGATTTGCCTGCCTGTGCGTTGTTTGGCTTTCTGGTAGAGCACAGGCAGAATCGTATGCAGGTCGGCCACTACGCCATAGCGGGCGATCTTGAAGATAGGGGCATTAGGGTCACGATTGACCGCGATGATCATGTTGCTGGTTTTCATGCCAGCCAGGTGCTGCATAGCGCCGGAAATGCCAAAGGCCAGATAGACTTGGGGGGATACCACGCGGCCCGTTTGTCCGATCTGGATAGCGTAAACGGCGAATCCGGCCTCGACCGCCTTGCGCGATGCCCCTACGGCGCACCTTAGGACATCAGCCAGATCATACAGCAGATAAAAACTCTCGCGGCCGATTGTCTTTTCCGAGACCCCCGCTTTGATTCGTTCCGCGTTGTTCCCCATTCCATACCCGCCAGCGACGATCAGCGACGCGTTGCCCAGATCGGGCATGCGCTCCAGCGCGTAGCCGTCAGGCCAGCTAGGAATGTCGCGCTTTCTCATTGCCGGAGGGATTTGCCGTATGGGGCCTTCCCTCCCCGCTTGTGGTTTCGGACGGGGAAAGGCGCGCGGGCGCACGGTCACGATAGCTGGCTTGGTCGCGCAGATCTCCTTGATAAGCACCCGATTGCTATAGGCCGGGCGCGTGACAACGGTTTCTTTCCCTTCGAGAGAAATGGCGATGGCATCCACCATAGCGCCAATATCCAGGTCTATGGCGCAAAGAGCAGCAATATCTCGCCCACGCGTGGTGTTGGGAAGCAGGAGAAGATCAAAACCTTTCTTCACCCCGTCCTGGAGCACACCCTTGCGCGCCATTTTGGTAAAGGCACTTGCGTAGGGCTCGGCGCGGTATTCATCTACGGTCTTATCGTCCACCACCAGGGCTTCGTCGGCGCCGTACTCGAAGGCCGCGCGCACGAGCGTCTCGGTTTTGTAACCAATAATGGCCGCGGCGACGGAGCCGAATTGCTTCCCCAGTCCGATCACTTCCCAAGAAGCAGCAACGGGGTTGCCGCGAAAATGGTCAACATATGCCAGAACGTTCACAGCAAGCCCTCCGCTTCGAGGATATCCAAGATGCGCGCGGCGATTTCTTCGGGCGTGCCATCAAGCATCTCACAGGTTATCTCGCGTTCGGGCAGCAGACTGGCCTCCCCCCAGCGCACCAAAGGCTTGGGAGGGGAAATGCCGAGGTCAGCCAGCGTCCACACAGGAATGGGAGTCCGTTCAGCGCGACGTTTGGCGAAGAAGGACGGATAGCGGGGGACGCCAATATCTTTTGTCACGCTGCACACGATGGGGAAGAATGTGTTTATGATTTGTCGCCCCTCTTCCATCGTCCGGGCAAGACGCACTCTCTGTAAAGCAGTCTTGATTGTTGAAAGGCAGGTGATGGCCGGCCAACCGAGGAGACGCGCTGTCTGCGCAGCAGTCAAACCGTTATCGCTATCCACTCCCTGACGGCCAAAAAGCACCATGGAGACGTTCTCGATAGCGTGGATTTTGCGAACCGCTGCAGCCAGAATATAGGCTGTGGCGCGCGTATCCAGTTCCTCAGGCGCCGGGCCTGCGATGCGGATCGCCTCGTGCGCGCCCATGGCCAGCGCATGGCGCAGGCCGATTTCGGCGGTCTCATCGCCGATCCCGATGGCCAGAATGGAAAACGTCTCCGGCTCGACAGACTGTTTCCACTCGTAGAACATCAACGCCCCCTCCAGCGCGTACTCGTCCCAGGGATTGATAATGAGCGACTCCCTATCCCATACAACTCTGCCGTCTTCGACTCGCACGGTCTCCGGCGCGGGCGTTGTTTTGACGCAAACGACCAGTTTCAAGTCATTGCTCCTGCCGGTTCAAGGTTTTAACCAGAGGCCTCTGGCAGCGATTCCATGTTTTGGTCCGAGCTTACGGTTGCTCACGACAAGCCATCCCCATCACAGGGACGTCTCGAGAACACTCTCTTTTGTTTGTAATAAGGATAATCAGAAACAGGGCTTCTAGACCCAGCCTTGCTTCTTGATGAAATCAGTAATCAGAGGGATATTCAACCATTTGCCGTTGTAAGCCTCGATCGCCGGCCAGATCGTTACCAGCCAAAACAAGCCCCAGCACATACCGCCAAATCCCATAGTAATGGCGGTAAGGATGGCGCCTACAATAACGATGGCAGCATTCAGGACCAGCGATTGCACAGCATGAAATTTGATGAAGGGGCGTTTTTGCTTTTCCTCTATCAGGAGCAGGATAAGGGCTACTATCCAGATTGGGTAGCCCAGAGCAGCCCAGAGACGGTCATCACTGGTGATTTCGGGTGCAGCAGGTTGAGTGCTCACGTGTTTCCTCCAGATAAGAGATGGTGTATCAAGACTGTATTGATTGTACAGCCAAGTCCGTTTTTGCGCAACTGCTTCGTCCTATGCAACACTCCCCAGCAGGCATGGCCTGCCCTCCCACCGCATGAACGAGCCGTTGGCACGTCCGAGGCATGCAAAGATTGTGTAACAGACAGTGAAAGCCGCCGATCCATTGACTTGGCAGGCCATCTTCCAACGATGGTTACGCGCACCTTTCCTGACAGCCGACTACCTTCCATGCACCACAATGGTATAATCGGAGATATGAGTCCCGAGATATCATCCACCAAACTCTGTCCCATCTGTGGAACGCGGCTGGCAGAAGACGCGACACGCTGTGTGGTTTGTGGTAGCGCATTGACTCCCCAGGCGACAACCAGGAGTACGCGTCCGATTCGTGGCAGTCAGATACCGGTCATTCAGATCAGCCTGCCGCTCGCCTTGCTCCTCCTGATTCTAATGCTCGCGCTAGGTGCAGGCGGCGTTTACTTAGGGCTGAAGGGGGCAGGCGTAGTACAACCGCCCACACCGATCTCCAGCCCGACCAATACGGCCACCATCACCCCCACCCCAACCGTTACCCCAACCCCAACCGAAACGCCAACCCCGACTCCCCTTCCTCCCATCGAATACACAGTCAAAAGCGGCGATTTTTGTTCTACCATCGCTTATACCTTTCAGGTCTCTGTCACCAGTATCATCACCCTTAACAACCTGGATGCCCAATGCAGCCTGCGGGTAGGTCAAAAGCTGTTGATCCCTCAACCTACGCCAACGCCGCTGCCCCCACCAACAGCCACCCTCGAACCAGCGGAAGCCACGCGCGCAGCGTGCTTGCAAGTGAAATATACGGTCCAGGCCAATGACACGTTGAGCACAATTGCGGCCAACTATGCGGTAAGTATGGAGGCCATCAAGGAATGGAATGGCCTGACTTCCGATAATGTCTGGACAGATCAGGTGCTTTTCATCCCCTTGTGCATGCGCGCCGCCACGCCCGGGCCTTCGCCGACGCCGACGCCGCCGCCGCCTTATCCGGCGCCCAACCTGTTATTGCCTGCTAACGGCGCTCCGTTTACCCTGGCCGATAACGCCATTGCGCTCCAATGGGCATCGGTCGGCGTGTTGCGCGAAAACGAACGGTACATGGTCGTTGTGGAGGATATCACCGCCGGAGGCCAGCGTAAAATCACCGATTATGTACTGGATACAAAGTATCTTGTTCCTCCTTCCTTCCGCCCACAGGATACCCTACCTCACGTGATGCGTTGGTGGGTAGTGGTCGTACGCCAGACCGGCGCCGATAGCAGCGGCAACCCCATCTATACACTGGCCGGCGCGCCCAGTGAAACGCGCGTGTTCACCTGGAGCAACATAGCCCCGCCCGCTACGCCGGCAAAGTAAAGAATGGCAACGGATTTCCTCTCACCGCTCTTCTCGCCAAGCAGAAGGGCGGTTTTTCCTAAAAAGCCCTTTCTCCTCTCGGTCATTTGCCAGTAAAATTGGCACAAACGTTCTAAAGGCCTTCTCATGGCGGTCAACTTCCAGCAAGTTTACGAAAAAATTCGGGAGATCGGGCAAAAGGCAACAGCGCGCCGGGAACACTTGCAAAAAGCGCAACAGCGCGCGCTGACCCTGTTCCAACGTCATGTGGAGCGAAGCGAGGCGCTGCGCGACAAAATCGAGCGCGCCCGGAAATTCGACCCCAACCTGCGTTGCGCGATTCCCCTGGATGAGCGGTTAGACGCCAAGCACCCGGCGTCTAAGACCACAAGCGCGGCTATCCTGATCGCCGCAGACGGTTCGCAAATTGCCCCCAACCGTCATGCACCAGTACTTTACTCCCTGCTAAATATTGGCGCAATCCTACTGGAAAGCGGTTCAGGGAAAACACCTCAAGTGTTCACCGAAAGCAATCTTCTATACGAGGAAGAGCTTTACCGCGAGGATGGCTTCTTGAGCGAAGAGTTGCTGGCACAAGAACGCGACCTGGCAGAACGTCGCAAATTGCTTGAACTAATCCAGTCCATACAACGCGAACGAGAAGCCGAGCGTCCCATCGTCGCCTTAACGGACGGTCCCATCGAACTGTGGGGCGCCAAAGCGAGCAACGGAAGAGAATATCATCGCGCCTTAGAAGACCATAAAGACATCCTTGTCCAACTGGAGAAGCGAAAAGCGATCGTTGCCGGCTATGTGGACAAACCAAGCGCCAACTTGCTGACTCGGCTTCTTGAAATTGCCGCACTCGACGAGGAATCCTTGAAAGAAATTCACGGCTGGCATCCCTTGCGCGGCGTCACCGACCGCTGGCTGGTCAGTCAGTTCTTGCCGGCAGGGCATCGCTCCGCTCTATTCGGCTTGCAGTCCATTTCGCGCGCCGCATACGAGGGCGCGTTGGCTTTGCACTTTTTCTACCTCAATGTTGGCGATGCCAAGTATCCCTATCTGGCGCGGGTAGAGATTCCTCGTTGGGTTGCCGAGGACGAAACGCAAGTAAACCTATTACATGCCGTTTTACTGGAACAATGCCGCATCATGGGAAGCCGGCCTTACCCCTACATTTTGCATCGCGCCCACGAAATCGCCGTGGTCAAAACAGAGGAACAGGAACAAATCGAGCAAATGCTTGCTGTGGAATCGCTTCGCGCCGGCGGCGAAGTGGAAGAACCATCCTACAAGCAATCTGCCAAGGATTCCTCGCAGGCATGAGACCACCAGAACAGCGGCGGATGTCTACGGAGGTCAGATGAACGCCATACAAATTGGCTATCTCTTGCATGGTAGCACGACCGGCTTTACGGTTGGCTGTTCGGTTTCACAACTGGAGGCCCCTTCTTTCGGCGCTCTGGTACGCGCTCCGTTGGCAAAAGATTATCAAGTATACGGCCTGATTTATGATATTCACATTGACGAGGATGGCATCGTGCGTCAACTGGTGACCGCCGGTAACATTAGCGAGGAGATCATGCGCGATAACCGCGAACGGCGCATCGTTCCAGTTAAAATGAGCGCGTTGACGGTGGGTTACCAAGAAGGCGCTCGCATCCGCCATCTCCTCCCACCGCGTCCGCCGTTGAGTCTGGATGTCATCTATCTTTGCACGTCCGAAGAATTGACCCGTTTTGTCACAGCCGGTCGCCTGGGTTACCTCCGGCACATCCTACGCGCCGGCAACTTGCCGATAGGCGACCTGCTCGCCGCACACATTCTGGAAGTCAAGCGTAAGGCGCGGCTAGAGGATTGGGCAGAGACGACCATAGGCGAACTTATTGCCCTGCTGCGCGATGACTATCCCACACTCACATCGGTGCTGGGGGCGTTGGGAGAAGTCCTATCCTAAAGGATGCCACCCTCCCCTGGCGCCGCAGCAAATTCTGGCAATTTAGCCACATCGAAGATCGATGGCGTGCGACTCTGGTACCGCCACATACACGAGTTGTGACAACACGCGGCGCGCACTTCACTTCCAAGAGTATAATAAGATGTCAACGCTGACACCGATACTCACGGGAGAATTACCATGCCTTCCCAAGGCCCGAGAAGAACAACCGCCTACAATCACGTTCCATGGGAAGACATACCCCATCCGGTATCGCGAGAACGCCGTCTGACGTTTGTCAAGCTTACGAGCAACCGATAGGTTTTTTCACTGATAACGACCAACATGGTATCGCCGACTTTCTTGGGAGGGTTGCCCAAAACAGCCATCAGCGTTCAGACTATGTCAATCCCTTGCCAGACTCAATTTCGCTGTAGATGCTCAGACGTACACCGGCCTAAAGGGAATACCGCCAGAAGCGCGCCGACAGTACAAAGAAGCTGGGTTGGAGATACCAACAACTCGGCAACGACAACCCTGTCCTCGCTAACCTTTCTATGCAAAACCCAACCGGCATCGTCGGCGTTACAAATCGCTCCCACTGCAACCGTGCAGGCGAACAAACCAATCATGCTCTCCGCCATCACCTGTCGTGAGCGACGTGACCAGGACCAGCAGACACGGTAGAATCTTGATGATTGGCCTACTTGCGCTGCTTGCCGCCGTCCTTGCCGTTGTCCTTCTAGCGGCATCCGGATAAACCGTGCATCTGTCTCGATGAGTTATCAAGACAGCGCCGCTCAAACAGTTGCTATCCTGGCTTTCCTCGGGTGAGGTTGGCATGTCCTTCGTCCACCTTCACGTCCATACTGAATACTCCATTTTGGACGGTTTCAGCAACATTCGCCGCTTGGTCGCGCGTACACGCGAACTGGGCATGCCGGCCTTGGCGATCACCGATCACGGCGCTATGTACGGTGTGATCGAGTTCTACCACGCCGCCAAAGAAGCCGGGATCAAGCCTATCATCGGCATGGAGGCGTATTTGGCCGCGCGGACGATGAAGGAGCGCGATCCACACGAAGATAAGAAATCCACACACCTGCTGCTCTTGGCCGAGAACCAAACCGGCTACCAAAATCTTCTGAAACTGGCCTCGGCGGCCCAACTCGAAGGGTTCTACTACTACCCTCGTATTGACAAAACGCTGTTGGCGCAGTACGCCGAAGGGTTGCTATGCACGTCGGGCTGCCTGTCTGCCGAAGTACCACGCCTTCTGGAGCAGGGGCAAACCGAACAGGCGCGCAAGGTTCTCGACTGGTACTTTGACGTTTTCGGGCGAGAGCGGTTCTTCCTCGAACTCCAACAGCATAACATTCCCGCACTAGAACGCATCAATCGCGCCCTGCTGGAACTCGGCAAACGGTATCAGGCCAACGTCATTGCTACCAATGACGTACACTACATTAACCACGACGAAGCGCGGTTACAAGATATCCTCCTGGCCATTCGAACCGGCAGTTTGCTCTCCGACCCCAAACGCCTGCGTTACGAGGATCCTTCGTACTACCTTCGCTCTCCGGCTGAAATGAAGGAATTGTTCCGCGAGGTGCCACAGGCCTTAACGAATACTCTTTCCATCGCCGAACGCTGCCATGTGACTTTGGAAGTGCAGGAATACAGGTTGCCCCACTTCGAGGTGCCTGAAAGTCATACCACACAATCCTATCTGCGCGCCTTGTGCGAGGAGGGCATCCGGGAACGCTACAGGGAACGAGCCGATTCGCCGGAAGTGCGCGAACGCTTGGAGTATGAACTGAAAGTCATCCACGACATGGGCTTTGATACGTACTTCCTCATCGTTTGGGACCTGTGTCGCTACGCGCGGGAGCAAAACATATGGTACAACGCGCGCGGTTCGGCAGCCGGCTCGCTCATTGCCTACGCACTGCGCATTACCCTCGTGGACCCATTACGGCACAGTTTGCTGTTCGAGCGCTTTCTCAACCCGGGCCGGGTCTCCATGCCCGATATTGACTTGGACTTCCGCGACGACCGCCGCGCCGAAATGCTCGAATATGCGGTGCGTAAATACGGACGGGACAAAGTCGCTCAAATCATCACCTTCGGTACACTCGGCGCGCGGGCTGCCTTGCGCGATGTGGGCCGAGTCATGGACATCCCCCTCTCGGAGGTAGACCGGCTTGCCAAACTGGTGCCAAATATCCCAGGCAAGCCTATTTCACTGGAGCAAGCGCTCAACGACGTGCCCGAGCTGAAGGCCGCGTACGAATCCACCCCTCACCTACGCGATCTGATTGACAACGCCTCCAAAGTGGAGGGCGTGGTGCGCAGCGTTGGCACACACGCTGCCGGTGTGGTCATCTCCGATCGCCCTCTCATCGAATACTTGCCCTTACATCGTCCTACCGGCGACTCGGAAGAAACGCCGGTCAAGACCGTCACGCAGTTCGAGATGGGGATTTTGGACAAACTCAAGATGCTGAAGGTAGATTTTCTGGGGCTGGCAACCCTAACCATCATGGCGCGTGCCTGCGCATTGATCCAGCAGCGTCACGGCATTTCCTTTGATCTAGAAACGATTCCGACAGACGACCCGGAGACCTATCGCTTCCTGGGCGAAGGACGCACGTTAGGCGTCTTCCAACTGGAAGGTGCAGGAATGACGCGCTGGTTGATGCAGATGAAACCGCAGACGCTCGATCATATTATCGCCATGGTGGCGCTTTTCCGCCCCGGCCCAATGGACTTCATCCCCGATTACATCCGTCGGATGCACGGCGAGGCGCCGGTCGAATACCGTCACCCAGCCATGGAGCCTATCTTCCGCGACACGTATGGCATTCCAATCTATCAAGAACAGATCATGCGCGCCGCGGTCGAGCTGGCCGGTTATGCTCCCAATGAGGCCGATGACTTGCGCAAAGCTATCTCCAAGAAAAAGCGCGAGGAGATCGAGAAACATCGCCATAAGTTTGTCGAAGGCGCCACAGCAAAAGGAATTCCCCACGAAACAGCGGAAGCCATTTTCGCTGATTGGGAAGAATTCGCGCGGTACGGGTTCAACCGCAGCCACGCGGCCGATTACGGGCACATCGCCGTCCAGACAGCGTTCTTGAAACTACACTATCCCGTCGAGTACATGACCGCCTTGCTTTCGGTCACCAAGAATGAAACCGAAAAGATGGCGCTCTACGTCGCAGAAGCGCGCAGCCTTGGCGTGCCTGTCCTGGCGCCCGATGTCAACGCCAGTGGCTGGGATTTTTCGATCGAAGAGCAGGAAGGAAAAGCCGCGATCCGCTTTGGCTTGGGCGCCGTCAAGAACGTCGGGCAAGTTGCCGTGGAGGCCATCCTCAAGGCACGGCAGGAAGGCGGTCCCTTCCGCGACTTGAACGAGTTTGCAGCCCGCGTCGACCTGCGCGCAGTCGGTAAACGCGCCTTGGAATGTTTGATCAAAGTAGGCGCGCTGGACCGCTTTGGGGAACGCGCGGCGATGCTCAAAGCGCTGGAACACATCCTTGCTGTCAGCGCGTCTCATTTTCGCGCCGCCGAAGCAGGTCAACTCTCCCTCTTCGGCGTACATACCGGCGTCGCGGAGACCATCACCCTGCCTGTGGTCCCACAAGCCAACCGTCGCGTGATGTTGAATTGGGAGCGAGAACTGGTTGGGATGTACATTTCCGAACATCCTCTAACGCCCTATCTCAACGAGTTGCAATCGGTTGTCACTCATACCTCCGCCACACTAGCCGAAGCCAGCCACCAGGAGAAAGTGCGCTTGGCCGGCATGGTCTCCTCGATTCATCCTCGCCGGACAAAAGCCGGCAAGATGATGGCTTGGGTGAATCTGGAAGACTTGCACGGCAATGTGGAACTGGTGTTTTTCCCACGCGTATGGGAAAAATTCCAGTTCGCTCTGGAGATAGGCGGCCTCATCCTGGTAGAAGGCAAGGCCGATACACAATCTACACCGCCAAAGATACTGGCAGATGACATTCGTACAGAAATCAAGACGACGACGTTGCAGTTGCCCCTGCAACCGGTAGCAGAAAGAGAAACAATGCACGCACCAGAGGTAGGGGAAGTCGCGGAAGGCTACGCTGAGTATGCGGCTCCCACCGCTCCTCCCGCCTTCTCCGAAGCACCCCCTCTTCCAGACAACCCTCCCGATTGGGAAACCTATCTGCCGGCTCCTCCCGCCTTACCACACGATTCCCCCATCAAGGCAGAGGGACACACACAGGCGGACATTGCGTTGGCGCCCCCCCTCATTCCCCAACCACTCTCTCCGATGCTCCCGGCAGAGCAAGCCCCCCTGGCCTCCCCTACGACTGATGGCGTTCTTTCCTCCCGGCAGAACTGGACTTTGCCTGCCCCGCTTGTAGCCGCTCTGCCCGCCGACGGCACGCCTATCCCGCAAGTGGTGACCGTTACCCTGCATCCCAGCGGTGATGTGCAACGCGACACCCGACGCATCAGTCGTTTGCACGGCACGTTCATCTCTTACCCCGGACAAGACCGCTTCCGCTTCCACATTTTCGAAGGCGGCCGAGGCCATTTGATTGACTTTCCCAACAATACCACACGCGTCTGCACCGAATTGCTGGAGAAACTCAAACAGGCCGTTGGTGAAGAGAATATCCGCGTGGAACCTTTGACGAGAAGCACCCAGGCGCCGCAGCAAGAACGGTTTGCGACAAAATCGATGGGGATTTAAAACGAACACGCGCCTTGGCGAGAACGGGAACGTATCGCGTCTCGCTACGAGGCAGCGCAATCGTCCCAACCGTCTCCAAACGGTCAGAGGATTGTTTCGACTGCTTCGAACAGCTCAAAACAACATGCAGGTTTCGATGGGTTCCTGCCTTCACAAACAGAGCCCTGAACGCGCCTTATAGATCCAACCGATAACCGACGCCGCGCACGGTCTTCAAAAAACGCGGCCGGCTCGGTTCTGGTTCCAGGGCACGACGCAGCCAGGAAATGTGCACGTCCAACGTACGGGTATCGTCTGTGTAGTCCGTTTCCCATACTTCAGAAAAAAGCGTTTTGCGTTCCACGGCTTCGCCTCGATGTTCTATTAACACGGTCAGCAGACGTACCAAGCGCGGCGTCAGGCGCGTTTGCTTGCCAAGACAGCGCACGACACCGGTGCACGGATTTAAACGGATTGGGCCCGCCTTCACCATGTCCTTGCCATCCGGCGGGAGCAGATGACGAATTCGATTGACCAATTTGTGAACCGTGAAGGGCAGTACAAGCGATACATTCGCCCCACTCTTTTCACCAGCCTGTTCTGGCGATAGGATAAGGATAATTGGCTTCTCGTTTCCGTTCGCGCGCAGCGCCTGACAAATCCGTTTGCCGTTGGTACGCAACGTCGCGGCATTGACGATCATCAAATTTGGCGCAAATCCCTCCTGTAAGCACTGCAACGCCTCGCCGCCGCTCTGCGCGACCCGAACCTCCATACCCCTCCTACGCAAGGCAGAGGCGAATTGGGGATGATCGGTATGCCGTCTTTCGATCAACAGGAGTTGCACACCAGCCATACTCTAGAAATAGCGCCAGAAAAGCCACAGCGGATGCGAAAAGGGTTTTCACAAGATGCAAAGCCATTATAATCGAAACCGGGGGATCTAGAACCACCGTATGTCACTGTGATCTTTCAAAGCTCGGCGAAGTCTAGGGGCAGTTTTCTCCCATCCTCCTTTGCCTGTTTTGAAACCGGAAGCACGACAGGTTTGCGCCCTCTGCTCCCAACGATTCGTCAGCCACACCCTTTGAGGACAAAAAGATGCTCTTTTGCAAAGACGGAGAAAACACAATATGCCCGCATTCTTGCGAGCCGCCAAACCGCACCCAAGGCTGCCGATGGCGAGTACGGTTTCGGTCTTCTAGCGTTACCCTAGCAGCCGTCCAAACGAGCCGCAAAGACGAACGCTGCTCTCCGACGGCCATTCACTGTCCCAGGCGAATACTTCGGCAATCTGAATAGGCGATCCAGGTTGCCCGTAGGTCTCGGCTCTTTTCGTTCGGCGACAGTGTAATACTTGCAACGGAGCGTAGCCTGGACACTCGTACATTGTCAGCCCATGCTCTGCAGCAAGCGCATTTGCGGATAAAGATGGGAAAGGCCAATTGTTGCAAGAGACGTCCACACTTAAAAGACCGGTTCTCAGGCGGAGCGTTGGTTTGTTAAGAAAAAAACCTATGGCAAAGATTTAGGGAAATGCGATCTTCCCAATCCCTGCCGGCCTCTGAAGGCAACGGAGTAGTCTCCTCCTGCCATCCGCGGCAATTTTGGCTCTTCGCCAGGATAACGCTCTACCCTGCGTATGCACAACCAATCGTACCGGATTCGTTCTCCCCGGATCAGCAAATATATTCCTTATATGTTTCCGTTGCGAAAACGTGTAAGAAGCCTTCGTCACTTGCATTCCCCTTCTTTGGAAAGCTAGATCGGCGACCAACCACAGAAGCGATTCTTCACAAGGTTTCCGGGAAGACGAAGGAGAAGCTCGACGCTCTTTTTGAGGGAGCAGGGCGCATCCTCAGATGCGCCCTGCTCCTTTCTCTAGTTGGTTGCCTCCGCCATGGCATCCCAAAAGCACAACTCGTACTCCAATAGCAGACGCGTTGCTTCTTGAACTTGTTCCGCCGGCACACCTCGCTCCAGAGCTGCTTGGAGTGGAGGAATGACCTTTTCTTCGGATGGTTGATAGTTCGCATACATTTCGAAGAAAGTGACATCCTCTTGAGACAAATGGTACCGGTTCTGAAGCGCCCGGCTTACCCGTCGCGCATTGGGCACCCACACTTGCGCGTCGAAGAAAAAGGCGGTGATCAAATCAGCATCGCTACCGTAAAGGCAGAGAAAGGTCTCATAGTAACTGAACATGAGCGCCCCGGGCAGCGCCTGAGCTCGCTGAAGATCTTGTTGCTCTAACCCTAGCGCGCGGGCATATCGTTGCACAGCTTCATGGACTGCAAACTCCGCCTGCACGAAGTCGTTGAGAATCGTTCTGCTGGGCAGGTCGCCGAATCGAGCCAACATCAGCGCCAGGTTGCGGATGCCATTGGAAACAATCAAATACTGTTGCGTAGCCAGGATTTTCAACGCCTCTCGGCCCGCTTTTCCCTGTTCCAACATCTCTAGGTAGGGATGAGAGACGATTCTCGCCATCAAGGGGCCTACACTTTGCCGGATTTGTTGCAACACTTGTGTTGCATCAGGGGATGATGCCATCTTGACACCTCCATCCATTACCGCAATACGACTTCTGTCCACGCCGCGATCCAGCGTTCACGGTTGGCGGCGATGAGAGACGGATCGAGGCTGGCCGGCTGCTGCGCCACTTCAGCCCATTGGACGAACTCTGGCGGCAGGGCAGCGTTTCTGTTGACCGGGTAGACGAACATCTGCAACGGCATATCCTCTTGAAACGCCGTCGAGAGCATGAAGTCCACGAACTTCCTGGCCAAGGCACGCTGACGCGTCCCTTGCAAGATTCCGACAAACTCGATTTGCCGGAAGCACGCGCCTGGGGCAAGGATAGAGGCCGTGGGCGCTTCGCTCACCGGCGGGTCCGCATAGATGACCTCAGCTGCCGGGCTGGAAGCATACGAAACAACCATTGGTTGAGGACCACGGCCAGAAGAGGCCGAGAAGTTCGTAAAGTAAGCCGTTTCCCAGTCGTCTACCACCACCAACCCATTCGCACGCAAGGCGCGCCAGTAATCGAGATAGCCCGGATCGCCAAAGTAGGCAACAGTGACCAAGAGGAAAGCCAAACCGGGCGAGGATGTGGCCGGGTTTTCCACAACCAATAGCCCTTTATACTCCGGCTGGGTTAAATCTTCGAGCTTCTGCGGCAGAGGCAAATTGTGGCTAGCAAAGTAGGCTTTATCGTAATTGATGCAAACATCTCCGTAGTCCACCGGCAGCGCCCGATACTCCGAATCGAGTTGAAACTCGGCAGGGATCTCTGCCAGCAAAGGAGATTTATATGGCTCAAAGATACCGGCCTCGAGGGCGCGCGAGAGAAAGGTGTTGTCCACACCGTAGAAGACATCGGCAAGAGGGGCATCCTTGCTCAGGATAGCCTTGTTGAGCGCAGAACCGGTATCGCCGCTTGCCAGGAATTCCACATTAACATTGTGCTCTTGCTCGAAAGCCGAGATGACCGATTCGCTGACGGCGAAAGAATCGTGAGTCATCACGGTCAGTGTGGCAGGCGTTTTGGGGCCACAGGCTGTCAATGTCAACACTACGAAAGAAAGTAAGAAGGCGAAACGTCTCATGGGGATACCTCCGGTTATTCTTCAAATGATAATGAATTGCCCGATAGACTAGGTAAGCTGGATAGCACGTGAAGTAAATTCGATTAGGAAGTAGCCATCGAACGGCGAAGGTGGATACACAGAAGGAGGCCTTTCGCTACCTGTACGGATGCCTTATCGCTCAACATCTCATTGCTGACACCGCGCGTTCGCTCGGGGAAGAGGGTCTCGCCATGCAACGACCAGCGCAAACCCTCGGTAACAATTCCCTCGACCGCCCCTCCCCAGGGGAGCAAGGAGACAATATCGCCCGGCGCGCCGTCGATCTCCGCGCGCTGACGAATAAAGAGCACCTCCTCCACGCCATCGTCCAGGCGAACATCGAGGCCGGCAAGGCGAGGATCGGTCAACAAGCTTAAATTGGCAAGAGTCTGGTCAAGACGGCCACCCAAGGCTGCGACAATACAGATTTGACGGCAACCTTGTTCCCGTGCATAGTCCAGAGTCAATTCCAAATCCGTCTGGTCTTTCATAGGAGGGTACGTTAGCAAGCGCGCCTTTCGTGCGAGAGCCAGCTCTTTTTCCTCTTCCTTCAACGAATCCAGATCGCCAATGATAAACGCCGGCGTTACGCCGAGCGATAACGCATGGCGTGCTCCACCGTCTGCGGCGAGGATGAGGTCGCCAGGACGAAGCAGGCGGCGCGCGGCCGCCAGGTCGGGTAGGACACCGTTGACAAAAATCAACGCTCGTGACATATGTTTTCCCTGTTTGCGCTACAAAAAGAGTGCACGTAAACGGACTCCAATAGGTGAAAAACGAAAAGTCCTCCGGCAAGGAGGACAGGTAAGGATCGTTCATCTTCCCTCCGCCGGCATTACCCGGATCAGGTCATGCGGGTCGAGCGTCGCACGCTCCTCTCAGCCTGTCTCACAGGCTCCCCGTTCTCGTTTGTGGGTGAAGCAAGTATATCGGAAGGCCACGAAAATGTCAAGCGCGATGGCCTACGCCGCCAAAACCCTCAATTTGGTTTTTCGGCACCAGCCCTTCAAGGCCGTCTTACAGCTCTTAAGATAGGCCTTCTGGCCTATCGCAGCCATTTCCCTTCGAGGCTTTTTCAGGGAGAAAACGTCAAAGACGATACCGCTTTTCTTGCGGTCAAAGACGCAAGAAAAGCGTTTTCTAGGCCAAAGTGGGAAACGCCAGGCCACAAGAAAAGGGTTGAATTTAGAATGGCTGGGCTTGCCACCCGCCGGCACCCTTCGACCGGCAAGGAGCAATGTGGTAAGATTGGGAAGAACGATTCTCTGCGAGAAAGGATAGGCCATGAGCACAGCACACATCCAGGAGATACTCTCCTACCTGCATACAAATCGCAAGCGATTCCTGCAGGAATTGAAAGCGATTCTGGCTATTCCGTCCATTTCTACGGACGTAGAGCACAAGACCGATATGCAACGCGCAGCGGATTGGTTTGCTGGCCAGCTGCGTGAGCTTGGTATGCAGAACGTCCAGATATACCCCACTCCCGGTAATCCGGTGGTGTATGGCGAATGGGAACAGGACGCGAATGCGCCCACGGTGCTGATCTACGGCCACTATGATGTGCAGCCGGCCGACCCTATCGAATTATGGCAGAGTCCACCTTTTGAGCCGCAAGTGCGCGGCGAGAATCTTTATGCGCGCGGCGCGGCGGACATGAAAGGCCCCACCCTGGCCGTTATTAAGGCGGTCGAGTCGTTGATTCGTCATCGCGCTCTCGGCATCAATATCAAATGGTTGCTGGAAGGAGAAGAGGAAATCGGTTCGCCCAACCTGGAAGGCTTCCTGCGCAAGCACCGCGAACTGCTAAAGGCCGACTTCTGCCTCAATTGCGATAGCGGTATGATTGCCGACGATGCCCCGGCGATCACCTGCGCGTTGCGTGGACTGGCCTATTTCGAGATTCGCGTGTTTGGGCCGGCGCACGATTTGCATTCCGGCCTGTACGGCGGCGCTGTGCACAACCCCGCGATCGTCCTCGCGGAGCTGATCGCCGGCATGCACGACGCGCAGGGTCGCGTGACGCTGCCAGGATTCTATGACAAGGTCCGACCACTTTCTCCTCAAGAACGGGAGCAAATGGCGCGCTTGCCTATGGACGAAGCCTACTATCTCCAGGCGACCGGCGCGCCGGCGCTCTACGGCGAGGCAGGCTACACCCCGGCGGAGCGCGTCGGGGCGCGCCCCACCCTTGACGTCAACGGCCTGCTGGCCGGCTTTACCGGCCCAGGCTCCAAGACGGTCATCCCCGCCTGGGCAATGGCAAAAGTATCCATGCGTCTGGTGCCCGATCAGAATCCCGAGGACGTGCACCAACAGTTGTTGCAGTACCTGCGAGAACATGCGCCGGCCACCGTCCGTTGGGAAGTGGATGACTTGCATGGAGCCATGCCCTCGCTCATTCCGGCGGACGTACCGCCTGTACAGGCGCTAGCCCGCGCCCTGGAGGAAACGTGGGGCGTCACTCCCTACTTCAAGCGTGAGGGCGGCAGCATTCCGGTCGTAGCACAAATGCAGCAAATGCTGGCTGTTCCATCCGTTCTGACCGGCTTCAGCCTACCCGACGACAATCTCCACGCGCCGAACGAGAAGATTCACCTGCCGACTTGGTATCGAGGCATGGAGGCGCTGGCGCGTTTCTTGCTGCATCTCCCTCAGAGCAGCAAGGGTTAAGGCGATCCGCCGTCCGGAACGAGGAAACCGATATGCCTTTTCCTCTCACCCTGCTCAGTCAAGCCTCCCTGCAGGATTACAGCGATTGCCCGCGTCGCTTCCAGTTGCGCTACCTGCAGCGCTTAGCCTGGCCTGCCATCGAGAGCGAACCCGCCCTGGAGAATGAACGTCGTCAACGGGACGGGCTCTTGTTCCACCGTCTGGTGCATCAACATCTGTTAGGTTTGCCGGCCGAAAAAATAGGACGGCTGGCACGTGGGCCGGAGTTGCGCCGCTGGTGGGAACACTACCTAGCCGATTCCCACCTACAATGCTTGCGAGCCGAGGCCTCTCTCTACCCCGAAACGACGCTTTTGGCCGCGCTGGGTCCGTTTCGGTTGATCGCCCAGTATGACTTGATCGCTCGGCGCGAGAACTTGCTTCTCATCTACGACTGGAAGACCTACCGCCGCCGCCCAAAGAACGCTTGGCTAGCCACGCGCTGGCAGACGCGCCTGTACCGCGCCCTCCTCGTTCAGGCCGGCGCGTCCTTGCTGGACGGAATCGCTCCTACCGCCGAGCAAATCGAGATGACGTACTGGTTCGCGGATTTTCCGCAAGAACCGGCGCGTTTCCCCTACACATCTGCCCAGTTCCAACGCGACTGGAGTGCGCTCCAGACCTTGGTCGAAGAGATTCGCTCTGCCACCGAGTTCCCAAAAACCGAGGACGAAACGCATTGTCTCTTCTGCGTCTATCGTTCCTACTGCGAGCGTGGCCTTACGGCCGGCGAGGGAGAGCAAGACACCGAAGAGGCTGCCTGGGAAATTGACTTCGAGCAAGTTCAGGAAATCGCCTTCTGATGCCCTCTCACAATCTATATCTAGAACGCATGTAGGATTATGTCTTGCACCGCTTGCACACAAAGCCAATCTATGGGCCATGGAGAGGGCCAATGAGGGTGACACAGGGCTGCAATCTGGGCAACATGTACTCATAAAAGCGCTCTCAAACCCAGTGTTTCCAACGTTTGCGTGAGAATCTCCTATGCGCTGGATTGATGCTCCTCCTATCTCGGCACCGACTCTGGCGCCCGATCTGCCTCCCCTTCTCAATCAGGCTCTGGCGCGGCGTGGTTTGACAACGCCCGACGCGGCGCGCGCCTTCCTCGATCCACGTCACTACCGTCCCACGCCGGCCGATGCCTTCCCCGCGATGGAACAAGCCTGCCGGCGCATTCGCGAGGCAATCCGCCGCGAAGAACGAATTTGCGTCTGGGGCGATTTCGATGTGGATGGTCAGACGGCGACCGCCTTGCTTGTCGCCGCGCTGGAAAGAGCAGGCGCGCAGGTGGTTTACCACATCCCACAGCGCGAAAGGGAAGGGCGCAGCATGAAGCGTACAGTGCTGGATACTCTGCTCGAGCGCGGAGTCCGACTGATCATCACCTGCGATACCGGCATGAACGCGCATGAGGCCATCGCGCATGGACGGACGCGCGGCGCAGACTTTATCATCACCGATCACCATGAACTCCCGGCAGAGTTGCCCGCCGCTGTCGCCATCCTCAACCCTCGTTTCTTCCCCGATGACCATCCGCTTGCCGGGCTGGCCGGTGTGGGCGTGGCGTACAAACTGGCCGAGGCGCTTCTTGGCAACGAGGCCGAAGATTTCCTCGACTTCGTTGCCCTCGGTTGCGTAGCAGATTTAGCGCCGCTGCGAGCGGAGACTCGCTATCTGACTCGGCGCGGTCTAGAGCGGCTACGCGCCGACCCGCGCCTGGGCTTACGCATGGTCATGGAACTGGCCGGCCTGCAAGCCGCGCAGGCGAACGAGGAGCATCTGGCCTATGTCCTCGCGCCGCGTTTCAACGCCATGGGACGCCTGGGAGACGCCACACCGGCGGTAGAATTGCTCCTCACGCGCGAGCCTGGCCGCGCCCGTTTGCTGGCTACTCAATTGGAGAACTACAACATTCAGCGCCAATGGCTCACTGCCCAGGTCACGCGCGCGGCAGAAGGGCAACTGCGCGCCGAACCATCACTCCTGACCGCGCCGGTCATCCTTGTAGCGCGCCCGGCCTGGCCCAGCGGCGTCCTCGGTATTGTGGCAGCCCGTCTCGTGGAACGTTATCGAAAACCGGCCATTGTTCTCACCATCGGCGAGGACGGCATAGCGCACGGTTCGGCGCGTTCCGTCGCCGGCTTCGACATTACGGCCGCGATTGCCGCGCAGCGCGACCTACTCCTCGCTTTCGGCGGTCATCCCATGGCCGCCGGTCTGTCTTTGCCTGCAGAAGCCCTGCCGGAATTCCGCCGACGACTGTACAAGTCTGCCGAGCAGAGCTTGGCAGAAGCCCTGAACACAGAACCCACACTGGAGGTCGAAGCCTGGCTGGAATTGGAAGAGGCGAATCTCACATTGGCCGAAACCCTGGAGCGACTCGCCCCTTATGGCGTCGGGAATGAAAAAATCGTCCTGGCAAGTAGGCAGTTGACAGTTCGTTCCATGACCACGCTAGGACGTCATCAAGAACATATGAAGTTGACGGTCTGCAACAAAAATGGCTACACGCAAGAAGTGCTCTGGTGGGATGTCTCCGGCGAAGAGGTAAACCTCGAAGCCGATATACAGATAGACCTTGCCTATACGCTACGTGCCAGCGATTGGCGCGGCGTTCGCCAGGTCCAACTGGAGTTGATAGACTTTCGTCTAGTGGACTCGCCCGCGGCCGCGACCATCCGTCCCGTCCTCGAGGTAGTGGATTATCGTCACGTTGACGATCCGTTCCAACAATTGGAAATCTGCCGTCAGATGGAGGCAAATGCGATCGTTTTGGCCGAGGGTGAGGCCAAAGCGCAAGTGCAGGGACGCGATCGAAACGAATTGGAACGCGCGGAGACGCTCCTCCTCTGGAGCATTCCCCCTTCCCTACAAGATTTCCGCCAGGCGCTGGCGGTCGTTCAACCCCAGAAAGTGTACCTCTTCGCGATAAGCCAGTCCGATTCGGCAGAGGAATTTGCCGGCCGTCTGGCCGGCCTGGTCAAATATGCCATCCAGCAGTATGGCGGCCGCACTTCCTACGCGGCGTTGGCGGCGGCTACCGGTCACTGTGTGCAGACGGTTCGCCGAGGAATAGCTTGGCTGGCAGCTCAGGGTAGCCTTAACATTCAACGCGAAAGCGAGGAGGAACTCATCCTGACTCTCGGCACTTCGCTGAAGGATCCTGTGAAGACAACGCGCTTATGGTATGAGATTCAACGTCTCGTGGAGGAAACCCGAGCATACCGCGCCTATTTCCGTCAAGCAGACAAAGAGGCCCTGATCGGTTGACGATGTCTCTGAATATCGCCATGCTTTCTTATCACACCTGCCCGCTGGCAACGTTGGGTGGCAAGAACACCGGCGGCATGAATGTGTACGTGCGCGACCTGACTCGCGAACTAGGAAGGCGCGACATCCATGTAGATGTATTCACCCGTTCCCAGGATGAACACGTACCCCATATCCTGCACGATCTGGGTTACGGGAATCGAGTCGTCCATGTACCGGCCGGGGCAGAACGCCCCTTGCCAAAGTCAGAGTTGCCCCGCCACCTGCCGCAGTTCGTGGAAGGAATCCAGCGCTTTGCGACCGAGAAAGGCATCCGCTACGATGTGATTCACAGCCATTACTGGTTATCCGGCATCGCCGCAGAGGCGCTCAAGTCTTCCTGGAACGCACCGATTGTCCACATGTTTCATACGCTCGGCGCGTTGAAGAATCAGGTCGCACGTGATCCCGAAGAGCGCGAGGGAGATGATCGTCTAGAAGGGGAACGTCGCGTCGTGACCATTGCCGACCGCCTCATTGCCGCAACTACCGTGGAGCAACAGCAACTCGAGGAATGCTACCAGGCCGATCCGGGCAAGATTGTTGTCATCCCGCCCGGCGTGGATACCTGCCGCTTCTATCCCATCCCGCAGGACGAGGCCCGGCAGTATGTCGGCATTCCCGCTCCCCACCGCATGGTGCTCTACGTCGGGCGCATCGAGCCGCTCAAGGGAGTGGACACTTTGATTCGCGCCATGTCCTGTTTGCGCTTTCAACGCGTTCTGGCGGAACAGCCCATCTACCTAGTCATCATCGGCGGCGAACCCGACGCATCCCCAGAAAGCATGGATGCGGAGATGGCGCGTCTGCAAAGACTATGTGATGAGCTGAGTATGGGGAAAATGGTAGCCTTTCTTGGCAAACGTAGTCAAGATACGCTCCCCTATTATTACTCTGCGGCCGAGGTGGTGGTTGTCCCCTCGCACTACGAGTCGTTCGGCATGGTGGCGCTCGAAGCGATGGCCTGCGGAACGCCGGTCATTGCCTCGCAGGTGGGCGGGTTGGCTATGCTGGTGCGCGATGGAGAAACCGGCTACACGGTGCCCTATGGACAACCACACCCCCTATGCGACAAGCTTATCGCTCTTCTGAGCGACCGCGCCTTGCGTCAGAAACTTGGGCAAAACGCTGCCGCCTACGCACGTCAGTACTCATGGAAGAAGATAGCAGCCCAAATAGTAAAGTTATATGAGTCCTTCCTGCGTTAAACGGGTATTTTGCGTAGGGGCATAGCGGCTTACCCTTCCAATGCCAGGCGCAAACGGTACGCCAGCGATTCCACACGACTGCGAATAATGGAATCTATCTCCTCGACGGAACGATCGGCAATGGCCTCCCATATTTCCGACAAGGCGTCCACCAGCCGTTTCTCGACCAGCCCCCACAGCGAGCCAACAGGAAAAGAGCGGCCGCATCGAATCGCCGTCGCGAAAAGGCGGTATGGTTCGGTGGTGAAAGGAGGCCTGTTCCATTGTTCCGGCCGAACCGGCAAACCAAAGGCCGGATAGAGCGTCTCCGCCTGCGAATCGCTGAGCAGAAAGCGTATCAAGCGCACTGCCGCTTCGGGGTGGCGGGCGCTTTTCCAGATAACCAAATGCGAGCCACCCACGAAGGGAACATTCAGCAAGGGCGCAACGCCAAGATTTTGACGCACCTCCGCTGGCATACGACTCTCTCCCACAATCCAGAAACCGGAGATCGTCACAGCAGCCTTCCCCGACCAGAAAGCCCGGTCGGCGTCCTGCTCGGTGTACAATCGTGACTGAAGATCGAGATACCTCCCCAGGCGAAAATATGCCCGAATCCCACACAGGGCCTCCGGTTGATCGAACGTGATGGCATTGCTCGTTGGGTGCAGAAGATCACCTCCCGCCTGCCAGACCCAGGAGGCTAGATTATGGAGCGCGCGTCGTGAGCGCACCGTCGGCAAAGCCAGAGGCAAAAGTGTACGCCAGGTGGTCAGGCGCTGGATAGTACCTTCGAAATTCTCCACCCCGGCAAAGGCTTCTTCTTCCTGAACCCCGACTTTGTTGAGCACATCGCGTCGGTAGAAAACCACGCGTGGATCGGCAGCCCAGGGTATCGCCCAGACCTGCGTTCCGCCCTCCGCCGTGGTGCGAGCGCTGCGCCAGACAACATCAAAAAACTTCTCCTTGCCTTCTATGCTGGTCACCTCGTCCCTCTCGAAAGGTCGCAATTCACCCATGCGAACGAAGTCCATAATCCAGGTACTGCCAATTTCTGAGACGTCCGGGCCATAATGGTAGAGAGCAAACTCGATCAACTTCTGCCAGCCGCTCTCCCAAGGGATGATCTCTAGATCCACCGGAATGCCTTCGCGCTTCGTAAAGACCCCCAGGAGTTCTCTCAGCCGGGTCAGAGAGGTCTCACCATGATCGAACACAGAGAAGGACAGAGCGCGCACAGACTCCTCCCAAAAGGTCACCAGAGATCGGGGTATGTGGTGTGAGCGGTTTCTTGCAGGAAGCGGCGTTGTGTTTCTGTCAAAGGGGAATAATCGCTGTTGGCCCGGCTGGTATCGCTGTTTTCTGTGATGAGCACAGAAGCATCGGGACTCATGACAATTGTATGCCAGATGCTCCGCTTTACATTATAAACTTTCCCGACATCCATGACCTGCGGGTGTATTGCTTCCACTTCGTGCTCGCCTTCGCCGGCAAACAGAATCGCTCTTCCTCGTAAGAGGACGAAGACTTCGTCGGTCTCGTTGTGACGCTCCATCTGACTGTTGTTGGCCGGATGGATTTCATCAATATAGTTGAGCACGGCCACTCGCCAGGCGCCGTAATCCACCAGCGGGCGGTAACCAGTGCCACGATACTCGCGAATCTCTATCAGTTTTTCATCCATACTTCTCGTCCTCCAAGACCTTCTGGATTATGGGCACTCCATCCACACAATCGGTTGGCTGCCTGCCTCTCCAAGACCATAGCCATACGGGAAGAGTGGTCCGTCGCAACCCTGGCGATCGCCCACTGTATTGATGTTGAGCGGCAACTGCTCGTTCGAGCGAGGCCACGTATAGGGCAATTTGCCGGTGAACGGGTAATCGCCAAAAAGGACATCCGTAATGCCGCCAGCCTCTGTGCCGGGCAACCAAGCAGCAACCCAAGCATCGGCGATAGGATATTGTTCCGTGATGACCAGCGGTCGACCGGAAAGGATAATCACGATGAGTGTAGCCACCACCGGACGCACGCGCTGGATGATTTTGACATCGTCCGCGGAGAGCCTTAAGTCGGCCGCGTCGCCCACACCTTCGGCATAAGGTTTCTCGCCGACAACGACGATGCCCACTTGCGCGCGCCCCTGGAAATTGCCGCCTCTGTTCATCTCAACAACCGTCTCTGGCGAGACGGCAGCGCGAACGGCTGTCAGGATGCTCGTTCCGGCGGTGATATTCCCTTCGCGGCCTTGCCACTCGATTGTCCAGCCTCCACATTGCATCCCGATATTATCGGCGCCCCGACCGGCCACAAAGATGGTTGGCGTATCTTTCGCGATGGGCAAGGCATTGTTTTCGTTCTTGAGCAACACTAACGACTCCCGCACTGCCCGACGCGCCAGCTCGAGATGCTCCGCCGAGCGCACTGTCTGTCGATAGGACAGGTCAGGCATCGGCTGTTCGAAGAGACCGAGAGCGAACTTAACGCGCAGGATGCGACGCACGGCATCATCCACGCGTTCCAGGGGAATATCGCCGTTCGCCACAGCCTGTTTCATGGTGGTAATGAACTTCACGTAATCATAGGGCACCATGTTCATATCCACGCCGGCGTTAATGGCAGTTGTCACCGCCTTGTAGTAATCCGGGTCAATCTGATCAATGGCCTGCCAGTCAGAGACGATGAAACCCTGGAAGCCCAGTTCTTCTTTCAGGACGCCGGTCAACAGGTAGCGCTGGGCATGCATCTTCACTCCTTTCCAACTGCTAAAGGAGGCCATCACGCTCATCGCGCCGTTTTGAACGGCTATCGCATACGGCGGCAGGAGTAGGGAACGCATCACCTCTTCGGTCAGCTGCATGTTCCCCTGGTCAAGGATGTAGGTTTGCGAGGAACCCCAAACCGTTGCGCCATCGCCGATATAATGCTTGGGGGTAGCTAGGACAAAGATGCTCTGCCCCGGCGACGCGGCGTAGCCTTCTGGAATAGACTGCAATCCTCGGAGATACGCGGCGCCCAGTTCGGCGACCAGGGACGTCTCCTCTCCATACCCTTCGTAGGCGCGTCCCCAACGAATATCTTGCACAACAGCGACGACCGGGGCAAAATTCCAGCGAACACCGGTGGCTAACATTTCTTCCGCCGTCGCGCGGCCAATTTGCTCCACAAGTTCCGCATTGCGCGTCGCTCCCAAGCCAACCTGATGGGGAAAGATGGTTGCGTTACGTAAGTTCCCGTGTCCATGCACAGCGTCCACGCCATAAATCAAGGGAATACCCAGGCGGGTGGCCAACGCTTCCTTCTGGAAGCTCTCGACCATCGCGTACCAGCCAGCCGCTGTGTTGTTGGCCGGCGACCCGCCGCCGCCGCTGAGAATCGAGCCAATGAAATACCTGGTAATGTCGCCGGGTTGCACGCTGTTCTTTTCGACCTGCGTCATCTGCCCAATTTTTTCCTCGAGGGTCATGCGGGCAAGCAAGTCCTCCACACGCGCTTCGATGGGCTGATTCGGGTCCAGATAAAGCGGACCAGCAGGAGTCGCAGTGGGAGGAGCGGTCGTCTCGGTATGAATCATCGTAGGTGTTGTTTGTCCACAGGCAACCAACAGCAGCACCAACAAACAAAACAATCCCGTGAATCGGCACATAGAAAATCTCCAGAGTCAAAAGATTATGGCAACAGACCTCTTGCCAAAGTCCACCGAACCAGATTCACGACGCGCTTCCCTTTTAGCGGTGGGAGCACAGCTCCCGAAGAAGCGGCTATCGCCTTACGTTTACACCACCTTAAAGGTGTGCCCATGACCGGCGCGCAGGTAGGTATCTCAAACATTCGCCCAGGATGAGTATCGCGGCGCCGATCGCCGCAGGAAGACGAAGAACGCGTGCCAAAACAGAACTCTCTTTACGGGATTGACGCGACGACGCAGCTCTTGCGGCGACGTCGGGCGGCGTACATCGCGCGCTCGGCCGCATGGAGCAAGTCTGTTGCCTTCGCCGCGTGATCCGGGAACAGGCTAATACCAATCGAGAGACCGATCTGCACGACTTGGCCATTCCACTCCATCGGTTGCTCCACGCTCTGCTGGATTTTCTCGGCCACCCGCCTAGCATTGACAGCGTTTTGCACTCCTTCCAGCAAAACGACGAACTCATCGCCTCCTATGCGGGCCACCGTATCGCTGCGGCGGATGGTCGCTCGTATGCGTCGGCTTGCCTCACACAGCACTCTATCCCCGGCGTCATAGCCATAGCGGTCGTTGATCTGTTGTAGACCGCGCAGGTCAAGGTACAGGACGGCGAAGACCATCTGCTGGCGCAGAGCACGCGCGATGCACTGTTCTATCCGATCCGTCAACAAGGAACGGTTGGGCAACTCGGTCAGGGCGTCATGGGTGGCAAGAAAAAGCACATCCGCTTCCATGCGTTTGACCGCATCGACCTCGCGCATAATGCCCAGCAACCCGATGACCCGGCCTGCTCGGTCGCGTAAGGGAAACTTGCTGATGGAAACCCAGTGCGGCCTTCCATCGGGGCGCAGACGACTCTCGATAATATCCACGCGAGGTTGCCCGCTTTCCATGATATGCAAATCCTCCATCATCGCGCGGCGACCAACCTCTTCCCCAAACAGCTCACTCTCATTCTTCCCGGCCAAGGCAGAGACATCCTGAAAGCCCAACTCGGCTGCCATTTTCTGGTTAAGGTGAACGAAACGGCAATAACGGTCCTTAAAATACACGCCGTCCGCGCTGTTGGTCAATAAAGCTTCCAACAGTATCTCGCTGTCAAAAGGAGAACGGCTATACTCCATCGAACTTCCACTACCCTGAAACGTCCAGAGAGAATCGCTGTTGTACGCGACTTTATTGTACTACGTTATTGTACTACGTTGCCGTCTCTCCGTTCGTAGCGACAAGATTGCCGTCTTGGAGCAGAAAAACCTGGTGAGCATACTGATCTACCAGGACATCATGCGAGACCATGAGAAGGGTGATTCGTTCCGTGTCCACAAGGTAGCGGAAGAGCGCAAAGAGCTCCTGCGCGCTGCGACTGTCCAGTTCGCCGGTGGGTTCGTCGGCAAGAATCAGCGACGCGCGGTTGGCCAGGGCGCGCGCCACGGCCACACGCTGTTGCTGTCCACCGGAGAGTTCGTAGGGGCGGTGGTCGCGCCAGCGGCTCATGCCCACAAGTTCCAGACATTCCAGCGTTCGTTGATGGCATGTCCGCGGCTCCTCGCCCTTTATACGTAGAATGAGTTCTACATTCTCATACGCAGAAAGGGTGGGAATCAAGCCAAAGGACTGGAAAATCAAGCCGAGGTAGTCGCGTCGCCAACAGGCCAGTTCCTCGTCTGTCAATTTCCTCAAATCACATCCTAGGACACGCACAACGCCGGACGTCGGGCGGTCAAGGCCGGCCAGACAGTTCAACAACGTGGTCTTGCCGCTGCCGGATCGCCCGCGTAACGCCACAAACTGGCACGGTTTGATCCGAAGCGAGACGCCGCGCAACGCGGCCACGCCATCCCCTGTGTTCCGCGAAGGGTACACGCGCCAGAGATTCTCGGTCTCAATGACGTATTTTGATTCGGATGCGCTCATATTGGTTCATGCCTTGCTTCCCTGACGTCCGCCGCGCAAAGAACGCAAACGGCGAAGCAGAGAGCACAGAAAGCGGCGTCCATGGGGAGAAAGGCCGGTCAGCGTCTGTTCTGCGGCGGGCAAGGGGGGCGCCTCCGCCGTTGTTCCAGGAGTCGCCAGGCCTTCGTGAACAGCTACATGCTCCATAGCGAGCGGACGAATCAAGATGCCCTCCGGGGTGATCTCTAGGCGAGCGCGACGACGGATGTGAAAGCGCTCCAGATATTCGCGCGGCACCTGCAGGCGGCCGGCCGAATCCAAAACGACCAGTTCCTCGAAGCGTTGTGGTCCCTCGCGGTGATCGGTCTGCAGGCGCACCGTTTCGCTGGCCAATTTGCCGTCGCGCACAGCGACGACGCGATCTACGTGATGGGCAACGTTGACATCATGGCTGACGATGATGATGGTGAGCGCGAAGTGACGGTTGAGTTGACGGAACAGGGCATAGATCGTTTGCGCGGTTTCGTTGTCCAGTTCGCCGGTTGGCTCATCGGCAAGGAGCAGGCGCGGCCGGTTCGCCAGGGCGATGGCAATGGCAACGCGCTGCTGCTCACCGCCGGAAAGTTCATCCATGCGGTGTTCGCCTCGTCCACCCAGGCCAACAATCTCCAGCAGTTCGTCCGCGCGCCGGCGCGCCGCGCGTCCCGCCTGACCGGCAAGCAAAAGCGGCAGGGCGATATTTTCGCGCGCGCTCAGGTAAGGGATGAGGTTGCGCCCGCCATACTGCCAGACGAAGCCAACTGTGGCGCGGCGGTAGTCATCCAGCGCCCGTGGACTCAGCCGGCCCAAATCGGTTCCATTCACCACCACACGCCCACCGGTGGGGCGGTCAAGCCCGCCCAGGATATTCAGGAGCGTGGATTTCCCACTGCCGCTCGCGCCCACCACCCCTACCATCTCGCCCGGCAAAACAACAAGGTCAAGCCCTTGAAGCGCCTGGACTTCTGTGACGGGACTGCCCGCGTGTCCATCCGCCGTGAGGCGGTAAATTTTGACCAGATTTTCGCAAAGCACGAACGGTTCGGCGCCTGTCATGTCGTCTCTCCAAGTTTAATAGCCTGGAAGATGCGCATGCGTCGCAGCAAGGCGAGAAGCGCCGCCAGCGCAATCAAGAACAAGGCTAGGAACAAAAGGTACATCTGGAAAACGGAGAACCAGGCAATTTCAATGCGGAAAGGCGGATATTGCGCTTGCATCGTCGCGCCGATCTGCAGGAAGGGCACAAATAGACGACTTGCCAGAAGACCTACCCCTGTACCCACGCCGCCGCCAAGCAGAATCAGGAAAGCCAGCTCGGAGGCCAGCAATCGCGTCATTTGTTGTCCGGTCAGGCCAATGGCGCGCAGGATGCCCATCTCGATGAAACGACGGCGGAAGGAGAACAGGGCGTAGAGCAGGAAGCCCGTCATTGTCAAAATGGCGGAAGCGACAAAGCCGGCCGAAAGCAGGCCGAAGAGACCTTGTCGTTCCGGCCTTCGCTGTATGGCGCGGATGTTCCACTCGGCGGATGTCCATCGATCCACGAAGATATTGAGTCCATTCTCGACGAGGCGGCTTTGATCGGCTTTCGAGTCGAGGGCGATGGTGTGGCCGCGTATCGCGTAGACGATTTCCTCCGGATCGGTGTTGGGAGCCAGCGCCAACCAGACCTCGTGAGGATATTCCGCACCGGCGAGAAGGAAGAATTCGTTCAGATTGCCTACAAATAGAGGCCCTTGCGTAGGATACCAGGTGGGGAAGAGATCAAAGGCGCCGACGATGAGGGCATTCATCACGACAGACTGACTCCTTCCACCAGGTTGAATGCTCATTTCCAGATGATCGCCGATCTCAAGGTCGTTTTGGCGCAAGAAGTCGCTCGAAACTAGCACGCCGTCGGGGGTGGTAGCCAGGATGTTCATTAAAGCGCCTAACGGCAGAGAGGCAAAGTCGTCCTGCCAGCGCACAACGGAAGGGAACGTCAGGCGGTCTATGCCCAGGAATACCCCATCCGCAGCGCCACGACCGGTCAATGCGGAGGCGCGGTAACGCCCAACGCGAGTGACGGCGCGCACGCCGTCGAGCGTCAGGTGTTCTTCCAACGGCCCGAATGTGTACACGGCGTCTTTCGCCTCCCCCACAAAGGTGTTCCCCAACTCGTGGACTTGCAAATCAGCGCCGACCTGATAGTAGATTTGCTTTTCAAGGTGAACATCCAGCGTACGCGCCAGCGAAGCAGTAAACGCCGCAAGGCCCAATGTCAGGACCAGCAAGACAAGCGGCGCGCTGTAGAACGCCGGCGAGCGCGCCAGATAGCGAGCTGCCATTAACATCCCAACGCTTTTCGTGCGCTGTAACCCCCGGGCGAGCAAAGCCATCAGACGCGGCACCAGGCGCAGGGTGAAGAGCGCCACTGCCAGAATGCCCACCGCCGGAACCAACAAGAGCAGCGGATTCCTCAAAGGATCGGGCACATTGGCAGCCTCACTCAGCGCACGTCGGCTCTGCAGAGTCAGAATCCAAAAGCCGTAGCCAGCCGGGAGAAGAAGGAACAGGTCGAGCCATAGACGCTGCCACCAGGGTGGGCACAGGAAGCGTGCGCGTTCCTGACGGTAGGTGATGATTGTGTTGGATGCCGCCCCCAGACCGGGAATCAACACTTGGACAAAGAGCAACAGACCAATTCCCAACAGACCGTATCCACCGGCGACCGGCGTCATCTCAACGCGCAGGTCGCCACCGGCACTGAAACGCAGGAAACTGTGCGCCTGACCGGTTGCTTGAGCAATCCATTCGCCTAGAAAGACGCCGATCGTCAGGGCAACCAGGCCCAACAAGATTCCCTGCAACGCCACCATCCATACCGCCTGCGCCGCGCTGGCGCCCCGGCTGCGTAGAACGGCAATCTCGCTGCGTTGCTGGCCGACGAACAATTCTGCCACGAGACTCACGAAGGCCAGAATCAGGCCCAAAATAGGCACGCTAAAGGCATACAGAAGGTAGGTAAGCAAAGGAGTGCTTTCCCGATAACGTTGCAAGGCTTCCAACGGTGACGCTACAAGTTGGGTTCTCGGCAGAAGAGTGGCCGCGCGTTTGGCAACTTCATCAATGCGCCGCGTCAGACCGTTGACATCGTTGCTGTGTAGGCGAGCGCCATCAACGACGATCGCCCAGCGACAATTACGCAATTCGTCGGTCACCAGTTGACCGATCAGGCGACTATAACTTTCCGGATGGACGAACAACCACTTCTCCCTCTGCGCTTCCCAATATGCAGCCGCCGGGTCCAACGGTCTCCAAAAGCCAACAACGTCCACCGGGATGTCCACATTTTCATCGCGCACAAAATAGCGTTCGCCGATTTGCACACCGAATGCGATCGCCATGTCTTCGCTTGCCAGGGCCTGCACGACATAGTCCGCGGCTCCGGTCGGTGTAGGTTGTGGGTATTGGCCGGCAACTAGCTGAATCGCTCCTTCCCAGGGCGCGATCATGGCCAGATATGCGCTAGTTAGGGCATAGCGCGGGCCATCTGGATTCCAGTCTTCGGGAGGGTAAAAGTCATAGTCATCGGTGCGGAAACGACGGACTACTTGTAACACAGGGAGCCCGAGCGTGTCCAGCGCCTCGCCGCTCAGATAACGATCTAGGGGGACGGCCTTTTCCCACTGTGGGCTATCGCGACCGGCCACGTTCAGCTCGAAGACGAAAGCCAGGGGGGCGTAATCGGCCGGCAGTGTTGTCGGGTCCACCCCTCGCCCGCCGAGAATCTCCTCACGAAGGAGGCGAAAGTAGGTCCCATCGGCGTATAGAGGCACGCTGAGGATGAAACCGCTGGCGATCGTCAGACCCGCGAGCGCGGCCAGACTGAGCAAAGGCTGCGAGAACAAACGCTTGAGGGCGATGCCGACTGCCGCAAGCGTGCGCAAAAAGAAAGCAGTCAGGGCTTTCATGGGCCAAATACTACCTGCCCCTCCTTTAGTCCGGAGAGGATTTCTACCATGTTGAATGTGCGCAGGCCGATTTCGACCTCCACTCGCTGTGGGCCATTCTCGCCGGGGATGACGACGAACGTCCGCCCACCTATCTGACGAACGGCATCTGGAGGCAACCACAACACGTCGGGTTTATCTGCCAAGACGATTTGGATGGTCACGTCGTCGCCAGCTTGATAGGTTTGTGGCGAGGGCGGCTCATCGAGAACGATACGCACCGTGCGGTCATCGCGGCTTCCCGTGCCGTAGGGCGAGGGCAACTGCCGTATTTTCCCTTTCAGTTGCAGTTCCGGTCGCACGTTGGGGGTTACCACCACCGGCATTCCCTCGTACATCTCCTTCAATTGGTCATCGGCGCGGCTGGATTCGAGTTCGGCGACCACTTCCAGCTGACCGACATCGCCGATGATGAATGCCGGGGTGGTAGGTGTAACGGCGCGGCCGGTAGTCACGGCAGCAATGACGGCGCCGTCAATCGGCGCGTACACGCGCCCTTGCTCCACAAGCGCGTCGAGTTGCGCCAGTGCATCGCCCTGTGGATCAAGGCCCAAACTTTCATACACGGCAGTGAGGTCCATTTCAGCCAGTTCCACCTGGAGTTGCTGGATTTTGATCTCGTAAGGAGATCGCCCTTGGGCGCGATATTGTTCCAACAAGAGACGAGCGATCTCCAGCTGGATTTCCGCGCGGCGAATGGCACGGCGCGCCTCTTCGGCCTTCTTTTGCAAGTCCGCCGTCTCCGTCAACTCGGCCAGGAGCTGCCCTGCCTTGACCGTGTCGTTAACCGTCGCGTAGACTTCGCCCACGCGGCCGCTTATCGAAAAGGACACGCTCTGTTGCGCGAGCGGCAGTATCCGTCCGACCAGCGTCGCTTCTAAGGTCATGCGACCACGCTGAACGGTATAAACCGTCCGCACTGGCGTGGGGTAGGGCGTAGGAGTGGCCGATCTGGCCCCGCCTCCCCCGCAACCGGTCGGAATAAGGAAAAGGAATAAGGAAACGAATGAGACAAACCAGCGATGGCAATTCGTCATGGCATTACCTCGAACATGCTGTCAGGCAAACAGGCTCCGGCCTGCCGGAGTCGGTTTGAGCAGTGAAGGGAGTAGAACACATCAGTGTAGCGTCGCTTCCACGCGCACCGTTGCGGTGGCAGCCGACCAGGGGACGATCGTCCCTGCCAACGGTTGTCCGTCCACCCGTAGCGAAACCTGATTGCCGGGGCCGGCGCGTTTGACCACAATTTCATAACGCACGCCACGATAAAGCCGCGTGGCGGTAAACCCATCCCAGGTCGGTGGAATGACCGGGCAGACTTCCAAGCCATCGTACGTTGGGCGGATGCCGAGAATGTATTGCGTAACAGCAACATAGTTCCAGGCTGCCGTGCCGGTCAACCAGGAATTCTTGGCTTCGCCGTGTGTGGGAGCATCGCGGCCGGCGATCATCTGCGCGTAGACATACGGTTCGCACTTGTGCAGGTCGCTGATTTCCTCGCGCGCCGAAGGGTTGATGCGCAAATAGTAATCGTGCGCCCGGTCGCCGCGCCCAACCAGCGTTTCGGCGATCATAATCCAGGGATTGGTGTGGCAGAAAATGCCAGCATTCTCCTTATAACCCGGTGGATAAGAGGAGATTTCGCCCAAGTGCAGATAGTAGCGGCTATAGGCCGGTTGTTGCAAAAGGATGCCGTGCGGCGTGGCCAGATGCTTCGCGACCGAATCGAGCGCCTTGACCGCTCGGCCATCTTCCAAGCCCAGGCCGGCCAGAATGCACATTCCTTGCGGCTCAATGAAGATCTTTCCTTCCTCGTTTTCTTTCGAGCCAACGGGTCGGCCAAAGTCATCGTAGGCGCGGCGGAACCATTCGCCATCCCAACCCGCCTCCCAGACCGCTCGCTCCATCCGCTCAATGGCCGCGCGATAGAAATCGAGAGAACGCACCTCGAACGAAGCGTTCTGCAGACGGGGAGCATGGCGCTCGGCGATAGCGATCATCTCCTTTGCCGCGAGGATGAACAGGCCGGCAATAAACACGCTTTCGGCCACTTTGCCATCTTTGTTTGTGGTCGTCTGGAAGGACTCGCCAGGGGTATCAGAGAAACAGTTGAGGTTGAGGCAGTCGTTCCAATCAGCACGGCCAATGAGCGGAAGACCATGGGGGCCGAGGCGGTCCAACGTATATTGGAGCGCGCGCTGCAGATGTTCATAGAGCGGCATTTCGCTGCCCGGTTCGTTCTCATAGGGCACTGCCTCGTCGAGAATTGTCCAATCGCCGGTCTCTTTCAGATAAGCGGCAACAGCCAGCACCAGCCAGAGCGGATCATCGTTGAAGCCCGAGCCGATGTCGTTGTTGCCGCGCTTGGTCAGCGGTTGGTACTGATGAAACGCACCCCCATTCTTAAGCTGTGTGGCCGCCAGGTCAAGGAGACGTTCGCGCGCCCGTTCCGGAATCATATGAACGAAGCCAAGCAGGTCTTGATTCGAATCACGAAAGCCCATGCCGCGCCCGATGCCGCTCTCGAAGTAGGAGGCGGAACGGCTCATGTTGAAGGTCACCATACACTGATAGGCATTCCAGATGTTCACCATGCGGTTCGCGTGAATGTCCGGCGTATCCACCTGGAACTTGCCGAGCAAATCCTCCCAGTAGGCGCGCAGGGCGCGGAAAGCCTTCTCTACATTCTTGGGCTGAAGATATTTCGCCAGAATCGGTGTTACGGTTTGCTTGTTGATTGTCTGGGATTCGGGCGGATCGAACTTGGCATCTGGCGGATTCTCGTGGTAGCCAAGAAGGAAGACGATGCGCCGCCTTTCCCGCGGACGCAAGACGACATGGACGTTGTGTGAACCAATTGGCTGCCAGCCATAGGCCACGGAATTTGCAGAGCGACCCTCCTCCACCGCTTTCGGCGCATCCCAGCCACGGTAAGGCCCCAGGAAAACCTCGCGCTGGGTATCGAAACCTTGCAGCCGTTCCGAGCAGGCGAAATAGGCAAAGTGATTGCGTCGCTCGCGATATTCGGTCTTGTGGTAAATCACGCTGCCGTCCACCTCGACCTGGCCGGTAGAAAAATTCCGCTGGAAGTTCGTGGCATCATCCCAGGCATCCCACAGGCAAAACTCAATAACCGAGAAGAGGGAAAGATCTATCATTTCGCAACTGTGATTGACCAGCGTCAGTTCCCAGATTTCCAGAGTTTCGCCCAACGGCACGAAGTAACGTATTGTCGCCTCGACGTCCTTGTAGCGCGAGCGGATGACAGTATAGCCCAACCCATGCCGGCATTCGTATTCATCCAACGTCTTCCGCACCGGCATCCAGGTAGGCGACCAATAATCGCCAGTGACGTTCTCGCGCAGGTAAAGATACCGGCCGCCCATATCGAGCGGAGCATTGTTGTAGCGATACCGCGTCAGACGGCGCAAACGCGCGTCGCGGTAGAAAGAGTACCCACCTGCAGTGTTGGAAATCAAGGCGAAATACGCCTCACAACCTAGATAGTTAATCCAGGGTAGAGGCGTATCGGGACGCGTAATGACATATTCACGCCGGGGATCGTTGAAATAGCCGTATCTCATACAGCCTCCTCCCGAAACGATGTGGGAACGTCTGTAACGGCGCAATTATAAGGCGGAATCGGGAAAGCGTAAAACGAAACAAGCCCATGGCAGCGATTCTCCTTGGGAGAAACATGAAGAAGAAACGACTCAAACCGACTATAATTAGAGTGACGCTCCCGGGTCTTCTGGGAATTCAGATAGTTCCTCTTGTGAAAGATGTGGTAAAGCCCTCCATGCCCATGCGGAAACGGCGCACTCCCGGTCCCCCAAAAGCGCGCGTGCTGATCGCCGTCGGTGAGGCAGACCTGGCCGCGTCGCTGGCCGGAATCGTGAATCGTCAGGGCTATGTTCCCCTCGGGCCAGCTACCAACGCCGCGCAGGTAGCCGCGCTGGCGCGCGCAGAACAGCCGGACGTCATCTTGCTGCACCTCCATCTTGAGGGCGCGGCCAACGGTTTGGAGATCGCCGACCAGATTCGACAGCACCAGGACATTCCCATCGTCTATCTGATTTCTGAAGGCGAGGAACCGCTGCTTCAGGAGGCAGCGCGTACCGAACCCTATTCCTGGATGACCTTGCCGCCAACCCCTGCCGGTGTGCAACTCAGCATCGAAACAGCGCTCTACAAACAGCGCACGGGACAAAACCTGCGCCATCTCAACCAGATTCTGCGCGTCATTGGCGATATCCACCAGATCATCAACCATGAAAAGAACGCGGAGCGGTTGTTGGAAAAGGCCTGCCAGATTCTGCTCCAGACGCGCGGGTACGTTCTGGCCTGGGTAGGGCTGAAAGACGAAACCGGCAAACGTCTGAAGGTCATTGCGCGCGCAGGGAAGGCTAGCGATTATCTGGATAAGGTTGTCATAACCTGGGACGATTCTCCCACCGGCAAAGGGCCGACCGGTTCCGCGCTGCGCTCGCTCCAACCGGTCGTCTGCCGCGATATTGCCAACGACCCCTATTTTGCGCCTTGGCGGAAAGAGGCGCTGGCGCGCGGGTTCGCCTGCTTCGCCGCGATCCCAATGCTATACGGCGGCGAAGTGCTTGGCGCGCTGAACGTCTATGGCGACCGGCTAGGGTTGTTAGATGATGAAGAAGTGACTCTACTGCAGGAGGTTGCTAACGATCTGGCATTCGCCTTGGTCAATCTGCAACGCGAAGCCGAACATCAGAAATTGCACGAAGCCCTACGCGCCAGCGAAGCGCGCTATCAGGCGTTCTTCAACGCGGCAACGGAAATGGCTTTTATCAAGGACGATCGGTTCCGTTACCTCATGGTCAACGAGGCCTACCGCCGTTTTCTGGGAAAGCCGTTAGCGGAAATCCTCGGCAAGGACGACTTCGCTCTATTGGAGACGCACGTCGCGCGGGTCTGCCGGCAGAGCGACCGCCGGGCGCTCCAACAGCAAAGTCTGGTCGTGACCATCGAACCCATAGGCAACCGCCTGTACGAGACGCGCAAGTTCCCAGTCGCCTTGCCCGATGGGCGAATCGGCGTGGGCGCCTATATACGAGAGATTACCGAACAAAAGCGCGCGGAAGAAGCGATCAAGGCCAGCGAGCAACGATTCCGCACCCTCACCCAGAAAACCAGCGCAGCTATTCTCATTTACCAGGGGAGCAAGATTCGCTACGCTAACCCGATTTGCGAGAGGATCACCGGCTACAGCGCGGAGGAGCTAGCGCGCATGGATTTCTGGGAGCTGGCGCATCCTGACTTCCGCGATCTGGTTCGTCAGCGTGGCCTGGCACGCCAACGAGGCGAGGCCGTCCCCGATCATTATCCGATCAAAATCGTCACAAAAAGCGGCGAAGAGCGCTGGGTGGATTTCAGCGCCGGCAGAATCGAATACGAAGGCCAACCGGCCGCCATCGGCACCGCTTTCGACATTACGGCTCTCAAAAAGGCCGAGGAGGAACTCGCCGCCTCTGCCCAGCGTTTCCAATGGCTATATGAATACGCGCCTATTCCCTATCACATCCTGACGCCGCAAGGACTGATTCAGGATGTTAACCGCCGTTGGTGCGAGGTGCTTGGCTATTCGCGGGAAGAAGTGCTTGGCAAGTCTATTTTCGATTTCATCGCAGAAGACGAGCGTGAGGCGGCGCTAGCCTCGTTCGAGCGCAAAAAACAGAGCGGTCAACCCTTTGTGGAAGGGAGCGAACGTACATTTTGTACAAAAGCAGGGGAACATCGTATCTTCAAGATCTACGACTTCTTTGTGCTTGACGAGGCGCAACGCCTCGTCGCCGTCCAGACCACGATTGAGGATATCACCGAACGCAAGCGCGCCGAGCAGGCGCTGCGCGAATCGCGGCAGACGTTGCAACTAGTGCTCGATACCATTCCGGTGCGCGTTTTCTGGAAAGACCGCGACTCGAAGTATCTTGGCTGCAACCACCCCTTCGCGCGCGATGCCGGCCTGAGCGCCCCCGAGGAAGTCATCGGCAAGAACGACTTCGAACTGGCATGGAAGGAGCAGGCCGAAAGGTATCGCGCCGACGATCGCGCGGTCATCAAAAGCGGCCTGCCCAAACTTAACTACGAGGAACCGCAGACCACGCCAGACGGCCGCACCATCTGGTTGCGCACCAGCAAGGTGCCGCTGGTAGATGCGGAAGGAAACATTCGCGGCGTATTGGGCACCTACGAAGACATCACCGAACGCAAACGGGCCGAGGAAGCGCTTCAGCGCCATCTGGCAGAACTGGAAGTGCTCTATGAGGCCGGCTTGACCTTAAGCCGTCTGCTGGAGCCCAAGCAAATCGCCCAGCGTTTGCTCGATGTGCTCTCTCAACGGCTCGCCTGGCATCATGCCGCGATTCGCCTCTACAACGCCAAGCAAGATCGGCTGGAACTTCTCGCGCTGAGCCAGCCTGGTTTGGCTGCCAAGGCCCTGTCCCGGGAAATCAAACGGCTGAGCCGCCTCGTTAACCGTCCTGAGCAAGGATTGAGCGGTTGGGCCTTCCAGCATGGTCGGGCCCTGCGCTTGGCAAACGTCCAGGCCGACAAACGCTACGTGGCGTCCTTCGCCGGCATGCGCTCAGGGTTGTATGTGCCCATCCAGCTGGGCAAACAGACAACGGGAGTTATCGCCATCGAAAGTGAGCAGGAGAATGCCTTCAGCGAAACCGATGAGCGCTTGCTCACCACCCTGGCCGCGCAAGCGGCGATTGCTTTCGAGAACGCGCGCTTATACCAGGATGCCGTTCGCGCCGCCAAACGACGCGCCGTGCTGCACCGCGCCGGGCAGGAAATCAGCGCCGCCGGCCTCGATCTGGAAGCCATATACGCCGCTACTCAGCGCGCTGTCGCCCAACTCATGCCTGCCGAGACGTTCACTATTGTTCTGTACGATCGCACCCACCAAGTCATTGACGCCGTGTACTTGTGGGAAGGCGGCAAACGTTACCCCTCGATGCGCATCCCCTTTGGGCAAGGCATTTCCAGCCTGGTCATCCGGCAGCGCGAATCCCTGCGCCTGCAAGATTATCGCAAGGAGCGCCCTGTGGAACTAGTGCATTTCGGCAGCGGGCGTGAACCGCGTTCGATGCTCGTCGTCCCGATGCTTGTTGGCGAAACAGTCGTTGGCGCCATCTCTGTCCAATCGTATACTCCCAACCTATACAGCGAAGAGGATGAACATCTGCTGGAGATGCTGGCGGCATACGCCGGCGCGGCGATCGAGAACGCCCGTCTGTACCAGGCCGAACGTCGTCAGCGCGAACTGGCTGAATCCCTGCGCGACACCCTAGGAGCCGGCGCCTCGTTGAGCCGCGCGCTCGATACCGAAGCCGTGTTGGATGAGTTGCTCGATACCTTGCACCAGGTTGTTCCGTACGATACCGCCTGCGTCATGACCGTGGATGAGGAGAAGCGCACCGCGACCATTATCCGCAGCAGGGGATACGAGAAATACGGCAAGGCCGAACTAATCGCCCGGCTGACGTTCGATTTGGACGCCACGCCCAACCTGCGGTGGATGTTGGAACACCGAACGCCGCGTGTCATCGAAGACGTGCGCGCCTTTCCTGGCTGGATTGATCTGGAGGCAAGCGCCCACATTCGTTCCTGGGCTGGCGCGCCTATTCTCATAGACGATAAGGTGGTTGCCTTTTTCTCGGTAGACAGCGACCAGGTAGGCTTCTACACGGCCGAGCATGTCGAATTATTGAAAGCCTTCGCCGGCCAGGCAGCACTGGCGCTACAGAACGCCCGCCGGGTAACGCAGATTCGTCGGCGCGCCAAGGAATTGGAAACGCTCTATGAGGTCAGTCTGGCGCTGAGTCAGGCCACGCAGCTGGAGACCGTTGGGCAACAAACAATGCAGGCGTTACAACGCCTGTTGCGCTGGCAAAATGCCACCATCTTCCTGATTGACGAAAGCGGCGAGAGGCTTTCCCTCTTTGCCCACAATACCCTCGGTCTGGACAAAAAAACATTACAGGCCGAGCTGACTCGCTTGCGCGCCCTGGCGCCATCGCTGGGAGAGGGCATTGTTGGCTGGGCAGCGCAATACGGGCAGACAGTGCGTTGCGGCGACGTACGCGCCGACCCGCGATACCGTCAAGTGTTTCCGGAAACGCGTTCCGAGCTCTGCGTTCCCCTTAAGGTCGGTAGTCGGACGCTGGGCGTCATTAACGTGGAAAGCCCTGAATGGAACGCCTTTGGAGTCGAAGAGGAGCGGCTGTTGACCTCACTGGCCGGCTTGGTGGCAGCGGTCATCGAACGCATTCGCCTATTAGAAGAAACACAACGCCGCGCGGATGAACTGGCCGCCTTGATGCGCCTCTCCCAAGCGCTGCGGGCAGCCCGCAACCGGACGGAGATGTTCCCGATCGTGCTAGAGCACTTGACCCACGCGTTTCCTGCCAGCGGCGCGGTCATTGCCCTCACCGATTTTGAACATCAGGAGCTGGTCATCGAGGCCGCCAGCGGCGTAGCCGAAAAGATCCGCGGTGTGCGCTTGTCGCTGACCATGCCGGGCCTGGCAGATATCCTACGAGAGGGCCAGCCCTACCTAAACAACAAACCGCCGCAGACGGCGCTGGCATTCCTTCCTGGCGCCTTGCAAGATATTCCGGCCATCGCCGCTGTGCCTCTCGTGGCGCAAGGTTTCATCATTGGGCTGGCCGCCATCGCCTCGTCGCGCGAGATTACCCCCAGGGACATGCGCCTGCTCAACTCCTTGGCGGATATTGCCGCGAGCGCCATCCAGCGCGCCGCCCTGAATGAGCAAACAGAACGACATGTGCAACGGTTGACCGCCCTGCGCGCAATTGATCTAGCCATCAGCACGGTTACCGACCAACGCGCCCTGCTCGACATTCTCCTCAGTCACATGCAGGCTCAATTGGGAGTGGATGCCATCGCTGTTCTAACTCTCGATGAAACGGATCAGACGCTGACGTATCGAGCCTCGCTTGGGTTTTACCGTCCCCCTAGCGAGACGCGGTTACGTGCCGGCGAGGGTGTTGGTGGTCGTGTCTTGATCGAACACCGGAGTCTCTCTTGCCTGACCCGCCCGGACATTCCCCTGCCGCACCTTGCAGACGAGGCGTTCGTCTTCTATCACGGCGTGCCGCTGATCAGCAAGGGGCGTTTGCGCGGCGTTGTCGAATTCTATCACCGCTCGCCGTTCACCCCGAACCGAGAGTGGACCGATTTCGCCGAGACGCTTGCCAGTCAGACCGCTATCGCGCTGGACAATATAAAGATGTACGTCGGCTTGCAGCGCGCTGCCCTCGAACTGGAAGCAGCCTACGACGCCACCATTGAAGGCTGGTCGAAAGCTCTTGACCTACGCGAACACGAGACGGAACGCCACTCTCACCGCGTGACCGAAATGACGTTGGCGCTGGCGCGTCGTTTGGGAATCGGCGAGGCTGACTTGGTACACATCCGCCGCGGCGCCTTGCTCCACGATATGGGCAAGATCGCTATTCCCGATCCCATTCTGCTCAAGCCCGGTCCGTTAACCGAGGAGGAATGGAAGATCATGCACTCCCATCCCCAAACAGTGTACGATATGCTCGCGCCAATATCCTACTTGCGTCTTGCGCTCGACATTCCACTTTTCCATCACGAACGCTGGGACGGCAGCGGTTACCCCTATGGCCTAAAAGGCGAGCAAATCCCGCTTTCGGCCCGCATCTTCGCCGTCGTGGATGTGTTCGATGCCCTGATCAGCGACCGCCCCTACCGCAAAGCCTGGCCGCGCGCGGAGGCCATTGCCTACCTGCGCGAGCAGAGCGGCAAACAGTTCGACCCCCATGTTGTCCGCGAATTTCTGCGGATGATCGGCGCCGAGGAATCACCGCCAGGCGAATAGTTCCCGCAGGAAATCGGCGCCGATTGCACGGAGCCGATGGGCGCTAGGAGAAGGCACGCTCACGAAGTTTTATCATTGCCCCAAAATTGACCGTACCGGCCGCGCCATGCGCCTTTCTCATGCAGGAGCGTGCTCCACACGCGAATTTGCTTCGACCCGCGAAACCATGCACATTGTGGCTCCTATCAAGGGGTTTGCCAACGACGAGGCTCCCACAGGGAATGCCTATGCCGCGTCAGTGGGGAGGAAGGAAGACCGACAACTGCTCCTTCTTCATGGTATGATTACGGCGTCCGGCTATCCTTTCTCTCGCCTTCAAAGAAGGCAAGGCAAAGCGTCAGGCGCGTTTCAGGAGTATCCATGTCCATCCCATACGATGTTCTCGTCATCGGAGCGGGGCCGGCCGGTTATGTCGCGGCCATCCGCGCGGCCCAACTAGGCCTGAAGACCGCCATTGTGGAACGCCGCTGGTTAGGGGGCGTCTGCTTGAACGTTGGCTGCATTCCCTCGAAAGCGCTGCTCAAGAACGCCGAGATTGCCTACGCGCTACGCCAGCGCGGCCGCGAGTTTGGCGTCAGCGGCGAAGCTTTGCAAGCAGACTACGCAGCAGCAGTGAGACGTTCGCGACAGGTGACCGAACGGCTGGTCAAAGGAGTAGGGTTCCTGTTGCGCAAAAACAACGTCACCGTGTATGAGGGGGAGGCATTTTTCGCGGCGCCGGCTACGGTTCATGTCCGCTCCGCCGAAGGGGATTCGCTGGAGCTGCAGGCTGCCCATCTGGTCATCGCGACGGGCGCCAGCGCCGCCGTTCCTGCCGGTTGGCCGGTGGACGGAAAACGCGTGCTCACGTACCTAGAAGCCATCGTGCAGGAACGTTTACCCCGCTCTGTCGTCATTATCGGCGGCGGGGCAATTGGAGTTGAGTTCGGCACGCTGTGGAACGCTTATGGCAGCGAAGTCACCCTGGTAGAAATGTTGCCCCACCTTGTCCCGCTCGAGGACGAGGAAATCGGAGCGGAATTGGAACGCGCCTTCCGGAAGCGCGGCGTGCGCGTGTTGACCGCCCATAAGGTAGAAGCGGTCGAGACCACCGCAGACGGTGTCCGCGTGACACTGACCGCCGGCAACACAACGACGACGCTAGAGGCAGAACAAGCGCTTCTGGCCATGGGGTTTCGCCCCAACTCGCGCAATCTCGGGCTGGAGAATCTCGGCGTTCAAACGGACGCTCGTGGTTTTATCGAGGTAGATGAATACCTAGCAACCCATGCGCCGGGCGTTTGGGCCATCGGCGATGTGACCGGCAAACTGATGTTGGCGCACGTTGGCTCGGCGCAAGGCGTCCTGTGCGCCGAACGAATCGCCGGCTTGAGTCCTGACCCTCTCAAGTACGAGCAAATGCCGCGCGCTACCTATAGCCAACCGCAAGTGGCTTCCTTCGGGTTAACTGAGGCCCAAGCGCGCGAGCGAGGCTTGGCCATCCGAAGCGTGCGCTTTCCCTTCCAGGCCAACGGCAAAGCCCTTGCCCTGGGCGATTATGGCGGTTGGGTGAAACTCGTGGTCGAGGAAAATACCCATCGCCTGCTTGGGGCACACCTCGTGGGGCCAGAAGTCACCGAACTTTTACCCGAACTGACGCTAACAGCACGCGCCGGACTGAGCGTCGCATCCATCGCTCACAACGTTCATGCGCATCCTACCTTGAGTGAAACACTGATGGAAGCCGCCCGCGCCGTCCTTGGGCAGCCCATACATCTCTAACCTCTTCAATCCTCCCTTTCTGATACCTTCCTCCCGACACGAGATGGGCACCGCGACGAACTCCTCACTTTCCTCCTCGCTGCGCGTTGTTCTGGCAGGTTTGCCGACGCCGTTTTCCCCTTCCAGGCCGCCGGATGTTCCGTTGAGCGGCATTGCCATAGACAGTCGCAAAGTGGAGAGTGGGAATCTCTTCGTTGCCATGCGCGGTCACACGGCCGACGGACACGATTTCATTCCACAGGCGATTCGGCGAGGCGCAGTGGCTATCGTTGGTGAGAAGCCTCTGGAAGGGCTGCCGGTTCCTTACGTGCGCGTGGAGAACGCCCGCCGGGTGTTGAGTTATCTAGCCGCCGCCTTCTACGGGAATCCTGCCCATCGCTTGACCGTCATCGGCGTTACCGGCACGGACGGCAAAACGACTACCTGCAATCTTTTGTATCACGTTCTGCGCGCCGCCGGCCTGCGGGTGGGCCTGATTTCCACCATCAACGCCGTCATCGATGAGGAGGTGCTGGATACCGGCTTTCACGTCACCACTCCCGACGCGCACGACGTACAACGCTATCTCGCTATGATGGTCAACGCGGGATTGACGCATGCCGTTCTCGAGACCACCTCGCATGGTTGGGCACAGCATCGCGTGGATGCCTGCGAGTTCGACATCGGCGTGATAACGAACATCACCCATGAACACCTCGATGAGCATGGTTCCTATGAAAATTACCGCGCGGCGAAGGCGCGCTTATTTCAATCGCTGGCCGAGACGCCAACAAAGGAGCAAGGGAATCCACGTCTGGCAGTGTTGAATCGCGATGACGACTCCTACCCTTACCTGCGAGAGGTGGTCGGTACTCTAGCGTCTGTCCATAACGTCGGCTATGGGCTGGGCGCGACAGCAGATGTGCGCGCGGAAGCCATCGAATACTTGCCGCAAGGGATGCGTTTTGAGGTTATCGGCAAGGGTTTTCGTCAGACCGTGGCCACGCCGTTGGTGGGAGAATTTAACATCGCCAACATCTTGGCCGCGCTGACTGCGGCAATCTATGGGTTGGGAATCGCGCCGGCAGTAGCTGCGCGCGGCATCGCGGCGATGGGCGGTATTCCCGGTCGTATGGAGCGCATCGATCTGGGACAGTCCTTTACTGCTATCGTGGATTTTGCCCACACCCCCAATGCTCTGCGCGCCGCTCTCGCAACCGTGCGCCGGATGACCGATCGGCGGATCATCGCCATCTTCGGTTCGGCCGGCTTGCGGGATAAGGAAAAACGTCGTATGATGGCTGAAGTCGCTGCAGAACTGGCAGATGTGAGCATCTTGACCGCCGAGGACCCGCGTACCGAATCGTTGACCAATATCCTTGCCGAGATGGCCGCCGGCGCGCGTAACCGGGGCGGCGTGGAGGGGAAAACCTTCTTCCGCGTTCCCGACCGCCGCGAGGCGCTTCGACTGGGCGTCCGTCTGGCGCAGGCCGGCGACATCGTGATCGCTTGTGGGAAAGGCCACGAACAGTCCATGTGTTTTGGTACAACCGAATATCCCTGGGATGAACGCGTCGCGATGCGTGCCGCGATTGCCGAATGCCTGGGCCTCCCCGGCCCAGAGATGCCCTATCTGCCAGATACAGGTGCGCTTTCCGATGAGCGCCCTAGCAGTCCGCTCCCCATACCGGAGAGATAAACCTCTTGCTCCCTGACCTTATCTACCTCCGAAGAGGAGATGGCCATGGTTTCAAATTTTAAAGCCACCATCACCCGTAGCAAATGGTACAAACTGTTAAACGCATCCTTCTATAACCCTGACGGAAGCATACGAGAGTGGACGATTCCTCTTGTGCTCCTAGTCATGGCTTTTCTGTGCTATGGGCTGTACGCGAAACACATGGGGTTTTACTGGGATGACTGGGGATTCGCCTGGCCGCGACAATTTCTCGGAGGACAGGAATTTACCGCCTGGCCCAATCGCCCACTCCGAATCTATGTGGAGAAGACTTTAACTCCCCTATTGGGGGTTGATCCGTTGATCTGGCAGATCGCGGCGATCTTCGCGCGCTATCTCGCAGCGGTAACCCTCTGGTGGTCTATGCGACAGGTTTGGCCTAAGCATTCTTACCAGATTTTTTCCCTCGCACTGTTGTATCTCGTGTATCCTGGCTTTAGTCAACAACCCCTGGCGATGACCTATCTTTACTTCTGGTTGGTGCAGAGCGTTTTCTTCTTTTCTCTGGGCGTAATGGTTTGGGCTGTCCGCCGCCCGCGCATTGTGTGGCCCGGCTTGCTTGGGGCGCTGGTTATGGCAGGACTCCAAATGTTCGCCTGCGAATACTTCGTCGGACTGGAATTATTACGTCCTTTCCTGCTCTGGAGGATTCTGCAAAACTCAACCCCTCGCCTGAAAGACCGCTTGCGCCGTCTCGCGCTTTACTACAGTCCGTTTGTTGTGTTGTTAGGACTTTATGTGTACTGGCGACTCTTCCTGGGCACAAGCGCTTTGCATCAAGCCGTCTTGTTTGATTCGATTCGCGCCAATCCAGGCCAGGGAGTAGCCGAATTGCTGAGAATGATCTGGTATGCGTTTGGCGTGGTGACGGTGAGCGCTTGGGAGAACACCGTGCAGATGAATCTGGGACAGTTCATCTACCGGGTCAAGACCATCTACCCCGCCCTGGTCATTGTCGTCGTGGTCGGTCTAACACTCTACATGAGCCGACTGGCACACGATATCCCGAGCGCGAGCTCGAACGCTCGTAAGGAGCACGTGGCCTGGTCATGGATTGGATTAGGGCTGCTGGCGCTGTCGGTTGCCGGCATCCCGTGTTACGTTGGTGGGTTCCTCGTCGGGCCTTCGTTTGAGGCAGACCGCTTCTCCCTCGCCTATATTCCTGGCGTAGGACTGTTGCTTGTAGGCCTAGTAGAATTGCTTCCCAAGCGTGAACAGGGTATCGCTCTTGTCGCTTTCCTGGCAGGCCTGGCGGCCGGTTATCAGTATTACCATTCTGCCCTTTTCCGCCAGGAGGCCGAGTTGCAGAAGCGATTTGCGTGGCAACTGGCGTGGCGAGCGCCTGCTCTGCAACCGGGCACAGCCTTGCTTTCCGATGACCTTCCCTTCCCCTATACGGACGATGAGGGGATAGCCTTTTTCTGGTGAACTGGATGTATGCCCCTGCTGATTATGGCGTGGATCATCTTTCGTACGACGTTGAGACTCTTTCCACACGCTTGGGAACGATCTTGCCGTCCCTTGAACCCGATCAAACCATCCACAACGACATCTACGACGTAGCCCATTTTACCGGTTCCACAAACCACGTCGTCGTTTTCTATTTTCGGCCACCATCTTGCTTGCGGGTGCTCCATCCCGAGTATGATGACAATCTCGTCTTAACACAAATCTATAAAATGCAGAATGGTCGCCCCGTCCAGTTGAACACGTACGCCCTACCGCCGCTGGTGGCAATGGCGCTTCCGCTTTCGAACATGGACCAAATCGTCGCGGCGTCAGGGCAACCGTTCACGCCGCCGGAATTCCTGTATGGCTCGGAACCATGGCATGATTGGTGTTTCTACTTCGAAAAGGCGGACCTGGCACGCCAGAACGGGAACTGGCAAGAGGTTGCCGTTTGGGGAGAAGAGGCCTTCCAGCGCAAACTGTTCCCATCCGATCTGTCGGAGTATTTGGTTTTTATCGAAGCCTATACCCGCCTCGCACGATGGGAAGATGCGCATCGTTTGATTCAACGAGTCTCTTCTCCTGCCCCTTTCCTCAACCCAGCCTTATGCGCCATTCTCCAACGAGCGGAACGCAGTGATTCGGTCTCTAAGGAAGGCAAAATGATAATTGTGCAATGGAAACAAGAGCTCGTATGCGAGAGTAGCCGCTGAATGGAAAGCCGCTTTCAAGGAAACAGGTTAAGGCTTTTCGAAGGATTTAAAGTTTAGCCTGCTTTTTGTGCTGTTAGACCACGCCTGGCAAAGCCGACCATAAGTCGGCAGTACAATTTTACGCCCTTGAGCGCGCTTGAATAGCCAGAAAACGCAAATCAAAAGCCCTACCCCTTTCACTGGCTGCGCCGGGCGCCGAACGTCCGTTTGGCCAGCAAGCCGGCCGCCAATCCTGCCAAGAAGCCTGCCGCCAGCCCGCCAAGCGTCACTGCCCAGGCCGCCAGGCCACAACCGGCCGCCCAGCCTGTTGCTGTGTGCCCAGCCCAGCCGCCGGCCGTTGTTGCTGCCGCTGCCGTCGCGACTAAGGTTAGCGCCTGTAGGAGTCCGCGTCGCGCGGCGCCTTCCTGCGCTTGCTGCACGAGCGTCATTGCCGCTGTCAACCCCACGCTCCATAGCGCCGTCCGCGCCGCCCAGCGCGGCAGCCATGCCGGCTGGAGCAACCCGACCAGCATCAGCCCCAGCCCCACAAGCCCCGTCAACCAGGGCAACGCGCGCACGGCAAAAGAGCACACCCTGCTTGCCTTGCTCGCTCGCTCTCCCATGCTTTCACTCTCGCCTTTCGTATAAGGGATATTTGCCATATCCGCGCCAGGGATAACCGTGATACACAAAACCATCTAATTTTACCTCTGCGAAACTGGATTCGTCATAGTATGCAACCCTACCGATCAACATTGTCGGTGTGAACTCATATTCCCAACTCCGTTGTCTTGTCTCGGGCATCAAGACCATGCGATATTGAAAATAGAACGCTTCTCCATCGAGCAAAGGGGCATCATCGCTTTCTATATTCACCACCGAAACAGCATCAGGAGGACCATAGTGAGTCGTGAGTCACAATAGATTCCAACGGAATGGGGGGAAATAAACGAAACACAAGCCAATATACGATTCCTGTCTCTTGATAAAATTCAACTTTGACAAGAGGAGAACACCACCATCCTCCAATGTGTGCCTTCTTTGCAAAGGGGTACTCATCCACATATTGTGCAATCACTGAGAATCCCAAGAACGCTGAGAATGCTTTCCGCTTCAAGGTGGGTCGTTTTTCCAACAGTAATTCCCCAAAAGCATGGCGGTCCACATGGTTCACCCGACAACAATCCCCCATCACCCATAATCGAAGCTGAGCAGAAGGTGCTGATGGGGATGGCAAGGGAGCCTCCCCTATTTTGGATACACCGTTACAACCCGATAAGATTGGCAAGATGAAAAGACAAGCGATGGGCATCACTCTTGACATCCCTTCCTCCTCACTTTGTCATATACTTTCCTCATCAGAGTGGTCCGATAATCTTCATAACTCACTTGTGCTTCGTACAGTGGAAATAGATCTGAGTTGCCCACCTCGTCAAATTGTCGTTTGTATCCTGACAGTTGATCTTGCACGACTTGTTTTGCTTGTTCTGGATACAGATATGCCGCCGCCGGACTCGGCAAAATCTTCCAAGCGGTTGAACTTCTCCGAGGACGTCTTCGGCGGCACATCTCCGTACACATAACCAGCTTCGTTGCAGCCGGGCAACTCGTGATAAGGATCATTCGCTGCACAAAACTCTTCTAGACGCTGCTGTTCACGTGAACCTTTCCGTGCCGTATGGCCCGCCCGTCGCGCGCTCCAACTTACGCGACAGCCGCCAACCGTGTTTGGCGTCCCAGGCATGCGCCAATTCATGCACCACTCGCCACCCATCAAGGGCAATATTTGCCTTCAGGCACACCTCTCCCCGATCTCCTTGACCGGCGTGGGGCATCGTGTTATCCACGACCACGCGCACCGGCCCTAGTTCGCGACGGAACTTCTCCGCCCCACCCATCGCATCTGCAAACTCCTCGGCGGCGCGCACAATCGTCTCCGCCCGCCAGCCGGCAAAACCGGAATCTATCGTCAAACCTAGGCGTTGTGCGCTCCATTGCATGAGTTGTTCTCTCCCTGTGCGATATTCCCAAGTCCGTTTGTGAGCCTTCAGTTTTTCTAATCCGTCCACGCCGTCATCCTCCCTCGGCAACGACCGCTGCTGTCCTCTACCACCTGTCTGGCCTATCTGCGGCCGGTACGCCTTGAGCACCTGCTGTTGGCGCTCATTCCGGCGCAGGTGGGTCTGCGCTGCGGCGCGCTGTCGGTTCTGCTGCCGCTTGAGTTCTTCCGCCTGCGCTGCAATCCACCCCTGCGCCCCAGGCCCGCCGTGCAGGAACGCCTGCTGCGCCTCCGGCGGCAACCAGTAGGCCGAACGCAACAGCCATCCCAATCGCCGCCCAACGTTTCCACGCCATTGTTCTCCTCCTGTAGAAAAACATCTAGACAAGATTAGACGAGGAGAGAGTTGTCAAGGGCGTTAGGGATCGGGTATGGCTTTTTTATCATGGTATTTTCCCGGCTGTTCAGGCGCGCAAGAGCATAGAATTGTACTGCTGACTTATGGTCGGCTTTGCCAGGCGTGGCCTAGCAGCGCAAAAAGCAGGCTCACCTTCCATCCTTCTTTGAAAAGTCCTACACGACAACCAAGAGCTATTGACAAACCCGTTCCCCGGCATATAATACCTTACAGACGCGATGACCGGGACGAGTAAGCGGACCGGCGCGTCCACAGGGAGGGTCGGCCGCGACTGAGAGCCAACCTGGACAACCTCCGCTGAAAACCCCCCGTGAGCGTGACCCCGAACAGCCTGCGCGCACAGTAAGGGAAACGGTTGGCCCCGTTATCGGCCGAATGAGATGTCCTGCTCGGTTTACGAGGCGGGACAAAGCGGGTGGAACCGCGTGAGCATTTGGCTCTCGCCCCGACACGGGCGAGAGATTTTTTATCTTGTGGAGAGTCGACGGCCGCAGAAAGGAGAAAGACGATGGCAACACAAGAAGAACGCTATGAAGACTCACTACTGCACCGTATCCGTCATTCCGCCGCGCATATCATGGCGCAGGCTGTGTTGGAGTTTTTCCCAGGGGCCAAATACACCATAGGCCCTCCCATTGAGAATGGCTTTTATTACGATTTCGATCTGCCGCAACCGTTGACCGAAACCGACTTGGAGAAAATCGAAAAGCGTATGCGTCAGATCATTGCCGGCGGTCATCCCTTCCTTCGCAAGGTCATCACGGCAGAGGAAGCGCGCCAGATATTCAAAGATCAACCGTATAAGTTGGAATTAATCGAGGGTCTAGAGAAAGGCGCTTTCGACGAGGATGGCAATCCTTTGACCGAGAAGCCGGAAATTTCCATCTATCAACACGACACGTTCATTGACCTGTGTCGCGGCCCTCACGTAGAGAACACGCGCCAGATCAATCCGGCGGCGGTCAAGTTGATATCTATTGCCGGGGCCTATTGGCGCGGCGATGAAAAGAACAAGATGCTGACCCGCATCTATGGCACAGCCTGGCGCACGCCCGAAGAACTCCAGCAATACCTGAAGATGCTCGAAGAGGCGAAAGCTCGCGATCACCGTAAGCTGGGTAAGGAACTGGAAATCTTCATCTTCGAGGACGAGGTCGGCCCCGGCTTACCACTCTGGCTGCCGCGCGGCGGGGTCATTATCGAGGAACTGGAGAAACTAGCCAAGGAAATGGAAGAAAAAGCCGGTTATCTGCGTGTCCGCACCCCGCATTTGACGAAAGAAGACTTATTCCTGCGCTCCGGCCATCTGCCCTACTATGCCGAGTCAATGTATCCGCCGATGGAAATCGAAGGCATGCGTTACTACGTCAAGCCGATGAACTGTCCGATGCACCATAAAATCTTCGCCTCCAAACCACGTTCCTATCGTGACCTGCCCATCCGCCTGGCCGAATATGGCACCTGCTACCGCTATGAGAAATCGGGCGAGCTCTTCGGTCTGATGCGCGTTCGCTCGATGCAGATGAACGACGCGCACATTTACTGCACCGAAGATCAGTTCGAGCAAGAATTCATGGCAGTCATTGACCTGTACAAGAAATACTTCGACCTGTTCGGCATTCAGAAATACGTCATGCGCCTCAGTCTGCATAGTAAGGCCGGGTTAGGTAAGAAGTATGTCGATAACGAACGCCTGTGGCTCAAGACAGAGGACATGGTGCGGCGCGCCCTGATCAACGGCAACGTCCCCTTCAAAGAAGCCCAGGACGAGGCCGCCTTCTACGGCCCCAAAGTGGACGTACAAATCTGGTCGGCCATTGGTCGCGAATTTACCCTGGCGACCAATCAGGTGGATTTCGCCATCCCTGCGCGCTTCGACCTCAAGTACATGAGCAAGGACGGGGTCGAGGAGACGCCGCTCTGCATCCACCGCGCCCCCCTCTCCACCCACGAACGCTTCATCGGCTTCCTGCTCGAACACTACGCCGGCAACTTCCCGGTCTGGCTCAGCCCGGAACACGCCCGCGTCATTCCTATTACCGACAATCAGAATGAATATGCTGAGAACGTCGCGCGCCAACTGCGCGCCGAAGGGTTTCGTGTCAACGCCGACCTGAGCGCGCAGCGCATGAACGCCAAGATTCGCGAAGCGCAACTGATGAAAGTTCCCTATATGCTCATCGTTGGGGAAACAGAAGCGAAAAACGGCACGGTCTCGCTGCGCGTGCGGGATGGAACGCGGCAGGATAACATTCCTCTGGCCGAATTCCTGGCGCGCATTACAGAGCATATTCGAACTCGTTCCGCCAGTCTGTAACAGTGCGCTTTACCCTGGTCTGCGGCAAGGTGAGGGCATCAAGGAACCGCCGCGCCGGGCGCCTCTGACTTGCGTTGCAGGTACTCCAACAACAGGATCAAGGCGGCATCGGAAAAGGCCGCCTTGTTCTGTTCACGGTCGCCATCGAAATGAAACCGACGCGCCCATTCGCCATCTGGCGTCGCAAGTCCAATCCAGACGGTGCCCACCGGCTTATCTTCCTTTCCCCCTTCCGGGCCGGCGATTCCGCTCACGCTGAGAGCAATGTCAGCGCCAAGCGCCCGACGCGCGCCGCGCGCCATTTCCAACACGCTTTGTTCGCTGACCGCGCCGTGCTCTTCCAGCGTTTGTGGCGAGACATTCAACTGTTTGATTTTGATGGTATTCGAATAGGCTACGATCCCGCCCAAGAAGTACTCGGATGAGCCTGCCATATTCGTGAGACGGTGAGCAATCAAACCACCCGTACAGGATTCGGCCACCCCCAAAGTCTGCCCTCGTCCCCGCAAAAGGGTTCCGATTCTTTGCTCGAGCGCAAGGGTCATAACCACCAACAAAGACGTTGCTTCCCGCAGGCCTGCGGGAAGCAACGGGAAAACATGAACGTTATTGATAGAACTGGAACAACTCCGGTCTTGTAATGCCGAGGTAAGCGCCGGCGGCGGCATTGACGATTGTAGCAAGCAAGCCCAGACCGGAAAGAACGATGCCGACGATCGCGAGCGTGCGTTGCGATGACTTCAGGCCAAGCACGCTCAAGACGATGCCGACAATCGCCAGCGGCCCACCACAGACAGGAAGAAGCCAGGAACACAGGTTAATAATGCCCAAGACAAGGCCTGCAATAGAGCAAGGCCTTTCTCATCGCCTGTGGGAGCAGATGGTTGAGGGGGCTGGGGGGATAGAGGTTCTTCGTACATAAATTCTCTCCTTGGGTATAAACTTTTTTTAGTGTACCATAAATGAAAAGGATTTTCAACCGAAGGTCGCGGTAATTGCCTGCACCTCAGACACGCAAGGCTGGTGTTAACCTGCTTAATTCGTGAAAATCCTATAGACCGTCGCCCCGAGTCGGATTACTCCGATTTTTATGGGCCTCGCGAGGACTTGCATCGGCTCGCCATCGGGCTGCGCCGAGCTGCAAACAGACTCCCACAATTACGCTCGAGTTGACGCCCATCTCTCTCTCGTTTATAATTTTGCCGCGCAAGTTCCTGCTTGGGGAAGTGCTGGAATGGGCAGACAGGCATGACTTAGGATCATGTGCCAAAAGGCGTGCGGGTTCAAATCCCGCCTTCCCCACTGGAAAATTTCATTGTCCGAGGCATGCTATTGAAAATCGAAACTCAACCCCGCGACGATTGTCAACTGACCGTTCACGTGGAGCTCGAACCAGAACGGTTTGAAACGGCCTTGAAACGCGCGGCGCGCGCGCTTTCCGAACGCGTTAAAATTCCCGGGTTTCGCCCGGGCAAGGCACCCTATGCCATGGTCGTGCAACATCTTGGAGAAGATGTTATCCGTGAAGAGGCTCTGGATTCCCTGGTGGATGAAGTTTACCCTGCTGTAATCCAAGAACTCGATTTGCATCCTTCCTGCCCCGGCGCCCTGGCCAATGTCGAAGAGGGTGAACCCTTGCGCTTGACGTTTGTCGTTCCCCTCCAACCGCAGGTCTCGCTGGGCGATTATCGCTCTGTTCGCGTTCCCTATGCTTGGAAGCCCCCCTCTGAGGAAACGATAAGCAAGTATCTGAAAGACATCCAGATTCGCAATGGCAGGCCGCGCATCGTTCCCGAAGATCGCCCTGTACAAGCGGACGATCTGGTTGCCCTCACAATCGCTTTCCGTCAAGCCGGCGCCTCGCCGGAAGAACCGCCTTTGTTAGAGGGAACTCCGATTGTTTTGATACGGGAAGACGATCAGAATCCGGACGAGAAGCCTTTTCCCGGCTTTTCCATGCAGCTCATTGGCCTGCGCAAGGGCGAGCATAAAACCATTCTCTATCATTACCCCGATCATGTTCAAGACGATACAGTACGCGGTCGGGACATCGTTCATGAAGTGGAAATACAAGCAATTGTCGTCCTTGACCTTCCCGAGCTGAACGATGAGTTTGCCCAGGACGTCGGCCCGTTCGAAACCATGGAAGCGTTGCGCAAAGCCGTGACCGAGTTCCTCGAGCACCGTTCCAAAGCCGACTACGAATTGGAGTATAGCTTGCAAGTTGTGGACGAAATCCGCAAGGGTGCAACGATGCTATATCCGCCACAAATGCTGGAGGAGCAAATTGAAGACCTGTTAGAGGCTTTCAGGGCCAATCTGAAGGAGAAGGGGCAAGACTTAGATACCTACCTCAAATCCCGGGAGATGACGCTGGAGGAATTTGTAGGAAAGGAAATTCGGCCACATGCTCAGGTTGCCCTTGAACGCAAACTTATTATGGAAAAAGTAGGCGAGGCAGAGCACGTGGAAGTCGCTAAGGAAGATGTCGAATCCATTCTCAACGGCGTATTGCACGAATGGTTGGAAGCAAAACAGCAATCGTCTGGCAGGAAACATCGCAAACCCAACGCCAAAGAAACCGATGCCATGATCACCTTCTCCATTCGCCAGGCCTGGCGGCAAGCCGTGCGTGATCGTCTGGTCGCCATTGGACGCGGCGAACGACCGGAATCGACAGAAAAAAGCGAGACAGCGAACGGCTCTGCTAAAGAAAGCGCGTCGGGCGCAGAAGAAGCTGTAGCCCCATCGGTTACCGCCCTGCCATCGGACGCATCATGATTCAGACGGCATCATGTCGTCGTGTTCTGTCAGATCCCACCTCAACCGCGACGGCTCGCAGCGCTATTGCTATCGCCTTCGGTCGCGGAATCCAAGCTAGTTCACTTACGGAGATTCCTATGTCCCTTTCACATATGCAAAACGTAATCCCCATGGTCATCGAAACATCGGGTCGCGGGGAACGCGCTTACGATATCTATTCCCTCCTGCTTAAAGAGCGCATTATCTTTGTCGGGATGCCGATTGATGATCAAATTGCCAACTTGGTTGTAGCGCAATTGTTGTTCTTGAACCGCGAAGATCCGGAGCGAGAAATTCAAATGTACATCAATTCGCCGGGCGGTGCCATTTACTCGGGCCTGGCGATTTACGACACGATGCAAATGATTTCTAATCCTATCAGCACCGTAGCCGTCGGCGTGACGGCTTCGTTCGGCACGGTGTTGCTGGCCGCCGGAACGAAGGGGCGGCGCTACGCGCTCCCGAACGCTACCATTCACATGCACCAGCCGCTAGGCGGCGTGCAGGGGCAAGCCACCGATATCGAAATCCAGGCCAAACAAATTCTGCGTCTGAAGGGCCGCTTGAATGAAATCCTCGCCAAACATACCGGCCAGCCGATGGAGGTCATTGAACGCGATACCGATCGCGATTTCTATCTGGAGCCGGCGGACGCCGTCAAGTACGGCCTGGTAGATCAGGTGCTCGAAGTGCCAGCAGAGAAAAAGTAGGGGGGAAGCCACTCGCCGTTCTCGCCAATCCGGGGAACATTGCCCTTGAGGGTTCGCCAGCAAGATCTTCATCATTATGATTCCTTCCCATATCCAGTCCCTCATCCTCGACATGGATGGTGTTCTCTGGCGCGGCGACGCGCCGATCGGCGATTTGCCGGCCATCTTCGCGCATGTGCGGGCGCGCGGACTGCGTTTCGTCTTCGCTACGAACAACGGCTCAAGGACCCCGGAGCAATATGTGGCGCGGTTGGCCGCGTTCGGCGTGCAAGCAGAACCCTGGCAGGTGATCACATCCTCGTTGGCACTGGCGGATATGCTGGCCAGGCAATTCGCTCCTTGCCAGGGGCGGCGCGTCTTCGCCGTTGGCGAGACAGGTCTGTTCGCCGCTTTGCAGGAAAAGGGTTTTCAGATTGTCTCCTTGGAAGAGGCAGAGCAGGCAGAAATTGTTGTTATGGGCATTGACCGCCAAATCAACTTTCGAAAGATGGTGGAGGCAACGTTGCTCGTCCGTCGCGGCGCGCCCTTCTACGCCACAAACCCGGATAAGACTTTTCCAACTCCCCGCGGTGAAATTCCTGGTGCCGGCGCGTGGATTTCTGTAGTAACCACCGCAAGCGGCATTGAGCCGATCTACGCGGGGAAACCAGCGCCGCACTTGCTCGAATTGGCGCGCCAGCGGCTCGGAACATCAAAGGAAGCTACTCTGGTGGTTGGCGACCGCCTAGAGACAGACATCGCCGCGGCACAGGCAGCCGACTTGCCGTGCGCTCTTGTCCTAAGCGGGGTCAGCAGACGCGCACAGGCGGCGGTCTGGAATCCGCCGCCTGATTTGATTGCGGAGGACCTGAGCACCCTCCTCGCCGTTCACGCCGGCTAGAGACGGGGCAGCTCAGGCACCGAGGGTTATCCTGTCAGCATGAAACTCCCCCTCAGGCGAATATCGCGCGAAGATGATCCAATCAGCACGTCAAACTTTCCTTCCTCGGCCACCCAGGATTTGCCATAGGGATTGTAGAAGGAAAGGACACGCTCCTCCAGGGTAAACGTCACTTCTGTGCTTTGCCCCGGCTTCAATTCCACCTTCGCGAAGGCTTTCAACTCCTTTGGCGGACGAGGCACAGACGCTGTTTCATCAGCAACATACAATTGCACCACCTCCTTGCCCGCTACCGCGCCGGTATTCTTGACTTTCAACGAGACAACCACCGGCTGGCCTTTTTTCACTCTCTTGGGCACCCGCAGATCGCTATACTGAAACGTAGTGTATGACAGGCCATGCCCAAAGGGGAACAACGGCTCTACCTGAGCATGATCGAAATAACGATACCCGACAAAAATCCCCTCGCCATAGTTGACCTCACGACAGCCCGGATAGGGCCGGTTGAGGTAGGCAGGACTATCCTGCAAACGGCGAGGAAAGGTCACCGGCAACTTCCCCGACGGATTCACTTTGCCCAACAGGACGCGGGCAACCGCGTTGCCATTCTCTTGGCCGGGATAGTAGGCCAGCAGAATCGCCGCGACCTTATCCGCCCAGGGCATGGTTACCGGCGCACCGACGTTCAACACGACCACCGTCTTGGGGTTAACCGCCGCGACCGCTTCGATTAAGGCGTTCTGTCCGCCGAGCAGATCCATGTGCGGACGATCAACGCCCTCGCTCTCATACCCCTCCGGATAACCCGCGAAGATCAGCGCCACATCGCACCTTCGCGCCAGTTCCACGGCCTGCTCCAGACGCCGGTCCTCCCCTGCAGGAAACACTTGACCCAACCCCAGCCGATAAGCGATAATTTCTTCTTCCTCGCGCCGCACATACTCCAGTCGCAACCCATGCGCGCCGGCACGCAACAGGCGTTCTGCCTTTGCCGGACTTCCCTGGCCTGCTTCGCTCTCCAGAATCAGCCTATCATCCAAGTAAAGGCGCACATGCCCGGCATGGCGAAGGACAAAGCGGTACAGCCCATCCTGCGGCAAAGTCAGCGTACCACTCCAGCGCGCAGCCAGCGGTTTCCAAGCCTCGGCAGACCAGTTCACGTGATGCCAGAATTCCGGTCTCGTGTCCTCGCGTGTCGCGAGTGGCTCGCCTTGGAAATCTGGCGTAGCGAAAAATTCCGCCTTCAGCCCCTTCCCTCCTAACCAAGATAAGGGGACATCGAATGGTTCGTCATAGTTGTCGCAGCCGCGTTCGTGTACCAGGCGCACCTGCTTCCCAACCATGTTCTGCAACGCCTCGAGTGGACTGATGCGGTAGGGAGGCTCAACCCGCGAACTTCCGCCGCCTTCAATAACCGCCTCCGCCGCATTCGGGCCAAGCACGGCGATGGAACGCACGTTATCTGCCAACGGAAGCACCTCGCCCTCGTTCTTGAGCAAGGTGATGGCCTCTTCGGCCAGTTCGCGCGCCAATCGTTGGTGCGCCGGTGTATTGACCGCGCCTTTAGCGACCTTCCCATCCATACGGCCGGAAAGGAAAACCAGCCGCAGGACGCGTCGCGCAGCGTCGTCAATCAACGATGGATCAATCTGCCAGTTCGCTACGGCCTCACCGACCAGACGCAGGTACTTGGCAGGCCCAGGCATTTCCAGATCAAGCCCGGCAGCCACCGCCTGAAATCCATTATGCGTCGCTCCCCAATCCGAAATAAGCGCTCCTTGGAATCCCCATTCTTCCTTCAGAATCTCTCGAAGCAAATGCGCATGTTCGCTGGCATACACACCATTCACGCGATTGTACGAACACATCACCGTCCAGGGTTGCGCTTCCTTAACCGCCATCTCGAACTGCGCCAGGTAGATTTCGCGCAAAGTGCGTTCATCCACATTCGAACTGGCGCGGAAACGCTCCTCTTCGTAATTGTTCACCGCGTAGTGCTTAAGCGAGGCGCCCACGCCGCGACTTTGCAAGCCGCGAATATAGGCCACAGCGATGCGTCCGGCCAGGTAGGGATCCTCGGAGAACGACTCGAAGCTACGTCCGGCTAGGGGGTAGCGGATGATGTTCACACACGGGCCCAGTAAAATATCACAACCCATCCCGCGCGTTTCCTCCGCCAACGCCTGCCCAACCCGTTCGATCAAATCCGTATTCCAAGAGGCGGCCATCGAGATTCCACTCGGGAAAGCGGTAGCCGGCCCACTCTGGCGACCAACTTCCGGATTTGCCGCTCGCACCCCATGGGGACCATCGGTCATTACTACGGAGGGAATGCCCAACCGCTCTATCGGCGTTGTATGCCAAATGTCCTTCCCGGCCAGCAACGAAGCCTTTTCTGCCAGAGTCATTTGAGCGAGAAGTGCATCCAGGCGAGTCTCAAGATCCTTCCTCATAGTCGCTGCTCCTAACGTTGTGATGGAATACAAAAGCGGATTCGCGCAAGGTGCGCATCCCAAGCTTAGCCTAATTGTACTGTAGAAAATTGTCCGATAAAAAATGGCCTCTTTTCATCCTTGTAAACTCGAGATGGTAGTGATAGAATAATTATGATATTTTTCATCAAAATTAGCAAAAAGGAGAGGTCTATGCCCCTTCCTTCTGGAACCTTCGCTCCCGATTTTATCCTGCCGGATGAAAATGGCGTTCTGCGTCGTCTCTCGGAATTTCGCGGCCGGCCACTGGTTCTTTATTTTTATCCCAAAGACGATACGCCCGGTTGTACAGCAGAGGCCTGCCGTTTCCGCGATGATTATGCCGAGTACCTCCAGGCCGGCGTCCTCGTGCTTGGCGTCAGTCCCGATTCGCCCGCCTCTCATGCCCGATTCAAACAGAAACATCGTTTGCCCTTTTCGCTCCTGGCCGATGAAGACCATAAGGTCTGCGAACAATACGGCGTGTGGGGCAAGAAGCAGTTTATGGGACGAAACTATGAAGGCGTTCTGCGTACAACCTTTGTGATCGATCGTCAGGGGCAGATCGTCAAAGTCTTCGAAAACGTCCGGCCTGCCGAGCATAGCGCCGAGGTTTTGACTGCCATACGTGAGCTGACCTGAGCGAAGCGGAAAGCGTTTATCGCGCGAGTGCGCAGCGGTGAACAACGCAAACCGCCTCTATACTCTTTACCCATCTTAGATTGCGGTAGCGCTTTCGCCGACAACGCGGCAGTGGATATTGGCCCATAACATACGATCTGCTTCCCCTCCGCCCGATCAATGCGCAGGAACTCTTCGATCGAATGCACTGCCATAAAAGTCGGTGCGGTCATTCATGAACAAGCAGTATTCCGGGTAAAGATGCTAGGGAGAGAGAGCCGCCCCAATTATAGCTGTCGTCTCGATTCTGCGGAGACGATTTCTTTGAACCGGCTTCGTTAGCGCCCCCGCCGGGAATTTCTCTGCCTCGCTTTCCACCTGCTGACGGAATACATGTTTTAGGAAAACGTTTTTCCACAACGGCATCGGATCACAAGCAACCTTGCGGTGTCTGCCCATGCGTTCTCCTCGCTTCCACCATCCCCCACACTCTCAGGACCAAGATGCGCCCGCGAGGCATGAGCGACGGCGACCAACTGCGCTTCAGCGCCGAATGAAAATCACGGCCTGTTCATCGCCGTATGCTCGCGCCCAAGAATCGGACTGCTGGAGAACTTTGGCCAACGGCGCGGATGGCTGAATCAACACCGTGTTGACTCCATACCGTTCGAGGCCCGCCTCCCACCCCTTCTCCGCCCGATAAATGCGTAGGAACTCTTCGATGAACTCGTCGCCGTAAAGGTCAGCGCGGCCATCAATAAATACGCGGTATTCCGGGTAAAGATGCCAGAGAAGATAGCCACCCCAATCGTAGGTATTGTACAGATTTGGTGGAGGACGATTCTCTCGGAACCAAGCCAGCGCCCGCGCCGGGAATTTCTCTTCCTCGCTTTCCGTCTGCTGACGGAACACACTCAGAGAACGACCCAGCGCGGCGAGGAGAAGAAGACCTGCCAGAGCGATGTGGTAAGCCTTCCAACGCAAGCGTGGCGGCTCCTCCACAGGCAAAGCAGGCAGATACTTCCCAAGTATGGTCTCACACGCCGCTCCGAGCACCGGCACAGCAGCCAGCACAAAAAATGGGACATGGCGACCGGAACGCAAGGTGGCATAGCAGAAAAAGGCAAGCAGCGCAGCGTTCGCAAGGGAAACGCGTGGCCGCGCAAAAAAGGCTGCCAATAAGAGAACAACCAACAAAACCGCCAGAGGTTGCCAATGCGCAAGATGAAAATCGGGCGAAAACCACTCCTGAATGTACCTCTGCATGGTTGGACTACCCAACGTCTCGAAGGGATAGCGGTATAGGCGCAACCCGTTCGGATTCGCCATCACAGCCGCCGTTGACAGAAGAAGAGCAACGCCTAAGGGAACGACCTGACCGGGTGCGCCAGACGAGGCTCTTTCCCGTTTACGCCATTGCTCGAATGTGGCCTCCAAACCAAAAGCCCCCAAAAGAAGCAGACCTACAGCATAGCCGCCATGCAGGTTCACCCACAGAAGCATCAGCAAAGGAAGCGGCATTAACCAGCGCGAGAAACCCTCGCGCCGATAGCGCTCCAGCAGATACCAGTACAAACCGCTCAGGAAGAATGTAAACATCTGCGGCCGGGCGCCAAGTACCGGCGCGGTCGCCAGAAAACCCAAGACAAGAGAAAAACCAGCCAGATACGGTTTCCCCTCCGTTCGCAGGTAAAGCACCGCAAAGGTCGCCGTGACCAAGCCGGCGAAGAACAAGATGAGCAAAGGCAATCCTCCCAAGCGGTAAAGCCCGTACATCAACCATTCCGAAAGCCATTCGTGCGCAATCCATTCCTGGCCGGCTTTCGTGAAAGAGAAAATATCCTGATACAGGATAACACGATGTTCCACCATCCACCGGCCAGCGCGTAGATGCCACCAGAAATCCGGATCGGCCACAGGACGCAAGGCCATGGTCAGCACGCCGACAAACAGAGCGAAGACGAACCATTGGCGTCGTATCATGTGATTTTTAGATAGGTAAGGGATATCCAACCGTGAAGAAAGGCAAAAGGGCTGCTCCGATCAAGCCAGCCCTAGGGCAGCGGAGAGGGTGGGATTCGAACCCACGGTGGCCACAAGGACCACAACGGTTTTCGAGACCGTCCCATTCAACCACTCTGGCACCTCTCCGTAGCGAAAAACTCCCGTCGTGCCGTAACGTGTGCCGAATTATACCACCATCGCTGCCCCACGAAGCCAGCCCCGATGCTATCTCGGCCTCCAGGGCTAAAGACAGTGAAAGCATCGCGACGGAAGCGCCACGATGGAAAATAGGGAGAATGACCGATGGTAAACATAGCAACGCAGGACTTTAGCAAAGAACGCAGCTTCGCGAACGCGTCTCGCGCGCACGAACGCGATCATCGAATGTGCGTCGGATAACCGAATATGTCGCCTCCGACTTCCAACGTTGTTTGTTATCCATGGAGACTATCCGGCCGGCGGTGGAGACAAAATCAGCGCGGGATTCACACTTCGGAGCAAGCAGTACGCTCTGACGCCGGACAAGGGGATCACGTTGAGCGGTGAGGCCAAAGTAGTGTCAAAACGCGAGCGAACGACAACCAGGCTCGGCGATCTTGCGTCGTTCGTGTCTTAAGAACGCCAACAGGCTCGCTTGCGCCTGACCGAAAAAGACGTTGCCGCCTTACCGACGCATACCTTGTCATAGACGAAAAAGGCCTAGCGCCTGAGGCGTTCACGATGCCCCCTGATAGCATTTGCCATGACCGACCGGGGACTCGAACCCCGAACCAACTGATTAAGAGTCAGCTGCTCTACCGAATTGAGCTAGTCGGCCTCGCGTGACGCAGGCGAAATTATACCCGAAAGAACGCCGCTGTCAACGCTCGCCTATGTTTGCCTTTGCTCAAGGGGCTCCACTTCCATAGAGCGATGGGTCGGTTGGCGTGCGTCCCGAAGGATCATGGACATAGACCCAATCGCCCACTTCGGCCCAGTCAAACAGCCAGTGCGCGTCACCGGGCGAAAGATTGACGCACCCATGCGAGGTAGGATAGCCAAAGAAGGCATGCCAGTACGCGCCGTGCAACGCTCGCTCTTCATCGAAATACATCGTCCAGGGCACATCTTCGAGATAATAGAAATCCGAACGATCTGCGGCAAACGCGCCGCGCATGGTCTCTGCCTCTTTCTTCTGGTAAACCTGAAAAAGGCCCGGACGCGTCCAGTAAGGTTCGATGCCACTCGAGACCAGAGTAGCAAACACTAAACGCCGATCCTCATAAACGGTCAAAGTCTGCTCTGCTAAATCCACTTCGATCCAACGATGCGTTGTTATTCCTTCGGGAGGCTCGCGACGCGGCAGGACCACAGCAACAAGACGATCTTCGATCCATTCCTCCGGCCCAATGAGCACCCAAACGATGCCGTCCCTCTCCTGGGTAGTGTAGACTTGCACCACATTGAAGCGATAGTAGGTCCTACCTGTCAGCGGAGCATGGAAAGCAGGGGCCGCGCGGCTCTTGGCCTCCCCTAGCACCCAGCCAAATCCGTTAAGAGGCGTGGAACTGAACAGCAACCCCTGGAAGGGCATCGGCAAACCCACGGCTGAGCCTGCGCCGCCTCGAATCCAGAGACCATTGCGTAGACGATAGAATACCCCGGCGGCAGTATCGAACCGTTCCTGATACGAGAAATACTTCCGCCCTATTCCCAGCGATTGGCCAGAGATGCCCCCTGCCATCGCCTCCTCCAGAGAGGAGAAGAGATAAACAATCGCCTCATCCGCAGCGCGATAGTAGCGATAGGGAACGTTGTTCAGACTAACATCCGGAGAATAGGCCGGCAGAGCGTGCAAAGGATAAGGGATTCCCTGTTGCGCCCATTCTTGTAACGTCTGCGAGGGGCCCAGCGGTAAACAGTCAGAGGGAGCACGCGCGTAGACTCCCGGCGGGCAGAGCACCGAGCCGGATGCCGGCTCAAGGGATGCAGCTCCCGGAAAGGAGGCCAGGTCAAATGCCGACAGGCCGAACAGGACGCCTAGGGTGATCCAGTACACTCGCATCGGTATGATTATAACCGTAATCCCATCCCCTATTGACCTGGGCGTGAAACAACGATCCTTATCCTTTGCATTGCCGGCAGGCAATTTTAAGAGGCGCAAACCTGTTCCCACTCCTGGCTCGAAAACAGGCAACAGGGAAGAGAAGAACCTCCCTCGCAAGATTGCACAGACTTTCGAATAATCACATCCTCGCGTAACTGTTCCGCACTTGTTGGAGATAGGGAAGGAAGCGCACTTCCTCTCCCTTTAGTCCGTATGTTTGACCGTTTTTGGGACGATAGCCTCGGAACAAGCACTGCGTCCTCCTTGACAAAGTCGTCTATATCTGATATAAGCAAATTGCAACATTCTGGGATACGAAAGGCTGTGAAGAGAAAGAGTAAGCGTTGAAACGATGGTACAGAGAGCCGGGGCAAGGTGAAAGCCCGGCCCAGACGCCAACGCTGAATGGTTCTCGGAGCCGCAGGGCGAAAGGGAACAACTGATTAGCCCGCGCCGGAGTTGCCACCGTTATCAAGGCAAAGGGTATCGTCGGGGAACCTATCCTCACGCTTCGACTGTACCCGCAATGAGTGAGGCTGGCTTTCTTTTCCCGTCGTCTGACCGACGGGTTTTTGTTTCCTAGCTAATGGACGCCGGCCTAACCAGGGTGGCACCACGGGAATCTCCTCTCGTCCCTCGGATGAGAGGAGATTCTTTGTTAAGCGCGTTGATAAAGTACGGAGGTGTGTATGGTCTCGCCAACATCTACTCAACAGGTCTTTCCGCTTGGCGGAGAGCGACGCGTCTTGATGCGCGAACAAAGCGCCGACCTAGAAACACCGATGTCGGTGTACCTGAAACTCGCCGACGACCAACCCTCATTCTTGCTGGAGAGCGTGACCGGCGGCGAGCAGGTAGCGCGTTATTCGTTCGTCGGCGTGAATCCCCGTCGCGCGTACTTGCTTCTAGAAGGAAGGTGGGAGATTCACTCCGCCCAGGGTGTCGAACAGCGACCGCTCGCCTCCGGCGAGAACCCGCTGAACGTGCTGCGCGAGGCTCTCAACGCGCAAGAAGTGGTCAGCGCGTCAGGCCTGCCCCGCTTCGTCGGTGGCCTCGTAGGATACGTCGGCTATGACGTGGTGCGTTTCTTTGAATCCACTGTCCCTATCCAACCTGAGCGATCCTGGCCAGAGGCTATCTTCCTGCAAGCCGACACGCTTGTCGTCTTCGATCACGCATACGGACAGTTAATGTTGCTGGCCATCGCCGAGGACGAACACGAAATGGAAGCGGCAACAGCACGCCTGAACGATCTGGAAACACGTCTGAAACTGCCGCTGCCAGAGCAAAAAGCGAAACCGCCAAGCATCGTCGCGGGCAGTATGCGCTCGAACAAGACTCGAGAAGAGTATATGGAAATGGTCCGCCGCGCCCAGGAATACATTCGCGCCGGCGACATCTTCCAAGTAGTTCCCTCGCAACGATGGAGTCGCAAGACCGGCGCCGCGCCGTTGGATATTTACCGCGCGCTGCGTCGTCTCAACCCTTCGCCCTACATGTTCTACTTCGACTTTGGCCCCCTGACGGTTCCTACTCCCCTGCGATTAATTGGCGCTTCGCCCGAAGTCCACGTTCGCCTCGAGGGACGACGCGCCCTCATCCGCCCAATTGCCGGCACGCGTCCACGTGGCAAGAGCGCCAGCGAGGATGCCGTCATTGAACAGGAGTTATTGGCCGACCCTAAAGAACGCGCCGAACACGTCATGTTGGTTGACCTGGCGCGCAACGATTTGGGGCGCGTTTGCACGAGCGGGAGCGTCCACGTCTCGGAAGAAATGGTCATCGAGCGCTATTCGCACGTCATGCACATCGTCTCACAGGTGGAAGGAGAGCTGCGCCCCGATCAGGACGCCTTCGACTTGTTGCAGGCCACCTTCCCGGCCGGGACGGTCAGCGGGGCGCCAAAGGTACGCGCGATGCAGATCATCAGTGAACTGGAGGGACAACCGCGCGGCATCTACGCCGGCGTGGTCGGCTATTTCTCCTACGACGGCTCGCTTGACACCTGTATTACCCTGCGCACGTTGGTCATGCACGGCGATACCGTTTACATCCAGGCCGGCGGCGGCGTGGTGGCCGATTCGGACCCGGAGCGAGAGTATCAGGAAAGCCTGAACAAAGCACGCGCCCTGGTCGTAGCCGTCGAGAACGCCGAGGGACGGTGGAAAACTCCGGAAAACATCGCTCCCATGGAGAGGCGTGGCTGGCGTGTCGTCCTCATTGACAACTACGACTCGTTTACCTACAACCTGGCGCAATATCTCGGCGAACTAGGCGCGGACGTGCATGTCTTCCGTAATGACGCCATCCGCGTCGAAGACATTGAGGCCCGGAACCCCACGCATCTGGTTATTTCGCCTGGCCCAGGAACTCCAGCCGACGCCGGCATCTCGAACGAGGTCATCCGCCGCCTCGGGCCGCGCCTTCCTACCTTAGGCGTATGCCTGGGACACCAATGCATCGCGGCCGTATTCGGCGGCGAAGTCGTGCGCGCACCACGCTTGATGCACGGCAAGACTTCGTTGATTCAACACAATGGCAAAGACCTGTTCGCCGGCCTGCCCAGCCCATTCCAGGCAACACGTTACCATTCCCTGATTGTGAAGGAACCTCTGCCGCCTACCTTGGAAGTGACCGCTACGACCGCCGAAGGGGAAGTCATGGGATTGCGCCACCGCGAATATCCGATCTTCGGCGTGCAATTCCACCCCGAATCGATTCTGACGCATTACGGCAAAGAATTGCTGACCAACTTCCTGGCAATGAAACCTGTTGTCCCCGCCCCAAAAGGCGAGAGGGCGCTTCCCGTTTCTTCACAAGCAAAGGAGGATAATCTGTTGAGACCATTCCTTGCCAAGTTGCTGCAACGGCAACACCTGACGGCTGACGAAGCCGAACAGGCCATGCAAATCATCATGAGCGGGCAGGCCACGCCGGCCCAGATTGGCGGCTACTTGATCGCCCTGCGCATGAAAGGGGAAACCGTAGCCGAGATTGTAGGCAGCGTGCGCGCCATGCGCGCCCATGCCACGCGGGTGCCAGTCCGCGTGAACGGAGGCAGTTTGCTCGATACCGCCGGCACCGGCGGCGACGGCAAGCACACGTTCAACATCTCTACCGCGGCGGCTTTTATCCTAGCTGGCGCCGGGCGAAAAGTCGCCAAGCATGGCAATCGCGCTGCCTCGTCCAATTGCGGCAGCGCAGACGTACTCGCCGCGCTAGGCGTCAACTTGGAATTGACGCCGGAACAAGTGGCCGCTTGCATCGAGGAGGTAGGAATCGGCTTTATCTTCGCGCCGCGCTTCCACCCAGCGATGAAACACGCCATTGGGCCGCGCCGTGAACTAGGGCAACGCACCATTTTCAACATCTTAGGCCCGCTGACCAATCCAGCCGGAGCAACCCATCAACTGATCGGCGTCTATGACCCCGCCCTTACCGAGCCGTTGGCCGAGGTGCTCGGCGAACTGGGCAGTCGTGGCGCATTCGTCGTGCACGGCTATGACGGCCTGGATGAACTAACCACTGCTGGCCCCAACCGCGTCAGCGCCTTGCGCGCCGGGCGGGTTTCTACCTTTGAGCTAAATCCTGGCGAATTCGGATTGCGGCCGCTCGGTCTGGACGAGTTGCGCGGCGGTTCGCCTGAAGAGAACGCGGCCCTTCTCCGCGCTGTGCTGGCCGGCGAAGACACGTCGCCGCGCTGCGACGTGGTCTTGCTCAACGCGGCAGCCGCCCTCGCGACCGAAAGCGGTGACCTCGCCGCCGCGCTCGACGAGGCGCGTCAGGCCCTCGAAAGCGGCGCCGCCATCGCCAAACTAGACGCTCTGATCGCCTTCAGCCAGAAATTTGCCGCCGAAACGCCCGCATAAAAGCGCCATGACCCTTCTAGAAGCAATCTTTGCTCACAAACGCCAAGAGATAGAACGCCGCAAGCAGGAAAAGCCCCTGCCTGCTCTGCGCGTCGAGGCGGAGAAAGCAGCCCCGACGCGCGATTTCGTCCAGGCATTGCGGAGCGCGCCGGGCAAGCCGGCCTTAATCGCCGAAATCAAAAAAGCATCCCCCTCCAAGGGATTGCTCTGCCCGAATTTCGACCCGCTGGCCCTGGCGCGCACATATGCCGAGAACGGCGCCGCGGCCATCAGTGTTTTAACAGACGAAAAGTACTTTCAGGGTCATCTCGACTTCTTGCGCCAGATTGCTCCCGCTTCGCCGCGATTGCCATTGCTGCGTAAGGACTTTCTCTGCGACGAATACCAAGTGTACGAGGCGCGCGCCGCCGGCGCAGACGCAATCTTGCTCATCGTCGCCGGCCTTGAGCGGCAGATGCTTCTCTCCTTACATGCCCTCGCCCGCGCCTTAGGCATGACGCCGCTTGTAGAGGTGCACACTCTCGAAGAACTTCACCTCGCGCTTGAATGCGAACCTACCCTGATTGGAATCAACAACCGTGACCTGCACACTTTCTCCGTCAGCCTGGAAACAACGTTCCGGCTGCGTCCCCACATTCCCGACGCGGTCTGCGTAGTCGCCGAAAGCGGTATCCATAGCGCCGACGAGGCGCGTGCCTTGGCCGAAGCAAGCATAGACGCGATCTTAGTCGGCGAAGCCTTGGTCACAGCCAACGATGTGGCCGCCAAGGTCAGGGAATTAGCAAGGAAAACGTAAGGCGGAATCTATTTCGCACAAGGCCTCCCCCAGAACACAATGAGGATGCACGCCGCAACAGGAAGGACGCGGAGAGAAGAAGAATGACAATCGTAAAAATCTGTGGATTGACTACCCTGGAGGACGCTCTAGCGGCAGTAGAATCGGGAGCGGATATGCTGGGATTCAACTTTTATCCCAAAAGTCCGCGCTACATTACGCCGCAGGCCTGCGCCTCGATCGCGCGCGAGGTGTTGCGTGTTGCGCCAACCGTGACTCTGGTGGGAGTGTTTGTCAACGCCTCCGCGAACGAGATTGCCGCGATTCTCGAGACCTGCGGTCTCCATCTGGCGCAACTATGCGGAGACGAACCGCCCGCAATCCTGCGCGCGCTGGGAGAACGCGCCTTCAAGGTCTTACGGCCTCCTAACCGCGCGGCATTGGAGGCGGAGCTCTTACGCTATCCTGCCCGCTCCGTCCCTCCGGCCTATCTGTTCGATGCTCACATCAGCGGACAGTATGGAGGCACAGGAAGGGAGGCCGACTGGTCATTGGCGCGAGTTGTGGCACGCTGGACGCCTATTTTGCTCGCCGGCGGCTTGACCCCCGATAACGTCGCCGCGGCGATGGAGCAGGTGTGTCCCTGGGGAGTAGACGTGGCTTCCGGCGTCGAATCCACGCCAGGACGCAAGGACCGCAAGAAGATGCTTGCCTTCGTGCAACATGCGCGAGGGGCAGTGTAACGCAAAAGGAAGGCTAACATGAACGCGAAATTCGGCCCCTACGGCGGTCAATTCATCCCCGAAGTCCTGATACCTGCCGTGATGGAGTTGGAAAGGGAGTATGAGGCAGCGCGACGCGACACCGCTTTTCAACAAGAACTGCAAGACTTGCTGGAACGGTACGCCGGGCGTCCTACCCCTCTCTTCCACGCCCGACGGTTAAGTGAGATGCTCGGAGGAGCGCAAATCTACCTGAAGCGCGAGGATCTGGCACATACCGGCGCGCACAAAATCAACAACGCGCTCGGGCAGGCCTTGCTCGCCAAGCGGATGGGCAAACGCCGCATCATTGCTGAAACCGGCGCAGGCCAGCATGGCGTGGCCACAGCGACCGCTGCCGCGCTGTTGGGACTGGAATGCGCGATCTACATGGGATCCGTGGACATGGCGCGCCAGCAGCCTAACGTGCTACGGATGCGCCTGCTCGGAGCAGAAGTGCGCGCCGTGGACAGCGGCAGCCGCACACTTAAAGATGCCATCAACGAAGCCATTCGCGACTGGGTGACCAACGTCAAAGATACCTACTATCTGCTCGGTTCAGCGTTAGGTCCTCACCCCTATCCAACCATCGTGCGCGATTTTCAACGCGTTATTGGGGATGAGGCGCGCCGGCAAATCGTAGAACAAGCAGGGCGTTTGCCGGACGTTTGCGTCGCCTGCGTGGGCGGCGGATCGAACGCCATCGGCCTGTTCACCGCCTTCCTGGATGACGCCAACGTGCGCCTGGTCGGAGTCGAGGCTGGTGGCGAGGGCATCAAGACCGGTCGCCATGCAGCGCGATTCGCCGACCCCGCCTTTGGCCGCCCCGGCGTGCTCCATGGCACGTATACTTACGTCTTGCAAACTGCCGACGGGCAAATCGCCGCTACGCACTCCATTTCCGCCGGCCTGGACTACGCCGCCGTTGGGCCGGAGCACGCGCACTTACGCGCCCTCGGCCGCGCCGAATACACCTGGGCGACCGACGCGCAAGCGCTCGAGGCATTCCAAATCCTCGCGCGTATGGAAGGGATTCTGCCGGCCCTCGAGTCGGCGCACGCCGTAGCGGAGGCCATTCGTCTAGCCCCATCCCTACCACCAGAGCAGATTATCCTCGTCAACCTTTCCGGCCGCGGCGATAAAGATTTGGACACGGTAACCAACGCCATAGTCGGAGCAGGTATTCAGATTCAGTCAGGAAGCAGACGATGAAAGGCGTCGAGCGAATCGCAGCAGTCTTCCAGACCTGTCGCGCCCAGCGCCGCGCGGCGTTAGCACCATACTTTACCTTAGGGTACCCCGAACCGGCTCTCTCGCTAGACATCATTGCCGCCGTTGTTCAAGCCGGAGCGGACCTGCTCGAACTGGGAATCCCCTTCTCCGATCCGCTGGCGGATGGTCCGACTATTCAGCATTCCACGCAAGTTGCGCTGGAACAAGGGATGAGCGTGGCGCGCAGCCTGGAAATGACGGCCATGTTGCGTCAGCGCGGCCTCCAGCAACCCTTCCTGTTGATGGGGTATCTCAACCCAGCCTTGGCGTATGGCTTGGGACGATTCGTGCGCGATGCCGCCAAAGCCGGCGTAGACGGCTTGATTCTGCCCGATCTGCCTCTCGAAGAGGCCGATGAGGTAGAGCTACTCTGTCGGCAATACGGGTTGGCGCTCGTATTCTTGGCCTCCCCCAATACCCCCCAGGACAGGCTGCACGCGATCGGGCAACGGACAAGCGGTTTCCTCTATCTGGTTTCCCTGACCGGCGTGACCGGAGCGCGACAGACCCTCCCCCCGAATCTGAGCGCGTTCGTCCGGCGCGCCCGCCAGGCGACCGACAAACCGCTGGCGGTCGGTTTCGGCATCTCGACGCCCGAACAGGCGCGTCGGGTTGCGACCATCGCCGACGGCGTCATTGTTGGCTCTGCCTTGATCGACCGTGTGCGCACCAGCGCGGTGCCGGTGGACGCCGCATCGCAGTTCATTGCAGCCCTACGCGCCGCCTTGGAATCGCCCCGTTAATCTTCCGGCCCCTCGCGCACAATATAGAGCGGCCTGCCCTTTACCTCGTCGTAAATCCGTCCAATGTATTCGCCCAATACCCCTAGGGAAATTAATTGCACGCCGCCCAAGAACAGCACAGCAATCAACGTAGATGCTTGCCCGAAGAACGCCTGCGCCCCTATCAATCGCAAAGCCATGACAAGAGGAATGGCCAGAATGGCGACGCCTGCCGAGAGAAAGCCCATATACGTTGCCAATTGCAGGGGAAAGTAAGAGAAACCCGTAATGGCATTCAACGCCAGTTTGAGCATCTTCTTGAACGGATACTTTGTTGCACCGGCCAAGCGTGCTGCGCGCTTATAGGGCACGCCGATTTGACGGAAGCCCACCCAGGCCGACATGCCGCGTGGAAAACGATGCCGCTCGCGCATGGTCTTCAGGACAGCCACCACCTTGCGGTCCATCAGGCGAAAATCCCCCGTATCCACCGGAATCTTGACATCCGTAATACGATAAATCAGACGATAAAATAACGCAGCGGTACATTTCTTGAACCAGCTCTCGCCTTCCCGTTCAGTGCGCACCGCGTAGACCACTTCGTACCCCTCGCGCCAGCGGGCGATCAGCTCTGGGATAACTTCCGGCGGATCCTGTAGATCGGCGTCAATAATGATAATAGCCTGGCCGCGCGCGTAATCCCAGCCGGCAGTGATAGCAATCTGATGGCCAAAGTTACGGGCAAAAATGACCGGGCGGACACGGTTATCTTCCTTCGCCAGGGCGCGAATGCGTTCGGTAGAGCCATCCGTGGAGCCGTCGTCCACCAGAACCAACTCCCACGTCTCGCCGGTCGCCGTCATTACGTCGCGAACGCGGCGATAGAGCTCAGGGATATTTTCTAGTTCATTGAATATAGGGGCGACCACCGAGAATGTGACCGTCATAATGCTTTGCTTCTCCTAAGGACGTGATATTTCTTGCATTTCTTCGCCGAGGCCTCCCGTGAGCGTAAGTCAGAGAAACGAGGAAGGCCAAGCATGCGCCGCCATAAATACCGGCCAAGCACGGCGGCCGAGGCCGGCGTTGGCACAACCAGAAACGCCCCTATTATACCTGTAGAAACGACGGCAGCGATGATAACGACAAATACCAGCCCTTCGTGCATATGCACGCTACGGCCCAAAATATAGGACGAAGCCAGATGTTTTTGACGTTGCTGAGTACAACATACAGGCCGGCTACGAGCCAAGCAAACCAGACGTTATCCCAGGGAAGCCAGGTTGAACCTTCAAGCAATGCCACGATAACGGCCAATAAGGCGGCCAAGAATGGTCCAACATCGGGAATAATGCTGAACAATCCCGCCAGTATACCCAAGATCAGCGCGCCCGGCAGACCGATGATAGACCAGAGCAGCAAAAACGTGACCGCGACGATGAGCATTAACGTTAATCGTCCACGCAGGTAGGCCATCCAGACAGCGCGAATCTCCGGATACAGCCGACGCACGTCATATCGCTACGCGGCGGACGCCAAGTCCAGGAGCCATTCCCGCATCTCCTCCCAGCCGGTCAGGAAGTAATACGCGCCAACAAAATGACCAGAAACCATAGGGTATGCGTGGAAGTCGCCTCAATCAGACGCCAGGCGTCTTGAGGCAAGGGGGTGAGGAAAGAAGTCACTGCCTCTCGGAAGGAGGGAATCGAAGCCTGTAAGTGAAAGGTGATGCCCGCGACATAGAACGGCCTGGCGAGAAGCGCTTCTATTCGATCCACAAGCAACAACAGGCCATCCACCAGAGTCTGCAACTCGTCTGTCAAAACAGGGATCAGCGTGGCCGGGAAAGCAATGCGTGCGGTCAAGGTGACAAAATAGACGAGGTTAGCGGCCAACTTCCGCCCTATCTTGATCCGTGTATACAGGAAATGCACGAGCGGATACAACAGGTAAGCAATCAACGCCGCGTATAGGAGAGGCTTGAAAACCTCGCGCATCCAGTAGGCTATTCCCAGAAACATAAGCGCGAGAACAGCCAACAAGGAGTAACGGACAGCGGGACGGTCAGAAGGCCCCTTGTTGTCACAGGTTTCGGTGATATTTTGACAACAACAACGCAAGCAACGAACACTCCAACCAGGAGCTTTGTCGTGACCCGCAGGACGCCCTATCCCCTTGCGATTGCCCTGTTGGAGTCCGTTATCCGCCAGAGCATTCCCAGCAAAACTCACGCCTCTACCTCGGCGCTTCTATCCTGCTCCTTGGATTGTGGCTCCTCCTTTGCCCACCAAGAGGCGTTGCCGTGACTCGTCCTTCCGGTCGGAAGGAAGATGATATCCGGCAAAGCAGGTTGCGAAAGATAAGCCTGTCTTGGTAAGAACAAACGATTCTACTCGCGAAAGATTCGCACGTGGCGGCGTGGTTCCTTGCCATAGGAATGGCTAATCAGATCTGCGGCGCGCGCCATCTCGTGTTGCATCCGCCGCACCGCTGCCGGTCCCGGCGGCAAGTCCACCCAACGCTCGCCATTTAACACGGCCGCAATCGCGGCTTCCGTCTGGCTTTTGATACGTTCCATCTCTTCCGGCGGCGGCGCAATTTCGGCCAAATTGAACAGGTCAATCAGGAATTGCTCCATCTGGTTGACCGTGTTCGCGCGCAGGACGTAAATAGGCAGGCCACGATGCTCGGCCAGGGTGACCACCTGTTGACGATCGCGGTAATAGGAGCGCAAGGTTACCAAGACGTCGGCCTCAGACAAATCCTTGACCACGATGGCCGGCACGCCTAAGCGTTTCGCCGCCTGCATCAGTCGGTCGCGTGCCACGCCGTAGGGATGCACACGCACCGGTCGCAACGAGCCGGGCGTTGCAGGAGATTGGCCTTCTGCCGAAGCGCGAACGGTCGAAAAAGGCAAGAGAGCGGCTTCGATTCGTCCGCCGCGTCGCGTCCCACTGCCGTTCTCGATACGGAATTCCGACTCGGAGCGAACGCGCGCGACCGGCGCGGCTTTCTCGACATGAATCTGGCCTTCCGAATCGCGCCAGCGAATTTCCGGGGGCAAGGGAAAGCCGCGTAACAGGGCATCTACCGCCTGGGCAATGTCCATATGGATAGCGAAACGGTCGCGCTGCTGAATCTCGACCAGCACGTCGAAGGTAGGCGGCGCGCGGCGTTCGAGCACGGTTTTCTGCGTCCCGCGCCGCCGCGCTTCCTCATCCGAAAGAGTCACCGCCTCAATACCACCAACCAAATCGGAAAGGGTTGGGTTGAGCAACAAGTTGTCCAGGGTGTTCCCGTGCGCCGTTCCGATAAGTTGAACGCCGCGTTCGGCAATTGTGCGCGCGGCCAGCGCTTCCAGTTCGCGCCCAATCTCGTCAATCACGATGACTTCGGGGTTGTGGTTTTCCACCGCCTCAATCATCACCTCATGCTGGAGCATAGGTTCGCGCACCTGCATACGCCGCGCCTTGCCAACGGCCGGGTGCGGCACATCGCCATCTCCCCCAATTTCATTGGACGTGTCCACAATAATCACGCGTTTCGTCTCGGCCAGGATGCGCGCCGCCTCGCGCAGCAAGGTCGTTTTCCCCACTCCGGGACGGCCAAGAATCAGCACCGATTTGCCCGACTCAACGATGTCCTGGATAATATCTACCGTGCCGTAGACGGCGCGGCCGACGCGCAACGTCAACCCAACGATATGGCCGCGCCGGTTACGGATGGCAGAGATTCGGTGCAGGGTACGTTCGATGCCAGCGCGGTTGTCGGCGTCGAACTCGCCGACACGCGCATCCACATAGTCAATCTCGGCGCGCGTCACTTCGCTCTCGCGCAACACCACCTCGCGATCCACAAAGCGAGCGGTCGGAACGCGTCCTACATCGAGAATGATTTCCAGCAGGTTGTCGTAGTCATTGGCTTTATGGACAGCAACGACAATATCTTCTGGTAGAACGCCAAGCAAAGCGTCCAAATCGTCTGTAATGCGCAGTTGAGTCATACTCACTTCTTTAAAATTGCGGCTGCGCCATAACCGACCACCGACGAATAATCACCAGTGACATCGCCAGAGGTGGCGTGGCACAGGATTTTTACGGTCGTACCGCCAAGCGCGCGCCCGGCCCACAGGACGGCCATCAACGCGCCCAAGCCGCATGCAAAGCCTTTCTTTTCCAGTTCGGCCTGGAAGACCGATTCGGGGTCGAAGGATTCGATGCGGCGCAACATTTCGGTATCATACTTCACCGCCTCATCTTGCGCATAGAAATGGGAGAGATCGGTGCTGGCAACAAGAAGGGCGTTCTGTTCGCACAAGACCTCGGCCAGCGTCTCGCCCAGCACACGTGAAATGGCCGGGGAGTGCGCCCGCACCATGACCGGCAAGAGACAGAATTCACCAAGAAGGGCGCGCTGTAAAAAAGGAAGCTCGATTTCAAGCGAGTGCTCTCGATCATAAGCGACGGGAACGAGGCCATAGCCCAACACTTTCTCCAGACGAGTCGAGAGGTCGTTCAACGCCTTCTTATCAACGCTTACCGAACCAAGAGGTGTCCCATAGGCCTGATGCGCCGTAGTTAACAGGGGAGCGTTATAGGGATGGTGCATCGGCGACGCCACAGCCACCAGGTCGAAACAGCGGCCACGCACCGCAGCGAAGGCATAGCCGGCCACGGCTCCCGAATACACATGGCCAGCATGAGGGGCAATCACCGCCACAACCTCTCCCTCCAGGGGAGGCAACTGGGCGCGGTCAAGGTAGGCGTCCACATCCGCAGCAAGGCGCTGCGCCTCGCCCTCGTACCATGTGCCAGCAATCGGAGATGGACGGACAGCGGTTATTGTCTCCACAGGGTACTCCTCTGCCTTATTTTAACACGAACCAGGCATTCTTTAGGAATCCCTACGCATCCCCTTGGCCGCCCATCAGATTCCCATCGCCAGAGACTGCCGACTGGTCGCTTAGGCAATGCGGCGCGTTTCCATGTAAAAGCGCTTCTCGATCGCCTCGCCCATCGAGAAGGCCTTGCGCGGCAGAAGACCGTCCAGAATCACGGTTCTGAACAATTCGGACTTCTCCATCGGCGGCAAATAGAACGCCACATTGGAAGGATCGGCGCTCAAGCGCGCGACCACATCCGCGCCGTGCACATAATCTATCCTTGCGGTCCCGCTGCGCTGCAAAAAGTCGTCCAGAAAAGCCTGCACACTACCCACAGTCAAACAGGTGGGCGGAGAGGGAATTTCAACAATGCCATACCGTCCCTCCTGAATTAAGCCAAAGCGCTGGACAGTTGAGGGAACAGTCCGCACAAGCGGGTCCATCTCATCCATGTCTGCCACCGGGGAATAGGTACAGGAATTTCCGAAATACGCTTGCAACTCCGTCAATACATCTTGTCTCACGCCAAAAAGCACACGATGAATCGGCTCAAAGACCAGGGCGTCATCGTGCAGATTCTCGATCTCCACTAGGGCATAACGCGCCGGATGATCCGGGCCAACGTTGGCTTTCAGTTTCTCCCAAACGATTTTGGCAGTGGCCAACGAATGGTTCCCGTCGCCGACAGCGAACAGCAACACCGCCTCCTGATCAGAAAGGCCATATTTTGCTGCGAAAGTCGCCGGTTCGGCCAAAGCGCGCAAGGCAGCAAGCGCCTGTTCGGTCAAGACGTCACTCACAGCATAGCCGGTCAAATGACCACTACCCAGCATGAGTTCGAGATCGTACAGTTTTGGCAAAGAGGCGCGGGCCTCCTTTAACGGTTCAATGACCGTTCTTTGCGGATCATCAATGAGTACCAAGATATGGGGCAATTCCAACAACGCACCTTCGCGAATCCGCACGCGGGGATGGAGGCGTTCGACAATCGTCTCTTCGGTAGCCCGAATCAACGTTGAGGAGCCAGGCGTGAAATCGTACCGTTCTAGATCGAGGCAAAGCATGAGACCGCATCGGGTGCGACCAAGAACGGTGCGCTCGACATAGATCAATCCGTCATAGGGTTCTAAGATACCTTGCTCCAGGTAGGCGCGCATCGCGTCGTGAATGCTGCGAATACGCGCACTTTGGTCTTGACTATCAAGGTAAGCTTCCGGAAGGATCAAGCGAAGCGTCGAGGGATTCCCATCGACCAGCATTTCCACCTGACGCCAATATTCCGGCTGAGAGGTGAACTGATCGCAAGCGATAACAGCCCATTTGGTCAAATCAACGCCGTTCCTGGGCAGATACATCTGCGGAATTTGCACGCCAATTTCAGGGTAAGTTTTTATCATAAGGTAGAGGCAAAATTTTGCCACGCAGGTTCTGCGTGGCTCCTATATTTGGAATCAGCAGCGCCCGAGCTTCCGGGCGAATTCTATCAGTTTCTCGGCCACCTCATCACCCACGCGCTGTTGGGCTTCTTTGGTCGAAGCGCCAATGTGCGGCGCGCAGATGACGGTATCCAGTTTCACCAATTTCCAGTCAGACGGCGGTTCCTCGGCAAAGACATCCAGCGCGGCGCCGGCCACCTTGCCGCTTACCAGCGCGTCGTAGAGCGCATTCTCGTCCACGATTCCGCCGCGCGCGCAGTTGATAATCCGCACGCCGTCTTTCATCTTGGCAAATTGTTCCGCACCAAGCATGTTGGCCGTTTCCGCGGTTTTGGGCAGGTGCAGACTGATGTAGTCGGAACGCCTCAGCAATTCATCGAGAGCGACCAATTCTACTTCGGCGACATCCTTCTGAGACACATAAGGGTCATACGCAATTACGGTCATCCCCAGGGCGACTGCGCGACGAGCGACCTCGCGTCCGATGTTGCCTATGCCGATCAAGCCCAGAGTCTTGCCACCCAATTCTTCGCCCTCGAAACGTTTCTTCTCCCATTTCTCCGCTTTCATGGTCGCGGTAGCTTGATAGAGGGAGCGGGCCAGCGCGAACATGAAGCCAATCGCCAATTCGGCTACGGAGGCAGAAGAGGCGCGCGGTGTGTTCATCACAGCAATGCCCTTGGAACGAGCATAGTCGGCATCAATATTGTCCAGACCAACCCCGCCGCGCACGATCACCTTCAAGTTTGGACACCGGTCAATCAACGGTTGACGAATCTTCGTCCGCGAGCGAACGACGCAACCATCATACTTTGGCAGCACGGCGGGCAATTCTTCCGGCGTGATGTCATCGCGTACATCTACAATGAGACCGGCCGCGCGCATCTTTTCAATAGCCTCGGCCTCCGTTTTATCACAAACCAGGATGTTCATGAGCATTCCTCCAACAAAAGAATTTGTATAAACATACCGTCTGGCCTGGCTTCTGCCGCCCCGACGGATTGCACCAAATTGCACAAACGTGATTGTATCAACGGCAGAGCAGATTGTCAACTGATTTCGAGGAACATTGTAGTTATGCCACGGTTGGTGAAGTTCTTTTCCTCTCGTCAAAGCAGGAGCGAAGAGCCGTTTTCAGGCATCGTCCCAAAAACACGGCCTCCGTTGAGAGGAAATGCGCTCTCTCCCCTACCTCGACCAAGCTTGGAACCATCACGAGAGAGTGTTCAGATTATAGCAAGATAGCTGCCGAAGCTGCTGAATCAACCCTCTCCAAAAACCACCTGCTCCGGCAACTTTCATGCTACAATTTCGCTATGGATACTACGCCTTCGACTGTTCCCACCCCTTCTTCCCGCTCCCACCAACGCCAGGCTTTCTGGCAAATCGTATTTCCTTTGATTCTGGCAAGCGGCAGTTTGCTGATATTCGCATTCTTTCTGATTGCAGGAGGGGAAACCCAAACACGCCTGCTGGCCGATATCGCGATCATTGTTTTGCTGATGCCGCCCTTGTTCTGGTTGCTGCTCGGCATCTTGGCGCTAGGCTTTGCGATCACGATGCTTTCCCGTTTGCTCCGTGTCATTCCCCACTATGCCCGCCAAGCGCAAGAATACGCGGCACGCGGCCAATGGCTAGCACAACGAGCTGCTGACCTGAGTGTAAGGCCGATCTTTTTCATTAAGCAAGGAAATGCTATCCTACAACAAATAGCAAAGATCATTTTAGGGAAAGAGCACGTGCGGTGATCTTGCTTTGCGTGTCTGTAACATAGACAGTTGGTTTTACAAGCCGGTAGAAGAAGATCGCCGTTTCTGGGTCTGTGTTTCGGTCTGGGTAGGAAGAAATGAGCATCTAGGACACGAGAACAGTCGAGTGAGCGATTCACACTCGCCTGTCCTGTGTAGAGATACCACGCGCCAATCCTTGACGTGACCCTGTCGGTATGGTATATTTGCGCCGCACGTGGTCCCGTGGTGTAGCGGTTAACATGCGGCCCTGTCAAGGCCGAGATCGCGGGTTCGAATCCCGTCGGGGCCGCAGCAGGAAAGACAGCCTGAGGGCAAAGCGCCAGGCTGTCTTTTCTTCTTCGAGAAATCCTTGCAGGAACAATCAACTTCTTACACCAAGCAATGGAGCAATATAGAACCCAACTCAGACTCCTGATGGAAAAGAAGCGTTGCATGACCGCTCCCCTGCGACCTGAATTCAGTCGCCGATGTTCGGCGAGGCAAGCTGCCGCTCGCCTCTAAGGAGAATAGCGCACCAGGGCCTTGTGGATCTGACACCACAGGCAAGGATCGGTTTTCTTCTCCCAACACCATCGAATCGCGGTATGATTGGCGTCATGCGCAAAATCTGGCCTTTTACATTTTACTTCTTTTTCTTCGCCGCTTTTTCCGCTCTAATGCCCTACCTAGTACTCTATTACCGATGGTGCGGACTGAGCGGTTTTCAAATTGGTCTGCTGACTGGCCTGACCCCGATTATCACCACGTTTAGCGCGCCGTTCTGGACCGGTCTGGCCGACGCCACGCGTCGCCACAATCTGATTCTACGCCTAAACATGGCGGCGGCTATTCTCGTCGTCCTACTCATGCCGGCAGCAAGGACATTCCTTTTCCTCTTTCCCGTCATCCTTCTCCACACCGTTCTCTTCTCTCCCATTTCCTCATTGGCGGATAGCGCCACATTAACCATGTTAGGCAAGCAACGCGAGGAATATGGACGGATTCGCTTGGGAGGTACGATGGGTTGGGGGATCGTTTCGGCCATTGCAGGTGTGGTTATCGAGCAATACGGCCTGACCTGGTCCTTCTGGCTTTACGCTATCAACATGACGCTGGCCTGGCTAGTCAGCCATAGACTGACCTTTGGGCAAGCACGCGAGCGCGTCTCTATACGGCGCGGCATTCGCGCTTTGTTGACAAACCACCGCTGGTCGATCTTTCTGATCACCGTCTTTATCGCAGGAATGGGAATGTCCACTGTGAACACCTACCTTTTTCCTTATATGGAAGAGGCAGGTGCGCGCAAAAGCCTGATGGGCTTGGCTGCTGTCATCGCGACAATATCAGAAATACCCGTCTTCTTCTTTTCCAACCATCTTCTGCAGCGACTCAAATCGCGCGGACTATTGATGCTTTCCATGGCTGTTATTGGAGCACGGCTCCTGCTCTACTTTTTCTTCGCGTTCCCGGCAGCGATCCTTCTCGTTCAAATCATGCACGGGCTGACGTTCGCTGCGCTGTGGACCGCCGGCGTGTCCTACGCGCACGAAAACGCCCCGACCGGCATGGCTGCCACAGCACAGGGTTTATTCGGCAGTGTCATGATGGGCTTTGGCTCCGGCGCAGGTGGGATGCTGGGAGGATTGCTTATTGATCATGTTGGAACCGCCGGCATGTACGGCGTGATGGGGATAGTCGTCCTACTCGGTCTCGGCATGTTTGTCCTCCTGGAACGCTTATGCCGCCCTTGCCCGCAGGTAGAACAAACTGCTTAAGCCAACACCAGAATCTTTTGCGCGTATGAGGCTGCGGATACACTTTTCTAAAACAGATTCTTTGCGTTATATCGGTCACTTGGACCTGCAACGCGTCTGGGAACGGACTTTGCGCCGCGCCGACTTGCCGTTGGTGTATAGCCAGGGGTTTCACCCGCAGCCCAAGATTCAGTTCGCCTCGGCGTTGCCGCTCGGTTTTATCGGTCGCGAGGAAATCGTGGATGTATGGCTGGATGATTCGACAGCAGCCTCGACATCCATCACCGAAATGGGCAATCGGTTACAACGGGTTACTCCTCCAGGATTGATCATCCGCTCGATAGAAATCGTGGAGGAACGCGCCCCAGCCCTACAAACACAGGTGCTGGCAGCAGAATATTGCGTCACTCTTCCCGACGGCGCCTGCCCTGATTTACCGCAGCGGGTGCAGGCTTTGCTGGATCAGGCGACGCTGCCGCGCAGCCGGCGTGGACGAGAATACGATTTGCGTCCCTTGATCCTGCGATTAGAATGCGTAAGGGATTCCGTATCCATGATTCTCTCGGCCAGGGAAGGCGCAACCGGCCGTCCAGAAGAGGTGCTGGCCGCCTTGAATCTGCCCCTGGAGGGAGTTCGCATCGAACGCGTGCGCTTGATTTTGAGCGAAAACCCCACGCAACCATCTTCCGCAACGAAAGGATAACCATGATGTCAAACATTGCCATTATCACCGACACAGATTGCAGTCTGCCGCTCGAGATAACGAATCGCTACGGCATCGTCCAGGTTCCCATCACGATTCAATTCGGTAGGGAAAGTTTCCGCGCGGTGTACGATGTGGATGACGCCGCTACTTTTGCCCGCATCGACCGTGAGGGACGCATTCCCACTACAGCTGCCCCTGCACCCGGGCAGTATGCCGAAGCCTACCAGGCTGCGTTCGAGGCCGGTGCGGAGGCGATCCTGTGCTTTACCATCAGTAGCGCGATGAGCGCCTGCTATCAGGCCGCTATGTCGGCAAAAGCGATGTTCCCCCAGCGAGAGATTCGTGTGATAGACACAAAAACACTCTCGCTAGCGCAAGGGTTCATTGTACTGGCTGCCGCGGAGGCGCTGAACCAAGGCGCATCTCTCAACGAAGCGCTGACCGTGACCGAGAGCCTGGGGCAGCGTACCCACCTGTTCGCCGCGCTGGCTACGCTGAAGTACCTTGCGATGAGTGGACGCGTCGGCCACTTGGCCGCCGGCCTGGCCGGTCTGCTCGAGGTGCGGCCGATCCTGACCGTGATTGACGGCAAACTCCAATTGCTGGAACGTGTGCGCACGCAGCGCAAGGCATGGGAACGGACGATCGAACTGGCCGCCGAGGCGGCCAAAGGATGCCGTATTGAGCGCATCGGCTACCTGCACGTCAACGCGCGCGCCGTGGCCGAACAGTTCGCGGCCCGAGTCAACGCTGCCCTACCCTGTTCCTCCGAGCCGCTCTATGCCGAGATGACGCCCGGTCTCTCCATCCATTCCGGCGCGGGATTGGTTGGCGTGGCCTTTGTCACCGCAGCGGCATAGGAAACCTGAAGGACGCTTGCTCGCCGAAAAGAGATGTGACCACGGAAACGCGCGGTGCGTTTCTCCGCTTCATCGGTGCACGCTACAGCCGGATGCTCCATTCCGGCTTCCCTATGCCAGAATGGGGAACTGCTAATGAAAGAGCGTTGGCCCAACGCGAGTTCGTAAAGAAAAGGCCGGGAACTGCACGTCCCCGGCTTGTTTTGCCCGCCGTCATCCAGCAGCCTTGGGCCAAACCGCAAGTTCGAGGGTAAGACGCTCGAAGAAACTCTCCTCCGGGAGAGCGCCCTCCCCATATGCCATATCGCTGATCGTAACCACCATTTGAATAGCCGCCGTCTCGAGAACAACTTGCTTGCCCTTTTCCACCAAGATCGGTTCCCCTTTGGCCTGCAGGCGGGCAAAGGTGTGGGAATCGTGGTAGGCGTGGTTGCTCATCAACACTTTGGTCACAGTTTGTATGTCGCTTTTATCGAACAACCAGACCTCAAACGCAGACACCCGCTTAGGACCATCGCCGACGCCAATTGTCTCGGAGATCCCCACACCGCATTCGCCCAGAAACTCGCCGGCGGCGGTCTCGATGCTGAATGAATCATCAAAGAGGTCGTCGCCCAGGACATAGGTGGTCACAAATTGGGCCAGCGGCGGCTCTTCGCCCATGGCCGCGTAATCGGTGACCTCCACTTTTCGGCTGATTTCGCGCGCCTGCTGCGCGGCTGTCAGCACGGCAGGACGACTGCGCCGTCGCAGGAAGCGTACCCCGGCATAAAAGAGCAGACCAAGCCCCAGCACCCCCAGCACGACCAGCACGTAGCCTCCCGTCTTCTCCTGTCCCGGCGGAGATGGCTGTCCTGTCGTAGCGGGCGCAACTGGCGCAGCGCTCACAACCAGTTGACTAAACTCCAGAACCACCGCGGGGTCCTGGTTGCCCAGATTCGTCTGAATGGTCTGTAAAATCGTTGGGGCCGCCGCGCCCAACGCCTGGTAGCGGCGCAAGGCCGTCTTGTCATCGCGATTGACGCCATACGAGTCGATTGCCATGCGCAAATAATCTTCCTGATAAGCAGGATGGAGCAGGGCTGGACTAGCGTCCTTCCATTCGACAGGCTGGATGCCCCAGGCCCAGATCAGACCAAGAATCAGCCCCAAAAGCCCGCCGATCAGCGCCTCACCACCCAGCTTTTTCCACAGCCCAACCATTGACGTCATAGCCATTCTCCTTGAAGGTACACAAGCCGATTATACAAGAATCTCGTCAGATCCGCACGTCCATGATAAAAAAGAGACGCCCCAACGCCGCAGGCAAAAGTCAGCCTGTTCGCCGTTGGCCAGCAGCCAGACTCATTTCTTCTCCATAAGGTACAACCAGCGCTCAGATTGACGTAACGGCACCGCTTGATCGATGCGGAAGTATTGCCCAAAGGCGCGCTCAAATCCTTCGCGGCTATAGTCGGGGAAAATATCCTTACGGCTCCGCAACAACTTCTGCACTTGTGAATCGCTCTTTGGGACAAATTCGACAATTAACCAATGGCCTGCCTGTGCGAAGAATTCGGCGACCGATTCGAGCGGCACATTGTTAGAAATAGCCAGGTGATGGACGAGCGCCAGGGCCATAACCAGCTCCGCCGGCCCACGCTGGAGAAGCGAATCGCGCTCGCTATTGCTCCAACCGATGGCCGGACTGGGATTGGTCAGATCGAGGAGAAGAGGCAACAGCCGGGTCTCCTGGCCGGCTTTGACGTGATGATAACTTTGTTCTACAGCAGCCGGGTCAATGTCGAAGGAAACAGTATAGGCGCCGCGTTCCACCGCCAGCCGGCTGAACAGCCCGGTGTTGGCGCCAAAGTCCCAGACAAAACGCGGCGCGACCTGCTCCAACCAGACCGCTGCCAGCTGTCGCTTATGCTCGAAGGCGTCTGGGGTATAGTTGGTTTTATCATAGTAGTCTGCCCACGCTGTGCCGCCGGCTTTCCAGTTCAGTTTCCGCACCGTGCTCTCCAGACTGGCAAGCAATCCCAGGAGAGCCTGTTTGCTCATCCGACGTCGGCCGCGTGCTTCACTTATAGCGACTTCCGCATAACGCTTTTGGGCTTTGGCATGCAGGGAAATGTGGACATAGATGCCCAGATTCCAGCGCGCGCGCGCCGGGAGCAGCGAGTCGGTTAAATCCAGCGGCAGGCCGTCTATGTACACCCGCAACAACTGTCCAAGCCGCACGTCTCGCCAGGCCATCAACGCCAGCGGCGCCAGAAAGTGTTGACAGAACTGACGATACGCCACCCAGGGCTCTCCCTCTTTGTACGTCTCGAACGAGAGCGTGTCAATGAGAGCGGGTTTGCCCCGATAGAGTTGAATATTATATGCGCTGGCATCCTTAAGCGAAAGCCCATGCTTCAAAGCGCGTCGTTGAATCGCGAGGGTCGCCAGTGCCGCATCCTTTAACTGGCCGAACGCCCATTCGTAGGGATACGATACGAAAGGAAGACGCTCAGGCTGGAGAATCTTGAAAGCGTTTGCCGCCTCCGCAGGTGGGATAGCTACCTCTTGATGTGGAACGAGCAGACCGGCTTTCACTAACTTCTGATACAGGCCGGAACTTATCAGACGCCCGTACTCTTCCGCATATCCCTGGTTGACCTGACGGTAGAGAACGCCATCGCGCGTGAACAGAAAACCGCTCGGATCGCGAAAAGAAGCACCTACTTTACGACTGTTCATCGCTTTCGTCAACGGCTTCGGCTTCAGTTGCTGCGGACACCGACCTCTTGCTGAAACGACGCTTGATTTTCGACCACTGGGCGCCAATCGCAACGCCCAGGCCCGCCAGGCCGGCAATCAGTAATTGCAACAGAAAACTGCCAGAACCCGGGTCAAGGTAGAGCAAAAAAGCTCCGAAAGGGAAAGAAGCGAAGGGACTCATAGGCAACTCTTTATATGTATTGAAGTACTTCGGGTCAAGTGGTTTCCGGAATAACCTCTCCCAACGGGAAGGTTTCTTGACAAGACACACATTGCGCCTCGCGCTTATTAGCGATCACGAGCAACCCACGACAACTCGGACAGGGTTGTGGCAGCGGGCGTTTCCAGGAGTTAAAGTCACAAGCAGGATAATTGTTGCAACCGTAGAATGTGCGCCCTTTACGCGTCTTGCGCTCAACAATCGCCCCCCCATCCTTCGGGCAGGAAACGCCTATTTCTTCCAGCCACGGTTCCGTATGCCGGCACTCCGGAAAGCCGGAGCACGAGATAAATTTGCCGAAACGGCCATAGCGGATAACCAATTCCTTGCCGCAGTCCGGACACGCGCGGCCGACCGGCTCCGGACCGCTCTTGTTAACCGGCATCTCCGCCTGCGCCTTACGCACCGTCGCCGCGAAGGGTGTATAGAACTCGCGCAACACCTTCTCCCATTGCAAGCGGCCGGCGGCAATCTTATCCAGGTCCTCCTCCATGCGCGCCGTGAACTGATAGTCCATGATTTCGGGAAAATATCGCATGAGCAGATCGTTAACCAAGATGCCCGTCTCTGTAGGAACGAGTTGGCGGTCAACGCGCTCCACATAGCCGCGCTGTTGAATCGTGGAAAGCGTCGGCGCATACGTGGAAGGCCGACCGATGCCGTACTCTTCCAGAGTCCGCACCAGGCTGGCCTCTGTGTAGCGAGGGGGCGGTTGGGTAAAGTGCTGCTCCGGGATGAGACGAATCAATTCCTGATCCTGACCTTCCGCGACGGAGGCCGGGATGCGCACATTCAACTCCTCTTCCTCCACCTTTTGTTCCTCATCTCTGGCCTCCTCGTAAACGATCAGGAAACCGGGGAACTTCACCACCGAGCCGGCGGACCGCAGGAGGTAAACGTGAATCTCACCCCGAGCGGTCACCTCGACCGCAATGGTATCATACACCGCCGATTCCATTTGCGAAGCAACAAAGCGTTGCCAGATGAGCTGGTAGAGTTTGAACATGGCCGGTTCAAGGTAAGGCTTGACCTTCTCCGGCTCGCGCCAGACCGAGGTAGGACGGATCGCCTCATGTGCCTCCTGCGCGCCAGCCACCTTTTTCGTGTAGATTGGAGGCTTCTCCGGCACGAAGTCGCTTCCATAGCGCTGGGCAATGTAACTGCGCGCCTCGTCACGCGCGACGCCCGCGATATTGGTCGAGTCGGTGCGCATGTAGGTAATCAAGCCGGTAGAACCACCTTCGCCAACATCCACCCCTTCGTACAAGCCCTGTGCCAAGGCCATCGTGCGCTTGGCCGTGAAGCCAAGTTTACGCGAGGCTTCCTGTTGCAACGTGGACGTGATGAAAGGTGGAGAGGGACGGCGGCGACGTTCGCCTCGCTTGATGCGCGTCACGACGTAGGAGGCTTGCTCCATATCCGCGAGGATAGGCCGCACGATCTCCTCGTTGCCGAGTTCAGGATCCTTCTCGTCAATCTTCACCAGTTTGGCAAGGAATGTCTGACGTTCCCCCTGAGGACGCAATTCCGCCGCGATCGTCCAATATTCCACAGGCGTAAAGGCTTCGATCTCGCGCTCGCGCTCGACAATCAGCCGCAAGGCCACCGACTGCACCCGCCCTGCCGAAAGGCGCGAACGCACTTTCTCCCACAAAATTGGGCTGATGCTGTATCCCACAAGACGATCCAGGATGCGCCGCGCCTGTTGCGCGTTCACCAAATCCATGTTGATCGAACGCGGATGGGCAAAGGCTTCCTGAATGGCTTGCTCGGTAATTTCATGGAAGACCACGCGCCGGGCCAGTTTTGGGTCAATCGCCGCAGCCTCCATGAGGTGCCAGGAGATGGCTTCGCCTTCGCGGTCCGGATCGGTCGCCAAGTAGATTTCGGCATGTTGGCGCGCCAGTTCTTTCAACTCTTTGACGACGGCCTTCTTTTCATTCGGAACGCGGTATTTGGGCTTGAAGTTGTTTTCCACATCTACCGAGAGTTGGGAACGCAATAGATCGCGCACGTGTCCAACTGAGGCGCGCACCGTATAACTCTTGCCGAGAAAGCGCCCCACCGTGCGCGCTTTGGCCGGCGACTCGACGATGACCAGCTTCCCCGAGCGGTCGGCGCCGCGCTCCGGCGCGGCCATACCCTCGTGGGCCTCGGTGCGACCAATACGATAGAGTTTCGTACCGCAGACCGAACAAACGCCGCGCGTAATCGGCGCGCCGGCTGTATTGAAATCCGGTTGGGGGTCCTTGATGTCGCGCATCAACTTACACTTCATGCAATAGGCTTCCATGAAAACCTCCTGAGGGGGCAACACAAGACAGGCACGACTCTTTGCCTCTTGTGCTCCGTTACAAGTAATGTTCCCGGTCGGAATTGGTCAAACTCGCGACCACCTGCCGGACTTTCTGCGCCTGTTCCTTCTCGCATACCAATAACACATCGCCGGCATCTACGATAATTAGATTCTCGACGCCAATGGTCACGATGAGACGGTCATCACGGTTACCATAGACGAGCGAGTTATGCGTATCCACCGCCAGGTGGCGACTGCTAAAAACAATGTTGCCCTGAGCATCGGCAGGAAGCACATCGAAGAGCGAATCCCAGGAACCGACATCGCTCCATTCCAAACCGCCGGCCGGCAGGACGGCTACTTGCCGGGCGCGCTCCATCACGCCGTAGTCTATCGTCTCGTTGCGCAGATTTGGCCAGACGGTGTGCAACACCTCATCCTGGCGCTCGCCGCCCCAAGCCGCGCCAATCTGATCGAGCGCCGCTTTCAAATCGGGCATCTGACGGGCGAACTCTTTCAGAATCTGGTCGGCGCGCCAGATGAACATACCGGAGTTCCACGAATAATCGCCACGCGCCAACATCTTGCGCGCCTGCGCCTCGCTTGGCTTCTCCTCAAAACGTTTGACACGATAGACCGGGTAGATGAATTGCTCCGGTAATGCCTCGCCGCGCTGAATATAGCCGTAGGCGGTGGCCGGATAGGTTGGCGTGATTCCCAGCGTGACCAAGTATCCCTTCCAGGCAACATCCACCGCCACACGCAGCAAAAGATGGAAAAGATCGCGATTCTTGATGAAATGATCCGAAGGCAAGACCGCCATCACCGCGTCGGGGTCGCGTTTTTGCAGGACAGTCGCCGCCAGACCAACCACAGCGGCCGTACCACGCGGCATCGGTTCGGGTAGATAATTCTCCTGAGGAAGATAGGGCACTTGCTTCTGCAATTCACGCGCCTGCTCGGCCACCGTGACTACCAGAATGCGCACCGGCGGAAGAAGGCCCTTCAACCGTTCCACCGTCATTTGAAAGAGCGTGCGTTCCTCAATGAGGGGAAGCATTTGCTTGGGGCGATCCTTACGCGAAACCGGCCAGAGACGGGTGCCGCCGCCTCCGGCCATGATCACCGCGTAGGTATGGTTCAACCGCGCGTCGCCCATTACCCTGTCTCCACAGTATATTCTGCGCGGCCCTCCCGCACGGCAAGATAATTCATGCCCCCCGCGTGACGCACCAGGCCTTTGAGTTCCATCATAACCAGCGTAGCCGAGACCCGCTCCACCGGCCAACCGGTTTTTCGATGGATTTCGTCCACATGCAACGGTTCGCAACCCAGCACTTCCATGATTTGCCGCTCCACTTCGTCTGCAGGGAGCGCCACGCGCGCGCGGCGCTGTTCATGCAGACAGGTCAGATTCAACACATCGAGCAAATCCTGCGCCGATAGCAAGGGACGTGCTCCCTGCTGAATAAGGCGGTTCGTACCCTTGCTCTGCGGCGCCAGGATACTGCCCGGCACAGCAAAGACCTCCCGTCCCTGGTCTGCCGCGAACTGAGCCGTAATGAGCGCGCCGCTGCCCTCGCCAGCCTCCACCACGAGGACGGCCATGGCCAGGCCGGAGATAATGCGGTTGCGCGGCGGAAAGTTGGCCGCATCCGGCGGAGTGCCGGGGGGATAGTCGCTGAGCAAGGCGCCACGCTGCACGATTTGCTCCGCTAGCGCGCGATGCTCCGGGGGATAGACACGGTCCACGCCGTTGCCCAGCACGGCCAACGTCCGCCCACCAGCGCGCAAGGCGGCCTGATGAGCAACCGCGTCCACCCCACGCGCTAGACCCGAAATGACCGTCACGCCATGCTGGGCCAGGTAGGCGCCGATCTCCTCGGCCACCTGCCGTCCGTAGGCCGTCGCGCGGCGGGTGCCGACAACAGCAACTGCCCAAAAATCCTCTCGGGTCAGTTCGCCACGCACATAGAGAACCGGCGGCGGCTGGTCAATTTCCTTCAGGCGCGGCGGATATTCCTCATCCTCCCAGGTCAGCACGCGAATCCCCTGGGCATCGAGGCGCGCCAGATACACATCGAGATCTACGGCCTGCCGGACCTGAACCACGCGTTCGGCCAATTTCGGTCCGAGACCTGCAGCCGCGAGGGCATGGGGCGACGCCTGCCACGCCAGCGCCAAATCGCCGAAATGCTGGCGGAGCGCCTGCAAACGAACGGCGCCAATCCCTTTGACCAGATTGAAACCAACCCAATAGCGCTTATCCACTCCCATATTCCGCGCCGGGAGAGGGCTAGGCCTCCTCTGCCTCCAGCAAGCCGGGCAACACATGAACCGTCATGCGCCTCGCGGACAAATCTACGTTGCGAACCACTTGCGGAATGGCCGGCAGCAAGATTTCGCCGCGCTCGCCGCGCACCACATAGACGTCGTTCGCGCCGGTGACCAGAATCTCACTCAGCCGGCCTAACTCTCGCCCCCCTTCCTCGACCACAGTCAGGCCCACCAACTGGTAGTAATAATATTCGCCTTCCGCTAACGGCGCGGCGTCCTCCGTCGCCACATAGAGAATCTGGTTGCATAACCTCTCGATTGCCTCCGGTGTGTGAAATCCTTCGAAAGCCAGCAACAAACCATCTCGATGCGCCCGCGCCTGACAAATGACCAGCCGCTCATGGCGCTCGCCGGCATACACCACCTTTCCAGGTCGCAGTCGTTCCGGAAAATCCGTATATACATCGAGCAAGACTTCACCGCGCAAACCGTGCGGGCGGCGAATTTTGCCAACGGCAAGGAACGCGGGAAATTCCTCCTCGCGCGCGGTCATGTTCCTTTCACGGCCCAAGGACGTCCAGGCTAATTTGGGATCCCTCACGCTCGGCGAGGACGCGCAATAACGTGCGCAGGGCATTCACCACACGCCCATCTTTGCCGATGACGCGTCCCATATCTTCTCTCGCCACGCGCAACTCGAGGACCGTACGTCCGGCGCGACGGGCTTCGCGCACCTGAACCTCGTCCGGTCGCTCGACCAGCGATTTGACCACATACTCAACAAGTGCTTTCATCATTTACCCTTAGCGGCGGGGCTTCGTACTGACGACGCTTCCGGCGCGCGCTTGCGCTGCCTCCGCCAGCAGATTCTCCACCGCCTCGCCGGCCTTGAAGCGCTCAAAACGCGCCAGAACACCCGCGCTTTGGAACAATTGAACCACCGACTCGCTTGGTTGCGCGCCTTTGCTCAACCAATCATACACTCGCGCCTCATTTATTTCCAACGTAGGCGGCTCGGCGCGTGGGTTGTAGAAACCCACTACTTCCAGAAAACGCCCATCGCGCGGGCTTTCCTTATCGGCTACAACAAGGCGATACGAGGGCTGACCTTTCAGCCCGGTCCGACGAAGACGAATACGTACCATGAAACAGCAACTCCTTCTCGACGAAATTCATGCCAGCGACACGAAGAGAGGACGCAGAAAGGAATGCGCTTCGTGAGGCTGCAATGTTCCTTAGTAATTTTACCTTATACCGGCCAATTCGACAGGTAGCCGCGTCCTTTTTGTTTTCCCAACACCTTGAAGAGCTGTTGCATCTGGCGAAATTGGTTGAGCAATCGATTCACATCCTGAACCTGCGCGCCGGAACCGGCAGCGATCCGACGGCGCCGACTAGCGTTGAGAATTTCCGGATTGCGCCGCTCGGCAGGAGTCATGGACAAGAGGATCGCCTCGTTCCTCTTGAAGGTCTTTTCTGCCTCCTGCAGGTCTATTTGCCGGCTCGCCTGTGCAAGCGGACCAGGTAACATCTCCAGAATCCTGGCAAAGGAACCCATCTTCTTGACCTGTCTCATTTGGGCGAGAAAATCTTCCAGCGTGAATTCGCCTTTCTTCAGACGTTCAGCGTCCTTCTCAGCCTGCTCACGCTCGAAAGCGGCCTCGGCTTTTGCTATCAGACCCAGGACGTCGCCCATGCCTAAGATGCGCCCTGCCAGGCGCTGCGGATGGAACGGCTCGAGCGCGTCGAGCTTTTCTCCCGTCCCCAGAAATTTGATGGGGATTCCGGTCACCGCGCGGATGGAAATCGCCGCGCCGCCGCGCGCGTCGCCGTCCATCTTACTCAGAATAAGGCCCGTCAGCGGAACAGTTGCATGGAAGCCCTCCGCGATCCGCAACGCCTCTTGGCCGGTCATAGCATCCACGACAAGCAACGTCTCTTGAGGCGGCGTTTTGCGCACAATAGCCCGCAACTCTTCCATCATCCCATCGTCCAATTGTGAGCGACCGGCGGTATCCACGACAAGGGCAGTATAGTTGCCCTCGCGCCCCCTTTCCCGCGCGTTCGCGACCACCTCTGGCGGCGAACAGCACGTCGCGACGTATACAGGAACGTTCAGCTGCCGGCCAAGCACCTGCAACTGCCGGCCGGCAGCAGGCCGGTAAGGATCGGCAGCAACGAGCATCACGCGCTCTCCGCGCGCAGAGAGAGAATACGCCAGTTTCGCCGCCGTTGTCGTTTTCCCAGAGCCCTGCAACCCTACGAGCAGGATGACCCTGGGTTTTGGCCCGCTCAACTGAAGCGGCTCTGCTCGACCCAACGTGGCAATCAGTTCTTGATGAACGATCTTGACGACCTGTTGACCGGGACTGATCGCCCTGGAGACCTCCTCGCCAATCGCCCGCTCGCGGACGCGCGCCAGAAAGTCTTTGACCACGTTGTAGTGCACATCGGCCTCCAGCAAGGCCAGACGCACCGCGCGCAAGGCCGAATCCACGTCACCGGCCGTTAGCTTGCCGCGTCGCCGCAACTGGTCGAAGATTTGATTCAGTCGCTCCGTCAGGCTCTCGAACACAGGAGGTGATTTTAGTCGGAAACGTGCCAATCGGCAAGGGAATTCCCCCGAACGTGTTCACGCAAAAGTTGTAGGACAACTCCTACAGTGCCCTATGTCGCGCCACGGCGTTTGCGCTTGGCGCCACGATCGGCACGGTTAGGAGAGACTCCCTGCTTGGTCGGGCGGCGGAACACGTCGGCTTTGTTCGCAGGATATGAACTTACCAAGGCTTATGCAGAACTTCTCAGGTGTTTTATATTTTATAATTGACAGAGAACTGCCCGAGGCAAATCTTGTGGACGAACGCGAACTGACCCCCAAATTACTCGAAGAAGTCTTCAAAGCCCTGGGCTGGGCAGCCGGTCACCCGCTGCGCGCGCCGTTCACGCCGCTTTTCACGGCTGCCTGCCGCCGTTTTGCGCGCGTCGCTGTTCGTTTCGATCAGGACGTGCACGAGCATGGTTTCCGGGAAGCAGCACGGCGGCTTTTGCCTCATTTTGTTCGCGAGGTTCACATCCGCGAAGCAGGGCAAATTCCGGCCGAGGGGCCGCTGTTGGTTGTCTCGAATCATCCCGGCACCGTTGATGGGCTGGCAATTGCCAGCAGTTTACCGCGCCGCGACCTGAAAATCGTCGTTTCGGGCGTGCCGTTCCTCCGTCATCTGCGCGCGACGGCCAATCACCTGATTTATTCCAGTCTCGATACCTTCGAGCGGATGATGGTTGTCCGCTCCGCCATTCGTCACCTCGAGAACGGCGGGGCGGTGCTGCTTTTTCCCAGCGGCGGCATTGACCCCGATCCCGCAGTCATGCCCGGCGCGCTAGAAGCGCTGGAGGACTGGTCGCCTAGCCTGGAAGTGATCCTGCGACGCGCGCCATCGGCCCGCGTCCTGATTACCTTTGTCAGCGGCGTGTTACACCCACTCTGGGCGCGCAGTCCAGTGACCCTTCTACGGCGCGGACGGCGCAATCGGCAGCGCGTGGCCGAGTTCTGCCAGGTCATCCAGCAAATGCTCTTCCCGGGGCGGCTACTCGTCAGCCCTTCGCTTTGCTTTGCCCGTCCGCTTCAGTTTGCTCCCCGCCGTGAAACGCCCGTGTTGCCCGCCTTGATCGCGGCGGCAAGGGAACATTTCCAACGTTTTCAAGAGGAAATGATGAGATGAAACGCACTGAACGCAAATGGTTCTCTACCCGCTGGTGTATTTCCTGCTGGCCTTCATTTCGTTCCTGCCGCTCTACACCGAGCGCCCCTATGACCCGCGCCAAACGCAGAGCGTCATCTTCGAGATTTTGCAGGTTGCCACGCAACCCTACACCGCCTGGGGACGGGTCTTTCACATCTTGACTCTGGCAGTCATCGGCCTCTCGATTTGGAAACCGGCCTTCGGCGGACGAGCCATCGCCACCTATTTCGGCCTGAACTACTTGGCGATTGCCGCCGTGCAAACCAGCGGGGTGACGCCCTCCTACGGCTTCGCCGTGCATACAGGCGCGCTGGTGGCCGATGTGCTTCTGGGCTTGCTTTGGCTGTGGGTGGCGTGGAAAGACCGGTTGCACCTCTCCTTCAAGGATGCGCCGCGTTGGCGCTGGCTACTCTTGCCGTTCGCCTTGCTGGTCTTTTGGTCGCCCGATTACGGCCTGGCCTATTGTCTCATGACGCAGGTCTTCGTCTTCCTGCTCATCCTGGCCTGGCCGCAGGTAGATGGCTTTGCCTTCCGGGTGACGGCCTTCAACGGGCTGCTCTACGCGCTGTTCAACCTGAGCCACTGGGCCGTGCCGGAGCGGATATGGTTGGGGGTGATGCACCTGCCGCTGCTGGTGATGCCGATGGTGGCGTTAGGACTGACATTTTTCGCTCGTAAAAACTCGAGATTCCTTGACAAGTCATAATGAACACTTTTTGGGATCGTGTCGCGCATCTCTATGACGCCGCGCCGAGTGGCCTGCGCTGGGCCGACAAGCAAGCCGCCATCGCCGAGGGCGTCTCGGGGCGGGTGCTGGAGGCATGTTGCAGCACAGGCGCACTGACGTTGGCCTTGCGGCAACGCGGTGCGGAGGCGTGCACGCTCGACCTGGCTCCACGGATGCCGGCGCAGGCGGCGGCGCGTTTCGCCCAGGAGGGGCTATCTCCGGAACGGCTGGTTCAGGGCGACTTGACCCGCCTGCCCTTTCCCGACCAGGCGTTCGACTACGTCCTGGTGACGGTCATGTTGGGCCTGTTGCCACGTCCGCTCATGGAAGCGGCCTTTGGGGCTGAGCGAGGCCTGGGCCAAGACTTTCCAAAAACTGGGCGGCGCGCCGCTCCCCGTCCGGTTTCAATCCCTATCGGGCAACGATGTGACTTCAGCGCGATGGCGGCCGTCATGAGCGCGGCGGACGCATCCGCTTCCTATGCAGGAGGCGATGGCGGCGGAGGCGCCTCGGCGGCGGTTCGAGCGGCGCAGGCTAGTTGTACACAATTCACTTCCATAAAACCGGTGCGAGGAAATCCCGTGACATCTCCCGCGTCATCCAAACGTCTTGAACTGACCGTCCCCATCGTCAACAAAAAAATATCTGTTGTCTTTGTTGCATAGGAGAAACAGGCCAGGTGCTATTCTAGATAAGGTTTGGGAACTCAGAGAGAATTGGGAGCGAGTTATTGCACTAGAAATCAGTCAACGCCGTACAGCGATGTTGCTCGTTATGCTTGCTCTACAACCCTGACCTCATCCTCCGTTAGCCCATATAAGCGATACACAATCAAGTCAATCAGCCGGTCGGTGGCGGCCAAACGCGCTTTGAGCCGCAGAAGTTTGCCCAGCGAGGCCCTGTACTCGCGCTCTAGGTTCTCCTGGAAATCACGAGACGAAACTTTAACCCCTAGTTTCTTTTGATTCTTGCTCAGAATGTCCAGGAGTTGCTCAAAAGCCAGGTGCTCCTCGCCCTTCTGGTAATCGCCCAGGTAACGGCGCAATTGACTCTTGCCACTTAAATCATCTATCTTGGCCCCAAGTTGGCGTTCAAACCAGGCCAGGAAGCCCTTCATCTCGGCCTGTTTTTGCTCATTGATCGCAATCATCTTCCGCGCCAATTCAGACAGCAAGTCGTGGACGACATCCGATTGCTCCGGCGAAGCCGCAAGCCGCTCCTCCAGCCAACTCCCCATGGGCGAACGCAGGAACGTGGGGTAATCCCAGCCGCAGACCTCCGGACTCTCCAAGACTTTGGAAGTCTGGGCATCCCCTTCCTTGACCAAGCAGGCGCGCTCGGTAGGAGGGGTCTCAAAGATAATGCGAGGGATTGGAATGCGACTTGAGTATTCCTCGTCCATTACCCGAGATGTTTCAGTTATTCCACTGAACAGTATTTTTTGTAAGTAGAAAGAGGGAGTACGGGAATTTACTACCGCCGTTATCATTAACAAGCTGTATCTTACGTCAGGTTTTATGACCACATTGACCAACTTCTCTGTGGTTAAAAGTTCACCCAACGTATCAGGATAAACTACCAAACGTTTACCGCGCAATACTTTGAAGAAAAAGCGCGGCACCATAACTGCTTGTGCTCTTTGTATATATCGCGGTTCATTTAGGCCTATCTCACGAATTCGGTAAATCTCATAGCGCCCAACATCTGGAACTTTATCTATAAACTTGTAAGGGCCTGATGCTAAAGTCTTTTTCAAATTATCTCGAATGTAAAGACCGCGAAATATTGATAAAGCAATGTGGGCCAATGGAATACTATGAGCGCGGATTGTCCGCAGACACTGTTCTTCTTCTTTGCTTACAGGGCAAAATATGAGTGTCTCCTCCATCTGCATCAAGTCTTGTTTTACACAACCGATAAGGTTAATCTCTTTTAATGGCTCAAACCTTCGCAAAGGAGCAGCGCCATCTACGGTGACACACCATTCTTTTGTGGGTAAAAGTTTCTGAAATATAAGCACTAACTGCTCATAATTTACATTCTCAAAACCAATCCCAACATCTAGTAGATAAGTGAGAGTGTGGTTCTGAACTGTATATTTTCGCCAACCTCGCCAATTTCTATAAAACGCGATAGATTTAGGCACGATTAGCCCAATGAGGCCTCTCTCCTTAACAACCTTATCAGATCGTTCCAGAAAATATTCTGCCGTATCATGCGATGTGCTAACAGGGCATCTCTTTGAGATAAACTTTTCCTCAAAGGTGTCCAGAATAGCCCCATACGGTGGGTTTCCCACCACGGCATCGAAGCCGGGGTTCTGCGCCCAATCGCGGCGCTTGAGGTCCACAAAGACTTCGGGGAATTCCAGGTCCCAGTGGAAAAAACGTTTTTCGACGGCCAGGCGGCGGGCGGCGTCGAGGGTTTCGCGGTAAATCTCGGGAATCCCTCGCCGGCCTTGTAAGACATCAAGGAGGTCATCACGATAGGAAGTAAGAAATTCCAGCGCGCGCCCATTGCCGAAATGCTGACTGACCCACAGGTCGAGGATTTCCTTGTAGGGGGCAAGCGCCTGACGGAAGGAATCGAAGGCATCTGCCGATTGGCGCACGTCGGCCAGGGTGGCGTCGGTGCGTTCGGCGATTTCGGTCATCACGACAGTCAAATCGAGTAGGCCGCTGAAGGGGCCGCCCCACAGGCTGAATTGCATCCCGCCGCCTTTTTGCTCCTTGACCTGCATGGCCGCCTCCACCATGCGCACATCCGTCCCGATGAGCGAATTGCCGCAGCGCAGGTGATGGTCGAGGAACGAGAGCGGCGCCCCGACGGTGAACGAGTGCAGCCACAGGCTGAGTTTGGCCAGTTCCACCGCCATCGGGTTCAGGTCCACGCCATAGATGCAGCGCTTCATCACCAAGCGCGTCAATAGGGCGGTATCGTTCAGGCGGGAGGCGTCCAGGCAAATGCCCTGCGCCTTCATTTCGGTCAGGATGTCGTCGCGCACGCGTTCAATAAGCGTTTGGATGGGATTCCATTTCCAGGGAATGTCGGGATGGGCGTCATGGAAAGCCTGCATACGGCGGATGATTGCATCGGTCAGGAAGTCCACCGCGTTGACCAGGAAATGCCCGGAGCCCATGGCCGGGTCGAGGACTTTGATGCCGAGGAACGCCTCGCGCGCCTGACCCTCTGCCTGCTCCAGTTCCCCACGCAGACGCGTCGCCGTGGCATGGTCGGCGGCGCGCGCCAACCTTTTGCGGATTTTGGCGGCCCGCGCCATCGCCTCCCCAAAGACGTTTTCGCGCTCGTCCAGGATGGGCGTGAGCGTCTTGCGGACGATGTACTCAACGATGTAATCGGGGGTGTAGTAGGAACCGGTCGCCTTGCGTTCGCCCTTGTCGTTGACCAGTTCCACCTGTCCGGCGGCCGCGTCTACCACCTGGAGGCGGTTTTCCAGCAACCCTTCATAGATACTCCCCAGATTGCGGACAGAGATGAACGCATAATCCACTGGCTGCCTGGCACCGCGCACCAGGGTATCTACCGCCAGGGCAATGACGCGGTCGCTCAGTTTGTGCGTCTCGAGGAAGTCATTTTCGGGGGTCTTGGGGCTGAACAGGCCGCCGTTGTAGCGTGGGATGCCCAACGCCGGGTCGCCGCGGTCGACACGGCGGAAGAGCGCCAGCAGGCGGTCGTAGAGCGGCGTGGCATAGGTCGCGCCGCTGAAAGCCTGATGCCGGTCCATCTTCTCGGCAATCTCGGCAGCCATGCGGGTCAGGCTTTCCTGGGCGTAATTGCCGTTCTCTATCGGAAGCAAAGCGCGCGCCTCGGCATAGAGCAAGAAGAGCAGTTTATAGAGCAGGCTCAAACTGGCGCGGTAGATTTCGGCCAATGTCTCCGGCGTCTCTTCCCGAATCCCCTGTTCATGGAAACGATAGGCGAGGAACCCGCCGGCAAGAACCGGCATCACTTGGCGGAAGACGAGGTCTTTAAGTTTGTCGCTCACCCCGCGGGCGTAAGTCTTTGAGCCTTCCAGCACGCGCCGGACGAAGGACTTGCCCGCTTTATCCGGCAGGAAAGCAACTTTGCGGAAAAACAGGTACCAGCGCCGGAAGCGGGCAAGTTGCTCATCTGAAGGCGGCGCGCCGTCGGGCAGGAACTCGAACAGGCTGCTCAAGTCCACCTCATAGAACTGGCTGGCGACGCTGCTCACCTCGAGGCTGTAAAGACGCCAGGTCATGCCGTTGGTGAGAATTCCCCAGGCGCAGCGCGTGCCAATAAGGTAACTGACCATCTGGTAGGAGGGGTTCTCGCCTTTTTTCCAGGCGTCGCGTCCGCTCGAGTCTTTGGCGCTCAGCGGGCGGCCCCAATACTTGGCTTCCGCGATAGCCAGAGCGCGCGAGTAGAAGGCGTCATCCTTGCCTTGCCAGGACATAGCCTCGCGTTTGGCGCTCTCATCGGCAAAGAGGGCATAATCCGGGCGGTTCACCCGTCCGCCGCGCCGCGATTTGGTCTGGACAAAAAACTCCCAGCCAAGCAGCCGCAGAATGGGTTTAATAAACTCATCTTCGGTTTGCGCCTCGTTCCAGGTGTGACCGAACCGGCGCGCCTGGGCATAGAGCGCGCACACTTGCTCAAACGCAGGCCGGATATCCTCCGTCCACTCCGTCAGAGCAGGCAAACGGTGTTGAAGAAAATGCTGGGAGAAGAGAGTCTTGACGGTTATAGACGAAACCCTGCGATGCAGTTCGACTTTAGTATACATGAGAAGGGCGGAATTGCGAATTGTAGATAGACTTATCCATCCTTGCCGACAATGGCTTGGAAGCTCATCTCCCTGGTCCCATCCGCATCTGCTGAAATACCAGATCATCAAGAAGATCGCGCTGTAAAGAGAACCTCCTACCAGAAAATCTGGCGACAGTACAGGCGCTTCCAAGCGATACCGGGCTCGCCAAGAACTAGCAGAGGTTCATCCCCGCCATATATTGGGCGCGCAGAGGGACTGCAATAGTTCTGAATCTTGGCAGATTGATCTCACTGTTGGCAAGCGATGAGCACTTATCTTCCTGCCATTATCTTGCATCCAAGTAAGCGTCGCCTTCCGGGCGACCATGACGCTCAGCCAGTTCGACGATCTGCTTCCCTCTGTCCAAACCGCGCAAACAGAGCCAGCAACGGCAATTTTTTCTCACGATTGGGAAATACCAACCAAATTGGTTCTTGCTTGCCTCCCCGCTTCGAACCAGGCGGTTCGCCAGATGCGCTTTTCGGCAACAGCGTCATGCCGCCGAATTACGCGAACGCGTTGTAGCCGCCTACCTGCGTCGTCAACGTACGCGCAGTCTCGCGACTGACATCTTAACCCTACAGAAATCCTAGCCGCAGGGACAAGGGCAAGACGGGAATCCAAGCGGCCTCTGCCGCGCGCCTGCACGCGCGCGGTACGCGCGCCACGCAGCGCAGGCAGCGGACTCTACTGCCTTAACCCCTTGCTCGTCCGCGCAAGCGGGAGACAGGCAGTGGCCGCCTAAACTCCGCCGGCAGGCGTGGGGCCGCTGCCCGCTCCTCACCGCCGATTGCGCAGAAAGGTAGGGATGTCGAGATCATCGGTGTTAATCACCTGCGGCCGAAATTCCACGTTCTGCGGCTTCGCAGGCGAGTGTGCTTCTGCGCCAACGAGAGCCGGCATTGACGTTCTCTCCTCTTCCATTGCGGGAAGGGCGCGACCCTGCGGCTTGATGATACGACGAGGCATGCCCGTGCGCTCGAAGCCGGTGGCAATAATGGTAATGCGCAGTTCGTCGCCCAGGTTCGGATCAATCACGGCGCCGAATTTGATGTTCACATCGGGATGCGCCGCCTCGCGAAGAATGGCCGCCGCTTGCGTCACCTCGAAGAGGGTCAAATCAGGGCCTCCGGTCACGTTGAACAGAATCGCGCGTGCGCCATCAAGCGTAATATCGAGCAGCTGACTGGACATGGCCTGCTCGGTGGCCTTGCGGGCGCGATCCTCGCCCGAAGCGCGTCCCAATGCCATGAACGCCGCGCCGCCCTCCGCCATGATGGCGCGCACGTCGCGAAAATCTACGTTAATGAGGCCCGGCACCGTGATGACCTCCGAGATGCCCTGGATGCCCTGCCGCAAGACGTCATCCGCCAGACAGAAAGCCTCTTGCAGGGTGGTGCGTTTCTCGGTAATTTGGAGCAAGCGGTCGTTTGGAATGGCAATGAGCGTATCCACACGTTCCTTTAGTTCCGCCATGCCTTTCTCTGCCGCCATCATGCGCTTGTTGCCCTCGAAGGTGAACGGACGGGTGACGACAGCGATCGTCAGCGCGCCGCACTCACGGGCCACCTGCGCGACGATGGGCGCAGCGCCGGTACCCGTTCCACCGCCGAGTCCGGCCGTCACAAAGATCATGTCTGCTCCCTTGAACAAGGTGTACAGCGCATCGGCCGACTCTTCGGCTGCCTTGCGTCCGATTTCCGGGTCGCCGCCCGCGCCCAGGCCGCGCGTCAACTTCTCGCCCAGGCGAATGCGTGTGGGGGCTTTGGAAAGTAACAGCGCCTGCGCGTCGGTGTTGGCCGCGATGAACTCCACACCCTGAATGCCTTCTTCGATCATGCGGTTGACCGAATTGCACCCCCCGCCTCCCACGCCGACGACTTTGATGCAGGTGAAGGTTTCCGTAGTGCCTTTCTTTGTGTCCATACGTTCCTCCTATGATGAAGATGAAATGCTCATGTTCCCGAACTGTTCCTTAATGGTCAAGGAGAAGCCGTTCCATGTCGCCTCTCCGGGACTAGCCTAGGGCAGTAAGCGTTTAAGCCAGTTTTTTAGCGGTTCCAAACTCATATGAACTTCTCCTTTCTGACGTCGGCGCGCGCGATGGCGCGCGGAAACCACAGGCATCCCCAGCAGGGCAGCCGCCCACTGCAGTAAGCCGACGCTGGTCGCATACGCAGGAGACTTCAACTGATCGGCCAAGCCGAGCAGGTTTTCCGGTTGCGCCGTGCGCACCGCCAGTCCCGCCACGCGCGCGGCCAGTTGACGAATGCCCGGCAAAGCGCTCGTTCCGCCGGTCAACACCAGCCCGGCTGGCAACAGACCATCATAGCCCGAACGCTTGATCTCCTGCATGACGAGGGAAAAAATTTCCTCCACACGCGCCTCAATGATATGCACCAGAGCCTGACGACTGATTTCAATCGGCTCCTCTTCGCCAAAAGGTCGCACGGTAAAGACCTCCTCTGCGCCAACACCGGAGCGCAACGCATAGCCGTACTTTTTCTTGACAGCCTCCGCCTGGGTGATGGGCAAGCGCAAGCCATGCGCAATATCATTGGTCACGTGGTTGCCCCCCACTGCCAGTACCATGGTATGCCAGACATTTCCATCTACATAGATGGCGACATCGGTTGTCCCGCCGCCAATATCGCAGATCGCCACGCCCATCTGACGCTCCGCATCGGTCAACACTGCGTCGCCGGAAGCCAGGGGATTGAGCACGAACTGGAGCACCTCCACGCCGGCCGCGCCGACGCACTGGCGCAAGTTCTCCATTGTCGCGGAGGCCGCCGTAATGATGTGCGCTTCCACCTCCAGCCGGTAGCCGTGCATTCCTATTGGCTGACGAATCCCCTCCTGCCCGTCCACGGTGAAACCGCGCTGGATCACATGGACGATCTCGCGGTTATGAGGAATGGCGACCGCGCGCGCTGCATCCAGGGCGCGGTAAATATCGTCCTCATCTATTGTCTCGCCAGCCACCGCTGCCACACCGCGACTGTTGATAGAGGCCACATGCGCGCCGGCCAGGCTAACGACCGCGGCAGTGATCTCCACACCCGAAGTCTGCTCCGCTTTGCGCACCGAGCGGGTGATCGCCTGGGAGGCCGCTTCCAAATCCACAAGGACGCCTTTCTTGATTCCTTGAGAAGGTTCGATGCCAACGCCCAGGATGCGGATACCCTCCTCCACCACCTGCCCGACCAGCGTACAGACCTTGGTTGTGCCTACGTCAATTCCAACGACAATATCCTCCATGCCACGCCTGCCTACTTATAGAACGGCGCTTGCAAGTACTCCACGCTAATCAACGTGGGCGTAATCCCGGAAGCCGTCAGTTTATCCACAATTGCCTGATACACTTGCAATTTGAGCGGGATGTCCTCCGTGTTCTGTCCAAAATACACCGACCAACCGCGCGAGTCCTCCCAACCCACACCATAGGAGGGGTCGTAGATCATAGGTTGTCCTGGCGGAACATAGGGGAAAATAATCGCCATCACGCGCACCAGTGCCGGATCCATAAACACCTGCCGGCTCCTCTCCCGGTCATCGCTGGGCGGCTGCGGCGGACGACCGTTCGCGAACACGTCAATCAGGACAGAGGCCTCGCCGCGTATGGGGAAAGCGACTCCCTCTGCGTCCACCCAAAACATGTGCTCGCCCTGATGCCAGGTCAGAATCGGCGCGCGCTCTACCACGTTGACGGTGATCCGGTTCGGCAAGCTGACCTGCACCTTTACATCCGCCAGGTCGGGGTAAGCAGCGCGCAAATTGGCCTCGATTTGCGCCGGCGCCGCCCGGAATATAGGCTCGCCGACCAAGCGCAACACGGCGTGGATTTCGGTCACGCCCAGACGTTGATTCCCATACACTTCCGCCCCGTCCACGTGAAAGAGCGGAGCATTCCACATAGTGTAGAGCAGGAAGCCCAGCGCAAGCGAGAGCGCGCCGGAAACCAATCGCCCCGCGTGGAAGTGCGGCAACGCGAGGGAAGGCGCTTCGAGAATAGTCAGCGCAGAATCATAGCGCTGCCTTCGTGCGACCTGCTTCACCTGACGCGCCGTACCGCCCATGATCGGCGAGCGCACGAAGGTAGGGCGCGGCGTCTCGGCGCCGAAGGCGCGTCGCGGCGTCGGCGGCGCCGTCGGCGTCAACGGCTGCGAGGCTCTGGTCTTCTTGCGCCGTTGCGCACGGCGTCGGCGCACCAGTTCCGCGCGGGTCGGTTTCGTTGCCGTCCTCATCTCGTCCTCCGAAAGCGACGCTCGGTACGATCTCGTTCAGCCTTGCGCTCCAAAGCCAGTTCGACGAGGCGGTCCACCAGTCGGACATAAGGTAATCCGCTCGCCTCCCAGAGCTTCGGGTACATACTGATTGCCGTGAACCCAGGGATCGTGTTGATTTCGTTTACATAGATCCGGTGGCTTTCTTTCTCGACGAAGAAGTCCACACGCGCCATGCCGGCGCAGTCAACGGCGCGATAGGCGCGCAACGCCAACGCGCGCACCGTTTCGCTCACCTCCGCCGGCAACGGCGCCGGAATCAGCAAGCCGGAAGTGCCGTCCAAGTACTTGGCCTCGTAAGAGTAGAACTCTCGGCTGGGTACGATTTCCCCGGGCACGGAGGCCACCGGCCGATCATTCCCCAGGACAGAAACTTCAATTTCGCGCGCCTGCACGCCGCGCTCTACCAACACACGACGGTCGTAACGCGCAGCCTCGCGTAAACCTTCCACCAAATCGGCGCGGCGATTGCACTTGGTAATGCCGACGGAAGACCCTAGATTCGCCGGCTTGACGAACAGGGGATAGGCAGCCAGTTGTTCCGCGCGCCGAATGACATCTTCCACGGCGTTCTCAATCTCACTGCGTAGAACCACAAGGGACTCGACAACCGGGATACCGTTCGCGCGCATGACATCCTTGAAAACCCCCTTATCCATCCCCAACGCCGAGCCGGTCACTCCCGCGCCGACATACGCCAAGTCTGCCAGTTCAAGCAAACCCTGTAACGTGCCATCCTCGCCGTACGTCCCGTGCAATATCGGGAAGACTACATCCAGATCGGTCAACTTCTCCAGCATGCTTTTCCCCTGCTGCTCATGCAACCGATATAAGCCGGGACGGCAGGGATCAGGCAGAATGGTACAGGGAAACAGCGCATCCGTATGACCCCGCTCCAGCCGTTCGCGAACATTCTCCCCCGTCAACCAGACGCCATCGTGAGTAATACCGATTTCATAGATTTCATAGCGCCCTGGATCGAGCACCTCCAACACCGATTTCGCCGAGATCAGCGAAACCTCGTGCTCGCCAGAGCGCCCTCCGAAGAGGACAGCAATGCGGAGACGGGAGGAAGGGATGGAATCAGTCATGGTTGCCACTCGCCGATCAATTCGATTTCCGGTTCCAGATACACGCCGCTTTTCTCCGCTACGGCGCGTCGCACCAGCTCCAGGAGCGTCTTGATGTCAGAGGCGGTCGCTTGGCCGTGGTTGATGAAGAAGTTCGCGTGAATCGGGCTCACCTCGATGTCGCCAATGCGTGTTCCTTTCAGGCCGGCATGTTCGATCAGGCGGCCTGCATGATCGCCCGGCGGGTTTTTGAATACGGATCCCATGCTGGCTCCGGACGGTTGTGTCTGTTTGCGTTTCCGCTGCGAGCGCGCCATACGGGCCTGAACGGTTGAGACATCCTCCCGCCGGAACTGCAGTGTCGCCGACAGAATAACAGCCTCTGCCTCTGCGCGCTTGAGGAGGCTGGAGCGATAGGAGAAGGCCAGTCGCGCCGCCTCCCAGCGTTGCCTCCCTTGCTGCCTGTGCAAGACCTCCACCGTCTGCACCTGATGAGCGATCTCGCCGCCAAAAGCCCCGGCATTGCCGTAGATGGCGCCGCCCAGCGTACCGGGAATCCCGGTAGCCCATTCCAGTCCGCTCAAGCCGGCGCAAGCCGCGCGCTGGACGATACTGTTGAGCGAGGCGCCCGATTCGGCCCAAATGGTCGGCGGCTCTGTCTCGAGGTGGAGGACCACGCGTTGCGCCCGGTTGAGCACCACCACGCCGCGCACGCCCCGGTCGCTAATAAGCACGTTCGAGCCGCCACCCAGGATGCGGAAGGAGATGTTCATCATCCATAATTGCTCCGCGATGTGCGCCAACTCATCTACAGAACGCGCGACAAGCAATGCGTCCGCTGCGCCACCCACGCGCGCCGAAGTATAGGGCGCCAAGGGAGCGTCCACTTGCAAACGTTCGCCAAAAGTATCTCGCAAAGTATTCATAGCCATCGAATCCATCTCACACTTCCGCATTTCATTCTGCTCTGGATGCTCGTCGCGCCTCACCGTCTGCTTTATCCTTCTTCCTTTAGCCGCGCGATGATACGAAGCACGGTCACGGCGTCGGGCTGTTGTCTGGGCAACGGCGCAGGCGCATGATGTCCCTGCGGATCTGGGTTGGGCACATCGCCCAGAACCAGTTTGAGCGGAGGCAAAGCCATCGTTTCTGCTTCGTAGCGGCGGATTTCCTCTCGTTTAATCATTCTTCCTCCTTGGGCATGCGCGTTTCGTCAAGCGCTCAAGAACTTCTTTGCTCAGCCGGTCTGCATCGCCGGCAGAAAGCACCAGCACAACATCGCCGGGAGCAAGATGGGTCAACAAGTAGTCGCGGGCCTCCGTCAGCGTGGGGAGGAAGCGCGCGGCCGGATGCGACATCGCCTCCACCACCCGGCGAGCAGAAAATCCTTGCTTCGGTTCGCGCGCTGCATAGACTTCGGTCACAAGAACCTCATCGGCATCCTGAAAGGATTGCACAAACGATTCGAACAAAGCCTGCGTGCGCGAATAGGTATGCGGCTGCCATACGGCCCAAATCTTACGTTCTGGAAAGCGCGCACGCGCCGCGGCCAGCGTGGCGCGAATCTCGGTGGGGTGGTGCGCATAATCGTCTATCACAAGCACCCCATTCGCCTCGCCGCGCACCTCAAAGCGCCGCCCCGCTCCCTGAAACTCGCCCAAGGCCCAAGCCGCCTCATCAAGGGGAACGCCGAGAAAGGCGGCAGTAGCCAGCGTCGCCAGAGCATTATAGATGTTATGTTTCCCGGGTACCTGCAACTCCACCGTTACGGAACTGCCAAACACTGTAGCCGTGAAGGTGTAACCGCCTTTCTCGTTCGGATGGTAGATTGTGGCAAAAGCGTCCATGTCCAGTCGTTCATCTTCCGTTATTGGACGCAACCCATAGGCCGCCACATAGCGACCAAGACGACTCGCCTCTTCCAGCAAACGGCGCGCGCCGGCGTCCTCCGCGCAGGCCACCAGACGACCATCTGCAGGAAGCAAACGAACGAAGTCCAGAAACGCCTGTAGATAATCTTCGGGGGTAGGATAGCAATCCGGATGATCGTGCTCGACGTTGGTCACGACCTCCAGCTGCGGCTTGATTCCCAGGAACATGCGGTCATATTCATCGGCTTCAATGACAAAAAAATCGCCCAGGCCGGCGCGTGCGTTAACGCCCAGGTTGGTCAACGTACTGCCGACGACAAACGTCGGGTCCAACTTCAGGATATGCAACATCCACGCGATCATCGCGGTTGTGGTTGTCTTGCCATGGGTACCGGCGACGGCAATTCCGCTGCGGCCGGTCATCAGTTCAGCCAGCAACTCCGCGCGTTTTAGGACCGGAATGCCCGCTGCACGCGCTGCCTGCACTTCCGGATTGTCCTGCGGCACGGCAGCGGAACACACGATTCTATCCACACCGGCCACGTTCTCGGCGCGATGGCCTATAAAGATACAAGCACCGAGCGCGCTCAGCTCACGCAACATGGGGCTTTCGCTGCGATCGGAACCGCTCACGGCATATCCCATCTCCAGCAAAAGCCGGGCGATCGCCGAAAGTCCGCTGCCTCCAATTCCAACCAAGTGAACACGTTTCATAGGTCATCAAATAAACACAACCAACACGAAGACGAACGCAAGCACGAGCGCGAAGTAAATGGCCGGAATACCCAAAAGACGTGGCGGCAGGTATTTGAGCAAGTTCAACGCCGCATTGCCGGCCTCTGTTCCCTCCACAGGAGGGGCAATCATCGCGAACGGATAACCGGCATCGTGCAAGTAGTACCACAGCGTCCCTACCACGAGGTAGCCATTGATACAACCCAGAAAGACTCCCAGTAAAACATCTTGTAACTTCTCGCGCGTCATCTTCGGCGCGAAGCGAGCAATACTCGGCGATTGGTAACCAAAGAAGACCAGCAAAACTAGGATAACCGAACGCATCCAGAACAGGGCTGTCGCATCTGCACTGCGCAAATTCTGGACAAAGGGCACGTAGCGTTCCAAAAGGGTCATGAATGTGAGAGCCAGGATCACGCTGAAAGAGACCAGCAATTCCTTCGCCCAGCCGCGCATGGCGCCGATGATGCTGAATAGGACCACATACATCCAAAACACAAATGTCAGACTGACCATTGGCTCATCTCCCTTCTCCCAGCGCGAGCAATTGACGAGCAATCTCCGCGGCGGCCTGCGGCTGATGGAGACGTTTCATGGCAAGGCGCATACTCTCCAGGCGCGGCGGATCCTCCAGCAAGGAACGCACGGTTGGCAGCAAACGCGCGGTGAGTTCGCCGTCCTCGACCATGACGGCCGCGCCGTGACGAACCAAATACGCGGCGTTGACCTTCTGGTAACGCCAAGCATAAGGGTAAGGAACGAGAACCGCCGGCAGGCCAAAGAGCGGGTATTCGCCCAGGGTGGAAGCGCCCGCCCGCGAGAGAACCAGGTCGGCAGCAGCTAGGGCAGCGCCCATTTCCTCGTGTAAATAGGGGAAAGCGCGGTAACGAGGCGAGTTCACTTCCCTCGCTTTGTCCTCCACCATCGGCCAATCTAGTTCGCCGCTGACGTGAACAACCTGTGCTATTTCCAGCAAGGCGGGAAGGTGGGCCAAGACCGCCCGATTGATGGAACGTGCTCCCCGGCTGCCACCGGTAATCAGAAGCACAGGAGCGTCTTCGCGCAGCGACAGAGCGGCTCGTCCCTGAACGCGGTCCCACTTCGCAAGCGAACGTCGCACCGGATAGCCCGTGGTCACGACAACCTTATTTGCCGGGAAATACGCTCTGGATTCCGGCGTCGTTGTCGCGATGCAATCGGCAAAGCGCACCAAAAACCTCAAAGCCAGCCCAGGCTCGATATCGGGGGTGTAGAGGAGCACAGGAATACGCCTCCCCGCCAACGCAACCGGCGCGGCTAGATACCCGCCGGTAAAGAAAAGGACATCGGGGCGGAAACCGCGCAGGATGCGTCGCGCGGCGAGGTAACCCCGTCCCAGTCGCCAGAGGTTGAGCGGCAACCGGCACACTCCGACTCCGTGGATTCCGGCAGCCGGAATAGCGCGGAACGACGTCCCTGTCCGTTCCACCAGACGCGCTTCCATGCCCCCCTCGCCGCCTACCCAGAGTACACGCAGCGTCGCATCGGCCTCCCGCAGCGCGTCAAGCACGGCGAGAGCGGGCGAAACGCCGCCGCCGGTCCCTCCGGCGCAAATCAGCACTCGCACCGTATAACCTCCATTCCGTCTTCACTTCGGACACCGACTGCCCAGCCTGGCGGGAGATGCCAAGCAGGATGCCAATTGCCGTCAGCGAAGAAATCAGGTTGGACCCTCCCGCGCTGATAAACGGCAAGGTGTTTCCGGCGAAAGGAAGCAGGCCGACCATTACCCCTATATTGATCCATGCCTCGATGACAAGCCAGAACGTCAATCCTCCGGCCATGACCATTCCAAGCGCGTCTGGCGCACAGCGAGCTATGTGAACGCCGCGCCAGAGCACAACGCCGTACATTCCCATCAGCAGCAAAGCGCCGACGAAACCGAGTTCTTCCACCAGCACCGCAAAGATACTATCGTTAAATGGCCAGGGCAAACCGGTGAGTTTCGTCGTTCCTTTGCCGATGCCTACCCCGAACCATCCGCCTTTGATGATGGCCTCCAGCGCGCGTTTGACATGGTAGGAGGCTTGTAGGGGATCGCGCAGACCGGCCAGGTAGTCCGCCAAGCGCGCGCGGCCGGTGGCGCTGAGCTGGACGACCACCCAGCCGACCAGCAAAGCAACGGCTATAAACAACACGATCTGACGCAATTCGCCGCCTGCCAGAAAGAAGAGCAAACCACCGAGCACGAAAATAGTTACCGCCGCGCTCAGGTCAGGCTGTAGGTAAATTAAGCCGCCAATCAAACCCAGAATCACCGCCAACGGCAACAGGCCAAGTTGGACATCGTGCAAATGTTCCCGCTTGCTATAGAGCCAGACAGACAGGTAGAGCACCAATACCAACTTCGCCAGTTCCGAGGGTTGCACTGAACCACCCAGGATGCTGCGCGCGGCCCCGTGGCGCGTCTCGTTGACGAACAACACGACGACCAGCAACACTATCGTGACAGCCATCGCCGGCAAAGCCAGACGACGCCATAAATGATAGTCCATCCGCGCGCAAACGAAAGTGCTGCCTACGCCCAAGGCAAGCCACAGCACCTGTCTGTTGAAAATGTAGTACGGATTCCGGTATTCGCGGAACGAGTAATCCGTGCTGGCCGAATAGAGCAGGAGTAAGCCGAACAGACAGAGCGCTGCAGTAGCAGCAACCAGAATTAAATCGCCGCTTTGCCACGCTGCGCGCCGCGTCGCGGTTTGCCTCGCGGCGGAGGCTTCTTTCACGAAAGCTGTTGTACCCATCGGCGAAACCACTCTCCTCGTTCCTCGAAGTCGCGGAATTCATCGAAACTCGTGCCGCCCGGCGAGAGCAGGACGACGTCACCCGGCCCGGCAACGCGCGCGGCTGCCTGCACGGCCTCTTCTAGCCGCGCGCAACGGTCCAACGTTTCGGGTTTGGGGCCCTGTGCTCGTTCCAGGACAGCCGCAATCTTACCGGCCGCCTCGCCAAAGAGAATCACGTGGTCCACACGCTGGCGCACGAGAGCAGCCAGCTCCTCCCAGGACAAGTCCTTGTCCCGTCCGCCCAAGAGCAAGATGAGCGGCTCCTCAAAGGAGCGAATGGCAGCCATCGTACGCTCCGGAGCAGTGGCGATGGAATCGTTATACCAGCGCGCACCACGCCATTCACGCACGAACTCCAGGCGATGGGGAACGCCGTTAAATCCTTCGACACCTGCCCGCATGGCCTCCACCGGCAATCCTGTCGCAGCGGCAATAGCGCAAGCCGCCAGCACATTCAATCGGTTGTGTTCGCCGCGCAGCAGAACGATGTCTTCGCCAAAAAGGCGTCGTTCACCGCCCTCCTCACGCAGCACAAAAACGCCTCTGTCGAGATAGGCGCCGCACTCGCCAGACGACGGAGGGCGCAATCCAAAGGAAAACAAGCGACCGCGCACCTTTGCACGCAAACTCCAGGCGCCGGCATCCTCCCGTCCCAAAACAGCATCATCCTCGACGCGCTGGAACTCCAGGATACGCGCCTTGGCCGCCAGATAGGCCTCCATCGTACCGTGCCGGTCGAGATGGTTCGGCGTGACGTTCAGCACCGCCGCCACATTCGGGGAAAGGACCATTTGCTCCAGTTGAAAACTCGATATTTCCAACACCGCCAGATCGTCCGGAGCCATTTCATCTACGTAATTAAGCAGAGGATCGCCAATGTTGCCGCCGATCCATACGCGCCGCAGGCTTGGCAGCCATCCAATAGCGTTCGTCGCCATGCGTCCGACGAGCGTGGTGGTCGTGGTTTTGCCAGCCGAGCCGGTGATGCCTACCGTGCGACAAGGGACAACCTCCATGAAGATTTGCGTGTCATTCGTCAAAGGTAAGCCGCGCCGAACGGCCTCCACCACAAGGGGGTTGTCGAGCGGAACGCCGCCGGAAAGGCACAGGAGATCCACATCATCGAGCAACTCAAGCGGATGTCCGCCAAGCACCCAGAGAATAGGCAAATCGGCCAAGGCCTCTTGCGCCATGCGCATCTCGGCCGGCGAACGGCGGTCGTTAATGGTCACGCGCGCCCCATGACGAATCAGGTAACGCGCCGCCGCCTGCCCCTGCCGGGCCGCCCCAAGAACAAGCACGCGCTTTCCGCTCCAATTCGCCGTTTCCATATCGTCACACCATCGCCAGGCCCACACCGATCATCGCACCCAACAAACCGATCAACCAGAAACGTTGGACAACTTGTGTCTCGCTCCAACCCAGCAATTCGAAGTGCAGATGCAAAGGCGCCATTTTGAAGAGGCGTTTTCCTCTGGTCAACTTAAAGTAGCCAATCTGCAACACGTCGCTGACCGCTTCACTGAACGGGATAATCGCAATGACCGGCAACCAAAGCCACTGGCCGGTCATCAGCGCAACAACCGCAATCGCCGCACCAAGCGACAGCGAACCGGTATCGCCCATGAACAGTTGCGCCGGATGCACATTGAACCAGAGAAAACCGAACAGGGCGCCCACCATCGTGAAGCAGAAGCGGCCGAGGAACACCTGGTCTTGCATCAACGCAATGCCGCCATAGGCTGCAAAAATCGTCGCCGAAATCAGGCCGGCCAGACCATCCAGGCCATCGGTGAAATTGATTGCATTACAGAGCGATACGATAACAAAGGCAGCAAGCGGCACATACAAGACGCCTAACTCAATCTCGCCATCCACACCCAGAAAGTACAAATCTGGCACGCCCAGTACGTATTTCAGTCCACAGGCCAGGGCAAGCGCCAACACAGTCTGCGCCAGGAGTTTGGTGCGAATACGCAGACCTTCTCCCTTCCGCCGGCCATGAATGCCCTCCCAGTCATCCAAAGCGCCCAATACGGCATATCCCAGCATGGCGATCAATGGCATCAGGACCGATTTGCCCAACACCTTCATGCCAAGCAGGCTGGCCGCGTTGAGCAGGACGGTCAGCAAGGTCACCGGGATGAGGAACATCACCCCACCCATAGTCGGCGTGCCCATTTTGACAAAGTGGTGGCCCGGTTCCTCCACACGAATCCGTTTGCCAACTTTGAAATGGCGCAAGATGCGTAGCAAAGGCTCGCCCCAGATGACCGTCATCATGAAGGCCAAGCCGGCCAGGCTGAGCGCGAGAGCGGTTCCACTCATGAGGCAACCTCCAGGGCCGCAACAATTCGATCCATGCGCATAGCGTGCGAGCCCTTCACAAGCACCACATCTCCTTCCCGCAATAATGCACGCAGATAGTCAATGGCCTGCATCGAGTCGTCAAAGGACTCGAGTCGTTTTCCGGAGAGCCCAGCGCGACGCGCCGCCTCCGCCATAAGCCGGCCGCGTTCCCCAACGGTCACAAGGTAATCCACCACTTCCGCGGCTCGGATGCCAACCATCTCATGCCCCTGCCGCTCATAGGGACCTAGTTCAAGCATATCGCCTAGCACAGCCACCTTGCGGCCTTGCAACTCCGCCAGCAAGTTAAGGGCGGCCAGCATCGATTCGGGGGAGGCATTATAGGTGTCATCCAAGAGCAAAGCCCCATTCTCGGCGCGCACCGCCACCAACCGTAGTTGCATATGACTGCCTTGCAAACCGGCAATAATTTCCTGCCAGGTCAATCCCTCCACCAGACCAACAGCCGCTGCCCGCAGCGCAGTATGGACCGAATGCCGGCCGATCATCGGCACGCGTAGATTCCAGGTCTCACGCCGATAGTGAAGGCGGAAGCGGATGCCTTCCAGCCCCAACCCCTCCACCTCGTCAGCCCACAGGTCAGCTTCCGAATCTAACCCGTAGTAGAACACACGCGCTGTCGTCTGAGCCGCCATAGGACGCACCCAGGGATCATCGTAGTTGAGAACAGCGATTCCTTCCGGCGCAGGTGGTAAGGCCTGCACCAATTCTGCCTTGCCTCGTGCAATCGCCTCCTGTGAGCCAGCCCGTTCCGCGTGGACCGTGCCCACGTGGGTCACCACGCCAACCTGCGGCAGAGCAATTTCACACAAGAACGCAATTTCGCCGGGTACGTAAAACCCCATTTCCAGCACGGCGCGCTCGTAACCACGGCCGAGGCGGAGTATCGTGAGCGGCAAGCCAATCTCGTTGTTGAGGCTGCCAGGGCTTTTGAGTGTTCGATAGCGTCGCCCCAGCACCTCGGCGACGGCCTCCTTCGTGGTCGATTTTCCCACACTGCCGGTCACACCGACCACACGGAGATCCAATTTCCTGCGCCAGAAGCGTGCAACCTGCTGCAGAGCCGTCAGCGTATTCTCGACCCGAAGGCAGAACGGGACATCCAGGGTGGCCAGCTCCGCCTCCAAGGCTGCGGCATCCTGTTGGAGACGCACATCGAGCACAGGCAGGTCGCCGACCTCGCGTTGGACAAGGGCAAAGGAAGCGCCCCGCCGGAAGGCATCGGCGACGAAGTCATGTCCGTCGAGACGCTCGCCGCGCAACGCGATGAAGAGCGCGCCGGGGACGGCCTGGCGCGAGTCAATCACCGCGTCCGGAATAACCGTTATGGCTTTTGTCGGGCGAATATTCGTTAGCGCCTCCAACACATCTCCCAGCGTAAGCATGGCTCCCTCACGGACGATTTGACGATAGGCGAACAGAATCGGGCGGGATTCCCAACAGCACAACCAACCGTTCGACGACTCGTCTGAAAACCGGCGCCGCCGTTTCCGAACCCCAAATGGATGTTCTTGGCTTTTCCAGCCACACATAGACAATGAATCGAGTATCCGGCAACGGCCCCCAACCAACGAAAGAAGCGTTGGTCTCGCCCCAGGTGTACCCCAGTCCGGGGATGGGAATTTGGGCGGTGCCGGTCTTGCCGGCCAGACGGTATCCTTCCACACGGGCCAACGACGTTTCCGAAGCCAGCGAGGCGGCCAGCATCTCGGTCAACGTGCGGGCGGTAGCAGGCGAAAGCGGCCTGCCGACCACTTGCGGAGCAAAATTCCGTTGTTTGTCATCGCGCACCATGCCATACAGGACATGAGGTGCCATCATTTGCCCGTCGTTGGCAATCGCGGCGGCCGCGGTGATCACTTGAATCGGCGTCGCCGAAACGCCCTGGCCGTAGGAATTCGTGCCCAAGTCTACCGGTTTCCAATCTTCATCGCCGGGTAATTTGAGACGACCTGCTGCCTCGCCGGCCAAGTCAATGCCGGTGGTGCGCCCAAGACCAAAACGCTGCATGGCTGCGTAGAAGGTGTCGTTTCCCATCTGGGTCGCCACCCATACCAGGCAAACATTGAGCGAAAGTTGCAAGCAAGTGGTCATGTCCACGTCGCCATGGGCGCGGTTATCCCAGTTTACGAGGCGCGCCCCGCCAATGACAATCGAACCCAGGTCCAAGAAACGCGTCCCCGCCTGAACCACGCCGGCCTCCAGCGCCCCTGCCATGGTCAGGATTTTCAGCACCGAACCGGGCTCATAGGCCTGGCTGATCGCGCGATTGTAAGGCGTTTCCCCTGGGAAGATTTCCTGATATCGCCAGTATTCGTTCGGATTCAAGCGCGGCGTGACTGCCATCGCCAGAATCTCACCGTTGCGCGGGTCCATGACAACGATGACCCCCGATTCTGCGCCGTATTCCTCGAGCGCATCGTCGAGGATTTCTTCGACCATTGCTTGAATCTCACGGTCAATGGTGAGAATCAGCGTGGTCGCCGGCGGGATGGTCGGCAATTCCTCGGCGCGATTGGGATCGGACGGCACCCAGATGGTCACCGGCACCCCTGCCAGCAAGTGGTCATATTTCTCTTCCACGCCGAAGTACCCGCGCCCTTCACGCGAGACAAAGCCAAGCACGTTGGCGGCCAGCGCGCCTTCGGGATAGGCGCGTTGCAGACGCGGACGCAACACCAGCCCCTCCAAACTCCGACCGCCGGTGCCTTCTCGCATTTCGCGGCGCAGGCTTTCCAACAACTTGCCCTTATCCGCCGGCACATAGTCGGCAACCATCAAATAGATCTGGTCTTCCTTGGGATGGAGTATGGTGCTGTATAGCGTGGCATAATCCAGGCCGAGATTGACGCTCAGCGCCAGCGCCAAGGTGTGGGCATCGCGCACGCTCGGCAGGTCAATGCCCACTTCATAGACGGTCTGATTACCGGCGAGCAAACGACCTTGACGATCATAGATTTCGCCGCGCGGCGGATAATAGGTTCGCCACCGACCGCTATAGCGCGCTACATTCTCCATCAATACCTGCGCCTCGGCGCTGGTCTGCACTCGTCCCACCCAAATCAGGAAGAAGACACCTACGAGCGCCAGAAGCCCTTGCACAACCGTGTAGCGCCAGCCATGCGACGAGTCCATGGTTCACCGTCCTACCGAAGCTTGAACGTGCTCTGCAAACCATTCCAGCAAAGACTGCCTGTACTCCGCGCGCAGTGGAGGCTCAGTAGGAGCAGCGCCCTTTCTCGAAAAGTCTGCGATGCGCGCAGGGAGATACATCTCTACGGGGAGAAACAGCGCATCTTCGTAATCTACCGGTTCGAAACCGAGCGCGCGCGCCCGTTGCTGCATGACCTCGTGGGTCGTCAGCGCGGCCAGTTGCATTTCGTAGTCAGCGTTCAAGCGAGTATTCTCCTCGATTGCATCGCGCAAGGCCTGTATCTCGCGGCCGGCAATCGCAGCGCGAACGGTCACATTCAGGTATAGCGCCGCGACCAGGAGAAGCGACACCACGCCGAGCAGAAACAAACCGATCCCCTGGCGTTGGACGCGCCAGGGCGCCTGCCGATACCGTTGAAAAAGACCCTTCCCTTTCATATCATTCATAACATCCTGCTACGCTGTCTGCAGAAATCCTAAATTTTCTCCACGGCGCGCAGTCGCGCGCTGCGCGAGCGTGGGTTACGGGCAACTTCCTCGGGCGTGGGGCGCAGGGGTTGCTTGAAGAGCAACCGAACGCCGGCATGGTGTCCGCAGGCGCAAACCGCCTGACGCGGCGGGCAGAGACAATCGCGGCTTTCCCGGCGAAAGAATTCCTTGACCAGCCGATCTTCCAGAGAATGAAACGCGATGATCGCCAGCCTGCCGCCCGGCTTCAACGCCCGAACCGCTTGCGGCAACACGCGCTCAATCGCCGCCAGCTCTTCATTGACGACAATCCGCAGAGCCTGGAAGGTCTGGGTCGCTGGATGGTGTCTGCGGCGATGCCCTACGACTCGTTCGACCAGCGCCGCCAGTTGACGCGTGCTTGTTATCGGCCGAGCGCGAACCATAGCGCGCGCAATGGGTCGCGCGGCCGGTTCCTCGCCATAACGGTAGATAGCCTCCGCCAAAGCTTCCTCCGGCCAGGTATTCACGATCTCGGCTGCCGTCAAAGAACGCTCCGGGTCAAAACGCATATCGAGAGGACCATCTTCCAGAAACGAAAAGCCACGCTGCGGCGTATCGAATTGCATCGAGGAGGCGCCCAAATCGAATAGAATGCCATCCACACCGTCCCAGCCCAGCGCGGCAAGTTGCTTGTCCAGGGTAACGTAGGAGGCGCGTTGCAGATGTGCACGTTCACCGAATTTCGCCAGCCTCGCCCGAGCCAACGCCAACGCCTGAGGATCTACGTCCAGGCCGAGCAAACGACCATCCGGCGCGCTGGCTTCTAAGATTCCGGCCGCGTGTCCACCGGCGCCAACCGTACAATCTACATAACGACCACCGCGCACAGGCTGCAAAACGTGTATAATTTCATGGCAAAGAACAGGTTGATGCGCTTCCATGTCAGCGCGTGGCCAGATTCAGAGCAGTGAAACGTTGGGCGTTCGCCTCGGCATCGGCTAATTTTTGCTGTTGTTCTTGCCATGCCTGCGGCGACCAGACCTCGAAGTAATCGCCCTGACCGACAATGACCGCATCGCCGTCCAAGGCAGCGAACTCGCGCAGTGGCTGCGGCAGTAAAATTCGACCGGCCTTATCGATCTCTACCTGATAGGCGTTTCCCAAAATCAAGCGGCGGAGGAGACGGGCAGACGGGTCGGCCATATTCATCGTGTTGAGGCGTTCATAAACTTGCTCGAAGGCGACCTGGGTCAGCACCATCAGATTGCGGTCAAACCCTTGCGTGATGAACGCGCCGTCGCTTAACAGTTCACGGAAGCGCGCCGGAACCGTGAGGCGGTTCTTGTCATCGAGGGCATGCTGGTACTGACCTAAAAACATTTGTTCTAACTCTCCTGTTAAGCCAGAACGCCGGAAGCGACCCGGCGTCCCACAATAGCCCACTTTCTCCCACTACGCTCCTATTGTAGCATACTTTCGGCGCGAAATGCAAGTGGTCGGAGAGACAAATTTGCTTACAGATTCGTTGTCGCTTCTTCGCCCCCTCTCAGTTGAATAGAGCAAAAAATCCTTGGGCGGGCCTATACACCCCGCCCAAGGTTCACACCCATACCACCTCCGCCAACAGGCTTATGGGATGACAAATCTCCCGGTAAACCGTTCGCCAGGCCCATATGCCCCGTCCGCCCGCACGCGCCAGCAGTGCGTCCCAGATGCCAAGGCCGTGTGCGTGTAACTCGTCCCGCTTTGTGTGCGATTGATAATAAGCGTCCCAAAGGTGCTCGATGAGGACACCTGCCGTATATCCGCTTGCGCCCCAACCGCATCCCAACTGAAGGTAGGTTTCCTATCTGTTACAACTACAACTACCTGCGCATTCGTCAGAGAAGTGTACCTCACCCGCACCGTCCACACAGGAGACCAGGCACTATACTCGCCAGCGGTATTCCACGACCGCACGCGCCAGTAGTACCTCGTCGCCCACGCCAACGGCTCGTCGGGGGTGTATTGTGAGGCTGTGACGCCTCTGAGATACGCCGTTATCGGCGCCGTAAAGGCCGCATCCGTCGCAATTTGAATCTCATACTTATCGAACGTCATCCCAGCAGGCACGGTCACATTGGCCCAATCCAGGGTCGGCTGCGTCCCCACCAGCGCATCGCTCGCCGGCG
>DAOTWG010000020.1:0-3291 GCA_034436015.1 Anaerolineales bacterium
GCTCGCTTCGCTCGCTCCGGTGCTGCGGCTTAGCCGCCAGTCGTTGGGCATTGCCTTCACCAAGAGGAAAATAGCAGGATTCATTCATTACGTTTCAAGCGGAGTAACCTGCGCGGAAGAACGACATCTGCACGCGAAGGGGGGAAAGCGGGGTCTCCGGGCCGTCATGCGCCCTGTTGGGCTGACGGAAGAAGGCACGTAGGCGAGCGGGCGCATCACGGCCCGATGGGAGGCAGGTTTGCAGACGAAAGAGGACGCGCCGTGCGCTTCGCGCACCGCGCTCCGGTGTTGCGGTCGGTCTGGCAGGGGGGCGTTTGCTTCGGCAAGGGTGAGGAGGGGGGTTTCTTCAGTAAGGTGGTTGGGCATGGGAGCGGGGCAATGGCTAACACTGCATGAAGCCGACAGGCGCTTCGCGCCTGCAAAGCGGCGGCGGTTTCGTTGGTGTGGTTGGTAGTGAGTTGAGGTAGGTCTTGCTCACCCGCGCCTGCGGCTTATGCTTGCCGTTGGGCTGCTTTGGATTGCTCGGCTTTACGCTCGTCTTCGAACAGCCGGGGAAAGCCTTCCAGGGCTTGTTTTTTCCAGCGATGGAGCTGGTTCGGGTGAACCCCATATTCGGAGGCGATCTGGGCGACCGTCTTTTCTTCTTTCAGGAGTTCCAAAACAATTTGCGCTTTTTGTTGGGCCGAATGGCGTTTCCTGGTTTTCATGCGCCAAGTTTACACCTTATTTTCGCCCGTTTTCGTGTCCATTTTTTGGGGTTCACTTAACCATACTGCCAAGACTGTTCCGAAAATTAACGGAAATCCGTGATGACAAATGAGCGAATCACCATAATAATTAGACAACGCCGCTTGTTGCCCGACTATTTCGAACCAAAGAAAGGAGACCGAAAAATGAGAAGGTTAGTTTTCATACTGTTGACCATTTCGCTGCTTAGCTTTGGGGCTTTGATACCCCAAGAAACTGTGGCGGCCTGTTACGGCACATCTTGTCGTGGGTTGGATCCAGCAGTTGAGAGAGACTCTCAAGGACGATTGTGTTCAGCCACTGCCTATACTGTGTACGGTGGTTACACAAAAAGCGGCACGAATGGCACGGTGAAAAATGAGTTAAGGTACAGTACCGGCTGTGTGTCAAATTGGTCACGCGCAAGTGTTACGGCTAATAATTCAAACACGAAGTGGTTGTACGCAAAAGTCTGGGAAAAGCCCACCCCCAGTTGGAACTATTACTTCTACATACAGGGCAATCCGTTACCAGTTGGAAGTTATTGTTATACCAACATGGTAAGCGGAACAGTGACCACTGTATCCTTTGTCGGTATTTCCAGTGTATCTTGGTCAGGCCCTTATAATCCCTCGCATCAGTACGAAGGGTAGGCGGAAATCTATTGCCCGATCGCGAAAAGTTTCTCCCGGAGGAAAGAAATGAAAAGGTCAAAACTTCTTGTTCTATCGAGTGCGCTTTTGCTAGCCCTCGCAGTAGTAATCCCTGTTTTAGCTCAAGCAAACTTTTTTGCCAAGCCGAAGGCGTCAGAAGTGCATGTCACCCTGGAATGGGCGGCTTTCACCGCAGACCACGTAGCAGTTAATTATGTTGTTGAAGGACGTTTTGAGTCGCCAGATGGTTACCTTCCCATAACCTGCCCTGTTAGCAAAGCACAAATATTGGACGCCTCTGGCAATAATCTTACGGGGATCGTTGTCACATCTTGTCGCCCTGTAGGAGAGAATAAATACTCGGTGGCACAATTCTTCTACAATGACTTTCAAAGTAACTTACCTGAACTACTTGAAGTATCGGTTGGCGACATCGCGTTAATACCCGTAGGAAATGGTAAAGTAAGCCACCTGCCTCTAGTTGGTACCTATTCGTTTAAGGGTCAATTCAAACAAGCCCCCGACATTACAGCGTACCCCAACCAGGCAGTTGAGCAAAATGGGGTTTCTCTCGTTGTTAGTCGGGTTGACTTTACACCATCTATGATCAAGGTAGATGCTTGTATAACCCTTCCTGATATTCGAGATTGGATTCCAGATGCCTATATCCTTATGGCGGGGAAACGAATTCAGGTGGATGAATGGTTTATACCCAATTTTCGAGAGGATCCTGAGGTTTTTGAGCGTCGTGAGCGATGCTACACATTCCTGACCTATACAGACGTCCAAGACTTCAGACAGATGGATACCGGAATAGTCTCATTTGGAGTTGGTGAAGTTTACACCAATATCCCTGAATGTGTTGACGCTCAAGGACTTGAAAAGATTAGAGCCGAACTCGAAAAGCATGGTTTCCGACCGCAGTTGGATCAATCTGGTTACTATTGTTTCATGAGAGATATTGCCACTTCCAAACTTGGTGAGACTGATAAAGCCGGTTTGTTTGAGTACATCGAGAAGACTCTGCCAGAGCGTGTCTCTGGCCCGTTAGAAGTGGAAATTCGCTAAACTTCAGTTCAGTAGGCTGTATATGATGCTAGGCTGCTTGTAGCAGCTCAGCATCATGCTTTAGGAGGCCGAAAATGAAGACGAAGATCACACTGATAATTTTTTGTGTGCTGATTGCTGGTTGCTCAACGCGCGGTGAGGTTTCCATACCCAAGTCACCTGTTGAGCCAGTCAAATCCCCGTCACCCATTATCACCGACATATCCCTTATAGCAACGACAACCACTTCCCCTGAAACGACGACTACAACACAAACAATAATCGTGTCTCCTACAGAGATACCGGCGGTGCAGTATGAAATCTTGTCACCTCTAGCGATCAAGAAGGACAACATCGTGATAGAAGTAAGCAGCTATACAATTTCCGGTGCAACCTTCAGATTTGGTATTCGAATTACAGGACTTTCCTCTTCTCAGATTCCTGAGACTCCTCCTGAATATACATTCTCCCCTATAAGCGGGATAGAGTTTTTTTATGGGGACCAGGAAACTCCCCTTGAACTAGAACCCTTTGGAGGAGGCGGCGGTGGTGGGCCAAATGAAGATGGAATGATAACTATCAATCAAGACTTTGCTTATACGCTTGCGGCTCCTTTCCCTGTGGGGCAAAAACAGCACATCATAGCAATAGTGACATTGCACGAAATGTTTGGGATCACCGGACCAGTCCGTTTTGACCTTGAAATTGTCCCAGAAGAAGAGATTCAGGGATAAAGCCGCCGAACCCCCGGCTGAAGGCTGACGGGGCTAAGGCAGCGCGATTCAGGCGTTCCGAGGCAGCGAAGGTGTCTTTGGTGGTCGCGAGTCTTGCCAGCGCCGCCCCGCAGCTTAGCCGGAACGTTGGG
>DAOTWG010000021.1:0-8921 GCA_034436015.1 Anaerolineales bacterium
GCTGACCGGCATGCCGGTCAGCCAAGGGACGGTCGAACAGGCCAAAGGATTGTTGCCCTGCAGCGAAGGGCCAGGCATCGCGCAGTGGGTAGAATTGGGCGCTTCGAACGCTCCTTACGAGCCGATGAAGATTCAGTGCAATGTCAGCGAGGAAGCGGCGATGATCGTGCGCGAGCGCGCAGTGGACTGGCCGGGCGTTGCGGTCGAAGTCAAACCGTTGCGCGATTATCCGAGCGGTTCCCTAACGGCGAATATCGTCGGTTTTCTCGGCCCGATTCCGGCCTCGCAGGAGGCCCTCTATAAGGAACGGGGCTTTCAGCCCGGTGAGGACAAGGTCGGGTACGCGGGAATCGAACTTTCGATGAACGACGTTCTCATCGGTCGGCCAGGACGGCGCGTTGTCGAGGTAGACGTGGCCGGCAAGGAATTGCGCAATCTGGAACCGCCGCTTGCCCCTGTTGCCGGCTATAACGTGATTCTGACTGTTGACACACGCCTGCAAAACGCGGCCGAAGCCGTGTTGCGCTCAGACATCGAGTGGTGGAATCGTCATTACTATGGGGATACAGGAGAAATGCGCATCTCAAGCGGGGTGGTGATCGCTATGAACCCGAAAACCGGCGAGATTCTGGCAATGGCGCAATATCCGTCGTATGAGAACAATCGCATGGCGCGCTTTATCCCGGCCTATTACTTCCGGCAACTCGTCGAAGAGCCGCGTCATCCCCTGCTCAATTACGCCATCTCGTACGAACTGCCCCCCGGTTCTACCTTCAAACTTGTCACAGGCACCGCAGCCCTGAACGAGGGTATCGTCACCCTCGACCAAATCATCCAGGCGCCGGGCAAGATCGTGTTAGAAGAGAAATTTGCTGCCTCCGGCCGGGTAAGCCTGCGCGAATATCATGATTGGATTTACGATAAGCGGCCCGAAGGATTCGGGAAGATTGATTTCCTGCATTGTATTGCCTTCTCGAGCAACGTTTGCTTTTACAAACTAGGCGGCGGGTACAAAGATGAAATCCCGGAAGGCGTGAACATTGAACGCATCGAGACGTACGCGCGCGCGCTGGGATACGATCAGATCAGCGGCATCGAACTGCCAGGCGAGGCCGCCGGCCTTATCCCCAATCCAACCTGGAAGCGCCGTACGCAAGGCGAAAACTGGTCTACAGGCGACACCTATCTGGCCGCCGTTGGCCAAGGATTCGTCCTTGCCACGCCACTGCAAGTCTTGCTTTCCGCGGCCACAATCGCCAACAACGGCAAGCAAATGCAACCCACAATTATTCGCGGGATTGTGGATGCCAGTGGCCAGGCTGTAGAAATGTACTGGAACGAAGATGGCACAATCACGCCACAACCTCAAAATGAAACAAGTCGCCGCATTTCCCCATTCGAACCCCAGGTGCGCTGGGACATCACAACAGACCCGATTATCATAGACTATGCCTGCAGCGGTGGATATTGCAAAGAAACCGGCCTGATGAAAACCGTTCAGCCCTGGGTAGTGCAAAAAATTCAGCAAGGAATGCATATGGCGACCACCATACCTGGCGGAACGCTCAACCGTGAATACTCTTTTCAGGGCTATCCAATTGCCGTAGGCGGCAAAACCGGCACAGCGGAATACTGTGATGCCATCGCGGAAGCGAAAGGACGCTGCTTGCCGGGGCAATGGCCATCTCATGCCTGGACAGTCGCCTACGCTCCCTTCGACAATCCGGAGATCATCGTTGTTGCCTTTGCTTACAACGCCGGTGAAGGCGGTTCAGTGGCAGCTCCCATCGTAAAAAAGGTCATGGACGCTTACTTCGATATCAAGGCGGCAGACGTAGCAGGTGGAAAAATAACGCCTTAACTCCGCTTGGGCATACTGTTCCATGTCGCTGCAGACTCCCATTCCCCCCCTCTTCCTCGAGCGCATGGAGCGCTGGTTAGGAGCAGAACACGCGTCTTTCGTCCAGGCGCTGACAGAGCGCCCGGTCTCGGCACTACGTGTCAACACCTTGAAACTCACACCGCAGACGTTTCGGCAGATTGCGCTGTTTCCATTAGGGAAACAAGTGGGCTGGTGTCCTTCAGCATTCTTGCTCTCGGACCAAGCAGATGAGGTCGCCGGGAAACATCCATACCACCTAGCCGGCCTGTATTACCTGCAAGACCCCTCTGCTATGGCGGCCGCGGAACTGCTTGCCCCGCAACCCGGCGAACGAGTGCTCGATTTAGCCGCCTCGCCCGGCGGTAAGGCGACCCACTTGGCCGCCTTGATGCAAGGGGAGGGGATTCTGGTCGCCAACGAAATTAAAGCCTCGCGCCTGGGTCGCCTTTGCCAGAATATCGAACGCTGGGGCGCGCCAAACGTGGTCGTCGCGAACGAGACACCGGAACGCCTAGCTGATGTTTTTCGCGCGTCCTTTGATCGCGTCCTGGTGGACGCCCCTTGTTCTGGCGAGGGCATGTTCCGCAAAGAGCACACAGCGCGCGCCGACTGGTCTCTGCAAACGGTGGCAGGTTGCGCGGCGCGTCAGAAACGCATCCTCCATCTAGCAGCAAAACTGGTACGACCAGGCGGCTATCTGCTCTACGCTACCTGCACCTTCGCCCCGGAAGAGAACGAAGCCGTCGTTTACCACCTACTAAAAAACCATTCGGGAGAATTCGAAGTAGTAGAACTGCCGCGGCAAAACGGTTTCCTTCCAGGCCAGCCTGCATGGGCATCCTTGCCGTCGGACGCCATCGCCTGCTCGCTGACCGGCGCCGTGCGCCTCTTGCCTCACCGCCTGCCCGGGGAGGGACATTTTCTCTGTCTCCTGCGCCGATGCGAAAGCACTGACGTTTCCCACACGCCTCCAAGCCTTCGACGCTTCTCCGGCAAAATCCCGCCGGAACTTCTGGCTCTGTGGAGGAGATTCGTCGCAGGGACGCTAACCGCGCCTCTGCCGGAGGAACGCCTGATCCTGCGCGGCGAGCGATTGTACCTTGCCCCTTCGCCTTTGCCGGATTTCGGCGACCTTCGTCTGGCGCATATCGGCGTCTGGTTAGGAACTTGCAAAAAAGACCGTTTCGAACCGGCGCATCCGCTGGCGCTTTTCCTGCGAGCAGACCAGGCGCTCCGCACATGCGATTTGCCGGCTGCGAGCCCAGAACTGGCAGCCTACCTCCGCGGCGAAAGCCTGCCGTCCTCCGGAGAGCCAGGCTGGGTGTTGGTAACCGTGGATGGTTGGCCGTTCGGCTGGGGCAAGCGCGTGCAGGGCATGCTCAAGAATCATTACCCACGCGGTTGGCTGCACCACACGGGAGATTGAAATCCCTCCGAACTTGATACGTCCATCAACTGCGCGGCGAGATGAGTAGAGAGACGCTGTGTCAGGCGTTAGAAAGGCTTTGCCAGTGCCGTTTCGCCCTCCTTCCTCCATCAGGAAACGGAAGATGGCCTTCCCGTGCAGGTTTATCCCGATAGTCAGGAGGATGACGGGCGCGAGCGAGTAGAAGAGAAACTGCATCGGGCGTTTCCCAAAGCAGACCCATGTGCTCGTCTGGTCTTATTGCGACGCAAAGGAAAGGCAGACATCCTCACAACCTTCCATCACGGCATTTGCGACGGGTTTTCGGGAGTGTACTTCCTGCGCGACCTTCTCCTCGCCCCCGGTCAGGAAGAACCCTTACCGCCCCTCGCGCCTGCGCCGCGCCTTCGGCAACCTATTCCCGATTCGCTGCGAGACAACCGCTCGATTCAGTGGCGGTTAAGATTGGAAGGCCTTCCGCATTCGGCAGAGAAGTCGAAACGCCCTGCAAAAAAAAAACGCTCTCTATCCTCGCCAAGGCGGATTCGGACGAAACTGTCCTCCAACAAAAGTATGTGCCTGCCGTTCGCTCCTTAGAAGCCGGCCAAACCCAAGTCGTTCTGGACCGCTGTCATCAAGAGGGGGGCACGGTTCATGCCGCTGTCTGTGTCGCCTGGTTACGCGCTTGGAGATGCTTCTTCCCCGACTCCCGAAAACGATGGTTCGCCGTGTCTTCCCCCGGTCAGCCTCAGGCATCGCTTGCCGCACCCCCCACCCGAAAGCGCCGGAATGTTCCTAAGCGCCGTGATCACCCGGCAAAAATACCGGGAAGACTGCTGGCAAATGGCGCGCGAGTTTAAGCGCCGTCTCCAAGGGGATTGCCGCGAGGACAAGCTTTTCTTGCAACCCCTCCTCATGCACTGGTATTTGCCCATGCCTCAGAAAGGGAACGCGACCAGATCGCCCACGATCTCTTCGGAGGCCCAGCGCCATATGAATTTTCCATTACCAATCTGGGACGATTGGACTTCCCCCTACAGGTTGGCCGACGGGCAGGTCGAGACATTCCTGAATGTGGTCAACTCTTCTCCCTATGAACGTACAGTTGGCGTGAATACATTGGCCAGTCGCATGATGTCCGTGCTCGCGTCCCGCGCTTCGCTCCTTCCGCAGGAAAAAAGCAGAACGTCTCATGGATGAGGCCTTGCAAGAGTTACAGAGGGCAGCGACAAGCCATACACCCCGATAGCCTCTACCCCGGAAGAAAAAGCAGCGCCCGGGAATCCACTCCGACCGGCAGCCCGCGCCGCCGGTCGGCTTCTTTGCTTGTTTGTTTACCTGCTACTTGTTTCTTCTCTTACTCATATCGCAGCGCCTCGACGACCTGCAACCGCGCCGCCTGCCGCGCCGGGATGACCGCCGCCAGCGCGCCGAAGAGCAGCCCAACGGCGATGGCGGCCAGGATGCCGACCAGCGGGAACTGGTAGGTCATGGGGAACATCGTGCCGATGCCGGAGACAATGACGTAGCCCAGGTACAGCCCGGCCAGGATGCCGAAGGCCGTCCCGACCCCCGCCAGGAGCAGCGCCTCGGCCACCACCAGGCGACGCACCTGCTTGCGGGTCGCGCCCACGGCGCGCACCATGCCGATTTCGCGCCTCCGCTCGATGACGTTGATGGCCAGGGTGTTCATCATGGCAATCAGGGAGGGAATAGCCAGAAAAACGAGCAGGAAGAACATAGCCGCCCAGACGGCGTTCATGTACTGCATCATGTCGTCAATATACTTCTTCCCGGCCATGACGGTGAACTGCGGGTAATCGGCGGCGATGGCCTTGATTTCGGCGTCCACGTCTTCAAGCGCCACGCCGGGCTTCAGGTTGAGCATGAGGAAAACATCGTCCGTGCGGCCAAAGTCGGCGGCGAGGTTGGCATGTGAAATGTAGGCCGTGACCACTTTGGCGTTCAGCAAATCCACCGCCTCGGCGACAATCGTATAGGTCTGAGTACCGTTCGGCGTGGTCACCTCGATCGTATCGCCGACCTCCACGCCCAGGGTGAGCAGAAGCGCGCCGTTGACAATCATGTTTCGCCCAGCAGCCAGGGCGGCGTAGGCCTCGGCTTCCTTGCCTTGGTTGAAATCCAGCCCGGCGACCTGTGGAAAGGTCTGCGGATCGAGGCCCAGGATTGAGACGGCCTGCCCGTTGATGGCGCCGGAGGCGAAGCGCAGGCTGGTGACGGCCTCCACGCCGTCCACTGCCCGCAGGCGGGCGGCGAACTGCGGGCTGGCGCCCATGTCGCTGTTCCAGACGGCGATTGAGGGCGGGATAAAGAGGTAGTCGCTGCCAAGGGTCTTATGCAGGAGGTCATCCATCATACCGGTCAGGCTGGTGGTCATGCCGCCCAGAGCGACGATGATGGCCAGGCCGATGAGGGTGGCGCTGGCGGTGACAGTGACGCGCCCTGGTTGACGGGTGAGGTTGCCCTGCGCCAGGTCGGCGATGCCCTGGCGGGCGTAGAACCAGGCCAGCAGGTGACCAAACGCCCAGGCAATCGGGCGCAAGAGCAGCGGGGCGATCAGAATCAACCCGCCGAGGAAGAGCAGTCCGCCCAGAGCAATCAGGCTCATGTTGCCGCTGATGAGGCCGAGGAGGGCAATCCCGATCATCACCAGCCCGGCGACGAAACTGGCCCCGGCGCGGCGCTTGTACTCCACTTCGGCCAGCGAGGGGCGCAGCGCCTCCATCGGCGTGACGCGGCTGGCGCTGCGCGCCGGCAGGAGGGTCGAGAGCAGAGTCACGCCCACGCCCAACAAGAAGGAGGTAATGACCAGCGTCGGCGAGACGACCGGCCGGCCCATGTTGATATTCAGGAAGGATTTCATCGGTTCGGCGCTCAAGCGGACGACGAAGGCGCCGAAGAGATACCCCAGCCCGATGCCGATGAGCGAACCCAAGATGCCTTGCACCAGGCCCTCGGTCAAGATGGCGCCGGTGATGGTGCGGCGGGTAGCGCCCAGGGCGCGCAACATGCCGGTATCGCGCCGCCGCTCGGCGACTACGGTGCGGAAGGTGTTGAAGATGATGAATCCGCCCATGAAGAGGGCCAGCACACCGAACATGTTGAAGGCCGCCTGCCCCAGTTTGAGGCTGGCGAACATTTCTGAGCCGGGGTCGAGCGCGCCGACCTGATAATCGCTGCCCAGGGCAGACTGGATAGCCGTCACCGCTTCAGCGCGAGCGGCCTCGTCCACGTTTGTCAGAGCGATGCGCAGGGTGTTGATTTGCCCCTCCTGGCCAGTCATCGCCTGCGCCTGCGGCAAGGTGACCAGCACTTCCTCGTTGCCGGGCAAGGTGCGCGGCGGCAGGAGGCCGACGATGGTCAGGTCAGTCAGGCCGCTCACCGAGGGCAGGGAAATGGTGTCGCCGAGGCGCACCCCCCAGGCGTCGGCCAGGGATTCGGAGATGACGGCGGCGTTCGTATCGCCGGGCTGCAGGAAGCGGCCGGGTTCGTCCACCAGATAGACCTGCAGGCTGCGCGCCGCTTCGGGGTCGAGGCCGACCAGGTTGACGGCGCTGACGCGGTCGGGGCGGGCGGGGTCGCGGTCCACGAAATCGGGCGGCAGGTTGACGGTCCGCTCGAGCGAGACAGCATAGGCGCGGATGGCAGGGAGGCCGTCCAGGTTGCGGGCGACCTCGGCCGGGAATCCGCCGCCGGAGATGTGCGTCACGGTCACGTCCACCACGCCGCCGACGGCCATCATGTTGGCTTTGAAGCCTTCCATCATCGTCGGCAGGACGATGTTCATGCCGAAGATAACCAGCACGCCAAAGATGACGGCGAAGGTGGTCAGGGTGGTGCGCAGGACGCGTCCGGTCAGGTAGCGCCAGGCGAGGGTGAGTTGGAGGTTCATAAGCGAGTCCATTGGGTGATTGAGGCAGTGGGTGAGTGGGTGATTGAGGGATTGGGTGATTGGGTGATTGAGGGATTGGGCGATTGGGTGATTGGGTGATTGAGGGATTGAGGGATTTAGATGGTTTAGTTCAGGGAACTCATTTTGTCGGTCAAGAGTTGGGCGTTGTCTTTGTTTTTGCGCTCCAGGTTGGTCTCGTCCACTACTTTGCCATCCTTGAGGAAGATGATGCGGTCGGCGTAGGCGGCGATGCGCGGATCGTGCGTAACCATGACGACGGTGCGGCCGTACTTCTTGGTGACGTCGCGCAACAGGCCAGCGATTTCGTCGCCGGAGCGGGTGTCGAGGTTGCCGGTCGGCTCATCGGCCAGGAGGAGCGCCGGTTCGGCGACCAGGGCGCGAGCAATGGCGACGCGCTGCTGCTGGCCACCGGAGAGTTGATCAGGGCGGGCGGCGAGACGATCGCCCAGGCCAAAGCGGCTCAGCCACTCGGCAGCGCGTTTCTTCGCTTCGGACGGCTTGACCCCGTCGAGGGTGACCGGCAAGGCAGCATTCTCCACCGCAGTCAGGACGGGGATGAGATTGAAGAACTGGAAAACAAAACCTATTTTCTGACGGCGCAGTTTGGTCAGGGCGTCGTCATTCATCTCAGCCAGAGCGATGCCCTCGATGCGGACGTTGCCCTCGGTGGGACGGTCGAGGCCGCCGATGAGATGCAGCAGCGTGGACTTGCCACAGCCGCTGGGGCCCATCACGGCGACGAATTCGCCTTCGTTCACGGCAATGTTGACGTGGTCGAGAGCGGTGACGGCGGCTTCGCCTTTGCCGTAGATTTTGGTCAGGTTTTCGGTTTGGATGAGAGACATGGGGGCTCCTTCATTGAGGGATTGGGGCATTGGGTGAGTGGGGGATTGGGGCATTGAGGGATTGAGGGATTGGGTGATTGGGTGATTGGGTGATTGGGTGATTGGGTGATTGAGGAATTGAGGGATTGGTTGGCAGGGGAGAGGTTGATATAATGTGCAAAATTAGCCAAAATTTTAGGAGGTCAGGATGAATGCAGATGAATTACGGGCAAGGACACGGACATTTGCTTTGCGCGTCATTCGGTTGGTACAAGCGCTTCCACAAAATTACATTGCAGAGATCTTAGGCAAGCAGTTGATTCGTTCGGCAACTTCGGTGGGGGCGAATTATCGAGCCGCCTGTCGTGCTCAAAGCCTTAGAATGTTTGTCGCCAAAATGTCAATCGTGGTGGAAGAGGCCGATGAGACCGTCTATTGGCTCGAATTAATCCGAGATGCAGGGTTGATCAAGGCAGAATTGCTCACCGGTTTGCTCCTTGAAGCGGAAGAGATTGTCAAAATCATGTCTTCTTCTCGCAAAACCGCCCGCCAAAACAAGGGGTGATTGAGGCATTGGGCGATTGAGGCATTGGGTGATTGGGCATTGGGTGATTGGGCATTGGGCGATTGAGGCATTGGGTGATTGGGCATTGGGTGATTGGGCATTGGGCGATTGGGCATTGGGCGATTGAGGCATTGGGTGATTGAGGGAATGTTCATCACATGGCTACTTCAAATCGCTAAATCACTAAATCGCTAAATCGCTAAATCACCAAATCACCAAATCACCAAATCACTTAATCACTCACCTTACGCAGCCAAATGAGCGGGATTGAGTTTCCGTAACTCGGCATAAGCGGCATGGATGGCGTGCAA
>DAOTWG010000022.1:0-25762 GCA_034436015.1 Anaerolineales bacterium
TGGGCAGTTCGTCAATAGCAAACAGCCGCTTCCACTCCTCCCACTGCGCCTCACAGGCGGCAATCTCCGGGTAGAAGGCTTCCGGGATATTTTGCCCACGGTGATGCAGTAAAAGGCCTCGGTGACGAACTTCTTCTTCTCCCAGAGCATCTTTTGAAAGTCTTCGATCTGCGCCAGGAACTCGATGATGTGCCCGCCCACCTTCTTGATGAGGCGCAACAGTTGGAACCAGCCCTCGGCAAGATTTTCGCCGGCGGCTTCCAGCTCCTCCAGGTTGAGCACTTCGTTCTTCAGGTAAAAGTCCAGCTCGCGGGAAAGGAAGCCGCGCAGGTCCTTGTGGATGAAAAAGTCGCTGGTGTTGCGGCGGGTGTATTGGCGCAGGTGGTGCTCCAGGTAGGTGACGGATTGGCCTGCCTCCGTCCTGCGCTTTTCGGCGGAAAGCGCCGCCAACGCGCGCGGGTGCTTGCCCAACTTCTTGGGAATCACGCTCACCGCTTGCGCGATGATGGCCTCCTGCTGGTTCTTCTGGCCGTAGGCGGTCGTCTCCTGCGCCGTGAGCGGGCGGAACTCGCAGGGAATCGTCAGGCAGGCGGCCCGCTCGTCCCAGGCCAACTCATTCAGGCGCGGCAGAAAGAAGCGCTTTTCGCCCTTGACGTTGTTTTGCTCTATATCGGCGAATTTCAATTTGAAATGCACGGTCACGCCGTTCGGCGCCTTCCAGGTGTAATCGGTGAAATACTCGCCGCTCTTGACATAGTACTGGTCGTGGTTGGCCCAGTAGAGCGTGACCTCTTCGGCGTTGTACGGGATGGCGTAGCGTTCTTCTTTCGAGTAGCGCCGCTTGGAGATAAAGTCGCCGTCCTGATAGTAGCGGCTGAAAAAGGCGTACAGGTGATTGTAGATGGCGGCTTCGAGCGCCTCCTGACTCCGGGCCGACTTGGCCCGCTCCTGCGCGGCCAGGTACTCTTTGCCTGCAGGGGTGGCGCGGTAGGCCTCGGCCAGGTTGCCGTCTGCGTCCAGCGCCTCTTCGCCCAGCGCTTCCAGCACCTTCTTGCGGGCCGCCTCCAGATCTTTGGCGGCCTGCGTTTGTTCCGCCAGCGCGCCCTGCCGGAGTTCCTCAGCAATCGCTTGGGGCAGGTCTTCAGCGATGAAGCGTTCGATGACCTGCCGCTTGTGGTTCAGGATGCGGTAGATGCCGAAGTCCAGGTCGGCAACATCGAATTCAAAGAGTTCGCGGAGGAGTTGTTGGAACTTTTTAATCGGTGTTATGGCCATGTATATCCTCGTTCTTACTGTGTCGCAACGAGGGCAGCCCAACTTGCTTTTGTCTGAAACGCTTTGCAGTATAATTGTCGTGGTTTCCGTACGGAAACGAACTTTCGTGTTCAAGGAGATTGTACCATGATTGTCACCACCAAACAATTGTTCCAAGCGGCCTATGGAAAGTATGCCATTGGGGCCTATAATATCAACAACCTTGAGCAGACGATGGGGCTGTTCCGGGGGAACATGGAAAGTCAAGCGCCCTTCATTGTCCAGATTAGCAAGGGAGCGCGTTCCTATACTCACAAGAAGATGCTTGAGGCCCTCATTCGGGCAGCGGATGAGATCTTCCCCGACGCCATCTTTGCTGTTCATCTCGACCATGGCGACGAGCAAACCTGCTACGATTGTATTGAGAGTGGCTTCTACAGCAGCGTCATGATTGATGCCAGTCATGAGCTGTTCGAGAAGAACGTCGAAATTACTCGGCGGGTGGTAGAGGCAGCGCATGCCAGGGGGATTGTGGTCGAGGCGGAATTGGGTCAATTGGGAGGCGTAGAGGAGCACGTGAAAGTGGAGGAGAGCAACGCTAAGTTGACCGATCCCGATCAGGCCAAGGAATTCGTCGAGTTGACGGGTTGCGATTCACTGGCCTGCGCCATTGGCACAAGCCATGGTGCTTTCAAATTCACGGGTGCTCAAAAGTTGCGCTTCGACGTTCTGGAGGAGATTCAGAAGCGCCTGCCCGGTTTTCCTCTCGTGATGCATGGTTCCAGTTCGGTTCCTCAGGAAGAGGTGGAGCGGATTAATGCCGCCGGCGGCAACCTGAAAGGCGCTCGCGGCGTGGACGAGAACGAATTCAAACGCGCGGCCCAACTAGGCGTGACCAAGGTCAATATTGACACGGATGGCCGCCTGGTATGGACGCGCGTCCACCGCGAGTTTTTCCGCGACTACCCTGAAAAATTCGATCTACGCGACCCGGGGAAAATTTTCATGGCAGAGTATGCCAAATTTATTGCTCACAAGAACGAGAAGCTGGGTTCGGCTGGCAAACTGGAAGAGGTGCGTCAGTTAATCCTTTCGAGCAAGTAGTGCGCTTAGGGAGCAGGAGAAGAGCCTGCTCCCTGGTCTTTTCTCTTGTCTGTTTTGCTCTTGTCCTGAAAGTTCCTTCCCCTTACCCTCAGTGTGGCGACGTTTGCTCATTCCGTTTGACATTGCATGGATTTTCTTGATTCCTTAAATCCACAACAACGCCAGGCGGTGACCATTGGCGATGGAGCAGTGCTGGTGCTGGCCGGCCCGGGCTCTGGGAAGACGCGCGTCCTGATCCAGCGCATCGCGCACCTTATCGCTCAGCGCGGAGTGCATCCTTGGCAGATTCTGGCGGTCACCTTCACGAATAAAGCCGCGCGTGAAATGGAAGGGCGCGTGCGCGCCATGATAGGGGAACAGGCCACAGAAGGCATCTGGCTGGGCACCTTCCACGCTGTTTGTGCGCGCATCCTGCGTCGTGAAGCGGAGAACCTTCCGTTCGATTCCGGTTTTGTCATTTACGATGAAGACGATCAAGGGCGTCTTGTCAAAGAGGCTATTCGGGATCTCAATCTGGATGAGAAAAGTTACCGTCCGTCCTCCGTCCACGCGGCGATTTCTCGCGCGAAGAACGAACTCCTCTTGCCGGAGGACTATCCCGTTCAAACTTACCGCGATGAGGTGGTAAAGCGTGTCTATGCCCGTTATCAGGAACTCTTGAAACAAAACAATGCGGTGGATTTTGACGATTTGCTACTCTGGGCGGTCTATCTCTTCACCGAGTTCCCGGCGGCGCGCGAGAAGTACGCCCGGCGCTTCTGCCATGTGCTCGTGGACGAGTTCCAGGATACCAATTTTGCTCAGTATATGTTGCTCAAACATCTGTCCTCGGCGCATGGAAATGTCTTTTGCGTTGGAGACGAGGATCAGAGCATCTATCGCTGGCGGGGAGCAGATTATCGCAATATTCGGCGCCTGGAACAGGACTTTCCGGATGTGCAAATTGTCCTGTTGGAGCAAAACTACCGTTCGCGGCAAACGATTCTAGACGCGGCGATGGCGGTCATTGACCGAAACCCCCGGCGTCAGCGCAAACACCTTTTCACCGAACGTGGGAAAGGCGAAAAAATCTTCTACTATGAGGCCTTTGATGATTATGGGGAAGCCGCGTTTGTGGTGGACACCATCGCTAGCCTGATTGTCGGCCATCGGGTTGAGCCAGGAGAGTGCGCGGTCATGTACCGTACGAACGCGCAGTCGCGTTTGCTAGAGGAGGCTTTCCTGCGCGCTCGCATCCCGTACCGTCTTGTGGGAGCGCAACGCTTCTACGGACGGCGCGAGGTAAAGGATATGATTTCGTACCTTCGCCTGGTGCACAATCCCGCCGATGCACTCGCGTTGGATCGCGTTGTCAACGTCCCGCCGCGCGGGCTTGGAGAGAAGACCCTGCTCTCCTTGCATCTGGCCGCGCGCGCGGCCGGCCTTTCCCCTGGCGCCGTTTTGATGGATCTGGCGCGTGGTGATGCTTCTCCTTTTTGGGCGCAGATCTCGGGCCGCTCGGCTTTGCTGCTGGCAGATTTCGGCGCGCTGTTGAGCAACTGGCGCGCCATCGCCGCCCGTGCAACGGTCACCGAACTGTTTGACCGTATTTTGCAAGATGTGGGATACCGCGAGTATATCCATGATGGAACCGAGGAGGGCGCCGAACGATGGGAAAACGTCCAGGAGTTGCGCCGTCTGACGCTCGAATTTGAGAACCGTTCCCTGGCTGAATTTCTGGAGAGCGTGACGTTGGTCTCGGATCAGGACACGCTTGTGACCGGCAAGAACGCGCCGACGCTTTTGACCTTGCACGCCGCGAAGGGGTTGGAATTCGATGTGGTCTTTATCATCGGACTGGATGATGGCTTGTTGCCGCACAGCCGCTCGTTTGACGACGTGGAGGCGATGGAGGAGGAGCGTCGTCTGTTCTATGTGGGGATTACTCGCGCCAAAGATCGCCTCTATCTGACGCGCGCGTTGCGACGCGGCTCGCGCGGCTATGCCGAGGAGACGATCCCCTCGCGTTTTCTGGAAGACATTCCGTCTGAGCTGCTGGCTGGCAAGGGGCGTGCCGGCCGACGGTTGGCGCGTGAGATGCGTGTAGCCGTGCGCGGCGAATCTACCGTTGCGTTGCAGACGCAGGCAGCGCGTTTCCACGTTGGCATGCGCGTTCGACACCCTCTGTGGGGGAATGGAATTGTCTTGGACTCGCGTTGGCAGGATGGGGATGAGATGGTGGACGTGGTCTTTGAGTCGGTTGGTTTCAAGCGTCTAGCCGCTTCGCTGGCGAATCTTCAGGTCGTTTGAAGCGGCGTCTCCCAATACAGCGTTCGACTCAAATTATCGCCGCAGGCTAGCAAGCATACGCTTGCGCCGCGCTGTTGCAAGGCGTTGGCCAGCGCGCGACTGCCGCTTGGGCCGCCAAAACTTTCGGCCTCCAACAGAAGAATGAACGGATACAGATGATGGCTCTGGATGTATTCTATGGCCGCGATCAGCCCGGTTTGCACTGTTGGCGTGATAAGGATGACTTGGCTGCCGCGCGGCAGCAACCGTCCCTGTTGCGCGATCAAACTTGCGAATGGCAATTCGCCGTTGGCTTGTAGGAGGGCCAGCGTTTCGAGAATCCGGTTCAGTTGGCGTTCGCCGCGTTCCGGCGGTAGGATCAGCGGCCTAGCTGTGGAGCAAGCCAGACCAAGTGGCCGATGTTGGCGAAGGATGCTGCGTGCCAGCGAGGCCGCCGCGCTGATGGCGTACTCGAATGTTTGCTCGGCGAGCGTCGCTGCTTCGCGCGCTGGTAGCCAGCGTTGTTCATCCCAGGCGAGAGGCTGAGGCGGCCGTCCGACTTGCACTGCGCGTTGTGCATCGAGGAAAATCCAGGTGGCCGCCTCGCTTTCCTGCTCGAACTCTTTGGCTATAAAACGATTGTGGTGGGCTGTAGCAGGCCAGTGTACGCGTTTCAACGGATCGCCGGGCGCGTATTCGCGCAAACCGGCGGCGTGCGGCGTTATATCGGACGTCTTGAGGTGGGCAGAACGCCCGCCCGGCAGAGGACCGGCCGGCAGGGTCCCGTATGGCAATTCGAAGAGCATGGGTAAGACCAGTAATGTGCTGTCGGCGAGGATAAGACGATGGCTCGGGAAAAGGCCGAAGAGGTCGCCACTGATTAACAAGGTTGGTCCAAGAGGGTAAATCCCCCGCTGCAGGAGCAGATGACGGACAGTATAGAAACGGCGGCTGCGGGGACTCAAGTTCGTCAACAGGCGCGAGCCGCCTGCGAGAGGGAGAGGGGATTGATTGCGCACTTCCAACCACAGGCACGGCCAGTGACTGAGATTGGTAACCTCGAAACGTTCTTCTACCACTTCCCCCACCGCGGCGCGCAGGAGGCGAGTGGTTCGCCGGAGATGAATCCCGCGTATGGCCTGTCGTGCCCAGAGTGCGCTTCCTAGCAGGAGAAGGGCTGCCGGATAGGCCAGGCGCAGGAAAACCTCCGCGCCGCTTATTGCCCAGCCGAAAACGCCCACCGCAAGCAGAGCAATCAGCGCGGCGCGTCCGGCGTGGGCGGATTTCATTTGCGGCGCAACTCCTCATACTCGCCGCCGGGCACGGGCAAGGTTTCCAAAATCTCGTTCAGGATGCGGTCTGCGCTCAGGTCGCGTAGCCGCGCGGCCGGGGCGACGATGATGCGATGCGCCAGCACGGACGCGGCCAAGGCTTTGATGTCGTCGGGCAACACATAGTCGCGGCCGTGCAACGCTGCGCGCGCCTGCGCCGCGCGCGAAAGCCCAAGCGATCCACGCGGGCTAGCCCCTAGGTACACATCATTGTTTTCGCGCGTGCGGTTCATCAGTTCCACAATGTATTTTTTGAGCGAGGGCGCCACAAACACTCGTTTGATGCCCTCCATTGCTTCTAGCAATTCTCCTACCTGCGCCACGGCCTCGAGTTCCTCGATAGGATGGTGTAATTGCTGTCGTTCGAGTATCTCCACCTCGTCTGTCTGAGCCGGATAGCCTAGGCGAATCCGCATCAGGAAGCGATCCAATTGTGCTTCGGGAAGGGGAAACGTGCCTTCGTATTCGATTGGATTTTGCGTAGCAAGCACCATGAATGGCTTGGGTAAGGGGCGCGTGATGCCGTCTACTGTGACCTGACGCTCCTCCATGGCTTCGAGCAGGGCGGCCTGCGTCTTCGGCGTAGCGCGGTTGATCTCATCTACCAAAACGATTTGCGCGAAGATCGGTCCGGGACGGAATTCGAAAGTCTTTTTGGCTTGATTGTAGATGGATACGCCGGTCACGTCGCTTGGAAGCATATCCGGCGTGAACTGGATTCGCTGAAACGAGCATCCAAGCGACTTCGCCAGGCTGCGCGCCAGCATGGTTTTCCCAACGCCGGGCACGTCCTCGATCAACAGATGGCCCTGACACAGTAAACCGATGATTGTCAACTTGACTGTCTGCGATTTACCGACGATGACTTTCTCCAGATTTTCCGCTAAGCGTTTGCCAAAGGATTGAATGTCTATCATGAGAGTTCTCCAAAAGGGAAGAATGGGGGAGTGAAAAGGCTTGCCCCGCCTAGACTAAGGGCTACTGCACTGCGCCGCGCGCGGCAATTGGCCAGATGACCTCGACCTTATTGCCTCGAATACCTACGACTTCGTTAAATAAATTGGATACAGCGCAACAGTGGTTTGGAATCACGTGGACGCGTTCGCCGATTTCGGGTTTGCGGTCGCACGAGGAAAAGTCCACGTGGCCATGTTCCTCGGAAAGCGCGTAGATTTTCGCTTGTGGGTACTCGCAGATATAGCCATAGCCCTCCAGGCCGAACAAGTCGGAGGAAAGGCACTTGCTGCCGGCGTCTAGAATCCCGCGCGTGGGGGTGGGGCGGCTGACGACGGTAGTCAACACATACAAGGCGCAGGTATCGAGCGTTACTGCCCCGGAGCGTAAGGTAAGACGGTCGCCGTAAACGTACATCCCGGCGCGATGCTCGGTCAGCTCGGTGTGCGTATGCGCTTGCCACATACAGGCGGTGCCGCCGCCGCTCACACGTTCGATGGGGATGCCGTCTTGCTGCAGTAAGGTGCGCACGGCGCGCACGTAATCATCCAACGAATCGGGTGTCGGGTATGTCATCAGTCCGCCAAAGTGGAGCGCTGGCGCATGAGCGATGGAACGCGCCAGCGCGGCAGCCTCGGATGGGGATTGCACGCCGCAGCGTTGGCCACCGGTATCGCATTCCACCAGCACAGTTAGCGTCAAGCCGGCCTTTCGCGCGGCCTGCGAGAGTCCATGCACAACGACCTCCGAATCGGCGGTCACGCTCAGGGTTACACGTCGCGCCAGTTGCATAAGGCGTTCCAGTTTTTGCTCGCCGAGGATGTTGTAGGGCAGGAGGATGTCGTTCAGACCGGCATTGGCCATGATTTCTGCCTCGCTGATTTTCTGGCATGTGATTCCCACGGCGCCGCGCTGCCGTTGCATTTGTGCAATGGCCGGAATTTTATGGGTTTTGATGTGTGGGCGGTTGGCAATGCCGTGTGTATCCAGATAGTTTTGCAAGCGAGCAATGTTGGCTTCCAGCCGTTCCAGGTTGACCAGCGCGGTGGGCGTGTCTAGGTCGTTTATGTCCATAGGTGGTTCCTTGGCGCTTGCCGCGCAGCGTCTGGGTTAGGGAATCTCCACTGTTTCGTGTAGCGATGGGTAGTGAATTGGCAAAAGGGAGGCCTGCGAGAGACGCGCGCGCAAGGCGGAGGCGGCCGGTGGTTCGCCGTGGACGAGAAAGATGCCGCGGGCGCAATCCTGGACTGCCAGGGCATATTCCATCAACATCGTTTGCCCGGCATGAGCCGAAAGGCCGCCGATCGTTGCTACGTCTGCCCGGCGATAGTAGGTCTCGCCGAAGATTCGTACTGTAGCCGCGCGTTCGGCCAGGCGGCGGCCCAGGGTATCAGGCGCCTGCCAGGATACAATCACAATCGTATTCCGCTCGTCCTCGATGTTATTTTTCAGGTGGTAGAGAATACGTCCCGTTTCGGCCATGCCGGAAGCGGAGATGATAACCATTGGTTCTTGCCGCTCGTTCAGTGCTTTCGATTCCTCTGCCGATTCGATATAGGTCAGGCCATCGAAAGCGAGGGCCGGATGCGCGCCAAGTTGGATGAAGCGGCGCGAGTCCTCGTCATAGCATTCGGGGTGGCGTGCGAAGACGCGTGTGGCGCTGATTGCCAGGGGACTATCTACGAAAACGGGCACGGGTGGGATGCTGCCGGCGGCGCGCATCATGCGCAGGCTATAGAGAAGTTCCTGCGTCCGGCCGACGGCGAAAGCGGGAATGATGACTTTCCCGCCACGTTGAATGGTTCGTAAGACGACCTCCTGGAATTCGCGGTGGGCCTCAACGGGATCGCGGTGAGGCTTGTCGCCATACGTGCACTCCATAATGAGATAGTCGGCATCGAATGGCAAAATTGGATCGCGCACGATGGGCAGCCCTCGCCGTCCGATGTCGCCGGAGAACCAAAGGCGCACGCGGCGACCGTTTTGCCGTATCTCCAGCCGAATGGCAGCAGAACCCAGGATATGCCCGGCCTCAAGGAATGCGGCGGTCACGCCCTCTGCGACCTCAAAGGGTTGGTTGTAATCGATTGGGTGGAACAGGGGTTGCACTTGAAGCGCGTCTTCGGCGGTGTAGAGCGGTTCGACCGGTGGTTCGCCGCGGCGTGCTCGCCGGTGGTTTACCGACTCGACGTTTGCCTCCTGCACGTGGCCGGCGTCGCGCAGCATGATGTCGGCCAAATCTACTGTAGCTGCGGTGGCATAGATTGGGCCGTGATATCCATGCTTGACCAGATTGGGCAAATTGCCGCAGTGATCAATGTGCGCGTGGGAGAGCAGCACGGCATCAATCGAGCCTGGGTCGAAAGGGAACTCACGATTCCGGCGATAGGTCTCCTCCCGCTTTCCTTGAAATAGGCCGCAATCGAGCAGAATGCGCGCGCTGTTCGTCTCCAGCAGATGTTGCGAGCCGGTAACGGTTTGGGCGGCTCCGTGAAAGGTGAGTCGTATAGGACGTGTCATGGCTCTCCCTTCCGTCTAAAGGAGTAGCAAGTCACAAAAGGCGAAGAATCTCCCGGCCAAAGTGCTGCAGCCTCCAGGGGGAATCTTGCATGATTGCGGCTAACTCATCGTAGGACTGAGGCGCGCGTTCGGCGATAGCGCACAGGTACTCGCGTGGCAGAACGAGGTCCGATGCGAGGCCAAGGCGCTTCCCGACGCTCTGCCGCCAACGGCGGAGCCGTTCCAGGCGATCGAGGTAGGCCTGGCTTGGACGCACAGGTAATGAACGCGAGACCGGCGGATTTTCCTTGCCGCGACGGATGGCGTTCAAGATACCATCGCCGAAGCAACGAACTTGGCGTCTCGTCAAGCCGGCCTGTTCCAGCACGTGGTGTGTTTGCGGGGCCAGGCGCGCAAGCGCGAGGAGGGTCTTCTCGCTCAGGACCTTGAACACGGGGCGATTTAACCGACGCGCTTCGCGTTCGCGCCAAAGACAGAGTTCTTTGAGGATCGCCAGGGTGCGCTCGTCTAGATTCTGAGCGCCGTTCAGGCGTTGCCAGAGCGGTGGCGACGAGGCGCAAGAATCTCGCAGGCGTGCCAGGCGAGCGAATTCCTCCTGCGCCAGCGCGTCACGGCCACACGCTTTCAATTCGGCGTAGAGAGCCTCGCGCAGGGGAATCAGGTAGTGCGTGTCGAGACAGGCGTAGTTTAGCCATTCCCACGGTAGAGGACGGCGTGCCCAATTGACTTTCTGGTAATGTTTGTTGACCTGGAGGCCGAAGCGTGTGGCGAGTATGGTGTCCAATCCGACTTGCCGGTAGCCCAGCAAACGCGCCGCTTGCATGGTGTCGAAAATCGAGCGCGCCTCGATGCCAAAATCGCGTTTAAGCCCTAGCAGGTCGTATTCTGCTGCATGAAAAACCTTTTCGATAGCAGGATTAGCGAAGATCGGGGCCAGCGCGTTCAAATCTGACAAGGCTAGCGGGTCTAGGATGTAATCGTTTTCGGGGGTGGAAAACTGAATAAGGCAAACCTGTTCGCGGTAGGCATGTAGGCTGTTGGCTTCGGTATCCACTGCGAAGCGCGGTTGGCGTTGCAGGTCTTCGATCAATCTGGAGAAGGCTTCCGGTGAAGCGACCCAAATCGGCGGCGGTAATGTAGCGTTACTCATGGTTTTCATTATAACGCAACGTGATGTGCGCGCAAAAGTGGCAGGTCAGTTCTTGGAGGCGCCCCGCAACGTTTCGTGCATTGTTGCAACACGTGTTCCGGTAGAATACGCCTGTAAGTGTTCGGTCATCGCCTGTTACTCCCACGGCGATCTGGAAGACCCGGACTCGCTCTCTTTTCTTTGGGAGAGAGCGCAAGGAAACTGTGCAAGAGGGGGGATTGTAGCCGTCTCAGGGGATCGGCGGTCTTAATGCGGGCGAATCTTTTCCATGACTAGCGCGTCTTCTCCGTCCTCGTAGTATTTCGGCCAACGTTCCAGCGAGCAATACCCTGCTTTTTCGTAGAGGTGGATGGCTGCCAAGTTGGACACGCGCACACATAACCGCAGGCGTTGTTGTTGAAGGCGCGCTTCGCAGGCTTCCAGCAGGGCTATGCCGATCCCTCGCCGACGGTAAGCTGGCAGGACGCCCAGTGTGGCAATCCAGGCAATGTTCTCTTGTGGGCGCGGGTCGCCGGCGATAAAGCCAACCATGAAGCCGTCCATAACGGCCTTGAGGCGCACGATATCCGGCCAGGTCAACACGGCAACCAAGTCGAACAAAGGCCACCGATCTTCGGCAAAACAGGCGCGTTCCAACTGATGCAGTGCGGCTAGATCGCGCCACGTGGCCGCTACAATCTCCATCATAAATGATACGGTTCGTGAAAACGAGTCCTCTCGCTCAGCAAGGAGCGAGAGGACTCCTAGGTGTTGAAGAGAATCTACTTGCTGCCCTTTACAAAGTTTTCGAGCATGCTGGTAAATTCCATAGGAAAGATGAATTTGGTCGAGGCGCCCTGTCCGAGTGACTTTAAGGTATCGAAGTACTGCAAGGTCATGGTCTTCTGGTCCACGGTCTTGGCAACGGCGAAGATCTTCTCTAGGGCGATGGAGAACCCTTCCGCGCGCAGGATTTGCGCCTCGCGTTGTCCTTCGGCTTCTAGGATTGCGGCCCGCTTGGCGCCTTCCGCGCGTAGGATGGCGGCCTGTTTTTCGCCCTCGGCTACGTTGATGGCGGCCTCGCGTGTACCGTTCGATTCGGTCACGACAGCGCGGCGGACGCGCTCGGCAGACATCTGGCGATTCATTGCCTCTTGCACCTCGCGCGGCGGGATAATCTCGCGAATCTCGACGTTCGTCACCTTGACCCCCCAGCGCTCGGTTACCTCATCCAATTTTATGCGCAGGGTATTGTTGATATGCTCGCGTTGCGAGAGGACATCGTCCAGCATGATGCCACCGATGACGGCGCGAAGAGTAGTGGTTGCCATACCCTGTGCTGCCATCTCGAAGTTGCCTACCTGCAAGACCGATTGCACGGGATCGAGCACTTTATAGTACCAGATGAAGTCAATCGAGATGGGGGCGTTATCTTTCGTGATGGACGTCTGGTGGGGAATCTCGCGCACTTGCTCGCGCAAATCTACCCGCACGGCCTTGTCAATGACGGGAATGAGCAACACTAGGCCGGGCCCACGGGAACCAATGCACCGTCCCAGGCGGAAGACTACCAACCGCTGATATTCGTTGACGACGCGGATGGCGCTCATCAAACCAATGATGAGGACGGCGATGACAAAGACGGCCAGACAGAATATCAAAGTAAGATCCATTTTGCCTCCTTATAATGGGGAATGGTCATCCGGATTTGACTTTTTCCACGAGGAGAATAAATCCCTCGCGTCCTATCACACGCACGGTGGCGCCAGCCGGGATGGCTTTCTCGCTGTGCGCCGTCCAGAGTTCGCCGGTCACCTGTACCAAACCGGTCTCGTGAATGTCTGTTTTGGCCTCGCCGAGTTGACCGATTAACGCTTGCAAATTGTGGCTGGGAGGGGCCTGATGGGCTTGCAGGGTTTTGGTGGCTGTTATCCAAACAAAACTGCCGGCCAGCGCAGAGACCACAATGGCTAGAATAGGATTGACGGCAGGCAACCAGCCTCCTTCGGCGTTGAAGAGGTACAAGGAACTGATCAGGACGCCGGCGATGCTGATGCCGAGCCAGAGTTTGCGCTTGGGTCGGCGAGCAGCATATACGAAAGGCGCCATGCTGGCTATGGATGCAACCAGCGCCCAGGGATTCAGACCGACATGGTAGATGATGTAAGCGGTCAGGGCAAGAAAGAGAAAAGCACTGACCTCCAACGCTCCGGTGCCTGGCGTCAGGATAACCAGCAAGGTTAACACAGCACCTACCACCAGCAACACATACGCGGTGTTTGGATTGAGCAAGGCTTCCATGGCGCGCTCCTTTGATGGATGAGTATATTATACAGCCTTTATGTATGCTGTGCAGTAAGCGTGGAAGAGGTGCTGGATCCGTAACATGCAAATACGGTCTTGTAATGGGCGTTCGCTGTGTTTTATGGTATCCTTGAGGCAAACTGGAGGCGGCATGAATCGTACGCAGGAATTTGCAACCAAGGTCATCGAGAACGTCGAGCGCGTGATTGTGGGCAAACGTGACGTGATTGAATTGCTCGTGGTAGCGTTGCTTTGCGAGGGGCATGTGTTGCTTGAAGATGTGCCGGGCGTGGGCAAAACCATGCTGGCGCGCGCCATGGCCATCAGTATTGGCGGACAGTTCAAACGTCTGCAATGCACGCCCGATTTATTGCCAAACGATGTGACGGGCGTTTCGGTCTATAACCAAAAGAGCGGCGAGTTCGAGTTCCGTCCGGGCCCGGTCTTTGTCAACGTTCTGCTGGCAGATGAAATTAACCGCGCTACGCCGCGCACCCAGTCGGCGCTGCTGGAGGCAATGCAGGAGCAACAGGTGACCGTGGACGGCGTAACGCGCCCGTTGCCGCGCCCTTTCCTTGTCATGGCTACCCAGAATCCAATTGAATACGAGGGCACTTTCCCTTTGCCAGAAGCGCAACTCGACCGCTTCCTGATGCGTCTGGCTGTTGGCTATCCCTTCGCGGAAGACGAGAAATTTTTATTGAAGCATTTGGGGCGCGAGCATCCGATTACGAAGATCGGCGCGGTAGTGGACGGGATGGAAATCCTCGATTTGCAGAAGGAATGCTGGGATGTACATGTGGACGCGACGTTGCGCGACTATATTGTTCGCCTGGTAGCAGCAACTCGTTCCCATCCTGATTTGGCGCTGGGGGCCAGTCCGCGCGCGAGTTTAGCTCTCTTCAAGACGGCGCAGGCGTTTGCCGCCTTGCGTGGTCGCGACCACGTCTTGCCGGATGACGTGAAGTGTTTGGTCCCGCCGATTTTGACACACCGATTGATCGTTAAGCCTGAAGCAGAACTACGCGGCCGCACTGCAAGCGCCATTGTCCGCGATTTGCTGACCGAGGTACCACTTGATTTAGGCGAATTCCGCTAGGCTGTGACAGGGCAATACTGGATTCTTTTGCTGGTTCTGGTAGTTGTCGCCGCGACGGTGCGCGGCAGTTTTGCCTTTACAGTGCTATACCTGTTGATGGGGGCTTACCTTCTTGGTCGCCTCTGGCTTGCGTATAGCCAAAAGAAAGTCTCCGCGCGCCGCGTCTTACAACCTTATGCCTTTTGGGGAGAGGACATTCCTGTCCGACTGGAATTTGAGAACGCGGGTTTTGTGCCGGTTCCTTGGTTGCAGGCTCAGGAGAGTATGCCGGTCAACCTGGCAACGGCGCGTGAAATGAAGCGCGTTCTGGCCCTTGGACCGCGTGGACGCCATACGCTGACCTATGCGCTGCGGGCGCGTAAACGGGGGTGCTATCGCGTCGGGCCGTTATTCACGCTCATGGGCGACCTTCTTGGCCTAGCTGGAGCGGAAGCAAAAGAGATCGACGCGGATAGTCTTATCGTCTATCCTCGCATTGTCCCAATGCCGTATCTCGCGTTACCATCTCGTTCGCCGCAAGGGACCTTGCGCCACATGCAACCCATTTTCGAGGATCCGACACGTGTGCGGGGTAAACGCGATTACCTCCCCGGCGATTCGCTGCGCCGGGTGGATTGGAAAGCTACGGCCATTGCCGGACGTTTGCAGGTCAAACAGTTCGAGCCGTCCATCGCGCTGGACGTGGTGATTTTCTTGAATCTGAATAATGCGGAATATGCGGCTCAGTATCGGATTGACACTACGGAACTGGCGATTGTCGCGGCGGCTTCGGTGGCGAATCGTGTCTCTGGTCAGCGGCAGGCTATTGGTCTGGCGACGAACGGTGTAGACTCTGTGGAGACTGGGCGAACGATACCATTTATCCCGCCGCGCAAAGGCCGCGCGCACTTGATTCGCATCCTGGAGGCGCTGGCGCGCGTGCAGGCTGCGGAAGGCCGCCCGTTGGCGACAATGCTGAATGAGGTCGGCCCACGGTTACCCTGGGGCGTAACCCTGGTGGTTATTGCTGGTCGAGCAGATGAGGCCTTGTTCGATGAGCTGTTTCAAGCGCGTCGGCGCGGGCAGAACGTCGTGTTGATGCTGGTTGGTCGGGTTATCCGTGTACAGGAAACGCGGCGACGCGCGGAACATTTCGGCATCCCGTTCTATGCGATTCAGGAAGAGGACGATCTGACGTCTTGCCGGTAAATCCATGTGTGGTGAACAATGGCAGAACGGAGCAGAGCCTTTCAGTTCAATGAACGTGTGATGACGATGGCGGCGCATGCGCTGGCGGCGCTGATGCTGTTGTGCTTTGCCTGGTTGCTCGTCACCTTTGGCGATTGGCTTTTCTTTGGCTGGAAGAGAGACGGTCTCTTGATTGCCTGTTTGCTTGTCAGCATAGAGGCGGCGGTTTCCTATCGTTTAGTCAAGCATTGGGATGCCACCACGACCCAAAAAGTCGTTTACCGTGTGGGGGAGGTTATTTTGCTGGGTTTGTGCCTGAAGATAGTGACGGAAGCGCGCTACGGTTTCGATTCCTTTCTAGATAATCTATTGAGCTGGCCATTCGGTTTCGGGAGATATTTCTTCACCGGCGAGTTCGTTTTCAATTTGATTCTCTTTTTCTTCGTCTGGCTGACTGCAACCTTCTTTGCCATGCGCTTGCATGAGTTGGAGCATGTAGAGGAGACGTTCTACTGGCGCGAGCCCAGCAATGCTTACCAACCGGTGTACCGCAAAGTTCTGAATCTTTACCTGACCGTTGGTCTGTTTATGGTGCTGCTGACCGGCATCATGCGCCAGGATTACTTTGTTTTGGCTGCCCCCCCGCCGCGCTTGCAGGCCGATGTGACGATTTTGGTGACGTATTTCCTGAGCGGTCTAGTACTGCTTAGCTTGTCCTATTTTGCCCATTTGCGCGGGAAATGGGGTTATGAGGGCGTTTCGATTACTCGCGACCTGGCCGTGCGTTGGTTGTTCTACGGTGGCGTTTTCCTCGTTTGCCTCACCGGCGTGGCGCTGGCCCTTCCGACGAATTACTCCCTCCTTCTTCTGGATGTGCTGCGTTCCCTCATTCTCTGGCTTTTTGCCTTTATCCAGTTCCTGCTGGCGATTCTCGCGCTGGCTTTCCTGTATTTGTTGTCTTTTCTGAGTCGCTTGCTGGGCAGCGAGGAAGAGATTTTGCCGGAGACGACAACTCCACCTCGATTCCAGGATTTTGCTCCTGCCACACAGGCGGAGAATAGCTTCCCGTTTTGGGCCACTCTTAAGGCGATTCTCTTCTGGCTAGTCTTGTCGGCAGTCGTCATAACAGCGTTGCGTCAGTATTTGCAGGCTAACCGCGAGTTCGCTGAAACGCTCCAACGGTTTGCTCCGTGGAAATGGCTTCAGGCGTTCTGGCAGTGGTTGCGGGGAGGGTATCGCCAAATTGGCCGGAGTATGGTTGTGGTGGTTCGCGGTACAATCACCCGTTTGCTTGCCCTGACTGCGCCGCGTCTTCCGCAGACGGAATGGCAACACCTAAGTCTGCGCCGGTTGACGCCACGCCAGCGAGTCATTTTCTACTATCTTGCTTTGTTGCGACGCGCCGATGAGATAGGCATCCATCGTCAGGACTGGCAAACCCCGCTGGAATTTTCCCGGCAACTCTCTCGGGAATTCCCTGAAAACGAGGGGCAGGTGCATGCGTTGACGGAAGCATTTGACGAAGCGCGTTATACGGCGCACCCGGTTACCGAGCAAGATGCCGGGCGGACGCGTTCGCTATGGGAACAGATGCGCTCTATTTTGCGCCGGCGCAAACGAGGCAGATAGACCATTCCCTCTTGACGGTTGGTGGGAGTATAATGGGAAACAGGTTGAGGTAACCATGGATGCGCCGGTGCTTGTCTTAAACGCCAACTACGAGCCGATTAACGTTTGCGACACCCGGCGTGCGTTGGGCCTGATTCTGGCCGGCAAGGCGGATATGGTAGCTAATGGTCGTGGCTACATTCGCACGGTCAATCGGGTGTTTCCCCGCCCCTCTGTTATTCGTCTGGAGTACATGATTCGTCGTCCCCGGCTGCGGGTCAAATTGACGCGCCGGGAAGTGTTTCGCCGCGACGATTTTACTTGCCAGTACTGTGGGCGACGCACGATGGATTTGACCGTGGATCACGTCTTGCCCAGGCATTTGGGTGGCCAGCACACTTGGACGAACGTGGTCACGGCTTGTCAGGCCTGCAACCATCGCAAGGGGGGAAGGAGGTTGAACGAGGTGCACATGACGCTGTTGCGCCCCCCTCGCGAACCGCCTGCCAGCGCCGCCTACATTTTTGAACGTCACTTGCGCGAAAACCGGGAGTGGGAGCCGTATCTCAACGGTTGGTAGGCCATCTGATTCGCTCTAAAAATCCAGTGCGGCAAAATCTTTCGCCAGAACCACCGGGCCGGCGAAGCGAGCTTGTGCTTGGCGGAGCAGGGTGTTTGCGGCAACGGCATCCCCTGGTGCGTAGTGTATCAGATAAAGGCTGGCTGCGCCGGCGCGTTGGGCGATTTCGGCTGCCTGTTCCGCGGAGGTATGGCCGGGCGCCGCGCCGGCCGCTTCATGAATCAACACGTCAACCCCACGTGCAAGACGGACGACCGCCTCGCATGGTTCGGTATCACAGGAATATGCCAACGCCTTGCCGCTGGAAGGGAAATCGGCGCGCAACCCAATTGCCGGAATCAGATGTCGAACCGGCGAAGCCAAAATGCGTAACGATGGACACTCCAGGAGCAGCGTCATCTCTTCGTACGGCAATTTGTGGAAGACGACGGGATAAAAACCGGGCCAATCGCTCCAGCCGTAGAGATTCATGAGAGTTCCCAGGCGATCGAGCGTGTAGGAAAGTCCATAGACGTGCAAGCTTTGCTTTCGTCCCAACAACCACATATCCATTAGTAGAAGCGGCGCCCCGGAGACGTGGTCGGGGTGAAAATGGGTCAGGATGAGATCGGTCACGCTCTCCAATGCTATGCCCGCCTGCGGCAAGCGCAATACAGGGTTGCTGGCGCAATCCACCAGAACCGTGCGTTCGTTGCTGAGGATAACCATGTGTGTGTTGTCGTGCTCAGGGGTTGGAATGGCGTTCGATGAGCCGAGAAAAATTAACTTGGCCATAGGTTCTCATGGCAACGAGGTCAGCGCAGGAAAAGCGTAAGTAGCCACGGCGTGATGGCGCTTTCGATGATGGCCGCGAGGAGCAAGAGAGGAAGGGCCAGCCCTGTCGTTACTTTCGCCCAATCTGCCCAGGCTTCGATGAGAATTTCGCCCAGGGCGCGTTCCGGCTGCGGGGTAATCAACAAAGCGCCGGCATAGAGCACGCTTGCTCCTATGAGCATCAGGGCGGGTATCTCGAAGATACCGTGAGGCAGGATACCCGTAAGCGTAACTAACCACGGAGAGTACCCTATTCTCTCCATGATTCCCACTACGCTGCCGATGATAGTCATGTTTAATAAGTAAAATATAGCGCCCAATACCCCAAAGGAGAGCATTCCCAGGATGGAGATGAACAACGCAGCGCGCAGGTTGTGCCAGAAAATAAATTGCGCGCTTAACCCCCGTGTTGTGGGCCAGTCGGCTGCCGCTTCGAGAGCCTGGATTATGGTCTCCAAATCCTCGATTGATAGGAAAGGTCGGCTCTGTATCCAGGAATAGGCGGCGTGGATTCCCAACAAACCGATCAACGTTATCAGAATCAACGGAAGGCGCACTCTTCGCAGCGATTTTGCCACTTCCTGGCGATACCATTCGCGCAGGGTTTGCGCTTGGCCGCGAAAGCTTGTCAGGAATGTTTTCCATACCCAGCGCAGATTCAATACATCTACCTCGCGTCCGAGCAGATATTCGCGCTTGAAGCGCGTTAGCCCGAGGCGGATGATGACGGCGGTCATGATGGCGACGGCCAACACAGTTAGCTGAATGCCCGTGTGATTGCCCCAGAATAACATGATACTTTCTCCCTGGAGCAAGAGGCCGACCGGAATGACGATGAAGGAGACCAGCAAATTCGCGCCGCGGACGGAGGTGGACTGTGTGGAGATAACAAGCGCTCCGCTCACCATAAGGACGGCTTGCACCAGGCTGAGGATCACCGCCAAAGTCAAAGTCTGCGCATCGGGCATTTTGATGTTCAGTTGATCGAGCAGGAATAGATACAGGGCAAGGTCGCAGACGATGGCGATGCCAGGTAAGCACAACCCTGCCAGAAGTTTGCCAAAATAAAGTTGCCAATCATAGAGAGGACTGCTGAGCAAGGGTTCGATGGTGCCGCGTTCCTTCTCGCCGACGAACGACTCAAGCGCGATCACCAGCGAAACCGTTACTGGGAAGAAGCCGACAACCAGGGTAAAGAAGGGTACCACACGTTCCGCGACGCGGTCGGCGTTGTATTGCATGATGTAGTCGGTGGCGATCCCTGTCCCTACTAGCATGAGGAAAGGGAAAAACAACGTGAGCGCGACTAGGGGAAAGAGAATGCGCCAATCGCGCAGTTGATCGCGCAGTTCACGCCATGCTACTAACCAAACGAGCGACCACCCTGTCATGAGAACGCCTCCCCTTGCCCCGCGTTCAGGGCCTCCATTGCCCGCAGGTAGACTTGCTCTAACGTGCGAGGGGCTTCCTGCATCGAGACCACCGGCACCTGCCGGGCGAGGAGTTGACGGAGCAGCTCCGGATTGCTCCGATTGGGGTTTTCCACGCGGAAGCGCAATAGCGTGTCGTTTTGTTCCAGTACGGTTACGCCGGGCGGCCACTCCATGCCATCCATGGACCAGGGCACAGCCAAGCGCACTTCATACTCCGGCGTTCCGAGGAGCCGTTGTTTGAGTTCGGGCAGCGTTCCTTGGAGAAGGATGCGACCGCGAGAGATGATGGCAATTCGGTCGGCCAGCAATTCGGCTTCGCTCAGGTTGTGTGTGCAGATAATGATGGCGCGCTGATTGGAACGCAGGCGGCTGATTTCTTCCCGCACCAGGCGAGCGCTTTCAGGATCCATGGCGGAAGTCGGCTCGTCCAACAATAGCACGGGCGGATCGTGCAGGAGCGCGCGTGCCAAAGCCAGCTTTTGACGCATGCCTTTGGAGTATTCTCCACAGCGTTGTCGCGCCACCTGCTGCAGACCGAAATATTCTAACAGGTAGCGGCTACGCTTTTCGCGTTCCTGCGCCGACAAACGATAGAGCCGACCGTAGAAGTCCAAGTATTCCACCGCCGACATCCGCACATATAGGCCGTGCTGTTCGGTCAGAACGCCTACGGAAGCGCGCACATGATCTGCTTGCGCGACAACGTCATAGCCGTTGATACATGCTCGACCGCGACTCGGTACCAGGATAGAGGTCAACATGCGAACCGTTGTGGTCTTCCCCGCACCATTTGGCCCTAGCAAGGCCAAGATCTGCCCGGGGGCGACGGTCAGGTTCACCCCGTTTACAGCCCAAAAGTCGCCAAAACACTTGCTGAGATCTTCGGCCTCAATCATCAAGCAAATTATAACCTGTAAACAACCTTCTTTTCTGCTCTGCGACCCGACCAGTTTGGCAAAAAGCTTTGGCAGTGGATTTCTCTCTCTAGCCTGGAAAGATGCTTTGCTGCCGGCTTGGACTGCGGAATGTTATCGTTATCGTTTCGACATTCTTCCCACCATCGCCAGGAAAAAGTCCCACATGGAACAGGCTGCAACCGGCCAGATACAGACTGAAAAACGACCTTTCGATTCGATGCCCTTGCGGAACAAGCTCAGGTTGGGAATTGCTGGGTGTGTGCGATCATGGAATGGTTGGCGTATCAGACTTTGCAGTAAAATTCGGGAAAACTTTCGGCGAGGAGGACTCCTTATGGATCTGGATGATGTCCATGCTTTTCGGCGTGTAGATGCACAGAACTATCTGCGGGAAATCGAAAATTTACCTACCCAGGTGGAGGAAGCCTGGAAGCTCGGTCAGGCGGCTGAGCTAGAGGACGAGGCGCCGATCTCCCGCGTGGCGATTTGCGGGATGGGGGGGTCTGGCATTGGCGCGGCGTTGCTGGCATCCTATGTCGCTCCTGTTTGTCGCGTGCCTGTGTTTGTCCATCGGGATTACGGCTTGCCGGCTTGGGCGCGCGGCGCGGAGACTCTGGTGATCGCATCCTCCCATTCGGGCGACACAGAAGAGACATTGGACGCCTTCGAAGCCGGGCGACGCAACGGTTGCCGTTTACTGGCCTTGTGCACAGGGGGGGAATTAGAACGGATGGCGCGTGCCTGCGGCGCGCCGGTCTGGAAATTCGAGCACCAGGGTCAGCCACGCGCGGCTGTGGGGTTCTCCTTTGCTTTGTTGTTGGCAGTGTTTGCGCGCCTGGGGCTATTGGAGGAGCCGCTCGAGAGCACAGCCGCGAAATTGCAGGGCGCAATCCGCGCCATGCAACGGCAGGAGGAGACGCTGCGCGCCGAGAGTCCGCTGGCGTGCAACCCGGCGAAGCAATTGGCGGCTCAGCTGGTGGAGAAATGGGTCAATGTGTATGCTGCTGGTTATCTTGCGCCGGTTGCGCGGCGATGGAAGGGACAAATTAACGAATTGGTCAAGGCTGGGGCAAGCTTCGAGGTCTTGCCCGAAGCCAACCATAACACGCTTGCCGGCATTGAACGGCCTGATGTGTTACGCCAAACGTTTACGGTGTTTCTGCGTTCGCCCTCGGAGCACTCGCGCAACTATGTGCGCATCGAGCTGACGCGCCGGGTATTGTCGAACGCCGGCCTGACGACCGCCCTGTATGAGGCGCAGGGAGAGACTCCCCTGGCGCATATCTGGACGGCATTGCAGTTTGGAGATTACGCGGCTTACTATCTGGCCATGGCGTATGGAGTGGATCCCACGCCGATTCTGGCGCTTGTGGAGTTCAAGGCCTCGATGAAAGCTGCCATGTCGTAAGTCTTATTTCTCCTCCGCGCGGATTTCCGCCAGCTCAAGTGCAAAACAGAAGGAGGAGAGACGGTTCAGGTATGGTAGGAGCAGAGGGTTATTTATCTCGTTCGCGTGCTGGAGCGCGGCGACGCGCCGCTCGGCGCGTCGGACGGCGACGCGCGCCAGGTCGAGCGCGGCGCCGGCAGGGGTATCTCCCGGCGTAATGAATTCGTCTGGCATGGGCATACCCTTTGTTAGGTTGTCCATCTGCGCTTCGATCCACTGCAATCGTTCCTCTGTCAGGGCGCGGAAGCGTTCTCCTGTCTCTGGCGAGGCAGCCAATTCGCTCATCAAGTAGTATAGATCTCGTTGTACTTCTCGAATGAGCGCGGCGGTCTGAGGGCGATGTGTCAGAGCGCGCGCCAGCCCCAGCGCGGCGTTGGCCTCGTCCACCGCACCTAAGGCCTCGATGCGTGGATGATTCTTGGGTAGGCGTCCACCGCCAAGCCAGCCGGTGGCGCCATCATCGCCGCGACGAGTGTAGAAGGGAGACATCGCGCCCTCGCGCGACTACAGGGGACTTCTTTGCCTGACGCGCTTTCCACCATTCGACCAACATCGGGACGACGGAGATGACGATGATGGCGAGGATGACCAATTCGAAGTTTTTCTGGACGAAGGGAATGTTGCCAAAGAAATAACCGGCCAGGGTGAACACGGCGATCCATGTGATTCCGCCAATGACGTTCCAGGCGATGAAATACCCATACGACATTTTCCCCACACCGGCGACAAAGGGAGCGAACGTGCGCACAATAGGCACGAAGCGCGCCAGGAAGATGGTCTTGCCGCCGTGCTTCTCGAAGAATGCGTGGGTGCGTTCCAGATACTCTTTCTTTATCCATTTGACTTCGCTGCTGTAGGCACGCTCGCCGATAGCATGGCCGATCCAGTAGTTGACGGTATCTCCTGCCACTGCTGCCACGCTCAGCAGTGCGAACAGCAACCAAGGGTTCAGCGCACCGCGTGCGGCGAACGTAGCAGCAGTAAAAATCAACGAGTCGCCCGGCAGGAACGGCGTCACCACGAAACCGGTTTCCATGAAGATAATGCAAAAGAGCAGGCCATAGGTCCAACTGCCGTATTGCGATATGGTATTTTCAAGGTAGACGTCAACGTGTAAGATGAAGTCAAAGAATTTGAGAATCGTTTCCATGGAGTTGTCCTTTTTGTAGCGAGATTTCAGTAGGGAGAATCATCTTCCCGACGACAGGGCAAGTGTTCTTCACCTGTGTTTGCCTACGCAGACGGGCATTGCAAAGCGGTAGAGTGATCACGCCAGCCACAGTGAGCGCGCAAAGGAAGCCGAAAGCAAGTAGAATCAACAGGCCATATATCGTGACCTGTAAAGCGGCAAATGGATCGTTGTTTTCCAGTTGGGGAGCGCGTATCATGATATGCAAGGCGCAATACAGCATGATGACAATGGTTCCATTCCATAGCCCGTGCAGGCCGCTGCTGAGCAGGTACATGCCGAGCCATTGGCGGCGGCGCTGGCGTAGAAAGGCGCTCGCGATCGCGCCGCCCAGCAATGCGCTGACCGTGACGTGCATGACAGAACTGGCCGCGCGTCCTGCCATGCCGATTCCCCAAAGAGGAGACATGGCACCTGCCGCTAACATGCTTTCCAGAAGCGAGAAGCCAGCCCCGCACAGCGCCCCCAGCGCGAATCCCTCGCCGATGGAAAGGAGACGCGGCCCTAAATAGAGTATGAGGGAGACTTTGGCGGCTTCCTCGATGAGAGGAACCACGAGGGCGGCAAAGAAAAGCAGGGCGAAGAATATCCATGGGTTGGAGAGGTAAGGTATTAGGAGATTGATTGCTTCTTGTGTCGTGAAGGCAGCCTTCAGTTGTTGCCTGAGGTCGCCCGTCAACTCACGCCAGAAGGGCTGTTCCCCCCACAACAATTCACCTAGTCCTAGTCCGATGCCTAGCGTTAAGTACTCGCCGACCATTGCCAGCCCGGTGCTGCCGGCGATTCCAAAGCCCAGCATGCTCCAGAAGCGACGCCTTGATGTAGAGAGTAGACCTCCTGCGCCGGCCAAGACCAGAATCGCGAGTGGTGGAAGGATGCCGAACGGGAGCAAAGGTACCGTTCCTACCCAGCCGTATTCTGGGATGAGCATGACGAGGCTGCCTAAACAGAGCGTGACAACCCAGAGAACGCTAAGGGCGAAGAGATAGTCCAGACGGAGTGGGGGGAGCGTCAACGGGCGACTTGCACCACCGCGTAGGGCGCGCAGGTTGAGGACAAACATGGGAACCATCAATAAGGCGCAAGTTACCATCGTCGTTGCCTCGAGAGCGGCGCCTAGCATGGCTGCGACCTCTACTGCGCGCGGCAGAATGCCGGTGGTAATGAGGTAGAGACTACGGCCAAGGAAAACCAAGATGCTGACCAGGCTGAAAACGCTGGCCAGAAGCGCGCCCTGTTGCTCGGAAATAGAGAATGATCGCATTTGTTCTCTTAACGCTCTTCAATGGTTACGCGGTGTAAGATATCGCCAGGCGGAAGCCAGATGCCGGGTTGAGGATCGCGCGGCGTCAATTGTATGGCAGTTTCCAGGCCGGAGATGACCTCGCCGAAAACGGTATATTGTCCGTTTAGGTGGGGAGCGGGGGCGAGGGTAATGAAGAATTGGCTGCCGTTCATATCTGCACCGGAGTTCGCCATGCCTACCACGCCGGCGCGGTCGAAGCGTAGCGAGGAGTCGATTTCATTTGGGATGAAATACCCAGGCCCGCCCATGCCGGTTCCCGATGGATCGCCTGTCTGCGCGACGAAGCCGGGAATCACACGGTGAAAGGTAATGTTATCGAACCAGCCCTGACGGGCCAAAAACACGAAATTGTTCACGGTAAAGGGTGTTCTTTCCGCGAACAGTTGAATGACAATGTTACCTTTTTCTGTATGCAGTGTGGCGAGGTATTGTTTGGCCGGGTCAATGAGCATAGGAGGGCAGGAGGTGAATTGACGCTTGCTGAGCAATAGCAAGTGTAACATGGTATCCAGGCTATAGTAACTGACAACGCCGGCCTGAAGACGCCCATTGACGATGACCAGCGGCGGCACCGGAATCTGTTTTGCCAGTTCTGCGGCGCGTCCTACTGCCTCGATAATGCTCGTGCTTTCCATATCGCTTCCAAATTGGGCGAGATTCAGACCAACATTTTCCGCTTCCTGTGCCAGCCAGGTGGAAAAGGCAGTTGGAGCCAAGGGCATCCATTCGGCTTGTTTTTCGTATAGAGCGTCGTGCATTTCCCAGAATTTCCCTTGCCGGGCGGCAGCATTGGCAGCACGCGCGGCCAACACCGACTTATCGTTCTTGTCTGCCAATGGTAGATGACGGTAAACCAGTTGTACTTCGTCTGGGTGGTCGGCGCGTAGAGTCTTGAGCAAATCGGCTAGATCGGCGCAAGAACGACACTGAAAATCGCTGTACACTATGATCGTGAGCACAGCGTCGCTTGGGCCCTGGCTGAAATCCTCCGGCCCGACAGGAGGGAATAGCGAGTCTTGTGGTTGAGGCGTGGGGTCCGGCGGCACGACGCGGCAAAACATTTTCAGCGGCGTAGCCGTGACCGGCTTGGGTGGTGCGAGGGAGGGCTGCGTCTGGGCGACGCAGGCGGTCAGCAGGGCAACGGTCAGTAGGAGAGAAGGTATCCAATGGCGCATGGCAAAACTTTGTGGGGTGAATAGAGCGAATGGGGGTGGGTAACGTGCGCATAAAAAGAGGCCAGTCGCGAGAGGGCATTCTGTAAATCTTCGAAGGAATCCATCGTTGCGATGGTTTTGAGAAAGTCGGCTAGCGAATGCGAGCGTGCGCGCAGGGCGCGCAC
>DAOTWG010000023.1:0-47210 GCA_034436015.1 Anaerolineales bacterium
CTCCCAAGCGGATTGCGCTCGTGTATAGGACGAACTCCCTTGCCTTGTCAGCGAATGCACAGCACACGTTGGCTAGCCGTGCAGTAATAGGTGTATAGGCGGTTATCTTTTGCCTGAGTTTGTGCTATAACGGTTGGTGAGCATAGGCTGTATGGATTGTGCTTTGCTTGTGGTGGCGGAAGGTGCGTGAGGCGGGCAGTGAGGCGGCGCTGCGTGGCTGCGCCCACCAGGCGCTTGCAGGCGGACGGCGGCTTGTGTCGCCGCGGGTCTGCGCTGTGAGGGCGCGGAGTTGGGTTTAGGGTAAAGGGGGCTTGCCTGTCATGCTTCCGCCGCCGCTGAAGCACAAGTCGTTGGGCGCGGTTCTCCAACCTGAGGCTTTGTGTACGATAAGGATATGGCTAATCGTACACTAGTGAGCGGACAACGTAAATACCTTGTCCCTAACGTTCAAGCAGCCCGGAAAATTGCGCGGGTTTGACTGGAGCGTGCTCACCTTGAGAATGCTGTGGGATTTGGGTTGCCTGAAGTAGATGGCCGCTACCATATCTGGCGTGCGCCGCCGATTAACAATATCGGTCAGGAAAAAGTTGGAGAGGTTGTACTCGATGCTTATACATCGCTGATTCTCGAAGATAAGCCCACATCGCCGGAAGTATTGGAAGCAAGGCTTCTTGGGCGAACTGAGAAGGCGCGGAAGACTGTAGGCCGTCCCAAGGACACTTATAGGCTTTCTGTTTTGCGAAATACCCTTGCCCAGGGAGACGCTGAAGAAATTCTGCAAGAGTTGCCCGCCGAAAGCGTCGAGCTGACAGGACCTACACAGTTGAGAGAACGGCGCGGTACTTAGATACAAACCGACTAAAGTGCAACGAAACGGAAGGACAATCGTCAAGTGAGTGCAGACCGCAGCGGCAACCGCTCGATTCGCAATGTTTTCATCCCTTCTTGCGGTGCCTTGGCTCACCTGAAAGGTTATGGCTGGATCAAGGTGTGCAAGACAGTCGGCACAAACGGCGGCGTGGGCCACTGGGCCGCCGGCCGTCTGGAGATGACCCTCGACAACGTGCGCTCTATGCCCTGGACGCCCGGCAAGTGGAGGGCTATCCTCGCGGCCCGAAGTCGTTCACGGGCATCGAGCGAGCGCAATTTCGCCCCGCCGTGGCCCAACGCAACCCTATCGGTTTGGTCATCCGTGCGTTGATACGATGGGAGGGGCAGTGTTTGCGTACTAGTGTCTCCCGGTTTGAAACCAAGGCTGGCGTCATTCGGGAGACGATTCGCGCCTATCTGGCTCACCCGTTCGCAACCCTTGAGGCAACTGCGTAAGTCCTATCGAATTCACAGCACACGTATGCAACTATCTGCGGCAGCGACCGGATCACCCCGAGCGCGCTTCCCGCACCGCCGCCTCGATCATGGCCGTTGTCATAGACTTCGGACGTTCCATCGGGTAACACAGCGCCCGCGCCCAGACCAGATTGGCCGTCACGCCTAGAGCACGCCCGACGCCAAACAAGACGGTATGAAACTCACATGGCCGCACGCCGTACTGGTATTGCAACGCGCCGGAGATCGCATCCACGTTGGGAGCCGGATTCTTGGCTTTGCCCTGTTCCTTCAGCACTTGCGGCACGACCTCATACACCAATTCGACGAGACGAATCAATGGGGCCTCAGGAAAACGCTCTCTGGCAAATTCGAGCTGGGCGGTGAAACGCGGATCGGTAACCCGCAGGACCGCATGTCCATAACCGGGAATCACCTTGCCCGCTTTCAACGTATCCAAGACGAAATCACGGAGTTGTTCCCGAGTAGGAAGACCGCCAAACCGCTCACAGACATGATGCAACCAGGCAAGGCTTTCCTGATTGGCTAGTCCGTGCAATGGGCCGGCCAGGCCATTGAGGCCGGCAGAGAACGCATAATACACATCGGAAAGCGTAGAAGCGACAAGATGTGTGGCGTGGGCCGAAACGTTCCCCAACTCGTGGTCAGCATGCAGGATGAAGTACAGTCGCGAGAGTTCCGCGTACCCTTCCGGGTCAGTCACGCCTATCATGCGGGCAAAGTTCGCGCCGTAGTCCTCCTGTGCGCAATAGGAGGGCGGAGTCGTCTCGCCGAAGAATTTCAGGCGGTAAATAAACGCGGCGATCACAGGCAAGCGAGCCGTCAGGTTTAAGGCGTCCTCTAGCGTTGCCTGCCAGTACTCCTCACGCCCGATTCCGGATCGATAGCAACGGACGAACTCCGAACTGCCCTGCATGGCCAGCACGGCCAGCGAAAGCATCGTCATCGGATGTGTGTCCGGCGGCATCGCCTTAAGTGCCTCGAAGACATGGGCAGGCACCTCGGCGCGTTGCGCCCATTCCGCCTCGACCGCTTCCGCCTGCTGCGCGGTTGGCACCTCGCCCACCAGCAATAAGTAGTACAACCCGCCGACGTAAGGCATTTGCGCGCCGGGCGGCTTGGGAAGTCTGTCCAGCAGATCGGGAATCGACAGGCCGCGCAAGATGATGCCGCGCATTGGGTCCACATACGAAATATCGGTCACCAGCGATTTAAGATCGCGCATCCCTCCGTATATCTGCGCCACCGTCACCCGGTCTACCACGACATCCCCATAGTTTTCGACCAGATTCCGGATACGCGCCCGCCAGTCAGGAAGCTGCGCCGCAATCTTCTCACGCACAATCATGGCTCCTCCAGAAAGCACGGAAAATGCTTTTCGAGCAAGCTATTCATAAACTCTCTAGCATTGCCTTAAGTGCTTCAATGTGCTCTCGCACCTCCGCCGCCGACTTTTGCAGAGCGGCTCGTTCCTCGTCATCCAGCGGATATTCCAGAATGCGCTCCACGCCGCGCCGTCCAAGTTGCACAGGGACGCCAAAGAAGATATCCTGCAAACCGTATTCGCCCTGTAGATAAGCAGAAGCAGGCAAGATGAGATGACGATCTTTCAGGATGGCTTCCGCCATCTGAGCGAGCGCGGCTCCGGGGGCGTAATGGGAGGCACCTTCCTTAAGCAATTCCAGAATTTCGTCGCCGCCGCGACGTGTCCGCTCTATAATAGCTGCCAGACGGTCGGCAGGTAAAAATTCACGCAAGGGGATGCCGGCAACGTTTGAGTGACGCGTCAAGGGTACCATGGCATCATCATGTCCGCCAAGCACATAGCAGGCAATGCTTTCGACACTGACGCCGGTCTCCAGGGCGACAAAGGTGCGCATACGCGCCGAATCCAGCACGCCGGCCTGACCGACCACCCGCGACGGCGGCAACTGCGCGACGCGCATCGTCAAATACGCCATCGCATCGAGCGGATTGGTGAGCACGATAAAAATGGCATCAGGGGACTCGCGGACCGCGCGCTGTGCTGCCTCACGGACAATACGCGCATTCGCCGCCAACAGGTCCTCCCGGCTCAGTCCAGGTCGACGCGGGACCCCGGCCGTGATGATGACCATGTCAGAATCTTTCGTCGCGGCATAGTCGTTGCTGCCGACAATAGCAACGTCTCGTCCGATAATGGGCATAGCCTCCAGCAAATCGAGGGCCTTGCCCTGGGGCATTCCGGGTACAATATCGAGCAACACAATATCGGTAAAATCGCGCTCGGCCAACCATTGGGCAGTCGTAGTGCCGGTCATGCCCGCGCCGATGATGGAAATTTTCCCATTCACCGTTTCTCCTGATAACCCTGGCGCGTAATTGGGAGGGTTATACCCCCTTTTTGTTTAGAAGACAAGGGATTTGTTGGATAATTGTGAAAAATATGACAAAACTGCGCTTCGATTCTGGCAAGCGTGGTTGTCCCCTCGCGGTTGCCGGGCTGGTCTACGTCGCTCCCCACTCCTTGCCCCTATTCCCGATCGTGCTATACTAGGCAAAGCAGGTTTCTTCCTCCATGAAGCCCTCGCGCGTTCCTCTCCCGGCGCCCCTGGTGCTTTGCGGCGCGATTCTGGCGGTCTCCACCGCGTCGCTCCTCATCCGCTATACCCAGCAGGAGAAAGTACCCTCGCTGGTCATCGCCTCCTGGCGATTGGCTCTGGCAACACTGCTCCTGACGCCGCTTGCGCTCGGACGTTACCGCGCTGACCTACGGCTGTTGCGCTGGGACGTCCTCCGTCCCTGCCTGCTGGCCGGCGTCTTCTTGGCGTTCCATTTTGCTGCCTGGATCACTTCGCTCGAATACACGAGCATCGCCAGGTCTGTCGTCCTAGTGACGACGACGCCGTTGTGGGTGGCCTTGGCGGCACCAGTCCTATTGCGCGAACGAAGCGGCGCCGCCGCAACGGCCGGCATGGTACTGGCACTCAGCGGAGGCGCGATTCTCACTCTAGGAAACGCATGTTATGCAGACGCAGACACGCCTCGTCTGCTTTGCGCGAACACCGGCCTAGTCGGACGCGGCTCGGCCCTGCTCGGCGACGCGCTGGCGTTATTCGGGGCCTGGATGGCCGCCGGCTACGTGCTTATCGGACGCAACGCGCGCGCCCGAATTGCTCTGATCCCCTATCTTTTCCTCGTCTATGGCAGCGCGGCGCTGCTCCTCGTCGGCGTCACGCTTGCCGCCCGTCAACCACTTTTCCACCATTCTCCAACCGTCTACCTCTGGCTATTCCTGCTGGCGCTGGTACCACAACTCATTGGCCATTCCACGTTGAACTGGGCGTTGCGTCACCTGCCGGCGGCCTTTGTGTCCGTAGCCCTGTTAGGTGAACCTATCGGGTCGAGCCTGCTGGCCATGATTTTCCTGGACGAAAAGCCTCTGCCAGTAGAAATCATCGGCGGCGCAATCATTCTGGCCGGCATTGCACTGGCCGGCCGACAAGCGAACCCGGATGCCGCTGCTCCACACAAAGAGCCTCCACCACAAAACGCCAAATGAAAGGGCGCAAACATCCGCCTACCCTGTTCCGGCAAAGGAGAAGCCTATGGGAATCTTCCGTTGCGACGAACACTCCCTGATCTGGCAGGAAAACCACCACATGGTCTGGCTGGAACCGTGGGGGAAAAACGGGTTGCGCCTGCGAGCTAATCTGGCGCAACGGCTACTCGACCTACCACAGGCGTTGCTCGAAAAACCGCCTTTACCCGCAGGAGAGGTCGAAATTCACATCGAGGCCGACAAGGCTATTCTCCGCAACGGGACCCTGCAGGCAGAAGTTGCTCCCAACGGCCGGATCCGCTACGTGCGCGTCCCTGAAGGGCAATGGCTATTGACCGAGCCGGAGCCAACCTACTACGACCTCTCCGCGCGTCGCTTCAAACCGCGCCTTGGCGGCCTCTATCAAATCGAAGCGACTTTCGAAGCGCAGGAGGGGGAGCGTTTTTACGGCCTCGGTCAACATAAACACGGTCTTCTGAACCAAAAGGGATGCATCATTGACTTGCAACAACGCAATACCGAGATCGCCATCCCTTTTCTGATTTCCAGCCGGGGGTACGGCTTCCTCTGGAACAGTCCGGCCATCGGCCGGGTAGAACTGGGAGTTAACGGCACGCGCTGGGTCGCCGATGGCGCGCGCCAAATGGATTACTACATCTTCTGCGGGGAAAGTTACGCGGAAATTCTGGAACGCTACGCCGACGCTACCGGCCACGCTCCGCCATTGCCGAAATGGGCGCTGGGTTTCTGGCAATGCAAATTGCGCTACGAGACTCAGGCGGAACTCCTGAACGTCGCGCGCGAGTACAAACGGCGCGGCCTGCCGCTCGCCATCATCGTGATTGACTTCTTTCACTGGACTCACCACGGCGACTGGAAGTTCGACCCTCGTTGCTGGCCCGACCCGGCCGCCATGGTGCGGGAACTCGAGGAGATGGGCGTGCGGGTCATGGTCTCCATCTGGCCCACGGTCATTGCGCAGAGCGAAAACTACGCTGTCATGACCGAACGCGGCCTGCTCGTCAACAACGAGCGCGGCGTGGACGCCCAACACATCTTCCTAGACAACGATATGCCCGGCGCAGCCTATTTCGCCTACTACGACGCCACCAACCCCGCCGCGCGCCGCTTCCTCTGGGAAACTGTCAAAAAGAACTACTACGACTACGGTATCAAACTCTGGTGGCTGGATAACGACGAGCCAGACATCAATCCTTGGACACCGGAGAATCTGCGTTTCTACCTCGGCAACGGCCTGGAAGTGGCCAATATCTACCCCCTCATGCATCAGATGGCGTTCTACGAGGGGATGCGTTCGGTTGGCGAGACCGAAATCGTTACCCTCTCACGCTCGGCCTGGGCCGGCAGCCAGCGTTTCGGTTCGGTCATCTGGTCGGGCGACATTGCCTCCACCTTTGAATCGCTCCAGGCGCAGGTGCGCGCCGGCCTGAATATGGCAATGAGCGGCATCCCCTGGTGGACCACCGACATCGGCGGTTTTCACGGCGGCGACATTCACAGCGAGTATTTCCGAGAACTGATTGTGCGCTGGTTTCAATACGGCGTTTTTTGCCCCATCTTCCGCCTACATGGGTATCGGTTGCCGGTGAAAGGGCCGATGCCCGCCAGCGGCGCAGATAACGAGATCTGGGCATTCGGGGAACGGGCATATCCCATCTTGCGTGCCTGGTTGCTGTTGCGGGAGCAATTGCAACCCTACCTGTACGCGCAAATGGTGTTGGCCAGCCAAAAAGGCCTGCCGCCTATGCGCCCTCTCTTTGTAGATTTCGACGATCCGATCTGCGCGACCATCGAGGACGAGTTCCTGTGCGGTCCGGAGATTCTGGTGGCGCCAATCCTACACTTCGGGGAGCGTCGGCGGGCCGTATACCTGCCGGCCAGCGCCAGTTGGGTCAACGCCTGGGACGGGAAAGTCCACAGCGGTGGTCAGTGGATAGAAACATCGGCTCCTCTCGAGATCATTCCCGTCTTTCTGCGAGAGGAAAGCACACTGCAAGGCATTTTTCGGGCAGCCGCTCCCAACGCGTGAAAGAACCGGGGGTTCTTTCCTCATTGCCGCGCGAGCAGCTGGCCAGGGCGCCTCTCTTGCGCCCCGGCATAGTCGCACAAATCGCGTAGAGGACAGCGCAGACAATCGGCGCGGCGCGCGGTGCACATTTCGCGGCCCAGGCGAATCAGGTTGAGGTGCACTGCGCCGTACGCATCGGGTGGAAACAGTTCTTCTAGATAACGGTGGGTCGCCTCTACGGTTAGTTTTGCCGGCCGCAGCCCAAGGCGACCGCTGACGCGGTAGATATGTGTGTCCACCGGAAAGGCCGGCTTTCCCAACGAGAAGAGCAACACAATGGCGGCCGTCTTTGGACCAACTCCCTCAAACTTCATCAACCAGGCACGCGCCTCTTCGACGGGCCAGCCGGCCAGGAAGGTCAGATCAAGCGCGCCGCGCTCGGCTGTGATCGCGCGCAGGAGACGTTGAATGCGCGGCCCCTTCTGGTTGGCGAGACCGGCCGGACGAATCGCCTCGATGACCGCCGTCTCATCAGCATCCCGCACTGCCTCCCAGGATGGAAAGCGTCGGCGAAGGGCAAAGAAGGCACGATCGCGGTTCACGTCGTTCGTGTTCTGGGAAAGAATTGTGGAAACCAGTTCATCCAGCGGAGGCAAAGGGTTGCGCCAGGTGGGTTGTCCGTAAAAATCCAGCAGGCGCTCGTGAATTCGGCGAGCACGTCGCGCTAGCGTTTTCATGACTCCCGAGCACGTTGCAACGCGAAAATCGGACGCGACTCGCCAACGGTCAATTTGCGACAGTTCTGCACAACTTTGCGTGGACCAAAATCCGCCAGGGCCTCCATATCCTTCTCGGCCAATACGCCCAACTGACGCAAAATTTCCAGCGCTACTGCCGAACGGACGCGCCTCCCCACATCTCCATCCGAAATTTTAAAAGCAATTCCAACTCCGCGGGAATCAGGCGCCAAAACGCCGGGAATCAGTCCCATCGCTTGGTATCCTTCCGCGCCTCCTTTGGTGAGGATACGCCCCTCTCCCACCTGCATCAACCGCGTATCGAAAAAGCCCTCACCGCTTACCATGTGCGGATAGGCGAGCATGGATTGCACAATCCATTTGCAGGCAGCCATGCGTTCCACGGCCATCCCGCGCGGGTCGCACAAGCGAGCAAATCCCAGCGCAGCGTTATAGAGCGGCATGGCAAAGGTCGGCGCGGAACACCCATCTATCCCTACCTCGATGTGTTCCACCGGCAAGGCGCACATGGCAGCAAGATATTCGAGGATGGTTTGTTGGACAGGATGTTGGGGGTTAACGTAATCCGAAATCGGCAGGCCTCGCATACGAGCATGCGCCAGCATCCCGCTGTGTTTACCAGAACAATTGTGGTGGTTGGGAGTAAACGGTTCACCTTTCGCCCGCAATCTTTCGGCTGTAGAGGTATCGAGAGGAGGTTGCGCGCCGCACAGTAAATCGCTCTCTCGAATCCCCGCCTTATCCTGAATACTCCTGACAACGGCAACATGCTCCTCTGTACCCACATGGGAAGCGCAGAGGATGGCAATTTCTTTCGAGGTCAGATGGTATGTCTGGGCGCCGCCGAGTTCAAGAAACGGTAAAGCCTGCAACGGCTTCGCGCTCGAACGCAAAAACGCCACCAGGTACGGATCGCCATAGGAGGCCAGCAACCGGCCCGTTGATTCGACCACGGCGATCGCGCCAAAGTGCACCGACTCGGTGATTTCGCCACGCGTGGTTTCCCAGATGGGTTGATATGTCTCCGTCATGGGAAATCGCATCGTCCAGGGTAAGTTAAGGCAGAGCAGCGCCCAGAGGAGAGACGGTACAAACGCGGCAGAGTTTACCACAAAAAACAACGGGAGTAGCACTTCAATAGCAGATAATGTCCAAGCCCTTATGTCTAAATCTAGATCCGCGTGGCCGGTCTCTCACTTCGGCCTAGAACAAGCGTTGTCTTTGTACGGCTTTGACTACAAAATCGGCCTTTTTTGACGTTTTTTCCACCAGGACCAGGAAAAAGCCCCCAATGGAGCACGGCTATGATAGGCCAGAAGACCTTTACAGGATCGTAAGACGGCTGTTCTAGGCTGTCGCAGAACAATCCCCCAATCGAGAATTGCCGATCGAAACTACAGGTTTTGACAACTTTTGATATATTTGTATAATTAAGATAAAAATTGTAACATTTTATACTGTTCTTGCATCTAACAACATGTGACCAATCCGTTGGAGACAATCAGTTTGAGAAAGGAGAACCTATGTCTTACTATGAATTACCCGACCTTCCTTACGCCTACGACGCTCTCGAACCCTTCATTGATACCCAAACCATGCAACTTCATCATGATAAGCATCACGCCGCGTACGTCAACAACCTTAACGCAGCCATTGAGAAACACCCCGAACTAGCCTCCCGTTCCCTAGAGGAATTGCTGCGCGATCTCAACGCTGTGCCTGAGGATATTCGCACGGTCATTCGCAATCACGGCGGCGGAGCGTGGAATCACACCTTCTTCTGGCACATCATGGCGCCAAACGCCGGCGGCGCGCCGAGCGGCGCGTTGGCACAAGCCGTCGAGGCCGCTTTTGGTTCGTTCGAGAACTTCAAAGCGGAGTTCGAGAAAGCCGCCAACGGACGTTTTGGCTCCGGTTGGGCTTGGTTGGTGAAATACAACGGCGGCCTCTCCATTGTATCCACGCCCAATCAGGATAACCCCCTTTCGGAGGGCATGGTTCCCATCCTAGGACTGGACGTTTGGGAACACGCTTATTACCTTAAGTATCAAAATCGACGCGCGGAATACGTGACTAATTGGTGGAATGTGGTCAATTGGGAGGAGGTTGCGCGTCGCTACGCGCATGCGCAATTGCCCTGAACCCGAGGAATGGGGGGCGGGTATTTCCCTTCCCGCCTCCCACAGTGAGCCGAGGCTCAGGCGGCGAGATCCTCGACCTGTTCCCGATTTTCGACCGAGTCAGCCTCCAGATAAGCAACCGCCCGGCCCATTTCGTCATTCATCACCAAACGGATATGATGCGCCGGGCGGAAGTCCTCTACTTCGATCAGGCGTAGGCATGCTTGGATCTTTTCATCCACCGTGGTAAAGGCAAGGATACGGTTGGGGGTATCGTAGAAAAAGGCGTGGTTGAAGATCACATCCTGATCGTGCAAACAGACCGCCAGGGGGAAAATGCGCGCTTCCATCAAATCCTGGAAGAAGTGTGTTCCGAAAGAGGGCTCTGGCGAAGTTCCAATGGTCCTACCCGAAAGTTCAACCAGAGCGCAGGTGTTATAAATATCGCCATAGCCAACGTGTACCCCCACCTCTGGAGTAGCCGTGCCCCAACGCCCTGGTCCAACACAGATAAAGGAATTCTTGGTCATCCTAGCGTTGACTTCGCTAATGGCGCGTCGCAACCGTGCGCGTTCTGCGGCTGTTCCCAGGGAGAAATACGCTTCCGTTACGAACACCACGTAGCGAATGCCGGAGACCATCCCGCGCGGCACCATGCGGTGCGTGGTGAAGATGATGTCTTCAGCAGGCAAGTCCTCCGGCAGGGCAATTTCGCCCTCATTGCTGAAATGACTTTGCGGCCGGCATTGCAACAAGGTGATGAAAATCGGCGGCGAGGAATTGCCGGTCTCCTGGATGTGAAGGGTAAATTCAATATCCACCGGGGCCTGATAGTGCGTTTCAAGCACTTTCAGGATTGTACGCATACGGTTGGCAAACGGAGTACGGCGCAAGAGTTCATCGAAGGTGATGACTAGACGCTTCTTATCCACCAGCGCGGTCCGCAGGCCGGTCAGATACCCGTCCTCCTCGACCTGAGCAATATACCGGACGGGAGGATAGCGCCCGTTTAACACAGCATGCACGGGAAGGGTTTTGAACTTATTTTCAGCCAGGTCGATCAAGTCCACATATTGCTGGGAATAATGACGGATGGTTTTAACGGAATCGGCCGGATGCAACGTAGGATGGCTGAGCGCTACCAGCCGCGGGAAATCGTTGCCCGTCTGCTCCACCGCACGCGTCCCCAGCCCCCAGACCAGGCGCACGAAGCCGTCTTCTTTTCGTATCTGCGGCGACCAGCGGTATAGGTTGCGGCTGAACGCCACGCCGGCCGCGTGCGGCAAATGATACTGACCATACTGTTCCCCCTCGACGATCTGCAACAGGATGGCCAGTCGCTCATCGTAATCAATCAACCCCTTCTGCCGACGATAAAGCAGAACATCGGGATTGAGGCCGCTGGCGTAAATCAAGGCAATAGCTTTCGTGAGCGCCTTGAGATTTTCCTCCAGCTTGCCCTGATTCGGCAGAAAAAAACTCTCATACTTACCGGCGAAGGAAGTGCCAAAATTATCTTCGAGCAGACTGGAAGAACGGACGATCAACGGTCGCTGGCCGCACTCTGCCAGCACATCCCGCAAGAGAGCCGAAATATCATCGGGCAATCGCCCGGCCGCGAACTCCCTCCGCAAGACAGGGTACTCGGCGCGAATCTGCTCTTCGGATTTGTATTTCTGATCGCCCCAGCGTAGGAGGCGGTTCAAGGACATAAAGGAATACAACACATCACAACCGATAAAAAAGGAAATCGGCAAACGCAAGCACTGACGAATCTCCTCGCCTCCCACTTCCTGCAAGATACGCGCTGCCAACAACAACCCGGCCGCTTTCCCGCCAATTTTCCCTTGTCCAATTTTGCGATGGCGGATTTCTTTCAAATCGGCCACCGTGAACCAACGGCGGGCAAGGTTAATGTAGGCCAGTTGATCGCTAATCATGGTGCGAATCAACACAGCCTTGATTTCCTGTAGACGCGCTTCATAACGGGCTCGCTCTTTTGGCAGCATGGCCTCAATCGCCTCTGCCTGCGCGAAGAGCATGTCTTGCGGCGCCAGTTCGGGATTGAAGGTAATCAAATCCGGACGTTCATGGCTGCGCTCACTGACCGCCTGACGAACGATTTCCTCGAATTCTTCATAGGGCAGGTTATAGGCAAAATAAAAGTCTGTCAGGTGCTCGCGAATGCGTTCCAGGCGAGTTTCCCAAACCGCCGCCGGCTCATCTACATAGGGAGAGCGCAGCCCTTCTCGCTTCTGGGATTCAATCGCTTCCCGGCGCACCTCCTCCTCAAAGGCTTCGGGAGTGATGACTCCGCGCCCGAACATCTCCTCGCGCATGCGCGCCCGGATACGCGCGCTCAGGATAGGATATTGATTGAGCGTCAAGTAAATGCTTAGGACGCGATCTTCGGATGGAGGAGGAAGAGTCATAGGCGCTTCTCACCCATCGCATCAGAAGCGTGAAAAAGGTTACCACCGCTATCAGACTACCCCATAAGTTCGCGGCCGTCAAGGTCCGGAGACTGGCAACAAAAAACGTCAGGACTTCGCCTGACGTTCTTCACGCATGAGCACGGGTCATCCCAGGTGCATAGGCATGATCACATGGACAAAACTATCATCGCCAACCGGGCGGATTACGCCCGGAGCGTTCGGTGTGGTCGTTTCCAGCGCCACGTTCGGCGTCTTGATGACTTCCAATACCTCACGTAGGAAACGCACGTTGAACGCGATCAGCAGGCCCTGCCCTTCTACCGTTGCGGTGATGACCGTTTCGTTCGAACCAGTCTCCTCCGCATACGCCGAAATTTCGACCTCGCCCGGTTCGGCATCGCCCGCCGGCTTGATGTTGACCCGCGCTACATTGGAACCTTCGCGCGCAAAGATTTCCGCCTGCTTGCAAGCCTTTAGCATGGCCGGCGTGGGCAGGATGGTGCGCGACTTGTACGTGCGCGGGATGATTTGTTTGTAATCCGGGTACGTGCCGTCAATCAACTGCGACACGAGTTCAATGTCTTTCACGCGAAAGATGACCTGGCCGCGTCCTTTGGGCAGCATCATAGCGACCTCTTCGTCCCCATCGGCAGCGATGCGCGCCAGTTCGCTTAACGCGCGCGCCGGAATAATGACGCTCAGCGGTTGAGTCGCCGGCTTGGCAAGAGTCGCCTTGCGCTCAGAGAGGCGGAATCCATCCGCCGCCGCCATGGCAATCTGATCGCCCTCCACCATGACCAGAACGCCCATCAGCACCGGCCGCGCCTCATCTTGCGAGGCGGCAAAGACCACCTGTTGGATCATCTCCTTGAAGTCGGACACCTTGAGCAGAATCGCTCCGTCCATTTCGGCAACGGGCAACGGTGGAAATTCCTGCGCATCAATGCATTTCATGTCGGCGTTGGACGTACTGCAACGCACGTTAAGGGTCTGCGTAGCCACATTCAGACTCAAGCTGACCGGTCCGGCTGGCAATATGCTGACCAGGTCGGCAAACGTGCGCGCCGGTGCTGTAGTGGAACCCTCTTCCTCGACCTTCGCGCCAACCCAGCAGGTGATACCCAATTCCAGATTGGTCGCGGAAAGGCGCAAACGACCTTCGTCCGTCGCGACCAGGACGTTTGAGAGCACCGGCAGCGTGGTGCGCGGCGAAACCGCCCTTGAGACGACACTGAGGCCATGAGCCAGGTTTTCTTGAAGTACGGTTACTTTCATCGTTCAGTCCTCTCCAGGGTCAAGGATATTCTGAAAGGCAAAATCGCAAAGAGATTTTGAGCACGCAAGTCCTGCCGGCCAGAGCTTGTAGACAACTCGAACCGCCGACAACGATTGTATGGGCGCGAGGACCTCAATCCACTATCATGCTCATGCCCATCATCAGGAGGCCAAAGAGAATCTGCAAGAGGAAAACCCCCCCCAGGATCGAGAGAGCAATCAGCCAAGCGGAAGGGATGCCGGCCGGTCGAAGCGGGCGTCCCTCTGCCAGATGGCGCAACGTGAGAGCTGTCTGTCGCATCGTCATCGCATCAGAAGGCGCACTGCTCCACACCCACTTACCTTGCCTGCGCGGGACAAGCAATCGGTAACCGTCAAACTCCTCCAGCCATTGGCGCCAAGCAGACGGCAAGGTAAAGGCGGTATCGGCAGGGAGGACTACAGCACGCGGGGCCGACTCAACGGCGATTTTCCGGGAAACAGGCGCGAGGGTCGCTGCCAGGGCAGGGGCCTGGTCTCGAATTGCCGCCAACATCGCCTGAGCGAAGCCATCCTCAGGATCCAAAACCAAAACCGGGAAGGCAGCGTGTTTCTCGGCCAGCGCGACTGCCGCCCGGCGACCATCATCGCGCAACACCAGCGCATGATATACGGCCAGCAAGACGAATAACAACACTAAGCGTAGATCCTCTAATAATAAAAGCGTCAAGCCGGCAGGCGGTTCTCCTAGAACGGTCAGGAGAAGATGATAGAGCGTGCGTCCTGCCGAAACCATGCCGCCTACCACGCCGGCAAACAAAGCCAGGTAGAGATATGCCTTGCGGATGACGGAACGGCGGGCATGGTCGCCGGCCTCGCCGGCGCGCCAGGCTTCGCGCTGCATCGGCCACCAGGTCAACCACCAGAGCGGCAACGCCGCGAGCAGCGTGGCCAGGGAGGTCGCCAGATCGTTCCGCACCGCGCCTATCGCGCCGCCAATTTCCAGCCAGAACATATGCGTGAGGAAACGCAACAACAGGTTCAAACCAAACACGGTCGCGGCCAGGCCGGCCACAGCCAGGATGTAAAAATACAACCGCCGCATGGCCGCGCGTTGGGGCGCGTCTGGGACCTCTCTCAAGGTACGCGCCAGCACAGTCCAATAGTATCCCCAAAGACCGCCCAGGGTAATTGCCGTCGCGAGTGGTTTCGCGATTGCATTCAGCAAGGCGACAAAGGTCATTGACTCTCCAAGCCAAACGCGCAGAATCCAATACACGACGATGGCGCCGGAAGTCAACACAGCGCCCACGCCAACCAGAGACAGGAGGTACAGAAGCGCCAGCCGCAGCAAGGATTGTCGCTCTGCCTCCTCCGTGATGGAGTGCTGTATCGTCAACCAGAAACCCAGCCAGACCGCTGTCCCTACCACCGCCAGAGCCAGGCCGTTTACCCAACCGCCAAGGAGTGCGCGGTAAGTCAGCACATCCGCCTGCCCTGCCAATACGAAATACAATAACTGCTGTACGCCGATAAGGAGCAGAATCAACCCATAAAGCATCCAGACGTAGCGATACAGGCGGCGCACGTCGGCGAACACCGGTCGCCAGCCGAGAATCTTCCAGTCTGCACGCAGCACCGTCCAGAAGTAAACGGCTGCCAGCATATTCATGGCAAGGGCAATGAAATTATCGCTCCAGCTCTGCTGTCTGCCAATCCAGGCGAGCGTGACTGGCAATCCGGTCAGGGTCAGGAGTGCACGCGTGAACAGAGCGAGGAGGTTCTGTACACAGGGAATCAGAGTCGCGACCAGGCTGCCGTACAGGAACAGCGCGCGCGTAGAAGAAGCGCGCTCTTCTTCCTCGCGACGGGTTAGGCCTTGTGCCACCCCCCAGTGAACACCGAACACCGGCACACCAACGAGCAAGAGCGCCAGGGCGGTGGCCAGTCGCTCCGCACCGCCGCCCAAGGTGGCAGTCGCGTCCAGCGATTCGCGCGCCAACCCGATCAGCCCCCAGAGTACCACCTCCAGGCTGAGAAAGGCTACCAGATACAGGTACAGGCGTCGAATAGTACGCATTACACTCTCCTCCTCTCCACACCTGAGGTCAATCCCCCGAGGGGGCAACTTCCACTTTCTGATACCACTCCCAACCCCAGTAGGGGTAAGGCAGGCGGGTAATCTTCCATTGACCATTCTGTTGAATGAGCGAGGCTTTTTCTACGTTGTTCCAACCGCGGCCGCCAAACGGCCCACCCGCGCTATAGGCAACCGTCACCTCGACCCAGGCCTGCGAACCGCTCTGAGTCGTTTGCCCAATACGCACGCCGGTCGCATTGAGACCTTGCGGGTTGCTCAGGAAGGTCTGTTCGAACGAGGTGTACGAGGGCTTATGCTCCTGTTCCGCCAGATAACTATAGGCGCGTGGGTAATCACCTTTTTGAATGGCAAGGATGTAATTACGTACCACCCCTTCCGGCGTATCCTCGCTCCCGTAGTCAGGAACCTGGTGGCGGGTAAAAAATAGTGCCAGCGAGATGACCATCAAGACAGCAACAAAAATTAGAATACCAACCAAGAAACGATCCTGCTTCATGACGCCTCCTTTGGGAACTGTAATGATTGTATAATCGGTTGAGGAAAAAAGCAAGTAGGATAAATCGCCTCCCATAGCCATAAAAAACCAGCCGGTTTCCTCTTCTTCAACATCCGGCTTCATGGAAGGTCACGCTCCCGTGTAGCACTTTCCCCAAAGCAGGGAAGCGTGTGGGTCCTCGAGCAAGACCCCATATAAAAACGCTTCGCTACAGGACGCGCCTACGTCCTGTAGCGAAGCCTACCCAAGGAGGAGAATGCAACTTTGATTATACAAAGCGGGATTAAAATAACCTGAAAGCCAAATAAGAATTTTGTTAGAATTTGTCGGGCAAAAACCTACCACAGTGCTTCCACCGATTCGAGGGGAATCGGTCCAGCGCGCAAGAGACGCGGCGACGCGCCGCTGCAATCTACGACGGTGGAGGGAACGCCCCCGGGCGACGCGCCGCCGTCCAGGATAAGGGGAATGCGACCACCGAGCTGTTCCCACACCTCGCTTGCCGTGGTTGGGCTGGCGCAACCGGAAAGATTCGCCGAAGTAACCGCCATCGGCCCGGCCGCGCGTAGCAGCGTCCGCGCGATGGGATGGTCCGGCAAACGAACGCCAACGGTCGACGTCATGGAGATAGCCGGCGGCAGGTTCGGATGTCGGGGCAGGACCAGCGTCAGTGGACCAGGCCAAAAACGCGCAGCGAGACGCAACGCAGAGGGCGGCAGCTCGGCCACCACTTCTGACAGCTGTTCCATCTCGCCAATGAGCACAGGGATGGCCTTCTCCACATTCCTGTCCTTGACAAGATAAATCTGTTCGATGGCGGCATTGTCAAACGCCAACGCGCCGACCCCATAGACAGTATCCGTCGGGAAGGCAACCAGGCCGCCGCCCCGAAGAACGGCGATGGCCTGTTCCAGCCAGCTCTCTTCACGAACCGAAAGAAGACGTGTTTCCATTTGTCTTTGCTTCAGAAAGCCACAAGGAACTTCTCTCGCGGAAAAAAGCCGCCTTGTCCGCAATCATCTAGTTTGCCTTCTACACGCCTTGATCCTGCTCTTTAGCGCCATACCCAGGGCCGTTGCGGAAAAAGTCATAGTTGGCTTGAATATCCTGACGCAGATCAACCACCTCGCCCGGTTGGAGTTGCCGCACGCAATCCAACACTACTCTGTTCCCATGATGGTTGACGCCTTCGTAACGCCCGGTCAGACCAACACGGCTAATATATTCGCCGCCCTTCGCCGTATACGCCGACGGCACTTCATCTTCCGGGAAAATCGCTCCATAGGGGCATGCCGGCACGCAGGCGCCGCAGTCAATGCAGGTATCCGGGTCAATGTACATCCAGGGGTATTGCTCAATCGGTTGCCCCGGCACGATGCAATCCACCGGACAGACCTCGATACAACCGCGATCGCGCAGACACAAACTGGTGATAATGTAAGTCATGGAGATTCCTCCTCGTTGGATTGAGAATTTGATATATTCTACCCTAAAAAACCGCATCAAACAAGATAGTCGAACTTCTTCCTCGCTGCCGGCACCTACCCCTCCCTGCTAAAAAGTTCCTTTCGTCGGTTTTCCCCCAACAATTAACCTCACTGTGATTTCTCGCTCTCCCTGCGCATTGGGAAAGAGTGCCACTGCGAATCACGCCGACCTCGAACGGGATGATTTCTCCACTCACTTCTCCGCGCCCGTTCAGGCGACAAGCACCAACGCCGAACGGCGCACATCCTATAGGCCGACCTGATTGAAGAAGGGCATTGCCTAGGCTGCAAAGCGCCAGCATTCTGTGCGCTGTCAGTCTCAACCCATTCGGCGCGTTGCAAGAGGTGTGGGTGATGCTCCCAGAGGAGAAGATCGCCGGCCTCGGCGAATCGCCGCGCAAGCATCTGCTGTCGCTCGGTCGGCACGGCCTGGTGCTCCGCGCCCCAATGCACAGAGACGATGACGAATGCGCCGTCTTCACATGCCCGATGAACGACCGTAGTGCGGCCTCCACAGCAAGCAGCGTCCAAACGTCATCGAAGGCCAAGAAAGCCAGTCGCAAGCCGTTGCTTCGGTGGACTACCGGCTCCAATGTCGAGCCTAGGGGAGTCAGATCGATCGCCTCCAGCCGCGAGGCGGTGAATCGCAGTCCCCTGCAGGCCGCAGTCGCAGCGGCAGTTATTGGCGACGGAAAGCAAGCCCTATCTCCAGGAGACAAGCGCCTCGGACGCCGAATCGTCTGTACACAGATTGTAACCTTCCCTATGAGATTGCCCGGGAGATCGATCGCCGGGGGATTTTCCTGATTGGCAAAGGCCGGATCGGCGGTCCGCAGACGCCTCGTCAGGAAACCAAATGAATCGGCAACAGGGGTCACACTGCGCCCGAGGCTAAGATTAATTACCTAGCGCCACAATGATTATTGTGTAGTAGGCGTTTCGGCCAGTCTCTCGGGCATTTGCAGTGGTAAAGCGCCATTCCACGGCGGCCTGAGCGTCCTTCCGCCCCTTTGTCCAGGCCCCCATTTCTTGCCATACCGCTTCTAGGCCCGGCAGACGCCTATGCAAGCATGGAAGGGCCAGAACACAGCCGGCTGCCATGCTTTGGGGTGTAATGAAATGCCAACTTCCGGGACAACGGGCAGGCCTCCTCCGGCGGAAAAGCCCGGCACAACAGTGGTCGGCATATGGGTGTTCAGATTGTCCGACGCCACCCGGATGACCTCTGCTTCTGATCTCATCCACCAGCATGCTCATCGGGCGAGCAAACTCCTTCCGGTGCCATGTTCCGTCACCGTGACCTTTCGCTGCCTTTTCAAAGGTTGGAAGACCAGAGACAGATTCCAACTCCCGTGTCGTTCATACGCAATCTACTCGCCGGGGCTGGCCCGCCTTCATAGGCAACGGCTCGTGAGCGTCCTCCAGAAAGCACACCGCCAGCCATGTGGGGTCATAGGGTTCACCATACGATTCCAACACATCCTCCATCCGCCCGATGCAACCGGCCATCACCTGATCTATGCGCCACTGCTCCTTCGGCCAAGGGTTGAGGTAACACCCTTTGCACCGTTTTGTCGGAGATGGACTCCATCACCCCAAGTTCTACCCATGTGTCGGCCAGAAGTTGCATCGTCCGGCGTTCTCGCCCCGGGGGTGGAACACGGCAGGCCAGAGCTATCAGACCGGCCTCCTGTTTTCTGTCCGGTTTCCACCGGACACTCGGACGAGAGCGCTCGGAGAGAGCGGTCTCCAGGCCCGCTTCGGCAAAATGTTTCCGGATGTTGAGGACTGCTTATGAGGAACCGACCTACAGGGCGGCGGCCATCAAATCACCGTTGTTTTCCTCCGCCAAAAGCAGCAGGAGACAGGCGCAGGTAAGCATTCGCGCCCCACTTCCTCCTTTTTTGCGAAGATGATACAAGTACGATTTCTGTTCTTCGTTATAACTGAACGGGACACTTCTCGGGTCTAGGCATAGCTTCCTTCCCCCCGCCAGAGTTTGGAAGGAAGGATACCACCCCACAACTTTCATGGTCAAAGAGCAGGGGCATCCAGGCCTTCATGGCCGATCCGTTTCAGCGACGACGGTTTTTTGCCGCCGGAGCATGGCTCGGCGCCTTGCCAATCATGATCATTTACCCAACCCTCCAGGATCAAATTGCAGGTAGTCTGACTCGGGGCACGGTGAGGGGGTGAGGGCGAGTCGCTCTCCGTCTTGTAACCCCGCGCGGAACCGTGGCTTTCCGAAAATAAAGGGCTGCTTCGAATGTTTCTCAAAGCAACCCTATTAAGAGTGGCGGGGAGGGCGGGATTCGAACCCGCGGCTGAGGTTTTAGCCCCAGCACTCACTTAGCAGGCGAGCCCAATCGGCCATCTCTGGCACCTCCCCGGAAACGCTCTGTCTCGATTGTAACGGAAAACTGCTGCTTTTCAAAGGGAACTGTGCGTCGCCAACAGCGGAGGGAGAGGGATTCGAACCCCCGGTGACCTCACGGCCACGACGGTTTTCAAGACCGTTGCCATAAACCACTCGGCCATCCCTCCGGCAAACGGATTCTACCATAAACCAACACCTGCCCAATTGTCCTCTCGCCAGCGCTTTTCCTCTTATGCGTTGGCCACAAAGGCCGGGATCTCCACGGTCGTCCCCTCGCCGGTTGGAACGAGGTAATACGGCAACCAGGCAACGCCAAAGAGGTTGAGGAAGACATCGCTCTTCTTGGGCGCAATGACGATTTGTGCCACATCATTCACCGCATCGCCCCAACGAGCGTTGATTTCCTCCACGAGGCGCTGACGTTCCTCCTGTAGGCGGGTCAGTTGTTCGCGGTAGACACGCAACGCCTCCAGTGATTCGTCCACCTCTGCTTTAGCCTGCCCCGTCAGGCGGCGCTTCGTAAGCGAGGTGGAAATCCGCCGGCCACCGCGCCTGCCTAGGACGCCCAGAACGCCGAGGACGTTTTCCGCATGGGTGGCAATTTCCTCGCGTTTGCGCTCCTGTAACTCGATTTCATCCATACGCAGTTCGCGCTCCTCGCGCGCGATTTTCTCCTGCAAAGTCTTGATCTGACGATCAAGAGCGGCGATCGCCCTGGTCACTTCCGCGTCGCGCGCCTGGCGGGCTGCTTCCGAACAGGCTGTCACGAACTCGGCTTGCGAGACCTCGGGCGTGGCATAGACCTTCAAGGCCTCATTGGCGCGCACTTCCACACGCACCGTACGATAGATCCAATCCACAAAGTCGCGCTGCAAAGCAGTCAGCGCACGCGCATCCGAAAGCGGGGCATCCAAGGAGGCGAAGGAGGCCTGTGGGACAGGCGCGGGATCGAAAGCCTCCGGCGCGGGAAGGCGACAGGTGAAATCCTCCCAACGAATCATGCCACGCTGGTCAGGCCTGGCAACCAGAACCGATCGCGTCACTTCCCTATCCAGTGCAAACCTGCGCTCGAGGAAACGCGCCGTCGCCGAAGCGAGCAGAGCCGGCCGATAGAGCACCTCATACGTTGTCGCCCCCGACGGCAAGGATACCCCGGCCGTCGCAGCGGCCTTGACCAAGGAGAGATTAAGGGGCAAGAAGAATTCCGCCACCCCAGCCGGCGCGGCCGGGCGCGTACGGCTAGCAGCGCCCGTTCCAGATGCCTGGGCTTCTCTAGGCCCGGCGAAAGCCGTTGAAGTCGCGGATGGGGCAGGGGGCATTGCTGTTTCCAGCGTTGCCCCGGCCAATTGATTCAAGGCGGGAATCTGCGCGCGGGTGAGCGGCCCAGCCAGATAATTCATTGCCCAGCGCGTGTGGAAGAGTATCGGTTTGGGGGTCGATTCATGAACATTGTGCAACAGGAACACGCGCTTCTCCAATCGGGAAATCAATTTATCGAACGCCGCGCGGTTGAGACCGCTTGCGCTGGCACCTTCCAGCCCATCGAGCAAGCGTTGTTTATCTTGATCGGTCTGCAGTTTTCCAATGAACCAGGTGCCGGCATTGGAAATGGCTTTGTAGTCCAGGTCAATCGGGTTTTGTGTCGCCAGGAGCACGCCCAAGCCAAAAGCACGTCCCTGTTTCAAGAGGCGCAATAAGGGCGGCTTGGAGGATGGATTTTGAACCGGCGGCAAGTAACCATGAATCTCATCCATGTAAAGAATGACGCGAAGGTTTGACGAACCGGGTTGAAAACGCATCCAGGTCTCGACTGCCGTAAACAGCAACGTCACGAAGAACATACGTTCCACGTCGGAGAGATGCGCCAGGTAAAAAATGGAGTGCCGCGGCCTCCCTTGCGGCGTGTAAAGCAAAGCGGCAATATCCAGTGGTTGACCAATCCGCCAGAGTTCGAAGGAGGGCGCGGCGAGGATATTGTTTAGGCGCAATGCCAGTTCGACCCGTTCCTTCGGGGGGAAGAAGGTATCCACCGAAAAGGCCCCAACCTTATTGAAAGGAGGGGTTTGAACTTGTAGGATAAGTTCGTTAAGGTCAAGTGGACGATTCTGACTCCAGGCTGCCTGAAAGATATGGGATAGCAAAACATGTTCACGCGAGCGAAGCGGGTCAATCCCCGAGAAACCTGCCAGCCCCAGAATAGCCATGACTGTGCTATTCATACGCTCGATCAGGATTTCACGGTGCAGCGTCCAATCTAACCCAGGCGATGTCAGCGAACCCAAAATGTTGATCGGTAGACCGGCATCGGAGCCAGGGGTATATACCGCATACCGAACCGAATCCTTGAGCGCCTGGATGTGTTGGCGTTCCAGCCCCCATTCCGTCAACCCCTTGCGCCACTGCTCGGCGGCCTCGATTGCCGCCTGTTCTAACGACTTGCCCGTCCGACGGGCAATCTCGGCGTTCATCCAGGGCCGAAAATCGTCAGCCGATAGGGCCGGAAAATGCAACAGGAGGTTGGTCAAGTCGCCTTTCGGGTCAATCAACAACGCCGGCATTCCTTGCAGGGCGGCCTCTTCCAGCAACGTGATGCAAAGGCCGGTTTTACCCGAGCCCGTCATTCCGACGACGATAGCGTGGGTCGTTAAATCATCCGGGTCATACCAAAAGGGTTGTGTGGTGGTGGCGCCGGCTTCCAAGTCGAACAGGCGACCAAGATAGAATTTTTTGCCCATAACCATCTCCTCCACGAGAGCGCGGTTCGTGTTCGGCTCGCGCCCATAAAAAAAACGTAGAACCTCACCTTGACCGACAACCGGTTTCCACGCATTCTCTGCGCGCACGAGGAACGTGCGACGTGAATACTCTTTTGTCCATTATAGCGCATTTCCGTCCTCCATCGCCGCGCTGCGCTTGAAGGGCGCAGTGTTTTAATGTATAGTAAAGCAAGACTCTCCAAGGAGGTGATTCCAATGTCCAAAAGCGACCTCTTGCGCATCCGGATTCGCGCTCTAACGCTCTTTGTGATAGCCGCTCTGACCCTGAGAGGGTTGACCGCCCTGCCTCTCAGTTACGAGTTGGACTACCTCAATCGTGTAGCCGGACCACAGTCTATTTTCGTTCGTCTTTTCCCCAACGTGACCGCCTGGATCGGACAGGTATACGATGGTCTGACAAACTGTTGGGCGCGCTATCCCTTCCTGGCCTATGGCACCGACTGGTTGGCCTTCGCGCATTTTGTCATTGCCCTGGCCTTCCTAGGCGTTCAGCACGATCCTATCAAGAATCGTTGGACCGTCGAATGGGCCATGCTTGCCTGCGCTCTTGTCATCCCTTGGACGCTCCTTTCCGGCGCAGTGCGCGGCATCCCCTGGTTCGGGCAATTGGTCGACATGGCTTTCGCTATCCTTGGAATCATTCCCCTAGCGTTCCTCCGCCGCGATATTCGACTTCTGGAAAGTCTCCCCTTGCCATAAGTGGGGAACGATGATAAATTTAGAAATAAGGTATGCTGATTGTCATTTGACAATCCAGAGTAAGTGCAGCACCCTACATAAAATCACCCTGCAAGGAGAATTCTATGGCCCTCAAGATTACTGATGAATGCATTGCTTGTGGCGCCTGCCTGCCAGAGTGCCCAACGAATTCCATCACAGAAGGTACGCCGTATGTCATCAACCCCGACACGTGCGTGGAATGCGTTGGTTACTTCGATGCGCCGCAGTGTCAGGCGGTTTGCCCGGTGGCCGATGTCGCCATCATCAAAGCGTAACGAAACCCGCACAAGAAAGAAATCCCCTGGCCGGGGATTTCTCGTTTAAAGGAGCTGCCTTCGTGCGCGCAGGAGGAAAGCCTGTGAAAGAGAACAATTCCACATGGAGCTCTTTTCGCGTGGTCGGTCTCTCTCGCTTCGGTCTAACAAGCGCTTTTCTTGTGGCTTTGACTTCAAAATTGGCTTCGTCTTTGACGTTTTCCCGCCAGCTCCACGAGAAAGTCCTCAGAAGAGGCCTGTCGTATAGGACGGCAAGACAGCCTTCCGAGATTGTCACAGCAAAAGCCCAAAATCAAGCAGCGCCGATACAAAAGAGCGCCGGATTAACCCATCCGCTCTAACAGAGCAATTGCGTTCCGCATTCGCTCCAGCACCTTCTCCTTGCCGACGATTTCCATACTTTCAAACAAGGGCGGACTGACAGTCTGGCCCGTCACGGCCACACGCAAAATACCGAACACCTGACCGGCTGTCAGGCCAAGTTCGGCAGCGAGTTGACGCAACGGCGGTTCGGCCAACGCGGGCGTGACTTCCGGCAAGGATTCCAGAATCTGGTAGGCCCGGCGCGCCGCCTGCGCCGATTGGGCCGCCGTCAACCCCTTGGCGACGAGTTCCTCTGGCTTCGGCTCCACACGCTCGCGGAAGAACCAAGCAGCAAAAGGAAGGCTATCATCTAACGTGACCAGACGTTCCCGAATCAAAGGGACGATGCGCCGCAATAGGGAATCGTCCGCTTGGAGACCAGCGGAAAGGAAATATGGTTTGATGCGCGCGGCCAGATCGCCGTCGGGCAGACAACGGATGTGCGCCGCGTTGAAGTGGTCGAGTTTGGCAAAGTTAATGGCAGCCGGCGAGGGCGTCAGGCGCGTGATGTCGAACCGCGCGATCATCGCGTCCAGCGTCATCAGTTCATCCTCCGCCACCCCCCAGCCCATCAACGCAATCCAGTTCAAGACTCCTTCGGGAATATATCCTAGGGCCTTCATATCCCCGATGAAAATCGAATGGTCATCCTTGAGCGCTTCCACCGCATCGCGTTTGCTCATCTTCCCTTTGCCGCTGGGTTTCAGGAAAATCGAGAGGTGAATCCAGACCGGCTCTTCCCAGCCGAAGGCGCGTACCACGTTGACATGCAAGGGAAACGTAGACAACCACTCTGCGCCGCGAATGACATGGCTGATTTTCATGAGATGGTCATCCACCATAGCGGCCAGATGATAGGTTGGCAGACCGTCCGACTTGAGCAAGATAGAGTCGTCCAGGGCCCTGTTTTCCACCGTTATCGGCCCGCGCAATAAATCAACGGCTGTGGTTGTCCCATCCCTGGGCATCTTGAACCGAACGACGTGCCGGTCGCCTGCGCGCACGCGCCGTCTCGCCTCATCGAGGTCAAGCGCGCGGCAGGCGCCATCGTAGCGAGGGTTCTCCTTGCGTTGCATTTGTTCCCGTCGCGCCTGCTCCAAGCGCTCTGGCGGGCAGAAGCACGGATAGGCATGGCCCTTTTCCACCAATTTCCAAGCGTAGTCACGATAGATCTCTTCACGTTCCGTCTGCCGATACGGCCCATAAGGACCGCCTATATCGGGCCCTTCATCATACTCCAGTCCTAACCAGCGCAGACCGTCCATGAGTTCCTGTTCCGCCCCGGGGACGAACCGCTTGCGGTCTGTATCCTCGATACGCAGAATGAACTGTCCGCCGGTGCGGCGCGCCAACAGATAATTGTAGAGCGCGGTGCGCGCCGACCCCAGGTGCATGCGACCGGTAGGAGAAGGCGCAAAGCGCACACGCGCCGGCGTTAAGGGAGTAGAGGAAGGCGATGAATGCTCCATAAGGCCTCTGGAATGACTTTGCGACGTGCTCGTTCTGTCAAAAAGCGCATCTCTTCACGACGTATGCTTGCTTGTCTCGATTGCACGGAAGCGCGTCGCACGCATGTGAAGTTTTCGACGCGAATCGGGTAAGGCAGGACTAGAATTCGAGAGGTTGACGGCGCATGACAACGCTCTCCACCAGACCGATGCCGATCATCAACGAGACCAAACCACTGCCGCCATAACTGATGAAGGGCAACGGCAAGCCCGTGACAGGAATGAGGCGCAAATTAACGGCAATATTGACCGCTCCCTGGAAGAAGAGCAAGACCGCCACGCCATACGCGATCAGGGAACCGAACGGATCGCGCGCCAGCCGCGCCGCGCGCAAACAACGGTAAACAATGAAACCCAGTAAGATAATGACCATCAATGCACCGACCAACCCCAGTTCCTCGCCGATCACCGAAAAGATAAAGTCCGTATGGCGAACTTTCAGAAAACGAAGTTGAGTCTGCGTTCCCAGACCATAGCCCTTTCCTGTCCAACCGCCGGAGCCGAGGGCAATCAGCGCTTGTTCCACGTTGTAGCGCGCGCCGTGGCGCGCTGTCGAATCGGAAACGAAAAAGGTAAGGATGCGCTCCTTTTGATAGTTCTCGAGCCGGGGAAAGAGAACGATACTTCCAACCACAGCAACGGCAAGGAACGTCAACGCTTGCTTCCATCGCATACCACTGACCCAGGCCATCGCCGCCCAGAGCACGCCGATCACGATCACATTGCTGAGATTGGGCTGCAGAAAAATCCAGACCGCCAAGCCGGCAGGGATGAGTAGGCTGAGAAGGAACCACCGCCAACCATAGGATTGCTCGCCGGAGCGGGAAAAGTAATATGCCAGCGCAAGAATCACCACGATCTTAGCCAGTTCCGTCGGCTGAATGGAGATCAAGCCGGTCTCAATCCAGCGCGCGGCGCCGAATCGCTCGCCAGCGGTCAGGTAAAGAACGATGAGAAAGATCATCACGGCCAGATAGAGCCAGCGAATGGCTGCGCCCCAGAAATGGTAGTCCACCGCTGCCACAAGCAATATGAGGAGAAAGCCCAACCCGGCGAAGACGATCTGGCGCGGGACTAGGTCGGCCAGATAGGGATTGCTGGCGAGCGCAGAGCGAATCATGGTCACGCCAAAGACCATGGCAATCAACACGGCGCCCAAGAGCCAGAAGTCGAAGTGCCGCCAGAGTTCACTGCGGAACATAGGGGTTCACTTATGCCGTCGCCCCGCTCCCGCGCGCAAGGGAATATCGGCTACCAAACGCTGCGAACGTCCGTCCTGCGCCACGCGAATTTCCACCGCCGTAGGGTCTATCTCCACATGGCGGGAGATTGTGGCAATCAGATCGTCTTTCAAGACCTCTAATTCCGTTGGAGTCAGATCGGTTCGGTCGTGAATCAGAACCAAGCGCAACCGTTCACGCGCGCTCTCGGCGCTGTTCTTCCTTCCGAGGAAGGGGGCCATGTCATTTCCTCCCCAAAAGTTTTTGCAGGATTCCCGTGGATTCCATATCCAGGAACGGCACCTGCTCGCCCAGCAAGCGACGGGCGATGTTCTGGAAAGCCAGGCCGGCCTTTGATTTGCCGTCCAGCGCCAACGGTTGCCCTTTGTTCGAGGCGATCAGGACATTTTCGTCTTCGGGCACCACGCCGATTAAATCCACAGCCAGCAAATCCAGCACATCCTCCACAGCCAACATGTCGCCGCGCCGCACCAGCACCGGGTTGACGCGGTTGATGATAAGCGAGGCCGGTCCCTTCCCCTCGGCGTCCAATAAACCGATCACGCGGTCGGCGTCGCGCACAGCGGAAATTTCCGGGTTGGTCACCACGATGACTTTATCCGCCGGCGCGATGGCGTTGCGAAAGCCGCGCTCGATGCCGGCCGGCGAGTCAATGAGCACCCAATCCACGTCAGGGCGCAGTTCGTCGCACAGGCGCACCATATCGCTGGGCGAGACAGCGCTCTTATCGCGCGTCTGCGCTGCCGGAATAAGAAACAAGTTCTCCAGGCGCTTATCGCGAATCATTGCCTGTCGCAGCCGACAACGTCCCTCCACGACATCCACCAAATCATAGACGATGCGGTTTTCCAGGCCAAGCACCACATCGAGGTTGCGCAGGCCAATATCGCTATCCACGCAGACGACGGTTTTGCCGCGCGCGGCCAGAGCGACGGCAATATTGGCGACTGCCGTCGTCTTCCCCACCCCTCCCTTACCGGAAGAAATCGTTACTACTGTTGCAGTCATAGCACCTTCCCACGTTTAACCCTGCCAGGCTTCCGCCTCAATCTGTCCATTGACCAGTCGCGCCATCTCCGGCTGCGTCTTGCGGCCCTTCTTAGGAGGAAGCGCCATCGCACCGGCAATGCGCAACTGGGTAGGGACGAGTTCGAGCGCGCAGACAACGGCGCTCTCGTCGCCGTGCGCCCCGGCGTGAACCAGTCCGCGCAAGCGACCCCAGACCAAAACACTGCCGGCGGCGATGACTTCTGCGCCAGGGTTGACATCGCCAAAAATGACCACATGGCTGCCATGCTCCAGGCGCGTCCCGGAGCGCAACGGCCCTTTGACCCACAACGCCGTATCCGGCGCGGCCTTTTCGATCGCCGACGGCGCAGCCGGCGCACGCGATCTCGCCAAACGCGTGGCGAGACCCAGATTCTGGGCTGTTGCTTCGGTCAACGGCGAGTCCGAGAGCACCGCCCAGAGCGAGATGCCACGTTCGGAGAGTTCGTCACGTAGATGCGCCAGTTCCGTCGCTTTAAGCGCTTGATTGCCAACATCCAGCGCCAGCCGGGCGCCTTGAAAGAAAGACGGATTCGCGCCAATGTATTCCAGCAAGGCCGCCTCCCGTTCCGGCCAGGAAGCATCGCCCAGGATAACCAACAGGCTATCACGCAGACCTTTGATTTGAACCAGCGAGTCGGCGGCGCTCATGGGCACTTTGATTATAGCATGAGTGCACGAAGGAGACACAGCCCTTTACGCGCCTGCTTCATCGCCGCGCTAACGGCAGACAATGACCTCGTCGCCGGCTTGACGCGCGTGCAGCGGCAATCCAAAATAGGGCGAGGGATCAAGCGTGTTGCGGATGTCCAATTCGTTGCGGAAATGGCCCTCCCCATCGTCCAGCACAATAGAAAAATGCAGATGGACGCCCACCGGTTTCGTCGGATCGCCAGAGTAATTGCCCTGATAGCCGAGCAGGGTACCGGCGCGCACGTAGCGTTCGCTCACGCCAGGTGGAAACTCAGACGCGATGAGCGATTTGCCGTTCTGATCTGCCAGGTGCGTGTAATAAAGCCAGATTTGCCGCCCAGGATGGAGAGGATCCTCAGGAACGCGAAGAATAAGCGAAGACTCCCAATCCCACAGGCGCGTGAGATAGCCATCGTAGGCAGCCAGCACAGGGGTCACGCCCGGCGCCGCGCCGCCGAAGATGTCAATCCCTTGATGGCGATGACCCAGGCGGAACGAGTCATCATAGAGATAGCCGATGAATCCGTCTGTTGGAAAGAGGAACGGTGCTTCAGGATGGCAACGCGCCCCAGCCCTGCTGGCCCATTCCGGATGAGCAGATGATCGCCGTATCCATTCCAGGACGCGCGCCGAGCGCGTCATAGCAGGGCGAAGAGATTGAAAAAGCGTGTACCCTGCACCCACCAAGGCGCCGGCCAGCACAACTGCAAGCAAAGTCTGTTTGCGCATGGACTTATTATACCTATCTCCGCATCTTGCTTGACTCTCCCTTCCCAGCGAGTATAATGTTTATACATCCATCTTTTGCCCCATGTTGAAACTGCCCACTTCAAACAGTGGAGTGGAATTTCCCAGCGCAGTTTATGCTTGAATCCGCAATGACCAAAAGACAAGGAGACCGGGCAGACCGGCCGAACAGGAGAAACGCTGGCGCAACGTCGGCTTTGTCTTGTTGGCAAGATGGGTCCGAATGCCAGAGAGGGTAAAGGGATGTTCACACACATTCTCGTGCCATTGGATGGCTCTGCGTTAGCAGAGTGTGTGTTGCCGCACACCGTCGCCTTGAGCCAGGCGCTTGGAGGGCGGATTACGTTGTTGCGCGTGGCGGAAAGCAGCGGAGAATCCATGCCGACGGTGGATACTTTCAGCTGGCACATCCACAAAGCCGAGGCCTTCGCCTATCTCGAATCGGTTTCGGCGCGCCTTCAACGCGAAGCCGCTCTGGAGACGCAGACTGTCGTGCAGGAAGGTCGGGCGGCAGAAAGCATCCTCAAGTTCGCCGCCAGCGAGGACGTCGACCTCATCGTGCTCAGCAGTCATGGGCGCAGCGGCTTAAGTCGCTGGAACATCAGTAGCGTCGTGCAGAAAATCGTCTGGCAGGCGTACCTGCCGGTGATGATTGTGCGCGCGTACCAGCCGACGCTGGCAGAGTGGACATCGTTCCGTTACCGTAAACTCATGGTGCCGTTAGATGGATCCTTACGCGCCGAGTATGTCCTCCCCCTGGCGACGGCGCTGGCCCGTTTTCATCAGGCGCAACTTCTGCTGGCCCATGTGGTCGCCCGATCGCATCTTGCCTGCGTCCCCGCACCGCAAGCGGAGGACCTGGCCCTTGCGGAACAATTGACCGAACGCAACCACCTGGCTGCAAGTCGTTATCTGGAAGAACTCTGCGCCCGCCTTTCGGCCGAGGTGGAGACACGAGCGCGCCTGGTCGTCAGCAAGGATGTGACGACCGCGCTCCATGAAATTGTGGAAGAGGAGGGGGTAGACCTGATTATCCTGTGCGCACACGGGCAGTCTGCCAGGACACGCTGGCCCTACGGAAACACCGTTGCAAGCTTCATCACGTACGGCATTACGCCCTTGCTCATTGTGCAAGACCTTGCCCCTCACGAAGTTCAAAGGTCCAAAGCCGAAATCATGGCCCAGGAACACACCGGTCATTGAATACGCTTTTCCGAACTAGATAACCGCACCCGCTCCCTGCTTGAGGGTTTGAACCATGCTAGCAACCCGCTCCACTCCGATAGCAGGAGAAAACGCTTTGGAGACGCTGGCTCGCCGTTTGGCGAACGAACACCTGAACGTTCGTCAAAGTACACGGCGGCCAAGCCTGTTGGCGCGCCTGAACGCCTGCGAGCAAAGGTTACGGGAGGCATATCGTTTCTTTGCAGCAGCCCCGCCAGAGGTACAGGCGCGTTCCCATGCAGCCGAGTGGTTGTTGGATAACTTCTATCTTCTCAAGCGGTCGGCGCGCCAGATTCGCGAGGCCATGCCGCCCGGCTACTATCGCCACCTGCCGGCGTTGGCGCAGCCCCCCTTCCAGGGACTGCCGCGCGTCTATGCCATCGCGCGCGTCCTCACGGCGGAAGGCCATGAACGGCTGGACCTGACGCAAGTCGAACGCTTTCTGGACGTCTATCAGGAAACCGCCCTGCTCACCATCGGCGAACTCTGGGCGCTGCCCACGATGCTGCGACTGACGCTGATCGAGTTGCTGGACGGCGCCTTTACCGCTCTGCTTGCTCCCCAGCGCCCCGCCTCCGTGGCTGTCGATCTCACCAACGTAGATACCGTCGTGGCAAACAGTTTTCTCGGTCTGCAGATGCTGGCGCGGCAGGATTGGAAGGCCTTCTTCGACACGGTCAGTCGCGTAGAACGAGTGTTGCGCCGGGACCCGGCAAGTGTATACGCCCATATGGACAGCGAAACTCGCGATCGCTACCGACACGTCATCGAGGAGATCGCCCATCTGAGCAAAAAGACAGAAGAGGAGGTAGCCTGGGCTGCTATCTACCTGGCGCAAGAAGCCAAGGACAATAAGGGAGAACACAAAGGCAAGGACGAGACATCGCCTCGTCTCTCCCATGTCGGCTACTATCTATTGGTCACGGAGGGCAGGGAGCGCCTAGAAGCGCGCCTTGGATACCGCCCGAGTTGGCGCCTTCGCCTGCTGCGCTGGTTGCGCCGACGCGCGCTCGCTCTCTATCTCGGCGGAATCGCGTTCCTGGCGATCCTGTTCCTTACCGCCGTTCTCGCCTACGGTCTATCCTTCGGCGCCTCGTGGGAACAGTTGCTCGTTTTGACCCTCCTCGCTCTGGTTCCCGCGCTTACCCTGGCGGTAGACATCGCCAACTGGTTGGTTACTCACACCGTCCCGCCGCATTTCCTGCCACGCTGGAACTTCCAGCAGGAAGGCATCCCTCCGGATTGTAGTGCCATGGTAGTGATTCCTTGCCTTGTCACCTCGCCTGAGGAGATTAACTTCCTGCTCCAACAACTCGAATTGCATTATCTTAGCAACGCTGACCCCAATCTCGGCTTCGCCTTGCTCACCGATTTCCGCGACGCGCCCGAACCACACATGCCGGAAGACAATACCCTGCTGACCCAGCTAAGAGAAGGCGTGGAGACGTTGAATCGAAAATACGGCAGAGCCGAAGGCGGGCCTTTCTTCCTCTTCCACCGAGAGCGGCGTTGGAACCCGGCGGAAGGATGTTGGATGGGCTGGGAACGCAAACGCGGCAAGTTAGAGGAATTCAATCGCCTGCTGGCCGGCGAGATGACCTCCTATAGCTTCAAAATGGGGGAGTTGGCATTTCTCCGGAGGGTGAAGTACGTGATCACCGTGGATGCCGATACCGCTCTGCCGCGCGGAACAGCCGCGCGACTGATCGCCACGCTGGCTCACCCTCTCAATGCTCCAGAGTTTGATCCCAACACCGGCAAATTGATCGCCGGCTATACTGTCTTGCAGCCGCGCATGGAAGTTCAACCGACCGCCGCCGCGCGCTCGCGCTTCGCCCGCATCTTCAGCGGCGATAGCGGCGTGGATCTGTACAGCCGGCTCGTTTCTGATGTGTATCAAAGCCTATTCGCCGAAGGCAATTACGCCGGCAAGGGCATCTACCATGTCGTCGCCTTTCGGCGGACTTTGGAAGGCCGCGTTCCCGAAAACGCTCTGCTCAGCCATGATCTCTTCGAGGGCAGTCATGGACGCGCCGGCCTGGTCAGCGATGTCATCCTCTATGAGGACTACCCCTCCCACTATCTGACCTACATGAGCCGTCTGCACCGCTGGGTGCGCGGCGACTGGCAGTTGCTGCCCTGGTTGTTCCGCCACGTGCCCCACGCAGAGAAGGGGCGCGTGCCCAATCCTCTTTCGCTCCTGGCACGCTGGAAAATCTTCGATAACCTGCGGCGCAGTCTGCTGGCCCCTGCCGCCTTCCTCTGGCTTTGCGCTGCTTGGTTATGGTTAGCCGGACCTGTCCTGACCTGGACTTGGTTTGCCATGGCTGCTCTGGCCGCGCCGGTGTTCACCGGCCTGATCACCGTGGCGCGTCAACGTCTGCGCCGCTCCCCAATTCGCTCCACGCTGCCCTCCCTCCGTTTGGCGCTGGGCCGATTCCTGGTTTCCTTATCCGTCCTCCCCTATGAGGCAATCCTGTTATTGGATGCCATCCTGACTACCCTGCACCGTTTGTTCATCAGTCGCAAACGACTGCTCCAGTGGACAACCTGCGCTCACACGATTCGCCTGCTTGGGCTGGAGGCCAGAATCGGGGTCGTCTGGCGCAGGATGTGGAGCGCGGCGCTTCTGGCGTTCGTCCTCGGCGCGCTGATAGGATGGGCGCGGCCGGCCGCGTTCCCGACAGCCGCGCCGTTGCTTGCCGCCTGGATTTGCTCACCGTATCTGGTCTTCTGGCTTGGGCGCCCCCTACGCACAGAGAGAAAACCGCTCTCTAAAGAACAGCAACGCCGCCTGCGGCACCTGGCGCGACGTACCTGGTTCTATTTCGAACATTTCGTCAGTCCCGATGATTCCTGGCTTCCCCCCGACCACTTCCAAGAATCGCCGCGCGGCACAGTAGCCCATCGCACCTCGCCGACCAACATTGGCCTCTACCTGACTTCTGCCCTGGCTGCCTGTGATTTCGGCTATCTCGGCCCCCTGGAGTTCGTCCTGCGTATGAGTTCGACGTTCGAGACCATGAGTCGCATGGAGCGTCGGCGCGGCCACTGGCTGAACTGGTACGATACGCGCGATCTAAAGCCACTTGCGCCGCGCTATCTCTCTACTGTAGATAGTGGCAATCTTGCCACGGCTTTGCTCGTCTTCTCCGCCGGCTGCGCGGACCTTGCCAGACGCTCGATCCTCGATTGGCGACGCTGGCAGGGCTTTCTGGATACCTTGGGTGTGCTGGCCGAAACGGTGCGCGCCTTGGGCGGGGAAAGCGCGCTGCGAGGCCCTGCGGAGGCCGCTCTCAACTGCCTGGAGGAGGTCCAGCAGCAGGTGTTGGCTGTCCGCTCTATGCCCGAACGCTGGGGGGAACTCTTGGAAAAACTAGAAACTCGCAGCTGCGCCGAAATCGGCGCACTGCTTGCGCGATTGACCGAACGAAGCATCCCTTTCCTGGCCGCAGAGCGACTCGGCGAACTGCGCGATTGGTCCACGCTAACCAAGTACCAGGTGGAACGACTCTCTCAGGATGTCGCCTTGTTCCTGCCCTGGCTGCTTTCCGCCTGGAAGCCTTCCGCCGCAACGCGGCAGGTGTTAACTACCGCGCCGTTCGATTCGCTCTGGCAGGCTGTCCAGAACGCCCTTCCGCTCACTCCAACGCTGGAGGAAATCCCGCAGCTTTGCAAGACGGCGCGAGCGTGCCTGGACGAATTGGGAGAAATGCTGGCCGCGCATGGGAAACACGCGGAACAGGCCTGGTGCGATCGCCTCTCGCGCGCCCTATACGACGCGCAATTGAACGCCAACAACGTCCTTGCCGGCCTGCAACGGTTGCAAGAACAAGCCGAAACCTTCTTCCACGACATGGACTTCGGTTTCCTCTATGATAAGGCCGCCAAAGTCTTTCACCTGGGATACCACTTGGATGCCGAATCCCCAGACAGCAACCACTACGACTTACTGGCTTCCGAGGCGCGCCTGGCAAGCCTGGTGGCGATCGCGCGCGGCGATGTACCCCAGGAGCACTGGTTACACCTGGGCCGCCCCCTGACACAACTCAACGGGCAGCGGATCCTGCTTTCCTGGGGCGGGACGATGTTCGAGTATCTGATGCCGGCCTTGTTCGCGCCGCACTACACGGGTTCCTTGTTACATCACACCGCCGAGGCCGCCGTACGACGCCAAATCGAATACGGTCGGCGGATGGGAATTCCGTGGGGGATTTCGGAATCGGCGTACTACCGTTTCGACGCCGCGATGAATTACCAGTACCGTGGTTTTGGCGTGCCCGGCCTCGGACTGCGCCCAGACTTAGGTCGCGATCTGGTCGTGACCCCGTACGCATCCTTGCTGGCGCTCCCCTTCCAGCCGCAGGCGGTTTGCCAGAACATCGAACGTCTGCAGAGAGGGGGAATGCTCGGCTCCTATGGGTTCTACGAGGCGGTAGACTATACTGCGCGTCGTCTTCCTCCGGGGCACGATCGCGCCATCGTGCGTTCCTACATGGCGCATCATCAAGGGATGATCCTCGCCGCGTTGAGCAACAGCCTCTGCGAGAACATCATGGTGCAGCGTTTCCTCGCGGATCGGCGCATTCAGAGCGTCTCTCTCCTCTTGCAAGAGGAAATGTCGCCGTGGACGCCGCTGGAAGTTCTTCCAGCCTACCCAGAGGCTCCGTCTCCGCTCCGCTGGGATCCTGGAATCGAGATAGCGCCCTGGGACGTGCCGTTGGAACTGCCTCTGCCTCAAGTGCATTTGGTATCGAACGGGCGATACAGCGTGGGGGTGACCCAGCGCGGCAGCGGATTCAGCCTTTGGAACGGCCTGGCGCTGACACGCTGGCGCGCCGATACCACAATGGACGGTTGGGGAACATGGATTTACCTCCAAGATGTCGAAAACGGCGGCCTCTGGTCGGCAACCTGGCAACCAACCGTCGTGCGACCGCGCAGTCAGTATGTGCGCTTCCATTCCCACATGGCCGAATTCGGACGACGCGACGGCGATATTTCCTCCCGCCTGGAAATCACGGTTGCGCCAGACGATGACGTCGAGATCCGTCGCCTGACGTTGATCAATCATAGCGATCGCCCTCGCCGACTGCGCGTGGTCAGTTACGCCGAAGTCGTGCTCGGTTCTGCAGAGGCAGATGAGCGTCACCCGGCGTTCAGCAAGCTCTTCGTAGAGAGCGAATACATCGCCGAGCTAGGCGCGTTGCTTTTCCACCGCCGACCACGCGCGGAAAGCGAGTCAACGGCCTATCTAGCGCATCTTCTGGCCTTCGAGAATAGGAACAGCAACCTGTTTTGGGAGTGTGATCGGGCGCGATTTCTCGGTCGCGGCCGCACGTCACGCGCCCCCCTTGCCCTGCAACCCCAGGGAGAGGGACTGAGCCATACAACTGGCTACACCCTCGACCCCGTCATGGCGCTGGGCAGCGAAATCGAGTTGCCCCCCTATGCCACCATCCGCGTGGCGTTCGTGACCCTGGCAGCAGCCGACCGTCAGGACGCGCTTGAGCTGGCGCGCCGCTGCCGCCAATGGGTCTGGTTGGAACGCGCCTTCTCGCGCGCCCGCTATGCTGCCGAGACCGGCCTGCAACGTCTTGCTTTCCCCACATCAGAACTGCAACTCGCCGAACAATTACTCTCCCTTCTTCTCTATCCCCATCACGCCCTGCGCGCCTCGCCGCGCACACTGAGCGCCAATCAGAAAGGTCAATCCGGCCTTTGGGCTTGGGGGATTTCGGGGGATCACCCCATTTTGCTCGTACGTCTCCAGAGTGCGGAGGATACTTCCCTCTTGCAATTCTTGTTGAAAGCCCATACCTATTGGCGCGAGCGTCAAATCAAAGTGGACTTGGTTCTCCTCAACGAACACGAGAGCAGTTATGAACAGAGCAACGAAGGAATCGTACACCGTCTGCTGGCGCGCCAGGGCAGCGACCCGTGGCTGAACCGCCCCGGTGGAATCTTCCTTCTGCGTCTCGATCACCTGAGCCAAACCGACCTCAACCTCGTGCTCAGTGCAGCCCGAGTTGTGTTGGATAGCCGAAAAGGGCCGCTGGCGAAACAGCTCCGGGCGGTAGAGCAGATGGAACCAACGCTGCCGATCTTTATTCCTCTCCCCTCCACTCCAATCAAAAGGGAAGCGACGCCCCCGCTGCGCCGGCCCGATAATCTCATCTTCGACAACGGTTTTGGCGGCTTCTCCGCTGATGGGAGGGAATACCTGATCTACCTGGAGCCAGGCCAATATACCCCTGCACCCTGGGTTAACATCATCGCCAACGCAGGGTTCGGTTGCCTGGTCTCGGAAAGCGGCGGGGGATATACATGGGCCGGAAACAGCAGCGAGAATCGTCTCACCCCCTGGAACAACGACCCGGTGACCGATATGCCGGGGGAGGCAATCTACCTGCGCGATGAGGAAACGGCTGCCATTTGGTCGCCGACCCCGCTGCCGGCCGGCGAGGCTGCTCCTTACCTTATCCGTCATGGAGCTGGCTACTCGATCTTTGAACACCACAGCCATGGGTTAAAGCAACAAGTCCATATTTTCGTTCCCCCCGATGCGTCGATCAAAATCGTCAAACTGAGGCTAGAAAATCTCTGGTCGCGTCCACGCCGCATCACGGCGACTTTCTATGTGGAATGGACGCTGGGATCGACGCGTCAGCGAATGCAGGCATATCTCACGCCGGAATTTGCGGTGGACCCGGTCGCCTTGCTGGCGCGCAATCCTTACAACGAGGAGTTCGGTCAATGGGTCGCCTTCGCCGCGGCCAGCAAAATGTTGCATGGGATGACCGCCGACCGCGCTGAATTCCTGGGTCTTGGCGGCTCGCGGACCCGGCCGGCCGGTCTGTTGCGAATCGGGCTGGCTGGTACCGTCCAGGCCGGACGCGACCCCTGCGCGGCGCTTCAACTCCACTTCGATCTATCGCCGGGCGGAAGCGAGGAAGCGCATTTCCTGCTCGGCCAGGGCTACAACCGGCAACACGCCCTGCAACTGGTTTCCCACTATCAGGAGGCCGCGCATGTCGCGGCCGCCTGGCGCGCCACGCAGGCATTCTGGGATGACCTGCTTGGTCGCATCCAGGTCAAGACGCCGGACATGGGGATGAACCTCATGCTCAATCACTGGCTGCTTTACCAAACCCTCGCCTGCCGCATTTGGGGCCGTTCGGCACTCTACCAGTCTTCCGGCGCGTTTGGCTTCCGCGACCAACTGCAGGATGTGCTAGCGTTGCTTTATGCCGCGCCTTCGATCGCCCGACGACACATTCTGCAAGCAGCCAGCCATCAATTCGAGGAAGGCGATGTGCTTCACTGGTGGCACCCCTCGCCATCGGAGGTCAATGCTCTAGCGCATCCGGAAAGCCGCGAAGCAACGGCTTCGCCGGCAAATCCCCCAACGGGAGCCGACAGAGGTCGAGCGCGTGGCGTACGCACGCGTTGCTCCGATGACCTGTTCTGGTTGCCCTTCGTCACGGCTCAGTACGTGACGACTACTGGAGACGATACCATTCTGCAAGAAAAAGCACCTTACCTGCGCGGCGAGCCATTATCCGCAGAAGAAACAGAACACTATGGTCACTATGAGTATGGGGATTCGGATACCCTTTTCCGGCACTGCTTGCGCGCGCTGGAACGCATCGCCATTGGCCCGCACGGCCTGCCGCTCATCGGCAGCGGCGACTGGAACGACGGCTTAAATCGGCTGGGTGCTCGAGGACGCGGCGAAAGCGTCTGGTTAGGGTGGTTCCTGTGTGCCACGCTGAATGCTTTTGCCGCCCTGTGCGAACAGCTTGGGGAAACGCAACAGGCCAATCGCTATCGTCAACGCGTGCAGGCACTTCGCGACGCGCTGGAAGCCGAAGCCTGGGACGGCGATTGGTATCGCCGCGCTTACGGCGATGACGGCTTGCCGCTCGGCGCAGCCACGAACCGCGAATGTCGGCTTGATTCTCTGGCGCAATCCTGGGCGGTGCTTTCCGGCGTCGCCAACCCAGGGCGCGCCGCGCAGGCGATGGAATCCGCCTGGCAGTATCTCGTGAAAGAAGAAGACCGACTCGTGCTGCTGTTTGCCCCTCCTTTTGTACAAGAGAAGCGCACCATCGGATATATCCAGGCGTACCCGCCCGGCGTGCGCGAGAACGGCGGGCAATATACCCATGCGGCCGTCTGGATGGCCTGGGCCTTCGCCGTCCAGGGGGATGGCGAGAGGGCCTTTCGCCTCTTTCACCTGCTCAACCCCATCTTTCACGCCAACAATGAATCCAAGGCGCGACGTTACCGTCTAGAGCCTTATCTGGTTGCGGCCGATATTTATAGCATTCCGCCCCACGTAGGACGCGGCGGTTGGAGTGGGTATACAGGCTCGGCCGGCTGGCTTTATCGGTTGGGCGTGGAGGCCATGCTGGGTCTGCGTCGGCATGGCGACTGCTTGGAACTGCATCCTTGTATCCCCAAGGAATGGAAGTCCTACGAACTCACCTGGCGTGAGGGTGATACCGCTTACCACATTGTAGTGGAAAACCCTCACGGACTTAGCCGGGGGAGATGTCGTCTGTGGTTGGACGGTGAACTTCGGATGGACAACTGCATTCCTCTCGTGCGCGACGGTCGCCACCACGCCGCGCGCGCCGTGATGGAGGAAGGGATGTAGTATAATCCTATCACCATGTACGATTCGACCGCTCCTTTCTTTACCCTTCTCAGCCGTCATCCTCGACAAACCTTCGAACTTGGAGAGCATCTCGGCCGCCACCTGCAGCGCGGCGATCTGATCTGCCTGGAGGGGGAACTGGGCGCCGGCAAGACAACCTTTGTCCAGGGAGTGGCGCGAGGGTGGCAAGCGCTGGATGACGCGGCCAGCCCCACGTTCGTGCTGGTTAACGTCTATCGCCGCGCCGACGGCGCGTTGCTCTTCCACCTCGACGCCTACCGAATCGAATCAACGGCAGAAGCAGAGGAGTTAGACCTGGACACCCTGCTCAACGAAGGACCGCTGGTCGTCGAGTGGGCGGAACGCATCGAACCAATCCTGCTGCCGGAACGCTTGTGGGTGAGGCTGGAACACAGAGACTCCGAGGAGCGCAGCCTCTCCATTTCAGCGCGAGGGCGGCGGTATGAAGCCTTGCTCAGCGCCTTGCGGAACTTTTCGTCTGGCGGAATCTGACGATGTTGTTGGCTATCGATACCTCCACTACCCAAACCGGTCTGGCGATCTATGATGGCGTGCAGGTAATCACAGAACGCCTCTGGCAAGCGCGCAGTCATCACAGCCGGGAACTCGCGCCGGCACTGGTAGACATGCTAAAGCAAAACTGTCTTACGGCGGCCTCGCTGCAAGCAGTCGGCGTCGCCGTTGGCCCCGGCTCGTTTACCAGTCTTCGGGTGGGACTGGCGCTGGCCAAGGGACTGGCGCTGGCGCATGGGATGGCATTGCTTGGCGTTCCCACGCTGGACGTGCATGCGGCGGCCATTCCGCCCGCGAAGTGGAAACTGATCGCTGTACTACGGGCTGGGCGCGGACGGCTAGCCGTCGGGCAATATCGTTCCGATGTAGACGGCTGGCAGGCAATTTCCCCGCCGCAAGTCATGACCGTGGAGGCATTGGCCGCTTCCATCAACGAAGACGTCATCCTCTGCGGCGAGCTGACAGCGGAAGAACGAGAGCGGCTTGGACGCGTGCAAGGCGTTCGTCTGGCCTCACCGGCGCAATCGGCGCGTCGCCCGGCATTGCTGGCTGAACTGGCCTGGGCGCGCTGGCAGGCCGGTCAGGCGGACTCGCCGGCGGTTCTGGCTCCACTGTACCTGCACGTTGCCGGAGGACCGTCATGAACCAGATTCTGACCGCGCACAAGGTAGTAGAGTCCCTGGTCATTCGCCCAATGCGTCCCGATGACGTGGCCGCTGTGGCCGCAATCGATCGTCTGTCCTTCTCGCTGCCCTGGTCAGAACGCGCCTTCCGCCATGAAGTCAGCGAGAATCCCTCCGCGCGCGCCTGGGTTGCCGAGCAAAGTGGTTGTCTAGTGGGAATGTTGGTGCTCTGGTTGGTTCTGGACGAAGCGCACATTGCTACCCTGGCCACCCATCCGGACTACCGGCGACGCGGCATTGGGGAACGCCTGTTGACCACAGCGCTGGACGCCGCGCGCGCTGAAGGAGCAAAACGGGCGTTTCTTGAAGTGCGCGCAGGCAACCTTGCCGCGCAGGCAATGTACGCCAAACTCGGTTTCGTGGTGGATGGGCGTCGTCTGCACTACTATAAGGATAACGGCGAGGATGCCGTACTCATGTCGCTGGATATGATCCTGCCGCAAAAGAATCGCCACCTCTTGACCGCGGAGACAAGATGACGCCCGAGGAGACTCTGAAGCAGATTGCAAGCGAAGTCGCCGTTTGCCAAAAGTGCACGTTGCATCACTCGCGCAAGAACGCTGTTCCCGGCGAGGGCCCGGCCAACGCCGAAATCATGCTTATCGGCGAAGGGCCCGGCTTCTATGAGAACGAGCAAGGACGGCCATTCGTTGGCGCGGCCGGCCAGTTTCTGGACGAATTGCTGGCACAGGCCGGCTTGAGACGCTCGGACGTGTGGATCGGCAACGTGATCAAGTGCCGTCCGCCAGGCAATCGTGATCCTCTGCCCGAAGAACTGGCTGCTTGCGAGGAATATCTGGAACGCCAGATCGCAGCAATCAACCCCAAAATCATTATCACACTGGGGCGCTACTCGATGAGCAAATTTCTACCCGGCGCCAAAATCAGCGCGGTGCACGGACAGATGCGGCGCGCAGGCGAACGCTTCATCATCGCCATGTTTCACCCGGCGGCAGCCCTGCACCAGGCCTCGCTCAAGCCGACCATTGTGCAGGATTTCGCCCGTCTGCCGCAGTTGCTAGAACAGGCGCGTGCCGCCCTGGCGCGCAGCGTGCCGACGCCGCGCCTCGAAGCAAAGGAAGCACCCAAGCAGTTGAGTCTGTTTTAAAATCCCAAACCGTTATCACCCAAGATGAAACTTTGCTGCTTGCCTATACCCAACTTCTTCAGCCTCTACGGCCTAGTGTGCATAACGCAGGATTCAGGCGTTGTAGCAGAAATGCGATCCGAGCATACTGCGCCGTTCCTCGCCGCTTTGCAGAACGAATGTTACCCGAGCGGCAAGAAATGCCAGCCAAGGTTCTTCGGCGTCATACCAATTTCAGGATCACCTACCACGAGATCATGTCCAAGGTGGACGTTCTCATTCTATACCTGCGTCCGTTCCTGCAATCTCAACCGGCCCGCGCCCAACGACAGGCCTCCCCATTCGGAACCAAAGTTCACGCGAGCTCTGCCGGCCCCCCTAAAGACACGGTTCTTTAAGAAATGGTATGGCCTGGCCTGCGAGGTCTCTGAACGTCAGTAGCGCGACATTCCCGGAATCCCGAAAGTCTGGTAGAAAGGGACTGGACTCCGATTATTTGCGACAGTGAGCCGCTCCTTCTCGCAAGAATAATCCATGTCCGATTCAGCAACCACTCTTTCCCCAAGCGTTTCTCTGCTTTCCTCGCTGGTATCGTACCAGAAAGGAGCGGTTGTCAGCCGCACGCTGGTAAAGCAAGCCGGCGGGACAATGACTGCATTTGCTTTCGACGCCGGCGAGGGCCTGAGTGAACACACAGCGCCTTTCGAGGTGCTTGTCCTGGGAATCGAGGGTGAGGCAGAAGTGGCGGTAAGCGGTGTTCCTCATCGCCTTGCCGCCGGACAGCTGATTCAAATGCCAGCCGGGCAACCGCACGCGCTTAAAGCCCTTACTCCCTTCAAGATGCTGCTTATCATGATCAAATCGTAGCGCGCATACCGGAGAGACTATGACCACGAAAGAGACCCTTATACGAAAATTGCGCGACAAGACTGCGCGCGTTGGCGTGCTGGGCATGGGATATGTCGGCATGCCGCTGGCAGTGGTCTTTGCCGAGGCCGGCTACCAGGTCATCGGCGTTGACCCCGACGAGCGCAAGGTAGCAGCCTTCCGTCGGGGACATTCCTATGTGCAGGATGTCCCTTCCGAGACCCTGGCGCGTCTGCAACAGGCCGGGCGGTTAACAATGACAGCCGATTTCGCGGCGCTGGCCGAGGTGGATGCGGTAAGCATTTGCGTTCCAACCCCGTTGCGTAAGACCGGCGACCCGGATATGTCCTACATCATCTCCGCCGTTGAGCAACTGGCCAAATACCTTCATCCCGGCATGGTCATTGTGCTGGAATCTACGACGTACCCAGGCACCACGCGCGAACTGGTCGCGCCGATGCTTACCGAGAAAAGCGTCCTGAAGATAGGCAAGGAGATTTTCTTGTGTTTCTCCCCCGAACGCGTGGACCCAGGCCGCAAGGACTGGACAACCTACAACACCCCGAAAGTAATCGGCGGCCTTACGCCTTCCTGCTTGGAGGTGGCCTCTACTTGGTATAGCAACGCCATTCAAACCGTCGTGCCGGTCTCCTCCGCCGAGGCGGCAGAGATGGCCAAGTTGCTCGAAAACACGTTCCGCATGATTAACATCGGCCTGGTCAACGAGATGGCGATCATGTGCGAGCGGCTAGGTGTGGATGTATGGGAGGTCATCGAGGCAGCGGCGACGAAACCGTTCGGTTTCATGAAGTTCACGCCCGGCCCGGGCCTTGGCGGTCACTGCATCCCGATCGATCCGTTGTATCTCTCCTGGAAGATGAGATCGCTCAATTACACCGCGCGCTTTATCGAACTGGCGAGCGAAATCAACACCGGCATGCCGCGCTACGTGGTGGCGCGTGTCATGGATGCGCTGAATGAACGCGGCAAGCCGCTCAGAGGGAGTCTGGTTCTGGTGTTGGGCGCGGCGTATAAACCCGATGTGGATGACGTGCGCGAATCGCCGGCTCTGGATGTGATTGCCTTGATGCGCAAGAAGGGAGCACTGACGCAATACCACGATCCCTACATCCCTGCCATTCATCACGAACACGAAGGCTGGCGCATGGAGAGCATTCCCAACGAAATGTTGTTGGAGACAGCGCGCCAGGCCGACATGGTGGTCATCGTCACCAATCACCAGGTATATGATTATCCAGCCATCCTGGAGTCAGCGCAACTTATCTTCGACTGTCGGAACGCCCTGGGTGAACTAGGAAAAGGCAACCCGAAAGTGATCCGGTTGTAAGGGCAACGGCGCAATCATATGTCCTATCCCCTGGTTGTTTGCGCGCCGAACTTCTCCGAAGCGCGCCGCGAAGAGGTGGTGGAGGCTATTTGCATCGCGGCGCAGAGCGTACCCGGCGCGGTCTTGCTCGACAGACATTCCGACGACGATCACAACCGCACCGTGCTAACAGTGGCCGGCCATCCCGAAGCCGTGCTGGAGGCAGTGTTTCGCGCCGTACGCGAAGCGGCAGCGCGCATTGACCTCAACCAGCATCAGGGCGTCCACCCGCGTTTGGGGGCAACGGATGTCGTGCCGTTCGTACCGTTTTCCGGCGTTACGCTGGAGGAATGTGTCGCTCTGGCGCGGCGTTTGGGAGAGCGAGTCGGGCGTGAATTGGATATTCCGGTGTACCTGTACGAGGCGGCGGCAACTCGACCGGAACGTGTACGGCTGGAGGCTATCCGGCGAGGGCAATACGAAGGGTTGAAATCTGAAATTGAGACCAACCCGGCGCGGCAACCCGATTACGGGCCGGCGCGGCTAGGGCCAGCCGGCGCGACCGTCATCGGGGCGCGAATGCCGCTCATCGCCTATAACATCTACCTGGACACCGACGAAGCAGAGGTCGCACGCGCGATTGCGCGCAAAATTCGCGCCTCTGCCGGCGGACTGCCGGCCGTCAAAGCGTTAGGGCTGCTTGTAGGCGGACGAGCGCAAGTTTCCATCAATCTCACAGATTACCGCCAGACTTCGTTGCAAACCGTCGTGGAGGCGGTGCGACGCGAAGCCGAGGCGCTCGGAACGTGCATTCATCACGCGGAACTGGTGGGTTTGATTCCGCGCGAGGCGATTAGCGCAACGGCAGCACAGACCTTACAACTCGAGGGGTTCACATCGGAGAAAATTCTCGAGGAACGTCTGAAACAAGCGTTTTTGGAGGAGCGAGGGACATTTCTCGACGCCCTGGCAGAGCCGCGAGCCACGCCGGCCGGAGGAGCAGCAGCGGCATATACCGGCGCCATGGCCGCCGCGCTTGTCGCCATGGTCGCCGGCTTGACCGTTGACCGACCCGGCTATGAGACCGTATCGGCGCAAATGAAAGAGATTCGGGATCACGCAGAGCATTTGCGCCGGGAACTCGCGGTGCGGACAGACGAAGATGCAGGCATCTATGGGCAGTTGCTTGCGGCGTTTCGCTTGTCGCAGGATACAGAGGAGCAACGGGCGGCGCGGGCCGTTGCCATCGAGGCGGCAACTCTGGAAGCCATCCGTATTCCTCTGGCTACCGCCCAGCAGGCAGCGCAAGTCCTGGCGTTAGCCGAGCGTTGCGTAGCGCTAGGCAAGCTAAACGTCATTGGCAATGCCATCGCCGCCGCTGTTCTGGCCCGCGCCGCCCTGACCGCCGCCGCCTGTGCCGTGCGTTTGAACGTCCAGAGCCTGCCGGCCGGCGAGCAAGGGGAAAGCGCCCTGGCGGCGCTGGAAGCAACAGAGACGCGCGCGAAGCAAGCGGAGGCCGCTTTACATCAAGGAGTACAAGAGCGCTGTCGGTTTGCCCTGAGATGAGACGTTGCGGCGTTTTCTTTACTTTGTTGCTGTTGGCAGCCGGCTGTACTGCGCCGTCTTCCACCTCGTCTTCTCCCCCGGCGACGCAAATGACCGCTCGGTGCTGTAGCAACGGCAATCAACCTTCGATCACTCTTCTGCCCTCGCCGGCGCCGGCGGCGGTCACCCTATCGCCTGTGGCTCCCCCAGCGGCAAAATGCGATTTGCTAACAAGCGACTATTGTATCGAGGATGGCCTCTTTGTGTTTGCTCTGCCTATCACAGGACAAGACGTTTGGGTGGATGCCTCCTATCGCTACGGCAGCACGCAAGGCAAGACGCGCGTTCCCCATCACGGCGTCGAGTTTCCAGCGCCGTTCGGTGCGCCTGTGCTGGCCGCAGCGGATGGCATCGTCAGGTACGCCGGCGATGATCGCCAGACCTTGCTTGCTCCCTGGCCGAACTTTTACGGAAACGTAGTCATCCTGGAGCACAATTTCTCGAACATGCCTTATCCGCGCCTGTACACGCTCTATGCCCATTTGTCGCGCGTCGAGGTGCAGGCCCGACAAGCCGTCAAAGAAGGGGATACGCTGGGTCTGGTAGGGATGAGCGGCTCCGCAACGGGCAGCCATTTGCATTTTGAAGTGCGCCTTGAAGCCGAAAATTACGCAAGCACGCTCAATCCAGAGCTGTATTTGCAGCCTCCTGCCGGACGCGGCGCGCTGGCCTTGCGCCTGATCAATCGAGAGGAACAGTTTCTTTCCCTTACCCCTACCATACAATCCTATCCGCCGGAAGAGGTGGGGAATAGGTTCTTTCTGACCATCGAATCGTACGCTCCCGAGACCATCAACCCGCAAAGTTGCTGGCGCGAGAACATTGGTCTGAGCAATCTAGCAGCGGGTCGTTATCGCATTACATACATTTATCGGGGAAAACTCTACGAGCACTGGGTGGTTATTGAGCGCGGGAAGCTAACGCTGATACAGCACTACGCTGAATAAAGCGCCACACCGGTTTTTTCAAGACAATCGGCTCAGAATACTTCGTGATGGTTCAGGGCCGCAAGAATCCGATGATAACGGTTCGCCAAAACCCATCCTGCTTCTTTTTTTAGGGATAGTTGAGCAAACTCTTCACTCCGTTTTGTCTTGGTCAATGGTAAAATCGCAAAACACAAGAAAACACAAGAAATGTTGTTGTTAGAGGAGAGTTGGCCTATGGAACCACAGACTGGCACCTTTGCCGTTAAAAAAGGCTTGGCGCAAATGCTCAAAGGCGGCGTTATCATGGATGTTGTCACTCCTGAACACGCCAAGATTGCAGAAGACGCGGGCGCGTGCGCCGTCATGGCGCTGGAGCGCGTCCCGGCCGATATCCGCGCCCAGGGTGGGGTGGCGCGCATGTCGGACCCCGAACTGATTCTCAAGATCATGGACGCGGTCAGCATCCCGGTCATGGCCAAGTGCCGCATTGGGCACTTCGTCGAGGCGCAGATTCTCGAAGCCATCGGTGTGGACTACATTGACGAGTCTGAAGTATTGACGCCCGCCGATGAGGAGCATCACATCAACAAGCACCTCTTCAAGGTCCCGTTCGTGTGCGGATGCCGCAACCTGGGCGAGGCGCTGCGGCGCATTGGCGAAGGCGCGGCGATGATACGCACGAAAGGCGAGGCCGGCACCGGCGACATAGTTGAAGCCGTCCGTCACGCCCGCGCCGTGCTGGGCGAAATCCGCCGCTTGACCACCATGGCCGACGAGGAATTGATGCACTACGCCAAGGGAATCGGCGCGCCCTACGAACTGGTCAAGGAGACCAAAGAACTCGGCCGCCTGCCGGTGGTCAATTTCGCAGCCGGCGGCGTGGCCACCCCCGCCGACGCGGCGCTGATGATGCAACTCGGCATGGACGGCGTCTTCGTCGGCTCGGGCATCTTCAAGTCCGGCGACCCGGCCAAGC
>DAOTWG010000024.1:0-62735 GCA_034436015.1 Anaerolineales bacterium
CTCCCAAGCGGATTGCGCTCGTGTATAGGACGAACTCCCTTGCCTTGTCAGCGAATGCACAGCACACGTTGGCAAATGGACTCCAACCAAAGTGGCGACCCTTTTTCACCGTGCGCCGGTCACAAGCGATTCGCCCCAAGAGACTTTTCGCCTGACCCGTTGCAAAACGGTCGCCGAATCGTCATAATGGATGCAAAGCAACATTTCTCCGCGAGGCAGCAATGAAAAAGACCCGGTTCGTTCTCCCTATGTTCCTTCTCGTGCTCATTTCCTGCCAGAGTCAGGTTCCTCTCTCGACGGCCCCCGCTCTCGCGGACAAAGCCACGCCGACCGTGGACATCCGTTGCAGCGAATCCGATCCCAACCCTATCGGACAAGACATCGCCACAACCTACGGCATCCCCTATGAGCAGGTAATGCTGTGGTTCTGTCAGGGATATAGTTTCGACAACATCCTCATTGCTCTCGAAACCAGCGAGGCGACAGACATCCCCGCCGAAACATTGCTTCAGATGTTGCTGGAAAAGGACTGGGAAACCATCTGGCAGGAAATCGGTTTCATCGCGAATCCATAACTTGGTAAGGAGGTTTCTATGCGTAAAACATTTTCCCTGAGCGTTCTTGCTCTTCTCGTGACGTTTCTCTTCGCGTTCCCCGTCGCGCCAGCATATGCCCAGAGTGAAGCGACTGAACTGAGCGGTGTCGTCACAGCGATCGGCGCGGAGCACGGCGTCTTCCTGCTTCAGACGGAAGCCGGCCAGAACATCGTCGTCTATGCGCCGCCTGGGTTTGATCTGACCACCCTGACCGTCGGCGTCACAGTAACCGTCAGCGGAACATGGAACGCCGATGGCAGTTTCGCCGCCAGCGCGATCCAGAACGCCGCGCCAACGGAAGAACCCTCCGCGACCCCAACGCCAGAACCTGCCGAGACTCCTACCGACGAGCCCATAGAAACGCCCACAGGGCGGGGATTCTATTGCCAGGAGGGCGCTCCGCCTCATCCATTCGGTGCGCGCATCGCAGAGCGTTACGGCGTGGATTACCAGCAGGTAAAGCAATATTTCTGCGAAGGCTTTGGCTGGGGTCAGATCGTACTAGCCATGCACACCGCGCGTATGATGGAGGGAGTTGACCCCAACGCTCTGCTGGAAGCGCGACGCAACGGCCAAGGCTGGGGTGAGATCTGGCATGGCTTGGGCATCCTTGGTCGTCCAAAGGGCGCGACTTCAGCAGGAGACCAGGACGGCGATGGCCTGCCAGATCGCCTCCGCAAGCAGGATCGAGAGCGAGACCGTGATCGAGATCGAGATCGAAAGCGAGATCGACTCTGTACTCCTCCTTGCACACCGCAGTCGCCCGATCAGGGTCAAGGGCGTCCCGACGGGACGCGCCCCCCTAAACCGGATCGCGGGCATGGTCGCGGCCCCAAGCGCTGACCCAAGACTCGGTTCACGCCTATTGCCCAGGTGCATGGCTCTGTAATAAGGCCATGCACTTTTTTGTCTTCCTCTAACAAAAAAGCGCGCTTCTCCTTTTGCGACTCAGCGGGCAGATTTTATGCTATCATTGCGCGCGGCGAGGAAACGTTGCTCCGATGAAACCACCCAAAGCTTCAACCCACCTGCAAAGCGTTCTGGACACTTTGCCGGAACGTCCTGGCTGTTACCTGATGAAGAACGCGGAGGGGAAGATCATCTACGTTGGCAAGGCGGTCAACCTGCGCAACCGCGTTCGCTCGTACTTTCATACCGGCGGTGGTCAGGACGCAAAAACGCGCCGCCTGGCGCGCGAGATCGCCGATATCGAGTGGATCGTCGTCGATTCCGAACTCGAGGCGCTCATCCTCGAGATGAACCTCATCAAGCAACATCGCCCGCGCTACAACGTGCGCCTGAAGGACGACAAGCAGTACCCTTACATAAAAATTCACTGGAACGAGCCTTTCCCCCGCGTGAGCGTGACGCGACACATGCAGAACGACGGCGCGCGCTATTTTGGCCCTTACACCTCCGCTTGGGCCGTTCATCAAACTCTGGACGTGCTGCGACGAGTCTTTCCCTATCTGACCTGCGCGCGCGAAATCACCGGTCACGACGCGCGTGCCTGCCTCTACTACGATATCAAACTCTGCCTGGCGCCTTGTATCGGCGCCGTATCACAAACCGAATACCGCCAGATGATCGCCGACCTCGAGGCGTTCCTCAGCGGCCACAGTGAGCCGGTCATCGCCCGCGTGCAACGGGAAATGGAACAGGCCGCCAACCAACTCCAGTTCGAGCGCGCCGCTGCCTTACGCGACAAGATCAAAGCATTACAGACCATCGTCGAGCGCCAGAAAGTTATCTTCTCGCCCGATTACCTCGATTCGGACGTGCTCGCCCTGGCACGCGCAGATGGGGAGGCTTGTATGCAGGTCTTCTTCATTCGCGGCGGCAAACTCATCGGCCGCGAGTACTTTGTCTTGGAAGGCGCGGAAGAAGCCTCCGATGCCGAAGTCCTGGCGCAATTCGTCAAGCAATTCTACACCGAAGCCGCCGGCGTTCCCTCCCGGTTGATTTTGCCCCAGGAGATCGAGGAGGCTCGCATCATCCGGCAATGGTTACGAGCCCGACGCGGTGGTGAAAGAGTGGAAATGCTCATCCCGCGCCGGGGTCAACCTCATGAACTGGTGCGCATGGCCGCCGAAAACGCCGCGGAGACGTTGCAGGCCTTGCGCGCGCGTTGGCAGGCGGATACCCATCGTCAGGAACAAGCCCTGGCCGAGTTGCAGCAAACCTTTGGCCTGTCCGCCCCGCCGAATCGCATCGAGTGTTATGATATCTCCAATACACAAGGCACGGCTTCCGTCGGTTCGATGGTGGTCTTCGTCCAAGGCGTTCCGGATAAGAAACTCTACCGCCGATTCAACATCCAATCCGTCAGCGGCCCGGATGACTTTGCCTCCATGGAGGAGGTCTTGATACGCCGCTTCAAACGCTGGCAGGCAGCGCAACAACTGGCGCAGCAACCCGGCGCCAAAGTGGACCCTGCCTTTGCTCACTTACCCGATTTGTTGATTGTGGATGGCGGCAAGGGCCAACTCGGGCGCGCTGTGCGTGTTCTGGAGCAGTTTGGCGTGCAGGAGATCATCACGGTGGCCGGCTTGGCAAAGCAGGAGGAAGAAATCTTTTTACCGCAGCGTTCGCAACCGCTTTCTCTGCCGCGCCATTCCCAGGGGTTGTACCTGCTCCAACGCATTCGCGACGAAGCGCACCGTTTCGCCATCACGGCCCATCGTGCCAAACGGAATCGGCAGGGCCTGGCCTCGCGTCTGGATTCCATCCCCGGCATTGGCCCAGCGCGACGCCGCGCCCTCTTGCAGCGTTTCGGCTCGCTGGACAAGATTCAAGCCGCGACCATCGAGGAACTAACTTCCGTGCCCGGCATCAACCGCTTGTTGGCCGAAAGCATCCATGCTCACTTGGACGACGCGCCATGAAGACCGCATGGATTGTGGACGATGATTCCGAAATGAGCAACGCGGTGCAACTGATGCTCCGTCTGCTTGGCTTCGAGACTCGCACCTTTCGGGACGCCCGCTCCACGGCAAAAGCCCTGTTGAGCGGCCAGCGCCCCGACGTGCTCTTGCTGGATATTCACATGCCCGTAGTCAGCGGCCTCGATTTGCTGGAATTCCTCCGCCAACGCGCCGACCTCAAACACCTCCCGATCATCATGTTAACCAGCGAAGCAGCAGACGTGATGGTAGATACGGCGCTGGCAATGGGCGCCGACGCCTACTTGACCAAGCCGCTGGCACTCGAAGAACTCGAGGCGGCTCTGCGGCGCGTGCTACCCCTATATGGAAAGGATGTATGATGCCACGCCCACGAGAGAAGAAATCTGCCTCCCGTTCCTGGCGTCAGCAGCGCGTGTACAGCGCCGTCGTGATCATCCTAGCTTTGATTGTAGTGGCATCTATGGTGCTCTCCACGCCGCGTTAGTCTTCGTTATGGAGTAGGAGTCGGGGTCTCCGTAGGCGTTCCGGTAGGAATAGGCGAGGAAGTGAACGTAGCGGTAGCCGGAGGGGGAACTGTGGGAAACGGCGTCGAGGTGGGCAGAGGAGTATCGGTAGCAGAAGGAGTCAGGGTAGGAAGGGGAGTATAGGTGGGGTAAGGCGTAAACGTAGAAGTTAGCGTAGGAGTCAGGGAGGGGGTGCCAGTTGGCGTCGCCGACGACGTCTCGGTGTAGGTGGGAGAAGAAAAGAACAGAGTCGGGGTCGGCGTTCCTGTTTCGGTGGAGGTTGGCGTGGCAGTCGCGGAGGCCGGCGCCCGTTCCGCCGCCAAAAAGCCCAGGCAGTAGCATGGCAGAGTCGCGACGATGATTCCGGCCAGAATCAACCGACGGGTGGAAACAGGCAAGCGGCTCATGGCACATTAAGTATACCAAGTTCCCTGAAACCGCCGACTTCACCGGCGAGCAATGTCGGCTTTCCTCTGCTTCTGATATAATGTGACCGCTGATTCTACGGAGTAAGGAGCGAACGATGCCCCTGCATGTTATCGTTGGCACCCAGTGGGGGGATGAGGGCAAGGGACGTTTTGTGGACTGGTTCGCCGCGCGCGCAGCATACGCCGCCCGCTACAACGGCGGCGACAACGCCGGCCATACGGTAACGGTGGGCAAGCGAATCTTCAAACTACATCTGATCCCCTCCGGCATCCTCCAGCCAGGCGTGATCGCCGTTCTCGGCAATGGCATGGTCATCCATCCGCGCACTCTGCTGGAGGAAATGGATCGCTTAATCCAAGCCGGGATAGCGATCAACCCAGAGAGGATACGTATCTCCTACGCGGCGCACCTTGTCACGCCGGCGCACCAGGCACTCGATAAGGCTCAGGAAGCGACGCGTGGCAAGAGTAGCATCGGCACGACCGGACGTGGTATCGGCCCAGCCTACATGGATAAGGCCAGTCGGCATGGACTGCGGATGGCAGATTTGTTGCAAGAGGACTTCGTGGAACGCGTGGGAGATCACCTTGCCGAAGCCAATCGCGCCTTACAAAGACTAGGCGCCCCTACGTTGGATACTGCGGCAATTTGTGAGGAAGCACGCTCCTGGGCAGCGCGTTTGAAGGATTATGTGACCGACGCCTCTCTAGAACTGAATCGCGCCTTGCAGGAAGGTAAGACGGTTCTCGCAGAAGGAGCGCAGGGGACGCTGCTTGACCTGGACTTCGGCACCTATCCGTTCGTGACGTCCTCCACGACTACTGCCGCCGGTGCATTGACCGGTCTTGGTCTGGGATTGACGGCAGCGCGCGATGCACGCGTGACCGGCGTGGTCAAGGCGTTCCAGACGCGCGTCGGCAGCGGCCCGTTCCCGACCGAGATATTGGACGATCTGGCGTTGCGTTTGCGCGGCACGGGTGCAAATCCCTGGGACGAATATGGTACGACGACCGGCCGCCCACGTCGAGTCGGCTGGCTGGACGGGGTCCTGTTGCGCTATTCGGCGCGTCTCAACGGCCTGACCGAGTTCGTCGTCACAAAATTGGACATCCTCTCCGGACTCGAGACCGTGAAAATCTGTACGGCTTACCGTTCCGGTAATCAAACGGTAACCGACTTGCCGTATGGGGCAACCAACCTGACGGCGTTCGAGCCGGTGTACGAAGAACTACCCGCTTGGCAGGAGAATATCTCTGTCGTGAGCCGCTGGCAGGACTTGCCGGCCGCGGCCAAGAACTACCTGGAGCGCGTCCAGGAGTTGGTCGGGGTGCCGTTGCGGATGGTTTCGGTTGGCTCAGAACGGGAGCAGGTCATTAAAGTGTCACACGTCGGCAAAGGACAGCGTTTCTTCCGCTGCGGAATGAGATCCGCGTGAGGTAGCCTCACTCCTTCGTTCGCACGCGGGAATCGCCCCAGCCATAGCGGCGGCGGATGTTTGGGAGGAGATACTCACTAAAGAACCGCTCGACATTGTAATCGGGCTGCCAGCCCCACTCGGCGCGGGCAAGCGAGTCGTCCACATCGGAGGGCCAGGAGTCGACGATACCCTGTCGGCGCGGCTGTGGCTCAAAGGTAATTTCTGCGCCGGGGAACGCACGCAAGGCGCGGGCGCGAAATTCCTCGGCCGTTAGGCTAAAACTGCTCACATTGTAGACGACGTGATGGAGCACCTCGCGCGGCGCATCGGTTAGAAGCATCAAGGCTTTAATCGCATCGGGCATTGCCATAAACGGAAGACGGGTATCCGCGCGCACAAAACAGGCGTACGGTTTGCCCTCCGCCGCGCAATGGAGCATTTCGGGGCCATAATCGCTTGTACCGCCCGAAGGCAGGGTAAAGGCGCCGATCAGGCCGGGAAAACGCAGGGCGCGGAAATCGAGCATGGCGGGCGGCTGTGGGTCCAGGTGCCGCTGACCGTAGTAACGGCTGTAATACATCCCCAGTTTCTCACAGTAGAGTTTGTTGCAGCCATACATTGTGTGCGGTGTATTCCATTCGTCCTCTTTTACCTTCCCAACAGCATATTTTGTCGTTTGGTCTGGCAAGCCATAGACGGCAATCGAACTGGGGAAGAGGAATTTGACCGCGCGGCCGCGTTTTTCCGACTTGTACGCCGCCAGCATCAACAGCTGCATGGTCCCCTCGACATTAATCCGGTGGGCCTCCTCGGTCGCCACCTCCGCTTTCGAGGAGAGGGAGGCCGCCAAATGAAAGATGAGATCGAAATCGTAATCGTAAAAGATCTTGACCTTGTTGACCAAATCGCCCTGGAGATGCTCCTCCGAGAGCGCCTGGAGGCTCGCCGGCAGGGGCAACAGGTCGGTGGTCACAATCCGATACGCTCCCCGAGTCGAGAGTGCCTGAATCAGCGCCTGGCCGATCTCGCCGCACGCGCCCGTAACCAGGACCGATGTTTCTGCCATGTCGTTTCTCCTTCACACAGACCTCTTCGCGCTGCTTCTCCCATTCTACAACATTTATTGTCTGACATATAGAGGGAGGAACAACGACAACATTCTTAATTGTGGTCGGGGCGGTCCTGATTAGTTCCTGCAAGGGTCTGTCGGTAGGTTTTGTGGTATCTTTAGAGATGTGCCGCGGGTCTATCTCCCTCTTGTCTTCTGTATAGGACTACTGACCGCGTGTGTCGCCCTGAACGCGCCGAGCGCGCCAACAGTCACCCCCCCAATCACGGCGATCTTCACGCCAACCGTGCTTTGGTTTCCGCCTACTCGAACGCCCACCTCTTGTCCCTTTCCCACTTCAACGCCGGAGTCTCTACCAACGCCGAGTGGGCTGATCTTCCGCGATCATTTCGGTCAACCAGAAGTATGGATGACGGTCATTTCGCCATCCGCGAGCGCGGTTTTGGAGAATAACCGCCTGATTCTCTCTGTAACCAGGAAGGGTCTTTACCTGATGACCCTGCGCGCTGGCCCGGTGTTGGCCGATTTCCATCTGCAAGTAACCGCCCGTCTGAACCTATGCCGTCAAAAAGATGCCTATGGTGTGTTGTTTCGCGCCGCGAGCCAGGGGGATTACTACCGGTATGTTCTTAATTGTCAGGGTCAGGCGCGTCTGGAGCGCGCCCAAGGAGGGCAAATTGTCCCATTGGGAGCATGGCAAGAAAGCGGCGACGCGCCTCGCGGCGCGCCGGGCGAAGTCACCTTGGGCATCTGGGCTGTGGGGTCAGAGATGTATCTCTTTCTCAACGATCGCTTTCAGTTCGCGTCGCGCGATACGCTCTTTCGCTCCGGTCAGATAGGGCTGTTTGCGCTTTCGGGCGAAGAGACTCCGCTTGCAGTCGTCTTTTCCGATCTGGTTGTGTACGATGCCTCGTCCGTGATCCCACCCGCGACTACTCCTGTGTCGCCTTGACCTCAAGGATATTGTGGAGGAATCTGGTCCAGCGCAGCTCGGATACATGTGGCCAGCACTTCTGGCTGGAGTGAGCGGCGCAGGAAGAGTTCGAGCGCGGGACGGCCGGGGGGAAGTAGACCTGTTGGGGCATCTTGCGCCGAGATGATAACAATCGAGATACCATTTGTATCCGGGCGCGAGTGCAGGTCTTTTAACCACTCGATTCCGTGCATATCCGGTAGTTCTAGATCGAGCAAGATGGCATCAACAGACTGCTGGGCCAGGATGTCATCGGCCTGAGCCGCAGAAAAAGCGCTGAACAGCGTATACTGCGCTCGCTTCTCCGCGCGGCAGACCTGCTGGATGAATCGAATCATGGCCGGGTCGTCATCGATGACCAACAGACGCGCCGTGGGCTTTCCCAGGTTCTGTAGAGTTTGCAAGAGTTTCTGGCGCGCCAGCGGCTTAACCAGATAGGCGTGAATCTTGTGATCCTCCAGGAAAGGGCGCGGCAGACCAAAGCGTATCACGGGCAACTCATAGGGTAATTGCCCAGGAGGCAATGGGTCTACCTCGCCAGAAAGCAGGATGGCGCGCGGGAACAATTCGCGCGTCTTACGAAGAGCCTCTTCAGGGGAAGTCACGAGATGCAGACGGTATTCGTCCAACAAGCGTTGAAGGACAGGCGCATCTTCGGGGTCTGGAGAGAGAAGGAGGACGGGAGGCTGGCTAGGCACTGGTGGAGTAGCCTGAGTTACGACAGAAAGGTCGTAATGGGTTGGGGTAAGGGGCAAGGTGAAGTAAAAAAGAGTTCCTTCGCCGGGGGCGCTTTCCACGCCCACTTCGCCGCCATGTAGTTCGACGAATTGACGGCTGATATGCAATCCGAGTCCGCTGCCGGCGCGCCGACGCCAGTTCTCCCCGCCCACCTGACGGAACTCTTCAAACACCTTCGGCAAATCCTGCGGAGCGATTCCGCTGCCCGTGTCACGCACGCTGACAAGGAGAGCATCGTCTCGGCGTTCCACGCGCAGGGCAACGTATCCTTGATCGGTAAAGCGCAGACCATTGTTGAGCAGGTTTAACAACACCTGGCGGATACGGGTGGTATCCATAAACATGGGTGGCAAATCGGGTTGAATCTCGATGCGTAATTCGATACCCTTCTGTTCGAAAGCGTGTTCTAGCATGGCGCGCACTTCCTCGACAACCTGTTCGATGCGCGCTCGTTCACGGTAGAGGGTCATTTGCCCGGCCTCGATCTTCCCCATATCGAGGATGTCATTGATAAGGCGCATGAGATGCCTGCTCGAAGCATAGATTTCTTGAATATCATCGTAGAGCCCAGGCGGCCATTGCCCCAGAGGGGCATAGGTCTGCAGCACGTTGACCATCAGATCGCTGAAGCCGATGATGAAATTGAGCGGGCTACGCAGCTCATGACTCACGGCCAAGACAAAGCGGTTGCGATTTCCGCGCGCTTCTTCCGCCTGGGCGCGCGCGAAGGCCAGCATTTTATTGGCTTGTTCGAGTTGATAGTTGGCCTGATCGCGGTCTTTCAGGATACGACTGATTTCCGCGCGGTGGTTGCGGGTCTCTTCCAGCAATTGTTGCGCCTGATGGTAGTGATTAAGAAGCGGTATCGAGGGCGGTCAACAGGCGGCCCAAGGCACTCCATCCCAAACTCGAGAGGAACACGCTGCCCAGCGCAATACCCATCCCGTAGCCGGTAGTCAGAGCGCCGGAGCGCAGGAGGGCCCCGAGGGAGATCAGGATGAGCAAGACACCGCCGGCAGCAACCGGAACCCCCAGTGTAGCGATCGCCAGCAATGGTAAGACCATCCACAAAAATAACGTTTGTGGCGCGCCGTAGAGAGAATACGCCAGGAAGATAGCGATTCCCAGCCCGATCAACCATAGGATCTGAGAAAGGAAATAATGCCGTTTCAAAAGTCGCAACGTCCCCCCGACCAGCAAGGCCATGTAGATCGAGATGATCCAGAGACTAGGACTGAAAATATGGGGGAGTCCTACTGTGCCCACCACGTGGATAACGAAATACAATCCCGCCACGGTATACACCAGAGTGCGGGCATTCTCGCGCATGATGTCTTGCACCTCTTGGTCGCCGCGGGCTACTGTCTGTAACCAACGCATAGGGAGTCACTCCTCAAGCAGATGCCACCGCGTCAGGACCGCAAGCAAATCTTCTTGGATAATTGGTTTTTTGAGGAAAGCTGCCGCGCCCAACGAATGAGCAAGTTCGGCATCTCCCCAGGCAGAACAAACAAGGACGGGGATGGAACGGGTTTGGGATTCCAGTTGCAAGGCCTGCAAAATCTCCCAGCCGTCAACGTGAGGCATCATCACATCTAGAATGATGGCGGCTGGCTGCAAGTGCCGGGCCAGGGGAAGGGTTTGCTCCGGATCGGTCAGCCCAACGACTTTCAAGCCGCTGGCGGAGAGGTAGCGTTGATACATACGTTGAGCAACCGCCTGGTCGTCCACTACCAATACGGTACGCTGAGAAGGGGCATTGAGATAGAGCACAAGGGTTGCTTCATGCGTGGTCGGGGTAGTTGGGAAGCGTTCTTCCAGGTACGCCTGCAGGTCGGCGGCAATGCGCCGGGCAAAGTCAAGCGAATCGCGTTCGGCCTCGTACAGATTGCGCCAGTCCGATTCAAGCGAGAAAGAAACGGCCAGCGTAGGGCTTGGATCGGCTTTCAGGGTCAGGCGCACCACCTCCTCGCGATGGAGGTGGAGAGCGTAATTGAGCAGAGTCAAGATAAGCTGCCGTAGCAGCGTCCGATCGGCAACGATCGGCAGAGGTTGCGGGGAAAACGCCACATCCAAACGCACGCGTTCAATTGCCAGCCGGCGCGCGAGCAAAGCGCTGATGCCGCGCACAATCTCATTCAGGTCGAGCGTCTCCGCCTGCGGTTCGAACAGTTGATGTTCCTCTCCGGCCATCGGCGTAGCATCCGAGTCCAGCAGGGAAAAATAGCGTTCCCAGATTCGAAGGCTCAGGGCCTGCAAGGCGCGGCTGTGGTCGCGGCGAAATTGACGCTCGCCAATACACAAGAGCGCCGCGATATGGCGCGGATTTTCTCCATCTACATAACGTTGCCGCAGAATCAGATATGGTCGCCACTCCGGCGAGGGCAGAATAGGATCGCCTTTCGGGCGCAACCGTTCGATTTCTTCCACGATAAGACGCTGCACGGCTTCGGCGCGATGTTTCTCCTCGCCGACCGGTAGCAGGAAGTGAGCTGTCAGAGGATGCATTTCTATTGCCGTCAAGTCGTAGAGCCGGAGGAGCAAATCTTTGAACAGACTGGTGAAATCATTCCGATTCATGTCCGTTCCGTGTCCAAGAAATGTCCGAAAAGCAATTGTAGCAGCCGAGAGGGATAAATATTGTATTGTAAGCGCACTCTTTCGAGTCTGGAGTGTTTGAATCCGTCTCATCTCAAGTTCAGGAAAAGAGAAAAAGATGTCCCTCAAGCAAGTTTCTCTCACGCTTTTTAGCGCTCTGGCGCTGACGGCAGTCTTGCTGACCGCCTGCGGCGCTCCCCAGACCCCGGCATCGCCCACCGAGGCCCCTGCGCCGACGAAGCCGCCTCAGGTCACAGAACCGCCTACCAAACAACAAGTGGAGGTCTTCTCCTGGTGGACGGCCGGCGGCGAGGACGAGGGGCTGGAAGCCATGGTCAAGGTCTTCGCGGCCAAGTATCCCAACATTGAGTTCATCAACGCGGCCGTGGCAGGCGGCGCCGGCACGAACGCCCGGGCCGTTTTAGCAACACGCCTACAGGCCAACAATTCACCTGATTCCTGGCAGGGTCACGCTGGGCAGGAGTTGATCGGCACTTACGTCAAGGCTGGCCAGCTCCAACCGCTCAACGACCTGTATGAGGCGGAAGGTTGGTTGCAGGTCATGCCCGAGACACTCATTCCTCTTATCTCAGAGGACGGCAAGATTTATTCTGTGCCGGTCAACATCCACCGCGCGAACGTCTTGTGGTACAATCCCAAGCTCCTGGCCGATAACGGTATTGAGGTCCCTGCTACCATTGACGAGTGGTGTGCCGCTATGGACAAATTGCAGGCGGCTGGCGTCACGCCACTGGCGATGGGTGAGCAATGGACGGCCATGCACCTCTTCGAGACCATCTTGCTCGGTTCGCTTGGCGTGGACAAGTACAACGGCCTGTGGACCGGAACGACCGATTGGGCAAGCCCCGAAGTGAAACAGGCACTGGAGAACTTTAAGAAGGCGCTCTCCTACACCAATGCTGACGCCGCCTCGCCGGCCTGGCAGGATGCAGCGCAACTGGTTGTCGAGGGCGATGCTGCCTTCAACGTAATGGGCGACTGGGCTGAGGGGTTCTTCCGCAGCCTGGGCAAGACCCCCAAGGCGGATTACGGCTGGGCGCCAGCGCCGGGCGCGGTCGGCGTTTTTCAATTCCTCTCCGACTCGTTCGTCCTGCCGGTCAACCCACCGCACCCCGAAGCCGCCTTGGCCTGGCTGAAGGTCGCCGGCTCGAAAGAAGGACAGGAAGCCTTCAATCCCGTCAAAGGTTCGATTTGCGCTCGCACGGACTGTGACAAGTCTCTCTTCGGCGAATACCTGCAATCCGCGATGGATGATTGGGCCAAGGATATTGTGGTTGGATCTCTCACCCATGGCGTGGTCGCCAACGACTCGTGGAAGACTGAAATCAACAACGCCCTTGGCATCTTCCTCGCCGACCTGAACGTGGACAACTTCCAGTCTGCGCTGGCAGCGGCCTGCAAGAGCTCTGGTCCTTGTAAATAAACAAACCATAGCGTGGGCGGGGGACGTTCCTGGTCACCGAAGGAACAGTCCTCCGCCCTTTTTGTTGCGTATTCCTACACAAAGAGGTGATGGATGTCGCGCTGGTTCAAACGTATGGATTTCGCGGCGCTTGCACTGGTTTTTCCCTCGCTCCTGGCCGTGGCGGTCTTTGTTTATGGATTCATTGCCTGGACCATGCGCGTGTCATTCAGTCGATGGAAGGGGTTGCTTCCTGATTACACCTGGGTTGGCTTGAAAAACTACTTTGAATTGTTCTCCGACCCGCGATTTCATGTAGATATTCGGAATACGGTGATCTTTACTACGGTCTTCGTTGGGGGATCGCTCCTGCTGGGATTGCTGCTGGCCATTTTACTCGACCAGAACTTGCCCGGCGAGGATTTCTTCCGCAACCTGTTCATCTTTCCCATGGCGATCTCGTTCATTGTAACCGGCGTCGTCTGGCGTTGGTTGATGAATCCGGCCACCGGTAGCCGGATCAGTGGACTAAATCAGTTATTCGACGTGCTCGGTCTGGATTGCCTCATCAACCGCTGGCATACCACCCCAATTTGGGGAATCGCCGCCATTGCGCTGGCGGCTATCTGGCAAATGTCCGGTTACACGATGGCATTGTACCTAGCCGGTCTGCGCGCGATTTCCGACGAGTTGCGCGAGGCGGCGCGCGTGGACGGCGCTTCCGAGTTTCAAATTTACCGCTACGTTGTTTTACCCTTGCTGACCCCCGTTACTCTGAGCGCGGTCATTGTCCTGGGACACATTTCCCTTAAAGTGTTTGATCTGATTATCGCCGTAGCCGGCAAACAACTACCTCTCGATGTCCCTGCGATCTACATGTGGCAGATTACCTTCGATGGATATTTCTTTGGGCGCGGCGCGGCGATCGCTATCCTGTTGCTACTTGCCGTGTCCTTACTGGTTGTTCCTTACATTCGCTATACTTTGACTCATAAGGCGGAAGTATGAGACGGCAACGTCGTCGTTCCTGGTTCAAAGCGCGATACTGGCTCTACCTGCCACTGCTCTCCATGATGGTCTTTTACCTGATTCCCATGTACGTCATGCTGGTCACGGGCTTCAAGGCATTCGACGAGGTCAGCCTGAAAACGATGTGGATATTGCCACGCGGCATCCATTTCGACAACTATCTGGAGGCCTATCAGAAGCTGGCCCCACATCTATGGAACAGTCTCAATATGGTCGTGCCGGCCGCCATTGTCTCTTCCTTCCTTGGCTCGATTAATGGTTTCGTTCTGGCGCGCTGGCCCTTCCGGGGCGCCAACGTAATCTTTCCTCTCCTGTTGTTTGGAATGTTCATTCCCTATCAAAGTATCCTCATTCCCCTTGTGGAATTCACGCGGGATATTAGTCTCTATGGTTCGCTGGCCGGCCTGATGTTGACGCACGTGATTTACGGCATTCCTATCACTACCTTGATGTTCCATACCTACTATACCGGCGTGCCCAAAGAACTGGTCGAGGCGGCAAGAATGGACGGCGCGAATGTGTTGAAGACGTATTGGTATATCCTCCTGCCTATTTCCGTGCCAAGCTTCGTCGTGGTGCTCATCTGGCAATTCACCGCCATTTGGAATGATTTTCTGTTTGCTGTGATATTGACCAACCCGGAGCACTGGCCGATTACCGTCGCGCTGAACAATATGGCAGGAAGCCAGGTCATCGCCTGGAATGTGCAAATGGCCGGCTCGTTTATCACAGCATTGCCCACGTTGTCGGTCTACATCTTCCTGGGACGCTATTTCCTGCGCGGTTTGCTGGCAGGCGCCTTAAAAGGCTAGAACAGGCCACTTGATGTCCTTATCTCTTGTAGCGCGGTGAGCAGACCGCGCTTTTCATTTAAGAGATTTGTATATCCCTCAACAGAGGTGAACGGTAGTCAGGGAACTCGTTTTACTGTATAATGCTATTATCCGCTCGATCACTCTAAAGGAGTAGACTATGCGCCGAGGTAGATCTTCCTTGTTCCTTCTGCTCATCCTCGTGGTCCTTCTGGTGGTAGGGGTGCTCTACTTGCGCCTCCGGCCAAAGGCTCCAGCAGGCCCCATAGAGGTAGCCACGCCAACCTCGCTCCCGACCGTGAGCGTGGTGATCGCCGCGCAAAGCATCGTCCAGGGCGCCCAAATTACAGCGGATATGTTGACCACAGTCGAGATACCCCAGACAATGTGGTTGGCAACCTACTTTACAGACATGAACCTGGTCGTTGGGCAATATGCCAAATACCCCTTGGATCCCGGCATGTTCCTGACGACGGCCATGGTTTCTCCTACACCGCCGGTATCCTTGCCCGGCTCGCGCTGGGCCACCCTTATCCCACCCGGCATGACCGCAGTGTCTATTCCCATCACCCGTCTCTCCTCCGCGGCCTACGGAATCCGGGCTGGAGACCGGGTAGATGTCATCGCCACAATGTTGTTGGTCGAAGTGGATTCAAAATTTCAATCCATCGCACCGAATTACACGGCTTCCGTCTCTCCCAGCAGGAGCAAGCAAGTGCTTATGGGCGGCGGCACTGTAGAAGAGCCTAGCGGAACGCTTATCACTGGAGATAAAATTACCACGTTGACTGCGCAGACGATTAGTGGGACATCGCTTTCGCCGGCCGGTCGTGTTGAGAACGATCCTGCTCTGGGAGTGCCTTTTTACGTAGTCCCCTCCGAGCGACAGCGTCCTCGTCTCGTGAGTCAGATGGTTGTCAAGAACGTCCAGGTCTTGCACGTAGGCACCTTCCCTCTAACCAGCGAACAAGAACAGACGACGCATCTTCCCTTGCCAGCGCCGGCAGCCGGCGAGATGCCAGCCGCTACGACGACCCCTATGCCCACACCGGTCACGCGGGCCACTGAGCCGGAAAAGCCTGACCTGATCACCCTCATCGTCTCGCCGCAAGATGCCGTGGCGCTTACCTATTTCCTGTACAGCGGCGCACAACTAACGTTGACCTTGCGCAATCCCGCCGACAACGCTCAATACGACACCGAAGCAGCCACGTTATCCTACATTCTGGCTCAGTACAACATACCGGTTCCCGTCGCTTTGCCATACGCTCTCGAACCGCGCATTGATGAGTTGATCCAACCTATATTACCAAACGATGTAATTACCGTGACTCCCTGATCGGCAAGGTTGTAATGGAGTTTGATTCATGGCTGCAGGCGAGAAGATTCGAGTTCTAATTGTAGACGACGTAGCCGAAACGCGCGAAAATATCCGCAAACTTTTGCAATTTGAAGCCGATATCGAAGTTGTTGGCGCAGCGCGTAGCGGCCGGGAAGCGATTCAACTGGCGCAAGAGACCTCGCCGGATGTCGTTCTGATGGACATCAACATGCCCGATATGGATGGCATTGCGGCGACAGAAACCATTCGCCAGCGGGCACCCTATATCCAAGTGGTCATCCTCTCCGTGCAGGGCGACCAGAACTACATGCGTCGAGCGATGATGGTTGGCGCGCGCGACTTTCTGACCAAGCCGCCCATGCCCGATGAACTGACCGCCGCGCTCCGCCGCGCCGGGGCAATGGCCCGCGAAGAACGCGCCAAACTTACAGTAGCCGCGCCTGGCCTAGGCCCCGCCCCGACCGTGGCGCCCGGACGGCTCCCCTATGGGAAAGTCATCACCGTGTACAGCCCCAAGGGAGGCGTGGGGTGTACCACTGTCGCCGTCAACCTGGCCCTGGCTTTACACAATGAGGAAACCCCGACAGCCCTCCTGGACGTCAGCCTGCAATTCGGCGATGTGGCTGTCTTCGTGAACGAGCAAGGGAAGAACACCATCGTAGATTTGGCCCCGCGCGCAGCAGAACTCGACCCCGAAGTGGTTGCCAGCGTGATGATCAAACATGCCGCCAGCGGCTTGCACGTCCTCGCTGCTCCTGCCAGACCGGAATACGCAGAACAGGTAAGCAGCGAGCAAATCGGCAAGCTCTTGAATTACCTGCGCCAGTTGTATGCCTATATTGTCGTGGATACAGACTCCTATTTGACCGACGCTGTTTTGAGCGCGCTTGACGCAAGCGATGTGATTGTACTGCTGACCACGCAGGATATCCCGGCGATCAAGAACGGCCGACTTTTCCTAGACCTTGCTCGTTCGCTGGGCATACCGCCGGAGAAAATTCTCTTTGCGATGAATCGCTACGACCGGCGTATCACTATCACGCCCGAAAAGGTTGGAGAAAACCTCAAGCACGAAATTTCGGCGGTTATCCCGCTCGATGAGCGCACGGTCATTCCCTCTGTCAACCGGGGTGTGCCTTTTATGGTGGATAACAAGTCATCGCTAGCCGCGCGTGGGATTTACATGCTTGCGGAGGCCCTGCGGTCTCGATTGACGAAACTCGAGGAGGGAGAGCGCGAGCCAATGGAAAAGGCCAGACGGTGAACCCCTGGAGGTAAGCGATGTCCCTGTTGCGACGCATTGAACAAGGCCAGGAACGACTGCCAACAGAGAGTGCAAGTGTGACGCCGCGACCGGCGATCCCTTCCTCACCCTCCTCAGCCTCGTCCACGCCGTCTTCGTCTCCTTCTGCGCCCGCGCCGACCACGACTCCGGCCCAAAGTGCGCCGGGGGCCGCGCCCTCGCTGACTTTGCAAACGCGCCGGGTCAGCGCGCCAAGCGCCTCACCCCAAGCCGGGACCTACTTCGACCTGAAGCGGCGTGTACAGAACCGCCTTCTGGCCGAACTAGATCCATCGCTGGACATCAAGAAGACCGACGAGGTCCGCCGCGTGGCGCAAGAACTGTTCGACCGTATCCTCACGGAAGAGAACATTATCCTTTCGCGCGCGGAACGGGCCCGCCTTTTCGAGCAAATCGCCGCCGAAATCCTGGGATTTGGCCCCTTGCAACCTCTGCTCGAAGACGACAGCGTCACCGAGATCATGGTCAACGGGGCAAAGAGCATCTATGTGGAACGGGATGGCAAACTGCACCGTGTGCCGGTCACTTTCGAGAACAACGAACATGTGATGCGCATTATCAGCCGCATTGTCGCGCCGTTAGGCCGCCGCATTGACGACTCCAGCCCCTATGTAGACGCCCGTCTGCCAGATGGCTCGCGCGTGAATGCCTCCATCCCGCCCATCTCGCTGATCGGCCCCACCTTGACCATTCGTAAATTCTTCAAGAACCCCTTGACCGCCGAGCAATTGATCGAACTGGGTACGATCACGCCGGAGGCGCTCCAATTCCTCAAAGCCTGCGTCCATGCCCGCTTGAACATCATCATTTCCGGAGGTTCGGGTAGCGGCAAGACAACCTTGCTCAACATCCTTTCCGGGTTCATCCCCGCCGATGAGCGCATCATCACGATCGAGGATGCCGCCGAGTTGCAGCTGCGTCAGGAACATGTCGTCTCGCTGGAAGCGCGCCCACCGAACATCGAAGGGCGCGGCGAGGTGACGATTCGTCAACTGGTTATCAACACCTTGCGCATGCGGCCCGACCGTATCATCGTCGGCGAGATTCGCGATGAGGCCGCGCTGGACATGTTGCAGGCCATGAACACCGGTCACGATGGCTCCATGAGCACCTGCCACTCGAACTCCCCGCGCGATACGCTCTCACGCCTGGAGACCATGACCCTGATGGCCGGCATGAACTTGCCCTCGCGCGCCGTGCGTGAGCAAATTGCCTCGGCTATCGATCTTATCATTCATGAGGAACGCATGCGTGATGGTTCGCGTAAGGTAACGCATATTACAGAAGTTTCCGGCATGGAAGGCGAGGTGATCACGACCAGCGATATCTTCGTCTTCGAGCAAACCGGCTATGAGAACGGGAAAATTATCGGAAGGCTGAAACCAACCGGCCTGCGACCAAAGTTTATAGAGAAAATTGAGGCTTCGGGTATCCATTTGCCACCTTCTACCTTCGGCTCCGAGGGGCCTCGTCGCTACTGATGGTTGATCCTATTCCGGTCAGGAGGCGATTATGTCTCTATTGAAACGTCTTGAACAAGGTCAACCGCCAACGCAAGGGCGGCCGGCGGTGCCCGCCTCTGCGCCATCGTCCGCTTCGTCCCCCTCCTCCGGTAGCCCCCGCCTGGAAACTCTGGCACGACAGGCGCCTCCGCCTCCTGCCGTCAATCCTCAGGCCAGCACGTATTTTGATCTCAAGGCACGCGTTCAGAACCGCTTGCTGGCCGAGCTGGACCCGTCCATGGACATCTCCAAGCCGGAGGAGATTCGCCAGACGATACACACATTGTTCGATCAAATCCTGAATGAAGAACACATCGTGCTCTCACGGCCAGAGCGTGCGCGTCTGTTCGAGCAAATTGCAGCGGAAATCTTGGGCTTCGGTCCCATTCAACCGCTTTTGGAGGACGAAAGCATTACCGAGGTGATGGTCAACGGCCCACGAAACGTATACATCGAGCGAAAGGGAAAACTGCACCGAGTGCCTATCACGTTCGAGAACGATGAACATGTCATGCGCATCATCGAGCGTATCGTCTCTCCACTGGGCCGCCGCATTGACGAATCCAGCCCCTATGTAGACGCTCGTCTGCCCGACGGTTCGCGCGTTAATGCCATCATCCCCCCTATTGCCCTGACCGGCCCTACCCTGACCATTCGTAAATTCTTCAAGAATCCGATTACGGTAGAGCAATTGATTCAATTCGGCTCCATCACGCCGGAAGCGCTACAGTTCGTCGAGGCCTGCGTCAAGGCGCGGCTGAACATCGTCATTTCCGGCGGTACAGGCTCAGGAAAGACCACGCTGTTGAATATCCTCTCCGGTTTCATTCCGAACGATGAGCGAATCATCACCGTAGAGAACGCAGCCGAATTGCAGTTACGTCAGGAACACGTCTTGCCTTTCGAATCTCGCCCGCCGAATATCGAAGGCAAAGGAGAGGTTACCATTCGTCAACTGGTGATCAATGCCATCCGTATGCGCCCGGACCGCATCATCGTTGGCGAGATTCGCGACGAGGCCGCGCTGGATATGCTGCAGGCTATGAACACCGGCCACGATGGTTCGATGACTACCTGCCACTCAAACTCCCCGCGCGATACGCTGGCGCGCTTGGAGACCATGACCCTGATGGCCGGTGTGGAACTGCCGGTGCGTGCCATTCGTGAGCAGATCGCCTCGGCGATTGACCTGATCGTTCATCAAGAGCGCCTGCGGGATGGGTCACGCAAAGTGGTCAACATTACAGAAGTGACCGGCATGGAGGGCGATGTGATCACCATGACCGATATTTTCGTGTTCGAGCAGACCGGCTTCGAAAACGGCAAAGTCATTGGTCGCCTGCGCCCAACGGGCCTGCGTCCGAAGTTCATGGAGAAAATCGAGGCGGCCGGCATCCGTCTCCCGCCGTCCATCTTCGGCGTCGGCGAGCGGCGGCGGTAACTCGCGAGATTCTGTGGAGGCGAGGAAGGAACCCTATGGATCTGACGACTCTCCTGATCATCGGCGGGGGCATTGTCATCCTAGTCGTAATCGTCGGCTTAATCATCACCTCACGCAGTGAGCGCGGGCTAGTAGAGGAACGACTGGGCAAGTATCTCGAGGAGGAGCAAAGAGAGGAAAAAGGCAAAGCGGCCACCGCTACCGTAACCACTTGGGTAAGCAAGCAAGTGGAGAAAACAACGTGGGGAGAACGCATCGCACGTAATCTGGCGCGCGCCGATATAAAACTTAAGCCGGGAGAGTTCTTGCTCCTATACGCGGCCATCGTCGTGGGCCTGGCAGGCGTTGCTTACCTGCTTGGCGGCAAGCACATTGTTTCGGCGCTGATCGGCGCAGTCTTCGGTTTCATTCTCCCAAATGTCTATGTGAATCGCCAGAAGAACCGTCGCCTCGTGCGTTTTAACGACCAACTGGCCGACATGCTTAACCTAATGGTCAACGGCTTGCGCGCAGGGTATTCCACCTTGCAGGCGCTGGAAGCAGTCAGCAAGGAAATGCCGCCGCCCATCTCAGATGAATTCCGACGAGTTGTCCAGGAAGTGCAGTTAGGAATCTCGTTGGAACGCGCGCTGGACAACCTGTTACGACGCATCCCCAGCGACGATCTGGATTTTGTGGTCACTGCCATCAACGTCCAGCGCGAAGTCGGCGGTAACTTAGCGGAGATTCTGGATGTGATCTCCTATACCATTCGTGAACGTGTGCGTTTGAAGGGCGAGATTCGCGTCCTGACCACGCAGGTTTCCTATTCGAGCCGTATCCTTGCACTCCTGCCTATAGGCGTTCTCTTAGTCTTGTGGTTCATTAACCGCCAATACGTTATGGAATTCTTCACCCCGGAGAATCGAACTTGTGGTTTGATTGCGTTGGGAATCGCCGGCGGGATGCTCATGGGCGGTTATTTCGTCATGCAGAAAATCGCCAATATCGAGGTGTAAGAGGTGCGCCATGACGGTTCTGCTTATCGTTGGCCTGATCGTCGTTATCCTCGTGGTCCTCATTATGGTAGCCTACTCCAGCTTGCGAAAGCAAGGAGAGGAAGAAGACGATCCACTGACACGCCGCCTGAAAGAAATTACCCAGACAGGCGAGACCATCACCAGCCTGGAAGAAGTAGAACTCTCGCAGCCGTTCATGGAGCGGGTAGTCTACCCGATTATCAAGCGGATTGGCGAAGCCTCGGCTCGTTTTACCCCCCAACACCAACTGGAAACCATCACCAAGCAACTTGCCATGGCCGGCAATCCAGGGCGATTGGATGCTTCCACGTTCCTGGCATTGCGCTTTGTCCTGGCCGGCGTATTGGGCGGCGTAATCTTACTGCTCGCTCTGGTAGGCAAATGGCCGCTTAGCCGCCAAATCTTGTTCGTCGGCGGAGCGGCTCTTATGGGATATATCTTGCCGCAAAATTACCTCACCAGCACCATTCGAAAACGACAGAAGAACATCCGCAAGGCCATGCCCGACGCGCTCGACTTGCTGACGATTTGCGTCGAAGCCGGGCTGGGGCTGGATGCCGCGATGTCGAAGGTGGCAGAGAAATGGGACAATGAGTTGGCACAAGCCTTTGGACGCGCCATTCGAGAAATCCAACTGGGAAAAGCCCGCCGCGAAGCATTGCGCGATATGGCTGAGCGTGTGGGAATCCCGGAAATGACCAGTTTCGTCGCGGCGCTTATCCAGACCGAGACCCTGGGCGTCAGCATGGCAAAAGTCCTACGCATTCAGGCCGACCAGATGCGCATGAAACGTCGCCAACGGGCGGAGGAGGAGGCCCACAAAGCGCCGACCAAGATGCTCCTGCCGCTGGTTGGTCTGATCTTCCCCACACTGTTTATCGTCCTTTTGACCCCGGCGGCGCTTCGTCTGACGAAAGTCAAAATCTTCGGTTAACCCTCCCTATCCCTATGGTCTTGCGGTGTCAAGCCACGCGACTCGCAGTTCATCTTCTCCCTTGCGGGGAACATTGTTCATGCGCAGCAGGCACACGCGCTGGCGCGCTGCTCTCTACAAGATCTTCTTCCGGGGGGTAGACTGGCTGTATCCACCATGCTGTGTCACATGCGGACAACCGGGTTGGCGATGGTGTCCGGATTGCCAACAGCAGATGGTTCCATTATCTGAGCCAATGTGTGAAGTGTGCGGCATGACCCTCGATTCGCCCAACTCGGTGGGCCTGTGTCCGCTCTGTCGCCAGCACCGTCCGCCCTTTCAGGCCTTGCGCGCCTGGGCCGTTTTTACAGGCTCGCTGCGCGCCGCACTCCACCATCTGAAATACCGCAACCACGTAGCGTTGAGCGAACCCCTTGGCGAGCTGCTGGCGCATTGCGCGCGGCGTTGGCGTTGGCCGATAGAGATGGTGATTCCTGTTCCTTTAGGATCAAAGCGGCTCGCGCAACGAGGGTATAATCAGGCCGCTCTCTTGGCCCTCTTTGTGGCCGCAGAGAACCACTGGGATTACTGCCCCGAGGTGCTCCTCCGCCTGCGCGAAACGCGTTCGCAAGTAGGTCTTTCCTTCGAAGAACGACGCGCCAACGTACAGGATGCTTTTCTTGCGGACGAACGACACGTGAAAGGCCATACGATTCTCCTTGTAGATGATGTCACCACGACCGGTGCGACCTTGAGTGCCTGCGCTCAGGCTCTGTTGAACGCCGGGGCGCAAGCCGTATACGCGCTGACTCTGGCAAGGGCAACGCTGGATCTTGATTCGACCCAAGATGTCCAGCCCGCGAGGTAACGGGAAGATGGCAAAGAAAGCGCATTGTTCTATGGCCTGCACGGTTATCCTGTCGCGGCAAAAAGCGCCACTATCGAAGCGCCCCTCTCGAACACACCTTGCCTGCCCGTCGTGGCTTGCCAGGGGAGGGGAGGCGCATGTTTTTTCAACCGCTTGGCAACAGAGTGGCCAAGAACTTTGATGAGAGCAAACGGCACAAAGGAAATCCCCACCTTTTTTTCTGGAGGACGCAATGACACTCAAAGTAGAAATCTTTACGCGCAACATAGAGATCGATGACGCCATCCAGGAGTACGTTAGCACACGCGCAGCCAAGCTCGATCGGTACTTGCCGGAACTGGACACCGCGCGCCTGGACTTGGCTTACCTTAAATCCGCACGCAGCGCCAATGACCGTTATGTGGCTCAAGTCACGGTACGAGGCGGGCGCGCCTTGCTTCGCACCGAGGAACGCGCGGATAATATTCGCTCCGCTTTCGATTCCGCATTGGAAAAGATGGAACGCCAGATCGACCGTTACAAAGGGAAACGCCGTCGTGGCCGCGGCGATGGGCGTTCTGCCGCGGAAGTCGTTCCAACCCCTGAAGAAGAAACCGAGGAGGTTTCGGTAATTGTTCGTCGTAAGACGTTTAACCTAACCCCCATGGACGAGGCCGAGGCCTTGGAACAAATGAAGTTATTGGGCCACGACAATTTCTTTATCTTCTATAACGTGGAAACGAACGCCATTAACGTCCTCTATCGTCGGCGCGATGGAACATATGGTCTCATCGAGCCAACGATTGGCTGAACCCGTTCAGGCCCGGCGGCCATGCATCGGGCCTGTCCTTTCCGATCCGCCTAGCCTGTACCCCCTCTGTACGCCACATGCTTCCGACATCTTGGGGGTCGGTGTCGGTGAAACCACCTATGGAAAAAATAGATTTCGACGACAATTTGACCGACGAGATGCTTTCGACCAGCGGTATCGACATAGATGCCATCGAGCAGGCCGCCATGCACATCCTGCACGCCATCGGCGAGGACCCGCAGCGCGATGGGCTGCGTCGCACGCCAAAGCGCCTTGCCCGCATGTACGCGGAATTGACGGCAGGATATCGCGTAGACCCGGTCGCGCTGGTCAACGATGCCCTTTTCGAAGTCAGGTACGACGAAATGGTCATCGTGCGCGATATCGAGTTCTATAGCCTGTGTGAACATCACCTTCTCCCATTCTTGGGCCGTGTCCATGTGGCCTACCTGCCCAACGGCAAAGTCCTTGGCCTTTCCAAGATTCCACGCATTGTAGATATGTTCGCCCGCCGCTTGCAGGTTCAGGAACGGTTGACCCGCCAGATTGCCGATTTCCTGCGCGATCTGCTTCACCCGATGGGCGTAGGAGTAGTTATAGAGGCGTTACATTTATGCACGATGATGCGCGGCGTGCAGAAACATAACGCGCGCATGACCACTTCGGCCATGCATGGCGCTTTTCGCGCCAACCTGGCTACCCGCCAAGAGTTCCTGGACAACATCTCGCGCGGGGCCTCGCCGCTACACATTTAAGAGGCCGACCGTTCTATCTCAACCCCTACGGAAGCCGCGCCGCTCAGTGCGTGCGGTTTCTGGATGCGAACGCTCACCTTCCGGATGCGCGGCCATTGGAGGCAGAGACGGGCAACGTCCTCCGCCAGGGCTTCCACGGTGCGCCGCGAGGCGGCCTCGACCAGAGCACGCACTGCATGGGCCACCTCGGCATAATCCACGCTCAGCCTCACGTCATCCCTGTCCGCCGCTGCGTGGATATCTACATAGAATGTAAGATCAATCCAGACTTCTTGAGGGCAGGCGCGTTCCTGCTCGTGGAGGCCCAGAATGGTTCGCGCCCGCAGACCATGAATGAAAATGCGATCCATCGTCCACTCAGCGTTTTCGTCCGTTTTTCTTCGGGCAAAAATGTCCATCGGCTTCCATTGGCTCACCGCATTGGGGGCACATGGGGCGTCCACGCTGGATAACTTCCAGACTCCAGCGAGCCAACCGCCGCGCCTGTGTGCGTGTGCACCAGAAACGGACAGCAGCCGCCTCATTGGGATCTTCTCCCTCGGCAGTAATCTCGCGCGCCAGAATCACGACCAGGTCGTGCTGCGGCTCATATCCCAGGCCTAGGGCGCCGGCGCGAAAGAGAGCGTCCACGGGCGGTTGAATATGCATCTCGCGTTCGTCGAAGTCGGCCTGGGCCTCGGGCAGATCGGGGAACTGTCGCGCGACCTCGGCCAGCATCTGTTCGATACTGATTGCCAGCGAGTGGAGCTGTATTTTCTCGATGAGAATGCTGACCGGCTTCGCCTCTCCCTCGCGCCAGCCTTGCAAGTAGAAGACGCGCTGGCCGGGCCGGCCAATGGCATCGGCTGTAATGTGGCGGAGGGGAATCACATCCAGTTCAAAACGTGGCATCAGTCCGGTTGCTTGACTTGGTACACAGCAAAGTCGCGCGCCACGCTCACGTTCGGGAAGACGGTCTGCGCCTCTTCCAACACGTCTTTTTCGCGGTAGCGACGCGAGATATGGGTCAGAATCAATTGCCGCACACCGGCCTGCGCGGCCAGTTCGGCAGCCTGACGAGCAGTCAGATGAGAGAATCGGCGGGCCATTTCGGCTTCCGCTTGCAGGTAGGTGGCCTCGATGACAAGCGCATCGGCTCCACGGCAAGATTCAACCAAATTGTCCGTCTGTCCGGCGTCACCTACATGGACAAGGCAAGCGCCTCGCCGCGGTGGACCAAGCACGTCGTCGGGACGAACGCGGCGGCCATCCGCCAGCGTAACTTCCTGCCCTTCCACCAGCCGACGGCGCAAGGGGCCGGCCGGCACACCCAACGCCTCCGCCTTTTCCGGCAGAAAAGGACGGCGCGCCCGTCCCTCAAAGCGAAAACCAAGGCTGTCTGCGTTGCGATGATAGACCGGAAAAGCGGAAATGGTGAAGTCTTCCGCCTCGAAGAACACGCCTGGCTGGATGGTACGGAGAGAGAGCGGCATCGGCGGCCTCGCCCCACGCAACACAACGCCGTATAGGAGATCACGAATACGATCGAGCGCCCAACCTCCTGCATAGATATTCAATTCCTCAATCGTCTCCCAGCGCATGAACGTGGAGAGCAGACCGGCCAGACCCAGGATGTGGTCGAGGTGGCCATGGGTAATCAGAATGTGGGTTAGGTTTCTGAACCCGATGCCGGCTTGTAAGATTTGTCGTTGCGTTCCCTCGCCACAATCAACCAAGAAGCGGTACTCATCGTGTTTGACGACTTGCGCCGAAAGGCCGCGCTTGGCCGAAGGAGCAGAAGCGGAAGTGCCCAGAAAGATGATCTCGAACAAGGAAACTCCTCGCCAACAATTTGCATAATTGTACCTCATCTGCCCTGTGTTCCAGGAAACACCCACCTGAGCCGATAAACGATTTTGTTAGCGTTCACAGAAAATATCCTGATTTCGACTCCCTGTTGATATAATCAAAGCGTGAACACGAGCATCGAAGAAATTGCACGACTTTCCGAGGAATTCGAGCGAGCCGCTCCTGAGGCAATCATCACCTGGGCAGTGCAGACCTTTGCCCCCGACATTGCCATGAGTTCCTCCTTCCAAACGCAGTCGCTGCCTTTGTTGCACATGGTCACGCGCATCTACCCGGAGATTCGCGTCTTCTTTCTGGACACCGGCCTGCATTTCTGGGAAACGTTGATCTTCCGCCAACAAATCGAGAACGAGTTTAGCCTGAAGGTGGTTGACCTGCACTACGATGAACGCTGGCGACCGTTTCTAGAAGTTTATCGCGATTTGCCAAAAGAAGACCCCACGCTGTGTTGTTACATTCGCAAGGTGCAACCCATGCAGCAGGCGTTGAGTGATCTACGGGCGTGGATTACCGGCATTCGCCGCGACCAGACAGCCGCGCGCGCGGCCGCTCGAATTCTGGAACCGCAACCGGATGGACTGCTCAAAATCAACCCTTTATTGAATTGGACAGAAGCCGATGTGGAGGCATATCGTCAACAGCATCGTTTGCCGGAACATCCGCTGACCGTATGGGGATATGCCAGCATTGGTTGCGCGCCGTGTACGCGTCCCATTCGTCCTGGCGAACCGCCACGCGCCGGTCGCTGGGCAGGCACAGGCAAGACCGAGTGTGGCCTTCATACCGACCTCTTCCGCAAGCGATTGGAATCGCCAGCCGATCTCGCACGCGTGAAACTAGAAGAGTAATCATTCCTTCCCATGTTCGCTTTGCCATTTCTGCCAGGCGGCCTTGACCTCGGCAGTGACGAACATGCTGCCTGCAGAAAGAATCAGACTGTGCTCCTCCTCCGCCAGCGTCAGGGCGCGTTGTAATGCTGCATCCGGCGGCATTACAACTTCCGCCACAACGCCCAACCGACTCGCCGCCTCGACAATCGTCTGGGGGGCAACCGCGCGCGGGTGAGTAGATTGGGTCGCCAGCACACATTTCAGTCGCGGGCGGAGCGCGGCCAACATGGCCGTCATATCCTTATCCTCCGAGCAACCAAAAATGAGCGTCACGGGATAGGTAGGGAAGGTTTCGTCCAGAGTCTGGGCCAATTTCTCGAACGAGTCCACATTGTGCGCCGAGTCGAACACAATCGGAGGCGCACGGCGCGCGACCTCGAAACGACAAGGCCAGACCACATCCCGGAAGCCGACTTGAACGGCATCGGGCAATAAAGGTAAACCGCTTACTTGCAACGCGGTCCAAGCGGTGACGGCGTTGACCACTTGGTGGCTTCCTAAAAGGGGAATACGAAGACGCAGCAAAACAGGTGATTCGATTTGGAATTCTTGGCCATCTAGGGAATGTTCCAGCAGACGAAAACGCACATCACGCCCGACAAGTGTCAAGGGCGCGTGGCGTTCCGCGGCGACGCGCTCGAGGACGGCCAGCGCCTCCTCTTGCTGCGGCGCCGACACGACCGGCACCCCTTCCTTGATAATGCCTGCCTTTTCTCCCGCAATGGCGCTCAGCGTATTGCCCAATATGGCCATATGGTCAAAAGAAAGAGAGGTGATTACGCTTACGCGCGGGGTAAGCACGTTCGTAGCGTCGAGCCTTCCCCCCAGACCGACTTCGATAACTGCCGCCTCAACCCCCCTTCGCGCAAAGTAAAGGAAGGCCAGCGCAGTCGTGATCTCAAAAAAGGTCAGACCTGCAATGCGCTCTACGATAGGCCGGACTTCTGTCACCAGAGCCGCCAGATCGGCATGAGGAATGGGCTGGCCGTTGACCTGAATTCGCTCGGAGAAATCCTGTAAATGAGGAGAGAGATAGAGACCGGTGCAGTACCCCGCTGCACGCAAAGCGGAGGCGCACAGCGCGCATACGGATCCCTTCCCCTTCGTTCCAGCAACGTGGATGACAGGATATTCTTCCTGTGGCTGACCTAGGGCGGCGACCAGAGCGCGCATCCTGTCCAGATTGAAATCGGCTCTGGCGAGTTCCGAGGACTTTTTCAGGCTATAATCTACAAAGGAATACAGATAGTCTAGCGCGCGCAGATAAGCGGATTCAATCTCCGGCATGGTTGGTGTGCTCACGATTCACCTCTTGTTGCCTGGCTGCGTCTCCTTAAAGGAAAAGCGCGGGCGTTTGCGCCCTCTCTTGCACCGTTTGCATCGTCAATTCAACGTTAGCACCGCGGAAATGGCTTACCAGAATCGCTGGCAGGAGGCGCTCATCTCCTGCGCCCTGTTGGGGAATGATGCAGCCCACCTTCAATCTGCGCTGGAGCAGATACGTCACTGGGTGGAGGCGAATTGGTCAGCGGGAGAGATTCTCAACAGCGAAATTGAACTGATTTCCTGAAGTTTGGGCTATCAGCCAAAGCGCCCTTCCACATAATCCTGTGTACGTTGATCCTGTGGCTTAGTAAACAGGTCTTTTCCGCGCCCATATTCAACTAAGTCGCCCTGTAAAAAGAAAGCAGCGTAATCGGCCATACGAGCAGCCTGTTGCACGGAGTGAGGCGCTAGGACGACAGTGGTCGTTTTCTTTAACTCCTGCAAGGCAGATTCGACTTTGGCGGTTGAAATGGGATCCAGGCCGGAGGTCGGCTCATCCAGTAGAATGACTTCAGGTTGATTGGCCAACACGCGCGCCAGACATAAGCGCTGTTGCTGTCCGCCGGAAAGAGCAATGGCCGGCTCGTCTAGGCGATCTTTCACTTCATCCCAGAGCGCCGCCTGGCGTAAGCTGCGCTCCACCGCTTCATCCAGGCGCGAGCGGCGTCTTTCGCCGGCCAGTTCCAAGCCATAGGTCAAATTTTGACGGATGGACATGGGTAAAACCACCGGTCGGGCGAAGACTATGCCTACTTTTCGCCGCAAGGCAATTACATCTGTTCGCGGATCGAGGATGTTTTCGCCATCCAGGAGGATTTGCCCTGCGATGGCCTTGACATCGGTCAAGTCATTCAGACGGTTAATGCAACGTAATAGAGAGGACTTTCCGCCGCCTGCCGGTCCAAAAAGGACAGTGATAGCATAAGCAAGAATGTTGAGATTAATGCTATGCAGCGACTCGTTGCCGTCGGCGTACTGGAGCGAGAGATCGCGAATCACAATCTTGGATTCGTCCATAGGGAAATGTTACCATTGCCGCTTCGCGCGCGCACGGGCGCGAATAAGTGTGGCAACAACGTTCATGGTCAAAACGAAAACCAAGAGGACCAGAGCCGTGCCATATTGAATGCGCACAGGCATCCCAGGAACCTGCGTAGAGATGACAAAGAGGTGATAAGGCAATGCCATGGTCGCGTCGCGTATCGAGTGGGGCAAACGCGGCAGGAAAAACGCCGCGCCGGTGAACAGGATAGGGGCGGTTTCCCCGGCAGCGCGTTCCAGACCGAGAATAATTCCAGTGATGATCCCCGGCAACGCTTGCGGCAAGACAATGCGCCGAATGGTCTGCCGCTGCGTAGCTCCCAGCGAGATGCTCACTGTACGAAAGGCCTGCGGCACCGCACGCAAGGCTTCCTCTGAGGCGCTGATGATGACCGGCAAGGTCATAATCGAGAGAGTCAAGGAGGCAGAAAGGATGCTGGCGCCAAATTGGAAAAACAGGACAAACAATCCTAATCCGAACAGGCCGTACACAACCGAAGGGATGCCGGCTAGGTTAATAATCGCCAGCCGGATGAGGCGTGTCCACCAGTTGTCGCGAGCATACTCCGAAAGGTAAATGGCAGCGGCGATTCCCAAAGGAACAGAAAAGATGGCAGCGCCGATCGTCAGGTAAAACGTGCCGATGACCGCCGGGAGGATGCCCCCTGCGCGCATGCCATCGTGTGGCATGGCCGTGAGGAACTCCCAGGAAATGGCCGGCGCGCCCTGAAACGCAATGTGAATCACCACGGCAATAATTGGAGCCACGGTGACCACTGCCAGCAGGGTCAACAGGGAAAACCCCACCCTTTGGATGAAGGCTCGCCCGGTAGCAGATCTATTCAGCCGGTTCAGAGGAGAGGGGAAAGCCCGATTCAACACAGAGAACCCAGAAGGGGAAGCATGCTCGCTTGCGCGGCGAATCATACCACAATTAATTCCGTTGAGGAGGCCGCCGAAGATTCAAGAGCACAGCTGCAATAACGGGGGCAATTTTTGTCATGAGGAGAGTATAGGCATTTAATGTATAATATGCGGGCTTGGAAATCTTGGCCTAATTTGCAGTGACTCAGAACAAATGGATAAAGCAGCTTTTCTCTCCCGCTCCCATCATCAGGCGTTCTATCGCTGTCTGTATTTTCTCAAAGAGCATCTCCTCTTTCATGCGTTACCAGATGGGCGCAAGAGTCTGCGCCACTTACAAGAACTTCGGAACAGTCAACGCGGGAAACGTTGCTTTATCTTGGGAAACGGTCCAAGCCTACGCCAGACAAACTTGAACCTTTTGCGCGGGGAAATCACCTTCGGCCTTAACCGCATTTACCTGCTTTTCCCCGAAATGGGCTTCTCAACAACCTATTTGGTTTCCGTTAATCGTCTGGTGTTAGAACAATGTGCCGAGGAAATCTTCTCCTTGCCAACGATCAAGTTCGTACCCTGGAGTTCGAGAAAGTATATACACCTACCGGTTGAAAAAAGGATCTTTCTCAATACAACCTGCCTTCGGCCTGGATTCGCGCGGGATGCGCGTCGCCCTATCTGGGCCGGAGCAACGGTCACGTTCGTCGCGTTGCAACTTGCTTATCATATGGGATTCGAAAAGGTTATTCTGATCGGTGTAGACCATTCCTTTGTTACCCCAGGAGCGCCTCATACAACCGTCATCTCAGCGGGTGATGATCCTAATCACTTTTCTCCAAACTACTTTGGTAAGGGTTTCCGCTGGCAATTACCCGATCTTGCAACATCGGAAATCGCCTATCGGATGGCGCGTCAAGCCTTTGAGCAAGATGGCCGACGGGTGCTGGACGCAACCATTGGCGGCAAATTGACTGTTTTTGAAAAAGTAGACTACAACGCACTTTTCTGATGACTCTACCGCGAATTTCCATTATCACTCCGTGTTTAAACCGAGCCCGCTTTATTCGGGAGGCAGTGGAATCGGCGCTGTCCCAACAGTACGCCAACCTTGAGCATATTGTTGTGGACGGCGGTTCGACAGACGGTACCCTCCAGATTCTCCAAGAATACCCTCACCTCCGGCTGATTAGCGAACCGGACGAAGGGATGTATGATGCCATTAACAAAGGCCTGCGGCTGGCGCAAGGCGAGATCATAGGCCTATTGAATTCGGACGACCTTTACCCGCCGGGCAGCTTATCTCTCGTGGCGGAGACTTTTTCCAAGAATCCTGAGGCTGAAGCCATCGTGGGGGGAGCGGAAGTGTTCTTGGATGAAGGGGGGCAACGAAAGGTTACGCGCTCTAACCCAACGATAGGGCTTGAGGAATTCTGGTTTCGCGTTGTGGAGGGTTCGCCGGTTTCGAACGCTTGGTTCTTTCGCCGACGAATCTTCAGGAATGTCGGTTATTTCAACGCCTCCTATCGCTATGTCGCCGATCGGGAATTCCTAATTCGGGTAGGTTTGGCCGGCGTGCGGCCTGTTCCTGTCCCTCAGGTGATCTACCTATATCGGAGTCATCGTGATTCCGCCACCCTGAGCGACGCGGATGCGCGCCTGCGCGAACGAGGGTTGTTTCGAATTAAAGTTCTCCTCGAGGGAATCCGCATGTTTGAAAGCTTTTTGGAGAACGGAGAGATTCCCGTTAACGTGCGCGACCACTTGCGCCGTGCGCATGGAAAACGATGCTACAAACTGGCAGCGACAGCCCTCTATCATCGCCGTTTCAGGCATGCTGCTCAGGCAGTGAGACACGGCACACACTATAACCCATGCTGGGTTGCGGTATTCGCTCTGCTGGCTCTGCGTCGCCTAAGGCATGGCTCCGTCCATGATACAAAGGAGTAAAAACCATTCACCATGCAAATCTCAGGGGAGCGGGTTCCATCTATGGGTTCGGGCTTGCACTGTGGATTTCGATGGCGGCATTTAGCCGGACTGGAGATTTAGAAACGCTGATAGGAGGGATTCACCTCCCCCGACGACGAATCGATCATGAGTGCTTCTACTTTGCCCACCTTTTTCATCCTTGGCGCTGCTAAGGCAGGCACCACAACGCTTTACGACCTCCTGAAACAACACCCAGAAATTTATCTGTCTTACGTTAAAGAACCGATGTTCTTTAGCCACGACGAGAATTACCAACGTGGCGTTGAATGGTATATAAAGACTTTCTTCCTAAAGGCCGAAGAATATACAGCGCGCGGCGAAGCCACGCCGCATTACCTCTACTGGGCCGAGAAAGTCGCCCCGCGTATAAAAGCGGTTTACGGCGAGCAGGAGGTAAAATTCGTGGTCATTTTTCGCGACCCGGTGCAACGCGCCTATTCCTGGTATTGGAACATGGTCAAGGAGGGAAAAGAAGACCTGCCTTTTCCCCAGGCGTTCGCTGCCGAAGAGGAGCGGATTCGAGCTAACTGGGAACACCTATATTATGCTGGTGCCATGACCTATGGCTATTATCGAGGAGGGTGCTATGCCACACAGGTGGAAGAATTTTTGAAATACTTTCCTCGGCAACGGTTTTATTTTTTGTTACAGGAAGACCTGCGAAGTCTCGAAGATGAGGCTTTCGGAGGGCTGCTCTGCTTTCTAGGGGTGGATTCGAGAATCACGTTTACTCCCGTAATGGCCAATCCTGCTTCTTTGCCGCGTAACCGTGCGTTACATCGCTGGCTACATGGTCCTTCGGCAACCAAAGAGTGGATCAAAAAGGCGATCCCCCTTCGCTGGCGTTATCACTTTAAGGCCTGGCTTACAGAAAAGAACTTGAGAAAAATATCTTACCCTGCGCTGGACAAGGAGGTGGGGATTAGGTTGAGAGAGCGATATCGTGATGAAATCAACCGGCTGGAAGATTTGATTGGCCGCGATCTTTCCCATTGGAAATAGAAGGCATGTCCCGCATTGCTTTGTTCTTTTCCTCTTTGCGCGTCGGCGGCGTCGAGCGCGTGATGCTCAATCTGGCGCGTGGCCTGCTCGCGCGCGGCATCGAGGTGGATTTGGTGCCCGTGCAGGCGCGAGGCCCCTTGCTCCCCTATGTTCCCTCCGAAGCGCGCCTGATTGACCTGGCAGCCAAACGCACCTTGCTGGCCCTGCGCCCCCTCGTGAAGTACTTGAAAACCGAACGCCCCATGGCCTTGTTATCGGCGCAAACGCACAACAACGTCCTGGCTATTTGGGCGCGCCGCCTGACTGGAATTCCTCTTCGGTTGGTGGTTAGTGAACATATAAACATCCAGGAAGTCGCAACTCGCACCAAAGGCCGGGAGAGGTTGCGCCCCCTCGCCGCGCGGCTATTCTATCCTCAGGCCGATGCTATTGTGGCTGTGTCTTGGGGCGTAGCCCAGGCTTTGCGACGAGTGATGCGCCCTCCGACGAACAAGATCTCGGTCATCTACAATCCAGCGGTTACGCCAGAGTTGATGGCCCTCGCCCAGCAACCGCTGCACCACCCTTGGTTCGCGGCAGGAGAGCCGCCAGTTGTTTTGGCAGTTGGCCGGCTGGCACCCTTAAAGGATTATCCGACTCTGCTGCGCGCCTTCGCGCGCATGCGAGCGCGAAGGCCGGCGCGCCTTCTTATCCTGGGGGAGGGAGAACAACGGAAAGCGCTGGAATGCTTGACGACGCAGTTGGGCATAGCGGAACATGTCGCCATGCCGGGCTTCGATCCCAATCCCTATCGTTTCATGGCGCGTTGCCAGGTATTCGTTCTTTCATCGGCCTGGGAGGGTTTCTCGGTAGTAACTGCCGAGGCGTTAGCCTGCGGCGCGCAAGTTGTCGCAACCGATTGCCCCAGCGGACCGGCAGAGATTCTGGAAAACGGCAAATACGGTCGCCTTGTCCCACGAGGAGATGATATTGCCCTGGCAGCTGCTATAGAAGAGGCCCTGGATCATCCGTTGCCGCCTGAAATGCTCAAAGCCCGCGCCGCGTGTTTTTCGGTGGCAGCGATTACCGATCAATACATCAAAGTATTGCTGGAGGAAGGGTAACTATGCGGCTGCTCTACGTTATTACCGATCTTGATGTTGGCGGCGCGGAGAACCAGGTGACGCAACTGGCAATCACACTGCGGCGGCGCGGTTGGGAGGTGCGGCTGGTTTCCATGCTGCCGCCAAAGGCGTTCACGGCTGAGCTGAGTCGAGGAAGCGTGGAAATCTCTCATTTAGGAATGCGGCCCGGCATTCCTGATCCTCGTGCTATCTTGCACCTGGCGCGCCTGATTCGTCAATGGCGCCCTGATGTCGTACACAGTCACATGGTTCATGCCAATTTGCTGAGTCGGGTAACTCGTATCATTACCCCTATGCCGGTCTTGATCTGTACAGCTCGCAGTACCAATGAGGGAAGACTTTGGCGCGCGGCAGCCTACCGTCTGACCGACGGCCTGTGTGAATTAACGACTCACGTCAGTCGGGCCGGAGCAGAGCGAGCGGTACGGATCGGCGCGATCCCCGCTCGGAAGGTGCGCGTCATCCCAAACGGCATAGATACGAATCGCTTTCGACCAGACGCGGCTGCCCGGGCGCGCTTGCGCGACGAACTCGGCCTCGGCGAGCGCTTTGTCTGGCTGGCGGTAGGGCGATTCGCGCCTCCAAAAGACTACCCCACGATGTTGCAAGCCTTCGCTCTTGCGCGCAAACACACGGAAAGCCTTCTCCTCATTGCCGGTCAAGGGCCTCTGCAAGAAGAATGCCTTCAGCTGGCCAAGGAACTCAACGTGGCAGAGGCTGTGCATTTTCTAGGCGTGCGCAACGATATCCCCGATTTGATGAACGCGGCGGACGCTTTCCTGATGTCTTCATTGTGGGAAGGGATGCCAACAGCAGTGTTGGAAGCGGCCGCGTGTGGTCTGCCTATTGTAGCGACTAATGTGGGCGGCATTCCTGAGATTCTGCCTCCAGAGGCACAGAAATACCTGACCTCTCCCCAGGATCCACGGGCTCTGAGCGCACTGATGATAGAATTGGTAAACTTGCAACCTCAGCAACGACGAGAGCTAGGCCTTTCGAATCGCGAGTATGTTAAAATGCATTATAGTCTGGAGATCATTGCGAATCGTTGGGAAAATCTCTACAAGGAGTTCTTGAGTAGATAACACGAGCGCAAATCGCCTCTCTGGAACGCCGGCCGGCGGTTTTGCTTCCACCTTGTTCCTTATTCGCCGGCTTCCTCGCCACCATAGGCTCGTCCGCGCAACGTGTTCTCGGCCTGGTAGGCAGAAAAGGGTTTATGTAGACCAGACAAGGCCCGCACATAATGAGGCCTTTAGGTTATCGTTGTTCTATACGATGCCCCGCTACGTTTATCACGATGCTGTTGTCACGATCGTTACGTTGTATCGTTCCTAAGACAGATTGTCTCACCTCAACACGTAGCGCTAGAAACGATACAACGGGGAAAGTCATACACTCGACGCAAGATTGTTGGAGCGAATCGGTTTGAAGGTCGTGCTGTTTGCCAACACGGACTGGTACTTGTACAACTATCGTCTCTGCCTCGCTTATGCTTTGCGCGAGCAAGGCGACGAAGTCGTCCTGATTTCACCGGGAGGACGCTATGCGCCCCATTTCCAAGCCCAAGGCTTCCACTGGATAGACATCTCTTTGAAACGGCGGAACCTCAACCCTTTCAACGAAGCATCCACCCTCATTCAATTAGGCAAAATTTACGCTCGCGAACAGCCAGACATTGTGCATCACTTCACAGCAAAATGCGTCCTGTATGGTTCGCTCGTCGCTCGGTGCTTGCGAGTGCCCTGCGTGATCAACTCGATAACCGGACTAGGATATGTCTTTGCCGAAGGGGGGTGGAAACGTCGCTGGCTGCAGAGCCCTATGAAAGCTTTATACCGGCTGGCCCTCGGTAAAACGTGGGTCATATTTCAGAACCCGGACGATCGGGCTTTGTTCCTCAAAAATCGCTTAGTAGATTCGGAGCGAACAACATTAATAGGCGGCTCGGGGGTGGATATTCATTACTTCACACCCCTCCCCTGGCCCCAAGGCACTCCGGTGGTTATCCTGCCGGCTCGTTTGCTTTGGGATAAAGGGATCGGAGAATTCGTAGAGGCGGCCAGACAGTTGCGATCGCGGGGGCATCAAGCGCGCTTCGTTTTGGTTGGAGAAAGCGACGATCAGAATCCTGCCGCAGTACCGGCACATCAACTCCGATCTTGGGTGCAGGAAGGCGTGATAGAATGGTACGGCTGGCAGGAGAACATGAAAGAAACCTACGCGCAAGCGACGGTTGTATGTCTTCCTTCTTACCGCGAAGGTCTGCCGAGGACACTCTTGGAGGCTTCCGCCTGCGGGCGACCCATTGTTGCCGCCGATGTTCCAGGTTGTCGGGAAGCCGTTCGCCACGGTGAAAACGGTTTACTGGTACCCGCGCGCAATGCGTCCGCTTTAGCCAATGCGTTACATGACCTATTAAGCAACCCCTCCCTCTGCAAAAAAATGGGAGCCAGAGGACGAGAAATAGTCGAGCAGGAATTCTCCTCCGAGGTAATCATTGCGCAAACGCTGTCGCTATACAAGACCGGCCTTCAACAGGGAAAGGTCGTGTTATGATACCGTTGGCCCAAGTAGTCAACTTGTTCGCAGTTATCCTAATCAGCTTGCTCCTTACAGTGCTGATGAATCCCCTTTCAATTTGGCTTACACGAAGAGCTGGACTGCTTGATATACCCGGGAAAGCCTCTCATAAGCAACACAACCGACCTACTCCTCTAGCAGGGGGCATAACTCTCTTTCTCGTCGGCCTTCTCCTGACCGCTCTCTTTCGGCTATGGCATAGACCCTACATAAGCCTTTGGCTAGCAGCAACCATTATCTTCTTATTTGGTATGTGGGATGATGCGAAGGGTCTGTCAGCACTACCGAAGTTACTCGGGCAGGTGCTCGCCTCGTGTATTTTGATAGCTTCGGGTGTCTCTGTCCAATTTTTGACAAAATTCTCGCTGCCCATTGAAGAACCTTTGCTCTCTCTCTTGGGATATGGACTAACCGTACTATGGTTAACTGGCGTGACAAATGCCATGAATCTCGTAGACAGTATGGATGGCCTAGCTGCCGGCATCAGCAGTATAGCCTTTGCCTTCTTTATGGGGATGGCGCTTGTTGCTCAACAGGTAGAGCTATCCTTGTTTAGCGGCTTGATATTGGGGATTGGGATTGGATTGTATCTTTTCAATGTGACGCCGGCGTGGCTTTTCCTCGGCGATTCGGGCGCTCAAACTCTGGGTTTTCTTCTCGCAGCCGTTGCGATTTTATACAACCCGGTTCAACCCCCTCAAGCTTCCTCCTGGTTCATTCCGATTATGGTTTTGGGGATTCCACTTTTTGACACCCTGCTGGTTGTAGTCTCGCGCCTGCTTCATCGTCGGCCCGTATTCCAGGCGGATCGCGCCCATACGTATCACCATCTTCTACACCTGGGACTGAGTCCAGTTCAGGCAGTAACTATCCTTCACGCAACATCTCTTCTCCTAAGCTTGTTAGCATTCATTGCTCTGTCCTTACCTCCTCTTGTAGCTAACTTGATCTTTTGGGCAACCGTCTGTTTCGGAATAGGTTTGCTGACTTTTTTTGTTCAACGAGACCCCCTAAAAGCCAATCAGAAAAGGTAATCTCGTGTGAGAGAATTTTCGATTTCCGAGTTATCCCAAACTATTCTCAAAAAATGGTGGCTCATTGTATTGTTTACAAGTATGGGCGGCTTCGTAGGGACGCTTTTTCATTCCTTGCGCCCCCCTGTATACGAAGCCAAAACCAGGCTAGTGGTCAACCTGGATGTGACCAAGTATCGACTGACGCCCAGCGAAGAAAGTCGTGTTATGGATGCCATTGTTGCAATCGTGAATTCGTCGGAGGTACAAGAGAGAGTTGTTGCCACAGCGCGCTCGTCGTTTGGTTACTCATTAACCCAAGGAGAGTTGCAACGCAAGGCGACGCTAGAACGGGCCCGCCAAGTCTTGGAGATGCGCGTCCGTGATCGCGTTCCTGCATTCGCCGCAACCCTGGTGAACCTATGGGCGGAAACAGCCTATCAGAAGTTGCTCCAGGCTCAAGAACACGCCGCCGCCGCCGATCAAATCCAGAGACAACTGGACGGGTGGTTCGCCTGCCTGCCCGGTTATGTTACCCCTACCCCAGATCCCCAGATGCAGTGCCCATCCCTCGTTCCTGCTTGGAATGAGCAATGCGAAGGGCATTCCCCTGAAGAAATAGAGGTTGCGATCCTGAGGCTCTCCAACGAGTTAATGATTCAAAGACGCCACAGTCTTGGTCTCGTGTCATTCTTAGAGTTCACCCCTCCAGAGAAAGCACTCGTGCCTGACACTCCTGCTCTCTATGAAAGGGGAACCACTATTCTGGCCGGCATGGCTATCGGCCTGTTGCTGTCCATATGGATGGTCTATTTTCTGGCGAGCAAAGCTTAATGCGTCGAGCCGGCCCATACCTAGCGCGTCTCCTCGATTTTGGTTCTGCGATAGCATGGGGGTTGTTTCTCCTTTTGTTACCTATTACTAGCCTACCCTTTCTCTCTGAGAGAATAGGGTACACTGTGGTCGCTCCTGCTTCTCTTATCCCCCTGACGTGGTTGAGCATATGGTTAGTCGCCTATTTGATTAAAGGCGGCAGGGCGCCACGCGAAAGCCTCCCTTTACTCTTCTTTGGCTCGGTGGCGATCATTTCCAGCGCTGTGGCTTTCTTCACAATAGTTATACCTTCCTACAAAGGCAAAACAACGCTGAGCGAGGCGACCACTGCTCTCGCGACACTGACGGTCGGAGTGGTTTGTTATCTGGTAACTGCAAGCCGGCTCTTCCAACAGCCCGCTAGGCTGTCTCTTACTCTTCGGTGGATTTCTTTAGGCGGGGCTCTGACCTTAGTTTGGGCCACAGTGCAAGCTGTATACATCTTCCTGCTCGATAGTCGCTTTCCCCATGCCCTCCTAGTATTCCACCGTCTTTTTTCTATCCGGGATTTCTCTCTGAATCGTATTACCGGTTTTGCCTATGAACCTTCCTGGTTAGCCCATCAGCTAAACATGTTGTATCTCCCGCTGTGGTTATCTGCAACACTCCACGGCTGGTCAGCGTTTCCAATCCGCCTAGGTAAATGTAGTATAGAAAACATCCTAGTAGGGATAGGGGGGATAGTAGTTTTGTTATCCTCGCGCATAGGCGCTCTGACTTTCTTAGCGGTTATCTGTATCGCGGTTGTTCATCATAGCCTTGTCCTTGTACGCAAGGGACAAACGTGGCTAACGGCGCGTGTAGCAGTCCAATCCGTACGCTTAAAGGACCTCCTTCAAAGGTTCACCAGCGCAGTGTTGACAATGGCTTTATTAGGTTTATACTTTATCGCAACTCTAGGTGTCGTATATGGGTTAGCACACATTGATCCTAGATTGGAGCGTCTCATTCAGCTTCCCGCTTGGCTATCCCCCCAGTCATCCTCCCTTAGTCCATATCTTGTCTTCCGCTATCTTGCTTTCGCCGAGCGTTATCTGTATTGGGTCGTTGGTTGGAGAGTGTTTTCCCTATATCCCATCTTGGGAGTCGGACTAGGGAACTCTGGTTTTTTCTTTCCTACAGTGCTTCCCACCTACGGCTTGGCCCTCGTGGAAGTTACTGACTATCTCTACCTGTCCCCTTATCTTCCTAACATCAAAAATTTTTGGATTCGCCTGCTGGCCGAGACCGGCATTGTGGGATTCTCTGCCTTCCTTGCCTGGTATCTCGTGATGTGGACCTCCGCGCGCCTCCTGCGTCGCGAAAGCACACCGCTGTATCGTATGGTAGGCTGGGCTGGTCTATTCGTGCTCGTGGCCTTCATCACAGAGGGCTTTAGTGTAGATACCTTTGCTTTACCGTACTTATGGACCTCGCTTGGCATTGTCAGCGCAACAGCAGCGTTAGCACGAGGCGAGAAAAATTTATCACAGAACTGATACTATTTGGAGTTGACCAATAATGTACGATGTCATCGATGTTTCTCTCGGTAATTTGAGTCGTTTATATCAATATAAACTGCAAGGGCTCTACAAGGCCAACTTCAACCTTAAAGGCTTTGCATACCCTTGGTTGCTCAGTTCGCATCAATGGCAACCTAACGAGAAAGTGCTGGACGTGGGAGCAGCTTATTCTCCTCTGCCTATGCATATCCAGGAAACGTACGGATGTGAGGTGTGGGTAGCAGATGACTATGGGATGCAAAGCGACGAACCGTTCTGGATGCGTGGTCAATCTCCTCAAGAACATATTCGCAGCCATCCTAATATCAAATTCGTTTTAGAACGCCTAGGTAATCCCGCTCAATCCAGCTTGCCTTCCAATTACTTTGATGTTGTTTACAGCCTTTCAACCCTTGAACATGTACCAACGTACCTCCTGCCAGCAGTGTGGCAGCATATGGACGCTTTACTCAGACCAGGTGGAGAAATGCTTCACTCGGTGGATCTCGCCTTCCCTTCCAATCGCGGTCTGAAGAAGGTCATAGGCGCCATCTTGTTCGACTCGTTCTACGCCCTAGCACCGCGATCGCTGCGAATCCGATGGGGAATGGCCACACCTCGCGCTTACCTCCGTCTTGTTTTCCAGGCGCTCAACATACGTTACCGGCTAGATAAGAGTCTTTCCGTGTTGAACATGATTCTGAACCCGGATATCTTGTCAGAAGGATATGAGATAGGCCTGAATCGAATTCTCAAGGACAAATGGACTGACTACAAATACCGACGCGTAGCCACCTTACTTATCCACTTGAAGAAGCAATAAACCTTTGAGGGATTTCCCTTGGATCGGGATTCTTGCACCATTGAGGCTAATGCTCTCCTCCATCGTCTCTTTCCTCTCTGTCGCAGCCTGACGGGCGAGGGGGTGCGGCAGACGCTTGCCATACTGCGCGAGATTGCCAACTTTGATACGCACGAAGTTCCTTCAGGGACAGTTGCCTATGATTGGGTCGTCCCAGAGGAATGGAACGTTCGGGACGCATACATCGCCGACTCGCGTGGGCGGCGCGTGATTGATTTTCGCCAAAACAACCTCCATCTCGTTGGTTACAGCATTCCCTTTGAAGGAACGTTGACGTTTGAGGAACTGCGCCCTCACTTACACACTCTGCCCGATCTGCCTCAGGCTATCCCTTACCGCACCAGTTACTACAACCGCGCCTGGGGGTTTTGCCTCTCGCAACAGCAATTCGAAGCCTTGGGTCGAAAGGAAAGGTACTTCGTCAAAGTAGATACTACGCTGGCCCCCGGCAGTATGACTTACGGGGAAAGGGTGTTACAGGGCACTTCCAGTCAGCAGTACTTGATTTCGACATATTGTTGTCATCCCTCGTTGGCCAACGATAATCTCTCCGGCATGGTGCTTTGGGTGTTGCTGTTGCGCGAACTCAGTCAAAGGCAGTTGCGGCACACGTATTGGTTTCTCATCGCACCAGAAACCATAGGAGCATTGGTCTGGTTGTCCCGTAACGAGTCCACGGCCAAGAACATCACCGGCGGTTTTCTTTCCTCCACCGTTGCCGGGCCAGGTCCCTTCGGTTACAAATGTACTTTCCTAGGCAATAGCCTTATCGATCGCGTTGTTCGCCAGACTTTTCGCGAACTGAACCTGGACTACGTCGAATATCCGTTTGATATCAACGGAAGCGACGAACGGCAGTTCTCCGCCCCTGCCTTCCGCATACCCGTAGGAACGATTTGCAAAGACAAGTATTACGAGTATACTTTCTACCACACTTCGCTGGACAACCTTGAATTTATCAGCGCCAACGCGCTTGTTCAAACGCTCAAACTCTATCTGTTAGCCATTGAAAAGCTAGAGATGAATCGGATCTACCGCTCCCTTATGCCATATGGAGAACCGATGTTAGGGAAACGAGGCCTCTATCCGGCGCTGGGAGGAAGTATCAAGCAACAAGCTGCTGACAGATCCATTCCCCATGAAAAGCGCCCCTACGAGATCTCCGAAGAGCGTGTCCTTTATGGCAACGAGCTGGATGCCATTCGCTGGCTATTATTCTACAGTGATGGCCACACCTCTCTCTTAGATATTGCAGAGAAAACAGCGCTACCGATGCGACAATTGTACGAAACGGCCGAGAAGCTTGTGACGCATCATCTTCTTGCTCCCCAGGAGGAAGAATGAAACTCTTTTGGATCGGCGGCAGTCATCCGCGCCATCTTTATTACATCAACACTATCACCCGGCGCTATCCACTGGCCGGCGCCATCGTGGAGATGCGTGAACACCTGATGCCCCACCCGCCGGCTGGACTGGCGGAGCTGGATCGCCAGAACTTTCTTCGTCACTTCGGGAATCGAGAGAAAGCCGAAAGAAAATATTTCGGCGAGCAACCGTTTCCATCCTGCCCTCTCCTCAAAGTGACACATGCCACCCTGAACACCCAGGAGAGCGTAGATTTTGTCCGTTCGATTGGCCCGGATATCGTACTTGTGTTCGGTTCCGGTATGATTCGCGAGCCACTCTTTTCCGCCCTGCCGCGCCACACAGTGAATCTCCATTTAGGACTCTCTCCTCGCTATCGCGGCGCAGCTACTCTATTCTGGCCCTTCTACTTCATGGAACCGACCTACGCCGGTAGCACTTTTCACTACATTGTTTCCGAACCAGATGCCGGCGAAATTATCCATCAAGTCGCGCCAGAGTTATATCCCAAAGATGGTATTCACGACGTCGCCTGCCGAGTGGTCATTCAATCAGCCCAGGAGGCCTTGCGACTATTGGAGATTTTCGAGCAAGAGGGTCATTGGATCTCTCGGCCCCAAAAGGCAACCGGGAAGAACTTTCTGGCGAGTGATTTCAAACCCGAACATTTGCGCGTTCTCTATAACCTCTTTGACGATGACATGGTACGGCAATATTTGGAGGGGAAACTGCCCTGCAAACAACCCAATCTGTATCGCCAATTCTAGCTATGCGCTGTTCTATCGTCATTCGCGCCTATAACGAAGCATCCCACCTGCCGCGCTTGCTGGAAGGGATACGACACCAAACGCTACAGGAGGTTGATCTCATCCTGGTTGACTCGGGTTCCACAGATGCGACCGTCTCGATTGCACAAGCGTTTGGCGCTCGCATCCTCCATATCGCCCCCGAGGAGTTTACTTTCGGCCGTTCCCTTAACGTTGGAATGGCCGCCGCTTGTAGCGAGATCGTCGTAATCTCCAGCGCCCATGTGTATCCGGTCTACCCAGATTGGCTGGAACGTCTCACGGAACCCTTTCATGATCCGCAAGTCGCGCTGACATACGGCAAACAGCGCGCACCAGCAAACGCCCGCTTTTCGGAAAAGCAAATCTTCTATCAATGGTATCCAGAGGCCTCTCAGCCGCGCCAAGCGCGCTCCTTTTGCAATAACGCCAATGCAGCCATTCGCCGTTCCCTCTGGCAGATTCACCCTTACGACGAAACGCTCACCGGCCTCGAGGACATTGCCTGGGCCAAGTGGGCGCAGGAACAGGGATATGCAATTGCTTATGTCGCGGAGGCGGAGGTGATTCACGTTCACAACGAGACTCCGCGCGGAGTGTACAACCGCTACCGCCGCGAGGCCATGGCCTTCAAGCAAATTTACCCAGAAGCGCATTTCAGCCTGTACGACTTCCTGCGCATGGTAAGCGCCAATATCGCTTCCGACTTGTTCCATGCTGCCCGCGAAGGCACGCTATGGAAGAACCTTATCCCCATCTTCTGGTTCCGCTGGATGCAATTCTGGGCTACCTATCGCGGTTATCGTGAAAGCGCGCTTCTTACTCCTGCACTACGCCAGACCTTCTACTATCCGCGCGGTTTCTCGCCAACCCTATCCATTTCGCGACGTCAGGTAGAGCCAATTCGGTATAATACGCATGATAGAGGGTAATCCCCCCCATGAACAGCGCCGAATCGCCCCTACAGGTGGATATCGTTATCCCCGTATATAACGAGGAAGAAGCCGTGGCGCGCTTCCACGCGTCCCTTGTGGAGGTCCTTGCCCCCTTACCCTGTGACTTTCACCTGCTATACGTCAACGATGGCTCTTCGGATCGGACGCAGGAAATCTTAGAGGAACTTGCTGCCACAGACCCCAGAATTACCATCGTAGAACTCAGCCGGAATTTTGGTCATCAGGCAGCGCTCAGCGCCGGCCTTGACCTCGCCCACGGTGACGTCGTCATTACCATGGATGGAGATGGGCAACACCCACCTGCTTTGCTCCCCAAAATGCTGAGCGCTTACCACGGCGGTTATGATGTTGTCCTAATGCAGCGTATGGGCCGCGAATCCATCTCCTTCTTTAAACGCTGGAGCGCATTCCCTCTTCTACTGGATCATTCGCCGTGTGAGCAATCTTCCCATATTTCCAGGAGTGGCAGACTTCCGCCTTCTTGGGCGCAACGTTGTCCAGGCCTTACGGCGCATGCCCGAACATCATCGCTTCCTCAGGGGACTGATCGCCTGGGCCGGTTTCCGCACGGTCGTTATTCCCTACGAACCGAGGGAACGCCTGGGAGGCCGGCCAAAATACACGCTCAAAAAGATGGTTCGCTCGGCTCTCGATGCGATCTTTTCTTTTTCCCTCGCACCGTTGTGGCTAAACCTTTGGACTGGCATTTTCCTATTCTCCCTGGCAGGGCTACAGGCGATCTGCCTGTTCACAGGCCTTGTTACCAAATTGCAGATCCAAGGGACACTGAATTTTGCTATCCTGGCTATTCTCTTGGCGGGAGGAACGCTCATGGTCGGCATCGGCCTTATCGGAATTTACGTTGGCCTTATCTTCCAAGAAGTAAAACGCCGCCCTCCCTACCTTATCCGTTCCCTTCGAACCGCCTCACGTCTCTCGCAGGAGCACCGCTATGCCGGCCGATAAACAGAGACACGTCCAGGAAATCTGGCTTCGAAAGATAAGAACATGTGGAGTTTACCTGCCGCTTTTGCTGGCTGTTCTCGTCATGCTGCCTCGCCTTTTCTCTCCACAGTTTGGCTTATTTGATGATGGAAACTCATTGTCTACCTCGCAGTTCCTCTTGAGGGGAGGCCGATCTTTTCCTGTGGACATCGATGATTCCCGCTTCCGCCCTGTGTACTGGCTCTCTTTTGCACTGATTTACTCCCTCTTCGGTCCTCGCCCCGTTTGGTTCTTTCTGGCGAACACGCTTGTCTTGATGACAACGACCTGGAGCCTCATGCGCTTCATCGAGAAGGTAGGGAAACCTAAGCTTCAGGCTTGCCTCACCGGCCTGGCGTTTGTCCTGGCCGGGCCGGTAATCGAAAACTTCTACACCCTCTCGAAAGGCGAGCCATGGCAGGTCATGTTCCTCGCCCTCTCGTTCCTGGCTGTCCTTCGCTACCGGTCCGCGCGTAGCATCCGGAGCAGAATAGGCGTGTTGGGGCTTGTCGCTTCCTTGCAAAGTATGGCCCATATGGCGAAGGAGACTTCCTTGTTCGTGACCTTGCCTTTCGCTGTGTGCTGGTGGGTTATCGAGCGCTGTGCACACCGCCGGCAGGAGGGAAACGAGACACGCCAATTGGCAGGCGCTTACCTGGCGGCTTCCCTACTTTCTACTACCTTGATTCTTCTGGGGCGCGCAGCATTCGTTCCGGCCGGCTTTGGCCCGCAAGGGTACACTACTCGCTACCTGATCCAGCTAGAACAAATTAGGGCCTCGCTCATTCGTTGGTCGGGATGGTTAATTCGTGATTTTGTCTATTTGGCGCCTCTAGGAATTGCGGTCATGCTCCTGGCGTTACGTTCGCGAAGGCTTCCCCAGGCCATGCTCCTGGGCAATGCCTCCGTTTGGGCGATCGGCTGGGTTGCGGTTTTCCTCCCCTGGTATTTCATGACCGAGTATTACATGTTGCCGTTTGCCCTCGGCCTGGCAGTGGTGACCGGTTCGCTAGGGATGTCTCTGTGGAAAGAATTCCGGCAATGGCTCCCCTTGCGCTTCGGGGCCTTGATTCTGAGCGCCGTGCTCTTTCTAGCCACGCTCCTTAACAACCGCACCAGCGCCGGCATCCAACTCGCCGTGGACGCGGCCAATGAGCAAATGCTGGTTTACCTGGCACGTGAGGCGCCGCCGCACAGCGACCTCATCGTAAACATCCGGGACAGCGAAGTAGAGTACCCGCGGAATATAGACCAAATGCTAGATGTCCATTACCAACGGCCGGATCTCACGGTCCTGTTGCCGCAGGCGCTGGAGGCAGGAGAGGTGGATTCCACTTCACCTTACATCCTTGTACCCTACATCCAGAACCAACCCTTGTTAACGGTGCGATTAGGGGTATTCGAGCCATCGCAAGAATCCTGGAATGCGAAGATGGATTCCTACCTCGCTTCCCATCCAGATTGGCAGCCAGTAGCCCGATTGGAACGCCATTTTCGTCTAAGTATCCTTGATTTTCCACGCCTTTTCTGTCCCTGGATCAAGACGCGTTCCTTCTGTGCCACGCCCGCCCCCTTAATAGATACGCGCTTATTCTCCTATGGGTGGAAGATTTACCGATATAGGGGCCCCTAGGGTAGGAGCGCCGTTGCGCAGACAGTCCGGCTCTTCCCCGCCTGCTCCTTGCCAAAAAAAAACAGGCGCAGAGGAGGAACGTTTCTCCCCTGCGCCTTGGACATGTTCGAGAGGAAGCGAGTTATGCCTCGCGCACTTGCCCCTCAATCACATCGCCCTCGCCCGAGGATGGCGGCGTTTGCGGACCGGCGCCGCTGCCGGAAGCCGGTTGACCCTGCGCGTACAACCGTTGGCTCAGCGTGTACAATACCTGTTGCAGCGATTCGCTTGCCTTGCGGATACGCTGGACATCATCGCCCTGCATGGCCTGCTTGAGATCGTTAATCTTATTTTCGATATCACTGCGCTCGGTCGAAGAAACCCTCTCACCAAGTTCACGCAGAGCCTTCTCGGTCTGATAAATCAGACTGTCGGCCTCATTGCGCGCCTCTACCAATTCGCGGCGTTTCCGGTCCTCCGCCTCGTAGCGGCGAGCCTCCTCGACCTTGCGCTCGATCTCTTCCTTGCTCAGATTGGTGGAAGCAGTCACGGTCACTTTTTGCTCCTTGCCGGTAGCCTTGTCACGCGCCGTGACATTTAGGATGCCGTTCGCATCAATGTCGAAGGTCACTTCGATTTGCGGCACGCCGCGCGGCGCCGGTGGGATGCCATCCAGGCGGAAGCGACCAAGCGACATATTGTCCGCCGCCATCGGACGCTCGCCCTGCAAAATGTGAATATCTACAGCGGTCTGCCCATCGGCGGCTGTGGAATAAATCTCTGTCTTGCGCACCGGAATGGTCGTATTGCGCGGAATCATGACCGTCATCACGCCGCCGAGAGTCTCCACGCCGAGCGAAAGCGGTGTTACGTCGAGCAACAGAATATCCTTGACCTCGCCGCCGAGCACGCCCGCTTGAATGGCAGCGCCAACCGCCACGACCTCATCTGGATTAACACCTTTGTTCGGTTCCTTGCCATTAGTCAGCTTGCGCACCAATTCTTGCACCATCGGCATACGAGTCGCACCGCCGACCAGAACAACTTCATCCAAATCGGCAGCGGTAAGGCGGGCGTCTTTCAGGGCGTTCTCGAACGGGATGAGGCAACGCTGAAGCAGATCTTCGGTCATCTGTTCGAATTTGGCGCGCGTCAACCTGAGAAGGAGGTGCTTTGGACCCGAGGCGTCAGCGGTAATATAGGGCAGGTTGATTTCGGTCTCCATCATCGTCGAAAGTTCGATCTTGGCCTTTTCGGCTGCCTCGCGCAACCGTTGCAACGCCTGACGATCCTGCCGCAGGTCAATGCCATGTTCCTTCTTGAATGCATCGGCCGCCCAGTTGACGATGCGCTGGTCCCAGTCATCGCCACCGAGATGCGTATCGCCGTTCGTCGCCTTGACCTCGATCACGCCTTCGCCAACTTCCAGGATAGAAACATCGAACGTCCCGCCGCCCAGGTCGAAGACTAGGATCGTCTCGTTCTTTTTCTTATCCAGACCATAGGCCAAAGCCGAGGCGGTCGGTTCGTTGATGATACGTTTCACATCCAGTCCGGCGATTCGTCCCGCGTCCTTCGTTGCCTGACGCTGGCTATCGTTGAAGTACGCCGGCACGGTGATGACCGCCTCCGTGACAGGCTGGCCGAGATAGGCCTCCGCGTCGGCCTTGAGTTTTGCCAGAATCATGGCCGAGATCTCCTGAGGCGTATACTCGCGATCCATCACCGGGATGTGCACGCGCGCCTCGTCCTGCGGCCCGCGCACCACGGCGTATGGTACCATCTTGCGTTCCATCTCGACTTCATCGTAGCGCCGTCCCATAAAACGCTTGATGGAGTAAATCGTGTTCTCCGAGTTGACAATCGCCTGGCGCTTGGCCGTCTGTCCTACCAGACGCTCGCGATTCTTGGTAAACGCGACGACTGAGGGACACAACCGTCCGCCCTCCGAAGTCGGAATGACCGTCGGCTGACCGCCTTCCATAACCGCTACCACGCTGTTTGTGGTTCCAAGATCAATGCCAATGATTTTTCCCATAGCGCTTCTCCTTAATTCCGGAATTCTGACTGGCGTAAGCATACCCGACGCACGCAAGAAACGCGTTAACAAAGTGTAGGAAAAGTATATAAATAACATCCAATCGAGCCTTGGCGCGCTTGCCAAAACAGCCGGCTTGCAGTATCCTTACTGCCGTCCATCCTTCTAGCCGGAGGTTGACCTTGCCTCTACCGGAAGCCGACGTTTTCGCTTCGCTCGTTTCGCGCGTTTTCCGCATTGAGGGAGTTACGCCGGGTGACCAGCGCCATTTTCTGGTTCGCTATCAGGGTTACCTTTTGCGCGAAGACTCCGCGGCTGCCTACGATCAACTGGCCGAAGCCTTGCGCCCTTATGGGGTTACACCACTTTTCCGGATGGAGGATGGTCAGCAAGTGGTGGCGCTGGTAAAGAGCCCACCGGCGCCGCCTCGCTGGAACATCTGGGTTAACCTCGCGCTGTTTCTCCTGACCTTCCTGAGCGTGCTGTTCACAGGCGCGCTGAACGCCCAAGCGGAGATTCTACGTCAGATCTACGGCAACGAGATCCCGCAGTCCACGCTGTTGTTAGCAACGCTGCGGCATCCGTGGAGCGGTCTGCCCTTCGCGCTGACTCTCATGGGCATCCTATTGGCGCACGAGTTGGGGCATTATTTTGCCACACGCCTCCACCGTGGCGACGCCACATTGCCCTATTTTTTGCCCTTACCTCTCATCAGTCCTCTTGGGACGCTAGGCGCGGTCATCGTGACTCGCCGCCCGCCGAAAAACAAGCGCGTCTTGCTGGATATCGGCATTGCCGGCCCGCTGGCAGGCCTCCTCGTATCCCTGCCACTCTTGTTCTACGGCCTGGCGCATTCGCCGGTGAAGACCCTGGAAGATACGGTATATACCCGCCAAGCGAATCGCCTTCCGAATTGCCCGACCGCCGCTCTGCCCGGCGAGACCTACACCTGCCCCAACGACGACTTGCTGGAGGGCAACTCTCCCCTGTATCTCAGCGCGAAGTACCTTGTGAAAGGCGAATGGTTGCCCGCCCCGCCGCGCTATGACCAACCCCCGCTGTCATACTGGATGCGCTACTGGTTCACCGGACGCCCGATCCCTCTCGGCGGGCGCGATGTATATCTCCATCCTATCGCCTGGGCAGCCTGGGCCGGCCTACTCGTTACCTTCCTCAACCTCATCCCGGTTGGTCAACTGGATGGCGGCCATGCGCTCTACGCCCTGCTTGGGCCTAAATCGCTCGGACTCTGGCGAGCGTTGCTGGCGCTCTTGCTTCTATTCGGCTTCCTGTGGTCCGGCTGGTGGTTGTGGGCCATAATCATCTTCTTCTTCGGCCAGGCACACGCCGACCCACTCGATCAGATTACGCCGCTCGACTCCCGTCGCAAAGCATTAGCGGCGCTGATGCTCGCCCTCTTCCTTCTCTTGCTCACCCCCGTCCCGCTGGTACAATTCTGATGTGCCTTCTTCGCCTGCCCCGGGCCGCCCTGCTTCTCATCGTACTCGCCGCCTGTTCGGCCGGCGCAACGCCCGGCGTGCCAGAGCCGAGCGGCCCTTCGACTCGAACGCCACCTCCCGCCCTGACGCTCTGGCCTTCGCCCACGCCGGATTTGGGCGCCGACGTTGAGGATGTGCGCGGCGTCCACCTGCGCGTCTGGCACGCGTTCACCGGCAAAGCCGCCGTTGCGTTCGAGACTCAAATTGCCCTTTTCAACACGGTGAACGAGTGGGGAATCACAGTGTACGTAGAACGTCAGCCGGAGTATCGCGCCCTCTACGAGGCCTTGCGCAATGTTGCGCGCGAGGAACAACCGAATCTCGTGGTCGCCCTGCCGGAGCAGATTCAGGTGCTGGCCGATGCTGGAAGGTTGGTGACGTTGAATCCCTACCTCGCCGATGGTCGCCTAGGGCTGACGGAGGAGACGATTCAGGACATCCCCTCCGCCTTCTGGCGACAGGACGAGGTGGACGGTCAACGCTGGGCAATTCCTCTAGCGCGTTCGGCTCGCTTCCTCTTCTACAACCAGACATGGGCGCATGAACTGGGCTTCAACCGCCCGCCTGTTAACGCCCGCGAGTTCCGTCAGCAAGCCTGCGCGGCCAACGCCGCTCTGCGCGCCGACGCTGATGTGCGCAACGATGGCTACGGCGGCTGGCTGGTGGATACAAACTGGCAAACCGTCTACAATTGGTTGCTGGCCTTCGGCGGCGATGCACTGAGAAACGGCGAATACCACTTTGACAGCACCGAAAACCGCGCGGCGCTGACCTTCCTCAAGGAACTCTACGACGATCATTGTGCCTGGCTATCCCTGGAAATCACCCCCGCCGACGCCTTCGCGCGCCGGCTGGCTCTGTTCGTCAACGGTGATTTGAGCGCAATAGCCGACTTCGAAGCGACATTGAGGCGCGCCAACAATGCCGATGCCTGGACTCTCCTGCCCTACCCCGGTCCGCAACGGACGGCGATCAGCACCTATGGCGCTTCCATCGCCGCGCTCCGCTCCACGCCAGCCCAAAACCTTGCCGCCTGGCTTTTCCTGCGCTGGTGGCTCTCCCCCGCAACGCAAGCCTCCTGGGCGAAGGAGAGCGGCTTTCTTCCCCTGCGCACCTCCGTGCTGGCCTCGCCGGGCAGCTCCCGCGCCGCCCACCCCGCCTGGGAGGCCGCGTGCGCCCTCGCGGTGGACACGGCGATTACCCCCCCACTGGCTTCTTGGCGCACCGCGCGCTATGTGCTAGAGGACGGCGTAACACATCTCTTCCGCCTCAACCTGCCGCCGGAGCAGATCCCAACAGTGTTGCAAGACATGCAACGCACTGTGCAGGAACTTACCAACGAGGGAAAATAGGATGGGAACGAAAAGAAAATTCTATGTGGTATGGAAAGGACGCCAGAAGGGTATCTTCTCCTCCTGGGAAGAGTGCGCCGCACAGGTTGTCGGCTACCCCGGCGCAGTGTACAAAGCGTTCGAGACGCTTGACGCCGCCGAGCGCGCCTTGCAAGGACGTTTCCAGGACTACGGTGGCGTGAAGACACAGACGCAGCCACGGCTTCTTTCCCCAACACCACCCGTCGCCGAAAGCTACTGTGTGGACGCCTCCTGTTTGGGCAATCCGGGTTTGCTGGAATATCGCGGCGTGTATACAGCCAATGGACAGGAAATCTTCCGCGAGGGGCCCTTCCAGAACGGGACGAACAACGTGGGTGAATTCCTGGCGATTGTCCACGCGCTGGCTTGGATGAAAACGCAAGGCATCGCCGCGCCGCTCTACACCGACTCGGCCATTGCCATCGGCTGGGTAAAACGCGGGAAGTGCCTCACCGACCTCAAGCCCGATGAGAAGAACGCGCCGTTGTTCGATCGGATTGCCCGCGCCGAGCGTTGGCCCCAGGAGAACGGCATCCATGTTCCCATCCTCAAGTGGGATACCGAAGCCTGGGGCGAGATTCCGGCCGATTTCAAGCGGAAATAAGGTGACCTGGAAATTGTCTCGCACCTTCATCGCCGCATAGGGGCATGACAACGCACTGGTTAGAAAAGGAGATTTGCTCCCGAAAATCAAGTCGCGTGTCGCAAGGTATTAGCGGAGCAGAGGTTCGTATATCGAGTTCTGCTTACCTTACCTGACAATCGCTCTGCTTTCCCCCTGTCGTCCATCTTCCCCTCCCCCTGACGCCAACGATCTCCCCTTCGCCATACCCACAGTCCACGCCTTCCTCGACGAAAAAATTCCCTGCCCATCCGGCAGATAATACTCCAGCCTAGGCAGAGTGCGAGCCAAAGCGCCTTCCCCGCTCTATCTGCCTGGCTATTGGCCCACCGAGATGAGTTTCCACAAAGGCCGGGTATCGGAGTACACCGACGGCAACCAGAACGTACCAATCCTCTGTCAGAGCCTGGGGAGAACCCATCGACGCCAGCCGGAAAGGAGAATCCCATCACCGTGATTCGTTCTGCCGACGGACGCGCAGCACCTGCTTTTCCGCTTCGTTCAGGAAGGCCACCTCCAGCGCGTTCACCTGCGCCTGACGAATGTGCGCCGCGTCCAAACCGGCTCGCGGCGCGGCCACTTCATATTCATGACGCAACGTGATGCCGCTGATGCCGGGATCGTCGGTGTTGATGGTGGCCAGAATGCCGTGTTCGAGGAAACGGCGCAAAGGGTGAGCAGCGTAATCGTCCACGCAACTGGTCTGCACATTGCTCGTTAAGCAGGATTCAACCCCGACTCGTCGCTCGGCCAGATAATCGAGAAGCGCCGGATCCTCGATCGCGCGCGCGGCATGCCCCAGGCGTTCGGCACCCAGAACGCGAATCGCCTGCCAGATGTTCTCCGGCCCGGCCGCCTCGCCCGCGTGGACGGTAATGTGCCAGCCAACCTGGCGCGCCCGGCGAAAGTGCTCCAAGAACCATTCCGGCGGAAAATTCGCCTCATCGCCCGCCAGGTCAAGGGCAACAATGTGTTGCCGCTGCGTAAACAGCGCCTCCAGTTCCTGGAGAGCGATTGCCGCGCCATACGTGCGACTCAAGATGCCGATCAATTGTACACGCACGCCGAAATCCCGCTGACCGGCCTGCACTCCATCCACCACAGCTTCAACCACACCAGCCGGACTCAGACCATGAACTTCGGCCATGAACCAGGGACTGAAGCGCAGCTCGACATAGTCTATCCCTTCGCGCTGCGCATCCTCCACATTTTCATAGGCAATGCGGCGCACCGCCGCATAATCCACCATCACAGCCCGCGCCCAATGGAAGCGTGCGATGAACGCCATTACCCCCGGCTGCGGTTCGGTAATCTGAACATGCGGCCGCAGACTCGCCTCATCCCAGGCCGGGAGAGGCACCCCATGTTCACACCCTACATTGAGAATGGTCTGCAGGCGGACGTTGCCGTCCAGGTGGCGGTGCAGATCAAGGAGCGGCAGCGAGGCGTCAATCAATAGCGTTACTTCCAGGAATACGAATATTCTTCACGCGCGGCGTAGTTGTCCATGACATGTTGGATAAGTTGCTCATCCCCCGGCGGTAAAGCGACGATCTCGAAGCCAATGTTGTACACATTGGGCGCAAGGGGGTCCTGGCGATACCAGCGACTGCGCGCCCGGAAGGCCAGATAGGGCTTGTGCGCGGCGCGATCCTGCAAGTCAAGGCGGAACACATAATCCCGTCCCACCGGCAATGGCGTCGGGCTATCAAGCTTAAAACCAGTCAGACTGATATCTGCCAGGTGACCTACCATTTGGAGGGTGGCCGCGTCGTGCACAGGAAGATAATAGATAATCTGGCGTCGCTTCTGTCTCCTTCGTTCGTTCATGGCCGCTCTCCTCCTGAACAAAAACAGACGAGCACATCACATTATAATATAGGGTTGGTAGTGGATGATAGCTTGTTGTCCCGGAAGCCGTAGAGAGCCACAATACGCCGGATAACCTCTTCCCCGTTCGCCGTGAGGCCGATGATTTCCAGGCCTATGTTGTAACGATGCCGATCGAGATCCGGCTGGCGCCAGATGCTTTTTGCAATGAATTCAAGGAAAGGCTGGTGCGCAATGTCCGCCGTGAGTTCGAGGCGCAGATTGAGGATCTGGTTGACCGGGATCGGATGGTCGGTAAGACTCCTCGCGCCTTTTTCTGTGATGTCTACCAGATTGCCAATTTACCCGCTACCTCTGGCATCATAAATACGCCCATTATAGCGCAGATAGCGGCGTTTCAGCCTGCGCCTTTCCTGCATGAGAAGCATCTCCTGACTGCTATTATTAGTATAGAGCAAAATAACAGGAAAATCAACACCCTGTTTTCTCCGCTCCCCAACTTCTCCTCCGCTATGTGTTCGCGGCAAAAAACCGGCGCCTTGCGTTATAATCGCGAAGGATGAAGCTCAACATTGCTCTGGCTCAATTCGCAGCGCGGCTTGGCGATGTGCAAACCAACCTCGAACGGCACCTAGCCCTCGCTCGCCAGGCGCGTCAAAGCGGCGCCGATCTGCTCCTCTTCCCGGAACTCTCGCTGACGGGCTATGCTCTACAGGACCTGACGCCGGCCGTCTCCTGTCGCGCTACCGCCGACGACCCGGTGTTTTCCCACCTCCTGCAGGCCAGCCGCGACCTGGACCTCGTGGTCGGTTTTGTGGAGGAAGATCGCCGCAATCGCTTCTATATCGCTTCCGCCTACCTCTCCCAAGGGGAAGTCGTCCATATCCATCATAAGATTTACCTGCCTACGTATGGAATGTTCGACGAGAGCCGTTTCTTTGCTCCGGGCAACTCGGCGCGCGCCTTCGAAACGCGCTTCGGGCGCGTCGGTCTGCTGATTTGCGAGGACTTCTGGCACGTCTCGCCGCCATACTTGCTCTGGATAGACGGCGCCGACCTGCTCCTGTTCTCCTCCGCATCGCCCGGGCGCGGCCTGAGCGAGGAAGCGCGCCTCGAGTCGGCCGCCTGGGTGGAACATACCAACCGCGCCTATGCCGGCCTCTTCACCGTCTTCGTCGCCCACGCCAACCGCGCCGGCTATGAAGATGGTTTGAACTTTTGGGGCGGTTCCACGATCTTCGACCCCGACGGCCAACTTGTCCTCCATGCCCCCTACTTCGAAGAATGCCTACGGATGGCCGAAATTGACCTCAACCAACTGCACCGCACTCGCGCACGCTTGCCCTTGCTGCGCGATGAGAAGCCGGAGTTTGTGCAGAAGGAATTGAAACGAATCTTGCAAAATGATACTTAACTTTGTAAGTTGCAGTCTGATTCTGCATCCTTCTAAAGCATAGAGGCGGAAATGGAAACCCTGATCATCGAGCGCGGTCAGATCGTCGTTCCCGCCCCCATACGAAAACGTTACCGTCTAAGCAAAAGAAGCACCGATCCCTTCCGGATTGTGCTGCTTGAACTGTTCTCTCTCGCTTGCCGTGAACGAGGGGAAGGGGAAGATGTCGCTGCAGTACGCCACACTATATTCAAACAGAGCGGAATACGAATTCTTTGGGAAGTGGAGGGGCCACCGTTACTTGCTGCAGGGAGAATCAAGGCGTGCTATCGTTTATCCACCGCAGATGCGATCTTCGCCGCTTGCGCCCTACGAGAGAAGTGCATTTATAACTCGGAACATGAGCCGCTATCTCGTCCTATCGAAGTGGAAAATTCCCCCTATCCATGATAAATCTTTCCATCAACACTAACCTTGTACGAAAAGTCCTGACGGGGTTTCTCCGTTCGGAGATTACGCGCGCCGGCTTCACGCGTGCAGTGGTCAACCTCTCCGGCGGGCTAGATTCGTCTGTCTCGTGCGCGCTGGCTGCCGAGGCGTTGGGACCGGAAAACGTTCTGGCTTTGCGCCTCCCCTATAAGACTTCCGCGCCCGATTCGCTGGAACACGCCCAGTGGATCATTGACCAGTTTGGGGTGCAATCCCTGACGATTCCCATTACCGAGATGGTGGACCCGCTCGTGGAACGCTTCCCGGATATGGACCCCGTGCGCAAGGGCAACATCATGGCGCGCGTCCGAATGATGATTGCCTACGATCAGTCGGAGGCGTTTCGCGGCCTGGTGGTCGGCACGGGCAACAAGACGGAGATTCTACTAGGGTACACGACCCTCTACGGCGATTTGGCCTGCGCGTTGAATCCGATTGGCGATCTCTATAAGACTCAGGTGCGTCAACTGGCGCGCACACTGGGTATCCCCGAAGTCATCCTTGCCAAGCCTCCCTCTGCCGACCTGTGGCTAGGTCAGACTGACGAAGGCGAACTGGGGTTCACGTACGACGAAGTGGATCGCCTGCTTTATCTCCTCGTGGACCAGCGCTACAGCCCACAGGAATGCATCGAGGCCGGCTTTGACGAAACCTTCGTGCGCAAGGTGATAGAACGTGTGCGGCGCAATCAGTTCAAACGCGTCCTGCCTCCCATTGCCAAACTTTCCCACCGCACCGTCGGCTACGACTTTCTCTACCTGCGCGATTGGGGAACCTGACCCTCCCGGCGCGGCCACGCCTTACCATACTGCTGCTCTGCATCACCGCCGCTAGAGGCGCTCTGGCGCTGGGCGCGGTCCTCTCGCCGGCCGGCGCCGGCCCATGCGACGATAACGAACCTGTCTTCCAGAATCTCATCCTACGATTCCTCTACGGTTTTGTAAAAACCGTTGACTTCACCGGTTATCTGCTATATACTAAAAAAGGACACTGACCTATGAATGGGTTGAGAATACCCTCCTAATGATAAGGCGGCACGCGCTCTTGCTTAGCGCGTGCCGTTTTGCATCTTTTTCATAGTGAAGGAGTTTAACCATGGATTCCGGAATGATTGGTAAAATTCATAAGGCAAGGCGGTATGCGCAGGAACGTCACCGATTCCACTTTAAAGTATTTACGGTTACCATTGACGGCGAGAACAACACGCATCGCGTCGAATTTGATCATGGGCAGTGGAACTGCGATTGCGCTTACTTCCGAACGCGTGGCCTGTGCACGCACACGATGGCGCTCGAGGAAGTTTTACAAGGGATGATCCCTACTCCTGTAGAGGCGTAGGGTCACTCCGCTCCTTTCGGAACCGCTGCGGCAGGGAAATCAATTCCCTGCCGCAGCGTTTTCGGGTAGAATTCATTCCGTGTCACTGTTTTCTCGTCGCGATTTTCTCAAACTCGGCGTGCTGACGTTGAGCAGCATGGCCTTCAACCGGCTGTCTCTTGGGAGGCGCTCTGCCTGGAGCGCCTCGTTTTGGGAGAACTGGTTTGAAGATGGGGAACTAGCGCGCGTGGCGTCCTCCTCCGTCAGCATCTACGAGAAACCCTCCGACGCGAGCCGCATCGTCGCGACTTGGCCGCGTGATTCCCTCCTCCACGTATACGAAACAGTAACTGCTGAAACGCCGGCCTACAACCCGGTCTGGTACCGCGTCTGGGGCGGCTACGTACATCGCGCCCGCGTGCAACGCGTGCGCGTCCGATACAACGATCCGCTGCGCGCCGTCCGTCCCGAGGGCCAACTGGCCGAGGTCACTGTCCCTTATACGCAAAGCTACCGCTTCCGTGATGGCGCCTGGCGTCCTCTCTACCGCCTCTATTACGGTACCGTACACTGGATTACGGCCGTGGAAGAGGGACCGGATGGCCACCCCTGGTATCGAATCGTTGACGAACTGGTCAAGGTTGCCTATCACGCTCCGGCCGGTCATTTGCGTCCCATCGCCGAGGAAGAACTCGCCCCTATCTCGCCGGAGATTCCTTTCGAAAAAAAGCGCATCGAGGTATCCTTGCAAGAGCAACGGCTGACCTGTTACGAAGAGGAGCACGTTGTTCTGCAGACGAAAATTTCCTCAGGCCTCCCCAAACGGGATATGACCACACCCACAGGAGAATATCATATTCAGAGCAAATATCCCTCCAAGCACATGGGCAACGGTTCTCTGGCCTCCGATATCGAGGCATATGAATTGGTAGGTGTGCCCTGGACTTGCTTTTTCACTGGGAAAGGACACGCCTTACACGGCGCCTACTGGCATGACAATTTCGGGACACCGATGAGCCGCGGCTGCATCAACCTGACCCTCGCGGATGCGTTGTTCATTTTCCGCTGGAGTGCGCCCACTTTAGAAATGAGCGAGTTGACCACCCGCCGTCCGTATAGGATTGGGTTTGGGACAACACTAGTCATCTCCTGAGCGTCTCTATGCCCGTTCTAACTTGGCCCGCCAAGTCGTTGACCGAACCTCCAACGACTGAACTGCATTTGGAAGCCGTTCTCTATCCTCAAGGAGCCGGTTATCCCACCCTTTCGCCGGAACACCACCTCTTTCTGGGTGACAACCTGTCCGTCATGTCGGCGTTGCTGGGACGTTACGAAGGGCAGATTGACCTGATTTACGCCGATCCCCCTTTCTTCACCAACCGGCATTATCCGGTGCGCATCGGACGCGGCGAGGATTCGCGTCAACCTCACACCTGGCAGCTGGCGCCAGGCTACGTGGATCGCTGGGACACGTTGGACGCCTATCTCGACTTCCTGTATCCCCGTCTGGCGCTGATGCGCCGCCTGCTGTCGCCACGCGGGACTCTGTACGTACATCTCGACTGGCATGCCAGCGCCTGTGTCCGCCTCCTATTGGACGAACTCTTTGGCGCAGAGCGGTTTCTGAACGAAATCGTCTGGCTCTACCATGGTCCATCGCCGATTCGGCGTGCCTTCAACCGCAAACACGATACCATCCTGGTCTATACCAAAAGCAAACAGTACATTTTCAATGCAGACGCAGTCCGTGTTCCCTACAATCAAGTTACTGTGCAGACCTTTGAATCCTCGCCAAGGGCCGGCTTTGGCAAAGTTCCCAACCTCAAGCGCGGGAAAGTGCCGGAAGATTGGTGGTACTTTCCGGTCGTCGCCCGCCTGCACCGTGAGCGAACAGGGTACCCAACACAGAAACCAGAAGCCTTGCTCGAGCGCATCATCCTGGCATCATCGGAGCCCAATAGTCTGGTAGCTGACTTCTTTTGCGGTAGCGGCACCTTCCCGTTGGTCGCCGCGCGATTAGGAAGGCGCACGCTGGCTTGCGATTCCGCCTGGCGCGCGGTTCATGTCACACGCGTGCGGCTAGTGGAAGGTCTGCGCCAGCCTTTTGCCTTCTGGCGCGAGGCAAGATATTCCATTCCTGCCAGTCTAGCCACCCTCTCCTTCACGTTGACGGAGGCTCCCTCGCTTTCCCTGCATGCGGCATCTCCGGCGCTGGATTATTGGGAAGTAGACCCCGCCTGGGACGGCAAGACGTTCCGCAGCGCCGCGCAAGCCTGGCGCCCTCCACGCCACACCACCCTGCCGCTCGAAATCCCCCTTCCATCTTATCCAACCAGGGTGCGCTTGCGAGCCATTACCGTAGACGGACAACAAATGGAGACAGGGACAACGGAAAGTTCGATATAATTGATTAAACCCTTGTTTTCCTGCAAAGATGGTATATGAGTCAAACCCTCAACCTCTACCGCTTGCAACAAACGGACACCGCCATCGAGCGCATTCTGGCGCGGTTAGAGGAGATTGAAACCATCCTGGCCGACGATTCGGCGCTTCGCGCTGCCAAGGCACAAGCAGAGGAGTGCGAACAAGAACGTCAAAACGCCGAACGCCAGTTGCGCCAAGCAGAGCAGGCCGTAGAAGCGCAACGCGTTAAAATCGAACGGGTGGAAACCAGCCTATACGGTGGCGCAGTGCGCCATCCCAAGGAACTCCAGGATTTACAGAACGATCTGGCAGCGTTGCAACGTCGTTTGAGCGCGCTGGAGAACCAGCAGCTGGAAGCCATGATTGCGCTCGAAGCGGCAGAAAAGAGCAGCCATGAAGCGCACCAAACCCTGCGAGTCACGCAAGCAGAGCGGGAGGCGTTACTGACCGCTATCAGGGAAGAGCAGGCTCGATCGCAAAAAGAACTGGAAAAACATCGCGCGGAGAGGCAGGCAATTATCGTAAACCTTTCTGCGGAGAATCTGGAACTCTATCAGCAACTGCGACAAAGCCGGCGCGGCGTGGCGGTAGCGTCCATTGCGGAGAGCGCGTGCTCCGCTTGCGGCGCGGCCTTGCCACCCGCGATCCAACAGGCTGCCCGCTCCTCGGCCCAGATTACCCGTTGTCCCTCCTGTGGACGTATCCTCTGTGGGTACTAACCATGTTTCCCCGTTTTCCCCGCTTACCCAACCTGGATAACTTCTCGTTCTGGCTTGGTTTTTTGGCAGCCTCGTTCTTCTGGTGGATTGTAGCCTCGCTGCGGCCTTTTTTCCGTCAGATGAGCGCCAACGCGCGCGCCAAACGCGAAGCCGCCCGCGAACGCAGCGCCGTCGGCGTGGAAGAGCACTACCGTCAGGTTGTGCTACGGCGCGCTCAGGCCATGCACCTGGCCTCCTCCCTCTTTTCCCTGGACGAAGTCGCGTTGCCGCCGTTGCTCCTGGCCCCGCCGCCACGTGTCGAACCCGGCGTCCTTCCCCCTCTGGAAGATATCGTCTCCTCCACCGTGCCCTACCTGCCAGCCTGGCCTGAACTGGCTTCCATATACAAAGCCCCTGTTCTCACACTAGCACAGGCGCTTTCGGGCAACTCTGATATTATCCTCGTCGGCCACAGTGGGAGCGGCAAGACCGTCGCGCTCGCCTATTTGGCCTCGCGACTCGTGCGCCGCGATCCGGAAGAGGGCCTGCCGGAGAACATCCTGCCATTCCTGGTTCATGTCGCCGATTTGGTACTGCCGCTGTCAAAAGAGGGCCACCCTCTCGAACCATTGATAGACTGCTTCTCGGAAGAAATGCCGCTGACGGATCGGGGACGCTTTCCACAATTCGTCCGCCAGGTCTTTACGGCCGGCCGCGCCCTGGTCCTCCTTGACGGCACAGACGAACTCACCCCCGATGGTCTCAAGCCGGTCGTCGAATTCATCCGTGCCCTCAAGCGCGCCTACCCTCGCACCCGCATGGTCACAACAGCCCTGCCAGAGTATCTGGATGGGCTGGTAACCCTCAACTTCATTCCCCTAACCCTGGCCACCTGGGACGCAGAGCGCAGGGCACAATTCTTACAGAAATGGGGGGATTTGTGGTCTCGCTATGTAGCCGTAGAGGCCTGGGCGCAAAACATCTCGCCGCCCGTAGATCCGCTCTTACTTAACAACTGGTTGATGGCCGATACCATGCTTCTTACGCCGCTAGAACTGACTCTGAAGACCTGGGGCGCTTATGCCGGCGATATTCGTGGTCCCCTGCCCTTGGATGCCATCGAGACCCATCTGCGTCGTATGACGCCATCCGGCGCGCCGCGCGCGGCGCTCGAGATGCTCGCCCTGCAGACACATCTGGTCGCCGAACCCATCTTTGAGCCACGCCAGGCGCGCGAGTGGGTTAAATCCTTCGAGCCGGCGGAAACAATAAACGAAGGCAACAAGATGATAGAGGCATCCGAAAGCGGCGCTGAAGCAACCGCATCGGAGGGCGAAGACGAAGAGAGCAAAGCGAAGCCAAAAAAACGGCCCAAGAAGGAGAAGAAGGGCAGCGCTGCCCCCGCGCCATCCCTCGGCTTGATTTCCAGGATGGCCGAGAGCGGCTTGTTAGTGCAACATCCGCAAAACCGTTTGCGCTTTGTCCACCCCGTCTTTGGCGGTTATCTGGCCGGCAAGGCTCTGGCAAACTATCCATCGGAGGCCTTGCTCAACCAACCGCCCTGGGCAGGGAAGATGCTAGCGCTGCAGTACCTGGCCGCCTTCGGCGACGTCACCCCCTTGGTAGGAAATCTACTGACCAAGGTGGATCGACCGCTAGCGCGCAACCTCCTGACGCCGGCGCGCTGGCTGCGTGATGGGAATCGGCAATACCCCTGGCGCGGGCGCGTGATGGCAAAACTGGTCGAGTTAATGCAAGAGGAAGGACTGCCGCTCGGTCTGCGCGGCCAGGCGGTGGCATCCTTCGTGGTCAGCGCCGATTCGGGTGTGCCCGTTCTCTTCCGCCAAATGTTGCAGGGGCACTCCGCCGAATTGCTCCAACTGGCCGCGTTGGGATGCGGAGCGGTAAGGGACACGAAGGCCATCAAAGATTTGAGCGGTCTTTTCTCGCACCCGAGTCTGAATGTGCGACGCGCCGCCGCACTGGCCTTGGCGGCCATCGGCGACACGCCAGCGCTGGAGGCGCTGGCCG
>DAOTWG010000025.1:0-7657 GCA_034436015.1 Anaerolineales bacterium
GCGGATAGCTCAGTTGGTTAGAGCACTGCTTTGACATAGCAGAGGTCGTAGGTTCGAGCCCTATTCCGCCCACAGCAATCGTTTTACGGAACAGGGCATAGAAGAAAAACGGTGAAGAGGAAGAGTAGGCGTCGAAACGGCGGTCCAGAGAGCAGGAACAGGTGAGAGCCTGTCCGTACGCCGGCGCCGAATGGGCCTCGGAGTTGCAGGGTGAAGAGGCTATTTTTCTTGCCTGAGTAGCCCGAAGCCGGTTGGCTCCCGTTATTGAGCGTACGGCGCCCTGGAAGAGCGTCGGCCAGAGAGAGGCTTGCCTGAACAAAGGGCAGCCTAAGTCGGGTGGCACCGCGGACTGCGCGTTCGTCCCGTTTCTGGACGAGCGCGTTTTTTGTTGCTTGTGTTCTCTCTTTCGCCGTTCTTTTAGCGGAAGATCCTTAACTCAGGTGTGGAGCCTGACCATCCCCTCGCGAAAAGGAGAAATCGCCATGACTGAAGAAACCCGTTTTATTCTTTCCGAAGCTGATCTGCCCAAGTACTGGTATAACATCAGCGCCGATAACCCTCTGCCGCCGGCGCCGGTACTGCACCCGGCGACCCTCGAGCCGGTTACGCCCGACTTTCTGGCAGTGCTGTTCCCTATGGAACTTATCCAGCAGGAGGTCAGTACGGAACGATACATCGAGATTCCTGAGCCGGTGCGGGAAGTCTATAAACTCTACCGCCCTACGCCGCTCATTCGCGCACGTCGCCTGGAAAAAATGCTCGACACGCCGGCGCATATTTATTATAAAAACGAATCCGTTTCGCCGGCTGGCAGCCATAAACCAAACACGGCCATTGCACAGGCTTACTACAACAAAGTTGCCGGCACCAAAGCCATGACCACAGAGACCGGCGCCGGTCAGTGGGGAACGGCTCTTTCCATGGCTTGCAACTTCTTCAACCTAGCGCTCGAAGTGTACATGGTCAAGGTTTCCTATAATCAGAAACCTTATCGGCGCATCTTTATGGAAACTTTTGGCGCCCAGGTGTTTGCCAGCCCAACCGATCGCACGGACTATGGCCGCGCGGTGCTGGCTCAAGATCCCGATAGCCCTGGTTCGCTGGGCATTGCCATCTCGGAAGCGGTCGAGGTAGCCGCGAAATCAGGCGGGACAAAAAAATACAGCTTGGGATCGGTGCTGAATCATGTCCTTCTCCATCAAACGGTGATCGGCGAGGAATCCCTCAAGCAGATGGATATGGCCGGCGAATATCCCGATGTGGTCATCGGCTGTGTAGGCGGCGGCTCGAACTTTGCCGGTCTGGCCTTTCCCTTCCTGCGTCAAAACCTGAAGGAAGGGCGCAAGACGCGCCTGGTAGCCGTTGAACCTACGGCCGCTCCATCGTTGACAAAAGGGATATACGCCTTTGACTATGGAGACACTGCCAAGATGGCGCCCATTGTCAAGATGTACACACTTGGTCACACGTTCATCCCGGCCGGCATTCACGCCGGTGGGTTGCGCTATCATGGCATGGCTCCCACGCTTTCCGCTCTATACCATGCTGGCTATATCCAAGCCGTCGCCGTGCCCCAATTAAGCACATTCGAGGCAGCTGTACAGTTCGCGCGCGCCGAAGGAATCATTCCGGCCCCGGAATCGGCCCATGCTATTCGAGTCGCCATTGACGAGGCCTTGGACGCCAAGGCGAAAGGTGAGCAGCGAATCATTCTCTTCAATCTCTCCGGCCATGGCCACTTCGACATGGGTGCTTACCAGGCTTATCTGAGTGGACAGCTGATGAACTACGAACACCCCGAGGATGCGATTCAGGAAGCCTTGCAACACTTGCCGCAGGTCTCGCTGCCCGCTTGAGACGGCGTTTTTCCGCTACCAAGTGCTTTTTCTTCCCAGACGTTAAAGGGCGCACCAAGGCGCCCTTTAACGTCTCCGACTTCAGAGTGGCTCGTCGAGAACATCTTTCCCGACGATCGCCGTCTGTGCTTTTTCCAAGACATGATGGATCATCCAAAGAACGCTGGCGCCTCGTTGAAAAGTCACAGCACGATTCCTAGGAGTCGCGCTGCTGAGCCATACCGCCGATAACGCTTGCGCGTATACGAACGGTGCTCTCCAGTTGAGCATCTGCACGTTTTCCAGTAGAATAAGACCACTCCGGCACACAGAGTTCCCGGAGCGCGAGGCCGGCCAAGGAGACGACGATGCGATTAACAAGAAGAGTTGCTTTGCGCGACGCGTTGCGTTATCGTGGGCAAGGGCCAATGTGGGCGTTTATCCTGCATCGTCTGAGCGGGGTAGGTATCGTCTTCTTTGTCGGGTTGCATGTTTTGGCCGCGTATATGGCTTCACGATCCTGGGGAGTAGACGCGGGCATCGTAATCAATGCCCTTTACGAACACTGGCTGGTTCAAGCTTTTATCTTTTTTTGTGCCCTCTTCCATGCCGTCAACGGCTTGCGCATTGTTGTCATGGATCTATGGCCGGCGCTGCTCGAGTATCAGCGTGAGGCGCTCTGGATGGAATGGGCGCTCCTCCTCCCCATGTATGGAGTAGCGCTCTTTATCATTATGCGCAACGGCCTGGGAGGCGCAGGATGAAACGTCGCCTCATGCCTGTTTATGTGGACGGCGAATATCTGTTGTGGTTGTTCACCCGAATCTCGGCGTTGGGGATGTATCTGCTGGTCTTTCTTGCCGTTGGTGGCGCGTTGTTTCTTGGCGCCCGTCGGCAAATGACTCTTGCCGATCTCCTGCGCTGGGGCTTCATGCCCATTCCCAATCACGTCCTGAATACTAATGTGCCTGACATTGCCCCTTGGGCCACCGCCTTCTGGCGCGTCACAGGGATTGCCATGTTCTTTCTGGCCAGCGCGCACGGCCTGTGCGGCTTCCTTGGGGCGATTGAAGATTTCCTAGCCCATGCCAAAACGCGAGGCGTTTTGCGCGTCGCTGCATTTTGTCTTTGGCTGGCGTTGATGGTCATCGGCGTCTACGTCATTCTGACCTCGTAGGAGCAGGGAGATGCAGGTTCACCGATACGATGTTGTCGTCGTTGGCGCCGGTGGTGCCGGCCTGATGGCAGCCCTCTATGCCTCGCGCACAGCACGGACGGCCGTCATTAGCAAACTCTACCCAACACGTTCCCATACCGGCACGGCCCAGGGAGGCATCGGCGCCGCGTTGGGTAACCTAGAAGAAGATCATCCCGAATGGCATACCTACGATACCGTTAAAGGCTCCGATTACCTAGGGGATCAAGATGCCATCGAGTTCATGTGTAATGAGGCGCCGGCTATTGTGTATGAACTGGAACACATGGGACTTCCGTTCGATCGCACACCCGACGGCCGCATTGCACAACGACCTTTTGGAGGGCACACCAATAACATCACCGGCAAACCCGTGCGCCGTGCTTGCCACGCTGCTGATCGTACTGGCCACATGATTCTACAAACACTCTATCAACAATGCCTAAAGAACAGCGTCTCATTCTTCAATGAATTTCAAGTCTTAGACATCTTGATGGGCAATCACGCGACTGCCGGCGTGGTTGCGCTGGAATTGGCGAGCGGTGAAATGCATCTTTTCCGTGCTGCCGCCGTCATCTTTGCTACCGGCGGGCATGGTCGAATCTGGGAGATCACCTCCAATGCCTATACCTTCACCGGCGACGGCCCGGCTATCCTGTTGCGGCGCGGCTTACCTCTTGAAGACATGGAATTCTTCCAGTTTCACCCTACCGGCATCTATAAACTTGGCATTCTGATGACCGAGGGCGTGCGTGGGGAAGGCGGCGTCCTGATTAACGGCAAGGGTGAACGGTTTATGGAAAGATACGCGCCCAGAGTCAAAGACCTGGCCTCGCGTGATGTGATCAGCCGCGCTATCTACCTGGAGGTTCGCGAAGGACGCGGCGTAAACGGCCAAAACTACGTGTACCTCGATGTACGCCCGGAGACGGTCAACAAATACGCCGCGCTAGACGGACGCACGAACCCAGACGGAAGCCCCTACCGCGTGACCGGTGAGCAGATTCTCGCTAAGTTGCCTGATATTGTAGACTTTTGCCGCGTTTACCTCGGCGTGGATCCCCTTACCGAGATGATGCCTGTACAACCGACGGCTCACTACGCAATGGGCGGCATCCCGACGACAAAGTACGGCGAGGTGCTGGCCGACGAGCGAGGCGCCATCGTTCCTGGCCTGTATGCTGCCGGCGAATGCGCCTGCGTCTCGGTGCATGGCGCGAACCGTCTGGGAACGAACTCGCTGGTGGATATCGTCGTCTTCGGCAAGTGCGCCGGTATGCGCGCGGCCGAGTTCGCGCGTGGCGCCCAAGCGCCCTCCTTGCCTCACGATGCAGCCGATTTCGCCCGCCATCAGCTGGAACGATTCCGCCAGACAAACGGTTCCGAAACAACCTTTGTGATTGGACAAGAAATGAAGAAAGAGATGTCCGACAATGTGGGCGTTTTCCGCACGGAAGCAGGCATGAGACACGCTCTGAGCAAAATCCGCGAGCTTAAGGAACGCCTCCGGCATGCGCGTGTCGCTGACGCTGGCCGTGTGTTCAACACCGATTTGATGAACGCCTGGGAGCTGAGTAACCTGTTAGACCTGGCCGAGGTCACAACCGCTTCAGCCCTGGCGCGCACCGAAAGCCGCGGCGCGCATACCCGTGAGGACTACCCACAACGCGATGATCAAAACTGGCTTAAACACACGTTGGTCTGGTTGAACGGAGAGGGCGAGATCCGCCTGGCGTACAAGCCAGTCGTCATTACTCGCTATCCACCGAAAGAGCGTACATATTGATGGTTCTCTCCAGGTGCTCATTATGTTGGTCACCCTCAAGGTATTTCGCTACGATCCAGAGAAGGACAGGAAACCATCCTATCGCTCGTATCGAGTAGAGGCAGAGCCAACCGATCGCGTGCTGGATTTGCTGGAGAAGGTGAAGGGACAACAGGATGGAACTTTGTCCTTTCGTCGTTCGTGCGCCCATGGGATTTGCGGTTCCGACGCGATGCGTATTAACGGCGTGAATCGCCTAGCATGCAAAGTGCTCGTGCGCGACGTAGGACAGAAGATCACCATTGAACCTTTGTTAGGATTGCCGGTGATCCGAGATTTGATCGTGGACATGGAACCTTTCTTGAGACACTATAAAACCGTCCGACCCTGGCTTATCAACGACGAGGAACCGCCGGAGAAAGAACGGTTGCAAAGCCCGCAACAACGTCTGCGTTTTGACGATACCACGAAGTGCATCCTGTGCGCTTGCTGCACCACCGCTTGCCCCTCCTTCTGGGCCAACGAGCGATACCTAGGGCCGGCTGCCATGGTCAACGCTCACCGCTTCATTTTCGACAGCCGAGATCGCGGCGCGGCCGAGCGGCTGCGGATTCTGAGCGACGTTTTCGGCATATATCGCTGTCACATGGCTTTCAACTGCACCCTGGCTTGTCCACGTCAAATCCAAATCACCAAAGCCATTGGAGAAGTGCGTGCTGCTATCCTCATCGGAAGGAAAGAATGAGTTGGTCTCGTTCCAGTGTCCACCCGTAAGTTGCAGGATATCTCCTCGGGGTTGTGTTGCAAAACCATGTCGTCGGCAACTCTGGCGTGCCTACGAAGGGCATACCTGTCATGTGGGTGTTCAATGGATGGGGGAGAAACATGTTGCTGCACGGGCTCTTTTTGGTGCCCACGTTGGGAAGCAATCCACATATGGACCCGAAAAACACTGCCCTTGGTAGGGAAATGGAAACTCGCCCGCTGTGCATGGGAGAGACACTTGCTGTCACCGATTGACATCCCTTCGCTTTCCGAGTAACATTTCTCAAAAAGTGTAGGACGAGTTCGCTGCAGAAACCTGGCGTAGAGTTCGAGACATAACCATCACGAGGTAAGACTTGCAAGTTCGGTGGGCGTTGACCGGCGCTGGAATCCTATTGGTGCTTGTTTTATGTGCTAGCACCTGGCAACACGCGCAAGCCGCCAACGAACCGCCCGGTCCAGATCGCTTCACTGTCTTGGACGTCGAGTATACTGCTTACGAGTGGTGGTTAACGAGATGGCAAGATAATCGGGTGGTCTGTGCAATTTTCGTAGATCATGAGGGGTTGCCCGGCGCATCAGAAATCTACGACACTTGTGGTAAAGTCACTTATGAAGGCTGGTTGAAAACACCGCCTTGCCCTCAGGTCGAGCAGGGCGGAGATGTTACTGCTTGCGAGGGCTACTACCTGCATCTGGCTCGCTCCTTCCCGGCGCGGCGCAAGATAGGGGTTGCCTTGCCTCCTGTCGTTGTTTGGGTCTCTCTCCTTAACTGCACTCCGTTCCGCCACACCCATATTTGCGCCGGCACGCCCACACTTGTGCTTACCGGCGAAGAGCCCTTGCCGAACGAATCCATCACTCGAATTGAGGGCGCACTGGATGGTCAACCCTTTTCCTGTTCCTCGCCTTGCCTGCTCGATGTGGAGGAAACAGGGGAAACAGGGGTGGCGCTCGAATTTTGGGCATACTCGACCTACGGAGATAGCAGCGAGGTCTCTGCTGCCCAGGTGCGCGTCGTGCCAAAGGAGATTCACTACATGCGCGAGCCACAATGGTATGTGGACGTGATTACCTCCCGCTGGCGCGGCGCGGTTCTCCCTCCTTGTTCGCAATCGTGGGAGGCTTTTCCACCTATCGGTGGCTTGCCAGATTGGCTGACCACGCCGGATACTCCCGATGGGCTGATCTCCAATATTCCTTACCAGTACCTAGCCGCCAGATTGCTTGCCCAGGGCGCTGTGGACGCCGGGAGTTGCGCGCCAGAGGGCGTTTGGCTGGCCGATGGCTCACCGAATGCTTGTGGCTTGGAGGCTGCCAAGCCGGCCGTGGAAGCGTGGCAGAACCGCTTCAACGAACTGATTCTGGAATCGGCCAGACGATATGGCGTACCGGCGCAATTGCTCAAGAATCTCTTCGGACGCGAGAGTCAGTTCTGGCCAGGTATTATCCCCGGTCGGCCCGAAGTCGGGCTAGGCCAAATGACCGAGAACGGCGCGGATACCGCCTTGCTCTGGAATCCCTCCTTCTATGAGCAGTTTTGCCCGCTCGTTCTGGACGCAAAAGTTTGTCAGAAACGTTATCCCTTCCTGACCGACGAACAACAAGCAACGCTGCGCGGCGCGCTGGTGCGCAGTGTGGACGCCTTCTGCCCAAATTGCCCCCTTACCATTGACCTGCGCCGCGCCGATTCCAGCGTGGACCTCTTTGCCGCCGCGCTGGCCGCAAACTGTGAACAGACCGGTCAAATCGTTCGCAACTTGACCGGCAGTCCTCCGGGACAAGTTAGCGCCTATGAGGATCTATGGCGCTTTACTCTGGTCAATTACAACGCCGGCGCGGGTTGTCTCTCCCTGGCGCTGGAAGCAACGTTTCTGTATGGAGAGCGTCTAGACTGGGCCAACGTCGCCTCTCACCTTACCGAACCCTGTCGGGGAGCGATTGACTACGTCGCCGATATTACCGCCCTCCCGTAAGGCGGAATTCGTTTCGTCATGGAAAGCAAGTCCTCTTGCGTTTCGGTGAACCAAATCGCGTATTGTTCGAAAGTGTAGATTGTTGAGGAAGACTTCTCCGGAGGGATCGCCCGCCCCCAAA
>DAOTWG010000026.1:0-48991 GCA_034436015.1 Anaerolineales bacterium
CATACGTCCTCCAGAGAAGAAATCGAGAAAAAAAGCAAAAGCTGGTTCTGACCGCCAGGTTTACTCCTAAGGAACAAGAGCGATGTTTGCCGTTTTGCTCGATCTAGGCGATCATGGACAACACTGCTACGCCGGCCAGGATTCCCAGCATTGCTCCGCCCAGAATGTCGGAGAGGTAATGAACGCCCATGGCGACTCGCGCCAGCGCGACGCCCGGCGCCCAAATCCAGAGTAGAATGGTCAGCCACCAAGGGCCGAGCGCGGTTGCCAGCATGGCAATCAGAAGGACGCGCGCGGCGTGACCGGAAGGAAAGGAATGTGGATCCGTAGCCCGATAGATTGTTCCCCATTCTCCCGCTGGTCGGGGGCGGCGGACAAGAAATTTGACAGGCAGGACGATGAGCGCCAGTGCAACGATGCTGATCATCACCGTCGCCGCCCAGGAACGCCAGAAGGCGTCACCCAGCCACCAAAGCAAAGCCAGCCCTGCCCACCAGAACCAAGAATCTCCCGAATGCGCCAGCACAATCGCCAGGGTGCGCAGAACACCGGGGCGCTCTGCGATGCGCAGGCGCGCCGAAGCGCGGCCATCCCATTCCATAAAGCGTTCCATATCCATAGGCTTGACTATGGCGAAGGGGAATTCGCCGTTTTACGTGCGGCGCGCCGGCTGGCGCTCACTCGTTTCTTTAAATCCTGGCGCAGGATTTCCAGCTGGACGGGTTTGTCCACGTCCATACCGATCTCCGCGTAGGGGCAAACGAGCGCACGTCCGCTGATATGCAACCGCTTGGTCACTTTTTCGACAGCTTGCGCTAGAGTCAGTTTGCGGAACAGTAGAAGGAATAGGGTATCCAGGCCAATCAACGCGGCCTGGCGGAGAGGGCTTTTGCGCGCGCCGGTGATTTTCTCCCAAAAGTCCGCGTCCTTGCGCGTGAGGAGACTCAATCGTCCCACGTTCATATCGCCGCCGCACACTTCCATATCCGCCAGGCGTGTCCAGGTTCGCTTTGCGCCGGGAAAGCGCGCTTCCATGACCTGGCGTGGAATCACGTTATAGTACACATCCTCGTCTGTCTCCATGGCTGTACGTACCAGCCAGTCTACCATTTCGCCGGTAATCGCCGGAATGTCCGAAGAGACAATCAGCGCGTGTTTGGCTTTTTTGTTCTGCCGCAACACCTCTGCGGCTGCGGCGCGTAGGTTGTCTAACATCTTTCCCTGATTGGGGATGAACGTGATCGGTTTGCGGCATGTCAGCCCGCTTTTCTCCGTAAGCCCGACTAGCACAACCCTTTCCACCATCTGCGCCTCAGAGAGCGCATCCAGAACCCATTGGACCATCGGTTTGCCGGCAATGTCCAGCAATGCCTTGGGACGGCCTCGCGTTTCTATGTACAAGGGGTCCTCGGGCAATGGAATTCCGCCGGCGGTGACAATTGCCTCCATTACACTTATCCTCCTTATTACCTGTTCATTGTGGTTTTGCCTTAACCTTGCTCCTTTCGCCATTCCTTTGCTATTCCCCTCCCAACTCTTGCAAGGTCGGTTCAAAGCCGATCTGTCGCAACAACGAATCGTACTCCTCCTGGGTCAGCACACGCCCCTTGCCAGAGACGGCAATCAGAGCGGCCTCCATCATGTTCGTCCCGAAGGAACGACCTTCCAGCACCGGCGTGGTCGTAACGAGATACTTCACACCACAACGGCGGAAAAGGGCCACATCTTCCGGCGTGGTGGTATTGGTGACCACAATTTTGCCTTGCATATCATCCGGCATATACCGTTTGATGTAGTGACAATCTCCTGCCACTACTGTAGCCCAATGGAAAATCTTGGCATGTTTTGGTTTACGCTCCTCCTGTTTTTCGCCGGTCGGATACACCCATGCGAAGGGCAAACGTCCGGCAATTGGCATGAGAATAGCGGCCAGGATTTTCAGCTGTTTTGGATTCCGCAGGGGGATAGGGATGCCGAGTGAGAACATCAGGTCGCCGAAAATGCACTCGTAACCGGCTTCGGTAAAACTGGCCGTCAGCCCCCACCGATCGGTGCCGGTCATGATGAAGGCTTTACGTCCGCGGGCGTCAAGGTATTCCTTGAGATGGCTCTCGAGAAAAGAGGCAACCTTACGCTCCAGAGTCGTTTTCAGACCGGCGCCATCCACAAGGGGGGTTTTCTTAACATAGCGCACCATCGGCCGCACAGAGTACAGCGGATACCATTTATCATCTACCATCAACCCCAGGTCTGCGCCGCCGACACCAAAGGCGTCCACCTTGCCGTCTAGCTCTTGATATAGGAGCGCCGCGGCTTCCATGTCGCCATCCGTGCCAATGCGTTCGATGCTGATTTCTTCACCTAGCAATTTGATGGTGACTGCCTTGTTGCGCTTTGACGACCCCAGGCTGATGCTGACTGCGCGTTTCATCGTTGTCCTCCGGAAAGCGGGATACAAGGAGTATACACCAAAGCGGTGGTTTCTGACAATGTACTCCCCGTGGTAGGAGAACCACCACAAGCGATACGATGGCGTTGCTCCCTGTTCATGGTTGTTTGTCGCCTGGTGGGAATTGGCAAGCCGCAAAGTCCTATGTCGGATAGACTTCTGGACGCTTCCTCTTCATGACATACCCTTCGCCTTTATCGAATGGGGCCATAGGTCAGCTCACAAGCCGAGGCGTAGTAAGCCATTTCGATAGATTTTTGTTGCTCGGCATACTCTGCTGCCTCATAGCCGATTTGCACCACGTTTTCCAGATGAGAGAGAGCATCCGTCGCCCAGTAGCGAGGTAAGACCATAAGGGGATCGCCGACCGATCCTTCCGGCAGGAAATAGGGTCGCTCTGGATCGGAAGCATCCGCCAACGGGACCCAGTTGAACATTAAAGGACCGCGTGGATTGATGGTAAATCCGAGGCGATACCCACTTTGGCGGGCCAGTTCCGCCGCGCGGCGCGAGAAACCACCGCCGGGCCAGACGAACGCCAGTGGACGCTTTCCGAAGTGCCGCAGGAAAGCATTCACGGAACCCTGCAATTCGTTCAGAACGAAATCATCGGAGCTTGCTTCCGTAATAGGGATATTATGAACCACGCCGTGCGCCTGATGATCTACCCACCCTTCACGCGCCAGGTCCACTTGTTGTTGCCAGAGAGCCTCCGTATTCTGAGGCGTGCTGATCCAAGCATTGACGACCGGCCAGCCAAAGCGTTCATAATAGGGGCGGAAGTAGGTGTCGAAATACTGGCGATACCGGCGATCGTCCACTACCAACAACACCGAACGCGAGGGGATAGCCGCGTTGTGTTCCAGAAAATCTATCAGTTGCGCGGTGGTAATTGCCTTGAATCCATATCCGTACAATGCCTGCATCAGCGCGTGAAAATCCGTCTCTGCGATCTGATTCCCGCTGGTGGTTGTGCCGATGGAGTGGAACATGATGACCATGACGATGGTGCCCGGCGCGCTGTGATCGCTCTGCCACTTATCGCGCAGGTACGCGCAGGTATCCCCTAAATAGGTATGGGGCGTATCCAACGGGTGAAGGCGATTGGTCTGGAAGATAGGCGGCAGGGGGGGAGGCGTGGGGCGGATGGTTGGGGAAGGGGAAGCCGTGACGGTGGACGTTGGAGTAGGGCTGATCGTCGCGCGAGGGAGGGCAAGGGCCTGATCGGTTGGGGTGAGTCTCGTCTCGCTTCGTTCCCGGGCGCAAGCGGTCAACAGAATCGCAAGCGTGAGCAAAGAGCGAGGAGCTGATTTCATGGCGTCACCTGATATAGGGCAAAGGAATCATCCTGATAGAGCACAGAAAACGAAGGACAAGCCCATTGGAATCGTTTCGCCGGCAACACAACATGTGTCACGCCTTCGGCCTGTAAGTCGGGAAGGAAATCGCATTGATTCTGGGTATGGTAGAACCAGTCAATCAGGCGCACACGGCGATACCATTCGATCACCTCATCTGGTTGGTAGGGAATAGCCTTGAAGTCGGCCAAGATGGGCGCGCCGGTCGCAAGGCGGAATTCTTCCATAGACAGGGGGGTCAAGTACAGGTCATTCCTTGCCTTATTGTCTGCAACGTATTCTAGCAGCGGACGGGCAGGATCGGCCTGTTGACGTTGACGCTCTAGAGAAAAACGCGCGGCGCCGATAGCCATCAGGGAGAGAATCAAGACGAGAGCGCCGGCGCGGCCGAGACGCGGTAAACACGCGAAGCGCTCGCTATAGGGGAACGGACGGTTTACTAACCAGCCTCCGATCAGCGCGGTACTCAGCGGAACAAGAATAGCCGAGATGCGCCAGGGAAACAGCAACGCCAGGGCTAGGTGGCCAGTGAGAGCTTGGACTCCGGTCAAAAGCGCAGCCTCGAGGGAGAGAATCAGGTAGATGGGGAACAGGCGCGTACGACGTACGAGGGCCGCTGCCAGAACAATCCATGCGATCTGAATCCCCGCGCTCCAATCGAACCAAGCCGAAACGACGGCGTGCGTTGGAATGCGTACGTGTACGAGGATTTCCTGCGCGTGTCGAGTCACGCTGTCTTCTGCCGAACCGAATGCCCAGAACACGTAGATGACCACCGGCAGAACCGCCACAAGGGTCAGCAGACCAAAGCGCAGAGGGACTCTGATGCTTTTCTCTTTCCGATAGAGTAAAACCAAGTAGGCGCCGGTCAACATCGCGCCGCTCAGCAGATAGGTGGGATGGAAATACACTGCCACAGCCAACGGAAGGACGGCAAGATAGGTCTTCCCCCGCATAAAGAGACAGAGGGAGAGTACCAGAAACACGCCAAAGGTGCTTGGCTGAAATACTTGCCCCAGCAAGCGCTGACCGGCCAGTCCCCCTTCCAAGAGAAAGGTTGCCTGATGGCCAAGCAAACGCGAAAACACGAAACGCAGAGCAGCCGAGTGAGAAAGGAAGAAACACGCAAGAAAAGCAAGCGAGCGCGTGGGCGAACGGCGAAGCAAGAACAGATCGTTCACCAAGCAATGAATGCTACCGAGGTAGACCCCCATCAGAAGGGCGTACCAGAGATAAAAGGGCCAGTCGGCGTGAACAAGAGAATAAGTCAGCCAGACCAACAGGCTGAACACGGGCGTCGGATCCCGTGTGTTTGCTAACCAGTCTTGATCCAGATAGCCGTAACCGGCGCGCGCCAGACCATGCAGGAAATACTGGTGTTGATTGGATGTGTACAGAGGGGATTGGGCATAAAGTACCGCAAAAATCAGCGACCAGGTTAGGAAAGCTAAGCCGCGGCAGCACAGGGACCGCATAGGCATCCACGCCGCTAGAACTATTGCGGATTCTCGCCGCGAATAAAGGCCTCCGTCATGGCACGCGCGACATCGTCGCGAAACTGTTTTGGCGGCGTCTTCATGAAGTAGGCGGAGGGGCCAATCAGTGGTCCTGCTAAACCGCGATCAAGTGCTAACTTGGCGCAACGGATGGCGTCAATCACCACGCCCGCCGAGTTGGGCGAATCCCAGACTTCCAGTTTAACTTCTACGTTAAGCGGCACCTCGCCGAAGGTCGTTCCCTCGAGGCGAAGGTAACACCACTTGCGATCGGTCAGCCAGGGCACATAATCGGATGGGCCGACATGGACATCCTCCTCGGGCAATTCATAGGGCAACATGGAAGTCACGGCATTCGTCTTGGAGATCTTCTTTGACTCCAGACGTTCGCGTTCCAGCATGTTCAGGAAGTCGGTATTGCCGCCGAAATTGAGTTGGTAGGTACGGTCAACGCGTACACCGCGATCCACGAAGAGGCTGGTCAACACACGGTGTAGAATCGTCGCTCCCACCTGACTTTTGATGTCATCGCCAATGATGGGCAAGCCGCGCTCACGGAAGCGACGCGCCCAGTATTCCGATGAGGCAATGAAGACCGGAATCGCATTGATGAACGCGCAACCGGCCTCCAAGACCTGTTCCACATACCATTTCGTTGCCATCTCAGAACCGACGGGCAAATAGGAGACGACGACATCCGTTTTGGTCTCTTTAAGCAGACCGACGATGTCGGCAGTCGGTCCCGGCGCTTTCTGAATCACCTGGGTAAGGTACTTCCCCAGGCCATCGTGGGTCATGCCGCGCACGACCGGCGCGTTTAATTTTGGCACATCACAGAACTTGTAGGTGTTATTCGGTTCGGCAAAGATCGCCTCCGAGAGATCCTTGCCAACCTTCGTGGCATTGATGTCAATTCCTAGCGTAAATTCAATATCACGGATGTGATAGCCTCCCAGATTGACATGCATCAAGCCAGGGATGGAAGCATTTTCGGGGGCATCCTTGTAGAAATGCACTCCCTGTACCAGAGAAGAGGCACAGTTGCCAACACCGATAATCGCGACACGGATTTTCTTTTTGCTCATCGTTTGCTCCTGTTCCAAGAGTAGAGAAACGAAATGCCACGCGTAGTTCAGGGCAGCAAGGTTCGGTTCATACGAATTAGCGTGGCGTAGTCGGAAAGTTACGATGACGAATTCGGCATGTCATCGCTCATCGCCCTCGCCGCCAATCTGCCCACGTTCCAGGCGGGAGGTCAGTTTGGATAGATTGCTTTCTGCTACCTCATCGAGTGATAGACCGAGTTCCGTGCACATTTGAGCAAGGTACCACAGCACGTCTCCTAACTCACTTTTAAGCGCCTGCTGATCAGCCTCACTGAGCCCGCCGCCTTTATCGCGAAAGATTTTTTTGATTTTCCCGGCAACTTCACCGGCCTCATTGGCCAGGCCCAGAGTAGGATAGACCACAGCGTGGCCGATGATTGGGTATTGAGCAGTACGCCGGGAGCGAGCTTGATAAGTCTGGAAGTCCATCATGACACTCCATAGGGGGAGACGGCGATGCCGATTATACCATGAGGCGGGTGTGACCTTTGGAAAGGATTTCGCAGACTTAACGAGAACACGGCGCCAGACAGTGCTGCTCTCGTATACCTGATATGGGCTGTGAGGATGGTCCCCCTTTGGCCGAATGAGGGACGATTTCTGTCGGGGTGGGCGGCTTCGAACCGCCGACCTCCACGTCCCAAACGTGGCGCGCTAACCATCTGCGCTACACCCCGAGCGAAGCAAGAGAACCTCTTTCGCAAAATCGAAACGATTCCTGGGCCCCGTGCACGCTGCTTTGGCTTCCAGACGATTCTTGTCCGAAGTATAATGCCGAGGCGGGAGAAACGTCAAGAAGAAACTCCGATAGGTGTGCGCGCACAGTTGTTCTATAGGGCCATATCGCCGATACCGCTTGAGTGCATGCTCGACTCCTTCGCCCTCAAATCCGAATTGTATGGACACGCCGTCCAATGTACTTTTGAGACGTTGCCGGAGCGCTAGGCTGCTCCACTTACGGCATAATGAATGGCTTATTCAACGACCGGATCCGGATGGCTATGATCACCCCATCTTCCCGGTCAGGTAGGCCTCTGTCAGTGCGTGGGAGGGGCGGGTGAACAGTTTTTCGGTGGTCTCGAACTCCACCAATTCCCCCAACCAGAAGAGGCCGGTGTCATCCGAAACGCGGCCAGCCTGCTGCATGTTGTGGGTGACAATGACGATGGTGTAGTCGCGCTTGAGCTCGGCAATCAGATCTTCGATTTGGCCTGTGGCAATCGGGTCAAGGGCAGAGGTGGATTCATCGAACAAGATGACCTGAGGTTTGGCAGCGATGGCGCGCGCAATGCAAATCCGTTGTTGCTGGCCGAGTGAGAATCCAAGGGCGTTCTGTTTTAATTTGTCTTTGACTTCCTCCCATAGCGCGGCCGCGCGCAAGCTTTGTTCCACGATAGAATCCAACTCGGATTGCGTGCGCACCATGCCCAGGACGCGCGGACCAAACGCGACGTTGTCGTAGATGGACTGGGGGAACGGATTCGGCTTCTGGAAGACCATTCCCACGCGTTGGCGTAACTCGGTCACGTTGTAATCCGACGCGTAGATATCGCGGCCTTTCAGGAAAACCTGCCCCTCGACGCGAGTGCCATGGAGAAGATCGTTCATCCGATTCAAACAGCGCAAGAACGTGGACTTGCCACAGCCGGATGGCCCAATCAGGGCTGTCACCTTTCTGGGCAAGATGTCCATATTGACGTTGAGCAAAGCCGGTTTGAGGCCGTAATAGAAGTTGAGGTCGCGGATGGAAAAGACAGGGTCGGCGTTCACAGGGGTTATTGTACCCGATTTGGGCACGTTATCGTTTATAATTTGGCCGATGCGTTCCACCTGTGTTGTGCCCTTTCTTCTGGCGTTTTTTCTGTTGACGTCCTGCGGCGACGCTGCGTCAACGGATGTGGTGACGCGGGCGACTTCCTTTTACATTGAGAACAAGGGATCGGATACGTTGGTCAACCTGGCGCTGGCATGGGCGGAACGTTATCAGGAGGAACACCCGGAGGTGCGAATCTCCGTCAGCGGCGGCGGATCGGGTACGGGCATTGCCGCGCTCATCAATGGGACGGTTCACATCGCCAACGCCTCACGGCGTATCAAGCCGGAAGAACTGGCGGAGGCGCAGGCGAACGGCATTAAGCCGGCGGAATTCGTCATCGCGCGGGATGCTATCGCCGTCATCGTTCATCCGGAGAATCCGGTGTCCCGTCTGACGTTGCAACAGGTTTCCGATATTTACAGCGGAAAGATCAATAACTGGGCAGAAGTCGGCGGCGAGAATCGCCCTATCGTGCGCCTCTCGCGCGAGACCAACTCCGGAACACATGTGTACTTTTTGGAAACCGTGTTGCGTCTGGGCGATAAGAATAGTCATACCCTCTTTGCCATGGATACCCTCTTGTTGCCATCCTCGGAAGGCATTGTGCATGAAATCCGTCAGAACCCGAACGCGATCGGATATGACGGACTCGGGTATGTGCCGCCAGACCTGAAGACCCTTGCGATTGCTCGCGCCGAGGGCGAACCCTATGTATTGCCCTCGATTGAAACGGTCAACGATGGAAGTTACCCGATTGCGCGCGACCTGTACATGTACACGCCAGGGCAGCCAACCAACTTTGTTTTGGATTACTTGAGCTGGATTCTTTCCCCGGAAGCGCAAGAGATTGTGGCGGAACTAGGCTTCGTCCCTGTGGCGATTTCTGGACGTTGAGAGAGATCGTAACGACTTGAGGAGATCGTATGGCCTCTGAAAGGAGAACAACGCCGACGCCGGATTGGCGCGAAACGCTCATCGCGGCTTTTATCAAAACGTGCGGTTACTCGGCCATTCTTTTCGTTATCTTGATTTTCTACTTTCTCTTGCAGGAAGGGCTACCGGCGTTGAGCGAGACCTCGCTTTCCAATCTCTTGAGCCTGCGCTGGTATCCCATTGAAGAACATTTCGGCATAGCACCTCTCATCACCGGCTCGTTGATCGTGACGCTGGGCGCCATGGTCGTTGCCGTGCCGTTTGGGATTGGAACGGCGGTGTTTATGTCCGAAGTAGCCCCCCGCTGGTTGCGCGGCGTTCTCAAACCGCTGATCGAAGTGTTGGGTGGCTTGCCCTCGGTGTTATTAGGCTTTCTCGGTATCCTGATTCTGGCTCCCTACCTGCGGACTGCTTTGAATCTTCCGACCGGCCTGACCGCGCTGGCCGGTTCTATCTTGTTGGGCGGAATTGCTATCCCGACCATTGTCTCTATTTCGGAGGATGCTCTTGATGCCGTGCCGCAATCATATCGAGAGGGCGCATTGGCTCTGGGCGCCACACGCTGGCAGACTATCTGGCGTGTGACGCTTCCTGCCGCGCGCTCCGGCGTACTGACGGCGGTCATGCTTGGCCTAGGCCGTGCCATTGGCGAGACAATGACCGTGATGATGGTTACCGGCAACGCGCCGGTCGTCGCCATCGCGCTCACTTCGCTCTTCAAGCCTGTGCGCACCATGACGGCTACCATTGCTGCCGAAATGGGCGAGGTCGCCAAAGGGAGCACCCACTACCATGTCCTCTTTTTTATCGGTATTGTGCTGTTTATGATTTCTTTCATCGTGAACGTCATTGCTTCCTCCATGGTATTCCAGAGCAAGAAGCGTTCTGAGCGAGTGTTGTCGTAATAGATCGCAAAAAAGTGCTAAAATAGTGCCATCACCTTTGGTCGTGTGAGGTTAACCGTGTCCGCAAAGAAAGGTCGTGTTTTTTCTGGCATTCGTCCTACCGGTCGTGCACATTTGGGCAACTATCTGGGCGCTATCCAGAACTACGTGGCGTTGCAGGATGAATACGAGTGCATTTACTGTATTGTGGACCTGCACGCGCTGACCACGTTGGAAGATACGTCGGAATTGCGCCAGAACACCTACGAAATGGCGCTGGATTTATTGGCTGCCGGGATCCGCCCAGAGGAGACGATACTCTTCGTTCAGTCCCACGTGCCGCTCGTCACCGAGCTCCATTTGCTGCTCTCCATGGTCACGCCGCTCGGGAAACTGACCGATTTGCCGACGTTCAAGGAAAAGGCGCGCCAGCAACCCAACAATGTCAATTACGGCCTGGTCGGCTATCCTGTGTTGATGGCAGCCGATATCGTGCTCTATCAGACCAGCGTAGTGCCGGTGGGGATTGACCAAGCGCCTCATCTTGAGTTCACGCGCGAGGTCGTTCGCTCGTTCAACTACCGTTACCGCACCAACGTTCTGATTGAGCCGCAGATGAAGACGACCGAATTCCCGAAGGTTCTCGGCATTGACGGCAAAGAGAAGATGAGCAAGAGTCTGAACAATCATATTGAGATTGCGGCGACGCCGGAAGAGACGCGCGAACGAGTCATGATGATGGTCACCGACCCGGCGCGCATCCGCCGGGCCGATCCGGGCAATCCTGATGTGTGCAACGTCTTCTCGCTGCACAAGGTCTTTTCGCCGGCAGAGGAAGTGGCGATGATTAACGTGGAATGTCGCCGCGCGGGAATCGGTTGTGTGGAGTGCAAGCAGCGCTTTGCCGAGAATCTGAATCGCGCCCTGACGCCCTTCCGCGCTCGGCGCGCGGAACTAGCGGCCAAAGCCGATTTCGTTCACGCTACGCTGGAAGACGGTGCAAGACGGGCACGGGCCATTGCCGAGAAAACGATGGAGGAAGTACGCGCGGCCATGCAGTTGCCATAAGCAAACGTGGATAAGGGAAGGCAAAGAATGCGCGTGCTGGTGCAGCGGGTGCTTCAGGGCAGTGTACGTGTAGATGGCCGGGTCGTAGCCTCGATTGGGCGCGGCCTGGTTATCTTTCTCGGCATTGGTCAAGGGGATACGGAAGAACAGGCGCGCTTTCTGGCAGAGAAGGTCGCTCAGCTGCGCATCTTCGAGGATGCCGAGAGCAAGTTCAACCTTTCACTGCTGGATGTGGGCGGCGAGGCGCTGGTCATCTCGCAGTTTACCCTCTACGGCGATGTGCGCAAGGGTCGTCGTCCTTCGTTTTCCGACGCGGCCCGGCCGGAGATCGCCGCGCCGCTGGTAGAGAAATTCACCGAGTGTCTACGGGCGCAGGGTGTCCCAACCCAAAGTGGCATCTTTGCTGCACATATGCTGGTCGAGATTCACAACGACGGCCCGGTTACCATCTGGTTGGAACGGTGAGAAGAAGAGAGGCGCAAGAAGAATTTGGTGATTTCTTCGATAAGCGCGGGAAGCGGCGCCAAGCCGATGGCCACGAGCCATTCTTGTCCGCTCAGGAAGTGAGTGTTGAAAATAGGCTGCAGGAAGGGAACGTTGCACGCCAGAAGCAGCAAAGTGATAGAGAAGGCGACCGCGTATTGCATCCATTTGTTGGCAAAGACGCCGATCTGGAACACCGAGGCGCGTTCGGAACGCACGGTATAGGCGCGGAAGAGTTCGCACAGCGAAAGGGTGACAAAGGCCATCGTCTCAGCAGCCTGGACGTCCACGCCGCGCCAGTCGTGTTGTAACACATAGACAATGGGATTCATCCCTACCGGTATCACTGCGCCGCTCTCCCGATTCCAGAGCAAGCCCAATTCAAATACTAACAGGACAACCGACGCTTGAGCAACGGTCTGGATGGCTAATCCGATTCCCGTCGTGCGGTTGACGATGGATTCACGGCGCGGGCGGGGTTTTTGTTTCATGATGTCCGGGTCGCCTTTTTCCATGGCTAGGGCCAGGGCAGGCGCGCCATCCGTAATCAAGTTCAACCAGAGCAATTGAACGGCGGTCAGCGGGGTCGGTAAGCCGGCCAGCGTTGCCAGGAAGAGGATCAGGATTTCGGCAAGGTTCGAGGAAAGCAGGAAGAACACGAATTTGCGGATGTTGCTGTAAATAGTACGCCCTTGTTCCACGGCGGCGATGATGCTCGCATAGTTGTCGTCGGTCAGCACCATGTCGGCGGTCTCTTTGGCGACGTCGGCGCCTGTAATGCCCATAGCGATTCCGATATCCGCGCGTTTGATGGCCGGCGCGTCATTGAGGCCATCACCGGTCATGGCAACCACTTCGCCATTGGCCTGCAAAGCGTCCACGATACGCATTTTGTGCTCGGGGGAGATGCGCGCGAACACGTCGGTCTCGCGGATCTCGTTGCGTAGCGCCTCGTCGCTCAAACGGCCCAGGTCAGCGCCTGTGAGCACTTTGTGGTTCGGCCGTAGCAAGTTGATGACCTGGGCGATGGCGCGGGCGGTGTTGGGATAATCGCCGATAATCATCAGGGTACGGATGCCCGCCTGCGTTGCTTTTTCCAGCGCAGGTTTCACTTCCGGACGTAGCGGGTCAATCATCCCGATCAGGCCAACGAAGACCAAGTCATGTTCCAAGTAATTGATGTCGGGTTCCAGGTCGGGGACATTGTGTTCCAGGCGATAGGCGACGGCCAGCACGCGCAAGGCGTCTTGGGTCATGGCATCGTTGGCGTCCCGGATTCGTTGACGCGTGGCTTCGTCCAACGGACGAGGTTGGTCGTCCATGCTTTGGTATCGCGTACACAGAGGCAGGATGACGTCCGGCGCTCCTTTGACGGCGATGATATCCCAACCCTGATATTGGCTATCGTAGAAGAAGGAGATATCGTCCGCGTGGGGCTGTTTGACATCGTGTACGGTGATCATCCGTTTGCGTTCCGAGTCGAAGGGTACCTCGCTCTCGCGCGGATAGGCCTCCTTGATTTCGATGGGGAAAGCCCCGGCTTTGGCAGCGGCTATCAGCAATGCGCCTTCCGTCAGGTCGCCAACGATGCGATATGTGTTTTCCTGTTCGCGTTCACCGGTGATTTCGAGCTCGGCGTCGTTGTTCAGGACCCCCAGCCAGAGGGCGGTCAAAGCGGCGGGGTAGTCGCGAATATGCACTTTTTGCCCATTCTTCAGAAAGTCGCCGTGCGGCGTGTAGCCTGCACCGGTAATGTCGAGGAAGGTGCCATCCACCCAGAGTCGCGTGACGGTCATCTCGTTCTGGGTTATCGTGCCGGTCTTGTCGGAACAGATGACGGTGGCGGAGCCGAGAGTCTCGACGGAGGTCAGACGGCGAATCAAGGCATGACGTCGTACCATCTCGGCCATGCCTAAGGCTAGGCTGATGGTGACTACGGCGGGCAGTCCTTCGGGCACGGCTGCAATGGCCAGACTGACAGCGATGATGAACACATCGGTGACCTCTCTGGAGTAGGTTTTGAGGTAAGCCACAGGATCGGTAAGCAGTTCGCCAATCGCGGTGTTATGCGACAGCGCGGCGACAAAGACAATGGCAACGAGCATGAGCGCTCCAATCGAAAGCGCCTTTCCCAGTTGTTCAAGGCGGCGCTGGAGAGGGGTCTCTTCTTCGTCTATGGATTGGAGCATTGTAGCGATGAGGCCGAGTTGGGTGCGCATGCCGGTAGCCGTGACCACGCCGCGCCCGCGTCCATAGGCGACCAGCGTGCCCATAAGGGCAGTGTTACGGCGGTCGCCAATGGGGACGTTCTTATCCAGTATGGTGGCCGCGTTCTTTTGTACCGGCAGCGATTCGCCGGTAAGCGAGGCTTCCTCTATTCGCAAATTGACGGCCTCCAGGAGACGTACATCGGCTGGAACGTAGTTGCCGGCTTCCAGAAAGACGATATCGCCGGGGACGAGATCGCGTGCTAGAATAGTGACGCGATGCCCATCGCGTAGGACATGGGCTTCGGGGGTGGCCAGTTTTTTGAGCGCAACCAGCGCCGCCTCCGCGCGATGCTCCTGAATGATGCCCAGTGTCGCATTCAAAATGACGATTGCCAAGATGGCCGCGGCCTCGATGAATTCCGACGTCTGGCCAGTATAACGATATTCATTCCATCCAATCAGGGCGGAAATCAATGCGGCGGCGATGAGCAACCAGATAACGAAACTATTGATTTGCCCCCAAAGCATTTTCCAGAACATGCTACGTTCTTGCTCTACCAGTTGATTGGGGCCATACTATTGCAATCGGACAGCCGCCTCTTGACCGCTCAGGCCCTCCTCTCGCACTTTCAGGTGAGTCAATACTTCCTGGGGAGAAAGCGCGTGCCAGGGTTTCGATTCGGGTATAAGGTTATTGTGGCGAAGTGCTCGTTCTTTGTTCATAGGGTGATGAGTCTCCGCATTCAAGAAATGGTTGCCTTGGGCTGCACTGGTTGGCGCCCTAACGTTTGCCTTGTGTGAGAATAGGCCGGTGGCTTTGCAAAAGTACACTTGCACTCCCCGGCGCGAGAAAGGAGGCGCCTGGCAAGGGCAGGCTATGGGGAACTGCGAGATAGAGGCAGAGCGCGTGTGCCCGGCCGGTCACGTTGACTTGAATGAGCGGATTCGTGGACCCAGGATGACGTTGCCTCGGAAGTTAAACCTTTCCCGGTTCGATATGTGTCCCGGCCGGGAGAACCGTATCCTTCGGGATAACGACGATGCCATCCTTGACTACCCAGGAGGTGGTTATCATGTCGGTTCCGGGCGGGAAAGAGCGAATGACCACGTTTGCGCCGATGCGTGCGTTCTTGTCAATGATAGCACCTTCGATAATGCTGTTCGCGCCAATGCCGAGCGGCAACAAAGACGATTCGGATGAGGTTGCTTCGTTCGTGTAGTAGTCCGATCCCATCAAGACGCTGTTCTTGATTTTGACTCCGGGGCCGATCACGCTGCGCACGCCGATTACCGAGTCGCGGATTTCTGATCCTTGGATGCGGCAACCTTCGGCTAGGAGTACGTTCTTCAGGATACTGTCCTCGACGATTGAGCCGGGCAAGAAGCGGGCATGTGTATAGATAGGGTTCTCTGAATCATAAAAGTTGAACGGTGGGGTCGGGGAAGCCAGCGCCAGGTTGGTTTCGTAAAAAGAGCGAATTGTCCCAATATCCTGCCAGTATCCGTTGAACTCAAAGCCATAGACGGCGCACGTGCCTACGGCGTGAGGGATGACATCCGCGCCGAAATCGTCAAAGTCCGGATATTGAGTCAGGATGTCTACCAGTACGTTCGTATTGAAAAGGTAAATCCCCATGGAGGCAAGCAAGGGACGCGAAGCGTCCTCGCGACTGACGAATTGTCTTTGTATTTCAGGTTCCGATGGCTTTTCGACAAAGGCCGTAATGCGGCCGTTCGCGTCGCGCTTCAGGATTCCAAAGCGCGACGCGTCTTCCCAGCCGACCGGTTGTACGGCCACGGTTACATCCGCTTTTCGTTCCCAATGAAACACAGCCATCAGGCTATAATCCATGCGGTAGAGGTGGTCTCCGGCCAGAATCAGCACATAGTCCGCGTGGGTGGCCCTGATCGGGAACAATTGCTTGCGGACGGCATCGGCCGTGCCCTGATACCAATCTGCCGAGTCGGGCGTCTGTTGCGCGGCGAAGATTTGCACCCAGCCGGCATGGAAGCGGTCGAACTGATAGGTCTGTGTAACATGGCGGTTGAGCGAATGGGAATTAAACTGCGTCAACACGGCGATGCGGTAGATTCCCGAGTTGATGCAATTGCTGATGGGGATATCTACCAATCGGTATTTGCCGGCGATAGGCACTGCCGGTTTAGAGCGCAGGCGGGTCAGAGGATAGAGACGCTGTCCGCGTCCGCCACCCAGGATGATGGCCAGAATATCATTTAGCGTAGGCATAGGCAACCTCCTCTGCCTTTATCATAACGCAGAATGGATGTTGCACCAATACGTTCCTTGTCGGCGGCTCGTTGCAATAAAAAACGCGCGACCAACCTAAGGTGGTCTCGCGCGCATGGGAAAATGCACAAGCCCCCGCCGCCCACGTCTGAGCGGCGCGAGTCGCGCCCTGACGGCAACCCGTCCTGCCTGGGCAGAGGCTACTTCCCCATCGAAGGAGGTGCCGAAGGTGGGGATCGAACCCACATGGGCGAAGCCCACACGATTTTGAGTCGTGCGCGTCTGCCAGTTCCGCCACTTCGGCGCTGCTATAAGTATACTCCTGGCGACCGCGAAGGTCAAGGTTGCCGTACAAGTAGGATTGTTCCAAGGTCGGCGACATCCTCTTCCTTGCATCCTCTCTCTTCCGCGTCTATAATTCGATGTGCCTGGCATGCGGCAGAGAATTCGCTTACAGCGGTTTGAGCCGCTCATCTCAGGCGCAGCGATGAGGACGCGTTGGTTTGGCGAGTGACGGGAAGGTATGTCTCAGATAGATGAAATCAAAGCCCGCGTGGATATTGTTGATCTGGTCTCCGAATCGGTCAAATTGCGACGCAGCGGACGCCATTACATCGGCCTTTGTCCGTTCCACAGCGAGAAGACTCCCTCCTTCGTAGTCTCGCCGGAGCGGCAGATGTGGCATTGCTTTGGGCAATGCAACGAAGGCGGCGACATTTTCTCTTTTTTGATGAAGAAAGAGGGTTGGGATTTTAAGGAGGCCTTGTGCTTTTTGGCCGCGCGAGCCGGCGTGGTGCTGGAAGCAATAACCCCGCAACAACAGGCGCAAAGGGAAGAGCACGAGCGATTACGCTCTCTCCTGGAGGCTGCGGTGGTTTTCTATCGGCACCAATTATGGCATACTCCTGACGGTCAACAGGCGCTCTCGTATCTGCGCGACGGGCGTCATTTGAGCGATGCTATCCTTGAAGCCTTTGGCCTGGGGTACGCGCCGGCGGCCTGGACTGTCACGTCGGATTACTTTCTCGCGCAAGGATATACGGAACAGGAGTTGATCGATGCCGGCCTTGTTGTCGTACGTCAGGAAGCGTCAAAGGCGCCGGCAGGCGCGCGGCGATCGTACTATGACCGCTTCCGTCATCGCATCATGATCCCCATCCGCAACGAGAGCGGGAACATGTGCGGCTTTGGCGCCCGCGTCCTCGATCCGAACGACGTGCCAAAGTTCCTCAATTCCCCTGAAACGCCTATTTTCTCCAAGAGTCGTTTGCTTTACGGCCTTGACCGGGCGCGAAAGGCGATCCGAATGACCAATCAGGTAGTCATTGTGGAAGGATATTTCGATGTGATCGCCTTGCATCAGGCCGGCTTCGAGAACGTGGTCGCTCCGATGGGTACGGCGTTGACGGAGGATCAGTTGCGCCTGTTGAAGCGCTATACGCGGCGCATCGTCCTGGCGCTTGACCCGGATGCAGCTGGTCAGGCGGCTATTTTGCGCGGCCTAGCGGCGGCGCGACAGAGCCTGGATCATACCACCGAATCGCGTTTCGACGCGCGCGGGCTGTTGCGTCACGAGGCTCGTTTACAAGCCGATTTGCGCGTGGCGCTCCTGCCCGATGCCCTTGACCCGGACGAAATCGTGCAGCGCGATTCGGCGCAGTGGCAGACCCTCATCGAGGACGCGCAGCCCATTGTCGTTCACGTGATGCAAACGCTGGCAGCCGGTCGGGATCTGGAAGACGCCAAAGTCAAGGCAGATATTGCCGCGCAGGTGTTGCCGCTGATCGAGGACATTCCCGATGCGGTCGAGCGTGAAGCCTACCGTCAGAAACTGGCGCGCTTTCTGCGCGTGGACGAACGCGCCCTGGTTGGCGCGACGGGACGGCGGAGCCGAGTCGAAGCGCGCCGCATTCGCTCGCGTTCGGTTGAAAGCCAGTCTTCACCAACGCCGGCGATCGCTTCGCTCACTCCTGCTCGTCGTCTCGAGACATATGTGCTGAGCGTGCTCTTGCGCCGACCCGACTTGCTCTATCGTCTCGACCGGATGTTGCAAGAAGTCGGCTTGAACCGCCTGTTGGAGGAAGATTTCGGGTATACTGGGTATCAGATTCTCTTTCGCCTGTTGCGCGCCGCGCTTGAACAAGACGCCCAGGAAGTGGATGATTACCTGAAATGCCACCTTTCCCCCCCGCTTGATGAGGTTGTCGACGATCTGCTTCGCCAGTTCGAGCTGCCTGACCCGTTGGAGGATCGTTTGCTGGAAGACTTGTTTCGCGCGGTTCGTCAGATTCGTCGCCGAGTCATCCATGAACGCCTGAACCAGATACGCTTTCTTCAGGAGGAAGCACAAGAGCAAGGTGATCTGCGCGCGGCGGCCTATCTGAATATGGCGCAGCAGTTGCGACAGGCGCTTATGGCGCTCGATCGAGCCTCGCCGGAGGCTGTTGTATCTCGATAAAGAACTATGGCCCGCAAAATGAAACCTGTCCCTCGTTACCCCCGTCGTCCTTTTGCCGCCGACGCGACTCCGGAAGCTGGAAGTTCCCCACAAGAGGCCGATGTTTCTCGCCTGGCGCTGCCTGTAGGGGGATTGGAGGAGGCTGGCGACGCCCTTGACCTGCTGGAGACGCCGTCTGAGAAGGACCTCTTGCTGGAAGAGGTCGAAGACCTGGCCGTGGAAGAAACGCTCGGGGCGCGCGATGGGGAGGCGATGGCCGAGCTGGCGGAAGATCCGGTGCGCCTCTACCTGCGCGAAATTGGCGGCGTCCGCCTGTTAGACGCGGACACCGAATTTCGCTTGGCCACTCTACTTGAAGGGCGGCGTCTGATTCTGACGCTGAGCCGCCGGAAGCTCGCCCGAACGACCGATGCGACGCCGGCGCGTACATTGTATCATCTGGCGTTGCGCGATTTACTGACCGATTGGCAGCGGGCGAAGGAGGATGCCGACCGCTTGGCAACAAACTTGCCCGACCTGGCATTGATGCTGGGCGAAGCGCAAATGTTACAGCAGACGTGGGAGAGCGATTCGCCCTCCTATTTGCGCTCGTTTATGGAGCAACAGCCTTGGGGTCAGGATTCGGTGTGGGACGAGTTAATCGCGCACACCTATAACATGTTTCTCGTACTCTATCTGTTGCCTGAACCGTTCGCGACATGGTTGTTGGTTCATGTCCGACGGCATGGCGATCTGCCTGTCTTGCGCACGCTCTACCGGCATTTGCCGGATGAGGCGGACTTGAACGCTGAACTGACGGCGGTGCGCCTGCGCGCGGAAGAGGCGCGCGCGGCACTCATTCGCGCGAACTTGCGGCTGGTGGTCAGCGTGGCAAAGCGTTACCTGGGGCGTGGCGTCTCGTTCCTGGACCTGATTCAAGAGGGAAACCTGGGGTTGTTACGCGCCATCGGCAAGTTTGACCCGCGACGCGGTTACAAATTTAGCACCTATGCCACCTGGTGGATTCGTCAGGCCATTAACCGCGCCCTCGCCGAGCAAGCGCGTACGATTCGCATCCCGGTCCACCTGTTCGAGTCAATTTCCCGTATCATGAAGACGCAACGCTCGCTAGCGCAACAGTTAGGCCGTGAACCAAGCAGTGAGGAGGTGGCCTTGGAGGTGGGCTTTCTCCCGCCGGAAGACGTGCAGGCTATTTTGCGGGCGCGCGCCGAGAATCGCCCTCTCGATCCAATCCTGCAACGTCGCTGGCAACAGGCGACGACAAAGGTGGAGCGCATCTTGCGCTCGGCAGAAGAGCCGGTCTCGCTGGAAGGGCCGGTGGGCGATGAGGATTCGGGCCAATTGGGCGACTTCATTGAAGATGAAGAGGCCATCGAGCCAATGGATGCCGCCGCGCGCGAGATGCTGCGCGAGCAGGTGCAGCATGTTCTGGCCGCGCTTTCGGAGCGGGAACGCCAGGTATTGGAACTGCGCTTTGGCCTGATTGACGGCAAAGACCATACGCTGGAGGAAGTCAGCCGCTACTTTAACGTAACGCGCGAGCGCATCCGTCAAATCGAAGCCAAGGCCCTGCGCAAGTTGAGGCATCCCACGCGAAGCCGCCATTTGAGAGAATATCTATAGGGCACGCCCAGAGGACAAAGCGCACATGCATGCGAGCGCGGCGATCACGCAGCAAGACGATGGTTTCGAGGCATGTCTGGAGATTTTGCTGGCAGAACTTGAACTTGCCATCCGCTGGGATAGACCATCCCTTTTGCTGGCTGTGTATCCCACCGAGGGCGTTCGTCAGCAAGCAGAGGCTGTGCTGGAGGGACGCCTGCGCGCCTTAGGGCAGGAGGTGAACCGTTTCCAGGTAACGCCCGCCGAGTTCGATGTGGCCCGGATTCTGGCGCAACGCGCGGGCGCCGCGCAGGTTGTGTTTTTCGTCACGGGGCTGCGCTGGGGGGGAGGCAGGGGTAGAGGCAACGCGTACCGCGCGCTCAATCTGCATCGAGAGGTTTTCGTGGAGCAAAAATTGCGTGTGGTCTTCTGGCTCACGTTGCAGGAAGCCTCCGAGCTGCCACGTCGCGCGCCGGATTTTTGGGCATTCCGTCATCGTGTAGTGGAATTTCCTACTCCGGCGCCGTTCCCCTCGGCGCAGAAAGGCGATTCTCCCCCGCGTGACACGGCGACAGAGGACGCCGTCGCCATGCGCGAGGCGATGCTGGCTTCCTTGCCCGACGCCGCGGAATCGCAGGCAACGCGCTTTTCCCTACTTCTCGAACTGGCCTCCCTGTATCGTCAGAGGGGGGCTTTCATGCGCGCACGGGAGTTGAGTCATCGAGCCGTGGAATTGGCCGAACAGATGCGGGAAAAAAAACTCGAGGCGCAGGCATGGATAGAACTAGGCCTGGCAACGTTGGGGGAGGACGATATTCCTGCCGCGCTCCAGGCCTGTCAACGAGCGATAGAACTGGACCCTAACAATGTGTTGGGATGGGAGAGCCTGGGGATGGCCTACAGCGCCGCCGGTCAGAATGAGACGGCAATACAAGCCTGGCAGAGAAGCATTGAAGGCAACCCGCGCCGGGCGGTCGCCTGGGCCGGCCTGGGAGACGCTTATCGCGCCCTGGGTCGCCTGGAAGAAGCACGCTTGGCTTACCGCAAGGCGGCGCGGTTGGCGCCGGGGAATGCCATCTATTGGACGCTCTTGGGGGAAACGCTCTACGAAGCAGGAAGCGTGACCGCCGCGCTGTCCCCATTGCGCAAGGCTGTGCGACTGGACGAAGGACAGGCGCGCGCCTGGGAGACATTGGCGCGCGCTTACCAACAGTTGGGACGTCCACGCGCGGCGGAGCAAGCAAGACGCAGCGCGCGAACGATGAGAAAACCTGCCCTCTAGCGGCCGGATCCGATTCCCGTTTCACATTTAGGGAGGGGGCAAGTAGTCGAGGGGATTGACCTTGCCGTATTGACTGTGCATCAATTCGAAGTGCAGGTGTGGGCCGCTGGAATTGCCGGTGCTGCCCATCAAGCCGATCAATTCGCCTTGTCCAACGCTCTGCCCACAAACAACATTGATCTGGCTGAGATGTGCATAAAGTGATTGCCAACCTGTGCCGTGATCGAGTACGATAACGTTCCCATATCCCCAATCGTTCCAGCCCGCGTAGACGACCACGCCGGCGTCGGTGGCGAAAATGCCATTGCCTGTCTCGCCGGCCAGATCGATGCCGTAGTGCCCGGTTTCGGGCGAGTAGTTGTATCCGGACAACCAGTGCTTCGATGTCGGCCAGACGAATGTGCCAAAGCCAACGGCGCCGCCAGGAATCGCCCCGCATGCCCCCGGGCCAATAATTTTCGCGCGCGCCGGGTTCTGCCGCGTGATGCCAATCGGCGCCTGCCAGGAGAGCAGTTCGCGCCGCCCGCCGGGGATGATCAACCATGTGCCGGCTGGGATATTCGGCTGTGCGTAATCGCCGATAGTTTCAGGGTCCAGACGGTTGCCTGGATAATTGATGATGACTTCCGGGTCCACGCCAAAGAATGCTGCCACCTTGCTCAGATTCTCTGTGCCGAGCCATTCGTAATACGTGCCGTCTACCGGCAAAATGTTCAGCACCTGCCCCGGTCGCAGGCTGTGTGGTGTGTCTTTCAGCACGGCGTAATTACCGAAGAGGATTGTGCTCGGCTTAAGGCCGAATTTCTCCGCAATGCCAAAAACGGTATCGCCTGGTTGTACGGTGTACTGAATAACCTCGATGCGTGGACGGGAAGGGATGATGGTGCGCGGCGAGGTGGAACGCCCAATGGCTTGCCATTCCCCCGTGGTTTTGACGGGGATGCTTTCCAGCGATAACGGCAGGCTGGTCGGCGTCGCCGCGCGTGGCGCGCTTTCGGTGGCAAGCGCAACCGGCGGATAGAGGACTTGCATCACCAGGACAATGGCCAGAATCAAGACAACCGACACAATGTGTCCGCCCAGACGCACGGCAAGCTCGGTCAATCCCAGGCGTGCTAGCGTGTCGCTGACGCGTTCAAAACGGCCACCACTTGACGACTCGCCGGCAAGGTTCTCTTCTCCCCTTTCCTGTGCTGGGGCACGCTGCTCAGCGTTTTGGTTCATGGCAGAGATATAATAACACGGCAAGGAATGCCCTGTCAAGCGGGGCCGGTTTGGTGTGCGCGCAAGCGTTATCGGCGGTCTGGCTCTGTTGCACGACTTCCCAGAGTTGTGTTACAACTTTGGCGCGGACAGCAACACTCCTCTCATTTGACGTTCCTCAAACAAGCATGGTATGATTAGGAACGATTGTTTTAGCACTCGCGAGGGGAGAGTGCTAACTTCAAGGAAGAAGCGATGCGTGAATTGTCTCAGCGCCAGCGATTGATTCTCGCGCTTATCGTGCGTGATTACATTGAGACAGCACAGCCGGTCAGTTCCGGGCGATTGGTTGAGCGTTATCCTCTTGGTCTCAGCCCGGCGACCATCCGCAATGAGATGGCCGCGCTGACCGAGGCTGGCTACCTGCGCCAGCCGCATACCTCCGCCGGACGCGTGCCAACGGAGGAGGGCTACCGCTATTTTGTGACGCGCATTGTCTATCAAAGCGACTTGCCCGAATCGGCGCGGCGCACCATTAGTCATCAATTCCATCAGGCGCGGCAAGATATGGAGGAATGGATGCCGCTGGCAGCATCGATTCTTGCGCGTCAATCGCGCGCGGCCTCGCTGGTAACAGGGCTCCATGCTCCGCGTGCCCGCTTCCGCCACCTCGAACTCATCTCCACGCAAGGACGCCAAGTGCTCATGGTGCTGGTCTTCGACGGCGGCGAAATCTCACAGCAGATTCTGACTCTGGCCGAGCCGGTGTCGCAGGAACACCTGAGTCAGACCGCCGATGTGCTCAACCACCTGTGCGCAGGCAAGACTCCGGCGGAGGTGGGCAGTTTACCCCCACGCGCGGATGCCCTGGAAAGAGATGTCCTGACGCTGGTTGTGCAGGACATGGAACGCAACGAGCAGCGCATTGCTGGTGAGGTTTACCTGGATGGGCTGAGCAATATTCTTGCTGAACCGGAATTCGTCGAATCGGGCGAGGCGAGACGCGCCCTACAACTTTTCGAAGAACGGGCTCGCCTACAAGAACTCCTCGCGCGCACCATCTCCAACGCCGAGATCGGCGATGTGCAAGTGCTGATTGGCGGCGAAGGCAAATGGGAAGAACTCGAACGGTGTTCAGTCGTGCTTGCTCGCTACGGCATCAACGGCCTTGCCAGCGGCGCCTTGGGCGTCTTTGGCCCAATGCGCATGTCTTATACGCGCACCATCCCCATTGTGCGCTTCATGGCCGATTTATTGAGCGATCTCGTCGCAGCAGTCATGTTAGGAGAAGAATATGCGCAACAAGAGAAATAATAATGAAGATCAGGTACAAGCTGCTCAGGGAGAGGTCGAATCGCAATTGCCCGCCGAGGCTGTTCCCGCGGAAGGCGAGGCGGTAAGCGCGGAAACTGCACAGCCCGCTGGCCTCTCGCTGGAAGAACTGCAAAAACAACTTGCCGAAGCCCAGGCGCAAGCTGCCGAGTATAAAGAAGGGTGGCAACGGGCAATCGCTGAATTCCAGAACTATCGCCGGCGGGTGGAGAATGAGAAGAATGAGACCTATCAGGTCGTCCTGATTGACATTATCCAGCGCTACCTGCCCATTCTGGATGACCTGGAGCGCGCCTTGGCGGCCCGTCCTCCTGAACTACCCTGGGCAGATGGCATCGAACTCATTTACCGCAAATGGCAGGCCTTGCTGGAAGCAGAAGGGGTGCAGCGCATCCCGGCCGAGGGAGCAATCTTCGACCCGCGTTTCCATGAAGCCATCGCGCAGGAAGTTGCCGAGAACTGCGAGAGCGGACGCATCATCGAGGTTGTCCGTCAGGGGTATGTGATCGGCGAGCGCGTTGTCCGGCCGGCGCTGGTCAAGGTGGCGCAGTAACGCCGCTATCCTGCCTTGCTTTTTTTGAGGAATCCGTATGCATAAAATCCTGGGTATTGATTTAGGTACCACGAACTCGGTCGCCGCCGTCATGCTTGGCAACGAGCCGGTCGTCATCCCTTCGGCGGAGGGAGAGCGGCTGGTACCGTCGGTTGTGGCAGTTAATAAGAACCACGAGCGACTGGTCGGACGCATTGCCCGCAATCAAGCCATCGTCAACGCCACAAACACGATCTTTTCCATCAAACGCTTCATGGGTCGTAAGTACGAAGACCCCGAAGTACAACGCATCCTGCCGCGTGTCCCCTACCCGGTCCTCCCCGCCGAAAAGGGCGATGTACGCGTGCGGCTCGATGGGCGCGACTATTCACCGCCTGAAATCTCGGCCATGATTCTCGCCAAACTCAAGCAAGACGCCGAATCTTACCTCGGCGAGAGGGTGACACAAGCCGTCATCACTGTGCCAGCCTACTTTAACGACGCCCAACGCAATGCTACGAAGGATGCCGGCCGGATTGCCGGCCTGGAGGTGGTGCGCATCATCAACGAACCGACTGCTTCCGCTCTGGCTTACGGTCTGGATAAAAGAAAAAAAGAGATCATCGCCGTCTACGATTTAGGCGGCGGTACCTTCGATCTCTCGATTCTTGAGGCGGACGAGGGCGTGTTTCAAGTTCACGCCACGAGCGGCGATACCTTCCTCGGCGGCGACGACTTCGACCAACGGCTGATGGACTATCTTGTCCAGGAATTCCAGCGTGAAAGCGGCATTGACCTGCGCGCCGATCCCCAGGCCATGCAACGCCTGAAGGAGGCTGCGGAGCGCGCCAAAATCGAACTCTCCAGCGTCCTTCAGACCGAAATCAACCTGCCTTACATCGCCGCCGATGCTTCTGGACCGCATCACCTCGCGCTAACCTTGACTCGCGCCCGCTTGGAGCAGTTGACCGCCGACATCGTTGAACGGACCATGTTTCCGGTCAAACAAGCCCTGGCTGACGCCGGCCTTTCCCCGACCGATGTAAACGAGGTGATCCTCGTTGGCGGGATGACGCGCATGCCCGCGATTCAAAAAGCCGTCCGGGATTTCTTCGGCAGGGAACCCCATCACGGCGTGAATCCGGATGAAGTGGTGGCTATTGGCGCGGCCATTCAAGGTGGCGTGTTGACCGGCGAGGTCAGAGATATTCTCTTGCTCGATGTGACTCCGCTGACTCTCTCTGTCGAAACACTAGGCGGTGTTGCTACTCCTATCATCGAACGCAATACCACGATTCCGACCCGCCGCAGTCGGGTCTTTTCGACTGCAAGCGACAGTCAGACCCAGGTGGAAATTCACGTAGTGCAGGGGGAGCGGCCGCTTGCCGCCGACAACAAATCCCTTGGTCGCTTTGTCCTGGATGGCATCCCGCCGGCCCCGCGCGGCGTGCCGCAGATTGAGGTTACCTTTGAGATTGACGTCAACGGCATTTTGAAGGTTACGGCTCAGGACAAAGCCGGTGGACGTAGCCAACACATTACCATTACCGCCTCTTCGGGTCTTTCCAAGGAGGAGATCGAAAGAATGCGTCGGGAAGCGGAAGCGCACGCTGCCGAGGACAAAAAACGCCGCGAGCTGATTGAGGCGCGCAATACGGCGGAAAGCGCCATCCATGCTGCCGAGCAGTACCTGCATGAAGCGAACGCGTGCCTGAACGATGAGGTCAAACGTCGCCTACAGGCTGCGCTGGAGGCTGTGCGCGCGCAGAGGGCCGGCGAGGACGCGGCGGTCATCCGCCGAGCCGTGCACGCCTTGAGTCAGACCCTTCAGGAAGCCATGTTGACCGTTTCTCCGGAGAAGGGGGGAATCCCAGCAGGGGCAGCATCGTCTCAGGCAGAGGATAAACCTGTATGACCCAACGGGATTACTATGAGATTCTCGGCGTATCGCGCGACGCTTCGCAGGAGGAAATCAAAAGTGCCTTCCGTCGTTTGGCGCGCCAATACCACCCCGATGTCAGCGACGCGCCTGACGCCGAAGAGCGATTCAAGGAAATCAATGAGGCTTATGGTGTGCTTTCGGATCCGGAGAAACGCCGCCGCTATGACCAATTCGGACGCGCCGGCCTGGGCGATTTGGGTAGCATGCCCGATTTTGCCACGATGGATTTCAGCGACATCTTTGAGGAAATCCTGGGCAGTTTTGGCTTCGGCTTTGGCGGGACGGCTGGGCGCGCACGCAGACCACGCCGCGGCCGCGACCTGCAAATGCAACTGTCGCTGACCTTTGAAGAGGCCATCTTCGGCGTAGAAAAGACGATTGAAGTCACTCGCAACGAGCATTGCGATCGCTGTCGCGGCTCCGGCGTCGAGCCAGGCACATCGCCCCAACGTTGTGTGACCTGCGGCGGGCGAGGCGAAATCCGCCAGGTGCGGCAGACCATCTTTGGCTCGATGATGCAAGCTACTGTTTGCCCAACCTGCGGCGGACGCGGAGAAGTCATCACAACGCCCTGCCGCGCGTGCCAGGGTGGCGGCGTGGTACGCAAGACGGTACAGAAAGTTGTCGCCGTGCCGGCGGGCGTGGACGATGGCGCCCAGATTCGTCTGAGCGGCGAGGGCGAGCCTGGCGCCAGGGGCGGCCCGAACGGCGACTTATACCTCGTCCTGCGCGTGCAACACCATCCGTTCTTCAAACGGCGCGGCAATGACATCTTGCTTAACCTGGACATCAACGTCGCCCAAGCCGCCCTGGGCGCAGAAATTAAAGTCCCGACCGTAGACGGTGAAGAAACGCTTCGCATTCCGGCTGGAACGCAGCCAGGGCAGATCTTCACCCTGCGCGGGCGTGGCGTTCCCTATTTGCGCAAGAACGGGCGCGGCGATCAACTCGTTATCGTCAATGTGGAAGTGCCGAAGAAACTGACCAGAGAACAGCGCGAACTATTCGAGAAACTGGCAGCCACGCTAGGTTCGAGCGCCAAACCAAAGGAAAAAGGCTTCCTGGAGTGGCTCAACGAGGCCTTGGGAGGTTAGGCCAGCATGGGGCAAAGCTCCGCTCACGGCCGACGGCTGGTCGTCAAACTAGGGACATCCACTTTGACGAATGGTACTGCGCGCCTGCATCCGCCGGTGCTTGTGGAGATGGCGCGCCAGATCGCTCGACTCCGCGAGGCAGGGCATCAAGTAGCACTGGTCTCCTCCGGCGCCATTGCTGCCGGGCGCGAGGCGTTAGGTTTTCCTCAACTTCCGCGCGAGATTCCCGCCAAGCAAATGCTGGCAGCCGTTGGCCAACCACGCTTGATGGCGCTCTATGAACATGTATTCAGCCTATACGGCCTGACGGTCGCTCAAGTGCTCTTGACTCGCGCCGACTTGACCGCGCGCCGTTCGTACTTGAACGCTCGCAATACCTTGTTGGTTCTGCTCGCTCAGGGCATTATCCCCATCATCAACGAAAACGATACCGTGGCTACCGAGGAAATTCGCGTTGGCGATAACGACAATCTCTCCGCCCTCGTCGCGAACCTGATTGACGCTGACCTTCTGATTCTGTTGACCGATCAACCCGGCCTGTTCACCGCTGACCCTCGTGTCCACCCTGGTGCGCAACTGGTTTCCCTGGTCAGCGAGAACGAAATCCCACCCCAGATTTGGGAGGCCGCCGGCGGTAGCGGCAAGTTGGGCGTCGGTGGCATGGCGACGAAGATTCAGGCCGCTGATTTAGCGCGCCGTTCCGGAACGACTTGCATCATCGCTTCCGGCAAGGAGCCCGACGTTCTGCTGCGACTACTAGCGGGCGAACGGTTGGGCACGCGCTTTGAGGCGACCGCCGAATCCATCGAAAGCCGCAAGCGTTACATTCTCAGCGCGCGACGTTCCCCCGGCGCACTGACGGCCGATGAGGGCGCGGTCAACGCGCTGCGGCGCGGCGGCAGCCTGCTGCCGGTCGGGGTTGTTGCCGTGAGCGGGAACTTCGAGCGCGGTGACACGGTGCGTATTCTCGATCTGGCAGGCAAAGAGGTGGCGCGCGGCATCGTCAACTATCCCAGCCGTGATTTGAAGAAAATTCTCCGCCGCCGTTCTGAGGAGATCGAAGCCATCCTCGGCTATCACTACGGTGACGAGGTCGTGCACCACAACGATTTGGTGCTTCTGTAAGAGGATCAAGGTGGGGGAATGGGAACGAGGTAATCCTGCACTGCCCAACCGGCGCGCGTGTTGTCGTAAGGGGCGACGAGGTACCACCAGGTGTATCCATCTGCCTGACGGGGACCATCCTTGATTTGAAAGACCTCCGAATCCGCTCCGATGAACAAAGGCGGCGCGTCGAGACCCGGCGCGGAGCGTATTCGTAATCCCACGCTGGTTCCACTGATTTCCACGTAGCCACCGATCGCGAGTGTCCCCGGCAGCGGCGTCGTTGTCGGCGTTGGGACGAAGGGCGGCGTGAACGTTGGAAGCAGGAGAACCGGCGTGGACGTGGCGGCAGGAATCACGGTCATCGCCGCGAATGTGTCTGGAGCAAGTGTCCGGGATGCCGGGGAGATCAGAAGAAGGTAGAGCAAGAGTGCGGCCATTAACCCCATCGCCAGAGCGAACGCGCTCAATGTTATTACCACGTAAGGGTGTTTGCTCCACATAGCGGATTACAATAACTTCTCCTCTGCTTGCAAGCGGAGGAGGCAGGTCGCTTCCTGGGGCAAAAGGACGCGCAGCCCTTTTGGAATCACGCGCAGATCGGCTTTTGAAGCGCCAAGCATCGGCTCGCCATCGAGCTGAATCGGGAAAGCGGTATTGGATTCAATGTGGACAGTTTGAAAAGGAACGCAACGTACCTGGTTGGAGGCCAAGTGACGTCCCGCGCGCAAGTGGAAGAAGTGACGAAACGCATCGGCTAGGTCATCACCGGAAAACAGCCAGAGGTCCATTTCTCCGTCATCGAGGTAGGCGCGCGGGGAGAGCTGAGTCAGGCCGCCCAAGTAGTAACGGATGTTGCTCGCCACTGCCAGGAGGAAGCGCCCTTCGAGGCAGCGCTCATTGGCCCGGACGCGCAAGTTCAGTCCATGCCACAGGCTCGCGTTCCAGATGGTCGCGGCGGCGTAATGCGGGGTGGCGAGATACTTGGCGAAGCGTTTGCGCGGTTCGAGTTTGTGGACGGTGAGCGCGTCCAAGCCGATGCCGGCCCACATCAGGAAGGGTTGCGCGTTGCACAAGCCAATGTCTATAGCGTATATGGAAGCCTGTGCCAGGCGGCGCGCGTTGGCTTCGAGCGCGCGCAGGTTAAGCCAGCTGAATGCCGGCAAGCCGAGTTCGCGCGCCCAGACGTTGCTCGTCCCGGCAGGCAATACGCCGAGGGCGGTCGGCGAACCTACCAGCCCTGCGGCAACCTGGCCGATGGTGCCATCGCCGCCAATAGCAAAGACGGCACGTAGATTCTCGTTGGCTGCTAGACGTGCCAGCTGGGTGGCATGCCGTCCGTTGACCGTTTCTGCCACTTCGAGACGCCAGCCGCGTTCTTGCAGGGGACGGATGACGTCGCTCAGGAAGGGGCGCACCGAAAATCTGCCTGCAGCTGGATTGTAAATTAAGAGGGCGTCAGCCATGCTTGCTATTATAACGCGGTCGGTTCGCTTCTTTGCGGCACTAGCTTGGCGCGTGCACGCAGCGGTCAACAAAATTGCCCGGCTTGTCGCTTCTGCCGGGCAATTCCTATGCTTTTCAAGCTGTCGCCATGTTGCGGCGGAACCATTTCTTCCACTCCTGCTTTTCCCAGAGGACAAGCACAGGCGCGGCGATGAAAATCGAGGAATATGTCCCGCTGAGCAGGCCAACCAACAGGACGACCGAGAATTCCCGCAAGGTCACGCCGCCCATCAACGCCATGGCCAGGAGGAGAAATTCCACCGTCATCAACTGCGTGTTGATGGAACGCTGCAGAGTCTGCACGATTGAGTGGTTGACCAGCTTCTCGAATTCCAGGCGGCGTAGCGGGCCGGAATTTTCGCGAATGCGGTCGAAGACCACAATCTTATCCTGCACGGAGAAGCCGATCACGGTAAGCAGAGCGGTCAGGAACAGGGCGTCCATTTCCCAGCCGAATAGCACCGAGCCAATGGCAGCGACGCTGAACACGACCGCCACATCATGAATCATGGCGATAATGGCGCATATGCCATAGCGGAAGGCGTGTTCCACTTTGCGGAAAGCCACCGTAATGTAGATCAGGATTGCCAGGGCAGCCACCGCGACCGCAATCGCGCCATTGGTGGTCACCTGCTTGCTGATGGAGGGCCCCACGCTGTCAAAGCGCACTACCTCCACTGCGCCATAGGCGGTTTCCATCGCGGCCTGAATGGCTGCACGTTCGTTATCGCTCAGGAAGGCGGAACGTATCACGAAGGTGTTCACATCTGTCGTTTGTACCTGCACATCCTTCACGTTCTGCGCCTCGTACAAGGCGATCAGGTTGGCAGGTTGCGGGTTCGCCTCCGCGAACCTCACTTCCAACAGGCTGCCGCCCGTGAAGTCAATTGCCAGAGGTAGGTCGTGTTGCGCGGCGCGCACTCCAAGAATGACCATCCCCGGCGCGATGATGAGCAACGAAAGGGTAAAGAACAGGTAGCGTCTACGGATGATGTTCATGGAAGGCTCCTTGTTACAAACCAAACCAAAAGCCGAGTTTCTCGGCGTCAATCTTGAACCAATGGGGCGCTAACGCCAGCAAAGTGCGAGTGACCATAATCGCCGTGAACAGGCTGACCACGACGCCTAACGCTAACGTAACTGAGAAACCCTTGACGATCGTGGCGCCGAAGGTATTGCCGAACCAAAACAGAATGAGCGAGGTGATGATGGTGGCGATGTTCGAATCACGAATAGAGGGCCATGCGCGTTGCCAACCTTGTTCCACGGCAAGTCCCAGTCTTCGTCCGGCGCGCAGCTCCTCCTTCAGGCGTTCAAACATCAGAATGTTTGCGTCCAACGCCGAACCGGTGGAGAGCAGGAAACCGGCAATTCCCGGCAGAGTCAGTGTGAAGTGGAAGTATTTGAAAATCGCGAAGGCAAGCAAGGCATAGATTAGGATGGCAATATCTGCAATGAGGCCGGGCAACCGATAGTAGAGCAACATGAATAAAATGACGATGATCATCCCGGCCAGGCCGGCGATCAGACTCTTTTGCAGCGAATCCTCGCCCAGCGTTGGACCCACCAACCGCGTTTCGACGATCTTCAAAGGCACGGGCAGCGAGCCATAGCGCAACTGAACGGCAAAGGCGTTGGCGCTCTCGCGCGTGAAACTGCCCCGAATGATTCCTGCGCCTTCTGGAATGGCCTCCTCCACGCGCGGCGCCGAAATCACCTCTTTGTCCAAAACAATACCAAGATACTGCCCTACATGGGAAGCCGTGTACTCCGCGAAAATTTCACGTCCTTTGGGGGTTAGGGTAAACTCGATCACATAACCGAAGGTCTCGTGAACTGTCACGTTGACAGTCGCCAGTTCACTGCCGGTCATAATGGTGTGATAGACTGTCTCTTCCTGCGCTGCGGTCGGCGTCGGAGTCGCTTCAGAGGGCGCGGGTGTTGCCTCGCCCTCCGGCGTGGCAGTGGGAGTCTCCGTAGGCTGGACGGTTTCGGTCGCTGTCGTCTCTGCCTGCAAGGCTGTCTGGTTCATCCCGAAGTCCGTCTTGACAACTGTTCCGGGCAAAGGCTGATGATTGCCAAAATCCACGAACTCCATCAAGCCCGTTTTTTGGATGGTTTCCAGCACGCCGGAGGCGTCTTCCAGGCCTGGGAATTCGCCGACTAAACGCCGCTCGCCAACAACCTGGATAGTATTTTCGGCGACGCCGAGGGCGTTGGTGCGGTTCTCGATGATCGTGCGCGCGGCCTCCATATTGCTTGTCGAAATCTGCGCGTCGGGCGGCAAATCGGCTTCCATCACCACCTGCAAGCCGCCGCGCAGGTCCAGCCCGAGGCGCGGTTTCACATCGCGCTGGAAGAACGGATCGCCGGTTGTCGGGTTCCTGAGGACGAGGGTGGGCCTGGTATCCACCCAAAGAGCCAGCACTACAACGATCAAAATGAAGATCAAGCGGATATAGTGATTTCTCATGTCTCACACTCTCTCGTCGTAAAAATACCCGCCTATGTCATACTGGCGGCGGGGCTATTATACTACTGAAGGGGAAGAATGAAGAGCAGGGTCTCTCGTACTTGCCTATTGCAGGTTGTTCCGCACATATGTTGGCTCAACCGCGGCCTGGGCCATGTTTGACAGGTTCTGCGCTTCTGAATCTGGCCACAAACCGAAGATGTGCGCCGCGTATGGGGGAAATCTCCGTTTCGTCGCCCTGTGGCGGAAACGAACGTACTATCCCACACGAGCCCGCGTGAGAAACGATCAGTCCTGGTACAAGGTTGCCATGACACGGACCACCTTCCCCCTCTTTTGGCGGCAAGGAAAGAAGCATTTGACTGGCTTGGAGCAGTCATGAGGGTTGGTGGGTGTGCTTTTAGTGGTGTTCCTCCACTGTCTGGTAAATCACGTTCAGCAGAGATAGTTCGTCGGTTGTGTCGTGTTCCAGCGTCCAGAACATGATACCGGAGGCGCGTTCCAGGGCAAGCAAGGTTTTTTCGCGAATGGTTGGGATGCCGTTATAGTTCAGTTCCACGCCGTAGTAGTTGAAGAAATCCTGATAGGCGGCCTGCGGGTCGGCTTCGACGATTTTGCGATAGGGCGTCCCAGCGGGGCGCGCGTAGAAAGGAACGCCCAGGACGGCTTTTTCGGGCGGGAGGCCGCGTCCAAGCCAGTAGTCGAGGCCGCCGCGCGCGTACTCCATCGAGGAATGGTTTCTTCCATCGCCGTCATAAGTCATGATGTTTACAAAATCCATGAGAGGAAAGGACTCGACGGGGATGCCTAGCCCGTACGTGTCGCCGAGGGCAACAACGGCGGCTGTGAGGAGTTTGCTTGGCGGAAGGGCCGCGCGTAGCTCGCGCATCAGGGACAAGAAGTTCTGGGAGGAGGGGCCGGGGTCGGGATACTCCCAATCCATATCCACACCATCTAGACCGTACTCGTTGACGATGCGCAGAATCTCGCCGATGAACCGTTCCCGCTTGTGTGCATCGGCCGCGACGGTCTCGAATTGCGCGTCCCAACCCCAGCCGCCGATGGAGATGAGAACGTTGACGTTGTGCCTGTGCGCCTGTTCCACAATCGCTTTCAATTTCCACGCGTTCGCAAGGCGCTGCACGCTCCCGTCGTCGTTGGGGATGAGAAACGCGTAGTTGATATGGGTTAACTTCTCATAACGTATTTGCTCCGGAACAACAGCCTCGGTTACATAGGCAACGATGCGAAAAGGTGGAGATGAAGGAGTAGTATTCATAGGAGGGGAGGTGAAGGTTGGAGGTTGAGTGGTTGGATGGGCCGAGCATCCGCTCGTAAGAAGGACAAGTAGGATCGTGCAAGAAAGCCAGCGCGCCATGGGATTCAACCTTGCAGGATGCGATTCAATCGTTCTGTAAGGGGAGGCAGACGGCGACGGAGAATGTCTTCTGCCTTCAGACTGGGCGATTGCTGTGCCTCTTCTATAATGGTGGATAGGGTTTGTCCGATTTCGTATTCGATACGACGCCAGAGAGGAGTGGTTGGATGTGCGCGCCCATGTTCTGTCAACTGCTGGACGGGATAATGGAAGGGGTGTTTTTCGGGGTAGAGAAGTTCAGCGGCATCCAAGCGCGCCATAAGGGAGTTTGTGGTGCGCCCCCAGCGCACTTCGGCATCGCGGGAGGTAAGGTACTTGACTAGGGCGACAGCGGCTTGCTCGCGCTTCGCCAGACTCATGGTGTGTTTCCAGATAATCAGGCTGCCTCCTGAGCACCAGGGCGTTTCCGTGATGTTTGCCAGGCCCAGGTTTTCGCGCACCTCGGGTTCCTTGCTGACCATGATGACGCTTTCTATTGTGCGGTTGTTCGTCAGCACGGCAGCCGCTCGCGCCTCGGCGAATGTCATCGCGGCCTCGGCGGGGGATAATTTCTGATACTTTTTCGGCGCCGTTCGGAAGATTGTTATCATGTCTGCCAAACCGGCCATTGCTGCGTCCTGATCCAGGGCAAGTTGCTTGCCATCTGGGCTCAAGAAATCTCCGCCGGCGCTCCCTATCCACGAGGCCGCAATGTGGACGAGGTCGCTGTAAGGAGGCGGATAGCGACCGATCAACCAAGGGATAGAAAGACGGGATTGGCTCAATCGGCAGATCGTGGTTACCACTGCCTTGCGGTCGCGGAACGCTCCCTTCAGATCGGTGATGCCATTTTCCAGGAAAATATCTTTGCGATAGCAGATCATATAGGCGTACCCTGTCCAGGGAATTGCCCAGATGTGATCGTCGCCGTCTAAGAGGACGCTTTGCCAGGTAGAGGGTAGAAAGGCGCGCGCCCCGCCCATTTCTTGCACCTCCACCAGGCGAAACGAACGCAGCGCGTTCATCGCGGCCAGGCTGCTGACCCATGTACTGCCGATGTGCGAGACATCTGGGCCGGCGCCGCGCGAGGCGATGGTGAGCAAATCGGTCCAGGCGGTGCTCCACCGCATGGTCCGAAGACGCACTTTGACCCCGGTCAATCTTTCAAAATCTTCCAGCATGGAGGTCATGGCGTGAACGTCTTCTTCCGTATCAGGTATCATGGAAAATTCAATTTCTACCATGTCCGGCCTCGCTTCATGCAAGAGAAAGGGAAAAAGAACATTGCCAGCAGCACACAACCCAGTTTAAAGATTTGGTGAGTCGGTCGGTCAAGTTTATTGCTATTCTATGTCACTTCCGAACGGCAAACTTGTGTCGGTAAATCCAAGTTCCCGCGCTGACCAGCGCGACAATGGCCATGAAAGTCTGATTGGCGTTGATGCTGCCAATTTGAGACGCATCCAGACGCAGGAACTCCAATAGGAAACGTCCAACCGGATAGGTAATCAAATAGATCAAGAGCAAATCGCCTGCTTGTAAACGGGCAGCGTGTTTTCTCCCTAACCAGAGTAGGAACATAGCGTTCGCCAGATTCCAGAGCGACTCGTAGGCGAAGAGAGGATGATAATATTCGTACGTTTCAAAGCCGGGGAGACGATGCATAGGGTCGATGTAGATGCGCCAGGGCAGGTTGGTGGGGCGGCCATAGAGTTCCTGATTAAAGAAGTTCCCCCAGCGACCGATGGCCTGTGCCAGCGCCAGGCCGGGCACGGCGATGTCGGCCCACGTTAAGAAGGGAAGTTTCTTCGCGCGGCAGTAGAGGGCTAGCGCAACGACGCCGCCAATGACTGCTCCCGGAATCCCAAGCCCGCCGCTGCGGATGTTGATTAAATCCAGGGGATGAGTAAGGTAATATTTGGTTGTGATGCCTTGGGCGACCATGGAGAGCGGCGGCGTAAACACGTGCCAGAGGCGCGCTCCTGCAATGCCTGCAAGGACGACCCAGAAGAGCGCATCCCAGACGACTTCGGGATTCTGGCCGCGTCGGCGCGCCTCATGCGCTGCCAGGAAGGCCGCGATGATCACTCCCACGGTGATCAGGATGCCGTAGAAGTAAATACGAAAGGTAATGCCGAGAAAGGAAATGGGAATGTCAAATCCGTTCGGCATGAAATACCTCCTTAGTGAAGACAGTTTTGCGATTCCCGCTGGGGAAACAGTGCTATTTTACCACCAGAACCGAATGAGAAAAACACAAGAGGCTTTTGGGCGTGCACGCAAGAGTTGTCGGCGATAGGGCTCTGGAGTAGACAACGCCTAGGAGTTATCCTACTACGTTTGCGTGCACACGGTTGCTAAGAACGTGCTAGCAACTCGTTCGGTGGAAAGACTGGCCTCGCCTGCTAGGGGGGTGTTGCGCTAGACCTCCTTTCGCCGCGTCACTGCTTTCCGACCAAGAAGGGTATTCTGAATTATAATTCCCTTACGATTGTGTGACGCTGCCCAGGGAATGCAATGACTGTTTTCGGGCTTGGTCTGGAAGAGATCGTTTTTATCCTTCTCCTGATTCTTGTGATATTTGCGCCTAGCGATATTCAGCGCGCTGGGCAAGCGATTGGTCGCGGTCTGAATCGGCTGGCTCGCTCGGAGACATGGCGTCTGCTTTACCGGACCGGCGAGGAACTGCGCGCATTGCCAGGACGGTTGATGAAAGAAGCTCAATTGGAGGAGTGGCGGGTCTCTACCCAAGGGGCTTGGAGAAAGACGCAAGAGTTAGTTGCTGACGATTCGCTGAGCGGAAGAGGGGACCAGCAAGCCGCTTTGAGGGAGAGCGAGATGGACGATAGGGAGGAGAGTTGACTGCCGGTACTGTTTCTCTCTTAGCTTGTCTTTAGATTCGCGCCGATGACCTTATTTCGAAGAATCCATCAGTTCTTCTGCCAGGAACCGGAAGAACGGCCGCTCGATGAGGTGGCCACCATGGCTATCCAACAGCCATCTGCCCTTCTGGGGCACCTGGACGCGTTGCGGCGTCACCTGTTGCGCATCTTGCTTGCGTTAACGATTTGTGCGATTGTTATGTTTCGTCATGCCCCGCGTCTCCTTACCTTTCTGGCTCAACCCATTGGGGGTCTGGAACGTCTCCAGGCGATTGAGGTGACGGAACCAATAGGGGTCTTCATGCGCGTGGCGCTCTTTGGCGCGTTGTTGCTGGCTTCCCCTTATATTGCTCTTGAAATCTGGTTGTTTCTCGCGCCGGGGCTAAAGCCGGCGGAGCGTTTTTGGAGTTCTCTTGGCATTCCACTGGCTGGGCTGTTCTTCCTCGGCGGCGCGGCGTTCGCTTACTATGTGGTGCTGCCGGTCGCGCTTCCTGTACTGCTTCACTTTATGAATATTCCCACTGCGCCGCGTCCACTTTCCTATTTTAACTTCGTGACCGGTCTGTTATTCTGGACGGGGATATTTTTCGAGCTTCCTCTTGTTGCCTGCGTCTTGACCTGGCTTGGCGTGGTAAAGCCAAAGACGCTGGCGCGGCAATGGCGGTTGATGATCGCGATTGTGGCTGTGGTCGCGGCTGTGATTACCCCTACGGGCGATCCGTTGAACATGGCTCTCGCGATGGCGCCGATGGTTGTGTTATACTTTGTAGGCGTTGGTTTGAGTTATCTGGTGTTCGCATTTCGCAGGCAAAAGGCGCAGCCGTAAGCGTTCTGCCTATTATCTGGAAAGGAGCTTGGACGATGGGAAGATTAGACCTTCCTGAACTGTTGGTGATTCTCGTTATTGTGATTTTGATCTTTGGAGTTGGGCGTATCAGCAAAGTGGCCGGCGAGCTCGGTAAAGGGATTCGCGCCTTTAAACAAGGCCTGAGCGGGGAAGGGGAGAAAGAAGCCGACGTTTCCGATTCAGAGAAAGAACAACCTTCCGCGTAGCGGTTGAGGAATCAGCGCCAGAGCAACCACAGAATTTGGGCAGCGGCCAGACCTAGCAGCACTCCGCCGAACGCCTCCATGGGCGTATGGCCGAGCACCTCGCGCAGTTGCTGTTGGCTAATCGGGTGGCGACGCAATAGCTCGTTGACCAGTACGTTAATTTTTTGCGCCTGGATGCCGGCCTGGCGACGCACGCCGGCCGCATCATATACGACAATCATAGCGATCGCTGTGGCCAGGCCAAACGTCGGATGGTCGAATCCATGATGCAGGCCGATGGCGTGAGCGGCGGCGACCACCAGCGCCGCATGGGAACTGGGCATGCCGCCGGCGCTGAATGATGCTCCCCATTGCCACTTCCCCTGGCTGAGATAGAGCAACGGCGCCTTCAAGGCCTGCGCCAACAGCCAGGCGGTCAGGGCGCTCCAAAGGACGCGGTTTTCGAGGATGGCGGCCAGATTCATGGTTCACCCTGAAAGGCGCTCAGGTCTTCGCCGGCCAGTTGACGCACTTGCAAATCGGCGTGGTCGAGCAACGCGGCGCAGTGTTTCAGCAGCTCCTGACCGCGCACGAAGAGACGAAGCGATTCCTCTAGCGTTTGTTGGCCGATCTCCAGAGTGGCAACAATCGTTTCTAGTTCGGCGCAGGCTTCTTCGTAGGTGAATTCGTGTATCGGTTTGCTCATTGTTACCTCATGCGGAAGGAGGAATATGAGTCACAGCGACCGCGAACTCGCCATCTTGCACGCGAACGTTCAGCGCGTCACCGTGTTGGACCTGCTGATGGGAAGTGACCACGCGACCATCCGCCTGGCGGGTGACGACAGCGTAGCCGCGCTGTACAACGGCCAGAGGATTGAGCGCCACCAACTGATTTTCCCGACCGCGCAGGTGGCTTCTGGCAATCGCAAGACGATGTTGTTGCGCGGTCAGAAGCCGTCGCGCCCATTCGTCCAGGCGTTGGCGCTCGCTCTGGATACGCCGACCAGGCGAGGCAAACTGCAAACGATCGTTCAGACGGGCTAGGAGACGCCGCCGCTCTTGTAGGATGGCTTGCAAGTTTGCCCGTAAGCGTTCCCTCTGCGTCTGCAGAAGGGAACGTAGTTCGTCCAGGGTGACGGGTGTGGCCAGTTCTGCCGCGGCGCTTGGCGTAGGAGCGCGCACGTCGGCGGCAAAGTCGGCCAGCGTGAAATCCGTCTCGTGCCCTATTCCGCTGATGACCGGTGCGCTTGAGGCAACGATGGCGCGCACGACACGCTCATCGTTAAAAGCCCACAGGTCTTCTAGAGAACCACCGCCGCGCGCCAGCAGAATCACATCTGGCGCAGCGACCCGATTCAGCCGTGCCAGCGCCTCCGCCAGTAAGAGCGGCGCGTCCTCTCCCTGGACCGGCGCCGGGGCCAACACGACTTCTGCTAATGGATTGCGTCGGCGCAGGATATGGAGAATATCCCGCAAGGCAGCGCCGGTAGGCGAGGTGACGACCCCGATGCGACGCGCGAGCCGGGGAAGGGGACGTTTGCGCGCAGAATCGAACAGACCTTCTGCCGCCAGTCGTTCCTTCAGGCGTAGAAATTCCTGAAAGAGCGCTCCCTCGCCGGCCGGCTGGATGCTATCGGCGTAGAGTTGATACTGCCCGCCGGCTTCGTAAATACCAATGTACCCATGTGCTTCGACGGCCATGCCATCACTCAAGGCGATTTGCAGGCGAGCGGCCTCGCTGCGCCACATCACACAACGCAGTTGCGCGCCGGCGTCTTTGAGGGTGAAATATAAATGACCGGAGGAGGGGCGGGAAAGATTCGAGATTTCTCCTTCTACCCATACATCCTGTAACATCGGGTCTTCCGTCAGCCGCTGGCTCAAGTAACGCGTCAGGCCGCTGACCGTCCAGCGTGCCATCTCGAAGAAGGAAAGTTGGGCGTCCACCGATTGCCTTTCTGTGACCGGAAGTTAGCCGCCGCGTTCGCGCACCGCGCTCAGAACGTTCGGCACATTCTCCAGGCGGGTCAAAATGCGGCTCAACTGGTCAAGATCGCGAACATCAATGATTAGAAAGATGTTCGCGAGAGCCTTGCTGTAGTTCAGGTGTACATCACGAATGTTGATGTTTTCTTCATTGAGCAAGGCAGTGATGTCACTCATCAAGCCCTGGCGGTCGTAGGCGCGAATGCGTACCGGCACCGGATAGGTACGTACATCCTCGCCCCAGGAGACCCGGACCAGACGTTCGCGTTCCTGAATGCGCAGGATGTTCGGACAATCTTGGCGGTGTATGGTGGCGCCGCGCCCTCGCGTGATATAGCCAACGATGGGGTCGCCCGGAGTGGGATGGCAGCAGCGCCCTATACTGGTCATCAGGCCTTTGAGGCCCAAAACAGTAATGTTCCCATTCCCTTGCGAAGCGGCCTCGCTGCTTGGGGGCATGGCGACCAGCATATCGTCCGGCGGGCGTTTGGCTTCCAGCAGGCGATTGACCACACGCCCGATGGAGATGTCGCCGCAGCCAATACCGACGAAGAAATCTTCGACACTTCGGTCGAAACTGGCGGCGAGTTTGTTCAGAGTTTCTTCATCCAGGTCGGGCAAGCCGAGTCGTTCCTTCTCTCGTTCCAGAATGGCCTTGCCTTGCGCCAGATTCTGTTGCCGGTCCTGTTTCTTGAACCAGGAACGAATCTTGGAGCGCGCGCGTTGCGTCTTGACCAGTCCCAGGGCGGGATTGAGCCAATCGCGGCTAGGGCCTCCTTGCTTGGTGGTCAGAATCTCGACCTGTTCGCCGGTTTTGAGTTCGTAGTTCAGCGGCACGAGTTTCCCGTTGACGCGCGCGCCGCGGCAACGGTTGCCGATGTTCGTGTGGACATGATAGGCGAAATCAATTGGCGTAGAGCCGGCCGGCAGGTCAATGATGTCGCCGCGCGGGGTGAAGACGTACACGCGATCTTTGAAGACATCTGTCTTCATGCTCTCGACGAATTCCTGGGCGTCCTCCACTTCCTGACGCCACTCCATCAGCCGGCGCAACCAGTTGATGCGTTCCGCGTAATGATCGGTTTTTCCCTTTTCCTTATAGCGCCAATGGGCCGCGATACCGAATTCGGCGTTCTCGTGCATTTCTGGCGTGCGGATTTGCACCTCGACCGGTTTGCCGTCATCGTAGATGACGGCGGTGTGCAGGGACTGATAGAAGTTCTCTTTGGGCGCGGCGATGTAATCGTCAAATTCGCCGGGGATAGGGCGCCAGTTGGTGTGAATCAGGCCGAGCGCGGCGTAACAGGCGGCTTCGTCCGGCACGATGATGCGGATGCCGCGCACGTCGCGTACCATGTCAAACGAGCGTCCTTTCTCGACCATTTTTCGGTAGATGGAGTAAATGTGTTTCGGACGTCCTGTGATCTCGGCGGGGATGCCGGCGGAACGCATCAATTCGCCGACGCGCGCGATGATTTTCTGAATTTGCGCCTCGCGCGCCTCTCGCCGTTCGGCGAGTTGTTCGGCAATTTCCTTGTATTTTTCGGGGTTGGTATAGCGGAAGGCAAGGTCTTCGAGTTCCCACTTGATTTGCCAGATGCCCAGGCGGTTGGCAAGCGGCGCGAAGATATCCAGCGTTTCCTGGGCGATCCGTCGGCGTTTGGGTTCGGGAAAGTGGCCCAGCGTGCGCATGTTGTGCAGGCGATCGGCGAGTTTGATGATGACGACGCGCACATCGTCGCCCATGGCCAGGAACGTCTTGCGCAGGGTTTCGTTCGCCAGCGCCCGCTTGCGCTCGCGCGCCATTTTCTCATCCTCGACGGTTCTGGGCAGAGAAGATGAATTGTTCAGCGCCGTTGCTTCTTCCTGATGTTCGCCGCGTGAGACGCGCGGCAACTGGGTCAATTTGGTCACGCTTTGCACGAGCCGGGCGATTTCCTCGCCGAATTCCTGTTGCAAATCGTCATAGGTGAGACTGGTATCCTCAATCGTATCATGCAGCAGACCGGCCGCGATGACTTCTGCCGGCATCTTTAGTTCACACAGGATACCGGCCACGGCCAGCAAATGGGTGATGTAGGGGTCGCCAGAGGCGCGTTTTTGGTCGGTGTGTGCTTTCTCGGCTACCTGGTAGGCGCGCTCAATCAAGGCTCGCTGCGCGGGCGTGCAATCCTCCGGAAAGAGTTCAAGCAGTTCCTCGAGATTGAGCGGTACGGCTGTCTTCATGCCTTCAATTTTAGTCCAACTGGTGGGCTTGTCAAACGCCGTGGGATTGCGCCTTCTGTGCAGGTTGCGAAAACGCTTCTTTTGCAGTATAAGTGCGAGGGAGACAGCGGAGGAGGAGTGACGACGATACGTTTGGATTTGTTGCTCGTGGAGCGAGGTTTGGTTGAGAGTCGCGCCAGAGCGCAGGCGATGATTCTGGCGGGCGAGGTGCGTGTAGAGGGTCAGGTGATCACGCGCCCGTCGGCTCGCGTCGCGGCGGAGTCTCATGTGGTTGTGGAACGCGGCCCGCGCTTCGTATCACGCGGCGGCGAGAAGTTGGAGGCGGCTCTGGCGGCATTTCCTGTGGTGGTCGAGGGACGGATTTGCGCGGATGTGGGAGCCTCGACCGGCGGATTTACCGATTGTCTGCTTCAGCACGGCGCGGCGCGCGTCTATGCGGTTGATGTTGGCAAGGGCTTGCTCGCTTGGAAACTGCGCAACGATCCACGTGTTGTTGTGTTGGAGAAAACGAACGCTCGTTATCTGGAAAGCCTGCCCGAGCCGATCTCACTGGCGACGATAGACGTTTCGTTTATTTCCCTTAAAGTATTGCTGCCGGTCGTAGCGCGCTGGTTTGTGACTGGCTCGCCGGCGGGGGAAATCGTGGCCCTTGTCAAACCTCAGTTCGAGGCCGGCAGGCGGGAGGCAGCGCGCGGCCGGGGTGTCATTCGCGATCCGTCCGTGCATCGTCGTGTCCTGCTGGAGGTGATGGCCTGTGCGCGTGAGTGTGGTTTCGCTCCGCATGGCCTGATGCGCAGTCCGCTTTTGGGGCCGAGGGGCAACGAGGAGTTCTTGCTCTGGCTGAGCGGGGGGAAAGAGGGAGAGCGCCTCGAAACGCTCGTGGAACGACTCGCTCTTCTTCCTTCCTGATTTTTCCATTCGTTGTTCCATTGTCCACCATCTCTTCTATCTGCCTGGTCAGAACCGCCCTTTCCGTTTATACTTTTTGCGCCATGTACCGTTTCGTGCGCTCTCTATTCTTTCGTCTGGAAGCGGAAACCGCGCATGACTTGACGCTGCTTGCCGTGCGCTGGGCGGGCGCGTTGCCGCTATCTCGCTGGGTTTTGGAAGCATGTTTTGCGGCACCGGCCTGCCCGGTGAAAGCGTTTGGACTAACGTTCCGTAACCCGGTCGGTCTGGCGGCCGGCTATGACAAGGATGCCCTGGCTGTGCGCGGCCTGGCGACGTTGGGATTCGGGCACATTGAGGTCGGCACGGTAACCCCGCTTCCGCAAGGCGGCAATCCACGTCCACGCTTGTTCCGTCTTGTGGAGGATGAGGCAGTCGTTAATCGCATGGGTTTCCCCAGTCAAGGAGCAGAGCGCGTCGTAGAGCGATTGCGGCGTTTACCTCCGCGCGGCCGTCGTACATTCGTTCTGGGTGTAAATCTGGGGAAGAACAAAGAAACGCCGCTGGAACAAGCTGCGGGCGACTACCTGACCTTATTGCGCCTCTTTGCTCCCCTGGCCGACTATCTGGTCATCAACGTTTCCTCGCCGAATACGCTTGGTCTGCGGCAATTACAAGCGCGTCGGATGTTAGAAGATTTATTGCAAGAGGTACGGACAGCTCGGCGGTCGTTGCCCGTCTCGCCGCCTGTTCTGGTCAAATTGGCGCCCGACTTGAGCGATGCCGAATTGGATGACGCGCTGGCGGCTTTGGTGGTTTTCGACATCGATGGAGTCGTGTTGACGAATACCACCCTGGCGCGAGAGGAGTTGAAGTCGCCTTGTCGGGGGGAAAGCGGAGGCTTGAGCGGACGTCCTCTTGGAACACGCAGCGAAGCTTTCTTGAAGAAAGCTGCGCGGCGTTTGAACGGTCGTTTGCCTATTATCAGCGTGGGCGGCATCATGACGCCGCAAGATGCTCTGCGCCGGCTCGAACTGGGCGCAACGCTGGTACAGGTCTATACAGGCCTGGTGTATGCGGGGCCGATGCTGGTGAGAAAAATTGTGAGACACTGTCGGAGAGACCTATGAGACGAAATAAGTTTCTCATCTGGAGGAGTAGGATTGCTAGCGTTCTCGCAGGATTTGGGTTGACTGCTTGCGTGTCGGCAGGAAACTTTACTGCCCTGACGCCCCTGCCGACGATGGAGGGCGCCATTCCGCTTATGATAGCCACGGAAGCCTTGGACTCGCTGACAACATTTCGTTATGTGACCGACGGCAAGGTTGTTGCCGCAAGCGGTGAGAGCGTGTATCATGTGGATGGAATGTACCAGCGCGAGGGGCGCGCCTGGCGCGCGCATTGCACCTTGATTGCCAATGGGCAAGAGGCTGCCCTGGAGATCTATTCGACCGAAAGTCGTCTGTGGTGGTCGGCTCCTGGTTCGGACGAATGGCAGGCTGTCACGCGCTGGCCAGCCTTTCGCCAAGTCGCAGAGGATTCTGGCCCTTTCGCCTATTGGCCGGTGCCGATTGAGTATCTCCCCGGCATGCCTCAGGCGGAGACGCGTCAGGTGGATGGCCTGGCGTGCAGCGATTACCTCTTCAAGCCTTATGATGGTTCTAAGGACGCCGAGTTGCGTCTTTGCCTGACCCCGGATACGAGTGTTCCTCTACGGATGGAGTATGTGTTGCGGGAGAGAGGGCGTCAGATTCACGTTGTGCGTGAGTTCGTGGATATCAATGACCCTCAAATGGTGGTCCCGTCGCCGTTTGAATAACGCCTCTTTGGAGCCCCCTGGGGGTTAAGGACAGCAAAGGAGAAGAGCATGCACCTTGTCACCGGCGCTACCGGCCATATCGGAAACGTGCTCGTTCGTCAACTGCTGGCGCGCGGGGAGCGTGTGCGCGTGCTAGTGCGCCCAGGGCGTCCGTTGATTGCTCTGGATGGCTTGTGCGTAGAACTTGCGTATGGCGATGTGCTGGACTTCGAGACGCTCGCGCAGGCCGTGGAGGGGGTGGATGTTGTCTATCATCTAGCAGCACGCGTTTGTCTGACTTCCTGGTCAGACCCTTTGACGGAACGAGTTAACCTGGAAGGGACGCGCAACGTCCTCGCTGCCTGCCAGGCGACCTGGGGAAAAGGATGGAGCGGGCGGGTGGTCTATGCGAGTTCTGTATATGCTTTGCGCCCTCTCTCGGACGGAACAATTGACGAACGTTTGCCTTTTGACTCGCAGGCGGCGCGCGGGACATACGACCGTTCGAAGGCGGCCGCCAGTTTGGAAGTTCAGCGCGCAGCCGCGGATTGGCTGGACGCGGTTATCGTCTGTCCTACCGCCGTGGTGGGGCCATACGATTTTCACGAGTCGGAGGCCGGACGCGGCATTCGGTATGCGATGAGGCCGGGCATCAAGTTTTATGTGGATGGCGCATACGATTTTGTGGATGTGCGCGATGTGGCGCTCGGCTGTATTCTGGCTGCGGAACGCGGACGGAGGGGGGAGAAGTACATCCTGGGCGGAGAGCGACTGTCGGTGCGCGCGGCGATGGAAACAGCTGCGCGGACGGCCGGTGTTCCGAGCTGGTTAACGCGCGTTCCCGATTGGTTGGCGGATGCCGCCGCGGAGATTTTGCCCGTGTTTTCAGAACGCCCTCTGGTCACGCCATATGCACTGGCCGCCGTGCGGAGCAACTCGCATATCAGCCATGCCAAGGCCGAACACGAACTCGGCTTTCGTCCACGCTCGGCGCGACAGGCCATTGTGGATGCTGTGCGCTGGCAGCAAGGCCGGGAAAAGCCCCTTGCAGAACGTTCCTCCGTTTTAGCAGAAACCGTTTTCTGAACGCAGATTTTTTTGTGGCAAAGGCTGGCAAATTGTGTCATGGCAAGAGGAGCGAACGTTTACCTGGCGGGAGGCCGATTTGGCGACCGCTTCGCCCGGCGATGACCGCGCCAGTCCGTTTGCCTTTCTGCGGGCAAAGCAATACGCACTATGGGGAAAGCGCCTTGAGGGCTTCGGCGACGGCTTCGTTCAGGCTCAGGGCGTTCCCCTCGTCCCACGCCTGTTGCCAGCGCTCATGCCCCAATGTGGATTCCAGGCTAAGGAAGCGTTGTTCGGTGTAGGTGTTGCGGAAACCAGGTGGCCAGAGCATACCACTGAAGCTGCGCACGGCATTGGCCGCGCCCCATAACCGCGCGGCGGCCTCGGTATCTCCCGCATGCGCCGCTACTTCTGCTGCGCGTTCGATTCCCCAGGCAATTCCCCAGTAATCTTTCAGATCATGCGCTCGCCCCAAGTTTTCGCGGTAGAGAGCCATGGCTTCCATGTGTTGCCCTTGACCGAACAGCGCCGCGCCAAGGTATAACTTCAAACTGACGATTTGCGTTTGATCGCCTAGCGACTCGTACAGAGTCAAGGCTTGCTGATAGAAGTGTTGCGCCTGTGCATAGTCTTCTTGTTGCAAGGCCGTATGCCCCAGGAACATTAACGCCTCGGCGTGGGCCCATTTCTGCTCTAATCGTTGGAACGCTTCGCGGCTGCGGGAGAAATAGAACTTTGCCTGCTCAAAATTGCCGCTTTCCAGAGCGTTGACTCCCATATGTTCCCACGCCCAGGCCACGTTTTCCCAATCTTCCAGAGCCTGGAACGTGGAAAGACATTCTTCGAAAGCATGTTGCGCCTGATCGAAGGCGCCAAGCGCGCGCTCAATAGCTCCGATCCCTAACAGACAAAGGCCATAGTAACGCTGTTCGTTCAAGCGACGTGCGGTCTCCACGCCCTCCTCAAAGCGAAGCCGGGCGACATCCAACGCGCCGCTGACCATGCCTAGCCAGCCGGCACCCCAGAGTGCCTTGCAGCGCGCGAGTGAAACATCGCCCTCCGATCCCTCCAAAATTGTGTTCAACCATCGTTGCCCTTCTTCCACATGGCCGTGAATTTGCCAGAATCGCCAGATGGCGCCCGCAATGCGTAAAGCGCTTTCGTAGTCCCCACTATCAATCGCCCAGCGCAGCGCCGTGCGCAGGTTGTTGTGTTCGACATCTAACCTGTGCAACCAGGCAGGAGTGATCGCCGCGCCGCCTTCCGCCTCCAGCGCCTCGACGAAGTCACGATAATAGTAAAGATGACGTCGTCTTGCCGTTTCCTCCTGACCACTTACCCGCAGTCGTTCCAGAGCGTAGTTGCGTAAAATCTCAAGCAGACTGAAGCGCGGTTCGTTGTTGATGGTCGTCTGACGTTGCAGCATACTTTTGTCTATGAGGGAAGCCAGCAGCTCGATGATAATAGATGTGGAAGCAGCGCGACTGCTGGTAGACCATATAGCTTGCGCCGCCTCCAGGGTAAATCCACCTGAGAAGACACCTAAGTGCGCGTACAGCGATTGCTCGTCTGCACTGAGCAGACGGTAACTCCAGTCAATCGTATCGTGTATGCTTTGATGGCGCGGTAGGACATCTACGTTTCTATCACTCAACACCGTCAACGCGTGGTTCAGTTCCTTGAGCAAGGCAGTCGGAGAGAACAACTTGATGCGCGCCGCGGCAAGCTCGATAGCAAGCGGCACTCCTTCCAGATGGACACAAATTTCGGCAATGGCTCGCGCGTTCTCGGGAGTGATCTCAAAATTGCTTTGCACCATGCGCGCTCGTGTCAGGAACAGCGACACGGAAGGCGATTGAGCAAGCGCTTCAGGGGATGGCAGGCGTTCTAGATCGGGGATGGCCAGAGGGGGGACGTTGAACTCGAACTCGCCGTATAGGTGCAGAATGTTGCGGCTGGTCACCAGAATCTTAAGACGAGGAGCATCGCTCAGCAGGCGATGGAGGAGGGGAGCAGCGTCGATGACCTGTTCGAAGTTATCCAGCACAAGCAAAAGATGCTTGTTCCGCAGATGTTCTTTCAGCACCTCATAGCCGACATGATTTTCTGCTTTGATGTTGAGCGATTGAGCAATCGTAGAAGCGACTAAGTCGGCTTCGGCGAGTGTTCCTAGCGAGACCAGGAATACCCCGTCCTGGAAATGCGGCGACAGATCCGCGGCGGCCTGAATCGCGAGTCGAGTCTTGCCGATTCCTCCTGGGCCGGTGATTGTCAGGAGACGAACGTTTTCTTGCAGCAACAGAGAGCGGATCGTTCGTAGCTCTTCCTCCCGTCCAATGATGGGGAGATAAGGCGTGGGTAGATTCGTGCGGGCGCGAAGCGTGTCCTCTTCCCCGGCGGTCGTTGGTCGTTCTAGGAGATGGGCATTGAGGACGGCCGCCAGTGAGCGAAGCAGCGACGAGCGATAGCGCACGAAGGTCGCTACGCTGACGTGAAGCATAAGCGCATATTCTTGCAGACTGGCCCCCGGTTTATCGAGCAGGATTTTCAAAGTTTTGCGTTGTTTTTCGGAGAGCGGCAGCCCGCGCAGCATGTTGTAGATATTGTTAAGCCCCCCTTGCTGGCGAATCCATTCGCTGTAGGCTTGGTCTTCCAGAAGTGTTTCTGGCTCGAGCAACAGGGCCTTGACGCGTTCTTCCTCCCAACGCAGATAGGTGCTTGCTGAGGAGCCCGGTGCTCTATTCATGGATTCCTCCTCCTGTCTCAAGGAAACGAGTCGGTGAATAATCGAGGACCTCTACAACCCTTTCCCCGACAATCGCTGTGCTTGAGCAAGATTTGCGCTACTTATGAGCAAGTCGTTGACAACAAGTAGTATAAGATGAAGAAGAGAGAAAATCGAGATAACCTGCTTACATCATAACACAGAAGCAAAGTAGAACAAGTTGTTTGCAAGACCTGCTCAAAAATTGCAAGGAATTTACAATGTTTTTGTAGTGCTCTTGCCCTTATTCTGGGAACTGAGGAGGCTGACATGAAACGTCGGATTCTTTATGGTAGTGCGTTGATTGTTTTGGTCATCAGTGTTGCCTTGACGGCTGTTGTTGGTGCGGCGCCGCGGCAGGCGGATCGCGGGGCGTGGGCGCCGAACGTGTCGTATGCGGTGGGGGATACGG
>DAOTWG010000027.1:0-1848 GCA_034436015.1 Anaerolineales bacterium
CCGTATCCCCCACCGCATACGACACGTTCGGCGCCCACGCCCCGCGATCCGCCTGCCGCGGCACCGCACCAACCGTCGCCGCCAGCAATAGACCTATCATAACAAGTACGGTAAAGAGAAAACAAATCAAACGCCTCATCTTCTACCTCCTAACCTCAAAGAGAAGAACAACATGGAAAGGGAGGGTGCCGACCCAACCGAGACGAAATCAGTCATCATCGTAAACTGACTACGGTTGCGAAGCCTTAACGCGATAGTACCAATCCTGACCTGTTGGCCGAGGATGGTAAGGTTGAGCACGATATTGCTTTGCCACCCGCAACAGCGTCAAGAAATCATAACGCAGCGAGACATAGGAGCCACCCCAATGCTGAGAGAGGACGGTATAGGCGCGTTGTACATCCTGCATCATAGCATCCCATTGCGCCTGCGGCGGTTCACCGTGTAGGAACGTACGCAATTCGGCAAAGAACGCCTGAATGTCCGACCAAGTAAGCTGGGCATCGTAGATATTGACTGTTGCGTTGTTCATGGCCTCGGTAATCGCCCGCACGGTGGGAACATGGGAGGCAAAGCCACCCATATCGAAGTCGGCGCAGATGTTGTTGGAATTCAGGGCCTGTGTCCGATTCGTCGAAAACAGCTTCTTCGCTTCCAGCGCCCCCATCCCACGGTTGTAAGCAAAGGTCAAGACGCACATTTCTGCCCAGGGATCCTTCGCCTGAGCCATGAATTCTGTATAGTGCGCAGTCGGCACCGCGTTAAGTTGTTCTCGGGTTGCCGTCAGGCTGATAGCCGCGGTGATCGCCGAGCTAATCCAATTGGGGTCGCTCATATTACTCGAGACTTTGGTGTACGCAGCATGAACAGCCGTGGCTGGGAAGTAATCCGGGAAGAATTTGACCATATCGTTGAAATTACCGGGCTCCACCTGATACGGCCCATCGGGATGGTCAATCACAATCGGCCAAATCCATTGTTGGCCATCAATCACGACTTTGGGCCCGGTGAAGGAAGGATTCTGGGTAACCGCTGCAGCCCAGTTCTCCTTGGTTCCCAAAGCGGCTAGGTAGTTCGGGTTGATATTGAACTCCTCCAGAGCAAACGCCAACCCCATTGCCATATACTTGGTAGGAATGTAAGTACGGGCGTCCGTTGCGCCGTTTACCGGATAGTTGATGATCGGAGCTAACCCGATTTGCACCTGCGTCTGGCTGGGAGGATTGTACATAATCAACTTATCTTGAATTGGCTGCGCCGCCGTTCGGTAGTAGGCTGTCTGGTCAACGATCAAGTCCGCTGCGCTCAGGTCCGGTTTGCCAGGCCTCCAAGAGGATGGTAAGCCCTGATATTGGGGATAAACAATGTTCTCACCACGTACATAATGGGGGCGGAAATTCTGAGGATATACTTTTGCACCGTTTTTGTTGGCCTCGATGATTACCTCGACAGAGGTGTTGTATGGAAACAAGCTCCGCCAACCCAAATCCACCGTTACCAGACTACCATTTACAGCATAGGTCGGACTACCGCCATCGCTATACTGCATTTTCGTAATCTGTGAAGTTGTCTCGAAATCTATATTCCAAATAGCGAAATAGGTTCCATTCCACACATAACTGGTATTGGGATTCGCAAAGGTAATCTTGCCTTGATAGGACGTAGCGGTTTCGCTTAGCAAAGTAAAGACGGTACTAAGTTCATCGCGACGCGGGGCGATCGAAGTAGGCGTAGGCGCAGGCGTGTTCGTCCGCGTCGGCGTCCGAGTCGCCGTCGCGCCTGAAGGCGTGTTCGTCCGCGTCGGCGTCCGAGTCGCCGTCGCGCCTGAAGGCGTGTTCGTCCGCGTCG
>DAOTWG010000028.1:0-55556 GCA_034436015.1 Anaerolineales bacterium
GACGAACACGCCATCGGGCGCGACGGCGACTCGGACGCCGACGCGGACGAACACGCCATCGGGTGCGACGGCGACGGCGACGCGGACGCCGACGCGGACGAACACGCCTTCAGGCGCGACGGCGACTCGGACGCCAACCTCAAGTGGAACTACCTGTACCGCGCCAGTCTGGAATGTCAAAACCATCTACTTGCAAGGCGACGTGGTGTATTGGAACGGCCGTCAGTGGCGCGCCAAGTGGTGGACACAAGGGGAAGAGCCACCGGGGACAACCGGCGTTTGGGAAGACTTGGGCGCCTGCACCGGTGGTCCAACGGTTGGTCCAACCCCAACTCCAGGTGTGGTGCCGCCTCCCGCCTTCCCCAGTAAGGTCTTCGCTCCCTATGTGGATGTGAACGCTTGGCCAACGTTTTCTTTCAGCACCGCTTATACCCAAACCGGTCAGAAATACTACACCCTAGCGTTCATTATTCAGAGCAGCACAGGCAGTGCCTGCACGCCGGCTTGGGGCGGCGCAATCTCGATGAGCGAGAATTACCTCTTCGATGAAATCAACTATCTGCGCACGAAGGGCGGCAATGTCATCGTCTCGTTCGGCGGTGCGAATGGCACCGAATTGGCGCAATCCTGCACCAGCGTCTCTAGCCTGCAAGCGGCCTACCAGTCGGTCATTACAAGGTACAAGCTCAATTGGATTGACTTCGACATTGAAGGCGCGGCTGTGACGGATACTGCTTCGATTGATCGCCGCAATAAGGCTATTGCCGGTCTCCAAGCGGCCAATCCCGACCTTAAGGTGGCTTACTGCTTGCCTGTATTGCCCTCTGGACTGACACAAGATGGCTTGAATATCATTGCGAATGCCAAAGCCAACGGCGTGCGCATTGACCTGGTCAACGTGATGGCCATGGATTACGGCAGCTGGGCTGCCCCGAATCCCGACGGTAAGATGGGACAGTATGCCATTGACGCCGCTACCAGTACGTATAACCAGATGCTCGGTTTGGGCGTGAATACAAAGATCGGCGTAACGCCTATGATTGGTCAGAATGACATTCAGAGTGAGCGCTTCTATCTGACCGACGCGCAGCAACTCGTCAATTGGGCGAACTCTACCAGTTGGGTGACGTTGCTTTCGTTCTGGTCTGCTAATCGCGATAACGGCTCCTGTCCGGGCCAGACATATGCCTCGCCTAAGTGCAGTGGCTTGTCGCAGGCGGATTGGGCTTTCACAAATATTTTCAAGACGTTCACGCGTTGATTGGCGAAAAAGGGGAGGAGCATTTCCATAGTCAAAGGCCCCTGTGCGCTCACCACAGGGGCCTGCACGTTTTCTCTCATCTTGGGGGTTGCTCGGTTGACGCTCCGCTGGTGTTATAATCGCTCCTTGTGAGCGAGTTGAATGTGCCGCGTCGAATTGCGCGCGCTGCCGGGACGGTGATGCTTGCTTTCCTGTTTGGTCAGCTGGCTGGCTTGGCGCGCAGTGTCCTGGTTGCGCGTGCTTTTGGCGCCTACGCGGAACTGGATGCTTTCCTGGCTGCTAATCGCGTCGCCGAAACGTTATTCAATCTGGTGGCGGGTGGCGCGCTAGGGTCGGCTTTTATTCCCATGTTCACGTCGCTGTTAGTGCGCGGAGATAAACGCGCTGCCTGGCGATTGGCTTCTTCTCTTGCCAATCTGATTCTGTTGGTTCTGATTCTGCTGGCCGCGTTAGCGGCTGTTTGCGCTCCACAAATCGTTCGCTATGCCTTGGCTCCTGGTTTCGCAGCGAATCCTGCGCAGGAAGCCTTGACGGTTGACCTTTTGCGCATTCAGGTAATTTCTACGATATTGTTTGGCCTGGGAGGGTTAGCAGTTGGTATCCTGAACTCCCATCAGGTTTTTCTCATCCCAGCTCTAACTCCGGCGATGTATCAGGTGGGGCTGATTTTTGGTGTGCTTGTCCTCGCGCCGCGTTGGGGGATTTACGGTCTGGCATGGGGTGTTGTCTTAGGGGCGGTGGCTTACCTATTCATTCAAGTTCCGGCTCTTGTGCGTCAGGGAGCAGGCTACCAGCCTGTTTTAGGATTGGGCGATCCCAACGTGCGCGAGGTCTTCCGGTTAATGGGACCGCGCTTACTAGGGGTAGCAGTGGTGCAAGTAAACTTCTGGGTCAATACGTGGCTGGCTTCGCATATGGAAGAGGGCAGCGTGAGCGGCATCAGTTATGGGTTTGCTTTGATGTTAATGGCGCAGGCGGCGGTTGCCCAGTCCATTGCTACGGCTGCCATGCCAACTTTTGCCGCGCAGTATGCGCTTGGACGGATGGACGAGATCCGCCGGGCACTTGTGAGCACCTTGCGCGGCGTCCTTTTGCTTTCCTTACCCGCTTCTGTGGGTCTGATTCTGTTACGGCAACCGATCGTCGCCTTGATCTACCAGCGCGGCGCCTTCGATGAACGTTCCACAGAACTGGTCGCCTGGGCGCTGCTGTGGTACGCCGCTGGTTTGGTAGGGCACAGTGTGCTGGAAATTCTGGCCCGCACCTTTTACGCGCTGCACGACACGCGGACTCCTGTACTGGTGGGAACGGTAGCGATGAGCCTGAATGTGGTCTTTAGCGTATTTTTTTCGACTCTGTTCCGCCATATTGGGTGGATGCCGCACGGCGGGCTGGCGTTAGCGAATTCGCTGGCCACGGCGTTGGAGGCCTGCGTCCTTTTCCTGCTGATGCGCCATCGCCTGGGTGGTCGTCTGGGGGAGCGAGAGCTCGCTGTTTGCCTAGGGAGTGTTACTCTGGCCGTAACGGCAATGTCCGCGGCGTTGTGGGCGTGGAATCGTTCTCTGTCCTTTCTTTCACAACCCCTGTTCGCTCTCGGTGGCATTTTAACAGGGATGGTCGTCTATATTGCTTTTCTGGCTGCTCTTCGTTTGCCGGAGATAGGCGCCATCTTCGCCTTGGCGCGGAGGAGGCAACAGGATATTGGAAGATGAGTATAATGCATGAGGAGTTGAGTCGCGTATGAAGAAAAGAGTAACAGCGGTTCTTTTGGCTGCTGGTCAGGGAACGCGTATGAAGTCGGCTACGCAGAAGGTGTTACATCCCCTGTGTGGACGCCCCATGATCTCCTATTCTCTGGAAGCGGCGTGCATGGCCAGTACAGAGAAGCCGGTGGTGGTGATTGGGAATGGCGGTGATGCTGTACGTCAATTCCTGGGGGATGCCGCGCGGCTAGTGGTGCAAGATCCACCGCTGGGAACAGGACATGCCGTTTTGCAGACCGAGCCGCTCCTGCGCGGGCATACCGATTATGTCGTAGTCTCCTACGCGGATATGCCGCTTCTGCGCGGCGAGACATTGCGTCGGTTGGTGAAGGCGCAACAAGAGAATCCTGGTCCGCTGACAATTTTGACTGTGATTTCCGGCGATTCGCGTGGGTTTGGACGCGTCCTACGCACGACGGACGGCAACGTGCAGGCGATTGTGGAGGAAGCCACGGCGACTCCCGAGCAATTAAAGATAACGGAATTGAATGTTGGAGCGTATTGTTTTCGCGCCGATTGGTTGTGGGATGCCTTAAATCGCATTCCCCTCTCGAAGAAAGGGGAGTATTACCTGACCGACACCGTGGAATTGGCCGCGCGTGACCGCTTGCCGGTATGTGCCATTGTAACCGAAGATTTGGATGAAGCCATAGGCATCAATACCCGTATTCATCTGGCGGAGGCGAGCGCGGCGATGTATCGCCGCGTCAATCGCGCGTTGATGTTGGCCGGCGTAACACTCGTTGATCCGGCGACGACGTACATTGAACCGGGCGTTGTAGTCGGGCAGGATACAGTCATCTGGCCCAACACCTATTTGCGCGGCAGGACGGTGATCGGTCGGCGATGTGAGATCGGTCCCAATACATTCATCGAAGACAGCGTCGTCGGCGACGAGGTAATCATCCGTGTATCGGTGTTGGAGGGCGCGCAGGTGGAGGATGAAGTGACCATTGGGCCTTTTGCCCATTTACGGTCGGGGGCCCATCTCTGCCGGGGCGTGCACATGGGCAATTTCGGCGAAGTCAAGAACTCCACCCTGGGCCCCGGCTCCAAGATGGGGCATTTTTCGTACCTGGGAGATGCCATTGTCGGCGCCAATGTCAACATTGGCGCCGGGACAATTACCTGCAATTTCGATGGGAGGCGCAAGCATTCTACAGAGATTGGCGAGGGCGCTTTTATTGGTTCGGACACCTTGTTGGTAGCGCCGGTCAAGGTCGGCAAGGGCGCTAAAACCGGCGCCGGCGCTGTGGTAACGAGAGATGTAGAGGCAAATACACTTGTCGTTGGTGCGCCGGCGCGTATGCTGCGTCGGCTCGATGAGGAGGAAGATGAGCGCGCTGACGGTTGAGGAGCGTCAACATTTGGTTCAACTGGCGCTGGCAGCCCGTCGTTATGCCTACGCTCCTTATTCGCGCTATGCTGTCGGCGCGGCGTTGCGGACGGCTTCCGGTCGCCTATATACGGGGTGCAATATTGAGAACGCGGCTTACCCGACAGGCGTCTGCGCGGAACGTGTGGCCGTTTTTAAGGCCGTCTCTGATGGCGAACGCCAGTTCGATGTCCTTGCGGTTGTAACTGCCAATGGCGGTTCTCCCTGCGGCGCCTGTCGGCAGGTAATGGCTGAGTTCGGTCTAGAAACAGTTGTGTTGATTGCAGATGGAGCAGGGAAGATCATCCTTGAGACGACGGTCGGCGCCTTGCTGCCGGGCGCCTTCACGGCGAGAGACTTGGACGAGGCCTTGGGTTAAAGTTGGGAGAGGGGAAGGGGATATGCGGTTTGCCAAGGTTGGAGTCGGAGTGGAATGAGCCGCGCGTTGCGTTCCTTGCGAGTGGAGGCGATTGTCTTACGTCATATCGATTGGGGAGAGGCGGATCGGCTGTTGACGCTCTACACCCTTGAACGTGGCAAACTGCGTGCCGTGGCCAAGGGGGCGCGACGTATACGCTCGCGCAAAGCTGGCCACCTGGAACCGTTTACGCATGTTCGATTGCAACTGGCAACCGGACGTGATTTGCTCATCGTCACCCAGGCAGATACGGTGAACGCCTACTTACCTTTGCGCGAGGACTTGCTCAAGACGGCGATGGCGGCGTATGCGGTGGAATTGCTGGATCGTTTCACCTACGAGGCGGAGCACGTACATGCCGGTTTATTTCTTCTACTGGCCGAGACTCTACAACGAATCGCGGAGTTAGCCGATCCCTGGCTTGCTCTTCGCTACTACGAGATGCGTTTATTGGATTTTCTTGGTTTTCGTCCACATTTGTTCGAGTGCGCCGCCTGTGGTCAAGAAGTTCAGCCCGTGTCCCAGTTTTTTTCGCCTGCACGCGGCGGGGTGCTCTGCCCACGTTGCGGGAAGCAGGTGAAAGATGCTTTGCCCGTCTCGGTAGAGGCGTTGAAGTATTTGCGTCATCTGCAGCGCAGCACCTATGCTCAGGCGAGGCGTGCTCATCCTGCGACTCCGACGCGCGCGGAGATGGAGAGGATTCTGCGCTGGTATTCTACTTTCATATTAGAGCGCGATTTGCATTCTCCTGATTTTATCCGTCGTATTCAGTCCTGCGCAGGCGGCGCGGCCGGGCCATAATCCATCACCGCGCGTAGACCTGTGGCGGCATCTGGGGGGCCGACGATACCTTTTTCTTCCATTGCGTCTACCAGACGAGCGGCGCGCGTGTAGCCAATGCGTAATTTGCGCTGCAGCATCGAGACCGAACAGCGTCCTGCCTGTCGCACCAGTGCTACGGCCTCATCGTAGAGTGGATCCTCGGAAGACTGCTCTCTGGCTTCGTCGAACATGGCGAGTTGTTTCAGCGGAACACTTCCGGTGAGGGGGGAAGCGATGCCTTCCCGCTCGGTCGAGGCGCCGGCGGCAACGGCGTAAGGGCTGACTACCTCGACTTGTCGTTTCCAAAACTCTACCAGTCGTTGAATCTCGGCATCGGAGACGAAGACGCCTTGTAACCGCACCGGCGCCGCCGCGTCGGGGGCCTGGAAGAGCATGTCGCCGCGACCTAGGAGCCGCTCCGCGCCGGGTTGATCGAGGATGACGCGGCTATCGGTGTTGGAGGCGACGGCAAAAGCAATCCGGGCCGGAAAATTGGCTTTGATGAGACCGGTGACCACATCGACCGAAGGGCGCTGGGTGGCGATGACTAGGTGGATGCCGGTCGCGCGCGCCAGTTGCGCCAAGCGGGTAATTGTGCGCTCGGTCTCATCGGGGGCGATCATCATCAAATCGGCCAGTTCGTCAATCACGATTACCAGAAAGGGTAATTTCTTGCTCCCGTGAGCGGCCATCCGGGCGTTGTAATCGGCGATATTGCGCGCTCCAATCTCGGCGAATTTGTAGTAACGGTTCTCCATCTCGCGCGTCAACCACTGCAAGGCGCCGACAACGCGCTCGATTTCCACCACGACCGGAGCGAGCAAGTGCGGTATGCCGTTATAGCCGCTTAATTCCACGCGTTTTGGGTCAATCAAAATCAGACGCAAGTCGTCTGGCACGTTGTGCAGGAGTAGACAGGAGAGCAAGGCGTTGACGCACACCGATTTGCCGGAGCCGGTCGTGCCGGCGATGAGCAAGTGCGGCAGGGATTCCAGGTTGGTGACTACGGGATGGCCAGCGACGTCTTTCCCCAGGGCAAGACGGAGCGGTGTGCGTCCGCGTTGAAATACTTCGCTTTCTACTACCTCGCGCAGGGTTACCAGGGCCATTTCTTCGTTGGGCACTTCAATCCCCACGTATCCCTGTCCGGGCACGGGGGCCTGGATGCGAATGCGCGGCGCGGCCAGGGCCAGTGCCAGATCATCGGCCAGGGAGACAATTTTGGAAACCCGCACGCGCGTGCGACCACTGCGCGTCTCGATGAACAGGGGTTCAACCCCGAACAAGGTGATGACCGGCCCTCTGCTGATTTCTACCACCTGACAGGGCGCATTGAAGGAGGCAAGGGTTTCCTCGATGAGACGCGCTCGTTGTGCAATGAATTCCTCACCAACCGTAGGGGCAGAGGCCAGGTCGAGGACTTCACTGACTTTTGGCAGAATCCAGGTTATAGACGGCGCAGCCATGACGCCTGTTTTGACCTGTACCCCCTGGCGCGAAACGGGGACGAGTTCCTCTCCTGTATCTTGCGCGGAGGATGGGAGGGGAATCGGAAATGGGTGAACAGACGTTGCCTTTGTTGGAGGAGAAGACGGGGCAACGGATCCGGGCCCTGGGCCTCTCCTGCGCACCCGGTTGAACGCCGCTGCCAGCCTTTCGAACATGTCCTGCAGGGAAACGTCCAGGGTTAAAGCCAGAGCAATCATCAGCCAGGCCAGCAATACGATGACAGTTGCCGCTTTGCCGATGCCCAGGAGTAGGCCTTGCAGGATGAGACTTCCCAGATAACCGCCGCCCTTGCCGGCCTGGGCGGCAGCCTGGGCCGCTTCTGGAGAACCGGCAATCAACCCATGCAACATGGTAGGCAAGTTCAAAAGCAAGAGAACAATGCCTGTAAACCGCTCGACGGATAATCGGGGAAGGCGTTCCACATGACGCGCGATCAGCCAGACGCCACCGAGGAGGAGCGCCAGACCAAAGAGGGGCATTCCCCAACCAAATGCTTTTTTCCAGAGGGAAACCCACCAGCCAAGGAAGGCGCTGCGGTTGGCGGAGGCCAAGCTGAGAAGCGTCACCAGACCCAGGAGGGCTAGAATCGTGCCGAGGATGTCTATCTTGCGTTCCGGCGAGAGTTGTCCCCACAGGGAGTGGGGACGCTCCGGCGCTGGCCGTATGCGGTTTTGACGCGTAGGTGTGGCTGCCCGCGTGGGTTTTGACGCGGCGGTACGAGTCTTTGGGGGCGTTGGTTTCGTCCTGGCGCGTGCAGGGCGAGATGCCGGTTGTTTTGCAGGGCGTGTGATGGGCATGGCAGTCCCATTATACTGCCATTCTCATGGCGCAGTCGGTCGTCTTTTTCATGTTATAATCCGATGCAGTGTGGCAATTGCCAAGATACAGAGAGTCTTATCCAGCTGTATTCCTGGAGTGTTGGCGAGGTGAACTATGTGGTTTGATTCCCAATACGTGCTCTGTGTGATGATTCCGGCTACCTTGCTCATGACGGTTGTCACCGTTTCTGTGCGGTCGGCCTATAATCGATGGAGCAGGGTGGCGAATCGCAGCGGCCTTAGTGGCTACGAAGCAGCCAAACGCCTGATTTCGGCAGGGGGGGTATATGGTGTGCGCGTGGAGGGCGTGGCCGGCGAATTGACGGATCATTATGATCCGCGTCAGAAGGTGCTTCGTCTCTCTCGCTTGGTAGCGGAGACGCCATCTGTGGCTTCGGTGGCCATCGCGGCTCATGAACTGGGGCATGCCATACAGGATAAGGAAGGCTACCTTCCTTTGCGCTTTCGCTCGGCGCTGGTGCCGCTGGTGAACATCGGTTCCTATCTGGGATGGTTGCTGATTTTGGTGGGGATTCTCTTAACCTCGATGGAAATCGCCTTTGGAGTCAATCTAGCTTGGATGGGGGTAATGGCTTTTGGCGGCGGGGCGTTGTTTGCGCTGGCGACTTTGCCGGTGGAATTCAACGCTTCGGCGCGGGCGCGTCGCCTGCTGGCGGAAACAGGCATTATCACCAGCGTGGAGGAGATGCGTGGCGTCAACGCGGTGTTGAATGCCGCGGCGTTGACCTACATTGCGGCGCTGGTCACTGCTTTGTTGCAATTATTCTACTATATAGGGCTGGTTGGACGCCTGACGGACCGTCGTCACTAACTGCGTTTGCCCCGGCGGGCCTCTGTAACTTTCACATGCGAAAACTATTCGGCGCTCTGATTCTGTTGCTGGCGGTTGCCTTTGTCTTTTTCAGCCTGTCGGAACTTAAAGACGTGGCAGAGACGCTTCAGCGCAGCAATTTCTGGTTCCTGCTGGGAGCCCTCGCTCTGGAAGCGCTTTGGATCTATAATGTGGCCGTCGCGTGTCGGTTGCTCTATCAGCTGGTTGGTCTGGAGGAGAAGACCACCCATCTTTTTTTGGTGGTTGCCGCGGCCAATTTCGTCAATGTCGTGGCGCCAAGCGTCGGCATTGGCGGCATGGCGGTTTTCGTAGACGATGCTCGCCAGCGCAACCATGCCAGGGGAAAGGTGACGGTTGTCAGCGCCTTGTTTGTTGTCCTGGATTACGCGGCGTTCATTTGCGTGCTGGTATTGGGGATGATGGCGCTGATACGGCGCAATAATCTACCGTCTAGCGCCATTGTCGCGGCGTTTATTTTGCTGGGAATTGCTGGCGCGTTGGCTTTTCTGGTATATCTAGGCTATCGTTCGGCGGATAAACTGGGGCATGCTCTGGCATGGCTGGCGCGCCTGGTCAATCGCCTTGTGCGACCATTCCTGCGCCGCGAGTACCTAAGCGAGGCGCGCGCACATGAGTATGCGGCTGAAATGGCCGAAGGCTTTGCTGAATTGCGAGGTAAGCGGCGGGAGTTCATTCTTCCCTTTTTATATGCCCTGAATAGCAAAGCGTTATTAATTTGTATTCTGATGATGACATTCCTGGCATTCAGCACGCCGTTCAGCGCCGGTCTGCTTGTCGGGAGTTTCAGTATCGCCTACCTATTCCTCATTGTCTCACCGACGCCGTCGGGGGTTGGTTTTGTCGAGGGCGCGCTGACGGTGGCCTTGCGAAGCCTGGGTGTGCCTCTTGGGACGGCAACGCTTATTGCCTTAACGTATCGCGCCGTCACGTTTTGGTTTCCCTTGGCCCTGGGTGCTGTGACTTTTCGGGTGTTGCAGAATCAGCCAAGACATTGTTCAGGATGATGGGCGATAGACGCGCCAGTTCCGCGCGTAGGCGCTGAATAATGAAAGCGTTGCCGCTCTCGTCGCCCAGTGTGGCGAGTTGTTGTTTCTTGTGTGCCAATTCTCCGCACAGTTGATAGAAGCGGTTGGTCTGAAAAAAACGACCGGTGAACAAGGCGCGCAGGCGAGCAACCAGTTGACGCCAAGCCGAAGAGGCGATATGGTATTGCTGCACGGTAAGCAGACCGGCTGCCACCTCGCTTTGCAGATGTTGCTGTAAGTAACCTTGCTCCTGATAGGTGGCGAATAGAATCACGCCGAACATGAACAACCAGCCGCTCCAATCGAGAAAGGCTACTATCCACTCGCTGTTGACAAGACTGGCTACAGTATTGTGGAAAGCGTGGGTACCCATGGCCAGGCCAAGGCCTGTCAACGGCGCCAGGATTTTGACCGGCAGACTGCGGCGGGTGCGCGCCAGAGCCAGACCGATCCCGGTGAACGCTGTGTAGAAGGGATGTTGCCATCCTACCAAGCCAATGCGAATCCAGGTCAACCGTATCAGCCCTTGCCAACCCTGTTCTTGGTAGCCGTAATTCCAGATATAGTAAGCGTTCTCGCTCGCGGCAAAGCCCAGGGCGGTCACGCCAGCATAGATGATCCCGTCCAGGATGGAGTCGAATTCGCGGCGGAAGACCAGAAAGACAAGCAGTACAGCCAGTCCCTTGAGCGTTTCCTCGACCATAGGGGCGATGAGCGAACTGGTGCTTAGCTCGGTGATCGCCTCCGAACCGGTGAAAATGTAGAATCCCAGTCCAAGGACAGTATTGATAATGAATGCGCTGCCACTAGCGATGACTGCCCCCCAAAGAAATACGCCGCCGAGTAAGACAAGGGGTTCCTTTTCGTACCGGTCCAACCAGTATAAGATGGCCGCGAAACATAGAGCACCTGCAAAGCCAAGGAAGAGAGAAGTGAGAAGACCCATGAGAGCGCTCCTCTAAGGGGTTATGACTTGTATTATAGTCGCTCTATCTGCGGAGGTATAGTATGGCGAACCGGCAAACAATGCAAGAGAAAAGCATAGCCGTCGCGAGTTCGGTAATTGCCGCGGCTGGGTTGACTGCTTTTTAAAATCGTGGTTGGCATATTGACGAACTTACCAGGCATGCTGGCGGAAGCAGTGCATTCTGCCCTGGCCCTGATGGCGACGCTCGTGATCTATATGGCCGTGCATGTAGCCGATAAACCGGCGGATAGGAATCGCCTCTTTGGTCGCGGGAAGGCAGAGAATCTCTCTGCCCTTTTTGAAATCCTTTTGTTGCTGGCGGCGTCGGCCTGGATTCTCTGCGAGGCCGATGCCTTGCACTGTAGCACGGATATCTGGTCTTCCTCGATGGTCATCTTGGGCCTTGTCGGGTTGACGCTTGGACGTCGCTTCCTGAATCTAGGCTGGCTGGGGAAAGCCGATTCAATCGCGGCGCTGGTTGTCACACTCATTGTAATCTATGTCAGTGGGGGCTTCGACGGCGCCTCATTGCCATCTTGCTGGATACGGCGCTGAAAGGCATGGCGGCAAAAGTAGAACAGGCGGCCTTGCCGGTAAATGATGCTCGTGATACGCGCCGGTTCATTGACTTGCTTGTGACGATGAGCGGTGACATTCACCTTACAAGCGCCCATGTCAACGCGGAATTATTGAGGAAGCCATCCGTCGAATCGTGCCGGATGCAGAGATAATGGTCCATGTCGAGCCTGTGGAAGGGGGAAGTAGAAGCACTTGAGAGAGGAAAGGCTGGTGCTATAGCCACCCTTTCTGCGCCGCGATAGCGATGGCTGCGGCCCGTGAATCCACCCCTAGTTTGTTGTAAATGCTTGCCAGATGCGCCTTGACCGTCCGCTCGCTGATACCCAGGTGCAGGGCGATCTCCTTGCTGCGTTCTCCTGCTGCTACTTCTTTCAACACTTCCAGCTCACGCTCGCTCAGCTCGATCCCGCCCGCCGTAGAGGCCGGGGTGTTGCCCACTTTGGCCAGCAGATGAGCTATCACCTCCGGCCGCAGGAGCGTTTCGCCACGCGTTGCCGCCCGGATGGTCTCGAACAGGGTCTCGCGGCTGGTATCCTTGAGTAGGTAACCTTTTGCCCCCAGGCTCAGGCCGCGCACCATCAACTCGTCCTCGTTGAAGGTAGTCAGGATGACCACGGCGATTTTGGGCTGTTCCTGACGCAGTTTTTCGATTGCTGTCAGCCCGTCCATGCCGGGCATGCGCAAGTCCATCAACACCACATCCGGCTTCAATTCCGCACACAAACGTACTGCCTCGGCTCCATCGCCGGCCTCGCCCACCAGTTCAAAGCCCGGCTCGGTCTCGAAAATCAGACGCAGACCTTGGCGAACAATCAAGTGGTCGTCGGCGACCAAGATGCGGATAGGGTTACTCATCGGCAGGCCTCTCTAACGGCAATCGTATCACAATCCGCGTGCCATGGCCCGGGGCGCTCTGGACCTCGAGGCTGCCGCCCGCCAGGCGGACGCGCTCGCGCATTCCCAACAGGCCGTAGTGCCCGACATCCACCGATACGGGATCGAAGCCCATGCCATCATCCTGAAGAACAATTTCCAGCATTTCCTCCTGCTTCGTCGCCCGCAAGGATACATTCTTCGCCCCGGCATGGCGGGCAATATTGGTCAACCCCTCGGCAACTGCCCGTTGGGCGGCCTCTGTTACCTCCTCCGGCACATCGGCGGGTAAGAATAATTCCATATTGCAGGGGATGTCTGTGGATGAAGCGAAATGGTCTGCTTCCCGGCGTAGGGATTCGGCTAGGTCACATGACGCCGGCTGACGCAAGTTATCAATAGCCCGGCGCGCTTCGGCCAAGGTCTGGCGCGCTTTCTCCATAGACTGCCGTAGCACTTCGCGGGCGCGGCCGGGGCGTTTGGCGGTCAGATGGGCATCCACAGCTTCCATTTGCAGAATCAAACCGGCCAGCCCCTGCGAGAGCGTGTCATGCAGTTCGCGCGCCATGCGCCGACGTTCGGCGGCGATGGTCAGGTCCTCCACCCGGGTGGCGTATTCGCGCAACTGACGGTTGGCGGCCTCCAGTTCCTGGAGTAATTCCTGGGCACGCTCGCGTGCATCGGCCTGACGCCGGTAGAGAATCGTGTAAATCGCGGTGAACAACACGATCGACAGCATCCCCAACACCCACCAGCCGGCGGATTTGATTCCCAGAAAGCGGGTGAAGTTGACTAAGGACAGAATCAGATAGAACACCGCGGCTCCCCAGGCGCCGGGGGTCAGCTTCAGGAGACCAAAAACCTCGCCAATCAAACCCAGGAAGACCGCAAAGGTCATGCCGAGGTTGTTGGAGAGCACAACAAGCCAGAAGCCCAAGACCCCCTGCACAAGCACGTATGCCCATGTCCAGCCGCGGGCGTGGATGGAAGCCAGCATCCAGTGCAGGGCGATGTGCAAATTGAACACGAGGGTGAACAAAATCAGCGGCCCTGCCGTGTGCAGGGTAGGGTTGGAAACAATCGAGGTCACATACATGAACGCCAGGATCGCGGTCATGATCCAGTAAAAGGCGCGGTAGTCGGCCTCGATGCCGATGGAGAGTCTCTTGATGCATTTCATCGTTCCTAATGGTATCACACAAAGCGCTGGCTGCCACCGTACCGTTGGACATTGTCCGAAAGTATGAGAGGATAACTGGCCTCCCGGCCGATGACAGGCCAGCGATCTGGCCATATACTGGGGGCAGCGTTTACAAAGAAAGGAGGTTCGTATGTCCAACAGAGAAAATCTTGGAAAACTTGTTGATGTCTTGTTCAAAGGCGTGGGACTGGCCATGGCCGTGGCTGTAGTGGTGCTGAACATTGCCCAGGCGGCCTCGCTCGAGACCAGCATCCTGCTGCTAGGCATCGGCTTGTTCTGCCTGGCAGTCGCAGCCCTCGAATGAGATTTGCCTGTTGTAGGGCGAGCTTACACAGTTACGGAAAGGATGAGTGGTATGAAAGCCATCGAAGTGCAGAATCTATGCAAAGCCTTCGGCGCAATTAAAGTTGTGGACGGCGTCAGTTTCAGCGTGGAGCAGGGCGAAATTTTCAGTTTGCTCGGCCCGAACGGTGCTGGGAAGACCACCACTGTCTCCATTCTCTCCTGTCTACTGCGCCCGGACGAGGGCGACGCGCTCGTGCTTGGTCATTCCATCACGTGTGACCCCCTGGGCGTCAAGTCGGTGTTGGGTGTGGCGCCGCAGGAGGTGCCCTCTACGAGGACCTATCGGCGCGCGAGAACTTGACTTTCTGGGGCAAGATGTATGGTTTGCGCGGCGCGGTACTCAAACATCGCGTGCAGGAGGTGCTGGAGGTCATCGGCCTGATGGACCGAGCGAACGAGCGCATCAAGAAGTATTCGGGCGGGATGAAACGGCGCGTCAACATCGGCGTGGCCCTGCTCGATAAGCCACAGATTATCTACCTGGATGAGCCTACGGTCGGCATTGACCCCCAGTCACGCCGCGCCATTCTCGACTCGGTGCGGGTACTCAAGGGTGAAGGCACTACAGTCCTTTATACTACCCACTACATGGAAGAAGCCCAGGAACTCTCCGATCACATCGCCATCCTGGATCATGGCCGTCTGATTGCCGCCGGGACGCACACGGAGATGGTCCGCCTCGTTGGCGAAGCCGATCGCATCACCCTGAGCATCAACGCTGAATCGGCGCGGGTCATGGAAACCTGGAGAAAGGTCAACGGCGTGAAGCAAGTCTTGGCGGAGAACGGTACGCTGACCATTCTGGCCGACGACAGCAACCGCGTTCTGCCGGTTCTGTTCGAGAGGGTCATCGCCAACGGGGTGCGCATCACTTCGGTGGACGTTCAAGAGCCTAATCTGGAAACCGTCTTCCTGCACCTGACAGGGAGGGCGTTGCGCGATTAGATGGCAGACGGCAGATTACAGACTGCGTTCTCCTCCTGCGGTCAGCGGGCTGCCGTCCACCGTCCACTTCTTCAATCTATCGCCAGGAGACCCTTGATGAAAATTCTCGATATTGCCCTCAAAGACCTGACCCGCTCCTTCCGCAGCACTTTTGCCTTGATCTTCATGTTCGTCATTTCGTTGCTCGTGCCGGTGTTGTTTTTCTTCATGTTCGGCAACATTGCTGAAGAGAAAGAAGGTTTCGAGGTGCCGGTGACGAAGGTGGCGCTTGTCAATCTGGATGAAGGCGAGCCGGCGTTTGCTCAGGCGATGAGCCGCTTCCCCGGCGGAATGCAAGCCGCGTCGCTCGGCGCGTTCATCGTCAGCGTGCTGCAAAGCCACGCTTTCGCCGACCTGCTCGAAGTTCGGCTCGAAGTGGACGCGGCGACGGCGCGTGACCTGGTGGCAGTCAGCAAGCCGGCGTGGCGCTCATCATCCCGGCCGACTTCTCGGCGCAGTTCGCCTCGCTCGACGGGCAGGCTTCCATCGAGTTCTACCAGGGCCCGATTCTGACCATTGGTCCCGGCATCGTCAAATCCATCCTCAACCAGTTCATGGACGGCCTTTCGGGAGCGAAGATTGCCATCAACATCGCCCTGACACAGACCGGTGCCGCCGACCCGGCGCTCATCGGGCAAGTGGTCAGCCGTTACCTGGCGGCCCAGCCGCAGGGCGACCAGACCGCTGGGCTGCTGAAGGTGCAATCGCCGCAACAGGGGAAACCTGCCCGTAGTCCCGTGCTGGTCATCGTCGGCATGGTGATGGGTGCCATGCTTATCTTCTGCGCCTATTACACCGGCGTGGCCACCGCCCAGGGCATTCTGCTAGAAGACGAGCAGCGCACTTTGCCACGCTTGTTCACCACACCCACTCCCCCGGCGGCCGTCCTGACCGGCAAACTGCTGGGCGTGCTGCTAACCGTCACGGCGCAGGTTATTGTACTATTCCTCGCTGCCCGGCTCGTCTTCCGTGTAGAGTGGGGCGATTGGCCATCCCTGCTTCTGACCGCGATGTGTATCATCCTGAACACCTCCGCTTTCGGCATCTTCGTCAACTCGCTACTCAAGAACAGCAAACAAGGCGGAGTGATGTATGGCGGCGTGCTGACCATCACTACCTGGGTGGGCGCGATGCCCGTCTTCATCGGTTTTGGAGGTTATAGCAACCCGACCATCAACGCTGTCTCGCTGACCATGCCGCAGGGTTGGATCGCGCGCATGTTGACGGACGGCATCCACGGCGCCTCGCTGGAGCGCATTGCCCTGAGCGCCCTGGTCGCCCTGGCTTGGACGGTGGTCCTCTTCCTCATCGGCGTCTGGCGTTTCCAGCGGCGGTACCTCTAGGAGAAATCCCGTGAAGCGCATCTTCGATATTACGTTGAAAGACTTGACCGAACTGACCCGCAACTGGATGACTTTTCTGTTCCTGTTGCTCATGCCGGTCGTCTTCACATTGCTGTTTGGCTTCGCCTTCAGCGGCGTTGGCCGACCGCCCGAGGACCCGCGCCTGCCGGTCGGTTTCCTGAATCAGGATGACAGTCCCTTGAGCGAGCAATTGCGCGCTCGTGCTGAAACTGAAGCATTTCTCTGCCCCGCTGGCTGTTCTGTTGGTTGCGCTCGCCTCGGCGCTGTGCATTGGCGCCTCGGCTTGTTGATCGGCGTGCTGGCGAAGAACGATGAACAGGCCATCATGTTCTTGCTGTTGCTGATGCTCGTGCTCTCGGCGCTGGGCGGGGCTTGGGTGCCGCTGGACGTTGCCGGCCCGGCCTTTCGCGCCATCGGGCATCTCTCGCCGGTATCCTGGGCGCTGGACGGCTTCGAGAATATCGCGAGGCGCGGCCTGGGATTCGAGTCCGTACTGCTTCTTGCTGCGATGCTGATAGGCTATGCAGTGCTCTTCTTCGGGCTGGCCGTTTGGAGGTTCAGAAGGGTAAGTGGACAAGAGAGTATAGATGGTCGGTTGAGAACCTTATATTTAGCGATGGTTGCTCTGTTGCAGGCATCAGGCGAGAGGGAGATGGGAATGGTAAATGTCGTTACTTCTACGTTGCCGGCAGGGGAAGTAGCCTTCGCCTTGTTGGCGAGAATCACGACTGCCGCGAATGCCAACCAGGGCCGATATGCGGCAGGCTGAGGACAAGCGCCAAGAGAGATTCCAAGAATCCGATGACTGTCATTGTGATTTCGATGGTAGCCGTATCGGTCGGTATACTGTCGTGTTCCGCTGCGATGACAGGGAAAATGATCCAGGGCAGAACCGGCGCGCCTATACTGAACAGAGGAAGTAAGACCAACGGCAAACCGATTAACGTTGACGCAGGGGAGTGAGGAACATGATGGGACGTAATCAAACCATTCCTATCACACCTCCGAAACGGGCTGATGGATGTGGCAGACCTCGGCGCGACAGTCGAGAGATTCTCAAATAGTATTCTATGGATCATTCACACCGGTGCATAATGGAAAGATATGCCAGAGAGATCTCCACCATGCCAGACTTGCCATCGACGCTTCCAGGAATGGGTTCGCTCCGGCGCGTTTGAGGTGATTCTGAAGGCATTCGTACAAGACATGAAAGAGCGCGGCGATCTCGATCTGACTGAATGTTTTATCGCTGGTGTCTTTGTCGCCGCAAAAAGAAAGGGGCCGAGGATGGGAAAGACCAAGCGGGGCAGAGGTACAACGATCATAGCAGCAGCAGACCGTTCCGGTCTTCCTATCGCCATATCCGTTAGCAGCGCTTCGCCGCATGAAAACACCCTCGTAGAACCGACTTTGGAAACCATGTTCACCATAGAGCTGCCGGAGCGTTGATCGGCGACCAAGCGTATAACAGCGATCCGCTGGACCAGAAGCTGGCTGAAAATGGCGTGGAGTGGATTGCGCCTTATCGTTTCAATCGAAAAGAAGGAGAAGACCGAGGAGGGACGGAAACTTCGTCGTTGTCGAAGGTGATGGCAAGTGGAGCGTTTGTTTGCCTGGCTTCAGGATGATCGCCGCATTCTGGTTCGGTTGGATCGCACTGTCGAGAACTATATCGGCTTTGTTCATGTGGGTTGCTTGGTCATCATGCTCAGATGCTGTTTTTGCGATGACTTGTAGGCTGATCTGGGGTGCCGATGGCGATTTTTCTACACGCGTCGCGGCTTTATAAATAGGGAAAATGTCAATCCCTGCCAATAATCCTTGGTAGAGTTAAGCGAAATTCTCATGCCAATGTCCTCCGGAGGTAGGGTTATTCCGTTTGTGGACGTTGTCCGAAGATTTGCAACCACTCTTCCACTTCTTGCCGGGAGAGTTGCCCGTCGGTTTTAGGCGAGGAGGAAGGTTTTGGTTGGTTGGGCAGGGTCATCAAACGGGCAAATTCCTCGGAAGTCAGCGTGGCCGCATGCGCCGCGCGTGCAGCTTGACGGACCCGTCGATCGGAGCTCACAACGGCCCATGTCCGGGCCTGGGCGCCCAGTTGAAGTAGACGTCCTTCGATAGCCGCGTCGGCGCTGAGTCCCTGTCGGATGAAGTGGGCAGTAACCAATCCCATAGGACGCGTTCCTGCCTGGTCGGGCGGAGCGCCATCGAAGTACACTTCGGCGCGCGCACGTCGTAGACGGCAGAATACCTGCAAACGGGCGATCAACTCCATCTCATCATCGGGCGCGTCGAGGCGCAAACCCATGATGGGAATTAAGTTATGACCGTCAATTAAGTACCGCACAGAGACAATTATACTCAGGCATACGGGCTTCGATATCGGGGTCTATGCAGTTGGAACACAACTCCTACGAGTTGTGCACAGGCCATATTGCTGCGAACTCTTGAGGGCGCACTCATCCACAGCCCTTATCGAGCCACACGGCAATCGTTGCCGTCGTGATGGATTGTGGCGGCTGATGTGCTACAGGTGGCTTGGTCAACCCTGGTAGCAGGGTAAAATTTTGTTTGCATAGAGCAGAGGGCTTGTGCTATACTGTAACTGACTATGAAGGCGGCAACAACGCGACGTGTTTTCTGGTCTAGTTGGGCGACTTTTCTTCGGCGCATGGGCTTGGCGGAGTTCGCGAGCTGGGCGCTGGAGGCGAGCGGCCCATGGACATTGCTTGGGGCGCAGGTTTTGTATTTTGGTAGCGTGTTTCTGCGTCCCTGGCTTTCGCCCCAAGCACTGGAAGCGTTCACATCATTGTTGGAAGACGAGACGGAAAGTCGCGCCTTCGCTGCGTACTTGCGCGGCGAGGAGGTGAATGCGTGAACTGGTTCGCCATTGTTGGTCTGGCGCTGATTTTGCTTACCGCCGGGCTGATGCTGGCTTTCGCCGCGCAACGTAGCAGGAAGAGTCGAGCATTCCGTGAGATTCGCGCTTTTTCTCGTTTACGGGAGGCGATTGGCCGTGTGGTGGAAGATGGCACTCGACTGCACATGTCCACTGGCCATGGAGGCGTGATTACTCCCCAGTCTGCATCTACCCTGGCTGCGCTGGTTTTATTGCGGCGCGCTGCTGATCTGACCTCGGCCAGCGACAGGCCGCCTGTGGCCACCTCCGGCGAGAGCCTCACTGCCTTGCTTTCCGATGACCTTTTGCAAGCGGCTTATCGAGCAGCCACCGGCCTGCGATCGCCATTCATCGGTGGGCGGCTAAGCGGCCTGACGGCGTTTTCCTATGCGGCGGGGACGTTGCCTGTGATGTATGATGAATTTGCCTCCGCGAACATCCTACTTGGTCATTTCGGACTAGAGGCGGCTTTGTTGACAGATGCGGCGGAACGTCAGCGCGCGTTCACAATCGCCGGCAGCGATTCTCTATCCGCTCAATCGGTGTTCTATGTCACGGCGGAGGAGCCCTTGTTGGGGGAAGATCTCTATGCCGCCTCCGCTTACTTGCAACCTGCCCCCATGCATTTGGCTAGCTTGCGTGCGCAGGACGTACTGCGTTGGCTGATTATCTTGATCGCCTTGTTGGGTGCGTTGTTGAAGGCGGGAGGCCTCCTGTGAAAGTGCGTGGCATTCTCTCCACTGCTTTTGCTATGTCTTTTGGGTTTATTGTTCTGGTGGGGTATTTCTTCGATCTCGGCGCGTTGCGGGAGGTGTTGCTCAATTGGGCTGTGACGCTGGCAGGTGTGGCTGTTTTCTTGGGGATTGTCAATCTGTTCGCCGTACATGCTGAAAAGGTGCGTGGTCGTGAGAAAAACTGGCCTTATAGTTTGCTGTTGATTGGGACGATGTTGATGACGTTGCTGGTTGGCCTGGTGTTCGGCCCTCAACATCCTATTGTTGTCTCGCTCTTCAAGGCAGTGCAATTGCCGGTGGAGGCCAGCCTCCTGGCAATTTTGACAGTTACGTTTGTCTATGCCTCGATTCGTTTGTTGCGTCGCGGTATCAAGCTGTTCCCTGTGGTTTTCCTGACGACGGCGGTCTTGACGTTGATGGGTATGGCTGCTCTACCGCTGGTAGGGTATATTCCTTACCTAGGCGAGTATCTTCGCCCCATCATTGCTCAGGTGCTCGCGGCTGGCGGCGCGCGTGGTCTGTTGATTGGTGTGGCGCTTGGCGCGCTGACCACCGGCCTCCGTGTGCTGTTCGGCGTAGACCGTCCTTACGAGGGAAGATAATGGCCGAGATTCGTTGTCCGCTTTGCGATCGCGCCAATTCTATCGAGAGCGAGTTCTGTCAGTTCTGTGGGGCGCGTTTGCGTGCGCCTTCGCCCCTCGAAGAGAAGGATACCATTATCCGTCCTGGCGAGGAGCCGGTGCGAAAGCCCACCTCGGAGTTCGAGCGGGTTTCTCCCTCCTTGAGAGCCTCGCGTCCCTTGCAGCCCGGCGAGGAGCCTACCAAGAGAGATACCGCAGAGCTTGAACAGGTTCTCCCTGCCTGGTTGCGCGCGGCGCGGAAGGTAGGGGAAGAACCTTCGGAAACCAAAACACCCGAATCGTCTTCCTCCTTTGCTGCGGAGAAGACGCCAGGGGAAGGATTGCCTCCGTGGTTAGCCGATTTGGAGAGGGAACAATCATCGGAAGAACCGGAGGTTCCGGACTGGCTGGCCGGTCTGGCGGTACAGCAAGAGCAGGAAGAGGAGGTCCCAGATTGGTTAGCCTCTTTGCGGGGAGCAGGCATGGGGGGAGAACCCCTGGACCGCGAGGAACTTCCTCCCAAGAGTGCAGAGATAACTCTTTCCTTCGAGGAAGCAATTCCCTCGGATCAGGCCGGTAGGGAAGCCGTTTTTCCTCCCTCTGAAGAGGAAGGCAGGGAGGAGACTCCGGCGGTGTTCGCCGGTGAAGAGATACCTGCGGCGGCCGGGGAGATTCCAGACTGGTTAGCCTCGTTGCAGGGGGCAGGCGAGGCGGATGCGCCGGCGGCGTTTGTTGGAGAGGAGATGCCCGTGACGTCGGTAGAGGCTGGCGAAACTCCCGATTGGCTATCTTCGTTACAGGAGGGAGGCGCAGGAGAGACGCCAGTGATGGTTACGGGCGAAGGTATGCCGGTTTCGGCTGAGGAAACTCCGGAGTGGTTGGCTTTTGTGCAAGAAGAGGGCGATGCCGAGTCGAAGACGGCGTTCGTAGGAGAAGAGATACCTGCGACCGCGGAGGAGGCCGGAGAGATTCCTGACTGGCTGACCTCGTTGCAGGGCGAGGGGGAGCTTCCGGCTGTATTTGCGGCGGAGGAGGCCGCCGCGCCGGGCGAGATGCCATCTTGGCTCGGCGCGGCGTTCGGAGAGGGCGAAGGGGCTACTCCTCCCTTCGTTGAGGAAGAAGAGAGCGCGCTGCCGGAGGTGCCTGCATGGTTAAAGACTCCTGGCAGTGAAACGGCGGAAATCCCTGCCGAGCCTTCCATGCCAGAACCCACGCCGTCTTGGTTGATAGGTGTGGAGAGCGAGGAAAAGGAAAAGACTCCTCCCGGCGTGCCGCCATTGATTGCGGAGGAGGGGGAAATCGAATCGCCTGCGGGATTTTCGATAGAAGCGCCGGACTGGTTGTCAGCACTGAAACCTGAGGGAGCCGCGTTAGAGAGTGGAGAAGCGCTTGCAGAAGAAATTGCTCCGGCAGAGTTGCCGGATTGGGTGCAAGCCATGCGACCACTGGAAGCGGCGGTGGCAGAGGCGGCATCGGCTGTTTTGGAAGAGACGCCGCTGGAGACAACAGGACTGCTGGCAGGTCTGCGCGGCGTGTTGCCGCCCGTAGGTGGCCTCACGCCTACTCGCAAACCTATGGCTCCTCCGGTTAAATTACAGGTGACGGAGCACTATCAGGCGCTCGCAACCCAGTTGGAGGAGATGGTCGCGGCGGAAGAGTCTCCGCGCGCGGTGGCGGGCGAGAAATTGATCTCCTTGCCGTCTTTCTGGCGTTGGTTGCTTGCGGCGATTCTTCTGATGGTAACCTTCCTGCCCATTGTGATTGGCTTGCCCGCCTCTCAGGCGTTGACCCCTGCTTCTCAATATGTCTTGATGCAACTAGTGGATCAGATTCCGGCGAACAGCCCGGTGGTGGTTGTGTTCGATTATGAGCCGGCGCTTTCTGGCGAGTTGGAATCGGCCGCAGCGCCTTTGCTCGATCATCTGATTCTGGTCAGCGCGGCTCGTCTGACATTCGTCTCCACATCGCCAACCGGGCCAATTCTCGCGGAACGGTTTATGCAATCTGTGGAGGCGCATCATCGCTATCAGAACGGACAACACTATGTCAACCTGGGCTATTTGCCCGGCGGCGCAAGCGGCGTGCTGGCGTTTGCGTCAAATCCACGTTCGGCAGGCGCCGCGACGCTCTGGCAATCGCCGCTGCTGGCGGACGTGCGGAGTCTGCAAGATTACGCCGCCTTGATTGTCCTGACTGATAGCGCCGACGTCGGACGGATATGGATTGAACAGAGCCGGCCCTATCTCGGCGACAGACCGCTGATTCTCGTCATCAGCGCGCAGGCGGAACCTTTGATTCAGCCGTACTACGATGCCGGACAAATTCAAGGTTTGGTGATAGGTCTGGCCGGAGGAAAGGCGTATGCACAGGCTCTTCCGGCCCCTGGCGTAACGTTAGGGGAGAACTACTGGAGCAGTTTTGGCGTTGGCTTGTTCACCGCAGCCGTACTGATCGCTGTGGGCGGGGCCTGGAGCGCTTTTTCTGCCTGGAGCGAACGGCCGCGCACCCCGCGCAAGGGAGGCGGTTAGTATGTTGAGTCCCGATTCGTTCACCGGCGTTGTTGCTTTCGTGCTTACGCTACTGGTGTTCAGTTATCTCGTTGGCGACAACCCTCTTTTCCGTCTGACGATCACGCTCTTTATTGGCGTCGCGGCTGGCTATGCAGCGGCGGTGGTCTGGCATCAGGTATTGTGGCCGCGCTTGTTCCAGCCTTTGCTCGTTGGTCAAACCTTGGACGAGAGGTTCATGGCCGTTGTGCCGCTGGCTTTAGGTTTGTTGTTGTTGGGCCGACTTTCCCCTCGCACCGCGCGTTTGGGGAATCTTCCCTTGGCGTTTCTGGTAGGTATCGGCGCGGCGGTGGCGATAGGAGGCGCGGTGACCGGTACACTTATCCCCCAAATGCAGGCTTCTGTGAACTTACTGGATTGGAGGCAGGCGGAATATCCCGTGGAACGGCTGGCCGAGGGTGTTCTTATCTTGATAGGGATGACCACGACGTTGATTTATTTCCATTATGGGGCCAAGCCTACGCCGCTTGGCCCGCGTCGCGCGCGCGTTGTTGAGGCCATGGCATGGCTTGGCCAGTTCTTTCTGGCAATTTCGCTAGGCGTGCTGTTTGCCGGCGCCATGACCGCTGCGATGACAGCTTTGGTGGAGCGCCTAAACTTCCTGTGGGCTTTCCTTCAATAGAGTTTCTAACATATGCCAACATCGTTGATTGACGCGGAATCTGTTCTTGCAGTAGATATTGGCGCTATGCACACGCGTGCTGTGCTGTTCGATGTTGTGGAGGGGCAGTACCGCTTCGTCGCGGCCGGCAAGGCGATTTCTACGGCGGCCGCGCCGTTGCGGGATGTGAGCGAAGGCGTGCGCGATGCGATCGGCAATCTGGAGGCGATTACAGGCCGCACGTTGCTCGCTTTGGACCACCGGCTCATTATGCCGGTTCAAGATGGCAGTGGAGTCGGTTCCTTTGTCGCCACAATATCCGCCGGGCCAATTGTACGGGCGGTGGTTGCCGGCTTGGTGGATGATGTCTCGCTTGCCAGCGCACAACGTCTGGCGCGCACCACCTATGCGCGTGTGGTAGAGACACTGCGTTTGAATGACCGTCGCAAGCCGGAGGAGCAGGTGGATAGTCTTCTGCGATTGCAGCCGGATTTGATTCTGATTGCCGGTGGCACAGATGGTGGAGCCTCGCGCTCGCTGCAAGCGTTGTTGGAGGTCGTTGGGTTGGCTTGCTATCTCTTACCATCGGAGAGGCGCCCTGCTGTGCTTTTTGCCGGCAATCGGGAGATGGCCAGGATGGCGGAAAAGTACTTGCAAGAGTTGACTCCTATGATGTATGTCTCCTCGAATCTGCGCCCGAGGCTGGAGGAAGAAGACATTTTGCCTGCACAGCGCGCTTTGGCCTCGCTCTATGTACGCCTGCGTATGAGTCAGTTGGGCGGCATGGATGAACTGGCATCCTGGGCCGGCGAGCAACTCCTGCCTACGGCGTATGCGGAAGGGCGCATGATCCGTTTCCTGAGCGAAGGTTATGGCAAGGGAATCTTGAGTGTGGACCTTGGCGCCTCGGCGGCTGTGTTGGCGGCGGGATTCGGCGGCGACCTCAAATTGGGCGTCTATCCTCAGTTTGGTTTGGGAGAGGGGTTGAGCGGCTTTCTGCGTTACACCTCACTCGAAGATATTCTGCGCTGGTTGCCGCTGGAGATTGCTCCAGAGGTAGTACAGGATTACCTCTACCATAAGGCTCTTTATCCTGCTACGATTCCTGTCGCCGTCGAGGAGCTGGCAATCGAGCAAGCGGTGGCTCGTCAGGCGCTTGTGCTGGCCTTTGCAAATTTGAGCGCAGATTTGCCGCGTAGCGCGCCGCGTCCGGCGCCAGGCTATCCGCCCTACTTTGAGCCGATTCTGGTTTCGGGCAGTGTATTCAGCGCCGCGCCGACGCTTGGACAAGCGTTGCTGATGCTTCTGGATGGTCTGCAGCCTGTGGGGGCAACCACTTTCGTCCTTGATCAGCATCACCTCTTGGCGGCCTTGGGCGCGGTGGCTGGCCGTGTGCCGATTCTTCCCGTTCAGGTGCTGGATTCGGGCGCGTTTACCGTCTTGGCAACGGTCATCTCTCCGCTGGTTTCAGCCAAGCCGGGCACGCCGATCCTGCGCGCGCGCCTAACGACCCACAGCGGGCGGGAGATGTCTCTGGAAGTCAAGCAAGGAATGTTCGAGGTGTTGCCCTTACCGCTTGGCGAGACGGGAAGGCTGTATCTTCAACCGCTGCATCGCGCGGATGTTGGATTCGGACCCGGACGCGGTGGCGATATGCCCGTTAGCGGAACGGTTTTTGGCGTCGTCTTCGATGCTCGCGGACGTCCGATTGTTCTGCCAGCAGACGGCGGGCGGCGACGCGAGATGATCAAGAAGTGGTTGCGGACTTTGGGAGGCTGAGGCGGTTATGCTGGCGCCCGTTGTACATATTCTTCCTCTCATCACTCTGCGCCGTGAGCGCAAGTTGCCGGCACCAGGACGCGTCACCGTGCGCCTGGACCAGAAGGTCAGCGCGACGGACATCGTCGGCGAGGTGCATTTCGCGCAGGAACATATCTTGCTCGATGTGGCGCGAGTCTTTGGCGTTTCGGCCGATCTTGCCAAGAAACTGATTCTGGTTAAAGAAGGGGATGAAGTAACAGAAGGGCAGGTTGTCGCGGAGAAGCCTGGCTTGTTTATGCAGACCATTCAAGCGCCGCGCAATGGGCGCGTCGCCCTGATCGGTGGCGGGCGCGTTTTGTTGGAGACAGGGAAAAGCGTCTTTGAAGTGCGCGCCGGCGTGCCGGGCGTTATCTCGCGCGTCGAGTCGGAACGCGGCGTAGAGATTACGTTCCACGGGGCGGTTGTGCAGGGAGTTTGGGGCAATGGCCGCATGGACATGGGCCTTATGCATTCGTTGCTCAAGCATGCCGATGACGTTCTATCCCCCGATCAGATTGATGTTAGCCTGCGCGGGTTTATCCTTCTGGGAGGACACGTAGATCATCCATCCGTATTGCAAAATGCGGCTGAAGTACCGTTACGCGGCTTGATCCTTGCCAGCATGGCGCCGGCCTTGCTGCCTCTTGCTGCGCAGCTCCCGATTCCCATTTTGTTGACGGACGGTTTTGGCCGCCGCCCGATGAACGTTGCCGCGTTCAAACTCTTGACAACGAATGCCAAGCGCGATGTCGCCTTGAACGCGGAAATCTATGACCGATACCGTGGCACTCGCCCGGAAGTATTGATTCCTTTGCCGGTTGCGGAAGAACCTCCCTTGGCGCGTGAGGTGGAAGTTTTCGCCCCCGGCTTGCAGGTGCGCGTCTGTCGGTTGCCGCACCTGGGCGCGCTCGGCACGATTGTCAGGTTGCATTCTGAACCGGCGCATTTCCCCAGCGGGCTACGCGCGCTGGCGGCCGAGATTCGCCTGGAAAGCGGCGAACAGGCACTCCTACCGCTTGTTAATCTGGAAGTAGTAGGGTGATATAATCACAAAAACGCATTGCAAGGAGGTCCCATGTTAGGCGATGAGAGCGAATTCAATGTAACGCCTGTCTCTAGCGCGCCGGAGGGTGGAGAAGGCGGCAACAAGACCTTTACGATTGTTGCCGGAATCCTCGGCGGGTTGATTTTCTTGAGTCTGCTCTGCCTGGCAGTGATGGCTTTCTGGATCGTTCCCAGGCAAAATGCGGCCAGAGAGGCCACGCGTGTGGCGCGCGAGACGCAAAACGCCGAAATCGCTGCGGCCGTTACGGCTACTTACGAGGCCTCCTTGTGGACTCCCACGCCGGAGCCGGCGACGGCGACGCCGGTCGTGGCAATTGCGACGGATACGCCGGCCCAATGGTCGGCCGCGCAAATTCAGACGGCCACGATCGCGGCCTTGAATACCCAAGTTGCTTTGGCGCAGCGCACGCCTACCTCGGCGGCCATGGCCGGCACAGCGCTGGCGATGGGCACCGTTTGGGCTGCCACCGCGCTGCCACAGGGCGGTTTTGCCGATGAGGCGAATCTGCCAACGTTGGTTATCGTAAGCGCTTTGCTGGTGGCGGTGATTGTGCTGGTCCGCCGGTTGCGCCTGGCACCCACGCGCTGAAAGCGGAGTACGTGTGAGTGTGCTCGCCGGGTTGAATAGTTGGTCAGGAGCTATAGTTCGGTTGCCAACCTGACACCTTGGCTCTCGAGCGCCCCGACGCCAAAGCCGTTGTTGATCGTAGAGCGGCTGACACCGAATTTGTGGGTGGTTTACGTCTGCCTGTCTTATGCTGAGCCAATCCGTTCGATAAAAAATAGGAGCGACCGGGGGGACGGTCGCTCCTTTGTGCTCTTATGCCGTTCAGGCATTTTGGGCCTGGGTCACCACGGCGGCGAATGCCCGGGGGTCGCGCACGGCCAGATCGGCCAGCATCTTGCGGTTAAGGACAATGTTGGCCTTTTTCATCATGGCGATCAGACGGCTGTAGGTTGTTCCGTTCTGTCGCGCGGCGGCGTTGATGCGCGTGGTCCACAACCGCCGCAGGTCGCGTTTTCGCAAGCGACGATCGCGCGTGGCATACCACAGGCTCTTCAACATCGCTTCGTTAGCGCGCTTGAAGAGCAAGTGCTTGGAGCCGCGCTGCCCTTTGGTGAATTTCAATACTTTCTTGTGACGTAAATGGCCTTTTGGGCCGCCTTTGACGCGTGGCATGAGGACCTCCTGCGTGCTCCCGGACGTCGGCGCAGAATCTGTTCTCTGCTCTCCAGTTGCATACGCCCGGCAGCCTGCCAATGAAAGTTATGGCTTCATATACGGCGCAAGACGCCGAATGCGTTTGATGATACCCCGTCCCTGCACGGGAATCATTTCTGCGAAGAGTGCCTTCACCCGCTTGGACGATTTGCGGCGCAGGTGAGCCTTCCCGCCTTTCGTGCGGACCACTTTTCCTGAACCGGTGACGCCAAAGCGTTTTGAGGTGGCTTTGTGGGTTTTCAGTTTGAATTTACCTTCGCGTTGCTTGCGTGGCACGGTAATCACACTCCTTTCTCGAAAAGTCGGGCGGGATTGCTCCCGCCCGTGTCATGCTGGTTCGGTTTCGGTCTGACCGGCGGAGGGAACAGGACGTTTCTTTGCTCCTGCTTTGACTGGCGCCAGGGTCATGGTCATGCTGCGTCCTTCCATAGCAGGCGGTTGCTCTACGATGCTGATATCGGCCAGCGAACGGGCGATCTCTTTTAGGTCCTCCAGCGCCAGTTCTGGATAGGTAATCTCGCGCCCTCGCAGTCGAATCGTCACGCACACCTTCTTTCCCTGTTGCAGCCAGCGGCGGGCGTCATCTACTTTGTAGGCGCGATGGGTTTCGTGCGTTTTCAGGTGCAGGCGCAACCCCTTGACCTCGATTTTTGTCTGCGCCTTGCGCGCCTGTCGTTCTTTCTTTTCTCGCTCGTAGAGGAACTTGCCAAAGTCCATCACCCGGCATACTGGTGGGTTCGCGGTCGGCGCGACCTCGACTAAATCCAGTTCGGCTTCTCGCGCGACACGCAACGCGTCTCGTACGGACATCACGCCCAGATTCTCGCCTGCAGGGCCGATGAGACGCACCTCCGGCGCCCGGATAGACTCATTGACTCGGAATTCGTTGGCGCTGATACGCTTCTCCTTGAATACAAAAATGTCGCTGCAGGTCTTTATCTGCTTGTTTGATAATACCATAGAATAAGGTGAGCGTGCAGGGACTCGAACCCTGAACCAATGGCTTAAAAGGCCACTGCTCTACCGTTGAGCTACACGCCCGAACGGCGTGCATTCTATCATGCCTGTTCTTGATCGTCAACGTTCTGCGCGCATCGGGCGGTGCGCGTTAGAGTTCTATTAGAGGAAGTAATCGGCGCTTGACTTTCTTGACAAGCCGTTTAGAATTGAAAGAGACGCACTCTGTTGGGTTGGATATACCTGGTTACAAGGAAACACATGGAATATAAGGACTACTACAAGATTCTGGGTGTGAGTCGAGATGCCCGTCTGGATGAAATCAAGCGCGCCTATCGTAAACTGGCTCTGCAGTATCACCCGGACCGAAACCCCGGCAACAAGCAAGCGGAGGAGCGGTTCAAGGAAATCAACGAGGCCTATCAGGTGCTCAGCGACCCTCAGAAGCGCGCGCGGTATGATCAACTTGGCGAGTCGTACGCTCGCTGGGCGCAATCTGGCGCTCCTGGAGACTTCGATTGGAGTGCCTGGACGCAACCGGGAACTGGGGACTTGGAAGACCTCTTCGGCGAGGGGATGTTCTCCGATTTCTTCCGCGCTATCTTCGGCGGTATGGGTGTCAATCTCGGCGGGCGTCGCGCTGGCCGCGCGGTTGCTCCTCGGTACGAGCAACCTATCACGATTACGCTGCGAGAGGCCTATAGTGGTACGAAACGGTACCTGGAAGTCAACGGTCGCAGGATGGAGGTCAACATTCCGGCGGGGGCGCGCAGCGGCACCAAGATTCGCCTGCGCGGCGTTGGTCCCGCTGGTCCGAATGGACAAGCGAGCGACGTCTATCTGGTGATTCAGGTAATGGAAGATCCTCTCTTCGAACGACGAGGGGATGACCTCTATATCCAGACTATGGTGGATGCTTTCACGGCAATCCTCGGCGGCGAGGCGGAAGTTCTGACGCCGGACGGAAAACTCCTGTTGACGATACCGCCCGGCACGCAGCCCGATCAACTATTCCGCCTGGCGGGGCGGGGCATGCCATTTTTAAAAGACCCGCAGCGTAAGGGCGACCTGTATGTGCGCGTGAAAGTGCAAATTCCTAAGCGAATCAACTCGCGTCAACGAGCACTTCTGGAAGAAGCACGGCGAGCAACCTAAACGTTTGGGAGTTCTCTCCATGAAGAATCGGTTTGGTGTATTCGTCCTGGTTTCTGCGTTGGCGTTGTTAGCCTGTCGGCTGACTGCGCCTCCTTTTGGGTTGTTTCCCCCTGCGACGGCGACGGTTACTGCTACTGCCTCGGCGACTCCTCGCTTGTTGCCTCCCTCTTCCACGCCGGCGGTAGAGACGTTGCCCGACACGGAAGAATTACTGGTCTCTCTCTATGAGCGTGTTGCTCCATCCGTCGTTGCCATCCGCGCGTTTAGTAAGGGGAGAAGCGATGCCCTTGGCAGCGGTTGGGTGTATGACAAGGATGGCCATATTGTCACCAATTACCATGTTGTCGAGGATGCCGATGAGGTCGAGGTGGATTTTCCCTCCGGGCTGAAGGTGATCGGGAAAGTAATTGGCGTGGACAAAGATTCTGATCTGGCGGTGATTGAGGTTTCTGTGCCGAAGTCGGAACTTCATCCACTGCCGTTGGGCGATTCGGATCAATTGAAAGTAGGGCAAACGGTGGTGGCGATCGGCAATCCCTTTGGGCTGCGCGGCACAATGACGGTAGGCGTCGTCTCCGCGCTTGGTCGCACCCTGCCCTCGATGAAGGATGCGCCTGGCGGGGGAGTGTTCGTCTCCGGCGATATTATCCAGACCGACGCCGCGCTCAATCCCGGCAATTCTGGCGGCCCATTGCTGAATCTGAAAGGTGAAGTGGTGGGAGTCAATCGGGCAATTCGCACGGAAGGGTACACACTGGAAGGTGAGGCAGTAAATTCCGGCATCGGCTTTGCTGTTTCGGTCAATATGGTCAAACGCGTCGTACCGGTCTTGATTCGAGATGGCTATTATGCTTATCCCTACATGGGAATCTCGGCGATTGATGAGCTCTCCTTGCGCGAAATTGAGATTCTGGGACTGAAAGCGTACACAGGGGCGTATGTCGTGAAGGTGGCGCCGGGCAGCCCGGCCGATCGCGCTGGTGTGCGTGCCGGCAAAACGCCCACGGAAATCGAAGACGTTAACGCCGGCGGCGACCTGATTATCGCCGTGGATGGTCAGCCTATTCTTACCTACGACGATTTGATTCGGTATCTCTTCACCCGAAAGTCGCCGGGCGATACGATTGTGCTCACGGTGCTACGTGGGGAGGAGCAACTTGACCTGACTCTGCGCCTGACCGAGAGGCCGTGAATTCTGTATCGTCGGCATGAGGCGGTTGCGTTCAGGGCGGCGGCGCGCGGGGAGGCAGTCTTGACGAGACGCACAGTTTAGGAGCGATGCGGCGTCCCTCATTGGCTTAAACAGAGAGGCGGAATGTCACATCCTCTCTGGAGAACCCGCACTATCCTGCTTGGCGGTTTATCGAGTACAATGTAGGACAAATAAGGTTGTCCGTGTATGGTGGCCTCTTCTTCTATTCTTGAACGGGAAGCGCTGCCCCAGGCCCATAAAAGGCCACGAGGGGAAGTGATCGTTTATGCCACTTGGTGTAAGGGTTGTCACATCTGTGTAGAATTCTGTCCGACGAAGGTTTTTGAGATGGGACCGCTGGATGACTATCCTCGTGTGGTGCATCCCGAAAACTGTACAGCTTGCCATTTCTGCGACACCCATTGTCCTGACCTGGCGCTTGTGGTCCGGAAACTGGAATGAGAAGCGAACATGGCCAGAATTCTGCTTCAAGGTAACGAGGCAATTGGCTGGGGCGCGCTCGCCGGGGGATGCCGTTTCTACGCTGGTTATCCTATTACTCCTTCTACGGAGATTGCAGAATTCCTTGCTCGTGAGCTGCCCAAGGTTGGCGGTAAGTTCATTCAAATGGAAGATGAAATTGCCAGCATTGCGGCAGTGATTGGCGCGTCCATCGGCGGATTGCGCTCCATGACGGCGACAAGCGGACCCGGCTTTTCGCTCATGCAAGAGAACATCGGTTATGCTGCAATGGCGGAGATTCCCTGCGTGATAGTGGATGTACAACGGCTTGGTCCCTCGACAGGGCAACCGACTGCGCCGTCGCAGGGAGATGTGATGCAGGCGCGCTGGGGTACCCATGGTGACCATCCGATTCTTGTCCTGTGTCCGGCTTCTGTCTACCAAGCATTCACTCTGACGGTTCGAGCGTTCGACTTGTCGGAAAAATATCGTACGCCGGTCGTTTTGCTAACCGACGAAGTCATCGCGCACATGCGCGAGGCGGTTGAGTTGCCGGATTGGCGAGATGGAACGATGAAAGAGTACCGCCTTCAAAGCGTGGAGGGCGAATATTTCCCCTACGAGAATGCGGAAAACGGCGTGCCTCCGCTGATTAGTTTCGGTCTTGGTTATCGCTACCATATCACCGGTTTGTTTCACGACGCGCGCGGTTTCCCGACACAACGTCTTGATGAAATCAACCTTTGGCTGGAGCGCGTTCATACGAAATTGGAGCGACATCGTGAAGACCTTGTAGCGATAGAAACCGATCTTCAGGAGGGGGCAGAGACGATGCTCATTGCTTATGGCGCCTCGGCGCGCAGTGCGCGGTATGCGCTGAAGCAAGCACGCGCCGGTGGTCATAGGGTGAGCATGATCACCTTGTTGACCATCTGGCCTTTCCCGGAGCAAGAGGTGGAAGCGCTTTGCGAGGATGTACGACGCGTGGTCGTGCCAGAAATGAACCTGGGGCAGCTGGCACTTGAAGTGGAGCGCGTGGTTGGGCGCAAGAAGGTGCGACGCGTTACCCGTGCCAACGGCGAGATGGTACCGCCTCGGCTAATTATAGAGGCTATGGGAGAATGATCTATGGATAAGCATGTGATTCTAGAGGCGGCGACTCTGGATGCGCATGAAGCGCACTTACCGCCAGAGAACTGGTTCGAGCGCAGCGAAACTCTCCAAAAGTTGCGCAAGAATAAAAAGTTCCCTACAATCTGGTGCGCGGGCTGTGGCTTAGGTGTTGTGATGGGCGCGCTGATTCGCGCCATCGACCATCTGGGGCTGACGAATGACGAAGTCGCGCTGGTATCCGGCATAGGTTGTACGGCCCGGATGCCGGTCTATCTGGATTTCAACACGCTGCATACCACGCACGGGCGCGCGCTGGCCTTCGCCACCGGCCTAAAGATTGCTCGTCCGGATATGAAGGTGATTGCCATCATGGGAGATGGCGATGCGCTGGCGATCGGCGGCAATCACTTTATTCACGCGGCGCGTCGCAACATCGGCATCACCGCCCTCGTGGTCAACAATGCTACCTACGGGATGACGGGAGGCCAATACAGTCCGACCACGCCTTTGGGGGCGCTCTCTACCACATCGCCCTATGGTAATGTGGAGCCGCCGTTTCCAGTTTGTGAGCTCGCTGTTGCCGCTGGCGCGACCTATGTCGCGCGTAGCACGGTCTATCATGCCCTGGAACTGGATAAGTACCTGACCGAGGCGATTGCCAAGGAGGGCTTTAGCGTCGTGGAAGCGGTCAGCTACTGCCATGTGGGCTACGGGCGACTGAATCGATTCGGCAGCGCGGCGGATATGATGCGCGCGCTTAAAGACAATTCGATCTCGAAAACGGCATATGACGCGCTTCCATCGGAACAGAAAACCGCGACCACAAAGATCGTGCGTGGGGTTTTTGTCAACCTGGAACGTCCGGAGTATACGCGCTTGTACGCCAACCTTGCTGTGCGCGCGAAGGGAGTGAACCCATGAGATCGCTCGACGAACGCGTGGAGGTCCGGTTGGCCGGTGAAGGCGGGCAGGGTTTGATCCTGGCCGGCATTGTTCTGGCAGAGGCGGCTACCCTGGAAGGCTTGTACGTTGTGCAGGCGCAGAGTTATGGCCCAGAAGCGCGTGGCGGCTCCAGCAAGGCCGAGGTCGTCCTCTCAACACAGGAAATAGACTATCCGGAAGTCCTGCAAGCCGATGTCCTCGTTGCTCTCAGCCGGGATGCATTTCGCCAATTCTCGGCGGACGTTCGCGAGGACGGCTTGATTCTTGTGGATGAAGATCGTGTGGAGACAGACAAGCAGGGGAATCTGGTACGCCTGCCGATCACTCGTCTGGCTTTTGAGACGACCGGGCGGATCATTACAGCGAACATGGTCGCGCTGGGTGCAGTGGCAGGCCTGACGGGTATCGTCTCACGCGCCGCGCTGGAAGAGGCGGTGAGGAAACGCGCGCCGCGCGGCTCGGAGGCAGTGAATCGAAAGGCTCTTGAAGCTGGATTCACGGCAGCCATGGCTGTCGCGTTTTCACTGCCGGCGGCGAAGACAGGCACGTAGCGCATTACCTCGGGGAATTGGCGTTCATCGCTATTGACTGAATATCGGGCTGCTGTGGTATGATTCGCTACGCGATACGGTTCTTTTCTCTTGGGAGCAGGATATGTCTATCCATTTTGGCACGGATGGCTGGCGCGCGGTCATCTCCGATACGTTTACGTTCGGCAATCTACGCATGTTGACGCAGGCAATCGCGGACGCCGTTGCTTCGGAGCAATGGGATAGAAGCAATGGTCATGGCGCCTCGCCCGACCCACGCAAGATGGTGGTTGGCTTTGACACACGTTTCCTTTCGGATCGTTACGCCCAGGAAGCGGCGCGGGTGCTGGCCGCGAACGGCTTTACGGTGTATCTGGCGCAAGCGGATTCCCCCACGCCGGCGATCTCCTATGCGGTGAAACAGCTCAAGGCGATTGCCGGCGTGATGATTACCGCCTCGCACAATGCGCCACGTTATAACGGTGTAAAGTTGAAAGCTGCCTATGGCGGTTCGGCCTCGTCGGAACAGTGCCGGCGGGTGGAGGTTTACCTTAACGACAACGAAGAGCGCGGGCGCGGTCCGAACTTGATGGATTTCGAGCAGGCGCGCGAGAAAGGGCTGATTGTCAAATTCAACCCTCTGCCAGCTTACTTTGATCACCTGCGGACACTGATTAATACGGATGTCATTGCGGACAATCCACCACGCTTTGTGGTGGACCCGATGTATGGCTCGGGGAGGGGGGTCATTCGCAATTTCTTACAAGGCACAGGTTGCGAGATTTGTGAGATTCGCGGTGAGATGAATCCCGGCTTCGGTGGGGTTCACCCGGAACCCATTCGTCGTTATCTGGGCGCCCTAGCGGGAGCGGTCAGCACCGGCATGGGAAACTTCGGCTTGGCCACCGATGGCGATGCCGACCGTATCGGCGCCATTGACGAGCATGGCAACTTTGTCAGTCCTCACCTTATCTTTGCGATTGCGTTGCGTTATCTGGTCGAACAGCGCGGTTGGAGTGGTGCGGTCGTGCGTACTGTTTCCACGACACGCGTGATTGATCGCTTGTGTCAAAAATACGGTCTCAAGGTATATGAGACGCCGGTCGGTTTCAATCACATTGCTGACCGTATGTTGCGCGAAGACGTGCTCATCGGCGGCGAGGAATCGGGCGGCATTTCGTTCAAGGGGCATATTCCGGAGGGCGATGGCTCTATCATGGGGTTGCTGCTGGTCGAAATTATCGCGGCTTGGAAGACCTCGCTCCACGAATTGGTGGAAAACGTGCTGCGCGAGGTTGGGCCGGCGTTCTATGAACGCAACGACCTACGTTTGAGTCGCCCTGTCTCGAAGAGTGAGATGACACGCTTCCTTGTGGAACAAGCCCCCGCTTCGATTGGGGGCGAGGCGGTGACGCAGGTCGGCCATCTGGACGGCGTCAAGTATATCCTGGCGGATGATTCCTGGTTGCTCATCCGTCCTTCAGGCACGGAACCGGTGTTGCGGTTGTATGCAGAAGGGCGCAGCCGGGAAATGGTTAAAGCGTTGCTGGAATTTGGGCAACAGGTTGCTGCGGCAACCATTTGAGCGCGCCTTTCCACCTATCTAGCTGTAAGGAGAAAAGCCATGACAACCACACTTGACAACCTGAAAGTTGCTTTTGCCGGCGAATCCCAAGCTAACCGTCGTTATCTGGCTTTCGCGAAAAGGGCGGAAGAAGAGGGCTATCCTCACATTGCGCGGCTATTTCGCGCTGTGGCTGTGGCCGAGGAAGTCCATGCTATCAATCACCTTAAAGCGATGGGCGGACTGAAGTCCACAGCGGAGAATCTGGAGATAGCCATTCAAGGGGAGGAATACGAGGTCAACGCCATGTATCCACCGATGCTGGGCGAGGCCGAGCACGCCGGCGAAAAGCAGGCTGCGCGCGCGTTCCGCTGGGCGCTGGAGGTCGAGAAGATTCACGCTGTGTTATACCGCCAAGCGGCGGAAAGCCTCGCGCAGGGAAAGGATATTGCCGATGTGGAGTACTTTATCTGCCCTGTTTGTGGCTATACCCATGTTGGGCCGGCAGAAGGGAAGTGCCCGATTTGCGGGTACCCGGCAGAAAAATTTGAGAAGATTGTGTAATGTAACCCATATTGGGATGGTCTTCTGCGGTAGCGAAATGAGTCGGCGCTAGGGGCGCACATGTTGCGTATAGCCACATTCCGATCGGACTCTCCCCATACAAGGTCAGCGAAAGCGGAGATTGGAGGCTTGCTATGCCAGAAGCAACGTTGCATTTCCCTAAGGGTTTTCTGTGGGGAACGGCTACCGCTGCGCATCAGGTAGAGGGCAACAATACCAACAATAATTGGTATCTCTGGGAGGAGAGCGGGCATACCATGCACAAGTCGGGCCTGGCCTGTGACTGGTGGGGGGGGAGATGGAAAGAGGATTTTGATCGCGCTGCAGAGACCGGCCAAAACGCGCATCGCCTTTCGGTGGAATGGAGCCGTATCCAGCCGGCGCCGGATCGCTGGGACGAGGCGGCATTGGAACGATATCGCGCCATGTTACGCGGCCTGCGTGAACGGAACATGACCCCGTTGGTTACGTTACATCACTTTACAGATCCGCTCTGGGTAAGTGAACGCGGCGGTTGGGAGACAGAATCTATTGTGCCGCTCTTCGAGCGCTTCGTTCGCAAAACGGTGGAAGCGTTGAAGGAATATTGTACCCTGTGGTGCACCATCAATGAGCCAAACGTGTATGCCATTTTGGGCTACGTCGGTGGCGTCTTCCCGCCAGGCAGGAGAAATAGTAGGCAAGCCATCGTGGTCATGGCGAACATGGCACGCGGACATGCGGCTGCTTACCGTGCTATTCACGAGATACAGCCGGAAGCGCGCGTAGGGTATGCCTGGCATTATCGTCCGATGGTACCGGCCCGGCCCTGGTTTCCTCTGGATTGCTGGGTACGCAACATCCAGTACAATGCCATGAACGAGTCGTTCCCCTCCGCTATTCACAAGGGCGTCTTGCGTTCTCCTTTAGGGAACGTGCGAATCCCGGAAGCCAAAGGAACTCAGGATTATGTCGGCGTGAACTATTATTCCCAGGATACCGTTGCCTTTGACATACAGTATGGGAGAGAACTATTTGGCCGGCGTTATTACCCAGCCGGCAGCGATGTCTCCGACGCGGGCATGAACGCGAACATTCCTCAAGGGATGTTCACGACCTTGCAGTGGGCGCGTCGCTTTAACCTACCGATTGTTATTACCGAGAACGGCATTGAGGATGCCAGTGACCGCATTCGGCCGCGTTATCTGGCTCAGCACGTGCATCAGGTATGGCGGGCAGTGAACTTCAATTGGCCGGTCAAGGGATATTTTCACTGGTCGTTGGTAGATAACTTCGAATGGGAGCGTGGTTGGACTCAACGCTTTGGTCTGTGGGAACTAAACGTGGAAACGCAGGCACGTCGGAAACGGCCCTCCGCCGACCTGTATGCGGCCATCTGTCGTGAGAATGCTCTGAGCAGCGAAACGGTGCGTACCTATTGTCCCCAAGTGTTGGAAAAGATTTTCCCTGACGGATGATTGTACTTGTTCCTGACGTTAGAACTGCTTTGTCTTGTTGTCAGCGGGCTTCCTCGTGGCCTTGGCGCTATCCCATGATTTGAGAGGACAATGATGAGAAACCGGTTTGTTTGGATCCTAATTGGTGGGCTGTCGCTAGCTGGCTTCATTTTGGTGATAGCATTAACGCGTTCAGGGCCAGGCGTTAGTGGAGATTCTATATGGTATTTGCAAGGCGCTAAGAGTCTTCTGTCAGGTCATGGTTACAGCATTCAGCGCGCCGATGGCTTTTTGCCGATTGCCATGTTCCCTCCTTTTTATTTCTTTTCTTTTGGCGTTGTTTCATCTTGTAGGGTGGGACTTATTTCTCTCCGCTCGCATTTTGAATGCTACGTTCTTTGCTAGCACAGTTTGTTTAACGGGCTGGTTGATATTGCGTATTTCCAAGATGGCTGTTCTTGCTGTGATAGGAAGCGCTCTTGTGCTGCTTTCCGGCAATTTCCTTATAGCCCACGCTTGGATGTTGAGCGATTCGGTCTATATTGGCATGACGGCTATTTCCTTGGCTGCCGTAGTTCTTTTTTTAGAATCGAATCAAAGGAGATTTTTACTGCTCGCGGGTTTGGCTGCTGGTCTCAGCATCCTTACGCGTTATGTGGGGATTTCCTTGCTCGTTGCTATCGGACTAACGCTGCTCTTTACGAGTTCGCGCTGTTGGCGTGAACGGTTTCTTGATGCTGTGCTGGTCGGGAGCGTGGGGGTATTCCCCTTCGCGGGATGGATCATCAGAAACGAATTGTTAGATCTACCTGCGCTTGGGCGACAACACGTTGTCTTGCACCTGGAGACAGTGAAAGTTTCTTTGCGCATCTTCTTCAACACCCTGTGGAAATGGTTTGTTCCGGGGGGCGTTGTTTTCGATTTCGTTTCGCGCTCCATTATTTTGGTAATTCTTGGGTGTGTACTGCTCGCGGCGGCACCTGTCTATTGGAAACGTCAGCGAAAAGGTGATCCTGTGCTCGTTCGCGTTCAATTTCTCCTGATCATCTTCGGGATTGTGTATGTCACTTTAGCAATTGCCAGTGTAGCATTCTCATTGGCCGACAGCCCATTCAGCGCGCAAGCGCCGGGAATGGAACGTTATCTCGTCGCTCTCTTCCCTGTTGTTGTGATTTTCGTGAGTACTCTGGTGGGGCAGTGGTGTGCTGTTTTAGAGTCGCATAGATATATTCGTTGGGTACCCCTGCTGTTTCCAGCTTGCCTGATTGTGATCTATGGTTTGCAATTAATCGTTCTGTTCTCCCAGCCAATTTCATTGGGCTACACAGATATTAAGAATTACAGACCTGAACTTGTCAAGGCGCTCAAGGCTATCGCTTTAGAAAGACCTATCGTTACTAACAACTATGAGTTGATCTACTATTTGGTAGAAAAGCCGGTATATAGTATTCCAGGTTTAGCAGACGAATTGACAGGAATTCCTAATCCGTCCCACGCTCTTCTCATGAAAAGGGTGCAAAGGGTAGTAGAAGATGCGGGAGGGGCAGCAGTGATCTTCCGTCCCGCAGGCGAGCAATATTTCTTTGACCATTGGCTGGAACGGTTGGATGTCTACCAGAATTTCGGTGATTTCGTGGTTTATGTTGCTGTACCGTGAACCTTATCTGGAAGTAGGAAGAGTACCAATGGAGTACACTCGATTAGGTTCAACGGGAGTGAAAGTTTCGCGTATTTGCCTCGGCTGTATGGGGTTTGGAGATCCATCGCGCTGGATTCGCAAATGGGTGCTTCGCGAGGAAGAAAGCCGTCCAATTAGCAAAGAGAGTGCTGGAAATGGGAATCCATTTCTTCGATACAGCCAACGTGTATTCGTTGGGGACGAGTGAAGAAATGCTCGGATGGGCCATGAGGGACTTCGCCAGGCGCGAGGAGATTGTCGTTGCTACAAAGGTGTATGGCAAGATGCAGGAAGAACCGAATGGAGAAGGTCTGGCGCGTAAGGCTATCCTATGAGATTGACACTAGTCTAAGGCGGCTTAGAACGGATTATGTGGACCTTTACCGGGTTCATCGTTGGAACTATGAAACCTTGATCGAGGAAACACTAGAAAGCGCCGAACGGTCTTGTTCGAGCAGGCTAGGTTCGTTACATAGGCACTTTGTCCATGTGGCATGGCAATTCCAGAAGGCGCCCTGTGTTTCTGACTTGCATGGATGGGCTTGCTTTGTTTCCATGCAAAATCACTCCAATGGGTTTACCGTGAAGAGGAGCGTGAAATGCTCCCGCTTTGCCGAACGGAGCATATTGGGGTACTTCCTTACAGTCCCCTGGCTTCAGGAAGGTTGGTGCGCGACCGGGCGGCAGAAGACACGTTCTGTTCCGAAACCGACCAGACTCAAAGATGAAGTACGATAGCTCCTGCGACGTAGATCGTCCGATTGTGGAACGGGTTACAGAACTTGCCCAATGCGCGCCGCGCTCGCAATATTGCGCCGGCATGGTTGTTACAGAAGGAACCGGTCATGCCGCCTATGGTTGGCGCGACCGGGGTCGAGCATCTCGAGGAAGCAGTCGGCGCGCTCTCGGTCAGGCGGTCGCAGGAGGAGATCTCCTAATTTGGAGGAACTCGATAGGCTGCATCAAGCTGTGGGCCATCGGTGAATGGCCAAGGCAAGAGGTCGCGGCGGCTGATATGAAGTCGCTTGCTTGACCTTTTTCGCTTGCATGGTTCCGTTTTCGTTGTAGGATGACTCGTATGCCTCGTCCTATGGACAACGTTGGTGTGCATGCTTTCTTAGGGGATGGAAACCCTGCTTTGGAAGTCATCTTTCGCCGCCGCAGTATTCGTCGCTATCAGGATCGGCCGGTTGAGGCAGAGAAATTGGATTTGCTTCTACGGGCAGCGATGGCGGCGCCTTCGGCGATGAACTGTCGTCCCTGGGAATTTGTTGTGGTCACAGAGACGGAGAAGCTGGAACAGTTCCGTCGTCGGCTCGTCTTCGGCAATCGCAATGCGCCGGCGGCCATCGTGGTCTGCGGTAACCCGCGTCGCAGCAAGAATCCGGCTGCCCGTCTTTTTTGGGAACAGGATTGCGCGGCGGCGACCGAAAACCTTTTGTTGGCCGCGACCGCGCTGGGATTGGGCACAGTCTGGATTGGCGTTTATCCGGTGGCTGGTTTCATTCGGGTTGTCAGAGAGGTGGTCTCCTTGCCGCGTTCGGTGACGCCGTTGTGCCTCGTCTATGTGGGATACCCGGCGGAGGAAAAGCCGCCGCGCTCCCAGTATGACGCCGGTCAGGTGTACTGGCAACAATACGGCTGCCGTCTATCTGGGAGCGTCGAGAAACCGATCCATCAGACATCGTAGTAGAGTGTGAATTCGTAGGGATGTGGACGCAAACGAATGGCGTCAAGTTCGACTTGCCGTTTGTAGGCAATGTAAGCTTCCAACAAATCGGGGGTAAAGACATCGCCTTTGAGCAAGAACTCGTGATCGGCTTCGAGGGCGTTGAGCACCTCACCAAGAGAGCCGGGCACTTCTTTGATAAGCCTGGCCTCCTCGGGGGGCAATTCGTAGAGGTCTTTATCTACCGGTTCACCGGGATCAATGCGGTTTTGAATCCCGTCCAGTCCTGCCAGCAGGATAGCGGCGAAGCACAAGTAGGGGTTACAGGAAGCATCAGGGGCGCGGAACTCGACTCGTTTGGCTTTGGCGGTTCGCGTGACCGGGATTCGGCAGATGGCGGAACGGTTGCGTTGCGAATAGGCCAATTTGACCGGTGCCTCAAAGCCGGGTACAAGACGGCGGAAGGAATTCGTTGTGGGCGAGGTGAGCGCGAGCAGCGCAGCGGCGTGATGGAGCAAACCGCCAATATAGTATCGGGCCGTATCCGAGAGACCGGCATAACCGGTCTCGTCGTAGAAAATATTTTGCTCCCCAAGCCATAGGCTGGAGTGTACGTGCATGCCAGAGCCGTTATCGCCAAACAGCGGTTTTGGCATGAATGTGGCCGTCTTGCCATTTTGGCGAGCAACGTTCTTGGCGATGTACTTGTAGATGAGCAATTTATCGGCAGCGCGCGTCAAGGTGTCGAAGCGCATGCCCAATTCAGTCTGGCCGGCTGTGGCCACCTCATGATGGTGAATCTCCATCTGGACGCCCGCCTCTTCCAGTGCTAGGAGGATTTTACTGCGCAATGTCTGGAGGGTGTCGGTAGGCGGCACGGGGAAGTAGCCGCGTTTGGGTTGAATCTGACCGCCGAAATTTGGCCTGCTGGCGTTACCGCTATTCCACCAACCTTCCACGCTGTCCAAATGATAGAAGGACTCGTTCGCCTCGCTGGCATACCGCGCATTATCGAAGATGAAAAATTCGGGTTCCGGCCCGAACAATGCCGTATCGGCGATGCCGGTGCGCTTAAGGTAGGCCTCCGCTTTGCGCGCCACGTAGCGCGCGTCGCGCGAGTACGGTTGCATGGCGACCGGATCGTACACGTCACAAATGATAACCAGCGTGGCGATTTCGGCAACCGGATCGAGAAAAGCTGTCTCGGCGTCAGGAAGCAGGAGCATATCCGATTCGTGAATCTCCTGGAAGCCGCGAATGGAGGAACCATCAAACGGCAGACCCTCTTCAAAGAGTTCTTCGTTCAAGCGCCGGCTAGGGATGCTGAAGTGTTGCCAGGCGCCGGGGAGATCCACGAAACGCAAATCCACCATTTTGGCGTTTTTTCCCATAGCAAGTACATCGTGAACGGTTGGCATAAGGGTTATCCAGTGCTCCTTTCGAAAGAGTTTGCTTCGATGTCGCCGGTTGTGCCTGCGCAGGGAATGCGCTGGCCTTGCCGTTTGTGTTCACTGACTGGGGGGATTGAAGTAGTTATAAGCCAGGCGAGAGATCTCGGCGTACAAGATATTGGCATTGTTCCAGATGATCGGATTTGCATCATAGATGTAAAGACAGAGCACATAATCCCCGCCAGGGGTGTAGATGATAGCCGCATCGCTGAAATTGTGATACTGACCATCCAAGCCGGTTAACCAACCGTGTTTATGTGCCAGGACCGTTCCACCGGGCAGACCGGCCTCTAATAGCACGCCGGTTCGATCCTCCTTCATATACTCAATCATCTGTTGACACGCGGCCTGTGTAATTTTGTCGGGGAAGACGGCCACCAGCGTGCCGCCGCCGTTCTGCGCGCAGCGATAAATGTCCTCCAACAACATTCCCATGTCGGAAGGAGTGGTTTGATTATAAATATCGGAATCTGTGGTTATATCCTTGCGCTGATTGGCGGGAGTGTCAAAACGTTTCAACAGCGGACAGGGGGCCTGCGGGGAGCAGAAAAAGCCTCCCATGAAGGAGTTGCGCAACCCTAAAGCAAATATGTCCTCTGTAACGATGAGAGGCCCGCGAACTTTATCCAGCATTTTCATCAGCGCATCCGCGGCGGCATTATCTGAGGTCCGGAAAACAGCGCGCAGCAGCGCGTCCGTTTCGTCGTCAATCTGGCCGGAGAAGTGACGGAACACGGAGACCATGATAGGAATCTTGATCGTGCTGGCGCCGGTAAAGGCTACATCGGGTTCTACCGGTAGATATTCTCCGGCGCGGTAAGCGAAATGCACTACTTCGCCGTTTTGCAAGTCGAGCAGGTATAGACCTACTATGCCCCTGAATCCATTGCGGTCAATGATGGTCTGGAACATCAGGCGCAATTGTTCGACAGAGGGACGGCTGGCTGGAATGGAGCGAGCGGTTAGGAGCACCATGCGCGTTGTTGGGGAACGCAGCGCGTCGCCGACAAGGATAACGGCACGATCTATGTCCAGGACGCGGCCCGGCAGACCAGGTGTGAATTCGGTGCTGCCGGGAATGATCGTAGCCGGTGTTGGTGGCCGGTCGTAACGCGCCGCAATTTCGTTTTGCAGGTAAGCGCGCAGGCGTTCGGGGGAGTAGGAAGCGACAAGGGGAACGTCTGTGGTTGTCGGTTGACGATTCCACAGGTAATCCCAAAAACCGCCCCAGAAGGAAAGGCCGGTTCGTTGCGCGTCCGCAGCGGCCAACATACTCTCGAGATCCAGGGAAAAACCCGCCTCACTTGGATTCATGTGAATCACAGCATCGCCATAACGCAGTTCGACAGGCAAGGAGTAAACCTGTACCAGCCGTGCGGCGGCTTCCTGTGGTCCTAACCCACCAACCGGCACGCCGGCAATCCTCATCGTAGCCGGATACGTGCCGCGCAGACGGCTGTAATCTACGAGCTGCAGGACAGTTAAGAGCACTGCTCCCAGCAGGAAAGCCAGCGAAACCCAACGTAAATAGAACAACCTGCTTCGATACCTCACCTCACGTAGCCTCCATCGCCTCGCGCATTGAGGCGTAGTATAACATAGCAGGGCTTCTCTCGACAACCAAAATGGTCCTCCCCGAGTCGCCAGATAGATATATGCTTGTCTGACAAATGTATGCTACAATGATTGCAGGATGGTCTTGTGCCTCGAAACCGGACCACGCAAGGCAATCTGTTGCGTGTTCTTTTGCTTTCCCTTTCGCGCGCTGCTTGGGAAAAACGGCTGGTCACGCGTTGGAAAGCAGGTCGGCAGATAGCTGCTCGTTTCGTGGCTGGCGAGATGCTCGCCGACGCGCTGCAAGTAACAAGCGATCTTAACGCGAACGGTCTTAACGTGACCCTCGATCACCTAGGCGAGCATACCTCGACGTCGGCCGACGCGGTGCAAGCGACCGAGGCAATTCTGGCTCTTTTGGATACGCTGAGGATACGGCCGGTGCGCGCTAACGTCTCCATAAATTAACGCAGATCGGCCTGGTTCTGGAGGAAGCCTTGTGCGAACGCAATCTGGGACGGATTCTGGAGAGTACTCGCCAAAGCGGGACCTTTGTGTATATTGATTTATGGAAGATTCACCCTATGTGGACAGGACGCTGCGTTTGTACTACCGGATGCACGCTGCTGGCTTTGAGCAGGTAGGCGTAGCGATTCAGGCCTATCTTTACCGTGCCGAGGCCGATACGCGCGCTTTGTTAGCAGCAGGGGCGCGCATTTGTCTGGTGAAAGGCGCCTATCGAGAACCGGCTCGCCGGGCCTATCCGCGCAAGGCTGATGTGAATGCGAACCTTGACCGCCTTGCCTGCCTTATGCTCGATGCCGCGCGGGATGCCGGCGCGCCGACCCTTTCTGCCGGTGGACGCATTCCACCCCTGCCGGCATTCGGCGCCCATGATGAACGGCGCATCAGGTTTATCTGCGCCTATGCACACCGAGCCGGCTTACCAAAGGAAGCCTTGGAATTCCAGATGCTCTATGGGATTCGCCGTGATTTGCAGGAACAACTGGCGCGACAGGGGTATCCGGTGCGCGTCTACGTACCCTATGGTAGGCGCTGGTATCCCTACTTGATGCGCAGCTTAGCAGAACGCCCGGCCAATCTCTGGTGTTTCCTTTCCAATTTCTTTCGCCGCTGAGCCATGTGTGGACGATTTGCCCTTTCGGTGGATGCTGAGGCATTGCAGGGGGCCTTCCCTGCCTTTCGTTTTCCGAAGTCATGGGTGCCGCGGTTCAACATGGCGCCGGGTCAACCGATTCTCGTCCTACCCAACGATGGAACGAACCGAGCCGACCTCTTCCTATGGGGGTTAATCCCTTCCTGGGCGAAGGACGCGACGATCTGCCGTCGCCTTATTAACGCGCGCGCCGAGACATTGGCTGTCAAACCGGCGTTTCGCGCCGCTTACCGCTACCGACGTTGTCTTGTCTTCGCGAGCGGTTTCTTTGAGTGGCAACAGACAGGAAAAAATAAAATTCCATATTTTGTGCATCTCAGGTCAAAGCATCCCTTTGCCTTTGCCGGTTTATGGGAAGGTTGGTATGCGGCGGATGGTTCTCTGGTGCTTTCGGCAACCATTGTGACCACAGAATCGAATGAACTTCTCGCGCCGTTGCATGAGCGGATGCCGGTCATCCTCGCGCCGGAATCGGTGGCATTCTGGGTTGACCCCGCGCCGCAGTCGCCGGCACGCCTGCAATCGCTCCTGCGTCCTTATCCTGCGAATGAGATGGAGGCGTACCCGGTCTCTCCTCTGGTTAATCGTCTGGAGAACGATACCCCGCATGTGCTCGCGCCGGCTACTACTCCGCAATCCGAGTAGAGCCGTTTTCGGTTGAGGGAAACGTTGCCCTGTTGTAGAAGGTTCAGGAAGCGACGTTCGTCGCCGAAGTAATCTTATGGGGATACTCGTTTTTCCCCTGGCGCGGCGAAATGGCGTCTGGGATAAAGCAAAAACCTGCGTCGCGTGAAGAGAGACAACGCATGGTGTACCTGTCGGGAATGCTCTCCGTCTCCGTTGCGTTTTCCTAATTTGGCACGTTTCCCCAAACGAGGATGTGGTTTGATGCGGATCAGGGGAAGTTGAGCGAACTTGTTTCTGAGTTAGCGGCTGAGACAATATTGAGCGGGAAATGACAAGAGAATCTCTCTTCTCTTATGGCCTCGAGTCGGCTATAATTTGCTTTTAATATGTCTATTTAATCGGGAGGCAGAAATGAAAGTGCCGTTTTATGGTCATGTTCGACAATACCAGAATATCAAGGCGGAAATAGATGCCAAGATGCAGGAGGTGCTCCTGAGCGGTCAGTATGTTCAAGGGCCTATGCTCAAAAAATTTGAAGAGGAATTGGCCGCTTATGTGGGCGCGAAGTATGCGATTGGGGTTGGCAATGGCACCGACGCCATCTGGCTGACGATTTTGGCCATGGGGTTGGGCCCCGGCGATGAAATTATCACGCAAGCCAATACCTTCTTTGCTACCGCCGAGGCCATCTGGATTGCCGGCTGCACGGCTGTTCTCGTAGATTGCGATGAGAACACCCGGTGTATTGACCCGCAGGCAGTGCGCAAGGCGATTACCAAGCGCACCAAAGCCATTATTCCGGTTCATCTTTATGGGCAGTGCGCGCCAATGCGAGAGATTCGCGCCATCGCTGATGAGTATGGTTTGCTCGTCATTGAGGACAACGCCCAGGCTATCGGCGCGGCCGGCGATGATTTCGAGATCGGTCAACTCTCCGACGCCGTAACCACCTCGTTCATCATTCAGAAGAACCTCGGAACGTTTGGCGATGGCGGCGCGGTCTGGACGAATCATCAGTATATCAATGACCGAATCCGCAAACTGCGCAATCATGGCTCGAACCAGCGCGACCATCATTCGTTTGGCTTCAATAGCCGCCTAGACGATTTGCATGCCGGCATTCTAAGCGCCAAACTCAAGCACATTGACGAGTGGAATGATTTGCGGATCGCGATTGCGCGCATGTACGACGCGGGGTTGAAGAATTGCGATTTCATTACGTTACCATATAATCGTCCAGGTTACCGCCATGTGTACCACCTTTACGAAATCGAGACGAACGATCCGGCGGAACGCAACCCGCTTCTGACCTACTTGAATGATCAGGGCGTAGATGCCAAGACTCACTATTCGATTGCTATCCATCAACAGGATGGTTTTCCCTGGGGCAAGGACGCGCGGGTGGTCTTGCCGTTGACGAACGCCGAGAAGAATGCTGCCTCCTGCATTTCACTGCCGATGTTCCCGGAATTGACGCAGGAGGAGGTTGAGTATGTCATTCAGGTTGTGCGCGATTGGCCCAAGCATCGTGCAAAATATATGAAGCAGTAACGGGTAAACCTTATGGCAGAGAACGTATATACGGTTGCTATTGCCGGGATGGGGAAGCGTGGCACGCATCATGCGGAGGCGGTTGCCGCGAATCCGCGTCTGAAACTGGTTGGTCTGTGCGATATTGATAGGGCGCGGCTGGAAGCGGCGCAACGGACGTTCGGCGTGGACTACATCAACACGGACGCGGCCAAGATGTTGCACGATACGCGCCCGGATGTATTCATGTTTTGCACCTTGCCGCAGATTCGCCTACCTATGATTCGCGCCGGTGTCGAGGCCGGGGTCAAGATGATTGCCTTCGAGAAGCCCATTGCACTTTCCATGAACGAAGCCTTGGAAATGTTTGCCCTGACGCGCGCGGCTGGCGTGAAGACCGTCGTCAGCCATCAGCATCGCTATGGCATCCACTATCAGAAGGTCAAGGAGATTATCGCCAGCGGCGCGATTGGGCGCGTGCATACGGTCTATGGTCATTCGATTGGCTGGATGATGCACATGATGACCCACCTGATTGAGTACGCCGGCTGGTATAGCGATTACGCCGAGCCGGTCTGGGTGGTCGGTCAGGCGTTCGGTACGGAGAAATTTTCCGATACCCATGCCTCACCGGATTACATTTGCGCTTTGGTCCAATATGCGAACGGTGTACGTGGCATCTTCGAGTGTGGAGCGGAAGCGCCGGATGTGCCCGAGGTGGATTCTATGTGGCACAAATGTCGCATCGGCGCGCAGGGCGCCGAAGGTTTTGCTGAAGTCTTGACCGGCAGGGAAGGAAAAGGCGGCGGTTGGCGCGCAGTCACAAAGGATGGGTTCCAGTCCGGGCCGGGATATATGGATTATGCTCATGATATGCCGCCTTACGTTCAAGATATGGTTGCATGGCTGGATGACGATCGTAAAGTCCACCCTTGCAACGGTGAGACGGCTTTAAAGGGCTTCCAGGTGATGATGGCAGCCATGCGCTCGGTTGTTCAACGTGGGAAAGTAACCCTGCCGCTTGGCCCTGGAGAACCGGAACTGGAGGCGCTGAAACGTGCGCTTGGCGGCTAGCGCCGTGAAGCGGTATTCTCCGCCGTCTCGGTAGTTTGCTCTTCGTTATTCCTTTTTCTGTAAGAAGCCCAGTGCCTGAAGGCAGGGGATGCCGGTGTTCGGCGGCATCCCCTGCTCGTGGCGCTTGGCCGAGGGGAGAAGGATACGGTTGTTCCACTTGCGCGGTCTATAATCTGCGTCTCAGAAGAGACGCTCCTCGTTCGCGGAGAAACGTTCGTTCTCTGGAGAAGTCGAACTTGACTTTTCTCTCCGATTTGTGCTAGATTCAAATGACACATAGCTACTAACGAGGCGTCTATGCTCCGCGAACGAATCTCGGAAAACGTTTATTGGTTCCAAAGCGAAATCTATGCACAGGCAACGGCTGGCGCGGTGATTGGGCCGCATTGGGCGGTTGTGATTGACACGCTAGCTCTGCCGGAAGAAACTCTGGCCATGCGAGATTTTATTGAACGCGAACTGGAAGTTCCTGTTCGCTACGTTATCAACACTCACTACCACGCCGATCATACCTGGGGGAATTGCTTCTTCCCCGGCGCAACGGTAGTGGCCCATACCCTCTGCCGCGACTTGCTCCGGCAGCGTGGTATCCCGTCGCTGGAGAACATCCGCAAGCAGAATGGGGCGTTCCGTCAGGTTAAGATTGTCTTGCCGCAATTGACCTTCGAGTTGGGTGAATTAACCTTGCGTGTGGGCAAGAAGAACTTGATCCTGACAACCACACCTGGCCATAGCCCGGATGGCATCTCGGTGTTGGTGGAGGAAGACCGCGTCCTGTTCGCGGGCGATGCCTTTTTGCCGCTTCCCTACATCGTAGATGGCGATGTTGACAAGCTGATGGACTCCATCAAACAAATCAGCCGTATGGGGCTGGAGAACATCATCCAGGGACATGGAGAAATTATCCTGCGTGGTGAAATTGACGCCGCGGTGCGCGAGAACCTGAACTATCTGGCCACGATTCGCAAAGTTGCTAGGATGGCTGTACGGCGTCGGTCAGCGCAAGATTACTTAAACGAGATGGGGGTAGAAGCATGCGGGAAAAGCCGCGTATATCTGGGAGGCCTAGCCGAGGAACTCCATCGCCGTAATCTGCGTTTTCTCTATCGCCAAGCGCAACAGGAACGAATCGGCGAGCAAGCAGAGGCATAATCTGCTCACGCTTTGACCAGCGATAGGGCAGACTGGATGATCGTTTGTTCGGATGGCAGGATGCGTTCCTCGAGCGCGCGCGCGTTGGCGATCGGCAGATCAAGAGCGGCGACACGCTGGACCCGGATGCCGTCCACAGCTTGCGCAGCGCGCGCAATGACTTCGGCTCCCCATCCTGAACTCAAGGTACCCTCCTCTACGGTCAGCAAACAGCGAGTGCGTCGCAAGGAATCCAGGAGTGGCTCTAGAGCAAAAGGCGCTAACTGCGAGAAAACCACCACCTCGGCGAAGACTTCCTGCTCCATGAGCAATATCTGGATGGCGGAGCGCACAATCTCGAAGTTGTAACCATAGGTAGCAATGGTCAGATGGGGAGCGTATGGCGGAAAGCGCAGCGTGTAGCAAGGGTAAGGACTGGAGAAGGTCTCAAGCGTATAGTCGGCTAAATCCCCTTGATTCGGTTGCGCAAGAGGGCGAGGGTAGAGCAGCTTGTGCTCGATGAAGAGCACGGGATCCTCATCGGTGATGGCGGCCTCGAGCAGCGTGCCGGGATCGCCAAGCGTATTGGGCGCGAGAATCTTCAGGCCGGGGATGCCCAGGAACATTTTCTCCAGCGACTGGCTGTGCGTTGGGCCGTAGCCGCGACGCCCTCCCATCGGCGTGCGGATAACGAGCGGCACGCGTACCTGTTCGTTGTACATCCAGCGAAACTTCGCCGCATGGTTGACAATTTGATCGGCGGCTAAGGTGATGAAGTCGCCGAACATGATCTCGACGACCGGGCGTAGGCCGCGCAGCGCCATGCCGGTCGCGACGCCGACGATGGCCGCCTCGGAGATGGGCGTTGTTAGGACGCGCTCTGGAAAGCGAGTCGAGAGACCACGCGTGACCTTGAATGCCCCGCCGTAGGGATCAAGGATGTCCTCTCCGAGGACATAAATGCGAGAGTCGTTTTCCATGGCGCGATGGAGAGCGGTGTTGAGCGATTCAAGGACGGTGGGCATAGGGGCAGGGGACTAAAAGACGAGGAAACACCTACTTGATGGTTTGGAGAGGAGGCGGTGGATCGGCTGCGGCGCGAGCAAAGGCATCCTCCACAATGGTCTGCGCTGCGGCCTCGGCGCGTTGACGTTCAGCCTCTGTCAGCCGCGCCGCGTGGATGGTCAGCGGATCGAACTGGCGGATACGAGCAATCTCTTCCGGCGGGCGTAGGTCGTCTCCTTTCGAGTGGGCGGCGAAACGGTAGGTGTGTAGAAGAAGCCCGGCCGGCCCGTCCCCCCTTCGTACGTATGACACGGCTTCCTGGGCCAGACGACGCACTTCGAGCACGTCGCTCGTCTCGCGTTCCCAGGTAGGGATACCGAAGGCGGCGAAACGTCCTGCCATTGAACCGGCCAGCGCCTTCTCGACCGGCGTCGTCTGCGCGTAACGATTGTTTTCGAGAACGAACAGAATCGGCAATTTCCAGAGCGCGGCTAGGTTCAGGCTTTCGTAAACCACACCTTGTCCGAGCGTGCCATCGCCGAGGAAGACCAGCACGATGCGCCCGCTGCGCTTTTCGCGTTCCGCCAGAGCCATGCCGGTGGCAATAGGCACGATTCCGCCCTGGATGCCGTTGGAGTAAAAATTGCGCCAATGAATGTGCTGGCTGCCGCCGCGTCCACCTACCAGGCCGGTAGCCTTGCCCATCAATTCTGCCGCCAAACGGTAAGCCTCGCCGCCATAGGCTAGGAAATGACCGTGACAGCGGTGATTGCTGAAGACCACATCCTCTGCCTCGGTGACCGAGAAGATACCGACAGCATCGGCTTCCTGCCCAATGTAGGCGTGGGTTGTGCCGACCAGGGTGCCACGGTTGAACTCGTCCAGTAACCGCTCTTCAAAGCGACGGATCAAAACCATGGTGGAGTAGAGAGTATAGTGGAGGGATGCCATGTGGAAAGAGATTATAATCCATCCCGTGCTGGAGGGCGGCGGTTTCGAGATTTGTTAGTATTTGCCTTGCTCGTGAACGAGAGGGATTGCCGTGACAGGAGTTAACACACAGGCGGCCACGGAAAGGCCGCCTGTATCTTGCCGGTTGGAAGTTGGCGCTTATTGAACTTCGACCACTGCCCCGGCCTCTTCGAGCTTCTTCTTGGCATCCATGGCCGCTTCTTTGCTGACTGCCGACAACACTTTGCTGCCGGGCGTTTCAGCCAGCGTCTTGGCTTCGGTGAGGGAAAGGTTGACCAGCGTACGGATAACCTTAATGACCTCGATCTTCTTGGGGCCGGCGTCTTTGATGACGACATCGAACTCGGTCTTCTCCTCAGCGGCCTCGGCGGGAGCCTCACCGCCGGCCGGGGCGGCGCTTACGGCGATTGCCGCGACCGGCGCAGCGGCGGAGACGCCCCATTTCTCTTCCAATTTCTTCACTAGTTCGGCCGCTTCGAGCACCGAGAGGGCGCTCAATTCTTCGACCAGTTTGTCTAAATCAGCCATTTTCGAACTCCTTGACAATAAAAAATTTTTTCGGAAAAGTTGCGATGCTTGTCGCGATTCATGCCGTTGCGGCGGCTTTGTCGGAATGGGCTTTGAGTACAGCGGCCACTCGGCGGCCCGGCTCGGCCAACGTCCGTGCCAGTTTACTGGCCGGCGCCAGCAGTACGCCCAGTAGCTGTCCGCGCAAAACGGGCAGCGGCGGCAAGGCGACCAGCGCCTGAATTTCGGCAGCGCTGATGGCTTTCATGCCTAAGAATCCGCCTTTGATCTTAACAGCAGGCAGATTCTTGACCACTTCATGGAAAGCCCGGCTGGTTTCCGCGACATCGCCGAACGCTAGCGCCATGGCTGTGCTGTTCTCGCAGAAATCAGGCGGGGCGCTCAGGCCGGAGCGTTCCAGCGCCAGTTTTGCCAGCGTGTTTTTGACTACGTGGAATTCGCCGCCGACCGAGCGCATGCGAGCGCGGATAGCATCCAGGTCTGCCATACGCAGGCCGGTGTACTCGACCAGAATGACAGCCTGGCTGCGCGCCAGCCATTCGCTGTACTGCGCCAGCATAGATTCCTTTTGCTGCTTCGATTTTGCCAAAAGAGTTTCACCTCCTTCCTGAAAAAATCTTTGCCCGAGTTGCTGCTCAGGCAAAGACATCTGTGCTCGACAGGAAAAACCTATCGGAAACATTGCGAGTCTTCACCTGGGCAGGAGATTAAGCTCTGCAGGGAGGCAGAGCGCCTGCTGTCATCGGCGAAGGGGGAAATCAACTCAGGCGGGGTATGCGGTCTAGGCGCTTACCTCCATAGATTGAGCGGCGTTTACGTCCACTTTGATGCCCGGCCCCATACTTGCCGCGAGGGTAATGCGCTTAATGTAACTACCCTTGGCGGCTGCCGGACGGGCTTTCTTGACGGCGTCCATCAGCGCCGCGAAGTTCTCGTACAACTTCTCAGTCTCAAACGAGACTTTTCCGATGGGAGCGTGAATGTTCGCTGTCTTATCGAGGCGGAATTCTACACGCCCGGCTTTCGCCTCTTTGATCACACGCGGTAGATCTTCAGCAGCGACGACTGTACCGGCTTTCGGATTGGGCATCAACCCACGCGGGCCCAACACGCGCCCAAGACGTCCCACTTTGCCCATCATGTCTGGTGTGGCGATTGCCACATCGAATTCCAGCCAGCCGCTCTGAATGCGGTTAATGATTTCGTCGTCATCGGCAACGACATCGGCGCCGGCGTTGCGCGCTAATGTGGCTCCCTCGCCCTGCGCAAAGACCAGCACGCGCACTGTCTTGCCCAGCCCGTGCGGCAGCACGACCACATCGCGCACCTGCTGATCCGCCTGACGTGGATCCAATCCCATACGCATGTGGACTTCGACGGTCGCGTCGAAGTTGGCATAGGATGTGTCTTTCACAAGTTGTACGGCTTCACGCGGCGAGTAGGATTTATTACGATCGATCTTGGCCGCCGCGGTCAGATATTTCTTCCCGTGTTTTGCCATGTTCTCTCCTTCGTGGTACAAACGGGCCTTTTGCTTTTCAGGCCCTCCCACCAGTTTAATCTACGATTGTAATGCCCATTGAACGAGCTGTGCCTTCGATCTGGCGCATCGCGCTCTCCAAGTCGACGGCGTTGAGGTCTTTCATTTTCAACTCGGCAATCTCGCGGATTTGGGCGCGAGTCACTTTGCCGACCTTTTCTTTGTTTGGCGCGCTAGAGCCTTTTTCGACGCCGGCCGCTTTGCGCAAGAGCACCGCCGCTGGAGGGGTTTTGAGGACAAAGGTGAAGGACCCGTCCGTATATATGCTAATTTCAGCCGGAATGATTTCGCCGGGGCGGTTTGCCGTCCTGGCATTATACTCTTTGCAGAAGGCCATGATGTTGATACCATGCCCTGCCAAAGCCGGACCGATCGGCGGCGCCGGATTCGCTTTTCCGGCCTCGATTTGCAGACGGACGATTGCTTTGAGTTTCTTTGCCATGGTTGCTCCTTTGTGGTGATAGCGGGTGGCAAGGGGCACCCTCCCACTTATGAAAGGTTCCTGCGCTACTACTCCCCAATGCTTGGGGAAGGTAAAGCGGCGCAGGATGATACCGCTTTTTGGGGTGACAGAAGGAAATCCTCTCTCAGGCTTTCTCTACCTGCAGAAAATCCAATTCCACAGGCGTCTCGCGACCGAAGAAGGAGACCATCACGCGCACTTTGTGGCGTTCCATGTCGATTTCGGAGACGACACCGCGAAAGTCATTGAAGGGACCATCGATAATGCGGACTCGTTCGCCTTCCTTAAAAGTTACCTTGACTGCCGGCGCTTCTGCCTCCATGCGTTTGAGGATTTGCGCTACCTCTTCTGGCCGTAGGGGGGTCGGCTCGTTCCCCATACCCACAAAGCCGGTGACGCCCGGCGTGTTCCGTACAACGAACCACGATTCCTCGGTCATGATCATGTTGACCAGGACGTAACCGGGGAAGATGTGTCGCTCCACAGTGCGGCGCTTTCCGTCGCGCACCTCGACTTCTTCTTGCGAGGGCACGATGATGTCGAAAATCTTATCCTTCATGCCCATCGACTCGATGCGCTGTTCCAAGTTGTGGCGCACTTTATTTTCGTAGCCGGAATAGCAATGAATCACGTACCAGGCTGGCTGTCCTTCCGCCGGCGTCGCTTCCGAAGTAGATGGCGCGGCGTGCTCTTGAGAGGATGGCGTCAGCTTTTCCGCTTCTGACGCAACACTCTCTTTCTCGGGCATTTCCTGAAGTGGTGTTTCTCGTTCTTCCGATTGCTCTTGCGATTCCGGTACAGCCATTGCTCGTCCTTCTTCCTGAATTAGCCGTTTAGCGGGCGCCAAGAGCCAGCGCGAGCAGCGCCTCGGTGCCTACGTCAATGGACCACAGGAAGAGGCTCATAGAAGTCATAACGATCAGCACCAACACAGTCAGTCGCGTGGCTTCCTGCCGCGTAGGCCAGGTCACGCGGCGCAATTCACCTATCGTCTCACGCCAGTAGCGGCGCATAGCGCCTTCGCGCTTTTTGCTCTTCTCTTTTCTAGCCACAGATAACTCCTTGTCTTCTCCGACGGTGAAAACGCCGCCACACACGCCCAGAGGGGGATGGACGGCGTTCTTCTTATGAGCAGGCCAGGCAGGACTCGAACCCACAACCGCTCGTTTTGGAGACGAGTGCTCTACCAAATTGAGCTACTGGCCTGAGCGGATAGTCTCCAGGTCTTTGGTCGTATGTCCGGAAATTCCCGACAAGCAGACCATGAGACCGGCTGACTACCCTGACTACTTCGTTTCACGATGCATCACATGCCGCCGGCAACGAGGACAATACTTCTTCAGCTCCAGACGGTTTGGATCGTTGCGACGGTTCTTCTCCGTCACGTAGTTTCGTTCCTTGCACTCGTTACACGCCAGGATGATTACCGGACGGATATCTTTCTTTTTAGAGGCCATGATCCTTTACCTGCTCCGTTTACTCCAAGATCTTCGTAATGACGCCGGCGCCGACGGTCAGGCCGCCTTCGCGGATGGCGAACTTGGAGCCTTGTTCGA
>DAOTWG010000029.1:0-41872 GCA_034436015.1 Anaerolineales bacterium
CGTGACCACTTTGGCGTTCAGCAAGTCCACCGCCTCGGCGACGATGGTGTACGAGCGCGGACCATCTGGCGTGGTCACCTCGACCGTGTCGCCGACCTGCGCGCCCAGGGTAGCGAGGAATGCGCCGTTGACAATCATGTTGCGGCCGGAGGCCAGAGCAGCGTAGGCTTCGGCTTCGTTCCCTTTGGTGAAGTCCAACCCGGCGACCTGCGGGAAGGTCTGCGGGTCGATGGCCAGCACCGAAATGGCTTGCCCGTTGATGGCGCCGGAGGCAAAGCGCAGGCTGGCGACGGCCTCCACACCCTCCACCTCCCGTAAGCGGGCGGCGAACTCCGGACTGGCGCCCATGTCGCTGTTCCAGACGGCCACCGAGGGCGGGATGAAGAGATAGTCGCTGCCGAGAGTCTTGTGCAACAGGTCGTCCATCATGCCGGTCAGGCTGGTGGTCATGCCGCCCAGGGCGACGATGATGGCCAGGCCGATGAGCGTGGCGCTGGCGGTGACGGTGACGCGCCCCGGCTGACGGGTGAGATTCCCCTGCGCCAGGTCGGCGATGCCCTGCCGGGCGTAGAACCAGGCCAGCAGGCGGCCAAAGGCCCAGGCAATCGGGCGCAAGAGCATGGGCGCGATCAGAATCAGCCCGCCCAGGAAGAGCAGGCCGCCCAGGGCAATCAGGCCCATGTTCCCGCTGACCAGGCCGAGGAGCGCAATCCCAATCATCACCACGCCGGCGATGAAACTGACCCCGGCGCGCCGTTTGTATTCCACCTCGGCCAGCGACGGGCGCAGGGCGTCCATCGGCGTGACGCGGCTGGCGCTGCGCGCCGGCAGGAGGGTCGAGAGCAGGGTCACGCCCACGCCCATCAGCAGGGAGGCGACGACCAGCGCCGGAGAGACGACCGGACTGCCCATATTGATGTTCAGGAAAGATTTCATCGGTTCGGCGGACAGGCGGACGACGAACGCGCCGAAGAGATACCCCAGCACGATGCCGATGAGCGAGCCGAGCACGCCCTGCACCAGGCCCTCGGTCAGGATGGCGCCGGCGATGGCGCGACGGGTGGCGCCCAGGGCGCGCAGCATGCCGATGTCGCGCCGCCGCTCGGCGACCACCGTGCGGAAGGTGTTGAAGATGATGAATCCGCCCATGAAGAGGGCGAGGACGCCGAACATGTTGAAGGCCGCCTGCCCCAGTTTGAGGCTGGCAAACATCTCCGAGCCGGGGTCGAGCGCGCCGACCTGATAGCCGCTCCCCAGGGCGGATTGGATAGCGGCCGCCGCTTCGGCGCGCGCCGACTCGTCCACGCTGGTCAGGGCGATGCGGATGGTGTTGATTTGCCCCTCCTGGCCGGTCATTGCCTGCGCCTGCGCCAGGGGGACCAGCACTTCTTCGTTGCCGGGCAAGGTGCGCGGCGGCAGGAGGCCGACCACCGTCAGGTCGATCAGGCCGCTCACCGAGGGCAGGGAAATCGTATCGCCAAGGCGCACGCCCCAGGCATCGGCCAGGGATTCGGAGATGACGGCGGCGTTGGTGTCATCGGCTTGCAGGAAGCGGCCCGGTTCGTTAATCAGATAGACCTGCAAACTGCGCGCCGCTTCGGGGTCGAGGCCGACCAGGTTGACGGCGCTGACGCGGTCAGGGCGGGCGGGGTCGCCGTCCACGAAGTCGGGCGGCAGGTTAACGGTCCGCTCCAGCGAGACGGCGTAGGCGCGCAGGCCGGGGAGGCTGTCCAGTTTGCGGGCGACCTCGGCCGGGAATCCGCCGCCGGAGACATGCGTCACAGTCACGTCCACCACGCCGCCGGCGGCCATCATGTTGGCCTTGAAGCCTTCCATCATCGTCGGCAGGACAATGTTCATGCCAAAGATGACCAGCACGCCGAAGATGACGGCGAAGGTGGTCAGGGTGGTGCGCAGGACGCGCCCGGTCAGGTAACGCCAGGCAAGGGTAAGTTGGAGGTTCATAGGCTAATCTCCAATTTCCTTCATTTTGTCGGCCAGCACCTGGGCGTTGTCCTTGTTCTTGCGCTCCAGGTTGGTCTCGTCCACCACCTTGCCGTCCTTGAGGAAGATGATGCGGTCGGCGTAGGCGGCGATGCGCGGGTCGTGGGTGACCATGACGACGGTGCGGCCGTATTTCTTGGTGACATCGCGCAGGAGCGAGGCGATTTCGTCGCCGGAGCGGGTGTCGAGGTTGCCGGTCGGTTCGTCGGCCAGGATGAGCGCCGGTTCGGAGACCAGGGCGCGGGCGACGGCGACGCGCTGCTGCTGGCCGCCGGAGAGTTGGTCGGGGCGGGCGGCGAGACGGTCGCCCAGCCCGAAGCGGGTCAGCCACTCGGCGGCGCGTTTCTTCGCCTCGGACGGCTTGACCCCGTCGAGCGTGACCGGCAGGGCGGCGTTCTCCACGGCGGTCAGGACGGGGATGAGATTGAAGAACTGGAAGACGAAGCCGATTTTCTGGCGGCGCAGTTTCGTCAGGGTGTCGTCGTCCATCTCGGCCAGGGCGACGCCCTCGATGTGGACGTTCCCCTCGGTGGGGCGGTCAAGTCCGCCGATGAGATGCAGCAGGGTGGACTTGCCGCAGCCGCTGGGGCCCATCACGGCGACGAATTCGCCTTCGTTCACGGCGATGTTGACGTGGTCGAGGGCGGTGACGGCGGTTTCGCCCGCGCCGTAGATTTTGGTCAGATTTTCGGTTTGGATGAGAAACATGTTGGACTCCGGAAAATTGATGATTGTTGATTGAGGATTTTGTGATATTTGCTGCTTTCTTTACTGGCAACCGCTCACTGAAACCGGCGGCGGGTAGGTCGAGCCTTTGTCGCCTTTCGGCGGTCGGCCCCTGCGGCGCAGTTCCGGCTCGGGCAGGGGTTGGCGGCGGACTTCCTCGAGGCGTTGTTCGGCGATGTCCAGCCAGCGCAGGTCGGCCTCCAGGTGCATGATGGCCTTGTCGAGGAGCAGGATTTGCGCCATCTCGGTCTGCGGGTTGCAGACTTCGCGGCGGGTGGTCAGGTCGTGCAGTTCCTGATAGAGGCGGCCGCGCTGGGTCTGGATGAGATGCGCCGGGTCGGATTCGCCGCTCGCCAGCGCTACAATCAGTTTGACGAAGAATTCGTCGCGCTGATGGGTGGGGGTCACGCCCTCGGCCAGCCACTCGGAGAGCGCCTGCCGGCCCGGTTCGGCCAGGGCGTAGATGCGGCGGGCGGGTTCCTCGCCCTCGCCCAGGTCGGAGACGCAGGTCACCAGCCCGGCCTCCTCTAGCCGCTCTAGGGTGGTGTAGATTTGGGCCGGCTTCACCTCCCAGGCTTCCTCCCCGCCGACGACCGCCTCGAAGGCAGCGCGCAGTTCGTAGCCGTGACGGGGCTTTTGGGCAAGGAGACCGAGGATGGCGTGGCGGACGGACATGGAAGTCGAAGAGTCAGATGACCGAGTGGTGTCGTTGAAAAACAATAAACGAGTTGTTATTTTCTGCAAAAAAATGATAAACGGGTTAGTAATTTTTGTCAAGGATAGGGATAGCGGAATGTAAGCATCCCTTTTTCGACCGAAGCAGCTTCCGTAGTACAATCAAAGCATGAACACAACTCTCCCTTATCGCGATGCATCCTTACCAATCGAACAACGTCTGAATGATTTAATGGCGCGCATGACGCTGGAAGAAAAAGTCGCCCAGATGTCCATTGTTCCAATGCGCGCCGACAACCTGCCCGATGAAACAATCGAACTCGATGAAGCAATGCAAGACAAATTAGCGCAAGGCGTTGGCGCCCTGGGGCGTCCCGGCCTCCACGCTTCGCCGCGCGCCGCCGCGCTGTGGACCAACGCAATCCAGCACTACCTATGCGAGAACACACGGTTGGGTATCCCGGCCTTTTTCATTGACGAAGCCTTGCATGGCTTGATGGCGCACGGAAGCACTTCATTCCCTCAGGCCATTGCTTTGGCCAGCACGTGGAATCCGTCCCTGGTGGAAGAGGTCTTCACCGCGGCCGCGCGCGAGATGCGAGCGCGCGGCGAAAACTGGGCACTGACTCCCGTCCTGGACCTAGCGCGCGAGCCACGTTGGGGCCGCACGGAAGAGACCTATGGCGAAGACCCCTATCTCTGCTCCCGTATGGGGGTGGCTGCCATACGCGGCTTGCAAGGCGCTCGCTTGGGCAATATGCAGCAACCTATTGACAGGCAACATGTCCTGGCAACGGCCAAACACTTCGCCGCGCATGGGCAACCGGAAGGCGGTCGGAACGCCGCGCCGGCCAACTATGCCGAGCGCGAACTGCGCGAAAACTTCCTGGCCGCTTTTCAGGCGGCTGTGGTAGAAGCCGGAGTCGGCGCAGTCATGGCCTCCTACAATGAAATCAATGGCATTCCCCTACACGTCAACCGCTGGTTGCTGGAACAAGTCTTGCGTGAGGAATGGGGATTCCAGGGCATCCTTACCTCCGACGGAAATGGCATCTCGCAACTGGAAAGTGCACATCGCATTGCCGCCTCCAAAGCCGATGCCGCGCGCAAAGCGCTCGCAGCCGGCATCGACTTTGAACTGGATCACTGCTTTGGCGCCCTGGTAGAGCAAGTCAAACAAGGTCTCGTGCCCCTTGCCTGGGTTGATCGCGCGGTGCGTCGCATCCTGCGCGCGAAATTCTTGTTGGGCTTATTCGATAATCCCTATGCAGACCCTGAGGAAGCCGAACGCGTCACGAATTGCGCCGAACATCGCCTTCTGGCATATCGCGCGGCCGTGCAGAGCCTTGTCCTCCTCAAAAATGAGGGGCTCCTGCCGCTGGACAGGACGCGTCTGCGCACCTTGGCGGTGATCGGACCCAATGCCGCCGGTCTGCATCTGGGCGGATACAGCGCCAATCCGGGGCGAGGCATCGGCATTCTGGACGGCATACGCCAGAAAGTCGGTGGGCAGATTCAGATTCTGTATGCCAAAGGGTGCAACATCATCCGGGAGGACTTTGACGGGCAAGGATGGCGCGGCTGGCACGAGGACGCCGCCACGCCGACCTCCGCCGAGGAGGACGAGCGGCTCATCGCAGAAGCGTTGACGACCGCCCGCCAAGCAGAAGTTGTGTTGTTGGTCTTGGGGGAAAACGAGTCCGTCTGTCGCGAAGCCTGGAGTGAAAAACATCTCGGCGATCGCGATAGCCTGGACCTGCCGGGTCGTCAGAACGAACTGGCGCGCGCCGTGATCGAGACGGGAAAGCCGACTATAGTCCTGCTCCTCAACGGTCGCCCGCTCTCGGTTAACTATCTAGCAGAGCACGCGGGCGCTCTCTTCGAGGGGTGGTACCTAGGACAAGAGGGTGGAGCGGCTTTTGCCGATGTGCTCTTCGGGGAAGCAAGTCCTGGCGGGAAACTGCCTATCACCTTTCCCCGCTCGGTTGGACAATTACCGGCATACTATAACCACAAGCCGTCTCGCCAGCGCAGTTATCTCTTCCACGACTCGACCCCTCTTTTCCCCTTCGGCTACGGATTGAGCTACACCACCTTCCACTATGCGAACTTGCACCTTGCGCCCTCCAAAAGCAAACCCGCCGACTCGGTCACGGTCAGCGTGGAAGTGACCAACACCGGTTCGCGCGAAGGGGATGAAGTGGTGCAACTCTATGTCCGCGATCTGCTCTCCGAAATGGTCACGCGCCCGGTAAAGGAACTTAAGGGTTTCCGTCGTATCACACTCCGGCCTGGCGAAACACAGACCATCCACTTCACACTGACGCCGGCTGCGTTATCGTTCCTGAACGAAGACATGGAGCGCGTGGTCGAACCCGGTCAGTTCGAAATCATGGTTGGCGGCAATTCCGTAGAAGGCCTGGTCGCCATTCTTGACGTAGAAGGCTAGGGGCCCGCAGGATAATACAGATTGTAAACAGGTTGAAAACTCCAAAACGCCAGACTTGCACGATAATTAAAGCATGCCTTACAAAGTGCTGGCGATTGACGACGATGCGGCGACAACCGAGTTGTTAAGCTTATTGCTTGCCAGGCATGGTTTCGAGGTGCTAACTGCCAACGACGGGAAAGCAGGGGTAGAATTGACATGCCAGGAGGCCCCAGATGTCATCATCCTAGACTTGATGATGCCCAAGATGGATGGCTGGCAAGTCTGCAAGGCTATTCGCACCTTCAGCCAAGCGCCCATTTTGATACTCTCTGCGCTGGATCACCCGGGCCAGGTAGCCAGCGCGCTGGACGCTGGCGCGGACGATTACCTTGTTAAGCCTGTGTCAAGCGGTGTGCTCGTCGCGCACTTGCTTAACCTCGTACGACGTTCCAATGATCACAAGGTAACAATGACATTAAGCGACGTTCCCGTCTCCGGCTAGGGAACTCCCTGAGCGCCCCGAAGACAAGAAGCGCTCTTCGCCCTACCACCCAAGGAACACACGCTTGTTTCTGACAGAACGTTAATAACTCCTTTGCGTCCCTCTGACAGGGAAATGCTATCCTGTTTCACAAAACACAGAAAGGAGCTTTCTATGGTAGTGTATGCATTTCCCTATCGCAGGGCACGCCGTTGGATACAGATGGCTGCCCGTCCTCCAGAGAACGAGCAGCCTCTCGCAGTCAATGTTCTCGAAGAGGACGAGGCTTTCATTGTTCAAGCCCTGACGCCAGGTCTATCGTCGGAGAACATCCAAATCCAGATCCTGGATGATATCATTACCATCGAGGGACGCTTCCCGGAACGCGAGGGCAATTACCTGGTGCAGGAACTGCCCGGCGGTGTATTTCGCCGTTCCCTACGCCTGCCGGCCGCGGTGGAAGCAGACAAGGTAGAAGCGCATCTGGAGGCTGGAGTCTTGACTCTGCGCCTGCCGAAAAGCGAGGCCGCGCGTGCGAAATCTGTGCCCATCAGGGCGATATAATCCGTCTCTCCTTTCCTCGACAGTCGAGATGCCCCTATTGGGAGCATCTCGACTTTTTCGGGTAAAATACCAAGTATCCTATTTCTGGAGATATTCCCCGTGCGCGCGCGCTTAGTCCCTGTCCTGTTGGCGTTCCTGTTGGTATCCTGCGCCTCGCCGCGTCGTCCGTCGGCCGTCCCTTCTGCTACGGCGACCGTCTGGTCAACTTCTACTCCGCTTCCTACCACAACACCGACTACTCCTCTGACGATGTTGGTCATTCCAGCAGACCTGCCTCAAGAGGAATCGTCTCTCTACCAGAAGACCATCTACGACCTGGCCTATGCGGCCGGCATGCGCTTTCAAGTGCTGAACATGCTCACGCCTTTCGATCTCGAACTGGCTGGCCAAGCGCTTAAGGTCGTTATCGTCTTCCCACCCGATCCCGGTCTGGCCGAACTGACAGCGTTGGCCCCTCAAGCGCAATTCCTCGCCGTGGGCATCCCGGACCTCGCCCCAAGCGCTAATCTAACGGTCATCGCCGCAACGAACCGTTCGGTGGAACAACAGGCATTCCTGGCAGGGTACATTGCTGCCATGCTCTCGCCTGACTACCGTACGGGCATCCTGACCCTTGCCGACGATCCACAAGGTCTTGCGGCGGAAACCGCCTTCATGAACGGGCGTACATTTTATTGTGGATTATGTTTAGCCTCTTTCCCCCCCTGGCACGAGTATCCCTTGCATATCGAAATTCCCGCAGATACATCCGAGGCACAATATCCTGCATACGCCCGCGCTTTCCGTAACTACCAGGTAGAGGTGGTCTATATCTATCCTCCCCTCGCTACCCTAGATGTTCTGGACACACTGGCTCAGCACGACATCAACATCATCGGCGAAAACCTCCCCTTTGAGGATATTCGCGACCATTGGGTAGTGAGCATTCAGCCCGATCTACCGGCTGCCATCCAACAGGCCTTTCCGAACCTCATCGCGGGCCGGGGAGGGAAGGAAGTCGCCATTCCCTTGTTGCTGAACGATGTCAACGATGCCCTGCTCAGCGAGGGCAAATTGCGTCTGGTGCAGGAAATCCTTGCCGATCTGCAAGCCGGCTACATTGACACCGGCGTGAACCGTTAGGAGGCGTTCTCATGCGACCCATTACGATAGAGCGTAATCCATCCCCAGAGAAATTGCAACAACTCGGCGTCTTCCAGTGGCCCATTTGGGAAAAGGAAGAATCCGAGTTCGAATGGTTTTACGATAGCGACGAAACCTGTTATCTTCTCGAAGGACACGTGATCGTCACGCCGGAACAAGGAGATGCTGTCGAGATCGGCGCCGGCGATCTGGTTGTCTTCCCGAGCGGCCTTGCCTGCACCTGGAAAATCATCCAGCGCGTGCGCAAGCATTACCGCTTTTCATGAACCAGGTCCGTCACCTTTCTCAAGCGTTTCTATCGTTCCTGCGATCGGCGCTTCTGTTCCTTGTCCTCGGCGGGATGTACGGCTGTAGGGTCAGGGAATCTATTTCCCCTGCGCCTTCCCCTGCCACACCGACAGCAACGTTCCCTCCTCCAGCCGTTACGTTTTCGCCACGGTCAACTCCCACACCCACACGAACGCCCCCTCCCTCCCCGACGCCAGAACCTCCCTGGTACCAGCCGCTCGACGAATCCTATACAGTCCTGCGATATGGATACGCCCTGGTTGCAGACCCAAACGCGCCGTTGTACCCTACGCTTGACGATGCCATTAGGCGTTCTTTTAATCGAGGGTATCTCCCCTACACGCCGGCTTACGTGGCCTTTTACCGCACGGAAATGCGCGAAGGGAAGACATTCTATGCCCTGGCCTCAGGAAACTGGATGGAGGGCAAGGATCTACAAGAAATCTCTCCTTCCCGCCTCACGGGAATTCTGCTCACGCGGCCAGTCTCGTTTCGCTTCGGCTGGGTGCTAATCAATGGGAACAGTATCAACAGCGAAGGGGAAGCCGTGCGCGCCTATCAACGCTATCAGATTATCCACGAATTCCCGGATCTTCCCGCCCGTTCAGGATATATCGCGGTTGGGTGGGACGAATGGTTGCCGGAGGAGGCAGTGGCACTCGTCTCGCCTCAGGCGTCCTCCCCGAACAAGCCTTGTCGCTACATTTATGTTAGTCTCGCCGAGCAAACCCTCAGCGTGTACGATCATTGCCAACTGACGTTTACTACACTGGTCTCCACAGGCAGGGAAAAACGCTGGACGCCTCCCGGCGACTTTACCATTCTCTACAAACCCAACGATAAATACATCACGCTCTCTCAGCCCAACGAGGCGATCAGCGAATATTACCTACAAGCGGTCCCGTATTTCATGTCCTACTACGGGAATCTAGCCTTTCACGGCGCCTACTGGCACGACGACTTCGGCTACGCGGTCTCGCATGGTTGCATCAATCTGGCGCCGGCCGACGCTCGTTGGCTCTACGAGTGGGCACAATTGGGGGATCGGGTCATTGTCAGCAATGAGCCGTGAATAAAAATCCATCTTTGTCATTTGCGTTGCCGTTCCACTTGCTCCAATCGGATTCACATTCACGAAGCCGGCGCCGAGTACCTTTTGCGCCTCACCCAGACGAGCCTCACGGCTTTTGCTCCCGCGAAAGAATCGCTTTTAATCGCCGCGCCAGTTCTCGCCGGCTAAGCAGGATGCGTCGTCCGCACTGCAGACACTGCAACCCAATATCCGCTCCGATACGGTACACCACCCATTCATACGAGCCGCAGGGATGGGGCTTACGTAAGCGCACACGATCGTCCACATACAAATCGGGCAACATCATCTTTTGAGCATACCACGAATCGAACAGTTAAGCAAAAAAAACGCCGGTCGCCCTTGCTCATTTCGCCCCTCAATCATACAATCAAGTCATGTCTGGCGACATTACCCCCATCCGTAAACAATACCTGGAAATCAAACGGCGGTATCCAAACTGTATTCTGCTCTTCCGCCTGGGTGATTTCTACGAAACGTTCGACGAAGACGCCGAAATTACCGCCCGCGAACTGGATATTGTCCTGACTTCGCGGCCTATTGGCAAGGGGCAACGTGCGCCGCTGGCCGGTATTCCCTACCATGCTCTCGATAACCACCTGGCGCGCCTCATCGAAAAGGGCTACCACGTCGCCATCTGTGAGCAGGTCGGCGATACGCCGGTCAAAGGGCTGTTCCCGCGCAAAGTGGTGCGCGTGGTCACGCCCGGCACTGTGGTCGAGCCGGGACTCCTGCCCGGCGATTCCAACAACTACCTCGCTGCCGTAGTGCTAGACGTGGAAGAGGGTCGCGAGAATCTACGTGCAGCGGTTGCGTATGCCGATATTACCACAGGGGAATTCGCCGTCACCGAACTCACCTCTCCCCCGGAATTAGGGCCACTGCGCGCCGAACTGACGCGCCTGCGCCCGGCCGAGATTCTCCACCCTGATAATCTCATCCTACCTAACGGCCTGCCCGGCCATCCCACCACCTGGCCGGCCTGGCGTTTCGAGGTAGGACGGTGCCGAGAAACCCTTCTGGCGCACTTCCAGGCCGCCACGCTGGATGGCTTTGGTCTGAAGGATAAGTCGCTTGCCGTGCGTGCCGCTGGCGCTATCCTGCAATACCTGAAGGAAACCGAAAGTGCCGCTCTTGCCCTGCTCACCGGCCTGCGTTACTACAGCCTGGATGAGTTCATGACCCTCGATGCGGCCACCCGCCGCAATCTCGAGTTGACCGAAACGTTGCGCGGCGAGGTCAAGGGTTCCTTGCTCGGCGTGTTGGATCAAACAGTGACCCCAATGGGCAAACGCTTGCTCCGTCAGTGGGTCAGTCAACCCTTGCTAGACGTAGCAAGGATTCGCCGTCGGCAGGATGGCGTGGAGTATTTCTTCACCCGCTCCATGCTCCGCGCCGCACTGCGCGCCGCGCTCAAGCCCCTGGCCGATTTAGAACGTCTAACGAATCGCGTCCGCAGCGGACACGCTCAGCCGCGCGACCTGGTCGCCCTGCGCGAGACCTTGCAACGCTTGCCAACCGTCCAACACCTGCTTCAACGCGAAGCACTCCCTGATCGCGACGTGCTGCCAATACCGGAAGACTGCAACGCCGAACTCCAGTTATTGCACAACGCCATCGCCGATGACCCGCCGGCTACTTTGCAGAACATAGGCGTCATTCGCCCTGGCTATTCCGCCGAACTGGACAGCGTGGTGGAGGCCTCGCGCCACGCCCGCGAGTGGATCGCCAACCTGGAATCGGTCGAACGGGAACGAACCGGCATTAAGTCCCTGAAAGTTGGTTACAACAAAGTCTTTGGTTATTACATCGAGGTCTCACACGCCAACGCTGGCACCGTCCCATCCGATTACATTCGCAAGCAAACGCTGGTCAACGCCGAACGTTACATCACGCCGGAGATGAAAGAATACGAGGCGCTGGTGTTGAATGCCGAGGAACGCATACGCGACATTGAGCAGCGGCTCTTCCGGGAAGTCTGCGCTTCGCTGGCGAAATCGGCCTCGCGCCTGCTCCAGACGGCGCGCATCCTGGCCGAACTGGACGTGCTGGCCGCGTTGGGTGAAGTAGCAGCCATCCACGACTACACCCGGCCACAAATTGAGGAAAGCGGAACGCTGGAGATACGGGAAGGGCGGCATCCGGTTGTGGAACAGACTCTGCGCGAGGAGCGTTTCGTGCCGAACGATCTCATCTTCGAACCGGGCGAAATCGTGCGGATCATCACCGGCCCAAACATGTCCGGCAAAAGCACGTTCCTGCGTCAGGTCGCGCTGATCGTCCTCCTGGCGCAAATCGGCTCGTTCGTCCCGGCCGCTTCGGCGCGCATCGGCCTGGTGGATCGCATTTTCACCCGCATCGGCGCGCAGGATGAGATTCACGCCGGCCAATCTACCTTCATGGTCGAGATGATCGAGACGGCAAACATCCTGCACCACGCTACGGCGCGCAGTTTACTCATCCTCGACGAAATCGGGCGCGGCACCAGCACCTATGACGGCGTCTCGATTGCCTGGGCAGTGGTTGAGTATATTCACAATCACCCCCTCCTACGCGCCAAGACGCTGTTCGCCACGCATTACCACGAACTGACTCAACTGGCCGACCTTCTACCGGGCGTGCGCAACTACAACGTGGCCGTTAGCGAGGCGGATGGGAAGGTCGTATTCCTGCACAAAATCATCCCTGGCGGCGCCGACCGTTCCTACGGCATCCATGTCGCGCAGCTGGCCGGCCTGCCACGCCCCGTACTGCAACGCGCGAACGAAATTGTGCAAGAATTCGAGAAATCCTCCGCCCGGGTTATACGCCCCAACCCTCTGGCTGCGCAACAGGCCGCCCTCTTCCCGGAAACCAACCCCTTGCTCGAAGAGCTCCGGGCGCTCGATATCAATCAACTCTCGCCTATTGAGGCTCTCAACAAGCTGTTCGAATGGAAACAAAAATACACAGGCAGGAGGAGAGAGGAGGAGTAACACGCCTCCATCAGTCGCTTATCTTCTTCGCAATCTTCGCCCAGGTATCTTTGAGCGAGACGGTACGGTTGAAAACGGATCGGCCTGCGCTCGAATCAGGGTCCACGCAGAAATACCCTAGACGCTCGAACTGGAACGTATCGCCCGTCCGAGCCTGCGCAAGCGATGGTTCAACGAAACAGTTTAGGAGAATCTCGAGCGAGTTAGGGTTGAGGTAGGCGATGAAGTCCTCCACCTCATCCGGGCTTTTGTGCAGGAAGAGGCGATCGTAAAGACGCACTTCGGCAGATTGGGCGTGCCGCGCAGAAAGCCAGTGAATTGTGGCCTTGACTTTACGGCCATCGGGCGCGTCGCCGCCTCGTGTGGCAGGATCGTAGGTGCAATGGACCTCCATCACCTCGCTGGTCTGTGGGTCACGCGTGAAGCCAGTGCAGGTCACCAGGTAAGCATAGCGCAACCGCACCTCGTTGCCCGGATAGAGGCGATAATACTTTGGCAGCGGAGTCTCGCGAAAATCATCGCGCTCGATATAAAGCACCTTCGAGAAGGGAATCGTGCGCGTGCCGGCAGAGGGGTCTTCGGGATTATTGACGGCTTCCATCTCCTCCACCAGATCGTCGGGATAGTTATCAATGACCAACTTGATCGGGCGCAGAACCGCCATGCGGCGCGGAGCGCGTTTGTTGAGGTCATTGCGGATGCAATCTTCCAACAACGACATGTCCACCACGCTGTCGGTTTTCGAAATGCCAATGCGGCAGATGAACGCCCAGATGGCCTCAGGCGTGTAGCCGCGCCGGCGTAGCGCGCGCAGCGTGGGCAAACGCGGGTCATCCCAACCGCGCACGTAGCCCTCCTCCACAAGACGGCGCAACTTGCGCTTGCTAAGCACCGTGTGTGTCATCTTCAGCCGGGCGAACTCAATTTGCCGCGGCTGGAAGACGCCCAGTTCCCGCAAGAACCATTCGTAAAGCGGCCGATGATTCTCATACTCCAGCGAGCAGAGCGAGTGCGTGATACCCTCCATCGAATCGTTCTGACCATGCGCCCAATCATAGAGCGGATAGATGCACCATTTGTCGCCGGTACGATGGTGGGGGACATGCAAGATGCGATACATGACTGGGTCGCGCAGGTTTAGGTTGCTATGCGCCATATCAATCTTGGCGCGCAGCACGCGACTGCCTTCTGGAAATTCCCCCTTCTTCATGCGCTCCAGCAACTCGAGGTTTTCCTCCACAGAGCGGTTGCGATACAGACTTTCTACACCCGCCTCGGTCAACGTGCCGCGATTGCGACTGACTTCCTCGGGACTCTGATCATCCACATACGCCTTGCCCTTCTTGACCAGCTGCACCGCCCACTCATAGAGTAAATCGAAATAATCGGAGGCATAGGTCTCCTTGACCCATTCAATGCCGAGCCAGCGCGCATCCTCCTTGATGGCTTCGACATACTCGGTGTCCTCTTTAACCGGGTTCGTATCATCAAAGCGCAGGTAGAGCTCACCGCCGAACTTTTTGGCGACCATATAGTCAATCAAGAAAGCCTTCGCGTGGCCAATATGAAGGTAGCCATTTGGCTCGGGCGGCAGGCGAGTGCGAACGTAGTGAAAGCGCCCGCTACGCAAATCCTCCTCAACGGCGTCGAAAATAAAGTTGTCCGGGAAAGTAATATCCTTGAAATCCATAACAAGCCTATCCTGTGCAGGAGATTATAACAAAGAATTTACACGGCAGAGAACGCCGAGTGCTAGGCGCCGGCTACAGATAACCGCCGCGTTATGCTAGGCATCTCTGCATCTCCAAGTCTTGTTCCGTTCCGGATCCAACGGGAAAGGTTGAACGCTTACAAGGACTTCAGGCTTTCGCAGCCACAAGCCGATGTCAGTTGGCTCAGCCGGCCATCGAAAACATGTTGCGTCCCTGTTCGTGCAAACGGTCAGCACTCGCTGTAGCCGCAGCCGTAGCACTTGCGACAGCCCTCCTCGTTGACCATGCTGGCCTCGCCACACTCCGGACACAGATCCCCAGTGCCGGAACCGGCTTGATATGCGGCCATGGCTTCCGGTTGTTCGCCAGAAAGCCCCGTCGGGGTCATCGCGCTTTGCGCGCCGCCAGCGACCGGCGCAGGCGCAAGCACCGGCTGTACGGCCGGGCGCCGCTCTTCCTGCCCGTTTCCTCTTTCTCGATTGACGGCCGCTTTCCACTGCAAATATTCGTCCAGCACTTGCCCGACGCCATCGGGCAGGGAACGGACGCGATTCGGGCCAAATCCCAACGAACGCCCGCCGCCAATACCGCACAGTTGCTTGACCACCTCGGCCAGACGGTCGCGCGGGGAAATCGGCGAGGCCAGACGCAAAACATAGGAAATCAGCCGTCCAATCGCCTCCGAGACTGCCGCCGTCTCAGACCCCGCCTTCGCCGTGTTAATGAAAACCTCGAACGGTTGTCCATCGCCGTTCTCATTGATAGTAACGAACGCTCGACCAAGAGGCGTTTCCACGCGGTATGTGACGCCGGACAACCGGCGCGGGCGCGGTTTCTTCGACTCATGCCAGGCAGCCAGTTGTGTAGCGATCTCGGACTCCGCCAGGCTGCGCGGCGCTGCCCCCTGTACAGATGGCCAGTACGGCAAAGCCGGCTGCACCGGAACCTCCTGCGCAGGAGACTCCACCTGAGCGACAGATTGCCCCTCGCGCTTCTTCGCGGCGGTGGCTTTCGTCTCCAACACCACTTTCTCGCGCGAGCCGGTCACATACACCGTCAAGCCCTTGCAGCCAAGTTTCCAGGCCAGGAGGTAAGCCCTCGCCACATCCTCCTCGGTAGCCGTTTCGGGGAAGTTGATCGTCTTGGAGATAGAGTTGTCTACGAACGCCTGCACGGCCGCTTGCATGCGCACATGCTCCTCAGCAGTTATATCGGAGGCAACGACAAAGACGCGCCGAATCTCTTCTGGCACTTCCGCGATGTGTTGACAGGTTCCCTCATGCAAAACGCGTTCATAAATCTCCTGTCGCTTCTCTTCCGGGATGCCGGCCCGCATGAGCGCTTGCTCAAAACGCTTACTGGCATAGGTGAGTTGCAAATCCTTGCCGTTGTCGTTGACGTGGCGAATGTAGGCCAGGGCGAAGACCGGTTCGCAGCCATAGCCCTCGATTCCGGCGACCGTAGCAATGGTGCCCGTAGGCGCAATGGTGAGTGTGGCCGCGTTGCGTATCCCGTGACGGCGAATGCCTTCCACGATCTCCTGCCAGTCCAACGCCGGGCGCCCCCAATCATGGGTATAGGGAACGATGCTCCTCGGCGGTTGCCATTGCATATTCTCTGGGTCGTAGATGCTGCCCTTGATCGCCGGGAAAGCGCCTCGCTCCTGGGCCAGCGCGATGCTGGTCTTCATGGCATGGTAGCGGATATATTCCATGACCTGCGAAGCAAACTCTTGCCCTTCCGCGGAACCATAGCGGACGCCAACATGGTACATTAGGTCGGCTAGGCCCATGAGGCCCAGGCCAATGCGTCGGGCGCGATGGGCGGCTTCTTTAAGTTGTGGCACGGCCGGCACGTAGGCATTGGCTTCCACCACGTCATCCAGCAAGCGAGTCGCCGTCTCCACGCTCTGGCGCAGCGTTTCCCAATCCACCGCGCCGTCAGGCGCGCAGTGCTCGTTCAGGTTGATCGAGCCTAGACAGCAATTCTCAAAGCCGCCCAACCATTGTTCGCCGCACGGGTTCGTGGACTCCAGTTGATACAAATGTGGCACAGGATTGGAGCGATTGGCCGTGTCGAGAAACAGAACACCCGGTTCGCCATTGTGGTGCGCCTGGCGCACGATTTTCGCAAACAGGTCACGCGCGCGCACCTTGCGATACACGCGAATAGGCAAGCCGGCTCGTTCGGCTTCTTCCAACGTGCCGTCGAAATCACGATAGCGCGGATCGGTCACATCGGGGAAGCGCAGCGCCCATTCCTCGTCGTTCTCCACCGCGCGCATGAACGCATCGGTAATGCCAACCGAAATGTTGAAGTTCGTGATGGCATTCTCGTCCGTCTTGCAGGTGATAAATTCTTCGATATCGGGATGGTCCACACGCAGAACAGCCATGTTGGCGCCGCGGCGCGTGCCCCCTTGCGCGATCTCGCCGAAGGCCTTATCGTAGACGCGCAGGAAGCCAACCGGCCCTGTCGCCTGCCCGGCCGAGGACTTGACTACCGCGCCTTTCGGACGCAAGCGCGAGAAGGAAAAACCGTTGCCGCCGCCGGTTTGTTGAATCAGGGCAGCGTTTCGCAGCGTCTGGAAAATGCCGCTCTCGCGGCGTCCCATGTCATCGGAAATAGGAAGGACAAAACAAGCCGCCAGTTGCCCTAAAGGCGTGCCCGCGCCGGTAAAGGTGGGGGAATTCGGGAAGAATTTCTTGCTTGCCAGGAGATGGTAGAAAGCAATGGCGCGCGCCATGACATCGCTGCCCCATTGTTCCTCCACTTTGGCAACATGCCAGGCGACGCGCCAGAACATTTCCTCCACGCCTTCGACCGGCTTACCGTCATCGCCGCGACGCAGATACCGCCGCGTCAGCACCTGACGGGCATTCTCGCTCAGTTCAACCGACGGCAAGCCCTTGGGCATGGCAGGCGTAGGAAGTAAACCGTGTTTATTCGGCTTGGCAGTGGACATTGCCGGACTCCTTTGGCAAGAAGATTTTCCAAAAAACACCCTCGGCCCCTTCAAGGCGAGAGACCGGACGGGACACTCGCAAACGGATTGTTCACCCTTCCAGCAAACGGTCTATCTCATTGCGCAAAGCATGCAGGTCAGACAAGCGCAAATAGACAATGGCATAGCGGATATAGGCAATTTGATCCAATTCTTTTAACCCATTGATGACCAAGTCGCCAACCACGCGTGAGGAGACCTCCGCTTTCCCCATCTTCTGCAATTCCGATTCCACCTGCCCCGCCAGACGATCGATGTCCTCCGCCGAGACCGGACGTTTCGCGCAAGCAATGCGAATCCCCCGTTCCAGTTTAGCGCGATCGAATTCCTCACGCGTACCATCCTGCTTGATAATCAGCGGCGTAGCCAGGAGAGGACGTTCATAACTGCTAAAGCGTTGGCCGCAGCGCAAGCATTCTCTCCGCCGACGTATTCCCTGATGATCCGGCGTCGTATCGAGCACTCGGGAACCCTCCCGTTGACAATATGGACAACGCATCCAAACTCCATAACAGAACAAACGTAGCCGCCACAGGTGGCGTCCTGAGACGAAAAACCCCCTATATCTTGGGGAAGTTCACATACGATTGTAACATATTCAGAAACAGACTTCAAGGGAAACAACCTTAAAAGATCAGCGAAACTGCCGAACATTCACCGCGCCGGCGTAGGGCCGGCGACGCAGGCTTCGCGGAAACCCAGGTAGAAACCGATTGCGCGTTCTGACCTGCGAGTATAATCAGTCCCGATGTACGCGCGCGTTGTGGTCAATGTCCTTGCTTGGAGCGGTGAATTCGACTATGCCATCCCGCCAGAGCTGGCAGAAGAAATTCGGCCGGGCTCTCTGGTCACCGTGCCTTTGGGGAAGCAAACCGTGCAAGGTGTGGTGCTCGAACTGCTCGACCGGCCTTCCGTTCAGGAAACGCGCTCCGTGCTTGCCTTGCTCGACCCGCTGCCCGCGCTGACCCTCGCGCAGCTTGAACTGGCGCGCCGGCTGGCCGATTCCACCCTTCAGCCGCTCGCCGCTTTCATCGACCTGATGTTGCCCGCCGGCCTGAGCCAGCACGCCGATACGCTATACCGACTGCGGGAGGAAGGCGCCGCGCGCCTGACGGCGGACGAGGGCAAAATCGGCGCTCGCCTGTTGACACTGCTACGCGAGCGCGGGGCGCTACGTGGCCGGCAGATTGACCGCCATTTCAAGCATGTGGACTGGCGCAAGACGGCACAATTTCTGACGCGTCGCGGCGTGCTCACCACCCAGCCGGTCTTGCCGCCGCCTGCCGTCCGCCCAAAGTATGTTCGCGCCGCACAACTTGCCGTCCCACCAGAGCAGGCCGAAGCAGCCATGCCAACCCTGGGACGGACCCCGTCCACCCTCCAGCGCCGACAGGCCGCGTTGCGCGTCCTGATGCGCGAAGCAGACGCCGTGCCTGTCTCCTGGGTCTATGCCGAATCCGGCTGCACGCTCACCGACTTACAGGAACTGGCCGAACATGGCCTCATCCTTCTGCGTGAGACGGAAATCTGGCGTGATCCGCTTCACCATATTGACGGCAGCGCATTGCCTGGCCGCGAGCCACCACCCTTGACCCAGGAACAGCAACAAGTGTGGGAAGCCATTGCCAATGCCTTTACCGCCTCGCACGAACGCAGCGCTCCACTCCGTCCTTTCCTCTTGCAAGGCATCACCGGTTCGGGCAAAACCGAAATATACCTGCGCGCGGTGCAGGAATGCTTGCAACGCGGCCAACAGGCCATCATCCTCGTCCCTGAGATCGCTATCACCCCGCAGACCATACGTCGCTTTCTGGCGCGTTTCCCCGGTCAGGTTGGTCTTCTTCACTCCCGCCTTTCACCCGGCGAACGATACGATACCTGGCGGCGAGCGCGATTGGGGTTGTTACAAGTCGTTGTCGGGCCGCGTTCGGCATTGTTTACCCCTTTCCCCAACCCCGGCCTCTTGATTGTCGATGAATGCCACGATGCCTCCTACTACCAAGCGGAGCCGCCATTTTATCACGCGATCGAAGCGGCGAAAGTGTACGCCCGCCTCTGCAACGCGGTCTGCATTCTGGGTTCCGCTACGCCGACCATCCAGCAACGCTATGAGGCCGAGGTTGGCAAGAGTATCTGCCTGCAATTGCAACAACGCATCCTCCATGGCCGCGAGTCGCGGCCCGTCGAAGCGAGCGGCTTGCCGCCCGTCCAGGTTGTAGATATGCGCGAGGAACTGAAGGGCGGCAATCGTCATATCTTCAGCCGCGCTCTGCAGGAAGCCCTGAGCGAAGTGCTGGAGCGGAACGAACAGGCCATCCTCTACCTAAACCGGCGCGGCACGGCTACCTACGTGTTCTGCCGCGAGTGCGGTTACGCCGCGAAGTGCCCTTACTGCGATTTACCTCTGACCTACCATCTTCCCGGCAAGCATGTGTCTACCGATTCGCCGCGTGCGCAACTGCGCTGCCACGCCTGCGGCTACGCCCGCCAGATGTTCCAGAAGTGCCCAACTTGCCGTAGTCAGCAGATTCGCCACTACGGCCTGGGCAGCGAGAAAGTAGAGGCGGAGGTCAAGGCGCTCTTCCCAACGGCGCGCACCCTACGCTGGGACTGGGAAACCACGCGCCAAAAGGAAGCGCACGAAATCATCCTCGGCCATTTTGTCGCCCATCGCGCCGACGTGCTCATCGGGACGCAAATGCTCGCTAAAGGACTCGATCTGCCGCTCGTGACCCTGGTCGGCGTGGTGTTGGCAGAGGTGGGCCTCAACCTGCCCGACCCATTCGCCGCCGAGCGCGCGTTCAGCCTGCTGACGCAGGTGGCTGGCCGGGCCGGGCGGTCTGACCGCGGAGGCCAAGTCATCCTGCAAACATTCCAGCCGCAACATTATGTCGTTCAATGCGCCGCGCGACACGATGTGGACGGATTCTACACGCGCGAGTTGCGGGAGCGACGTCGGCTCGGTTATCCCCCTTTTGCCCATCTCGCGCGCTTGGAATATCGTCACACAGACCCCCACAAAGCCGAGGCCGAAGCGCAACGCATGGCCGACCGAATCCGCACCGAACTCCGCGAACGCCACCTCGCGCTCGATTTAATCGGTCCAGCGCCATGTTTCTTTGCCCGATTAGGTGGTCAGTATCGCTGGCAAATCGTTTTGCGCGGGGCCGATCCGCTCGCGTTGCTGCGCGGCAAACCATTCCCCTCCTGGCGCGTAGAGATCGATCCACCCAGCCTCTTGTGAAGGCTGAGCGCCACACCATAGTTCACGGAGCGTTCCGGAAATACGCCATGACCAGATCCGAAAAATCAGCGCTGCTGTATTGCCGCGCCAGAGCAAAAAAATCCGCCGCGCTGGCGCGCCGGTAAGCCATCTGGCCGGCGTATGCTTTCAGGAAAGCAAAGAATGCTTCCTCCCCCATGCGCTGACGCAAGGCGTGGAGAAAACGCGCCCCCTGTAGATACACCGCATTTGTGTAGGGACGAAATTCACCGCCGTTGTAAATGTTCGCATCCACCCAACCGGTCGGCTTGAAGGTGTTGACGCGGAAATCCCACCATGCTTCCGCCTGTGAAGGGTAGTTGTCGCTATAGAAGATGTACTCCGAGTATGTGGAAAGAGCCTCGTCCAACCACGGTTCCATCGCCTGATTGTTCCCTACCAGGCCATACCACCAGTTGTGCGCTGCTTCATGAACGCCGATAGCAATCAAATTGTTCAGCACGCCGCCATTGTAATCCGTATAGAAACGACGACTGAGGAAAAACAATCCGCTTTGCTCCATGCCGTCCGGACAGATAGCTTCTACGATGCTCAAACTGGGATAGGGATAAGGCGCAAACCGCGCGCTATAGGTCGCCAACGCGCGCGCGACCTGATTCAAAACAGCCTCGCCGCCGTTGCTTTCCGCTTTGAAGTAATAGCTGGTGATCGTCACTCCGGCAGCCGTTGCGGATTTACTCAGAAAATGGGGACTGGCCGAGAACGCAAAGTTGCGCGCTGCCGTCAGATGGTATCGTCCACCTTCTGCCGGCGCGCTGGCGGCAATCACCAGCGCGGTCATCTCACCCACAGGCTGGATAGTCACTGCAAAATCGGCTACCTCATAGATTAAATGCTCGCCGACGGAGGCCGGCTCGTACTTCAACCAGCCCTGCCCCGGCACGTACGGCAGCACGAACGGATACCAATCCACGGCGTTGAGCTGCCAGTTGTTGTAACCGAAAATCCGGTTGGCGTTGTCCCAGGGCATGGACAGGGTGTAGCGCAGGTGCAGCGCGACCGCCTCGCCCGGCGAGAGAGGCGCAGGCAGCGACACCTCCAACCAACCGCCCGTCAACGTGTATGTTTTCACTTCCTGCCCGTTTACCAAAAGACTCTTCAAGGAAAAGCACCCCGGCCAGCGATTCGGCTCAACGGCCAGCAGCAGGCGGTCGAGCACCTCGCCGGTTTGGTTCGGGTAGGCAATCATCTCTTCGACCGCCAGCGTGTGGGCGGCATAGTCCAAGGCGACGTTTAAGGTATAACGAGGTCGAGCACCGGTGGCTAAAGTTGGAGGCGGCGTAGCCGTGAGCGTGGGAGCCGGCCTGGTCGTCGTCGGCGAAGGCTCCTGGACAGGTTGGAACGGCGTCGGCGTGGACGTGGCATCGGCAGCCGCAGTCACCAAGACATACTGCGTGGCGACCAGAGTGGACGCCGTCGGCATGTTTGTCCAACCGCACGCGGCTAACAGCATAGTCAGCAGGAAGAGAGAAACGATGAGATGGCGGCGAATCCCCCTCACAAACCCCGTTTCCATCCGATTTTCCCTGGGGAACCGAAGAAAAAGGTCAACGCAAAGAACAGCGTCGCCGTCAGCACGATCGCCGCGCCGGAGGCGATGCCCAGGTAGTAGGACGCGTAGAGACCGACGACTCCGGAAGCCGCCGCTAAGGCTGCCGCGAGTATCATCATCGGGAGCAGGCGGCGCGTCAGGAGCGAGGCGGCGGCCGCCGGCGTGACCAGCATGGCAACCATCAGCGCCACGCCAACCGTTTGCATAGCGACCGCCACCGTCACAGCAATCAGCACCAGCATGAGATTGTGGAAGACTACCACCGGTAAGCGCAGGGTTTGCGCCAGGACAGGGTCAAAAGAAATCACCAGAAATTCTTTATAAAAAAGGGCAATGACCAAAAGGACGCCAAAACCGAAAATGGCCATCCAAGCGAGGCTTTGCAAACGGACGCCCAGCACGTCCCCGAAGAGGAAGTGGCTCAAATCCACAGCGTAACTGTGCATGGTTGAGATGAGGGCAATGCCCAGGGCAAACATGCCGGCAAAGATAATACCGATGGCGGTATCTTCCTTGACTCGCCCGCTACGCGTGATGGCGCCAATGCCGAACGAGGCTGCCACCGCGGTCCCCAGCGCCCACCAGAAGAGCGGCTCGCGCGCCCCGCCGCCTAGGAGATAGCCCGCCGCCACCCCAGGCAGGACTGTGTGCGCCAGGGCGTCGCCGAAGAAGGCCATCCCGCGCAGGACAACGTAGGTTCCGACGACGGCGCAGACGATCCCCGTCAACACCGCTGCCGCCAAACCGCGCAGCATGAACCCATAGCGGAGGGGTTCGAGCAGCCAATCAAGGATGGACATACTCGTCTCCCTCGCAGCAGGTATCGGCGATGAATAGACCATCCGGCAAGGCCAGGCGGCTGCCATAAGCACGCGCCAGGTTGCCGGCCTGCAAAACCTGCTCCGGCAGGCCAAAGGCAATCAGCCGGCGGTTGAGCAGCAGGATGCGGTCGAAGTGACGGGCAGCCTGCTCGAGGTCATGCGTGGCCACCAGCAGGGTCACGCCACGTTGCTGGAGATCCGCCAGCAGAGAAAGCAGACTCTCCTGAGTTGGCGAGTCCATGCCGGTCAGCGGTTCATCCAGCAACATCAATTCGGCTTCCTGCGCCAAGGCGCGGGCGAGGAACATACGTTGCTGCTGCCCAACGGAGAGTTCAGCGATCTGACGCTTCGCCAGGTCGGCGATGCCAACCGTCTCTAGCGCGGCGCGAACCACATCCCAATCGCCTCGTTTTGGCCGGTGGAATAGCCCCAGTTTGGCAATCCGCCCCATCATGACCACATCCGCCACCGAGACGGGGAAATGCCAGTCCACGTTACTGCGCTGCGGGACATAGCCGATACAGCCATGCCTCCCAGGCCCCGAGCCATAAACGGTTACCTCACCCTCCGTCGGTCGCAGCAGGCCGGCTATAATCTTGAACAACGTGCTCTTGCCGGCGCCGTTGGGACCAACGACGGCCACCCGCTCGCCGGCGTGCAGATGAAAGGAGACATTCTCCAGAGCGGCGACCCGATCATAGCGCAGAGAAACGCGGGCAAGATTCAAGATTGGCTGGTCAGGTTGGTGAGGGACGTGAGAATACACAGGCGTGAGTTTCGAAATCGAAGGATTGGTTGGCCTACTTCAGCGCCTCGACAATTGCGGTTACATTATAGCGCATAAACTCCAGGTAGGTTGGAACCGGGCCGGCGGCGTCGGTCAGCGAGCCGTGGTAGAGTGGGACAAGCTTCACGCCGGTGTCGTGAGCAACCTGCTGAGCTAGATTCTGATTGACCTCCACGCCCACGAAGACGGCCTTTACGCCATAGGAGCGAATCCGTTTCTGGAGAACCGCCAGCTCGTGCGCCGAAGGCGAAGCGCCCGTGCTGAACGAGCCGGCGATCGTCCCGATCTGGGTAAAACCGTACTCGTCAGCAAAATACCCAAGAACAGCATGGTCGGCTACCAGATAGCGGTTCTCCGCCGGCACCTGCGCTACCTGTTGACGAATCCAGCCGTCGAGGGCGCGCAGTTCCGAGGCGTAGGCTGCGGCGTTCGCCCGGTACGCGGGGTCATGTTGTGGATCGGCCTCGACCAGCGCAGCGGTGATATTCGCCACCCAGACAAGGACGTTATTCGGGTCCATCCAGGTATGCGGATCGCCGCTTTCGTGATGGTTCTCTTCCCCTTCGTCCTCTCCCGCGAAGGGAAGGAGTTCGATCCCTGCAGAAACCTCGACGAGTTTATCCATCGCTCCCGCGCTTTCCAAGAGCGGTTCGAGAAACTCCTCCAGCCCGGCGCCGTTGGCGAAGACAATCTGCGCCTCGACGATAGCAGCGACGTCTTGCGGACGCGGCTTGAAGGTGTGCGGGTCCGCGCCGAAGGGCAGGAGCGTCATTACCTGGACGTAGTCGCCGCCAACCCGACGCACCACATCCGCGACAATCGAGGTCGTGGCCAGGACTTGGAGCCTATCGTCGCCTGCCGAGGGTCTTCCGCTCGCGCAGGACGAAAGCAGCTGAAGAACGATAAGCGACAGCGAAAGAAGGGGCGGTTTGGTTCTCACGAGTTCTCCTTCATGAAATGGATATTCTTTTTCAAGAAAACAAGTATTGTCAGAAGTCGGATTGACCATCCGACCCACAGCTAGCATTCAACCTAGTTCAGGGAACTTGCCGTGGAAAATTGTCGAGCCGATAGCGAGAACCAACAAGGCCAACGCCGTCAACATGGCAAACGGGCGAAACCGCTGCGGCGGCAGGCATCTCTTCCGCCGCGACTTGCGTTGCCGGTTGTCAAGCGCCACCCCAGCCGCGGCGGCGGGGTGGCGACACAGAACATGCACATACAACCTCCATAGGACAATCTTTCAGAGTTGCCGTAACAGAAAACCCTTGCCAGGACTGCCCGTCCAGGCGATCGCGACAGACAGGCTAAAAGTCCGTTCTACAGGCTTGGCATAGGCCGAAGAGCTGCAGCCAATGTGATCTGATTTCGAAGCCGGCCTGGTCTGCAATGTGAGCAAACAACGATTGCCAATCCTCTCCTTCGAAAAACAACACCGCCCGCCCACAACGTTCACAGAGCAAAAGGTGATGGTGACCATCTCCGGCCCGCAGAAACGCCTGACAGCCTTGCACATGATGGACGCGTTGAATCAACCCCAACGATTCGAGTTTCTCCAACGTTCGATAAACTGTGACCAATCCCAGCCGCGGATCGCGCCTGCGAGCCGCGACGTAGACTTCAACCGGAGTCAGCGCGCGAGAGGAGGAGGATAACGCCTCCACAACGGCACGGCGCGCCGCCGTCAAGCGATAACCGGCCTGCTGCAATTGCGCTAACCAACCTTCTCCACGCATCCTTCTTCCTCACAATTGAAAATCGTTTTCAATTATAACCTATAACATCGAGGACACGGCCTACAACGTTGCAGAAACCGTTCCCTACGAAGCAAGATTCAACCTTACGGAAATTCACCTCCGGGAATTGGCGCTCCTTCTCCCCCCGAAGTACGGTGTGCACGCAAGAGTTGCCGGCGATATGGCCCTGTAGAAGTTGTCCTACAGTTTTTGCACCTTTAAGGCGCAGCCGGAACGAAAATGACTTCTGGATAGCCCAGACTGCGGAACAGACGCGAGAGATAGTTTTCGGCGTTGACCCGCGCCAGCTCCAAGATGCCATCCTCCAGCGCGGCCTTGTAGATTTCCTGTTCCGCTGTCTGACGGGCAGCCGTTTCCAGATTGGGATCACCATGCGTGAACAAACCGGTTTCGCGGTCATAAACATAGGAACGTTCGTTATCCAGCGTGGCCAGGAAAACCTCTGCCGGCGGCAGGCGCACGTACAAGACGTTGCCTCGCACCCAAAGGTCATCCGGCTGCAGCTTCCCCATGTCCACGCCCGCTATGACCACCCCATGCGCAACGAACAACAGGCGATCACCGAAGAGCACGCCTAGTGTTCCCTGGTTGGTTTCGGCGGTAATCACTTTTTCCACGCTGTAGTGGATGGTTTCCAGACGCGCCAGTGTACGCACCTCGTGGATGATGGTTATCGGGTCCGGCAGGATGGTAGGAGTTGGGTGAAGCAGCGCATATACCTGCGTCTGGAGAGCCTGATTGCTCTGCTCCAATCGGCGGACAGGAGACAGTGCGCGATCCACCATGCCTATCAAGGAGGAAAACGCCAGCCATAGACTTGCTAGGATGAGCAGAATCAGGAATACACGAAGAAGAATCTTAGTGGTGGTCATACTTCTATTGTAGCACACAAGCCAAGCGAATCGCGCGATGGCTACTCTCCTTGCCTGCTCGAACGGTTAGCCCGATCCGCGGGAGCATGGCTGCCAAAGGCAAGAGCCCTGCATCTCGTCCCTAACCCATACTCGAACCTTGGTCGCGAGCCGTGATTCGCGTCGGTCAGCCTGCCGGTCAAACGCTAGATGGCCGAAATGCGCGCAGGCGCACGAACCAGGGTTTTACTAAAGGAACCGTTCGTCACAGTCATTCAATTCCGCAAGAAATGGAAGAGGTAAGAACAATTACAGACGGTGTTGCCGAACGCCGCCATCATACCTTGCGCCGTTACTTTGTGATAAACTAAAGCAAATGATTCGGCGGAGGTAACGATGTTCGATCCCACACGCCTGAGCAACCTTGTGCCAATCCTAACGGGATTTGCCGGCGCCTTCCTGGCCGCGCTCTGGCTGGCGCTGGTGATTTGGACCTATCGCGACATTCGCAATCGTCATCGTGATCGTCTTGTACATGTTCTGGCTGCGCTGCTGGTCGCTCTCTTAAATTTGCCAGGCGTGCTGGTGTACTTCATCTTACGACCGGGGCGCACGTTGGAGGAGGAGTACGAGCGAACCTTGGAGGAGGAGGCCCTGCTAAAATCTATTGAAGATCTGGCCCTCTGCCCTGGTTGCGAACGACGCGTGCGGGAAGATTGGTTGGTCTGCCCCACCTGTCAGACAAAATTGAAGAAAACCTGTCATCATTGCGGGAGATTGATGGAATTAGCCTGGAACATCTGCCCCTACTGTACAACGCCGGCGCCCGGTATGCGCAAAGAAGAAGTAACGATCGAAGAGGCCCTGCGAGACGCACGCCTGGCAGAGTCAGGCGAAAGCGAGGCCTCCTCCGCGTCCAAAGAAGAAGCACCATCGGAACGATAAGCGGGCGCCGTGTCGGACAAGATTCTGCATCTCCGATCTGGTCGCAAGACAATGGCTTGCGTCAGGCGTGGAGCAAATTTTCGAGCTACGGCCCCATGGCCGGGATGATAGGAAAGACCATCCCACACAAGTTTGCGCGAGAACGATACAGGGATTTTCAGGGTATCGGCGGTAACATATTCCCTAACACAAGGCCAGTCAACTCTTCCTTCAAGGGAGATTCGAAATGGGGTCTAACGTCTTTTGTCCTGAGCATTCGTGCCGCCGGCATAGTTTGTCTGTCGGTCATCCCCTTGGCCCAACCCGGCGAATTGTACCCCACTACCCGTCGTCTTGATTGGAACGCTTCTCGGCATCGTCGGCATTAGCCGCCAGAAGGGACGAGGCCCGGCCGTTGCCGGTGTCGTACTCGAACGGCAGGGCCAGTCTGGTCGGCGCAACAGGATGATGATTCAGCGGCTCGTCAGGGACCTGCCTCGTGTAAGGACAGACTATTACGGAAGGTGAGATGCGATGAAGAAAGCCAAATCCGGTTATCAGCTCATTCTAGCAAGTTTTTTCCTCTTGACCGCTTGTTCGGTGACAGAAGCCATTCCCCCCTCTACCCCTACACCCACCCCCTTCCAGCCCGAACCGATGATTCCCTCTCCTACGCCCGGACCTCCAACGCCCACAGAGAGCCGGCCAACTCTGTGGATTGGAGAAGCCGTGCCGGCTGCTTTGCGTCAGGAAGTAGCAAGCCAAGGCTGGGCATCAGCGACCGACCCCCAGACCGCCGGCATAGTGTTGGATGTCTTAACCGCCGGGGAGGAAGCAGCGGTCTCAACGCCTTGGATATACGCGCTGGTCGCGCCTTTTCCAACCCTCGTGGATGAGGTCAGCGCGACCGACTTGCGCCGCGCCTGGAGTGGCGAGTTCACCGGGCCATTCGCTGGTCGCCCACTCCGGATGTCCGCCACAACGCTGACCGCTTTCTCGGCCATCTGGGGCGCGCCAGCAGAAAGCGCTGTGAAGCTAACCGATGAGGAAACCCTACTAGAAGAAGCATGGCAGGAACGTCCGGCCTGGGCAATTCTCCCCTTCGAACAATTAGAACCGCGCTGGAAAGTGCTACGCGTGGACGGGCAATCGCCCGTTCATAAGGACTTCGACGCCAAGCGATACCCTCTCATCGTCAATTTTGGCTGCCGCGGTGTGCAATGCGCCGCCCTCCGCCTGCCGTCCACCAATCGCGATCCATCACGCCTGACCGTGTTGGTCATGACTGGCGTGACGGCTCTGGTGCGCGCCACCGCCTGGCGCATGGAACAGAAAGGCGTCACCTATCCGGCGCAGGACATCGGCGATTGGCTACGAACAGCCGATATCACTCACATCAGCAACGAGATTCCTTTTGCCGAAGATTGCCCTTACTCCGATCCCAGCCCGGTCCTCACTCGATTCTGCAGCAATCCGCGCTACATCGCCTTATTGGAAGATATCGGCGCTGATGTGATCGAATTGACCGGCAACCATTTTCAAGACTGGGGGTCAGAAGCCACACTCTATACCTTGGAACTGTATCGTCAACGTAACTGGCCTTACTACGGAGGCGGAGCGAACCTAAACGACGCCCGCAAAGCAGTGACCATCGAACATAACGGCAACCGTCTGGCGTTCCTCGGCTGCAACCCGGTTGGGCCGTACTATGCTTGGGCTACCGAAAGCCGTCCCGGCGCCGCGCCATGCGACGATTACGCCTGGATAGCCGCCGAAATCAGCCGTCTGCAAGCCGAGGGTCATCTCGTCATCGTCACGTTCCAGCACTATGAATATTACACCCCAGAGCCCCGCCCGGAACAACAGCGCGATTTTCGCAATATGGCACTCGCCGGAGCGACAATCGTTAGCGGAAGTCAAGCGCATGCGCCGCAAGCCATGGAATTCTATCAGGGCACGTTCATCCATTACGGCCTGGGCAATCTGTTCTTCGACCAAATGGAATACATCTTGCCCGGCGGCAAAACGACCCAACGCACGCGACAAGAATTCCTTGACCGGCACGTCTTCTACGCCGGTCGCCACATCAACACCGAGCTGTTAACCGCCATGCTCGAAGACTACGCCCGGCCGCGCCCTATGACGACGGAAGAACGTCTCTCTCTCTTGCAGGAAATCTTCGCCGCGAGCGGATGGTAGAGGAGGTATGATGAAAATTTACGATGTTACGCTGCCCCTTTCTCCCACGCTGCCTTCCTGGCCCGGCGATCCCCCTTTGCAGACAGAACTGGTATCCTCCATAGAAGCAGGCGCAAATGCCAATGTGACGAAACTAACCATGAGCGTACACAGCGGGACGCATCTCGACGCGCCCTGTCACTTCCTGCGAGACGGCGCGACGGTCGAATCGCTTCCGCTGGACGTCTTGATCGGACCGGCATACGTAGTGCGCATCCCCGATGAGGTGACGTTTCTCGACTCCCACATTCTGGCAGCAGCCGCTATCCCGACGGATGCCAGCCGCGTATTATTCAAGACGCGTAACTCAAGCCTCTGGACGCGAGGAGTCAGAGAATTTCAGACCGATTTCGCAGCCATTCCCGAAGACGGCGCTTGTTGGCTGGCCGCGCGCGGCGTGCGTCTGGTAGGGATCGATTATCTCTCGGTCGCGCCCTATCGAAAAGGCACGCCGACCCATCAGATATTGCTCCAGGCCGGCGTGGTCATCGTGGAAGGACTGGATTTAAGCAATGTCGAGGCCGGTGTTTACGAAATGTATTGCTTGCCTTTAAAACTGAGCGGCGCGGACGGTGCGCCAGCGCGCGTTATCTTGATCGATCCAGCGCGATAGCCAAGCCTACATTAAAAGCAGACGTACGAGAGACATCGTTCCACAAGTGGAATTAATACCGCCTTCGTTCTCCGCCGCGCCCACGCCGATCGCGCCCGCGTCGGCCGGTTTCCTCACGCCGGTAGCCGCCGAAGGAGCGTTCTTCCTTCGGGCGCGCCAGGCTAACCCGCAACGAACGGTTCGCCAGCACATAGCCGTCAAACGCGCGAATCGCCTGTTCCGCCTCGCTCTGCGATCCCATCTCCACAAAAGCAAAACCCTTTGATTGACCGGTATCGCGATCTTTGATCACGGTGACCGATGTCACCGTACCTGCCTGCGCGAAAAGAGCCGCGATTTCCCCTTCCGTCGTATCGTAGGACAGGTTACCCACATAAACTTTGGTTTGCATTCTCCTTCTCCTGAAAAATAGGGTAATAAGAAAGTCGCCCGCCTGTATCAGGCTGGCGGTTACAACTCCACGAATCCTGCTACAAAACATCTCTATTGTAGCACAAGTGGGCGTTGCAGGATAGAGATGATTTCACTTTCCTTGTCGACAAGGACTGTCTCATCCGGCACGTTCTTCGCATCATACTTCTCGATAGCGTCTGTCGCGGCTTTTCGAAGCCAGCGATAGGCCGCAACGACCTGTTTGGACAAAAGACCCGCATCATAGGACAACCAATAGTCAAAGACTATCCCGTCTTGCAGCAGGATGGCTCGCAGGAAGATCAGCCCCCGGTTCACTTCTGTTGCAAATGCGACAATTTGGATTTGCCGCCACAACAAACACCGGAAACGTGATTCCGCGGCGCCATTCGAATCGCGCCCCCGTCTTGCCAAAGCTCAGGATGATGATCCCCAACGAGCAGGATAAACCTGATGAGCCACCCGCGCAAGGGCACACTTCTGAGCTTGGTCATGCTGGAAATCGTGGTCGCTCCATGATAGTTTCAAAACTCGGTGCAAATGAGACAAGTAGCCGTTCCTCCGAGCCAAATTCGACGGGTTTTTTTTGACTTTGTTCGGGACGACGCCATGAAAACCGGCCCAAAACCATCGTTGCCTCCCACCTTGGGAAGAGGAAAAGGGGGCTACATTGCGAACAGTACAAGTACAGACATTGACAAGCAAGGTATTATTTGCTATAATATCTACACAATAAAATATTCAACCTTCGGGGCAGGGTGCAATTCCCGACCGGTGGTATAGCCCACGAGCCAGTCTCCTCTCCTGGTAGAGACGGAGCAGGCAGGAGCCGGTGCAATTCCGGGGCCGACGGTTAAAGTCCGGATGGGAGAAGGTTTCAGCCAACCCGTGTTCATCGGGCGCGGCGACGATTGCCCCGGAATCTGCTTCCGGGGTTTTCTGTCAAGAGCCGCGCGATTCTGTCACCTTGCCCCGCAGTGAATCGAACTGCGGGCATTTCTGTTTGGAAGAGCATCGCTTATGGATTGGCGTATGTTTCGCAAGAACACATTTTCCGGGCTTGTTGCCGCTGGACGGCGCCGTCGTTTGCGTTGGCAGGCGCTGACTTCGCTGGCGGTTGCCTCGCTGGTCTGGGAGTTGACCTGTCGTCTGAGCAAACTGCCGGCTTTTATCCTCCCAACGCCGCTTCAGGTGGCCGCGCGGCTAGGGCGCGCGCTCCGGGATGGCAGCCTGGCGTTCCACACCGTCGTCACGCTGGGGGAAGTGCTGAGCGGCCTGCTTGTTGGGGTTGGATTCGCCCTGATCCTCGGATATGGCATTGCCCACTCGCGTTGGTTGGAACGTCTGCTGGCGCCATATCTGGTTGCCACGCAAGCGATTCCCGTTGTAGCAATCGCCCCCTTGCTGGTCATCTGGTTTGGACCAGGAATGTTCTCGAAGGTGTTGATTTGCGCGCTGATCGTCTTCTTCCCTGTGTTGGTCAACACAGCGGTAGGCGTCCGTTCCGTGCCCAAACCGCTTTATGAATTGATGGCGTCCTTGCACGCCACGCGTGGACAGGTGCTACGCTACTTAGAAATTCCTGCAGCACTGCCTGTCCTTCTGGGCGGCCTGCGCGTGGGAGCGACGCTCTCGGTCATCGGCGCGGTGGTGGGCGAACTGGTCGGCGCCGATCGCGGCCTGGGTTTCCTCATCAACGTTGCGCGTGGTCAGTACGACACCGCGCTGGTGTTCGTCGCAGTCTTTACGTTAATCGGCATGGCGCTGGCGCTGTATGGGCTGGTGCTGTTTTGTGAGCGCAAACTGTTAGTCTGGCAAGAAACGCCAGATCAATAAACCCCTATGTTTCAGAGGTGCGTTATGAAACGATTCCTGTGGCAAACCCCTATGTTTCGGAGGTGCGTTATGAAACGATTCCTGTGGCCGATACTGAGCCTCACCCTGTTCCTTGCCGCGTGTGGGAAGAAGCCCATTACGCTGGCGATGGGGTACCGCCCCGACGTTCAGTTCGCGCCGCTCTACGTGAGCGATGCAAAAGGGTATTTCCGTCAGGCAGGCCTCAATGTTGCCTTCCAGCATATGGACGAGAATCAGGCGGCCGCGCTGGTCGGCGCCGGGCAACTCCAATTTGCCATCGTTTCTGGCGAGCAGGTGTTGCTGGCACGTGCGCAAGGGTTGCCCATCGTGCACGTAGCAACCTGGTATCAGCAGTATCCAGTTTCGGTCATCGCGAAAAGCGAACAGGGCATTCGTTCGCCCGCCGATCTGCAGGGAAAGAGCATTGGCCTGCCGGGCCTCTACGGGGCGAATTACGTCGCTCTGCGCGCGCTGCTTCCTGCCAACGGCTTGAGCGAGTCCGATGTTCATCTCGTATCGCTCGGCTATACGCAGGCTGAGGCCCTGGCCAGCGATCGCGTCCAGGCAGCAGTCGTGTACATCGTCAACGAACCGGTGAAGTTACGAGCCGAGGGCTACGACCTGAGCGAACTGCGCGTCGCAGATTACGTTCCCCTCATCGGCAATGGCCTGATCACCAATGAAAAAACTATCGCCGAAAACCCCGCCCTGGTGCGAAAGATGGTGTCGGCCTTCCTGAAGGGTTTGGAGTATACCACGGCGCACCCTGACGAGGCCTACGAAATCTCCAAAGGATATGTGGAGAATCTAGACCAGGCCAACGAGGCGCTGCAGAAACAAGTGCTCGCGGCGTCCATCGAATTGTGGCGCGCGGAACGCCTAGGATACTCGGACCCGCAGGCCTGGAAGAACATGCACGAAATCTTGCTAGAGATGGGATTGCTCTCCGCGCCGCTAGACCTGAGTCAGGCGTTTACCAACGACTTTCTGCCTGAACCATGACATGCCCGAACCGGTTTTGATTCTCCGCGATGTGAGTCTCACCTTTAACGGCTCCGGCGCCTCCGGCGAAGAAGGGCTGGAGGCGCTGGAGACCGTTTCCTTTGCCCTCTATGCGGAGGAGTTCGTCTGCATCCTGGGGCCTTCTGGCTCCGGCAAAAGCACGTTGCTACGGATTCTGGCTGGGCTGTTGCCGCCGACGCGCGGGGAGGTGGCCGATCCGGCCAGGCGGATCGCGCGCGTGGGCATGGCCTTTCAACAAGCGAATCTGATGCCGTGGCGAACAGTGCTCGAAAACATCACGCTACCGCTGGAGTTGCAGGGAGTAGACGCGGCAACCGCCCGTCAACAGGCGCAAGAGATGATAGAATTAGTAGGACTGCAGGGTTTCGAGTCGGCATGGCCGCGCGACTTATCCGGCGGCATGGCACAGCGCGTAGCCCTCGCCCGCGCCCTCATCCACGATCCCGACCTCCTCCTGCTCGACGAGCCGTTCGGCTCGCTGGACGCGCTGACGCGCGAGCGTATGTGGGATGAACTGCTGCGCATCTGGCAGAGCCGACGCAAAACGGTAGTGATGGTAACCCATTCCATTGGCGAGGCGCTTTTCCTGGCCGACCGTGTGCTGGTGCTGAGTCAGAGGCCAGGGCGAATCAAGCTCGACCTGAAGGTAGATTTGCCCCGTCCACGTCGCGAGGAAATGCGCTACACGCCGCGCTTCGGACAACTGGCGCAACAGTTGAGAGAGGCTATTGGTTAAAACAACCCCTATTCTCCAAAGGAGGGCATGATGTTTTTGGCGCTCGATTTGGGCAATACCAATCTGACGGTCGGTCTATACGACGGCAAGCGATTGACCGGTTGCTGGCGGCTGCAGACCATCGCAGAGCGCACCATGGACGAGTACGGGCTCCTGATCACCGCTTTGCTCCAACGCGCAACCTGCCTGCCGCAGGCGCTCGAGGGAATTTGCCTGGCCTCCGTCGTTCCCTCGTTGACCGAACGGTTGGCGCAAACATGCGAGGATTATCTCGGACAGAGGCCTCTCGTTGTGGATGTCAACCTAAGGACCGGTCTGCGTCTGGGGTACGAGGATCCACGCCAGATTGGCGCCGATCGGTTGGCGGATGCCGTCGCAGCCTACCGCCTCTACGGCGGCCCGGCCTGCATCGTTGACTTCGGCACGGCTACCACCTTCAACGCGCTGACGGCAGAAGGCGAATACCTGGGCGGAGCCATCACCATCGGCGCGACGCTCGCCGCCGAAGTGCTCCCGGCGCGAACGGCGCGCCTGCCGCGCGTGGAACCGGAACGTCCGCCCTCCGTCATCGGCCGCAACACCGTCCACGCCATGCAATCCGGCCTATTCTTCGGGTATATCAGCCTGGTGGAGGGCATGACCGCGCGTTTTCGCCAGGAACTTGGCGCGGAAATGAAAGTCATCGCCACGGGCGGCCTGGCCGAACGAATCGCGCCCGCGACCACAGTCATTGATGTTCTCGCGCCCCATCTGACGCTCGACGGCTTGCGCATCCTGTGGGAGATGAACCAGCAGAGCTGACCATCGAGAGACCGTCTTGCCATTTGGCTCCCAAAACGTTCTCCCTCTAACCTTTCGGCCAGTAAGACTAGCATCACTTTTGGAACTTGCCGCGCGGCAATCCTAAAAAAGGCGATGGTATGATGTGGCACAGGAGTTTAGCCCGCCCTTGGGTTGGATGGTAAGACAGCCTAGAAAGCCTGTCTTACAGTTGTCGTCCTGTACCGGCTGGCAAAAACTTGACCATGGTCTGGTTCACCGAAGCTCCGAAAAAAAAAGCCCTCAACCGAGAATCCTTGCCTTCGCAGGACTATGGCATCTCCTCCGTAAGCGCTGTTGTATAATTGTGAAAACAACCTCGTCGCCTTCCGGCAGGTCGGTGTTGGCATTTATCTCTCTGCGCCGGATGAAACCGCGCGCAGAGAGCCGCTGCAGCTCCTCGCCCCACAAAAGAGCATGAAGAGGAAGGAGCAGGCCGGTCAGAATCGCTGTGACGAGAGAAACGTTCTGTATTGTTCCTAGGAGGAAGACATGCCCGATATCGTCTATGAAATTTTGGATATCCTTGCTTCGCTGATACGCTTCCTGGGCATGGCCGTCGCCGGCGTGGCGCTCGGCTGGCTCGGCCTCGACTTGATTCGCAGGGCGACAGCCTGGCAAGCGCAGGTCATCGTGTATCTAGGCTTGCTAGGCATTCTCATCGCCTTAACTTGCTTCACCGCCTGGGGCGCTTTGGGCGCGTTCTGCCTCGGTCTGGGCGCGGCGCTGCTCCTGTGGGGCCCGCCGCGCAAGGAAAAACCCGCTGAGGAGTAAGCCGACGCGTGATGGCATCCTCCCCCACCCAGCAAGGCAACAGATGGGAGGCAGACGAGAGCCGTTCCTCGCTCGAACTGCTATATCACGTCAGCCGTGAACTGGCTTCCGCGCTCGACCTGCGGACGGTCTTGCAGCGCGTCCTATTCCAATCGCTCAAGTACGTTGGCGGCGAACGCGGCAGCATCATCGCGCTGGATGACAACGGCAAGCCGATAGAAGCCGCTATCGTCTACGGCGCCAAGATTCATGAACATACCACGCAGCAACTGCGCGAGACTCTGGATCGCGGCCTGGCCGGCTGGGTAAAACGTCATCGCCAGCCTGCGTTCGTGCCGGATACAAGTCGAGATGAGCGCTGGCTGCGTCGTCCCGATGACGCTCTGACGCGCAGCGGCGCGAAATCGGCTATGTGTGTGCCATTGCTGGCGCGCGAGCGCATGGTCGGCATTCTAACGCTCGTCCACTCAACGCCCAACACCTACACCCAACATCACTTCGATCTGATTCAGGCGATTGCCGATCAGGCCGGAATCGCCGTGCTCAACGCGCGCCTGTACGCCGAAAGTCAACGGCAGGCGCGCGTGATGACCGCCCTGGCTTCCAGCGCCGCGGCCATCACAGCCACCCTGCAGCTGGATGAAGTTCTGCAGCGCATCCTCAGCGAGACCATGCAGGCGTTGATGGTAGAAACCGTGGCATTGGGATTGTTGGACGCGAAATGGGATGTGGTCTTCCGCGCCGCCAGCGGCGAGCATACAGAACACATCATCGGCGCGCGCATCCCCGCCGGGCAAGGGATTGTCGGTTGGGTCGTCCATGAAGGCGAGGGGGTTGTCCTTCCCGATGTACAGCGAGATAACCGCTTCCTGCCCAAAGCAGAACAATTCCGCGGGATGGAGGTACGCGCGCTTGCCTGCGCACCGATCTATGCCCAGGGACGGGTCATCGGCGTGCTGGAAGCCGTCAACCCGCGTTCCGGCGACTTCGATCCCGACTCCTTGTTGGTGTTGACCGGGATTGGCAACCTGGCCGGCTCTGCTATCCAGAACGCGCAGTTATTCGAACGCCTCCAGGCCGCGCATCGGCGGTACCGTGAACTCTTCGACGATAGTATTGACCCCATTCTTCTGACCAACTGGGAAGGACGCATCCTGGAGGCCAACCGCCAGGCAGCTATACTGAGCGGCTACACCTCGCGCGAACTGCGCGATATGACGATCGAAACTCTGCACGCGATTAGGCGCGAGGAGCAAGCCTTTTGCCCGGAAAAACTCAAAACCGGCGAGACGTGCAACTACGAATCGGTTCTCCAGACCCGAATCGGCCACCCCATCCCGATCCATGTCCACGCGCGCCGCGTCACCTTCGAGGACGCCGAGGCCATTCAGTGGATTCTGCGCGATATCAGCGAACGCAAGGCTCTCGATGATTTGCGGGAGGACCTGACCTCCATGATTTACCATGATCTGCGCGCGCCGCTCTCCAATATCGTCTCCGGCCTGGATATGCTCTACACCATCTGTGCCGAAACGGGGAACGAGAACGTGCGCAGCGTTCTCGATGTCCTTGCCCGCTCTACCGACCGCATTCAACGTCTCGTCAGCTCCTTATTGGATATCAACCGCCTGGAATCGGGGCAGAAGATCGTCCAACAACAGGAGGCCGCCCCGGCCGCTCTGGCGCGCGAAGCGATCGAAATCGTCCTGCCGATGATGGAGGGGCGTTCTCAGACGTTCAAGAACGTCCTTCCGGCCAGATTACCGGCAGTCTGGGTGGACGTGGACATGATTCGACGGGTGTTCATCAACCTGCTAGAGAACGCCTCGAAGTTCACCCCACCGGAGGGAAAAATCGAGATGGGCGCGAAAGTGGTGGACGGCTGGGTGCAATTTTGGGTAGCCGATAATGGCCCCGGCATACCACCAGGCGAACAAGAACGTATCTTCGAGAAATTCGCCCGCGTGAAGAGTGAACGCACGCCAAGCGGCTTGGGCATCGGCCTGGCGTTTTGCCGCCTGGCCGTGCAAGCGCATGGAGGCAAAATCTGGGTCGAGAGCACTCCGGGCAAAGGGGCAAAATTCCTTCTAACGCTGCCCGTTGCCCCTCTCCGCGCGCCCGACTAGCAGGAGATGATCTATGCAAGCCATCACGGAAGACATTTACATCGAAACCTCCTTCCCAGGCGTAACCTTGGGAGTCATTCGCCGTCCCCAGGGGTTATTGCTGATTGACGCCCCGCTCTCGCTGGAGGGGGCGCGCGCCTGGCGCGCAGCCTTAATGAGTTTGAGCAGTGGCCCCGATCGGCTGCTCATCAATCTAGACGCGCACCCCGATCGCACTATCGGCGCGCGTGCGATGGACTTCACTGTCATCGCGCATGAGCGCACCGCTCATATCTTCCGCAACCGCCCCTTGACGTTCAAAGCCGGTGGGGAAGAGACCGGCGCAGAATGGGAAACAGGGAACGCGTTGCCGAGCATCCGTTGGACTCCGCCGGAAATCTCCTTCACACACGCGTTGCGAATTTACTGGGATGATATGCCTGTCTTCATCGAGCATCACCCCGGCCCTGCCAGCGGCGCGTGCTGGGTCATCGTGCCCGAACGCCGCGTGGTGTTCGTGGGCGACGCCGTCGTTGCCGACCAACCCCCTTTCTTAGCCAACGCCAACATCCCTCTCTGGCTGGAAACACTTGGCATCCTGTTGACCCAGCAGTACGAATCCTACCAAATTGTGAGCGGTCGCGGCGGCCTCGTCTCGCAAGAGGCAGTCCACCGGCAGATTGCCTGCCTGACCCGCATCCATCGCCGTCTCGAGGAATGGGCGCGCAAGAAACCCTCGCCAAACGCCCTCGAAGACCTGGCAAAGACTTGCCTGAACGACTTTCCGGCTTCTACCCCGGAACAGCAACGCCTGTACGCGCAACGATTGCGGCATGGCCTGGCGCGATACTATAACCGTCACTATCACCCCTCTGGCGCGACGACAGAGGAAGAGTGAAACGTCGTGTCGCTCGGGAAGGGACTCTGCTCGCCTTTTAGCAGGAGCGCCTGGTTTGGATTCGCTTCCCGGCCAACTTTAGGGCGCTTGCCAAGAGAGCCTTGGCTGGGATTTGAGCATTGCTCCCCGTTCGAACGCCGAATCGCTAAAGGCCCTTGGTCTGCCTGGCCGTATTCGTCAGGAACGGACGCGCGAAGAGAGATTTATGTGTGGAGCAATCCAGAGATAGAGCGCCGCGCGAGAAGCAGACCGGTTACCGAATCCCTCCGGAACAATGCAAGGACCTCTTTGTAGCCATAGGAAAGTGCCGCGCTCAGCAAGGTCGGTTCTGGCAGAAACGGGGAGAGGAAAGTCACAGGACACCTCGCCGAGGCACTCTCCTTTGCTCCCGTTGGTGTTCGAGCGTACAAGGCGCCTGACAGGGAGCAGTGCGCTTATCATTTCCCGAACCGTTCGCGCGTGGGCGAACGCTTGCGCCGTTAAGTTGACCTAAAAAGGCAACCAGGGCAAACCCCTGTTCGAATGTATGCGATTCGAAACTATTTATTCAGTTCGGCGCATATGTTCGACTATCCACCTTTAGGGAGAAACGATAATCTCGATGAACACAGGATCGCCAAAAGAGGTATTCTCAGGCGTATATGCCTGCCACTCGCTGCGGTAGAAGCCTGCTTCGAGCGGCGCAGTGAATAGAATATGTAAAACGGCCTCCGCCCCAGCGCGCGCCGGGTACAGTGCCTGTTCGGGCGCTGCACCTAGAGCATCTCCGCTTACCAAGCGCAGGCGGTACCGTCCATCCCAATGACAGTCGCCGCTGTTTTTCACGCGCCACTGCTTATCCAGCAAACTCCCCGGCGCGACCAGCGTTCTATCCGGGATCGTCAAATCTTCCAGGAACTGGAGGTCGTTGCGGCAAGGACTGGTCTGCGGCGCGGAAAGAGCAGAAGGGGTATCCGCAGGAAGGAAAGAGTACTGATCGGCGAAAAGCGGTGTTGGAGGCGAAAGGAGTATACCGCCTGCCGGCGGCAGGAAGGGGGTTGGCGCGGCCAGGCGTTCCCCACAGCCGGTCAGGAGAAGGGTAGAGAACACCCCCCTCGCAAGGCAACCGAGGATCGTCCACCGCCGCGCGCGCAACTCCATCGCTCTCCCGTTCCCATTTATTCGAGGCCGATCTCTGCCTCCTCGCCGCCCACAAGCGGCAATGCGACCTCGCCGCCAGCGGCGCGCTGACGGATTACCATCTCGATTTCATCGGCTAGATCCGGATTTTGTCGTAGGAACTCCTTGGCGTTCTCACGCCCCTGACCGAGTCGAATCTCACCATAGGAGAAGAACGCGCCGCGCTTTTCGATAATTCCCAATTGGGTAGCCAGGTCAATCAGATCGCCAACTTTCGAGATGCCCTCGTTGTACATAATGTCAAACTCTGCCGTGCGGAACGGCGGCGCAACCTTGTTCTTGACCACACGCACGCGCGTCCGGTTACCAACGATTTCCGCCCCGATCTTGATGGACTGGATACGGCGAATATCCAGGCGCATCGAAGCGTAGAATTTGAGTGCGTTGCCGCCGGTCGTCGTTTCGGGATTGCCGAAAACAACGCCTATTTTTTGGCGCAACTGATTGGTAAAGATGACGGCCGTTTTTGTCTGGTTGATAGCGCCGGAGAGTTTGCGCAACGCCTGCGACATCAGGCGCGCCATGGCTCCCATCTGGGCATCGCCCATATCACCCTCGATTTCCGCACGCGGCACAAGCGCCGCCACCGAGTCGATGACGACCACGTCCACCGCGCCAGAGCGAACGAGCGTCTCGGTAATTTCGAGTGCCTGTTCCCCTGTATCGGGTTGAGAGACCAGAAGATTTTCCACATCCACGCCGCACTTGGCCGCATAGATGGGATCGAGAGCATGTTCCATATCAATATACGCCGCCGTGCCGCCCAGTTTCTGGGCCTCGGCCACGATATGCTGGCACAACGTCGTCTTACCCGAGGACTCCGGGCCAAAGATCTCCGTGATGCGTCCGCGCGGAATACCTCCTACGCCCAACGCCAGATCGAGCGACAGGGAACCGGTCGGGATGACGTCCACCATCATGCGATGCGCCTCGCCCAAACGCATGATCGCACCATCGCCATAGCGCTTGGTAATATCGCTTACCGCTTTGTTCAACATCGCCTGACGGGCTTCGTTACTTTGATGGTCAGGGGAATCGGGCCTGCGAACCATGGGAATCTCCTAACAAAGAATGATGGGAATGGCAGAATACATTTCCTTTCGTGGTAACCGCCGGTATCTGCCTTGCCATAACTAAAGCAACTCCTTCACCAGGAAGGGCTGTGCTCTAGCAAGTATGCTTGCTACTGCGCTTACAGTATAGCACAAATGTTCGGGAAGTCAAGAGCGGTCGGGGGAATTGTTCCAAAGTTGGTGAAACTCTCTTTCTCATCGTCAAAACGGGAGGAACATACGCTTGCTTTCTCACTCCCACCAAGTTTCGAACGACCACATCCACCTCGCCTACCCTTGACAAATCTCTCCCCCCGTATAATCTCGTCTAGACGCTTTTCTGCAGGAGGAGAACAATGGCGTGGAAACGTTGGGCGACGATTGGGATGGCTGTTACGTGCAGCCTGCCGGCGACCAGCACGGCGGCGGAGTACTTGGGGCCAGACCGCATCCGCAGCGTCCGGGTCTGGCTGCGCCGGCAGCGCCACTAGCAGGCAGCGTATGACCCAGAGGGAGATGGAGTATATGGTTGCTCTCTCGATTTGTCCTGTGAGCCAGGGGACTCCTGCCCGGCGGCGGGGAGTACCGCTTCCTACTTCAATTCGACAGCGTGTATTGGTTGGCCTGCAGAGATGTCTTGCGCCGGCAATCCTGCCTGCCATATAAGGAATGGGACGCTCTGGGGGCATGCATGACGAGGAGACGGCCTGCCGGCGGGTGGAGCAGCGGAAGGTGTACCCAGAAGCGACAGTTTCCGCCGCCTTGCAGGGGTGCACCCTGCGCAACGGCTGTACATGACGGCTACTTAATCAAACTGCACCAAACACGCGCTTCGTGGCGGAGAGCACACCGTTGGGCGCAGAGGCGTTACTGTAGCCTACTGATTAAGAGGAGAATGAAAATGTCTGTTTGTACACTTTCGCAAGTGGAGCCGGGATGGCAGCCTGAAACGAGTTTGGCAAGGCAGCATTACCGCCATCGGGCCTTGGCTGGACTTGTCCGAGCTAAACCTGGATGGTTCTCACACAATTGCCAAGAAAGGCGGCGAATCAGTCGCCTATCAAGGGCGCAAGAAGGCCAAAGCCACCAACATCTTGCC
>DAOTWG010000030.1:0-39688 GCA_034436015.1 Anaerolineales bacterium
TGAAGAAGTGGATGGTCTTGTTGATGACCCAATCCATCGAGACGCTGTCGTTGATGACGATGACGGAGGCCGAACCCAGGTCCGCGCCTAGCGCCTTGACCGAGGCGTAGTCCATCGGCGTGTCGAGGGCCTTGTCGTCGGCGACGATGACCGCCGAGGAGGCGCCCGCCGCCATAATCGCCTTGACCGGCCGGTCGTCCAGCACGCCGCCGCCGTACTCGTAGATGAGTTGGCGGAAGGTCGCGCCGAAGGGCAGTTCGTAGTTGCCCGGCTTCTTGACGTGGCCGGAGAGCGAGAAAATCTTGACCCCCGCACTGTCGGGCGTGCCGAGCGACTTGTACCAGTCGGCGCCCTTCGCGACAATAAGCGGGACGTTGGCCAGCGTCTCGACGTTGTTGACCACGGTCGGTTTGCCATAGAGGCCGTAGACGGCCGGGAACGGCGGGCGGATGCGCGGCTGCCCGCGCTTGCCTTCAAGCGACTCGAGCAGGGCAGTCTCCTCGCCGCAGATATATGCGCCCGCGCCCAGGTGGGTGTAGATGCGCAGGGAGTAATCTGTGCCGAAGAGTTTGTCGCCCAGCAGGCCGGCCTTTTCCATCTCGGCAATTTTCTCGTCCAGGTGGGCGGCCACCGGCCAGAACTCGCCGCGCAGGTAAATGTAGGCCGCGTTGGCCTGCACCGCGTAGGCGGCGATGGCGACTCCCTCCAGGAATTGGAAGGGGTTGCCCTCCATGATCTCGCGGTCTTTGAACGTGCCCGGCTCGGATTCGTCGGCGTTGGCGACCACGTAGTGCGGCCAAATTGTGTCGGGGACGAAACTCCACTTGACGCCGGTCGGGAAGCCCGCCCCGCCGCGGCCGCGCAGGCCAGAAGCCTTGACCACCTCAATCACCTCCTGCGGCGTCAGCGTGGTGACGGCCTTCTCGAAGGCCGCAAAGCCGCCGTTCTTGCAGTAAACGTCCAGTTTACCGATTTCGGGGATGTCGCGGTGACGCAAGAGAAGGTGAGCCATCACTTCACCTCCTTGCGGGCGGTCTCGAGGTACTCCAGAGTCTTCTCGACCGTCATGTTCTCGTGGTAAGAAATGCCGTCTGGTCGCTGGACCTGGAACACGGGGGCCTTGTCACAGGCCGCCAGGCACATGACCGCCTCGACCGTCACCAGACCGTCGGGCGTCGTCTCGCCGGGGCGGATGCCCAGCCGCTCGCACAGTTGCGCCAGGAACTCGTCCGCGCCGCGCAGGGCGCAGGCGATGTCAGTGCAAACCTGGATGCGCAGTTTGCCTTCCGGCTTGTCATGGTAGAGGCTGTAGAAGCCGACGATTTCGGCTACGTCGGTTTCGGTGACGCCGCACAGGTCGGCAATCTCGCGCAGGGCATGGCGGTCAATGAAACCTTTTTCGCGTTGCGCCAGATACAGGAGCGGCATAACCGCCGACTGTTTGTGTTCCGGCGGGTATTTCGCAAAGATTTCTTCAACTTCGCGGGGATAGTGTTCTCGTAAAGTCATTCGTCCAATCTCCTGGACATTGGCTGTGAGTTGGATTGAGAATCCGGGCTACCGATCCACATCACCCAAAACAATGTCCACCGACCCGATAATCGCCACCAGGTCGGCGATCAGGCAACCTTTCGCCATCAACGGCATAGCCTGGAGATTATCGAAGGAGGGCGTGCGCCAGTGAATACGGTAAGGCTTCGCGCTGCCATCAGACTCCAGGTAAACGCCCAGTTCGCCACGCGGCGACTCGACGGCGCTATACACATAGCCCTTTGGCGCATGGAAGCCCTCCGTCCATAACTTGAAATGATGGATGAGCGCCTCCATGCTGACGCCGATTTCCGAACGCGGCGGCGGAATATACTTTCGATTGTTCGAGCGAACCGGGCCAAACGGCAATTTGTCCAGCGCCTGAGCGATGATTTTGAGCGATTGACGCATCTCCTCCACGCGCACGAGATAGCGCGCGTACACATCGCCCTCGGCGCGGGTTGGCGCCTCGAAATCGTACTGCTCATACCCCGAATAGGGTTGCGCCTTGCGCAAATCCCAGGCGACTCCGCTCGCACGCAACAGTGGACCGGTCACTCCTAGGTTCAGACACTGTTCCGCCGTCAACTTGCCGATATTCAACGTCCGGTCGAGGAAGAGCGGATTGCGGGTCAGGAGAGCCTCGTACTGGTCAATCCGACGCGGCATTTGCCGGAGAAACGCTCGCACCGCCGTCTCAAACTCGACCGGCACATCGCGCCACAACCCGCCGGGGCGAATGTAGGTGGTCATCATGCGCTGGCCAGAGACCAATTCAAAAATATCCAGAATTTGCTCGCGCTCGCGAAAACAGTAGAGGAAAACAGACATCGCGGCCAAGTCGAGCGCGGAAGTTCCTAGCCAGACCAGATGGGAGGCAATACGTTGCAATTCGGCCAGGATGACGCGAATCGCTTGGGCGCGCGGCGGCACGTCGAGGTCGAGCAATTTCTCCACGGCCAAACAGTAGGCCAAATTATTGCCAACCGTGTTAAGGTAATCGAGACGGTCGCTCATTACTTCGGCCTGCATATACGTTTTGGCTTCCATGTTCTTTTCGATGCCGGTATGCAGGAAGCCAATATCAGGAATACAATTGACCACTGTCTCGCCGTCCAGTTCCAGCAACAAGCGCAACACGCCGTGGGTAGAGGGGTGCTGCGGCCCCATATTCAGCAACATCGTCTCGCCCTGCACGGCGCGCTCGGAGACAAGATGTTTTAGATCCTCCAGGGCAACTTCCTGAAATTCTGCTGTCATCACCAGACTGCCTCGAGTCCAAGGATTGTGTGTTCCAGCGAGCGCATGCTCTCCTCCATCTTTGCGATATGCTCGCGCAATGACGCGTGAATCATCGCCTGAGCCCTTTCAGGCGCGAAGCGTCGCACCAGAAGTTCGAGTACGGCGTTGATTTCAGAATTCTCGATTTCAGAGGCGATTACAAGCGCCTCGCCAACCGTTGCTGGCCGCAACGAATGCCGACTCAGCGCGGCTTGCGCGCGCTGCACGGCGTCTACCATTTCCTTATTCGCTGACCGACGCCGCTGTTCCACAGGCAAACGCGCACGAATATCCTCCAACAAGCAAGCGTGTTGCGCCTCCTCCTCGGCGTATTCCTGCCAAAGCAAAGTAATAGGAGGATAGGAGGCGAACGCGCTTTGCCAACGAGCGTACAGCAACTCAGCCTCCCGCTCCAACCGAATGGCCTGCTGAATAACTTCCTCGACCGTCACGATGTTCGTTTCCGCGCATAGTCGCTTCTCGGAGATGTCCCTCACTCTTGGGCGTATGGCTTGCGTCGGTCAACCTCGTCAAAGTTGAGGCTGAACTGCGGTTCTTCGTATCCCAAGGGATAATCCTTACGCAAGGGGTGCCCTTCCCAATCCGCCGGCATGAGAATGCGTCGCAAGTCGGGGTGGCCGGTAAAGCGAATGCCAAACATATCCCAAAGTTCACGTTCGCGCCAGTTAGCGTTTCTATAGAGATGCGAGATGGTCGGCAGGGTGGGGTTGACTCCCGAAAGCGGCACGCGCAGCCCAAGACGCATGTTGCGCGAAACAGAAGTAAATTGATAGATCACATGGAAACGCGGGGCTTCCTGCGGCCAGTAATCCACCGCGGTCATTGCCGAGAGCATTTCAAACCCCTGCGCCTTGATCTGTTCGCAGACGGCAACAAGCTGTTCCATCGGCACAATCAACGTGACCTCGCCGCGAAACTCCTGGACGGAGACCTCCAAAAGGCGACCGAGGCGTTCCACAACGGACTGCAAAGGACCATCCATGGCTCACCCTTTCTTTCCCGCCGCCAGTTTCTCACCGCGCACCTTCTCGTGCAGGGTCAGGATACCGTGAATCAAGGCTTCCGGGCGCGGTGGACAGCCGGCTACATACACATCCACCGGCACCACCTCGTCCACACCCTGCACAATGGCATAGTTGTTGAAGATGCCGCCGCAGGAGGCGCAATCGCCCATGGCGATCACCCATTTTGGCTCGGTCATCTGGTCGTACAAACGGCGCAATACCGGCGCCATCTTGCGCGTTACCCGCCCGGCCACAATCATCAAATCGGATTGGCGCGGACTGGGACGCATCAACTCCATACCAAAGCGACTCATGTCGTTATGCGAGGCCTGAGCCGCCATCATCTCAATCGCACAACAGGCAAGACCAAACAACATCGGCCACATGGCATAGGTGCGGCTCCAGTTGACCGCCTGCTCCAGCGTGGTGGTCACCACACCCAGGCTGCCGAGCTTCTGTTCTACTCCCATTCCAGGGCTCCTTTCCTCCAAGCGTAGAAATAACCTACGAGCAGAATCGCAATAAAAATCAACATCTCCACCAGGCCGAATAAACCAAGTTGACGAAAGACGATGGCCCAGGGTAAGAAGAAAACGATTTCAATATCAAATAGGATGAACAGCATAGCCACCAGATAGAAACGCACCGGCATCCGCCGCGTCCCCGGGCCAATCGGGGTCATCCCCGATTCGTAGGGCATGGTTTTCATTTCGTCGACTTTCTTCGGTCCGAACAACGCCCCCAATCCAATTGCAATCAAGCCAACCAAGGCGGTCAGCACGATGAACATAGCAATAGCAGCGTATTCGAGGAGCATAGGTTCCCTCGCCGATTTGTGGTCAACTCACTGGAGCGCAAGTATATCACAAAAGCGGTAGGAACGTGCCTCTTTTCACAAACGATTGGGAGATGCGCCCGTGGCCGCTGCTGGTATAATTGATTCGTGATCGCACTTGACATCCCCGCGCGCGGGCACCTCGCTTTGCATCACCTTGCGCTGGACGTCAACGGGACGCTGGCGCTGGATGGCCAACTGCTGGATGGCGTGGCGGAACGGCTGGCGATCCTGCGCCAAAGGTTGGAGGTCCACCTGCTCACCGCCGATACGCACGGTCGGCAAGAGGAGCTTGACCGCGCTCTGAATCTACAGGCCGTACGCGTCCAAAGTGGGAACGAATCCGAGCAAAAGGCGGCGTACGTGCGCGCGCTGGGCGCGGCGAAGGTAGTTGTCATTGGCCAGGGCGCCAACGACGTGGGGATGCTTAAGGAAGCGGCGCTGGGCATCTGTGTACTTTCGCGCGAAGGAACCGCCACGGAAGCACTGCTGGCCGCGGATTTGCTCGTCCCATCCATTCTGGACGCGCTCGACCTACTCGAACATCCTGCGCGCCTTCGGGCAAGCCTGCGAAAGTGAGCAGCGATGGACTCGTCATTCTCTGAAGACACTCTGCCGGAAGGCCTCCAATCTCTACCGAACGAAGAACATCCCGTCCGCAACGTTCCCTTGCAGGACAAAGGCGAAGCACTCTTCCAGGGGGACACGAGAGACACCTCCGCGGAGACGAAACGCCCTACCACAGCCCGACGAAGGCGGGCGCGCCGCGCGATGCTCTTCCCCGGCGAGGACGAACGTACCCTCCTGCTCAACCGGCTGGCCAGAAGGGCGTTCCCATCGCTTGATTTCTTCCTTTTCTCATTCCTCTGCGGCGCTATCCTGGGAGCCGGCTACCTCCTCGATTCGCCGAGTCTGCTCCTGCTGGGCATCCTGTTGATCCCGTTGCCCATGCCGTGGGTGGGAATCGCCTTGGCCAGCGCGACAGGGGCCTGGCGCTTTTTCTTTCAGGCTCTGGCCGGCCTGCTGGTCAGCACCTTCTTGGTATTCCTGCCCGGCATCCTAGCCGGCGTGGCCGCGCGTCTCTGGATGCCGTTGCCGCTCGTGCAGGCGCACCTGCACACTCGCCTGTGGTGGCCCGATTTGCTCGTATTGGCTCTGGGAGCCATTCTCCTAGTTCTCTCCTTTGTTCGCTCCGAAGAAAAACCTTTCCTGCCGGGCATCATGCTGGCCTATGAACTCTACCTGCCGCTTGGCGCCGGCGCGTTCGGACTCGGAGTCGGCATGGATGCACTCTGGCCAGCCGGAGCGCTCGTGGCGCTCGCTCATCTGGCGCTGGCGATTCTGCTCGGCCTTGCGACATTTCTCCTCGTCAAATTCCGCCCTGTACGCGCTGCCGGGCATCTGCTGAGCGCGAGCATGATGTTGGCCGCGCTGGCGACGGCGCTGGTCACCATGAGCGACAGAGCCGCTTCCCTTCTCCCGACCATGCCCCGACCGACAGCCACGCCGGCACACCCTCCAACCGCCCTGCCGACGCTCATGCCCACGCCAACGTCGCCGGTTGCCCCGACGCCCACACCAACTATCCCGCCATCGCCAACCCCTTCTCCTACGCCCACGTTTACCCCAACTCCTTTCTATGCGCGCGTCCATGTCGTGAACGGGAACGGAGCCCTCTTGCGCTCTGAACCGGGTACGGGAGGCGTCGTCATCACCTCCCTGCTCAACGGCTACTTGGTAGAAATCCTGCCTGAACGCGCGACCGTAAGGAATGTCATCTGGGTACGTGTCTATGTGCCCGATCTGGATGTCAGCGGCTGGATGCAATTAAGCGCTCTCGCCACCGCAACCCCGGCGCCTCCCTAAACATGGCCGTTAAAGGTCCTTCCCGCGTCTCGAGACGCGGGAAGGACCAGACCAACTCGGAGGGAGGAGAGATGTCACCTGCGGACAGGGAAAGGAGGAGGAACCTTATCCGCTGGCAAGCTTGGATTCTAGGAAAAAGGCGCGAAAACCACAAGTGACAAGTATCACAAACCAAAAATGACGAGTCGCGCATTTCCTCCCCGTCCGACGTGATGCTCCAAGACGCCCGAAAGGAGAACCAACATGAACCTGCTTCAGAACAAGACAGCCCTGGTGTTCGGCCTGGCCAATGAACGTTCCATTGCCTGGGGAATTATCCAGGCTATGCATCGCGCCGGCGCGCGCTTGGGAATCAGCTACGCCGGTCCAACGCTAGAGAAATACGTTCGTCCATTGGCAGAACGCCTACCCTGTGACTTTTTAGAAGCCTGCGATTTAACCAGCGACGACGAGATCGCTACCCTGGTTGCTAAAGTCTCGCGCCGTTTCGGACAAATTGACATTCTCGTACATTCCGTCGCGTTTGCCAATCGCGCAGACTTGAGCGGTCCCTACTATCGCACCAGCCGCGAGGGGTTTCATCTGGCGCTGGATGTCAGCGTATACTCCTTTGTTGCCTTGGCCGGCGCGTTTCAACCGTTGCTGCGTCCGGGCGGAGCATTGCTTTGCCTCACCTCCTACGGCGGGGAAAAGGTTTTCCCATCCTACAATGTGATGGGCGTGGCGAAAGCCGCGTTGGAGGCAAGCACACGCTACTTGGCGCACGATTTCGGGCCGCAGGGTGTGCGCGTGAACGCCATTTCGGCCGGCCCGATTCGCACCCTGGCCGCGGCGGGCGTCAGCGGCTTTCGCGATCTATATCAGCACTTCGCCACCGTGGCGCCGCTGAAGGCCAACGTGACGATTGAAGACATCGGCAACGCTGCCGTCTTCCTCTGCTCCGACATGGCCGCCCACATCACCGGCGAGGTGCTCTATGTGGATTGCGGCTACCATATCCTGGGCGCGCCGGCTTTGCTCGAAGGTGAGCGCATAGACCACTCGAAGAACTCCATATCCTAAACGATTCTCCTCCACTCTGAAGGAATCGCCATGTTCAAACGCAACGGACAAGTCCCAACCCCTCAAGCGGCACCAACCATCGAACGTATTACCTCGGTGTTAGGAGCCGGTGTCATCTGGCAAGGCAACCTGAGCGGCTCAGGCGGCGTGCGCATCGAGGGTTCGTTCGAAGGGCAAATTGCCCTGCGCGGCACGCTCGTCGTCGGCGAGACGGGGCGGGTCAGTTGCGAGAATATCCGCGCACAACACGTGGTCGTCGCCGGCGCCGTCAAGGGCAACATCACCGCGCAAAAAGTCGAGATTCGCTCAACCGGCCGTGTCTGGGGAGATATCGTCACCGTCGCTTTCGCCACCGAGGAGGGCGCCTTCCTGCGTGGCCAAATTCGCATGGAGGATACCGTGGAACTCAACCTGGGAATGGAAACGATAGATGCAACTCAACCTGCGCCAACCGCCTCTTGAGAGCTTCCCTTGCCTGATATTACCCAACAAAGCAGACCAAGCCGCACTTGCGCTCAGGCATCGTCAGAGGAGAACATCCTATGGATGAATTCCGGCCTCCCCGTCAGCCGGGCGTAGCAATTCTGACCGCGCTCATCGTGGTCTGTCTTGGCATCCTTACCGCTGCCATCTGGCAGATGAACGAGAGCAGCGCCGGCGGTGAGCAATTCGTCGTCGCCCTGTTGCTGGCGCTGGCAGGCTTGTCGCCATTGCCCTGGTTGACATACCACCTGTACGCGCTCCAACGCGCTGTTTACCTGCTGGATCGGGATAAACTCACCCTGCGCTGGGGACTGCGCCTGGAACAAATTCCAATTGCAGAGGTGGAATGGGTCAGGCCAGTCGGCGCGCAAGAAGATGCGCCTCGCCCCCCGCTCCACTTGCCGGGCCTGATTCTCGGCCGGCGACGCCACGCCGCATGGGGAGAGGTGGAGTTTCTGGCTTCCAGCGTCCCGAATCTGCTCTTCGTCGGCAGCGCGCGCAGAGTCTATGCTATCTCCCCGGCCGAGACGCGCGACTTCCTGGCAACCTTTCGGCGCGTCCTGGAAAGCGGCAGCCTGACCGCCGCGCCGGCGCAATCCGTCTATCCTTCCTTCGTGCTAACCCAGGCCTGGAACAGCCCCTGGGCGCGCTTCTGCTGGACTGCCGCCTTTTCAATTAATCTCGGACTCTTGCTTTGGGCAGGCCGGCTTATTTCCTCCTTGCCTCGCGTTTCTCTGGGCTTCTTACCGAATCTCCAACCCGCCGAGCCGGTGCCCGGGGAATACCTCTTGCTCCTCCCCATGGTCAGTCTGCTCTTCTTTTTCGCGGGCTGGGTGGCGGGATTGTTCCTTTACCGCCATACCGAACAGCGTCCTCTGGCACATGTCCTCTGGCTCGGCAATCTAGTCGGCAGTTTGTTTTTCCTGTTCGCGCTCTATTTCACCGTGTCATGACACCTCTACTCATTTCTCTCCTTCTCGCCGCGCTCCTGGCCGCCGCCATCGCACTGTTGGCCTGGCGAGCCGGCGCACTCCATTGGTCGGGAGGCCTGGCTGCCTGGGGCATCGGAACGATTCTCTTTGGCCTGGGAGGCTGGCGCTGGGCAATCCTACTGCTGGCCTTCTTCGTTTCCTCCAGCGCGCTGACGCGCCTCTTCCGCCAACGGAAAGCGGGGCTGGAGGAAACATTTGAGAAAGGCGGACGACGCGATGCCGGCCAGGTGCTGGCAAACGGTGGGGTCGCGGCGGCTTTCGCTGTCTTGCACTGCCTCCGGCCCGAAGCGGATTGGACCTGGGCTGCCTGCGCCGCGTCCCTGGCTGCGGTCAACGCGGATACCTGGGCGACCGAATTGGGCGTGCTCAACCCTTCGCCGCCGCGCCTTATCACCAGCGGCAAGACCGTCGCGCGCGGCACATCGGGCGGAATCTCATTCTATGGGTTGCTGGCCGCCTGCGCCGGCGCAATTTTGATCGGTCTGCTCGCCGCCGCGCTGAACCCGTATCCCATTCCCGGCGCGAACACGACCGCTTACGCCTTACTCATCAGCCTGGCCGGCTTCCTCGGCGCGCTGGTCGACTCGCTCCTCGGCGCTACGCTCCAGGCCATCTACCGCTGCCCACGCTGCAATCAAGAGACGGAAAAGCATCCACTTCATACTTGCGGCGCGCCAACCGCTCGGATCCGTGGCTGGAAATGGCTGAACAACGACGCCGTGAACTTCCTCTGCGCCCTAACCGGAGCGCTGTCCATTCTCCTTTTTCTCTAAGCGGGAGGTTCTGTGTACCTAGCCATCGAAGGCGTTCTTGGCGTCGGCAAAACCACACTGGCGCGTTTGCTCCAACCAGCGTTCCAGGCGGAACTCCTGCTGGAGGTCTTCGAGGAAAATCCTTTTTTGCCAAAATTCTACGCCGACCGCGAACGCTATGCCTTCCAGACCCAGATCTTTTTCCTGCTCAGCCGCTATTACCAGCAACGCCACAACGCGCCGGCAATTCTAGCCAGCGGCAAGACGCTCATCTCGGATTACACCTTCGCCAAAGACGCGCTCTTCGCCCGCGTCAACCTGAAAGGGGACGAACTAGAGATGTATCAGCGCGTCCACGCCGCCTTGGCCGAGAAAATCCCTTGCCCTGACCTGCTCATCTATCTGCGCGCCAGCACCGACACCCTCCTGCAACGCATCGCCCTGCGCGACCGCGCCTATGAGCGCAACATTGATCGGAAGTACATCGAAACCCTCTATCGGGCCTACGAGGAGTTCTTCGCCAAACCGCATGAGGATATACCCATCCTGACGGTTGACACCGATTCGCTCGACTTCGTCCACAACGCAGCGCACCTCGACCTGGTGATTAACCGCATCCGCGCTGTGCTCGGTCAGCCACACCAACCGCCGCTGTGGTGAAGGAATACGAATACTTTCGGCGTCCCCGGTACCTCGCTGCAGTCCAGCGCGCGGCGACACATCAGAAAGGCCTTCCTGATGGAAAGGGGCAGAATCTAAACAAGGGCGACGATCCAACGTGCGCTTTGTGGCAAGGATGGGGAAAACTCAACCTTCCTGCGCCCCTGTGGGCCACCGAAGGGGGCGCACGAGAAACGATCGCCTCGCCTGCGCGGAACAACGGTTTTGGCGGCTGCGCACCTCGCGGCGACACGCTCGTGGGTTGGCAATCGAACAGAACAAATGTTCTATAATTCTTGTCGCTGGAAAATCAGACAAGCCGCGCCGAGGGCGGCGAGCATTAGAGCCAGACTCACCCAAAGCGCCGGGTAGGCGGAAGTCGGCTCGCCCAGGGCCAGCGCGCTGCTCCATTCGAACAGGCGAGAGGGGAAATACGCCTTCCAACGCGGCAGAGAGCCAAGCACGCCCAGAACGACGAGAGCGCCAAACGCCAAGCCGGCCGCTGCGCCCTGGTTGCGGGCGACCGTGCTACAAAGCAACGTGACGGCGATATAGACAAGAAACACGAGGAGGATCAGGCCGTTCAGCGCCAGGAACGCGCCCCAGGGCAACGGTTCGAACAAAAGCAAGGTGTAATACCAGCCACCCAGGGCCGCCAGCAGCAAATTCACGGCGAACAGGACGGCCAGGGCGGCGAATTTTGCTAACAGGAAGGTCGAACGCGCTAGGGGGTGGGAGAGCACCAGTGCCGCCGTACCGCGTTCCTTCTCCTGCGCCACAGCGCCCATGCTCATCAGCAACGCCAGCAGAATGCCAAACTGGCTCAGGTTTTTGATGTATTGCGCCACTGCATCGGCCAACGTCGGCTCCGGTATCGCCTCGGCCAGGCCGGGCGGCATATCGGGGATAGATTTGAGCAATTGCGGCGTCAACTTCGCCAGCAAAGGCGAGGCCAGGCCAAAACCAATCAGCACCGCGCCGACAATTAACCAGCGACGCGTACGCCACTGTTCCAACAACTCCTTCTGCAGAGCAACTAGGAAGTTCATGGTTCGTTTTCTCCGTTGACCAGGCGGACAAACACATCTTCCAACGAAGGGCGCACCTCCTCGAAGCGTCGAAGCGGAACGCCATGGGAGACGGCGGAGGCAAGCAATTCCCGTCTGGCGCGTCCAACCTCGCTTACCGTCACGCGCAGGAGGTTGTCTTGAAGGGCGATCGCGCGAGACCAATCCTGAGACGAGATCCACTCTGCCCAGCGACTCAGAGCGCCTTCCTCTTCGCTTTCGGCCTCGAAGATCGGCAAGGCATAGTGCTCGAGCAGCGCCGAACGCGGCGCTTGCGTTAACAGTCTCCCCCGCGCAATGACACCAACCGTGTCGCAAATGCGTTCCACATCGGCCAGGATGTGCGTGGACATCAGAATGGTACACTCACCGCGCAGGGCGCCGATCCAGTCAAGGACCTCTTTACGTCCCAAGGGATCAAGAGCGCTGACCGGCTCATCCAGGAGAAGCACCTCGGGGCGGTGCAGGACGGCGGCCGCCAAGCCCAGCCGCTGACGCATTCCGCGCGAGAAGCCGCCGATGCGACGGTGAGCCGCCCGCTGCAGGTTGACCTGTTCGAGCACATCACGCACACGTCTTCGTCGCGCGGCGGGCGTCAGGCGGTGCAGGCGGGCCAGGTAATCCAGAAACTCGATCGGCGTCCACCAGGGATAGAACGCAGGCTCTTCGGGCAGATACCCCAGGCGATGCACGAGCGATTTCCGCTCAGCAAGGACATCCAGCCCGGCAATGCTGGCGCGTCCCCCGTCTGGGCGCGCCAGGCCGCTCAGGATGCGCAAGGTTGTCGTCTTGCCGGCGCCGTTTGGGCCGAGAAAGCCGAAGAGCGCGCCGGGCGCGACGTGCAGGTCTAGGCCATCCAGCGCGCGCGCCGCGCCATACGACTTGCGCAGGTTCTCAATCCTGATCATCTTCCACCCGTCCGGCCAGAAGGTAAACCACCGGTCCGATCGTGTTAACGGCCAGGATGACCAGCAGCCATAACCATTTCGGGCCGCGGGTGCGTTTGCGGCGCGCCCAATCCACCAAGGCAGCGGCCATCAAACCCAACTGCAAGAGAACCAGAGGAACGAAAAAGGGCAGGTACTGGGGAAACTCCGACATCGTCATAGCAATTCCTACTTTTCGCGGAAGAGATTCAACGGCCGGGCATCTCGCGTCGACGGCGCTCGACGCGGGCAAGAGGGCGAAGGGCAAGATTTGCGCGCGGTTCGAGTTTCTCGACCGTGCGCAAGCCGATCACCTCCCAGCCCTCCTCGCCCCATTCGTTGAGGACAGCCTCCAGATCGGCGCCGTCCACGCCCCGCCAGCACGAGCCGAACGTTGCCACGCGGTACTCCCACTGGGCATATTCTGCCATGCAAACCTCCATAAAATGGACGCGAGCAAAACGTTACTTTCAACCTGGGCCTTTCCAGCGGCCTGTTTTGCGTTTCACGTGAAACCTAGCGGTTGCGCTCGCGCAGGTTGGGAGAATCAAAATACAAACCTTCTATCTTCGTCCCACCCACGCGGAACACCACGCTGACCATCACGTCCTCCTTCTCGAAGCGGCAGCGCAGACGGTAGACGGCGTAGTCGCCCCGGTTCAGGAGGGACAGTTCGGCGCAGGAAACGAAGGAGCCGCTAGTTTCCTGGAGCATATCTCGCAGGGCGGTGAATTGCGCCTCTTCGAGGAACAAGGCGCGCATGTCCTCGCTGAAGTCGCGCACAAAGGCCTCTTGATTTCCGGCGCTCAGGGCTGTCAACGCGTCGGAGGTTGCCTGAGCTACTTCCTCGTCCGAGAGCGCGGCCGGCTCCGCGCGGCAACCGTTCAGGAGCAAGACCATAGCCAGAAGCAAAGCCAACAGGTGCAAACCATCGCGTCTCATGGTAACCTCCACAAATGTCTCTCTTGCTTCTCACCTTGCTGTTGCTGCGCCAGCGCGATCACGCCGCTTCAGTCCGCCCAAGTTCATGGCGTCCACGGCGCTGCTCGGCACGATGACCAGAGCGCCTTTTTCTTTCAAACCCTCGAAGAGCATGTTCATCGCGCGCAGGTGAAGGGCGGTAGGATTATCGGCGTAGGCGCGGGCGGCTTCGGCGAAGGAGGCGGCGATCTGTTTTTCCGACTCGCCCAGGATGACGCGCGCGCCTGCCGCTCGCGCTCGGCCTGCGCCTGGCGCGACATGGTGTCTTCCAACTCCTGCGGGATGACAATCTCTCGAATCTCAACCGATTGGACGGTGATTCCCCACGGCGTGGCGCGCTCGTCAATGGTTCGTTGCAACTCGGCATCCATGCGGGAACGCCCGATGAGAATATCGGCCAGCGGCATTTGACCAATGATTTCGCGCAAGGCCGTCTGCGCCGCCCAGGCGATGGCTACACGGTAATCGGCCACCTCCAACGCGGCCTTCTCCGCATCCCAAACGACCCAGAATAGGACGGCATCTACGTCCACCGGCACGGTATCCTTGGTCAACGTCTTTTCGGCGGAGAACGGCGTAGCCGTGACGCGGTGGTCAATCCAGGTCGGGATGGAATCTAGGATAGGAATAATCCAGAAAGGACCCGGCCCGGCCAGTTTGCGAAAGCGTCCCAGTCGCAGGATGATGGCCTTTTCCCACTGCGCGGCCACTTTGACGGCCAGCAGGAGGTAGAGTCCGACCAGGTACCAAGCCGCGCCCCAGATGACGGCCCAGAACGCTGTCAAGAGGCCGCTCAGGTAGCCGCCGATTCCGCCTCCCAGGGCTACAAGGCAACAGAGGACGTGGAAAAAACGGCAATAGCCGGAATACGAACTTGGCCAGAGGAGATAGACGCCTGTAGACCTTGATCCTTACGAGAAGATGTCGTCCTCATGCTTTGCTCCTTTCCTCGACAGGTTGGGTCTTCCGTCGCAGATGCTCTTGCACAACCCGCATAATCTCTTCCGGCGTGAATTCCAACTGCATGGCATCGGCCAGGTAACGGCGGGTCAGTTCCAAGAGGGTTTGTTCTCGCATCTGCGTCAGCGCCTCGGGCGGTGGACTTTCCAGAATGTACGTGCCGCGCCCCTGTTGGGTCGAGATGACGCCCATCTCGTCCAGAATGCGATAGGCGCGGGCGACGGTGTTGAAGTTGACGCTCAACTCCTGCGCCAGCGCACGCACCGTCGGCAGTTGATCGCCGGCCTTCAATGTCCCATGCGCCAGGAGCTCTTTGATGCGCTCGACGATCTGGACGTAAATAGGAATGCCGGAACGGAAATCGAGTTCAAACTTCATGGCCGCGCGCGTTGTATCATTGTATCAATGTAACAATTGTACACGCACTGTTCTCGGATGTCAAGGGGACGCCTAGGTTAAAAGGGCTTTGCAAAGGTTTTTGGGTTCGACACCTTCTCGTAAAACCAGGCTATGCCCGGCACGGACGGTCAGCAGGGTAATGCCGCGCCGCGCCAGAGGCCCGAACGGTCAAAAAATCAGACAAATATCCTTCGACTCCCTCTGCTGCAATCGAAGCAAAGCCGCTTTTTCGCCCGAAGAGACGGTTTCGCTTGGCGAGTGGCGCGAACCGCTGAACGCCCCTGCCAGATGGACAACTACAGGGGTTTGACATCCTCTTACGTACTACGGAGGTCGGCCTTCCTTCTCTCGACCTTTCGAAATCTCTACCGATGAACCCCTCGTCTCCTCTCAACCGACCAAAGAAAGTCCCCTTTCATAATTTTCATCATCGTTCCACCTGACAACCGTCATTGACTCGCCAGAAAATATATGGTAATATATCTTTGCTTATATTCACTTATACGAATAGGGTTTATCAGGATGATTTCATCTGCCCTCAATCAAGAAATCTCTCAGTTACACGCCGATTTTTGCTCGGCTCTTGCGGATCCAACCCGCTTGATTTTGCTCTACGTTTTGGCCGAAGAACCGTGCCATGTAGGCGAACTGGCAGAAAAAATAGGGCTTCCCCAACCCACCATCTCCCGGCACCTGAAGATTCTGCGTGAACGCGGCCTGGTCGCGGCGGAGCGACGGGGAATGTCTGTTCAGTACAGCCTAACAGACCGACGCGTTATCGAGGCCCTCGATTTGCTGCGTTCCGTCATGCGCGATGGCCTCGCGAAGCGCGCGGAATTGGTCGAAGCGATTGAGTGAGCGTTAACCCGAAACCTGTAGTTCCCTTTTCAACCTTTTGAGGAGATATTTGGCATGAAAACCCTTCTCATTCTCGGCGCAGGAACCGGCGGCACGATGGTAGCCAACAAAATGGTCTCTGTCTTAGACCCGCTGGAATGGCGTGTTGTCGTTGTCGATCGCGACGAGACCCACTACTACCAGCCAGGCTTCCTGTTCATTCCTTTCGGAATCTATGCCCCGACAGAGGTCGTCAAGCCAAAGCGCAATTTCCTTCCTCAAGCGGCAGAAGTCATCTTTCGCGATATCGAACGGATCGAAACCGAGCGCAATCGCGTCAAACTATCCAACGGCAAGATTATACACTACGACTATTTAGTCATTGCCACCGGCAGCCATATTCACCCAGAAGAAACGCCCGGCTTGTCAGATGAGGGATGGTATCAAACCATCTTCGATTTTTACACGCTCGAGGGAGCGACCGCCCTAAGCAAATTCCTGAAGTTCTGGAAGGGTGGACGTATGGTCGTGAACGTGGTCGAGATGCCCATCAAATGTCCGGTAGCACCCCTCGAATTTCTCTTCCTCGCCGATTGGTTCTTCCGGCAACGCGGCATTCGCGATGACGTGGAGATAACCTTTGCCACCCCCTTGCCGGGAGCGTTTACCAAGCCTCGCGCCTCCTCTATCCTGGGAAACATGCTCGCCGACCGTACCATCGCTCTAGAAGCCGAATTCAACATTATGGAGGTAGACACAACCAGGCAAGTTATCCGTTCTTATGACGAGCGGGAAATCGCTTTTGACGTCCTGGTGACCGTACCCCTCAACAAGGGCGCTGATGTCATCGGCGCCTCCGGCCTGGGCGATGTCCTTAACTTCGTGCCGGTCAACAAGCACACCTTACAGAGCGAGCAATGGGAAAACATCTGGGTCATCGGTGACGCCGGCAATGTTCCCACCTCGAAGGCCGGTTCCGTGGCGCATTTCATGCTCGATGTGGTGGTGGAAAACATCCTGCGCCACATGGAAGGATTGGAGCCGCTGCCGAAGTTCGACGGTCACGCCAACTGTTTCATCGAGTCGGGGAACGAGAAGGGCATCTTGATCGACTTCAACTACGACGTCGAACCGCTGCCGGGCATGTTTCCCCTCCCTGGTTTTGGCCCCTTCTCCCTCTTGAAGGAATCCGCCGCCAATCACTGGGGCAAGATGATGTTCAAGTGGATTTACTGGAACGTGCTACTCAAAGGGGGGGAACTGCCCCTCGAATCGCAAATGTCTATGGCAGGAAAATGGAAATGACAGGTGAAGCAATGAGCAACGATGTGCTCCTTGAAATGAACCAAAAGCTGGATGCGCTGTTGGCTCAAGTAGAGGCTCAGCGCGAACAGCAACAGGCGCTGAAGGAACTGGTGGACGACGCTATCCCCATCGTTAACCACGTCATCCAACTTTCCATTGATGAACTGGCCGAAATCGGCAGCGATTTTCAACTCGGCGACGTGCTTTTTCTGCTCAAGCGTATCTTGCGCGACACCCGTCTCCTGGTCCGGTTACTCGACCAGATCGAGGCGCTGGCCGAACTTGCCAACGAAGGCCAGAAGATGGGCAAGCAAATCTTTCATCGAATCATCATGGAGCTGGACAGATTGGAACGTGGCGGGTACTTCGCCTTCGCTCGCGCCGGTCTCCAGGTCGCCGATCGCTTTGTCAAAGACTTCCCGCCCGAGACGATCATCTCCCTAGGAGACCGCCTGGCCAAAGCACTGAAGACCGAACCGCCGCCGAGCGTCTCTTTGTTTACCCTGCTGCGCCTCCTTGCCGATCCTGAAGTCCGCCGTGGAATGTATCGTGCACTCTCTATCCTAAAAGCGCTGGCAAATCCAGCGCAACGTTAATACACAAAACGAAAGGAGAAGCCCCTATGTCTCCCGATTTATCTACTCTCTCGTTCAACGAGGAAGGTTTCATGACAGATCCTAATCAATGGGTGCCTGAAATTGCCGAGGCGCTGGCAAAACAGGAAGGCATCGAACAATTGACCGCAGAACATTGGAAAATCATCGAGTATTGCCGTAACGTTGGCCTGGCCAGCGGTAAAGCGCCCACGCTACGTCAGATCACCGCCGGCACGGGAATTTCCACCAAAGATCTGTTCGCTCTTTTCCCCAAAGGCCCTGCCAAGAAGATAGCGCGCATTGCCGGGCTGGGAAAGCCGGAAGGTTGCGTCTAACCTAATGCAGAAAGGATTGTGCTGAAATGGCCGAAGAGAACCGAAAAATTGCTTTTATCTGCTCGAAAGGCGACCTAGACATGGCTTACCCGGCTCTGATCATGGGCTGGGCAGCCTTAGGCAACGGTGTGGACGTGACCATCTTCTTCACGTTCTGGGGTCTGGACTTAATCACCAAGCGACGGGTAGATCGCCTGGAAATAGCCCCCGTTGCCAATCCTAGTTTTAAGATGCGCCTCATGGGTCTGCCAACCGGCAACATGGGCATTCCTAATCTGCTGGGCATACTGCCCGGGATGACCGCCTTCGCCAGCTGGTTCATGAAGTGGAAGATGAGGAAACTAGGCGTCCCACCGGTGCGCGAGTACCTCACCATGTTGCACGATGCCGGGGCAAAACTCTATGCTTGCAAGATGACCGTGGACATGTTCGGCCTGAAGGCGGAGGACTTCCTGCCCGAAGTAGATGGCATCGTCACTGCCAGCGATTTTATTGACATGACGGATGGAGCACAAATCGTATTCATTTGACCTGCTCGATCCAAACCGACGCCGTCGTCCAGAGCCGTCTGCCTCATTTGCTCGGCTACGAAAATAGCCTCTGCCTGCCAACCTCTGCCGGCAGCCAGAGAACGCAAGAAGGCAGGCTTTCTTCCCGCCGTTGGCCGGCGCGCTTCGCCGGGCAAGCTGCGTTCCATTAAGCGCACTTTGGGATTCTACTTCTCCGGTGTGAAGGTTCTTATCGTTCCCAGATGCATGGTAACACCAACTGCAATACCAAGCAGTATGAGTTTTATCCACCACAGCGAAGCAACAAACAAGACTGTATAGCCAATAGTCAGCCACAATAGCATGAGCGTGAGTACCTTCTGCCGGAGGGGTATCCCCTTACCTTCTCGATAGTTCCTGAGATATTCGCCAAACCAGCGATTGGTCAACAACCAGCGATAAAACCGTTTTGAGCTACGAGCATAGCAAAAGGCAGCCAAAAGCAGGAAGGGAGTGGTAGGCAAGATGGGCAGAAACATACCCAGAACACCCGCGGCGACGCAAAATGTTCCACAGATCATGAGCAGGAGGTTCACCATATCCTTCATTTGGCACTAGCCTTTCCGAACTCGGGATGATTCTCTATGATGATGGCCGCCCAACGGCTCGCATTTCAGCGGAGCGGCGTCGGCCGGAAGCAGGGTTGGGCGCATTTGATTCTCATGGAGAACAGTCGCCGGCGCTCCATCTACCGCGATTTCTTCCAGCGTTTCTCCTGTGGGCAGGGAATGTGTTTACAAGAAAGCGTGCGAACGCTAAAGTTGCATTGTGCGCGCCGGCAGCATGGTGGCAACAAGATAGGCGACGGTTTTCACTGAATCGTCTGGGTCTGCGGTATGTTCGCGCCGTTTCTCTCACTCCATGCGATAATTCTACTATATGCTTTCCACCCCAAAGCGAGCGAAAAACCGCCCGGCCGGCCTACAGGCAGGGCCCGAACGCCCAAGGAACAACGCAAAGTGGCCAACAAGGGCGTTTCGATTGCCCCAACCGCTTGCGTTTTAGCCAACAGGGCGCTTTCCGACCCTGTTAGTTCTTTTAGGAAACACCTTTGTTAGAATAGTTTGGTTAATATCGTAGCCTTAATAGGGCTTGTGGAAATGTGGAAACAGGGCTCCGAGCCGCCAGATGTGTGCCTAGGGTCTTGCCGGGTCCCATATTTAGCGATCGATGCCGCAGGTAGTTGTGGATAAGTTGGGCAGGCTCAAGAGGGGACCTTTCTGAGACTTTTCCTAGAGAACCTATCTCTGGTGTGGTTTTGATGATATTCCCCAGATATGGGGGTTTCCTTTTGACGAGTTTCGCCGTTTTTTCCACAGAAAGTTCGGTTTTTCCACAACTTTTAGCCGCTTATCCACAGAACGTGGCAAGAGAGAGGAGAAATTACCCCCTAAATATGGAAAGACCCTGTCTCTCTAGGTAAAGTAAGTAGAGGGTGATAGAACCTGCTACTGATGCGTTGAGAGAAGAGACCTTTCCTTCCATCGGTAAGCGAAGCAGGAAGTCGCATTTTGTCTTGACCAGGGGGCGCAATCCCGTTCCTTCGCCTCCTATTACGAGGCCCAACGGCGAATCGGCCGGCATCCCACCGTCGGGCTTTTCTGCTGCGTTCTCATCCAGACCGACAATCCATGCGCCGGCCTCCTTGAGTTCTTCTATGGCTTGGGCAAGGTTACAACGGGCAATAAGGAGATGTTCGCAGGCGCCGGAGGAGGCGTTGACCGCCGCCGGCGTGACGGTCACACTGCGCGCCAGCGGCAACACAACCCCGTGCACTCCGACGGCCTCCGCAGTCCGCAAGAGCGTACCAAAGTTTTGCGGATCTTGAAGGGTATCCAGCAGCACAACGAGCAAGGGCTGTTGACGGCGCTTGGCCAGATCGAACATATCGTGCAAGTTGACATAAGGATACTCGCCAACCTCCAAGGCAACGCCTTGATGGGACGGGTGGATTTTATCCAGCTCCGCGCGAGGGAGGCGAGAAGGGACGAGGCAGCGTTTCTCTACCATCTCCAGGATGTCGCGCAAGCGCCCTTTTTCCTGTGCTCCCTCGGCGACCAGCAAACGATAAACCTGTCGTCTTCCGGCGCGCAGGGCCTCGTAGACAGCGTTGCGCGAGTAGAGGTATTCCTTCATATCCGATTTGGACGCTTCACTCTACGGTTCATTGTGGATAGAGAGAGTGTAGGAAACATATACCAGAGTAGAAGACTCTGGAAGGCTCAGGCGCAGAAGGTAAGGTTGGCCGCTCTTCAGGAGGATGGAGGCGGGCGCGCTGTTGCAGGCCGGTTTCCTCCAACCCCCTGCTATCTCTCCATCCTGCCATAGTTCCACCGTCGGCTCCCCGTTGCCCCAGCAGATCAACCCAACTTCAAGACGCGCCGTTTCGCCGGCAAGAGCATAGGGGATAAACCTGATCCAGTCCTCTGCATCGCCTGTGGGGCGGGAGATGTCATCGCTGTAGAAGAATCGCCGTGTTCCGCGTGGCAGAAAGATGACATCTGCGGACGGCCTTGCTGCCGTATCTCCATCCGCGCGCGCCGGTCCCAACGTGGGAGTGGGGGTCATCGGTATCGGCGTTGGGCCAGTGGTTGTGGCTGGAATCGGAACGCCGAATTCGTTCAGCACAGGTAAGCCGCTGATGTCCTCCACCTGAACGTAGGCGGCGGAGACCCAGCCGCGTCCGCCCGGCCCCCGGGGATAGAGAATCTGCAACCAGGTGCTCGTTGGATTCCTGCCGGAAAGGTGGACGACGGTCTCCGCCTCGAGCATGCCTAAAGGGTCGAACGACAACCCCGGCCCGCTGCGGACGTTGAGTCGTTGCAAGACCCGTCCGGTCGGCCCGGAGGCAGTCGGCGATGGGGTGATCATGGCCGGCGGAGTGACTTCTGTTTCGAGCCGGACGTAGGCGGCCGCTACCCAGCCAAGCCCAGCCTCCGCGGATGGATAGAGGATAAGATACCATTCACCGCTTCCGTCTTGCCCGATGACCTGAATCCTCTGATGGGCAGCCAACAGCCCGAGCGAGGAATACGTTGCGCCCGGTCCGGATCGGACGTGGAGGGTTGCGCTTGTGCGGGCCGGGATAGGCGTGGGCGTGGGAGAAGGGAGAGCGCGAGTTGGCAGCGGTGTTGGCGAAGGCAAGATCGTTATCCGCGCGGCCGGGGATAATGTGGACGATGGCAGGGCCGGAGAATCCCTTTCGAGGGGGGCAGAGCACGTAGTCAACGCCGTTGCCAGCAGAGCAAGGGCGCAGAGAGAAGTTCGGGTAGAAAGGAGCGTCAGAACACCCCGCCGAATGCGCATAGGGGAATTCAGCAAGCCTGCATCATGCGCAGGATGTCAGGGCGTGAGAATCTCCAGCGAGTTTGCAATGCGGTGGAGAATAGCCTTATACTTCAACCACTCGTCTTCCGTGGCTGCGCCAACTATGACGTAATACATCTCCGGCGTAAGAACGGCGGTGATTGTCATATGATAGGCGATCCCTTCCATTTGGTCAAAGGAGGAAAGTTCGGCGGAGGCCGCCGGATAACCGCTCACCTTCGATTCGCTTACCTGGCCAACGATTTTGGTGTTTTCCCATTCTCTGCTGTTGGCGAAGAATTGAATTAACTCCGCCGGAGAGGAGGGGAGAAGCGAACTTGGAAGGTATATGACGGCCGAAACGGAGCCGCCGGCTCCTGGCCCCTCGTCGAGCACGTCCTGCGAGGAGGCGAACGTGACGCTGTTGCTGCTTTCCTCGTAGACCCAACCGTTCGGATAGGACATACGGAATCTTTTCTCCGAATTGGTATATTGTTGCCACTTTGAAGAAAAGGAAAGCGCATCGGACTTGAACAGCAGCACTACTCCGGCGACCAGGCCGGCCAATAGACACAAGCAGGCTAAGACGGCGATCAGAATACCGGCAATCAGGCCGGTTCGTTTCTTCGCCGGCGTTGCGGGGGAGGCAACCGATTCCATAGACATTCTCCTCAACGTTTTTGTCATTGTAACATACTTTCCCCCTGCGCCGCCTTTTCTCATGCAACCCCTTCTCCCGGTCGTTCTTCTCCGTCGTCCCCTACGTGGACGGGTTTTTACCTCCATCCCAAGTTTTTTGGCGATAACACGCGGCAGATCGCCAAATGCGATCTGCCTCCTCTGCATCCGATAACGAAGGTTTCTTTCGCGCCGCGACAGTGCTCCCCGATCTCAATTACGCTCCCCTTTCAGACCAACGCGGCGCGCGCTCTCTGCCCGATAGACCCCACCAGCCCTTGCCGGTAACACAACAGATTGTCTCTTTGCGCCCTCTTCCGCAATGAGTACCCCTGGGCAGACTCGAACTGCCCTCTTTGGCTCCGGAGGCCAACGCTCTGTCCACTGAGCTACAGGGGCGAGCAGAAATTATTTTACCATAAGAGCGTGGGGTGGAGATACGAACGAATAGTATAATTTGATGGCAACGGAGAGTCTTGATTGCCGGCTTGCGGATAGCGGGCTCGCATTTGGAGCGAGGATCGGTCGTTCGGTTGCGCGCAAAAAGGAGACATTCGATGAAAATAGCCATCATTGGCGCCGGGTTTGCCGGCCTATCGGCGGCGTACGATCTGGCGCGCGCGGGGCATGTTGTGACCATCTACGAGGCGGCCGGACATGTAGGCGGCCTGGCCGGTGGTTTTCAGGAACCGCACTGGGATTGGTCGGTGGAGAAGTTCTACCACCATTGGTTTGCCAGCGATAGGCATATCCTCGGCCTGATACGGGAACTTGGCTGGCGGGACAAAGTGCTTTTCCCGCGCCCGCTTACAGTAATGTACCACGCAGGCAGGTTCTACCCCTTTGATTCTGTCCTTCAGGCGATTCTGTTCCCCGGCCTAGGGTGGGGAATCCAGAAAATACGCTTTGGGCTGGTGGGGTTATACCTCCGTCTGACGAACAACTGGAGGCCGCTGGAGCGGGTAACGGTAGATGCTTGGATGCGCCGTTGGGCCGGCGATAGAGTCTACGAGATGATGTGGGAGCCGTTGGTTATCGGCAAGTTCGGCGAACGCTATTACAAACAGGTCAATATGGCTTGGATGTGGGCGCGTTTGAAGGCGCGTACGACCCGGCTGGGTACGTTCGAGGGAGGATTTCAACGCTTTGCCGATAGGTTTGCCCAGTATCTGCGTTCGTTGGGGGTGACGATACGCCTTCGGACGCCGGTGGCGTACCTTGGGCGTCAGGGCGAGGCGGGTCCCCTGTTGGTGCGTAGCGAGGGCGAGGAGGGATACGACCGTGTTCTGGTCACACTTTCGCCCCAGGCGTTGGCGCAACTGGCGCCCTCGCTGCCGGAGCAGTACGTGCACGGGTTGCGCCGCTTGGAAGCGATGGGAGCGGTCGTGATGATCGTTTCACTCCGCCAGCGTCTCTCCCGCGAAGGGTACTACTGGTATAACCTACCAAAATCCGCCGGCTTCCCCTTTCTGGCCCTGGTGGAGCATACCAATTTCGTCTCGCCTCAATATTTTGGCGGCGATCATATTGTGTACATGGGCGACTATGTGGAGGCGGATCACGAGTATTTTCAACTTTCCCAGGATGAGTTGCTGGAACGCTTCCTGCCCGCCCTGACGAAAATCAACCCTGCCTTCGAGCACGGCTGGATCAAGAACGTCTGGTTGTTTCGCACGCCCTATGCGCAGCCGGTGCCGCCGGTGAATCACTCGGCGAATATTCCTCCCCTGGAGACGCCTCTTCGCGGCCTGTACCTTGCCTCTATGAGCCAGGTCTATCCCTGGGATCGCGGCACGAACTTTGCCGTGGAAATCGGTCGGCGCGCGGCGCGAGCGATTTTGGCCGGATAGAGGCAAGGTAATCAAATGTACTCGGATGCCGGATGCGCTGTACTATCCGTTGGTAAAGAAGGCGCTTCTGATTGGGCGCTCCCTGCCGGCGGTTGCCCTCTGGGGGATGGTGGAAGATCGGCTTGTTGCCGCTCTTACCAACGCCATCCAGCCGGTGTTCGAGGCGCCGGCGGCCGACCTGGAGAGGGTGATAGACCCGTAGATCACGCCGGCGGCGCGGCGGCTGGAAATCAGCCTATCGCCAGCATAACTCCCCTGCTAACTAGTCGGCAGGGGAATCACCCCGCCGCGTTCGAGCAAGGCTTGCGCCTCGGTTGCTTCTAAAGGAGGGGAGAGAAGAAAACCTTGCCCAAACGGGCAGCCGGCGTCTTGTAGAAACTTGAGCTGTTGGTAGGTTTCGATGCCCTCGGCAATGGTTTGGATCCCCAATTCTTTGGAGAGGGCGATGATAGCGCGCACGACGGTGTCCAGTTTTTCGGCCTGGGTCAGGCGCGCGACGAAGGAGCGATCGATTTTCAACACGTCGAACGAGTATTTGTGAATGGAGCTTAAGGAGGAGAAGCCGGCGCCAAAATCATCCAGGCTGACGGCGATGCCGCGTTGATGCATTTGCTCGAGCGCGCAGTCGGCGTTGTCCTCGTGAAGCGAAGCGGTTTCAACGATTTCGAGCCGTAAGCAAGTGGGGGGGAGGGAGAAAGAGCGCAGACTGGCGTCGATCCAGTGGAAGAGTTCCGTTTGATGGAGCGCGGAGGAAGCAATATTGACGCTTATGAATAGGGGATGCTCTGTGGACAGGTGTTGCCATGCCTGTATCTGACGACAAGCCTCGCGCAACGTCCATTCGGTGAGGGTGTGGATAAAGCCGTTGGCTTCGGCGACCGGTAAGAATTCGGCGGGTCCCACCAGGCCGCGCGTGGGGTGACGCCAGCGTAGAAGCGCCTCAAAACCTACCGCGCGCCCGTCTTTAAGGGAAAGGATAGGCTGGTAGTGTAACACGAAGGCGTTGGTCTCTAGCGCCTGCCGCAGATCAATATCCAGCGCCAGACGGCGATTTGCCTGGAGGCGCAATTCCGGCGCAAAGAAAGCAAACTGCCCTTTTCCTCTCGCTTTGGCCTCGTACATGGCCAAGTCGGCGTCTCGCAGCAGGTCTGTCTCCTTTTCGTACTCGGGATGAGCAAGAACAATGCCGATGCTGGCGTTGATATAGAGCGATTGATCGTTCACCATGAACGGGGAGCGGAGCACATCCAGAATACGTTGCGCCACGCGGGCGGCCTGCCCTTCGCCATGACATTGTTCCAGGAGCAAGACGAATTCGTCGCCGCTGATGCGCGCCAAGGTATCCTCGGCGCGGACGATGGACTTTAGCTGTCGCCCAACCTGAATCAGCAATTCGTCGCCGGCCAGGTGCCCCAGGCTGTCGTTTACGGTCTTGAAATTATCCAAGTCGAGGAAAAGCAGAGCATACCCCTGATCGGGATGGCGACGATAGCGGCGCATGGCCTGGGAGAGCCGATCCAGCAGCAGAGAACGATTCGGCAGGCCTGTCAACGAATCGTGCGTGGCGGAGTGGGCCAGTCGCTCCTCGCGCTCGCGTAGCAGCGCCTGAATGCGCCGTTGCGCCTCCATTTGCTGGCGCAGTTCGGCGTTGACGCGCAACAGTTCCGCGGAACGTTCCGCAATGCGCATTTCAAGTGTTAAGTTGGTGTTGCGCAATTCGTTTTCCAGCTTCCGATTGTGAATCGCCGCCGCGACCTGGCGCAGAGCTACGATCGTCAACAGGCCGGCCACCCAGACCCAATTTTCCTCGTACATGAGAACATGGACCTGGCTTCCGCCGACGTGGAGCAGGAAGTAGGCAAAGGTCAACCAGAAGAAAGGGGTAAGCAGGCGCAACAGATAGAGCATTTCCGGTTCGCGGGGCATTTCCTTGCCGGCCAGGCGGCGCTGGACGAGTTCTGCTTGAGAGAGCCCACTTAATAGCATCAACAATGGGGAGAGCGAGTAAAGCATGTGGAAGGAATCTGCTGTGGAGAATTCGCCGCGCAACGTATGGAAGGCGAAGAGACTATCCGCCAAGGCGACGCAACTCTGGCCAAGAAGCAGCAGGCCGAGCGAGTTCGGCCAAGCAGAAAAACGCGGCATGAAGAGCAGATATGCTAGACCACTCAGAAGCAGGATGTCGGCGATGGGGTATGAGAGATTGAGAAATGTCGTTAACCAATCTGTGCGCGGTTGCCCGTTAAGAAGGATCGGCCCCAGGAGAAAGTTCCAGTAGATTCCCAGCGCGGCGAACGATACAATGAGTATGTCTACCCAGGTCCAAAGGGAGGGCTTCTCTTTCTTCTCGATGCTGGGGAAGCGCACAATACCGAGAAGTAGTAAGGGGTACGTAGCCAAGTAGAAGAAGTCGGCCAGGGAAGCGCGAGGTGCTTCGCCATGCCGAAATACGAAGTAGGCCCAGAGGCCATCGCCGATTGCCCAGGTAAGCATACCAAGGGCAAAGAGACGCCAGGCCTGACCCAGACGACGGTCGAGGCGGCCAGACCAGCTTGCGCCGTAGGACAACCCGGCCGTGGCCGCCAGACTGCTGACGAGCGCCAAAATATCGTTGAGATTACAGGTGGGAATGCCCAGGCCGGGCAGCAACCACAGGCAGGCAGCCTGCAGGGTCAGGAGAAGGATAGCGAAAACCGAGCCAGCAAGGAGCAAGCGACGAGGCGACAAGACTTGAGAGGTCGGAACGTTGGTCATCCTAGCGGGCTTCCAGAGGAAATTTACCGCTTGTCGCTGCGACGCCGGAAGAAAAGCGGTTGGACAGGAAATTAGCCATCGTCCTCGTAGCGCACGCTGGGTGCGTCGATCCCATAGCGCAGGGCTTCTGGATCGTGGCCGCGCAGAACGGCCAGGTGATAACTGAACAGGTGCATGGGGATAGCATAGAGCAACGGCGTAGCGTATTCATCCAGGCTACCGGGAAGTTCGACCACAAAACGTGCCAGGCGACGGATAGGGGGCGCGGCGGCATCGGTCAGGACGACGGCCGGGACGCCGACGCGTGCGCAGACGGTCAGAAAGTCGAGCAGACGCCGGCTGGCGCGGCCCTGAGGCGCCAGAAAGAAGAACGGCGTGGAGGGGTCTACCTCGCGCAGGCGTCCGTGGAAGAAGTCTTCTAATTCCTGGCACTCCGAGTACATTTTTGCCATTTCGATAATTTTCAGCGAGGCTTCTTCTGCGGTGCCCCAGTTCGGCCCGCTACCGAGGACGAAGATCATCGGCGAGCGGGGGGCGAATTCCTGCGCCAGAGCCTCGATTGCCGCGCGCCGATTCTGGAGGAAGGCAGCTGCGCCTTCGGCGGCGCGCGCTATCTGCTCCATCCAGTGACGGCGAACTGACGCTGCGCCGTGCAGTCGCGCGGCCAGGAGGTAAAGGGGAATCAACGCCTGCACGTAAGACTTGGTCTTGACCAGCGGCGTGTCGTCTTCGGCGCCACTCAGGATGACCTGATCGGCCGTCTGCGCGAGGGGGGAATCGGCGTAAGCAGTGATGGCAAGAGTCGCCGCTCCCAGCGCGCGCGCGCGTTCCAGCGCGGTGCAGGTAGAGCGCGTGACGCCGGTCATCGAGATGCCTACCACAAGCGTTTTCCTGCCGACGAGCGGCGGCTCCGCGTAGGCCGTGAACAGGAACGCCGGCAAAGCTTTCGACGGAATGCCGACGATGTGCTCCAAGATCGCTTCGCCAACCATACTGTTGTACAGCGAAGAGCCATGCCCGACCAGATACACGCGCGAGAAAGCGCGCGTTTTCCAGGAGGAAAGGCTATCTTCGGCCAGTTGTACACTTTTCTGCCATTCGGCTGGGTTCGCCAGGGCTAGGATGTTGGTTAGCATGGGGTGAATAGGCTGTGTGTTGGTTGTCATAGGAGAACTCTCCGGGGGATTGCTTGGGGTCAGATTTGCTCCTCGCGAAAGTCGTAGATTCCCTCCTGCACAGGCCAGCGTTTGTTGCAAGCCGGGCAGAGTAAAACATCGCTTTGCTCCTGCAGGGGGGTGTGCGTGCAGGTGGGACAGCGAAAGAAGGAGATCACTTCTTGGGGAGGGAGGGAGGATGTGGTAGCGATGGCCTCTTTTGTCCGCGCCCGCACGAACACGCTGGGCGAAAGCTGCCAGAGCGCGCCGGTGCCTTGCAAGAGCGCGTCCAGGCCGGCCAGCAGGCGGGCGGGAATCAACCGCTTCAGCAAACCCACGCGAAAATGTGAGACGGTAAGCGTGCGTTCGACCACGAAACCGCTCTCGCTCAGCCACTGTCGCACCGCGCGTGGGTGAAAGTTGAAGTTCAGCGGCGCGAATTCAATCGGTTCCAGGTGGAAAGGGTTCCATGCCTGGCGGCGCAAGACGTAGCGCAGGATGGCCTTCAAATGGCGTTTGTTGGCAAATTCTAGAAGGAAGACGGCGCTGGGTTGTAGGACGCGCTGCACCTGCCGCAATGCGTCCACCGGTTCGGCCAGGTGGTGGAGGACGCGAATCATGGTCGCCGCGTCGAACAGACTGTCCACGAACGGCAGACGGTAGATATCGGCGGCCACGTACACGTAGCGTGACGAAAGCCCCAAGCGTTTCTGCGCCTGAAGCAATTGTGTGCGCGAGTAATCGAGCAGGACGATGCGCGCAAAGCCGCTGTAACGTGGCGTGTTGCGTCCGGCGCCGGCGCCCAGTTCGAGCAGGAGGCGGCCTTGTCTGGGCAGCAGGCGTTGCAGGGCGATCGCCTCGCAACGGTCTTCATATTCCCGTCCGCCGCGCTCCCAGAAGGAAATTTGATAATCGGAGCCTTCGTAATTGCAAATGGGGGGTGTTGTCATAGAGGAGGGGCTTCATAGCCGCGCCCCATGCCGATGTAGAGGAAGCCCAGGGCGCGCATCTCGGCGGGATCATAGATGTTACGGCCGTCGAGGAGGACCGGCTGGCGCATCACGTCGCGGATGCGCTCCAGGTCGAGGTGTTTGAACTCGTTCCAATCGGTCACCACGACCAGCGCGTCGCACCCTTCTGCCAAGACGTAAGGGTCGAGGCACAAGGCGACCGCCGGAAGCAGGCGGCGGGCGTTTTCCATGGCAACCGGATCGTAGGCGCGCACCGTCGCTCCGGCCAGGAGGAACGCCTGTGCCAGGTCGAGGGAAGGCGCCTCGCGCATGTCATCGGTGTTCGGTTTGAACGCCAGGCCAAGCAGGCCTATCGTTTTGCCTTGCAGGCCATGGAGAGCCTGCTTGACCTTCTCTACGGCCAGGTGGCGGCGGGCGTAGTTGATTTCTAACACGGCGTCCAACAGGCGGGGGGTTAGACCGTTGGCGCGCGCCATGTGGGCCAGGGCGCGCACGTCTTTCGGGAAGCAAGAGCCGCCCCAGCCCAGGCCGGCATCGAGCATGGCCGGGCCAATGCGCTTATCGTATCCCATGCCGGCCGCGACCTCCTTGATGTCGGCGCCGACCGCCTCGCACAAATCCGCCAGTTCGTTCATGAACGAGATTCGGGTGGCGAGCATGGCGTTCGAGGCGTACTTGATCATCTCCGCCGTGCGCAGGTCGGTGACGATGATCGGCGCGCGCAAAGGGACGTGCAATTGCGCCACTTTCTCTGCCGCCTCCCGATCCAGCGAGCCAATGACGGTGCGGTAAGGATTCATGAAGTCGGCGATAGCCGAACCCTCGCGCAGGAATTCTGGGCAAGAGACGACCGAGAAAGGAATCGGCTTTGGCTGGGCGCGGCGAATCATATCGGCCACCAGGTCGCCGGTGCCGATGGGGACGGTGGATTTGTTGATCACGATGAGCGGCTCGCTCATGTTTTCGGCAATGGATTTCGCCGCGGCGGCCACGTATTGCAGGTCGGCTTCACCGTTCGGCGCGGAGGGCGTGCCGACGGCGATGAAAGCGAATTCTGTCCCTTGCAATGCCTCGGCGTAGGAAGTGGTGAAGGAAAGCCTTCCGGCGCGCATATTGCGCCGCACCAGTTCCTCCAGGCCCGGCTCATAGATCGGCATCACGCCTTGCTTCAGATTGGCAATGCGCTCCTCGTCCACATCCAGCGCGATGACGCGGTTGCCCAGGTCGGCAAAGCAGGCGCCGGTGACCAGCCCTACGTAGCCAACCCCGATGACGCATACCTGTCGCATAGCGGCCTCCTGAGGAAGATGGTCTACAAAGCGGTGTAATTAGGGGTAGGGCGTGAGCAGGCTCTCGTTGATCTTGGAAAAGACGGCGTCGATCTGGGGACCAAGCAGCGCCAGGCCACCTACGGTTAGGATGAGGACGACGCCGGTGATGGTCGAAATGCCTCCCGGGATGGCGCCGGCGATGGCCAGCTCTTGCCCACTTTGCAGACACGCATCGGATTTAATCTGGCGCAGTCCGATCAGACCCATCACGAGCGCAACCAGGCCGACAGGGGCACCGAGGCCGTAACAACGCGTAAGCGGCCACGCCAACACGCCTACAACGAGGCTGGCGATGGCGAGGGCGTTGGGTTGCTTGCTTGGCGATTCCATGAGAGTAGCTCCTTGAGGATAAGGGCATACGAGAGGGATAGTCTGTGCAGTGAGGAGTGCCGCGTTTTCGCCGGCAAGTCAGCCGTGGCGTTCCATGAAGCGTTTCAGGCGGTGTAGGGCTTCTTTTATTTTCTCGTAAGCGGTGGCATAGCAGCAACGGACGAATCCCTCGCCGCCGGGGCCAAAGGCGCTGCCCGGCACCACCGCGACCTGTTCCTCTTCTAGCAATTTTTGGGCGAAAGTCTCGTCGTCCATCCCGGCTACAGTCACTTTCGGAAAAGCGTAGAACGCGCCGCGCGGCTCGAATGTGGTCAGACCGAGACGGTTCAAGCCGCTCACGATGAGTTTGCGCCGCCGGTCGTATTCGGCGACCATGCGTTGCACCTCCTTTTCGCCCTGTTGGAGCGCGACGATCGCCGCGTCCTGCGCAGTGGTGGGTGCGGACATGATGGTGAACTGGTGGATGCGCTTCAGGCCGTTCAGTAACCCGGCGGGAGCAGCCGCGTACCCGATGCGCCAACCGGTCATGGCATAGTCTTTCGAAAATCCGCCAAGCAGAATGGTGCGCCGCCAGACTTCTTCGCCCAAGGCGGGCACGCATACATGGCGGAAACCATAGACCAATTGATCATAGATTTCATCGGAAATGATAATCAGGTCGTGTTCCTCGGCGATGTGTGCGACCTCGAGCAGGATCTCGCGTTCGGCTACGGCGCCGGTTGGATTGTTCGGATAACCAATGAGAATCGCCTTCGTGCGCGGGGTCACGGCAGCGCGCAGTCGGTCAGGATCGAGTTGGAAGTTGTCTTCCAGGCGGCTGGGCAACTCCACCGGAACGCCGCCGGCCAGGAGCACCTCGGCCTGATAGGACACAAAGCAAGGCGTTGGGATGATGACTTCGTCGCCGGGGTTGAGGAGCGCCGTCGTTGCCAGGTAGAGCCCCTCCGAGACGCCAACGGTGGCCAGCACTTCCTCCACCGGGTCATAGCGCACGCCATACATACGCCATAAGTGCTCGGCGATGGCTTGGCGCAATTCCGGTTTCCCGGAGTTCGACGTGTAATGCGTCTCGCCCGCGCGCAGCGAGCGGATTCCTGCCTCCAGAATAGGCTCGGGGGTGATAAAATCCGGCTCGCCCACGCCGAGCGAGATGACATCTTTCATATTGGCTGCAATGTCGAAGAATTTACGGATCCCGGATGGCTTCAGCGATAGCACGCGCTGAGAAAGATAACGACTATCGGATGAATCGGGCATATTATCTCCTCATAAAAGGCGGATTTCCCATTCGTCAGCGGCTTCCTGATAGGAGAGTTCGAAGTAACGGTCATCCTCGGCGCGGACGCGAAAGCAGAGGCCATGCGGCGCGCGCCAGGCAGCGAGCACTGCGCCCACTGCCAGCCGCTGCCCCTCCCAGTGCAGGGCCAGCGGGCGCTCGCCGTATCTGTAGCCGGCATGGCATTCCACTGTTGCGTTCGTCACGCGGAGTTCATGCTGCAAGTGGATGGCGTTCTTAGAGTGCATGGCGCCTCGAATCTTCGCGGTTGGCGCAGCTTGCACAGATCAATCCTGTGCTACCGAATCACGCTGCTGTTGTCGCCAATGTTCAGCTCAAGCGGAGGATCGTCGGGCGAAAGGCCACGCACGAGCGATTGGCAACCGATGAGCGAACCTTTCAACGTCACCCGCTCTACCGTTGCTCCAGCCTCCAGAATGGACTCGGCGATTCGCGCCTGCACCACGCGGCAGTTCGGACCAATGGAGACGTATGGCCCGATGATCGAATCGCGAATCTCCGCGGTGGGATGGATGGAGACCGGTGACAGGATTTCTACACCGTCGCGGGCGGCTTCGCGTCCATCTGTGCTTGCTGCGCGCGTCAGCAAGTAACGGTTCGTTTCCAGCAGCGCTGGCACAGTGCCTGTGTCCAACCAGACCTCGACTGTTTCGGTGCGCATCCTCGCGCCGCGCGCTAGCATCAGGTTGATCGCGTCGGCCAGAAAATATTCCCCTTTCAGGAGAATGCCGCGGCGCATCTGTTCCCGAATGGCGCGCAGCAAGCGGCGGCCTTCGCGGAAGTAGTAACAGCCCACGACGACCAGATTGTTCTCCATGCTTTGTGGTTTTTCAATCAGTCGCCGGACCAACCCATCCGCGCCGACCTCGGCCACGCCAAAGCGGCGCGGGTCGGGCACGGCTTTAACCCAACCGACGATATCAAGGGTTTCCTGGGCGAGAAAGGAGAAATCGCTTTCGATCAGCGTGTCCGAGAAGATGACCAGGGTGGGGCCGCGCAACGCCCGGCGCGCCAGGTAGAGAGCGTGCGATTGGCCGCGCATCTCGGCCTGTATCACATACTGGACGTTCAGATCCGGATGCTGTTCGGCCATGTAGGCGCGCATCAGCTGTTCACCCAGAAAGGGCGATACGATGAACGTGTACCGGGCAGCCTGACTGTTCGGAATCGAGCGCAAGGACTCCAGCAAGTACTCGATGGAGGCCTTGCCTGCCACGCTGACCAGGGGCTTGGGCTTGGACCAGGTTTGTGGGCGCAAGCGCGTCGCCCAACCGGCCATCGGAACGATAATATGAAGCGGTTCAGTCATGAATTTAATTGTATCGGTTTTTTGTGTGGCTTTTGCGCGATTCGAAAACCTGTTTCAATTCAGTTTCCACGAGATTCTGTAAACATTTGCCTTCTGCCGGGGGTAGAAAAGTTGCCCGCGCCCCGATCAGGATGCTCTCCTTCAATGCTTCCAGGGGCAGGCCTACCGTTTCACAGGCCAGGCGGTATTCCCGGCTCAGCGTGGTTCGCGAGACGCCTGGGTCATCGCTGCCCAGCGAGACGTTCAGACCGGCGTCGAGCATCCTTCGTAGGGGATGATCGCGTAGGCGGGGGACCACGCCGCTCTGGTAATTGCTCGTCAAACAAACTTCGAAGACGGTTTGTCGTTCGCGGGCCAGCGCCACCACGTTCGGGTCTTCCAGGACGCGCACGCCATGCCCAATGCGTTCGGCTCCGAATTCCTCGATCGCCTGGCGCACGTTCGCCGCTCCGCTCCACTCGCCAGCGTGAATCGTCAGCCGCAGGCCGGCCTGCCGCGCCGAGCGCAAGATGGAGGCGAACGGCGCTGCTGGAAAGTCGGCCTCGTTGCCAGCCAGGTCTAGGCCGACCAGGCTCTGGTTCAGGCGGTCAATGGCCAGGGCGACCACCTCTTCCGCCAGTTGGACGGATTCGTGGCGGTTGACGCTGACGATCAGGCGCACGCTGATTCTGTGTTTCTCGGCGGCCTGACGGGCGGCGGCGCAGACCCAGTCCATCACCTCGCCCAAGGGGAATCCTTCGGCGCGGCTCAAGGCGACCGGCGTAAAGCGCATTTCCAGGTGACGGATGTTGTCGTGGGCGGCGTCCTCGATTGCCTCGTCGGTGATGCGTTGGATCACCTGGGGCGAGCGGTAGAACAGGCGCAGGGTGGCGAACTTTGCCAGAAAGTTCTGGTAGGTGAGCTGGTCACGTTTCTGAACCTGCACCAACGGTCTCAGACGCGTTAAACCCGTTGGCACTGCTGCCCCGTAGGCGCGAGCGATCTCTACTAGGGTCGTCAGACGCCATGATCCCTCCAGGTGGCGGTGGAGGTCTACCTTGGGAAGGGAACCGTAGAAGTCGTCGGGAGCAGCGGTCATGGGGCTTCTCGTTAATGTCGGCGACGTTTGCGTTTACCTCCGCTGTGTGTTGGGGAAGCGGTCTGCGTGCGCGCTGCATCCACGGCGGCGGTTTCTGCCGGGGCGGTCACGATTTGCGGCTGGTAGAGAAAGATACGGCCAATGACCGCCGCACGAATATCGGTCAGCAGATTCTGGAACATCTCCGAAGCCCGACTCTTATATTGCACCAGGGGATCGCGCTGGGCGTAGGCTTCCAGGCCAATCGAGACGCGCAGCGCCTCGATGCGCGTGAGGTAATCTACCCAGAGTTCGGTGATGGCGCCTAGGAGCACCTGGCGGTAAATTTGCGTCTGGATGCGGCAGCCGATTTCCTCGACGGTCAGGTTGGGGATCGCCTGGCCGCTCTGACGCCAACGCTGGTATTCTGTTTCGCCAAAGGCGCGCCGTTGCGCCTCTTGCGCGGCGCTCAAGTGCGCCAAAATGCGCTCAGCGAGCGCGTCGGGAGGGACATCGGCCAACAAGTCGGCGGCCAGATGCACGTAGTGAAGACGGGTGAAGACCAGCCGCCGTTGTTGGTGGGTGCGTGCGTCGAAGATGAGTCGTGTACCCTGCGACATCAGGCCAAGCAAGCGCAGGCGAGATTGGTCGTCGTCGGTTTCCAGGCGTTCGAGGGCGGCGACGACGTCACGGCGAATCTGGCCATCCGCGCCGAGCAGGCGTTCCCGGCGCGTGGTCAGCGTTTGCTCAAAGCGTTCCTCTAGCGCGGCGCGCAGGTCGTCCCATCCTAACCGTTGGATGTCGTTCGCGGTCAAGTTGAGCGATTCGCCTAAGCGGAATTCCAGAGTGGCAATGAGCCGGCCGGCGGTGAGCGTGGTGAGCAGGGACTCCACCTGCGCAGTAAGCGGTTCCTGCAATGCAGCCGGGTCTTCCAAGAGCAGGCGCAGTTGATCGGCAGGGAGGCGGAGAGGTAGGCGAATCACATTGCTCAGCTCTTCCAGCAAGGCAGCCGGGCGGCGCGTATCCTGTTCTGCTTTCTCTTCCAGTGCGTTGAGGAAATTTTGCAGGGTTTCCAAGCGTTCGCCGAGTTGTCCTTCCAGGTCTTCGCCGGCGCGGTTGAGCAGGTTTTGCGCGACCTGCCGTAAGTGAGCGTGCTCTGCTTCCAGAGCGCGCTCGGCCAGGGTAAGCGAAGCCGTTGGCAGGTCGGCGGTGGAGGTGCGGAGTTCCTCGAGCAAGACTGTGTAGGAAAACGAGGGGAAGATGCCCTGCGGGGTCAGGAACGAGGGCTGGATCTGTTCCAACCAGGCGAGCAGACGCCAGCGTTCGTCGTCCTCGGCGCTGCTTTGCACGCGCCGTTTCACTTCTTGGCGCAGGAGTTCGTTCACGTCCTCGGTCAGGTCTTCCTTCGCGAAGACGCGGTTGCGTTGGGCATAGATGGCAGTGCGCTGTTTGTTCAGAACGTCGTCATATTCGAGCAGGTGCTTGCGGATATCGAAGTTAGCGCCTTCGACGCGGTGCTGGGATTGTTCGATGGCGTTGCTGACCAAGCGGGCTTGCAAGGGGTAATCGTCGTCAATGTTGAAGCGTTCCATGAAGGCTTTGACCTGGTCGCCGCCGAAGATGCGCATTAGGTCGTCTTCGAGGGAGAGGTAGAAGCGTGAGGAGCCGGGGTCGCCCTGGCGGGCGGCGCGGCCGCGCAGTTGGTTGTCAATGCGGCGGGCCTCGTGCCGTTCCGAGCCGATGATGTGTAGGCCGCCCAGTTCGCGGACGCGCAGCATGTCCTCGTAGTAACGCAGGAAGAACTTGACTTCGGTTTCGTAGATGCCGTAGAGAGTCGGATCCATCGTTTGCAGGGCTTCATAGCGGGCGGGCAACGACATATCGTAGGGGTCTGTGTAGCTGGCCCGCCGCAGGACGCGGTTGATGGCGGTCAGCACCTCTTCGGCCAGTTCGCCGCCGAGTTTGATGTCCACGCCGCGGCCGGCCATGTTGGTGGCAATGGTGACGGCGCCGAAGGCGCCGGCCCCGGCGATGATCTGACTCTCCTCGGCGTGCTTGCGCGCGTTCAACACCTGATGCGGCACGCCGCCTTGGAGAACCGACAGCAGTCGGTCTTGATCTTGCTCTTGCAGGCGCAGGATGTCCAGCAGGCGGGCCAGGTTGGCCGGCTCTCCTGGGTTGAGGGACAGGCCGAGTTCACGGGCGAAGGGGCGCAGGTCTTCGGGGCGCAACTGGTCGATTGGGCGGTTGAGCGGTTGTAGCGCGGGGATGGCGCGTCCGTCTTCGACCAGGTTGTGCGCTTCCATCCAGGAGCGGCGAATGAGCAGAACCTGCATCAGGCGGCGGATGGGTTCGGCGCGCAGGCGGTTCGAGAGTCGCTCGGAGTTTTCGACCGAGGTCGTGCCGACCAGGAGTGGGCGGCCGCGCACGTGTTCGCGCACGATTTCGCGGGTGATGGCGCGCAGTTTGGCCTCTAACGTGCGGTAGATGACGTCCGGGTAATCTTTGCGTCGCCAGAAGATGGCTCTCTTTTCTGGGTCGTCGCGACGGGCAAAGTAGGAGTACTCGAAACCGTCTTCATCCCTGGCCCGGATTTCCACCAGCAGCGCGTTCGGGCCGATCGTCTGGTACTCCAGATTGGTCGGGATGGGCATGACCTCGAGGTTATAGATTTTGGAGAACTCTTCCGCTTCGGTCAACGCCGTGCCGCTCATGCCGGCCAGTTTTTGATACATGCGGAAGTAATTTTGCAGGGTGATGGTGGCGTAGGTGACGTTTTCCGGCTCGACTTTCACGCCCTCCTTGGCCTCTACGGCCTGATGCAGGCCGTCGGACCAGCGGCGACCGGGCATCAGGCGGCCGGTGAATTCGTCAATGATGATGACCTTGCTGCCCTGGACGAGGTAATCGCGGTTACGGTGGAAGAGGTGTTGGGCGCGCAGGGCCTGTTCGAGGTAGCCGAGGAGGCGCGCTTGTTCGGGGGTAACGTCCTCGGGACGGTCGGGGTCGCGCAGCGGCTGGCCGAGCAATTGTTCCACGTGCGCCACGCCGATTTCAGTTAGGGTGACGGTGCGGTCGCGCTCGTTGACCTCGTAATCTTCCGCTTTCAGTTGGCGGACGATTTGCGCCATTTTGACGTACCAGCCGACATCTTCCGATGCCGGCCCGGAGATGATGAGCGGCGTGCGCGCTTCGTCAATCAGGACGTTGTCCACCTCGTCTACGATGGCGTAGTGGTGGCCGCGCTGGACTCGATCTTCCGGGCGCATGGCCATATTGTCGCGCAGGTAGTCGAAGCCGAACTCGGAGTTGGTGCCGTAGGTGATGTCGGCGGCGTAGGCTTCGCGGCGGGCTACCAGGCGCATTTGATGCTGGTCTTCGCGAGCGTGCTGGCGGGTCGGATCGTAGAGGAATGCTTTCTGGCCATTCTCGGTGACGGCGGCCATTTGCAGGATACCGACCGTCATGCCCAGGGCGTGATAGATAGGCCCCATCCAGCGAGCGTCGCGGCGGGCGAGATAGTCGTTGACTGTGACCAGGTGGCAGCCGCGGCCGGTCAGGGCGTTGAGATAGAGCGGCAGGGTGGCGACAAGCGTCTTGCCTTCGCCGGTGCGCATTTCGGCGATTTTGCCTTGATGCAGGACAATGCCGCCGATGAGTTGCACGTCGTAGTGGCGCAGGCCAATCGTGCGTTTCGAGGCCTCGCGCACGGCGGCGAAGGCTTCTGGCAGAATCTCCCCCAGCGCGACCTGCTCGGCCTGAAAGCGTTCTCGCTCGTCTTCGATGCCTTTTCGTTGGGCATCCACACGGGCGCGGAATGCCTCCGTCTTGGCGCGCAGAGCGTCATCGGAGAGCGCCTCGAATTCTCGCTCCAGGGCGTTGATGCGCGCGACGATAGGCAAGAGTTTTTCTAGTTCCTTCTGGTGAGGTTTGCCTCCGAAAAATGTGACGAATCGCCGTAGCATAGTTAGCCTTTCGGCGGGAATTATAGCACAGGCGGGGAGGAGGTAGGTTCTCGGTAGAGTAGAATCGCACTCGAAAGGCCTCTGCTTTTCCGGGGAAAGGGAAGGAAGGGTCACTGTAGGATGAGATAGACGGAGTCCATGGCGAGCGGCGATCCGTCGGCCACGCTGATATCCCAGAGTTCGACGCGGAGGGGGCCACAGTAACCGCTGGTGCTCAAGTCAAGGGTCAGGGTAAACACCCCGGGCGCGCCCAAGTCTGGAGCGTCCACCATCAGCGGGCCTAGTTCGATGATTTCGCCGTTGGAGGTCAGAATCTTGTAAACCAGCGTGTTCTCGAAGGGAGCGATGGATACGCTACCGGTGATGGTCACCGGGTTGGTGACTTCCGCGTTGTCGGCGGGGGATTCGATGGTGATGACGCGTTCTGTAGCCCCCGCCGCGACGCGTGAAGTAAGGCGGGTTAGCCAGAGTTTGTCGGCGAGCAGGCGGTAGGTTTTGGTCACCGGTTGGGAGGGGCAGCAGTTGGGGTCGTTGAGGCCATGAATCGTTGCGCTCAGGAAGATCTCGCCATTCTCGATGGTCAGGGTATGGAGGATAGGCAGGTCCTCCAACGGCGCGGGCGAGGGTTGCCAGGCAACGCCATTTTGGTTGAGTACGGTTATCAGCGCGGTGAACATCCCTGTGCCGCCGAGGTTTAGCGTCAGGGGGAGGACGGCGTCGTCTATTCTATCGCCGTTCAGGTCGCCGAAGGCGATGTGTTCACCGACGCGCGCCGACACGAAGTTTTCCGCCGAGGGATCTTCCCCTGACTGATATACGCCGTCGGAGAGAGGAAGAGTGCGTATGGAATTATCGGCGAAGAGGATGCGATAGGAGCTGTTGCGCAGGGCCTGGATCGTGAGCGGGGCGGGAGGGGACTCAGAGGAAGAAACGGGCGTTGGAGAGAGAGGCAGGCATGCTGTCAGGCTGAAAAGCAGAATCCAGGGCAGGAGAAAACATTTGTGGATCATGTGATTTTCCTCCATTTGGGCGATTCCGTATGTATAGCCGTCCGCCATCCTGGCCGGGGAGTAAAGGCGATATTCGAGCGAGGCGTTTTGATAATGAAGTGATTTAACCTTTTTCAGAAACCAAGCGTCGGATGTTGATCATTGCGAAAGCGATGGAGTGCTCATTTAGCAAGTATAGGTCACGTCGATCAAAACGGACAAGCAGTGCTCGGAACTTATCGATCCAGGCGAAGGAA
>DAOTWG010000031.1:0-165306 GCA_034436015.1 Anaerolineales bacterium
GTTTCTGACGCCAGGCTACAGGCTGAAAGCGCCATGAACAGCACCAATAGGCGCGGGCAAACGCGCTTCATGGATAGGATTCTAACACATCCCCGGCAACCCCGCGCGCCGGATTGGCGGGTTGGAGGCATTATGGCATGACGATCAAGTCGAGGACAAAGGGAACCGGATCGACACTCTCGGTGAAGGGGTTGAAGGCGATCCACAAGATGACCGGGATGATTTCCCCGATCCCGAGCGGAGAAAGGATGCGGTAGGAACTTCCTTGCTGCATTTGGAGTGTTTTGCCCTCGTCTTGGCCGCCCCGGGCAAGGTGCGGCAGCGGCCTGTAGGGCGGCAAAGATTTGCTCGAACCGGCCTGGAAACAACAGGAAAAGTGTCGCGACGCCGAGGAAGAGGGTTGGACTATACCCCGGCGCGGTTGCTGACAAATTCGATGTCATGGCAGAGGATGTCCATGTAGGCAGAGATGAGCGCTTCCTGATCGGCGTAAAGGGGGAATTAGTCGCCGATCAAGGGGCGAAGAGAAAGGCGTCGAGGCATTCGATGAGTAAGGAGGGGAAAACGAGCCGCAACTTACACGGATTGGATAAGCCGCATCCGGGCGGCGAGGACGGGCGGAATTTCACTGAAATTGCCGCCCCAACTGAGTGGATTCTTCTGCGGGTGACCAGGCGGAAAAGCGCGTTCCTCAAAGCCGTCGAGTACGAAGCCGTTCTGGAAGCCGAGGTTGAGATAGTACCGGAGCGGTCGCTCGAAATAAACCTGCGGCTGGGGCTGGCCGCGAACGGCCAACCCGCGCCCCTGATAAGGGGTCAGATAGCGGGAAACCTTGACCGAGTAGATCGTCTTGATTTCGCCATCGTCATCCATTTCTTCGGCCACATGGATTGTGGAGGCGTTGTTGAGCGCCGGGTGTGTGATGGTGAAGATGAAGACACCCCGGGGGTTGAGTAATTTTGCTAAGGCGCGGAAGAGCGGCTCGATGTCGGCGATGTCGAAGAGAGCCATGTTGCAGAGGGCAGAGTCGAATGTGGTCTCGCCCAGAGCAAGTAAAGCCCGTTCCTCTGTCGCATCAATGACGTGAAAAGTAAGGAGCGAGAAGGAGGAAGGGGTGCGCGCCCGCGCCAATTCGATGAGATTGGCGGAAGTCGAAGGCGATCGCCGCTGTGCCGAGCGCGGCCAGGCGGCGCGAGAAAAGGCCGTTGCCGCAGGCAATATCCAGGATGCGCTGACCCGGTTGCGGGTCTAGCAGGAAGCGAACGACGGGCCAGCACAATAGGTTGGCGAAGTCGTTGCCTTCATTGCCCATGTGGGCGTCCCAAAATTCGGCGTTGGCTTCCCACGCGCGGCGGTTCTCTTCGTTCAAGCTAGGAGTTTCGGAAGGGTCTTGTGTCAGCGGCGTAACTTTCTGGCATACCAAACATTTTGTAAAATGATACCCCATTTTTTCCTTTCCGTTGGCAAGACCACCTCCCACACCACACTTTAATGTCAAATTATCCCTGAAGGAAGCGCCTGCTTGCCGTCTTCACGGACATGTCCGTTATCCTCACCGGCCTGCTGTTCTTTTTGTCCAGCCCGGTGATGTGTTCATGCGGTTGTCTTCTTTATCCTGAAGGGAGGGAAATCTATCCCTGGGCCGAAACGGTGCAGGGAGAAGCGGTAGGCGAAATCCACTGACCCGCGCTGTAACCTCGTTTCAAAGGATAGGGTATATCCATGCTGACCCGCTGGTAGCCACGCTGGCGGCGACTCCGGCCGCCACTAGTCCCAGGTAGATCTCCTGGTTGGCGTAGGCAATGGATGAGAGCGCATCCGGCGAGAAAGCCGCCAGGGCGCGAATCTTGTTCAGCTTTTCATGCGAAGCTTGCTGTGTGGGTAGTGGAGGCCCGATAAAGAAATCGCGAACACGGTGCAGCATAGGTTTTCTTCTCCTTCCCGAACCATTCCGGGATTCCTGATGGAAAACACGGGTGCAATCTGAAACCAGAGTTTTTGCCAGGTTCATTGACGAACTAACCTGATGTGCAAGATCACTTTCCGGGCCGCTTTGCTTCTATGGCGGGCTGGAGGATATGGTCAGCAAATGTTCCAGGGTGCTCTCGGCTTTTTTGTCGTCCGGATCGCTCTTTATCACTCAATGAATCGGGCGAATCGTGCCAGATGGATGTGCGGAATCGTGAACGATGCGGTTGATCGTCGGTGGATACTGCTCACAGGTTTTGCCGTCAATGACCCTGCCCCTGTTGCTGTTGCGGTCGAAACGTGGAAAGACACCGAAACCCAGCATTGGGATTTCGACGCCGTTGCTCAATTTTACCGTTTGCAATTCTCTTCGGAGTGGCGCTGTGTTCCTGTCGTGCTTGTACAGTAGCGAATGTGTCGCGCGGATAAGGCCTTATCCCTCTCAACGAGACGAATCCGAGGCTCTTGGTAATCCCATCTCTTGCGCAACGTTCGCAGTTAGGTAAATGCGTTCGAGGTTCGGTGTATCTGATGGATGGTGTGTAGCAAAACCATCTGCGATTGGGTGATAATACAGGTTGCCCATGGCATCTTGATAAGCCGGTTCCACATGTTTGTGAGAACATCAAGAGATTGTTATTGCTTCGGTTCTGCGTAAAGTTTTCACGACATCCTCTGCGGGTCTTTGTGGAGCGGGGCGACAGCCTGCGCTTCGCCTGCGCCGCGCGGCGCCTTGACCTGAGTGGAGCAAAGGAACATGGCAAGGGCGATGTTTCAACTGTTTTCGCCAGTTAGCCTTGCAATCTGTAACACGCAAAACCGCAGGACGGCCTGTTTTTCGGGCGGTAGAGCGGCTTCTTCAATTTGAGCAATCCGTTCCACGTCCTTAATGGCGCGAATGATGCTCACCGGCACTTCGATACTGCTCTCCGTAATGTGGCTCAACTGCTCCATCGCGCCGAGCAGGAACCGACGCATTTCGTCATCTGCCCGAGAGGAGCGCAGAAAGGCGGCCAGGCTCGAGGGCAGACGTCCGCTGGGAGAGGTGGACCGGGCAGGAGCCGATGGGCGACTGGATGAGAAAGCGTGCAGAGCGGTAGCCAATTCGGTGAAGCTCTGTACGCGCTGGTAAATTGAATCGCCCATTAGGTCCCAAATAATGGCGCGCCAGGAACGCACCTGTTCGGGCAGAGAGAGCAGGCGGCGGGTTTCGTTCAGCCAGGCAGCTTCGAGTTTGCCGTTGCTGCCCGCCAGCATACGGTCAAGGTCGGTGTTGAACAGGTCGGCTTGCAGCAGGACGGCCAGGTCGGGGCGTAGGGCGGGAAGCAGGTCGGGGATGAAGATGCCGTTTTGGAAGAAATCGCTCACGTTCAGGCCGTGCCGCCGCACGAGTTCCTGCTGGAAGAGCGGCAGGTAGCGCAGCATCGCGTCGTGGTCTTCGCGCAGGGCAACGAAGGTAGGGTGTCCCGCCGGGAAGGCAGTTTCGATTCGGCGCAGAATCTCGCCCCGCCAGTCCTGGTATAGCCGCAGAGTATGCAAGATGTCGTAAACCGGCAGGCGCGGCAGGATGCATTCGGCAATCAATCCCTCGCACTCGGCTTCGGGCAAGGACTTCTGTGCATAGTATTCTAGCGCGCGGAACAGGCCGGTCGTCAGTTGATTGACGCCCAGAATGACAGTCTGCGCCTGGTTGTGGGAGATGGCGCGCAGCATACTGCCCTGCTTCGAGAGCGGAATCATCTCGGCCACGCTGGCGATGATTTGTTGGCCCCGGTCTAGCTCGGCTGCGGGGCGCCGGCGCGAGGTGGGCCGGTCGCGCAGTTGCGGCATGGTGCGCCCGATAAAATACGAGACGATATGCAGGCCAAAGACCTCTTCGGGGCGACCATACAGAATTTGCCGGAAATGCTCGGTCAATTCGGTCAGAAAGCCTTCGTAAAGCGGCTCGGCCAGCCCCATCGTCAGGCGCTCCATCTCTTGGGCGCCGCGTCCTTTCACTCCCAAGCGGCTTTCGGTGAGCGTTTCGGCGGCGCGAAGCAGGTGCTGGCGGTGCGTTTGCTGGGTTTCGCGCAGGTGATAGAGCAAATTGGCTCGGTCGCGCACGGGCAGGAAGCGTATCTGCTCGGAGATATTGCTTTGTAGGGTGCGCAGATCGCCGCCTAGGAAGACTCCCTGCAGAGGTGTGATGGCATAGGCGGTGTTGCGAAGCGCAGCGGAGGGAAGATTCTTTGCCAGGCGTTTGCGATACCGCTCCGGGTTGGGAAAGGCCGGCTGACCGGAGACCGGCGCGTAGTAGCCGCCTTGCCGTTGCATGGGTTCGCCGCTGCCCAGTTTGATGCGAATCGAATCGGCCAGCCCGTGTTCGGCCAGCCAGGTGTAAAGGCGGTATTTGGCCTTGACGTACTGAAACGCGCTGTGCGGTTGGCTGATTTGCTGACTCAAATCCGAACCAGCGATGAACACTTCGCAAATTATCTCGGCGAAGCGGCTCTGGGGGGTCTGTTCGGCATGGCGGGTTTGGTTGGCGTAATCCCAAAGTTTATCTAGGTACTCAGGAATGCCTTCGACCGCTTCAATGTCCTCAAAGAGCGGAATCAGCCAAATGTTTGGTAAATTCGACTCGGGATATTCGCGCCGGAAGCGCTCGTGCTGGGTATTCATCTTGCGGTCGAGGGCAATCAGCGCTTCAGGGCGGGTGGAGAGGCTGACTTGCAAAGCGAGGGTTAGGCCGGGGTTACCGTATTTGCCTGCAATGGCGTTGATTTCCTGCATGTTGAAGGCCGTGGTCTCAATTGCAAATTGTTCGCGCGAGGTAATCATGCCCTGATGGATGCGCGGGGTAATGACAACGCGCTGTAAGATGTCGTAGTAGCCGGTAACGGCGCGCCGAAGCGGCTCGGATTCACGGCTGGCCAGAATGTTGGGGATGAGGGCGTGCAGTTGTTTACGCAGGCGTTTATTGAGCGCGAACCAGTCCTCGAGCATGACGCGGCGCCGGGCGCGCAATTCGAGCATTTTACGCTCGTAGCGGTCGTTGTGCTGCCACAAGACTTCCGCCGGGTCGCGGCGCAAACGCAAACGGGTTGCCAGTCGTTCCAAGGGGGTGGCATTCAGCGAGTAAGGCAAAAAGCCGCGATAGCGCTGTTCTAGTTGATGTGTCAGTTGCGTAATCTCGTTGAGCAGCTGTGTAAAGCGCTCGCTGCGTTCCGGCAGGTGTTCCAGTTCGGCCAGTAAATCGGGGGCAATGGGGGCGCGCGGGTCGGCGCGGCGCAGCAGGATGAGTATCTCCGCCATGCGGCGGACGTTTTCCATGACAGCGGCGGCAGCCAAGCGGTGTCCTTGTCCGGAGGGACGGTTCGATCCATCCCAATCGCTCCAGAAGGAGAGAAAAATTGGCAGCCGTGTTTCACTGAACAGCTCGGTGTATGCTTCGGCGGCGGTGAGCGCGTCCACATCGGTCAGGATTTCCACCGCTTCCAGTTCAGAGTTGATGCTGACGTTATATCCCAAGAATTCCTTGACGAGTTCGCGCGCTGCCCGTTCTACCAGGCCGCGCGCCGGGGTCTGACCGGCCATGAGGGCGCGCTGTAGGTTGTTTATGACTATTTCGGCCTGTAAAGAATAGGCCTGGGTAGGATGAACGGTGCGGTCATGCGTGCGCTGGCGAAAAGCGACCTGGCGTCGGGCGAGCGAATCCTTCATGAATTCGCGTTCCAATCGTTCGGCCAGCCAGCGCCCATCGGCGGCGGCTTTCCGCATGAGTTCATTGCCGATCAGGGCGCGTTCCTGCAGGCGCTGACGGAACAGATCAAGCCGCCGGGGCAGGTAGCTCTTTAGGAACTCCGTGCGCAGGCGGGTCTTATCCACGTCGGGCAGGGATTCGAGCAGATTCCAGGCAACGCGGCTCTCGCACTGCCGGGTGATTTGGGCGGCGAGGGAATCCCAGTGCGCCATCGCCGCCAGCCCTTCGCCCGCAGGCAGGGGGGAAGCGACGAATCGAATTTCTTTGCGGTTATAGCGGGCATCTTCTTCTTCGATGAGCCGATTCAGGTCAATCAGCAAACGGCGGGCTTTGTGACGCATGGTTTCGGCCCCGTCCACGCCGCCCAGGGTCAGGCGAAAGGTATTGCGCCCGGTATCGAAGCCGGCTTCGGTGCGGGCAAAACTCGCCAACGGCAGCAGGCCGATCCCGCGCCGCGCCAGGGCCGAGGCCAGCCAGTCGAGCGAGAGTCCGCCCGGCAGGCGGCTAACCTGCAAGAGCGGGTACATACTGCCGGCCGGCGGGATGATTTTCAATCCAAACGGGTTGCGTTCGGCGGGCAGGTTGTCTGAAGCCGCGACGAGCGCATCGGTGCGCTCTTTGAAAATGGCATTGCGCAGCCGCCAATACGCGCGTGCGGCTTCACGCGTCCCGCGATAGAAGAGATAGGCCAGAAAAATCGCCGCCAGGTTAGGCGCAATTAGGTTATTGACGGCGCAGAAACGCGCTCGCAGCGCTGGCGGACGAATCTCCACCACCGCAAGACGCGCCCCCGCCAGACAGTCGGTCTTGGACATCGAATGCACGCTGATCACTCGCGCAGCTTGTTCGTCTGTAATAACACCCTCACGCACCAAGTCATCAGCCACCTGGCGGGCGGTCTTGATGAGCGGCAAGTCGTTCACCGGGGCAACGTTTTGATAGGCCAGGTCGTCCACCACGTAAACGCCGCGCTCCAGGCACCAAGTCATCAGGCGGCGGATGTCTTCTTCGGCGAAAATGCGCCCGGTGGCGTTATGCGGGTTGTTGATGACAAGCGCCCCGTGCTCCGGCCAGGCAGGGTCGGCGCGGCACAGACCATCGAGCTTTGCAATCAGCGCATCCACATCCAGCGACAGGTCATTGGTGAGCGGCACGGCATAAGCGTTCGGGAAGCATTGCTCGTAGGTCCAACTCAAATCAGGGAAGACCACATCGGTGATCCCACAATGAAACCCCAACAAGCCCAGCGCCGTGCGCGAAGAACCACTCGTCACTACACAAGTCTCCGGACGGTATTGTGGCTGATGCCAGGCAAAAACAGCCAGGAAACTGCGCTCCAGCCGCGCGCGCCAGGCGGGGTTGTCCACATTGGCTATCAGTTCGTCCAGCAGAGTCAGGCTGTCCATTTCGGCGAATTCGTCCATTTGAGCGGAATCCCAACGATCTCGGAGGATTCGCGCGACATGTTCGACCTTGTCTCCGATGGATTCCGCCGCGCGTGCCGCAACCTGGATGTTGGCCTGTAACAGGTTGTCCAGTCGCTTGCCTGCTCGAACGGCCAAGCTGGTCAGCGCGCCGGCGGGAGCGGGCGCCTCTTGCAGCGCATCGGACCAATCCGATTCAAGTTCAAGTAGGGTAGCGGCAGCAGCAGGAGCAGAAGGTGGTTGCTCTTTCGAGAAACTGTTTTCCAGCAAGTAGTGCAGAAGTTCGATTTCAGAGGACGAAGGCGTGCCTTTAAGCGCAAAGTGGACGGTTTCGATGACGGCCAGCAGATCGGCATTGCCGACGACAAAGACGGTGGAGAGTGAGGCCAAGCGTGGATGAAAGATGCCCGGTGTGAGCAGGCGGATGACGCGTTGGACGAGGCGAGCCTCGCGCGCCAATGAGTGCTGGTTGAGGGAATCGTTGGTCTCAATGAAGAACAGCGGACGCGCGATGCTCAACAGGCGCAGTTTGCGACGAGTTTCCTCGCTGAGCGGCGCGCCGATGAGCAGAAAGGCCGGCGAGTCTGGGTCGGCGTCCAACGCGCTTTCCAAGGCGGCGCGGGCAACGATCTCGTCTTCGGGCAGAGTCTCGAATTGCAGGCGCGGGATGCTGTAATAAGCCACCGGCAGAGGAAGACGGTAGATAAAAATGCGCGCCGGGGTCACCTGCAAGAAGTTGGAAAGCGCCGTCAAGAGAACGCGCAACGTTTCGAGAATGCCACCGGAAGAGAGGATAATTTCGCGCTTGCCAGTAGGGTCGTTCAAGTTGTAGTGCAAGGGTTCGGGTTGATTTTCCAGCCAACGGGCAAAGGCCTCTACCAGCGGATGCGGGCTTTTACGGTTGTAGCCTCCGCGCGGGGCGTAGGGACCGCTTGTTTGGATGAGCCGATGCAGAAATTCCAGTTTCGAACGCTCACTGGCAGGGAAGCAAAGATGTTCGAGCAGCGAATCTACATCATCCCTCAACTCCTGGCAGCGGTAATCGGCGCCCAGCGCAATCCGCAGGAAGAGCGAAATCAGCCGTTCATCTTGGAGCGGGTTGCCAATGTGAAAGTTGATACGCTCTTCAGGCGGGATCGGCGCGGCGGCGGTCGCTTCGCTGATTTCGGAAACGCGCGCCGCCCGGATCGGCTTCAGGCGAAAGGGGAAAAGCGGGTCAGATGGCATGGGTCAGTATGCAGAGGGTTAACCGCTTTTTTTCTCTACCGCTTTCTGCAGCAACTTCTGGAACAGCTCACCCCACTCCGTTCCCGCAAAATCTTGCGGCGACAGCGAGATAATCGTGCGGGCATTCTTTAGCCTCTGGCTGGCCTCGGCCAAGCGGGCAGCCTGCGGAGTGAGAAGCAAGAGTTCGGGGTTGTCTTTCAGGATGTCCAGTTCTTCCTTCTCGAAGGCCAGCCGCATGCGGCTGCGGGCCAGTTCATCTTCCAAGCGCTTTTGGGCCAGGGCATCCTCCTGCTCCAGACGTTCTTTCTTGAGCGCGAGTTTCTTCAATTCCAACTCATGCTCCATCGTGGCAATTTGTTCGTCCGCCTGGTATTTCGATTTGGCCGCCGCGATGCGCGCCTGATGGTTGAGTCTCTCGGTCTGCTCCATCAGGCGGGCTTCTTCTTGCTGGCGCAGGGCTTCGGCAATTTCCGAATCCGTTGGGTCAAGTGAGACGACCGCCAGCGAAATGATCTCCAGCCCAAAGCGTTGCCTGAAATCGGCGGTCTGCGCTTCGAGGTATTCTGAAAGCCCCTTTGAGGAAAGCGACTGGATTTCGGATTGCTGTGTATATTCCTTGACCAACCCCTCTAGGCGGATGCTAGCCTGCTCGGCGGCGCGGGCCACCGCGTCGCTGTTCCACCCGCCGATGCGCACCAATGCCGACAGGTTATCTAGCGCCGGGACAACCGACCCGGCTAATTTGATCACCACCCCCAGGTTCCCGGCAGCCACACCTTCAATATGCAGTTGAATCGGATGCGGTGCACGTTTGAGCAGCAGACTGAAATGACGCGGGTAAAACAGCCCTCCCCGCAGTCCAATTTTGCCTTTTGACTCATACAGCACTAACGTGTCGGGCTGGCGGACGCGGAACTCGAACAGCGCCAGTAAGATAATTGCCAGCACAACAATGGCGAGAATACCCCAAAGGATTTCCATAACTTCCTCCGTGCTCAGATTTCGCTGGATTTATACTGCCATAGAAAGAATTCGACTATGCGTTGTGAACTCTGCTAAAAAGTCGGCTCGGCCGTTGGCCCTTTGGCAGTTGTGCTGGACGCGACGGCGGGGAGTTGGCGGAAAAAAGCCAAAGGTAGAAAGCTTTCAACGGCGCCGAATCTCTTGGGGCAGGGTAGCGCTCCCCGCCCATCTGCTGCGAACAATGTTAGGCTGATGTTGAGCAGTTATACGTTTTGTTCACAAATTCTCTAATCTTGCAAGATCATCGACTGAGGAAACGCTGACATCCAAATCTCTGAGCAACCCATCTGAAATGGCATAAATCCATCCATGGATAGTGACTTTTTGATTTCTCTGCCATGTTTCCTGAACAATTGTGGTGTTTGCTACATTCTTCACTTGTTCGATCACATTTAACTCGCACAGCCGGTTGATCTTCCCTTCCATCGTAGGGAACTGTGACAGTTCATCTGCTCGTCTTTGTTGAATATCGCGGATATGACGAAGCCAATTATCTACTAATCCATGAGATTGGCTCTCAAATGTAGCTTTTACGCCTCCACATCCATAATGACCACAGACAATAATATGCTTTACATGCAGTATCTCAACTGCATATTGCAACACCGACAGACAATTCATATCGCTGTGAACGACAAGATTCGCTACATTACGATGAACAAAGAGTTCACCAGGTAATAAGCCAACAATTTGATTTGCTGGCACACGACTATCTGAACAGCCAATCCAGAGAAACTCAGGGCTTTGCTGTTGAGAAAGCCGGAGGAAAAAAGACGGATCGTTTTGCGTTATTTGAGCAGCCCATTTTCGGTTATTCTCAAAGAGCGAAGACGGCGTTGTCATGAGCGACTCCTTTTGTTTTGCTAAGCTGTGATCGGGTGCGATCAAGGTATCGGAGTGTTTCAGGTCACCGAGGACACCCTCGGTGGGCAGGAGCGTCGGAGTCGGCCATCTGCGGCCCAGAGAGGCTCTGAGCGAAGTCGAAAAGCAAGCCTGTGGCAGAGTGTAGCATGAAACACATCTTCAATCAATACCCAACGAGCGCGTGAAAGATATCAAACGTCTGCTGTGGCTGCGGGCGCCAAGGGGGGTCTTGGAAGTATGGGCGTTGGCCGGCGCGCGAACTGCGTGGTCCGATTCCCTCTATCCCTGACGCTTGGTCAAGACGAGCACGGTGATCAGAACCGATTGCACAGCCTACCACACCGGCATAGTATCCAACTGCCACCGGAATAGCCAATCCTTCGCTTTGCTCACGAGCAGTATGCCTTTGCCGTAACGAACACTCGCGGGGCAACAAGATAGGACAGAATAGGCTTTCGTGCACCAAGGATTGACAAAGAGGGCGTAGGCGTATGAGTTTGGTTTATGTGTCAGCAGACACAACACTACACACCAATGCTCAAGGGTAATATTATACCGTATCCGGAACTGATCTGTGTGCGATAGGGCCCTGGCGTAGCGCGGTTCGCTCACGATTTCGCTGTCGGATTGATATATGGAGTCGCGCAAGCAATTGTTGTAGAGAAAGGCCACGTGGCGGGCAGTTTGTCTATAGCGAGTTGGCGATCACGATCATGCTGACGATGAAGAAGGTATTGCATCTGCCAAACCAGGCCAATGAAGGCTTTGTACGTTTGCTCTCTTGCGAAGGTAGGTTAGAAACGGGGAGCGGTCTAGATAAAACAAGGGCATCCAAAAAACACCACGTTCACTTCAACTTGACCACCGCCCAGCGCATCACTGGGGTCATGTGAAGTGGTTGGGGCTTTTGGCATAGGAGTATATTGGTAACACTTGCTTGGCGAGTCGGTAAGTAATTCTAGCGCCTCGAACGTACCTGCTTTCTTTTCTGATCGTAGATCTAATAATGTGGGGGCGGCTTTGCCCCAGCGCAAAACCACCCCTTGGTAGAAACTCGGCATTGTGAAACCACAAGTGTTTACCAGAGAGAACATTAACGGCGTATCAAATTTCGTCGAGCGGCGCACGCGCACGTTTTTCGGGTGCGGCGGGATGCGCCGTTCGAGACTCCGAATGCCTTGCTGGGCGGCGGGGCCTTCGCCTCGTTTGCCTATTGGAACCAGAGCCGACGCTTTCGCCGCCGGCCGAGCCTGTATCAGGCGGTGGAAGAGAGTCGCCTAGACGACGAACATTTCCACATGCTGCTTGTGGCGCAACTGCCGCGGCGTTTGTGTCTTTCCGCCGGACAGTTCCGCCTGGCCGCGTCCACGCAGCCGGACGTTCAAAGACGTACAAGGCGTTTACCGGGCTTCCCGCAATGTCAACGGCGGAACGGCGGCAGCAGGGTATCCTTACTCGCCGCTGGGGAGCGGTGCGCCGAAGTGCATAGCTTTCGTTCTGATCCACATTCGACGCTTGGTTTCTGAAAAAGGTTGAATCACTTCTCGCACAACGCGCGCCGCGACGTTCGTTCACTCCTGGGGCCAGGGGCAGCACAATACCAGATCGCGTGCTGCCTTGACCTCATCCAAACGTCCAACCGGCGTCGTGTGAGGGGCTTCGTGCAAGAGATGTGGTTGTGTGCGCGCCTCCTCGGCGATCTTCAGCATGGCCTCGGCAAAGGCATCCAGGGTTTGTTTGCTTTCCGTCTCGGTTGGCTCAATCATGAGCGCCTCGTGGACAATGAGGGGGAAGTAGTACGTCGGTGGGTGGAAGCCATAGTCCATCAGTCGTTTGGCGATATCGAGGGCGCGTATAGTCGAGTCGGGGAATCGGCCCTCGGCCACGAACTCGTGCATGCAGAGACGGTTGTAAGGGAGGCGGTATGTCTCCTGTAAACGAACGCGCAAGTAGTTGGCGTTGAGCACGGCGGCTTCCGCGACCCGACGTAAGCCGTCCGCGCCGTGCATGGCAATATACGTATAGGCGCGCACCAACATACCAAAGTGCCCGTGAAAAGCCTTGACGCGGCCAATACTCTTGGAAGGCTGGATGAAACCGAATAGCGGAGGCGAGTCCTCTTCACCTTCTTCGAGAACACCGATGAGTGGCCCGGGAAGAAAGTCGACCAGAGGCGCCGCCACGCCGACCGGCCCCGACCCTGGCCCACCGCCGCCGTGAGGTGTGGAGAACGTTTTGTGCAAATTGAAGTGCATGATGTCGAAACCAACATCGGCCGGACGCATAATGCCTAGAAGGGCGTTCAGGTTCGCGCCATCGCCATAGACCAGACCACCGCATGCGTGAACCAGCCGGATCGCTTCTTCTAGATTTTCATCGAAGAGTCCTAGTGTGTTCGGGTTCGTGAGCATCAAGCCTACGACGGTTTCGTCGCACTGGGCGCGAAGGGCAGCCAGGTCCACGTTGCCGCGCGCATCCGAAGGAATTTGCACGACCTGCAAGCCGCTCATCGCCGAGGAGGCCGGGTTCGTGCCATGCGCCGAGTCGGGAATCAGCATTTTCACCCGTTTCTCGTCGCCGCGATCGTGATGGTACGCGCGCATGATGAGCACGCCGGTCAGTTCGCCGTGCGCGCCGGCCGCCGGTTGCAGCGAGACCGCCGCAAAGCCGCCGATTGCTTTCAACCACTCCTGGAGCATATACATCAGCGCCAGATTGCCCTGCACGGTCTCGATAGGTTGCAAGGGATGGGTAAAGGCAAAGCCGGGCAGGCGCGCCATATCCTCGTTGATTTTGGGATTGTATTTCATGGTGCACGAACCGAGCGGATAAAAGCCGCCATCCACGCTATAGTTCAGATGAGAAAGGTGCATATAATGGCGGATGACATCCACTTCGGCCAATTCGGGGAGCGGAAGCGTATCGCGCAGGAGCGATGCGGGCAATTCCGCGCGCGGTACATCCGGTTCCGGAAGGGAGACGCCGCGTCGTCCTGGCGAGGAAAGTTCAAAAACTGTAGGCTCAATTACTTTAGGGGTAGACGAAGGATCAGCCATGGCCTATCTCCTTCAGCGTAGCGACGAAATAATCTATCTCCTCTTTTGTATTCACCTCGGTCACCGCAACCAGGAGGTGATTCGAAAGGGCAGGATAATCCTGACCGAGGTCATACCCACCCAGAATGCCGTGCTCCAGAAGACGTTCGTTGACTTCGGCTATCGGACGGTTAAGGCGCAAGGTAAATTCGTGGAAGAAAGGCTGAGGAAACGCCAATTGCAGGCCGGGGATCTGGCAGAGTTGATCCGCCGCATAGTGCGCCTTGTGGTAGCACAACTCGGCCACTTTGCGCATTCCATCTTTTCCGAGCAGAGACATATACACCGCCGCGGCAAGCGCCAGCAACCCCTGGTTGGTGCAGATGTTCGATGTCGCCCGTTCGCGCTTGATATGCTGCTCGCGCGCTGTCAAGGTCATCACATAGGCGCGTTGGCCGCGATTGTCCACCGTCTCGCCGATCAGTCGGCCGGCCATTTTGTGTACATACTGCTTGCGTGTGGTGAAATATCCCAAGTAGGGCCCACCAAAGGAAAGTGGGATGCCCAACGGTTGGGCCTCACCCACGACGATGTCGGCGTCCATTGCAGCCGGTGTCTTGAACAGTGCCAGCGCGAGGGGATTCGCCGCCACACAGACGAGCGCGCCGCGCGCATGCGCCGTTCGGATAAGCGCCGTGTAATCATAGAGGCGGCCGAAGAAATCCGGATATTGTAGGATGAGTAAAGCCGTATTGTCATCCAGCAAGGAGGCGAATGACTCGGGAGGAGAAGTTGGGTTGGTAATGTCATCGCCGGCAAGGTCGAGGCCCATCCCTTGTACGTACGTCCGCACGACGGCGCGGTACTGAGGATGAACAGCCGGCGAAAGAACGATGCGGTTACGCTTCCCGCGAAAGACGGCATAGGCCATGTTAACTGCTTCCGCCAGGGCGGTCGCGCCGTCATAGTGCGAGGCGTTCGAAACCTCCATGCCGGTCAGAGCGCACATCAGGGACTGATACTCGAAGATTGCCTGCAGCGTGCCCTGAGAGATTTCCGGTTGATAAGGGGTATAGGCGGTGTAGAATTCGCCGCGTCGCAAGATGTGATCCACCGCTGCTGGAATGTAGTGATGGTAGGCTCCGGCTCCAAGGAAGGAGATAAGGTTATCGCGCACGTTTTCATTGCCGGCGGCCAGGTCGTTCAGCTCCGTTGCGGCCTCCATCTCGCTAAGCGCCGGTGGCAGATTCAGTCGGGGAAAACGATAGGCGGCAGGAACATCCCGAAAAAGTTCCTCGAGGGTCTGCACACCGATGGCCTTTAACATGGCTTCCTGTTCGGCAGGGGTCAAAGGAATGTAGGACATAGCACCTCCAGCAACGGAACGAGGCAGACGAGACAAAAAACCAGTCTCATCGGTGTCGCTGTGTTCGCGCTTCCCGGCTTCTGGCGGTGGTTACCTCGCCTGTGCGCTTGCGCGGACGTCTGATCAGTGTGCGCGTTCCCGGCAGTAGGCTTCGTAGGCGGCGGCATCCATCAGGGCCGAATCATCGCCCCCCTCGACTTGAACCAGCCAGGCGGCGCTGTAGGGGTCGCTGTTGATCAATTCAGGCTTGGCGGCCAAGTCTGTGTTGACGGCGACGATCTTGCCGCTAACCGGAGCGTAGGCTTCTGCCGCTGCCTTAACCGATTCCAAGGAGGCGATCGGCGTGCCCGCTTGAATCGCCTCGCCCTCGCTAACGAGGATCTCCACGAAGACGATGTCGGAGAGCTGTGATTGCGCATAATCCGTCAGGCCGACTTTGCCGGTGGCCGGGTCAAACCACTCGTCTGTTTTCGCGTATTTAAGGTGAGCAGGAATGTTCATGATCCAACCTCCGCGGAAAAGGGTCAAAAAGGCGCATGAGGAGGAACTCATGCGCCTCTGTCAACAACCTGAGAGATTCGCCCATGCGAAATGGGCTTGCCCCGTCGGCGTCCCTGCGCGGGACCTTTCCAGAGGAGAGCAGAACGCGGGTCCTTTTACCTGAGAGTTTCGCCTGACTTCGTTTTCTGCCGGCTTGCCCCTTCGGTGCTCCAGAACGGAGTCTCTTCCCTGCGTTCTGTGAATTGTTATGTTTATTCTATGGGGCAAGCGACAAAAAGTCAAGAGAAATCCCTGACGGTTACCTACATGATGACGCAACTCGATGTGGCGGTTGAACGTCCTGCTTCAGGCCGGAGACCTGGATCATCCGACCCATCGCGCCGATGCTAAGGAGAATGTGTCCGCAAGCAGGAGTACGAATAGAAGCAGGGGTGTGGGGCAAATCGCCGATCGGCTACGTAAGGCGAAGATTCACATGACCCTCTAGGAGAAGCACCCGCGATTGTGGGCCATCCCCGGAGACTCACGAAAGAGAGGTTTCCCCTATAAAGCAGGTATAATAAGACAATGCTTACAAGAGTGCTTACCTGGGTAAAGCAGGATTCCGTTCGGCGAACGTTCGGTTATTATTGGGCGTTTATCTACGGGGGATTAGGGGCGGCAGTTACCGGTCCAACCTTGCCGGTGCTGGCCGGACAAACCGGTGTGAGTTTGGGGACAGTGGGTTTCCTGTTTCTGACCGGCTCTGGTGGTTACACTCTGGGAACATTCGTGAGCGGTCGAGTTTACGACCGAGCGCGCGGCCACCTGGTACTGGGAACGGCGCAGGTGTTCTCGGCCTGTATGCTTGTTTTGATTCCTTTTGCGCCTTCTTTCTGGCTGTTGGCGCTGATCAGCGTGCTTCGAGGGTTTGCCGATGGTTTCATTAACACGGGCGCCAACACTTTACTCTCCTGGACGCATGGCGAAAGGGTTGGCCCCTTCATGAATGCCCTGCACTTTTTCTTTGGCCTTGGAGCGTTCCTCTCGCCTTTGTTGGTGGCGCAACTGATCGAGGTCGAGAATGGCTATCGCTGGGTGTACTTGATCCTGGCGGCCTTCGGTCTGGTAGCCGGCGCGCGCGTGTTTGCCCTGTCAGGTGATCCGCGTCCGGAACCCAACACTATCCCGCGCTATGCCTCGAGCATGCTGGATAGGACTCTGTCTGCGCCGATTCTGGCCGCCATGTTCTACCTTTTTTTCTACGTGGGAGCGGAGATTACCTTTGGCGGTTGGGTGTATACCTATGCTACCACCTTGGGGGTGGCTACCCCTGCTGCGGCGGCATATCTGACTTCTGCCTTCTGGCTCTCGTTCACGCTCGGTCGGTTGCTCGCCATTCCAGCAAGCGCTCGTTTCTCGGCGCGCCGTGTCATTCCTGTGACGGTAAGCGGCGGTTTGTTGATGCTGGTTCTGATGATCGCGTTTTCCTCCTCCGACATTGTGTTGTGGCTGGCTGCTGTAGGGGTGGGCTTTTTCATGGCGCCCGTTTGGCCAATGGGGTTTACCCTGGCCGGCCAATCGATCCCCCTAAGCGGTCGCGCGAGCTCGCTCATCCTGCTTGGCGATAGTTTGGGCGGCATGATTCTGCCGACGTTGGTAGGCAAAGTGATTGAGGCGGTTGGCGCGGCGACGATGACGTATCTGGTCGCTGCCAGCCTGGCGCTCAATCTTGTCGCTTTTGCGTTCCTGCTGCGCGCCCGGCCGCGTGGCTGATGCCGGCGAAGATCGCACGGCGGCTCGCGCTATAATCTATAATAGAGACATGCCAAAGACGTACACGCGTTATGTCTGTCAACAATGTGGACGCATCGCGGCAGGGTACATAGGGCGATGCCCGCAGTGCGGCGCGTATGACTCTATGGTGGAGGAAATCATCAGCGAGAGTCCACCCCCTGCTCTAGGACGTGGCCTGCGCGCGCGCACGACCCCGCGTCGTCTTTCGGAAATTCGCGCCGAGGCCGAGGAGCGCATCTTGCTTCCGATTGGCGAGTTCGCCCGCGTTCTGGGCGGCGGCATAGTGCCCGGCTCCATTGTTCTCATCGGTGGCGATCCGGGAATCGGGAAGTCTACGCTCATGTTGCAAATGGCGCTTGAGATGGCTGCTCGCCTCAAGATTCTCTATGTTTCCGGCGAGGAATCCGAACGCCAAATCAAGATGCGCGCCGAACGTCTGCGCGCGGCGCAACAACCTTTCCCGGAGAACCTCTTTCTAGTCACCGAGACCAGCCTGGACGCTATTATGGAGCATGTGGCAACGCTCAAGCCGGATATATTGATTGTCGACTCGATTCAGACCACCTACCTGCCCGAACTGGACGCGGCCGCCGGCTTGGTGACTCAGGTGCGCGAATCGGCCAACCGCCTGCGTGAACTTGCCAAGTCCGCCGGGCCGGCGGTCTTCGTTATTGGCCATGTGACCAAAGAGGGCACCATTGCCGGGCCGCGCGTGCTCGAGCATATTGTAGATACCGTCCTTTATCTGGAGGGCGACCGTTTCCAGGCCTATCGCTTATTGCGTTCCGTTAAGAATCGATTTGGGGCGACGGCGGAGGTAGGGGTTTTCGAAATGGCCGAACACGGTTTGATAGAGGTGACCAACCCCTCGGAGGCGTTCCTGGCCGAACGCATGATCAACGTGCCTGGCTCTGCTGTTGCCGTGACGATGGAAGGCACGCGGCCGTTGCTGGTGGAAGTGCAAGGATTGACCAGCCCGGCTCAATTCGGCAACGCCCGCCGCACCCCAAACGGCGTGGACTACAACCGTCTGTTGATGCTCACTGCCGTCCTGACGCGACGGGTTGGGCTGCGTTTGGCAGAGGCCGATATCTTTGTCAACGTGGTCGGCGGTTTGCGTATTGAGGAACCGGCCGCTGACCTGGCGATCGCCGTGGCCATTACCTCCTCTATGCGCGATGTTCCTGTACGGGCAGACGCTGTTCTGATCGGCGAGATTGGCCTGGCTGGCGAGTTGCGCATGCCCGGACAGATGCCTGCCCGCCTGCGCGAAGCGGCCAGATTGGGGTTCAAGGCCGCGATCGTTCCCAAACGTTTGCGGCGCGGAGAAGCCTGGTCGCAAGAAGTCGAAGTCATCGAGGCGCGTTCGGTGCAACAGGCGCTGGAGGCAGCCTTTGCGCTCTCGCGCGAATTGCCGAAGCCGAGAAAAGTTGCATGACCGGCGTCGGCGCCGAAAAGATTGTCGACTCCGCTATTTCTTCATCAGACAGTCCACGAAGGAGCCAGGAGAGATGCGGTAAAATCAAGCGCTCTTCTTCTTGATGCACTCGCGGGTTGGATTCTTTTCTGCTCGTCATGGGGAGAAGCCAACTTGGGCGGCGGGAGAGAAGAAAGGCGCCTGTTTGCGACCTGTTTTCCGCTTCGACTCGACCACTCCTCTCATTGGTTTGTCGGAACGAGAGCGCGAGGAAGTAAAATGCAGTGTGCTCTAGGTGGATGTTTGCAGTCATTATCACCTTGAAAGGAGTGTTCTATGGACCTGCAACTTCGAGGAAAACGCGCCTTGGTGACCGGCGCCTCGCGTGGCTTGGGCTATGCCGTGGCACGCGGTCTGGCCCACGAGGGCTGCCACGTCGTCATCGTGAGCCGGGATGAGGAGCGCATCAAGTCGGCGGCGCGGGCGCTTGCAGAAGAAACCGGCGCGCGCGTGTTGGGGTTGACCGGCGATGTGAGCGCTGTCGAGACTCCTCCCCGCTTGGTAGAGGAAAGCGTCCGTTTGCTCGGCGGCTTGGATTTGCTGGTGACCAACGCTGGCGGTCCGCCGGCCGGCGCGTTCGACTCGTTCTCCGAGGAGGATTGGCGCAAGGCGATCGATCTTTCGTTTCTGAGCCACGTGCGCCTGATTCGAGCAGCCCTGCCCTACTTGCGCCGGTCTCCGGCGGCCAGTGTGTTGACAATTACCTCCTATGCTGTCAAACAGCCGATTCCCAATCTGGTGCTTTCCAACTCTGTGCGCGCCGCGACGGTGGGGTTGACCAAGTCCTTGGCGCTCGAATTGGGCGCGCAAGGCATCCGCTTCAATTCGATTCTGCCGGGATGGACGGAAACCGAGCGCGTGCATGAACTGATGGCCTTCCGCTCGCGGCAAAATGGGACTACAATTGAGGAAGAATTTGCCCGACAATCGCGCGAGAGTCCACTGGGACGGATGGCGCGCCCCGAAGAGTTCGCCAATGTCGCCGTCTTTCTGCTCTCGCCGGCCGCCAGTTACCTCACCGGTCTGATGATGACCGTGGACGGCGGCATGTACAAAGGGTTATTCTAGTCCTCGGGAGGTCTCATGCCAGTCCGCACGATCATCATGGGCGCTGCCGGGCGCGACTTCCACAATTTCAATGTTTTCTTCCGTAACAACCCCGATTATGAGGTCGTGGCCTTCACTGCCACACAGATTCCCGCCATTGAGGGGCGCCTCTATCCGCCGGAATTGGCCGGTCCGCGCTATCCCAAGGGTATTCCGATTTATGCCGAGGAGGATCTGACAAACCTCATTCGCGAACTCGATGTGGAACGCGTGGTCTTCGCCTATTCGGATGTGCCGCACGAATACGTGATGCACAGGGCTTCGCTGACGTTGGCCGCCGGCGCGGATTTCTGGCTGATGGGGCCGAAGACGACGCAGATTCGATCCGGCAAGCCGGTCGTCTCAGTATGTGCTGTGCGTACTGGCTCTGGTAAGTCGCAGACAACTCGCCGCGTCGCCCGTGTCCTGCGCGCGATGGGGTATCGTCTGGCCGTAGTACGTCATCCTATGCCCTATGGCGATTTGCGTCGTCAGAAGGTACAACGCTTTGCCAGCTATGCCGACCTCGAGAAACATGAGTGCACAATCGAGGAACGCGAGGAGTACGAACCGCACCTTGACAACGGCGTCATCGTCTATGCCGGCGTGGATTACGAGGAGATTCTGCGCCAGGCCGAGCAAGAAGTGGATATTATCTTGTGGGACGGCGGCAATAATGACTTCCCGTTCTATGTTTCCGACCTGCACATTGTGGTTGCCGATCCGCACCGTCCGGGCCACGAGAGCAGTTATCACCCCGGCGAGGCGAATGCGCGCGCGGCGGATGTGCTTGTCATCAACAAGGTGGACACCGCTGAACCACAGGCTGTGATTCGCGTGCGCGAGAATCTGCGCGTCTTGAACCCAACAGCGACGATCATCGAGGCGGCCTCTCCTCTCTTCGTAGATGACCCCGCTGCTATCCAGGGTAAGCGTGTCCTAGTCATTGAGGATGGGCCGACGCTGACTCACGGCGAGATGGCCTACGGCGCGGGGTATGTGGCTGCTCAGCGTTTCGGGGCGAAGGAAGTTGTGGACCCGCGTCCGTTCGCGGTTGGGTCCCTTGTCAAAACGTATGAGCAATACCCCAAAACCGGCCCCATCCTGCCTGCTATGGGCTATGGTCGTCGGCAGATGAAAGACCTGGAAGCTACCATCCGACGCGCCGACGTGGATATGGTCGTTGTCGGCACGCCGATGGATCTCGCGCGCGTCATCAAACTGGACAAGCCCTACCAGCGCGTGCGCTACGAATTGCAGGAAATTGGCCGGCCGACCTTGGAGGATATCCTAAAGGAAAAGTTCGAGCAGACAGGAGATACGGCGGCGTCACGGCAGATGCGTTCATAGAGGTCGGTGCGTTGGCATGTTGTTGAGAGGGGTGGTTTACTCGGTAAGGGGGGCGTCTCCCGCGGCTTGTGAAAGAATGCCTCTCGGCGGCAAGGGTGGGGAAAGCACGGTTGCCTGTGCCCTTGCAGACCGCCGGAGGCGGCGAAGCGACCCTTTGACCGTTGGGGAGATCGCTTTGACGGTTGCCCTGTCTTGGAGTAGTGCGGTATCGGGCAGGTTCGCAGTGGAGCAACTGACGATTGTTCAGAGACAAGGGGGATTGTACCTTGTTGAGGATGCTGGAAGACGAGGCGGTGGACCGTAGGTAGCAGACCGTTCATCGTCCACGGTCTGTCGTCTATGATCCCAGCGCGAAACCGGCGACAAAGGCGGCGGTCATCAGCAGGAGCAAGGCCGGCAGGATGCGCAGAATCGTCGCGCGCGGGACGATGGGATGGCCGGTTTTCAGGAAAGACAGGAGCAGCCCGCCGAGGCCGATCAGCGCGCCGCCCAGGCCGACCAGCGCGAAACCGGGGCGCGCCGCTCCCTGTGCGGCAAGGATGCTCGGCAGGAGGAAGATGACCATCCCCGAGACACCGTGAACGACGACGAGCAGAATGACCGGCAGACGACTTTTGAACGGCAGGGAACGGGTGACGGCAATCGTCAAGAACCCGCCCAGGGCGAAGAACAGGTACGGGGTCCGCCAAGCGGTGAGATGCTCCCCAACCAACCCCAGCGAGAGGCTGAGCGGGATGACGGTCGAGACGATGACCACGACCGGGCTTTCCAGCACCTCCAGGCCGAGGATGATGAGCAGCAGGCAGGCGACCAGCAGGACGCCGAAGGCGATGGTGTAGGCGATGATGGGGACTTCATCCAGACCGTTGACGCCAACGGCGACCTGGTAAGCCGCCAGCAGGCTGGTGAGGAAGAGAAAGAGGCGGGAGAGTTTCATAGTTGGACGGTGGACGACAGACGGTAGACGGTCCACGGTCTACTGTCCACCGTCAGAGAGAAAGCAGAATCATCGAAGCGAGCATGTAGAGCGATGCGTACTTGAACAGGCTGTAGTTGACCCGCTCCGAGGGGCGGAAGACGGCGGCAAACGAAAGCACCAGCAGTCCGGCGGAGAGGACGGCCATCAGGCGCAGGAAGCCGGCCTGGACGCCGATCATCACGCCCGCCACGCCCATGCTGGCGGCAGCGATGATGGCCGAGAGGGCGATGACGGCGCGAGTCGTCTCGAAGCCGTAGGTGGAGGGAAAGGTCGGGATGCGCGCCGCCTGATAGTCGGCGAAGTAGCGCATCGAGAAAGTCAGGATGTGGGTGGGAATCCAGAATAAAACGGCCATGCTGAGCAGGATGCCAATGAGGTCAATCTGGCCGGTCGCTATCACCCGCCCGGCGAGGATGGGCATGCCGCCCGAAATCCCGCCCCAGACGATGCTCCAGCAGGTGCGGCGCTTGAGCCAGATGGTGTACACGATCACGTCGAAGAACAGCCCGGCGAAGACGACCAGCCCGTAAAGCGGACTCATCGCCACGGCCCAGCCCACGCCCAGGGCAGAGAGAATCAACCCCAAGCGCAGGGCTTCTGCCGGAGAGACGCGCCTATCGGCAATCGGGCGGTGGTGGGTGCGGTTCATGACCGCGTCAATGTCGCGGTCGTACCACATGTTCAACACGGTCGAGCCGCCGATGGCGAGGAAAAGACTGCCCGCCACGCCAAGCAGAATCCAGCCCGAAGGCGCGGTGTGGGCGCTGAGATACCCGGCCAGTCCGGTCGCCAGCAGCAGGCCGGTCTGGAGGGTTTTGATCAGGGGGAGATAAAGGAAAAGTTTAGACATTAGATGCCGGCCGGTCAGTGTGTGTGACGGGGCCCGGTCATCAACGATGGGGCGAGCTTAGGTTCCCACCGCGGGTAGTGTTTTTCAAGCCGATGTGCGGACTTCTTCTCATCCTGGGCGCCGAAAAGGGCCTTTGCGCTGCCCGTGTTTCTCCTACCGTTAAGGGAAAGCCACTGTCTATGTGACATTCACAGGATGGGACGGGTCAGGTTCTCGTACTGGTCCAACAGCAGGTGGCTTCGGTGGGCCGGCGCGATGGCCTCTGGCTTGGCGCGGGGCTCAGATCGCGAAAGTGTTTCACGCGGGCGAGCTGCTCTACAAGGGTGCGCAAGAGGTTGCCGGCGGAATGCGAGGGCGAGGAATAGGGAATGCATTCATCGCTTGTCCTCGTGCGCGATGACGCGCGAAGCGCGTCCAAGATGAGGCCGTGCAAGGAAGAGAGCCGCCAGCGACTTGGCATCTTGAATCTCCCCCTGTTCGGCCATCTGAAAGGCGCGGGACAAGGGGATATGCTCGACGGCGAGGAATTCGTCTGCATCGGCGCGCAAAGGGCTGTGGAAAAGGTCGCGTCCTAGAAAGACGTGCATGTATTCTGTCGAATAACCCGGTGCCAGGTAGAAGCCACCGATCCGTAGCAAGGTGTTGGCAGCCATGCCGGTCTCCTCGCGAATCTCGCGTCGGGCGCATGCTTCTGGTGGTTCGTTTTCCTCTAGTGTGCCGGCCGGCAGTTCAAGCAACTCCCGACCCGCCGGGTGACGATATTGGCGCACGAAGAGTAGATTATCCTCGTCGTCCAATGGCAGGATGACGACTGCCCCCGTATGCACGACGACATCGAACCAGACGCGACGCCCATCCGGCATTTCCAATTCCTCGCGACGGATATGGAACGCGCGACCGGTGTATTTAATTTCGGAATCTTGCACTTGGAATCGCATGATTCTCCGGAAAAGAAATGCCCAGGCGAATCGACCGGCCTGGGCTAGGGAACACGGGGCGATGGTCAGGGAATGTTCAGGACCTGACCAACCGTAAGGGTATAGGGCGGGGTCAGATTGTTGGCGTAGACGATCATCATGGGATCGACATCGCCATAGGCGCAAGCAATGCTATAAATTGTATCGTTGGCCTTTACCGTGTAGGCGGCCGGGTGCGGAATCAGAGCACGCTCGCCGGGGAAAGTTTTTCCGCTTTGGGGAATCTTCAGTTCCAGGCCGGGCATGAACAATTGCCCGTCTTTGAGATTGTTGATCGCTAATAATTCCTCCGGGTCAAGGTTGAAACGGCGAGCAATGCAGTAAGGGAACTCTCGCGGTTGGAGCGTGTAGGTCAGGGGGAGACCGGGCGTGGCGGTAGGAACAACCACCCCGGGGAAAGAGGTGGGAGCGGTCTCTGTTCCGGGGTAAGATGTGACAACTGGCGTCATTGCTTCTTCTGCCGGCGTGAGCTCGGCGCCCGGCATCGTTCCGGCGGGCGTTTCTGTAGGTAAGCCAAGCGCTGCAGCGGTTTGTGTGGCATAGGCATAGAGCAACTGAATGGGGTCTTCCGTGGGTAAACCCTCTTCGAAGGGGATGGTCTCGAAACCGATCTCGCTGGTAGCTGTTGCCGTTGGCAGGGGAAGGGGTCCGGCTGTCATCGAGCGTTCGCAGGCAGCAAGCCCCAAGGCTGCAAACGCTAGGAACGCGATGACAATACTGGCTTTACTCTTCATGGTTGCCTCCATAAGAAAACACGGGCTAGAAAAAATAGCCAATGCAAGGTTATGTTGATACTAGCACAACCTTGCCTCAGCGTCAAGCGGCGAAACGGCGCATCGCACCTAGCGCGGTCTCTGGTATAGTATAATATACTATCCACGCCCCAGTAGTTCAATGGACAGAACAGGGCACTCCTAAGGCTCTGATGTAGGTTCGATTCCTGCCTGGGGCACCTATTGCCATTTCAGGCTTCGTATTCCGCCGGCGTTTCCTCGATGGCAGTCAGGGGTTCTTCCTCTGCCTTACGGTCGAGCATCTGCATTCCCAAGGCGACGACCTTTGTGTAGTAGCGCGTCTCGCCTTCTTTATCTTCGTAGCGGTCGGTCTTCAGGCGGCCTTCCAGGTAGACGAGACTGCCCTTGTGCAGGTATTCCTGGCAGATTTCTCCAAGTCGTCCCCAGGCTTCCACGTTGACCCATTCGGTGTTCTCTTTGACCTCGTCGCCGCTTCTCCAGCGGCTGGAGACAGCCAGGCTGAAGTGGGCGACCTTCTTGCCTCTGGGCGTGAAGCGGGTCTCTGGGTCCCTGCCCAGATAGCCGATGAGCTGAACGCGATTCAGTGCAGGCATGTTCTTCCTCCTGGTTCGTAGGTGGTAGAATCAAAGGGGCTTTCCATTGCATACCTTTCGCGCAGCTTCTCATTACTACGTTGCCGAGTATGGCATTGTCCCTCCCTAATTGTATTCCCCAAAAACAGGCGGTGAACCTGCTGCGCAAAAACCGGCGTTGTTCACCCGGACGGCGGCTTTCCTCTTGACGAGGGAAAGGATATCTTGCTTGTTTTAGTGTAGTCGGAAATTCAAAAAAGTCAAGGACTTTTCAGGAGAATCAACATGAAGGTCGTTACCACCTTTGCGGAATTACGACAGGCGCGCGCGGCGTTGCCCGGACCGGTTGGTTGTGTGCCGACGATGGGCTACCTGCATGAAGGTCATCTTTCCCTGGTGCGCCGGGCCAGAACGGAATGCGCCAGCGTTGAAGTCAGTATTTTTGTCAACCCAACTCAGTTCGGGCCGAACGAGGATCTGGATAGGTATCCTCGCGATTTGCCGCGCGACCTGGCCATGCTCGAAGCGGAGGGCGTGGACTTGGTCTGGACGCCGACGGCAGCCGAGATGTATCCGCCTGGTTTTCAGACGTGGGTGACGGTCGAGAAGTTAAGTCAGGGGTTGGAGGGGGGGGCGCGTCCCGGTCACTTTCGCGGCGTGGCGACCGTGGTCACGAAATTGTTCCATGGTATGCTTCCTGATAGAGCCTATTTTGGTCAGAAGGATGCCCAACAGGCCGCCGTTATTCGCCGCATGACACAGGACCTGAATTTTCCTATCGAGATTATCGTATGCCCGACAGTGCGCGAACCAGATGGACTGGCAATGTCCAGTCGTAATGTGTATTTGAATCCAGAGGAACGCCAAGCGGCTACCGTGCTGTTTCGCGCGTTGAACGCAGCCGAGCAGGCTTATCGAAAAGGGGAGCGACGCGCCGAAGCATTGCGCCGGATGGCGCAAGAGGCGATCGAGGCGGAACCGCTGGCGCGGTTGCACTATGTCTCCTGTGCAGATTATGAAACGCTGGAAGAACTGGAAAAGGTAGAAAGAAAAGCGCTCCTTTCCCTGGCAGTGTACATCGGCCAGACGCGCCTGATTGACAATGTTGTTTTGGAATGATTCGCGTTTCTCGTGGCTTCGGGGAGGGGGAATGCCAGCTCATAGCCACATCTTTGCCCTCACGCCTGACGAGTCACAGGAAGCCCTAGGATGAGCTTGCGAGCAGGTAAGGAAGGTTTGTCGCCGGGTTGAAGGTCGGTGGTAAAACAAGGAGACGCTAGCAGCCTTGCTGTGACTGGCACAGCGCGGGCATCTTGGCGATAGTGAAAAGGAGATGAGGAAACGCCTTCCCGGTAGCCTTTGTTTGCCTCGACTTGGCGGCTGTCCGATGGGCTTGTCTTTTCAGGAGGGGCGGCAAAGGTAGGGGAAAAATCCGGCGATTCCGGGGCGAATCTTCAGTACCTCGCGCAGGCCGAGAGTGTTATATTGGTTATGGAAAAGACGGCCGTTTCTAAAGAACTTGAATTTGTCATACAAATACAGGAAGTTTGTTTGCGCCAATGATGATGCTTTGCACTATTTCCCTCTTGGCGGAAACCCGGATAATGAGGGTGGATGGGGGACTTGCCCCCCTTCCTTTGTCCACATCCCAAGGAGCATAGTCCATGCCTGTCCAAGGTGTAATTACAGTTGACGATTCGTATTGTAAGGGTTGTGAACTTTGCGTGGCGATGTGTCCACAAAAGGTGTTGGCGCTTGATGAATATCATCTAACTCCAAAGGGCTATCATCCGGCGCGGCTTGTGCGGGAGGGGTGTACTGGTTGCGCCGTCTGCGCCGTGGTCTGTCCGGAGGCGGCGATCACGGTATATCGCGAGGCCGCTTCGGTGAAAGCGACGCTGCCGGCCTGATGCGGGCAACGAGCACGAGGAGACACTATGGCGCGTGAACTCTGGAAGGGCAACGAAGCGATCGCGGAGGCGGCGGTACGCGCCGGCCTGGAGGCCTATTTCGGTTATCCCATCACTCCCCAAAACGAGATTCTGGAATGGATGTCACGCCGTATGCCGGAATTGGGGCGAGTTTTCGTGCAGGCTGAGGCGGAACTGGCAGCCATCAACATGGTGTATGGCGCGGCCTGTGCCGGCGCGCGCGCGATGACTTCCTCCTCCAGCCCTGGCATCAGCCTCATGCTGGAAGGGCTGTCCTATATCGCCGGTACAGAAGTGCCCATGGTGCTCATCAACGTCATGCGCGGCGGGCCGGGGCTGGGCAACATTGCGCCCTCGCAAGGCGATTACAATCAGATTTGCAAGGGTGGAGGGCACGGCGATTACCACCCTATTGTGCTGGCGCCGGCCTCGGTGCAGGAGGCCGTAGATCTGGTTCCTCTGGCATTCGACCTCGCCGAAAAATACCTGACTATTGCCTGTGTACTCCTGGACGGCTCTATTGGGCAGATGATGGAACCGGTCGAAATGTTGCCGATGCGTCCGGTGCAGCGCAAGGACTTTCCCTGGGCGGTAGGTATCGCAGAGGGACGGGCGCGACGCGTGCTGACCTCCATTTACCTCGAACCGCTCGACGAGGAGCAAACGAATCTGCGGCTGTTACAACGCTGGCAGGTTATTCAGGCCAACGAGGTGCGCTACAAGGAATACTATCTTAATGACGCCGAGATCGTCGTTATCGGCTTCGGGACGGCTGGGCGGGTGGCGCTGTCTGCCGTGCGCATGGCGCGTCAGCAAGGGATTCGCGCGGGGCTGTTCCGCCCGGTGACGGTGAGTCCGTACCCGTATGCGCGCGTGGCGGAGATCGCCCGTCGCGCAAAGGCAATTCTTGTAGTGGAAATGAACGCCGGTCAGATGCTGGAGGACGTGCGCCTGGCAGTCAATGGACGTGTTCCGGTTGAATTCTACGGTCGGCTTGGCGGGGTCGTGCCTCTCCCTGAAGAAATCCTGAGTGAACTCCAACGTATCGCCCGCGGCAGCCTGAAGGCGGAAAGCGATCCGCTTGAGCGCTGGATGGCGCGTCTGGGGATGAGGAGGTAGATGTGTTAACATTGACCGCTGTTGAAAATCTGGTGTATCAAAGGCCGGAAGCTCTCACCGATCTACCCACGCACTATTGTCCCGGTTGTACGCATGGCATTGCACACCGGCTGATCGCCGAAGTTTTGGATGAGTTGAATCTGACCGCGCGCACCATCGGCGTTGCCCCGGTTGGCTGCGCGGTCTTTGCTTATCATTACTTTAACACAGACTTTGTCGAGGCTGCTCATGGTCGCGCACCGGCGATGGCTACGGGAATCAAGCGGGTTGTGCCGGAGGCGGTTGTCTTCACGTATCAAGGTGATGGCGATCTTGCCTCGATTGGCGTGACCGAGATCGTCCACGCTGCCGCGCGCGGAGAGAAGATCACGGTAATTTTCATCAACAACGCAAACTATGGTATGACCGGTGGTCAGATGGCGCCGACCACGTTGCCCGCTCAGAAGACAACCTCCTCGCCCAACGGCCGTGATGTGGAGTTGCATGGCTATCCGATTCGCGTCGCCGAAATGCTCGCAACGCTCGAAGGCGCCGCGTATGTGGTGAGGCGTAGTTTACACGATCCGGCCAATATCCGCAAAGCGAAGAAGGCCGTCCGCACCGCCTTCGAAGTACAGTTGCATAACCTGGGCTTCGCGCTTGTCGAATTGCTTTCCACTTGTCCGACAAACTGGGGGCTGACGCCGGTTGAGGCCCTTGCTTGGCTGGAGGAGCACATGCTCCCGTTCTACCCCTTAGGCGATTACAAGGTCTCCCCTGCGGTAGCCACAACGCTCAAGGTCTGACAAGGCAGGGTGAAAGCCCAAGGGTGACAAGGAAAGGAAAAGGCGAGTGCATAGCGAAATCATTATCGCCGGTTTTGGCGGTCAGGGGATTATGTTTGCCGGCCAGATTCTCTCCTACGCAGCGATGGATGCCGGCAAGGAAGTGACTTGGATCCCCTCCTATGGTCCGGAGATGCGCGGTGGGACTGCCAATTGTATGGTGGTCATCGCGGATGAGGAAATCGGTTCGCCTTTCGTCAACAATCCCTCAGCAGCGATTGTTATGAACTTGCCTTCGCTGGATAAGTACGAGACGCTGGTCAAGCCGGGAGGGACGTTGGTGGTGAACGCGTCCATGGTGGATCGCGTGTGCCGGCGTATGGATATCACAGCCCTGCATATCCCCTGCAACGAACTGGCGGAGGCGATCGGTTATGCCCGGCTTGCCAATATGGTGGCGCTTGGCGCGCTCCTGACCGCGTATCCCGTGCTCACCCTGGAGGATATCCGGGCGGCCCTGAACGCTCATATGCCGGCTCGCCATAGACATCTGCTCCCCAAGAATCTGGATGCGTTGCAAAGGGGAGCAGAGTATGCACACGAACAGTTGAACAAGGGGAAGAACTGCTAATGGTTTTGCTCCGGGCTTCCTAGGCCTCTTGCTTGAGGGAAAGAGCGACCTGTTCTATAATCTCTCTCATGCCCTCCCTGTCTTCTCGTACGCCGCGGCTGAGGAGGTGTTCCTTTGTTGCTCCTACGCGTCGCCGTCGGCAAATGTTGCTTGGCTTGTTGGTTGGGGTTGCCCTGGCGGTAACCGTCTATCACCTTCCTCCCGTCCATGCTCTCCTGGCCTGGCGGTTCGAGGAATGGCGCGCTCACGTCAAGATTTGGCTCAATCCGCCTGAAGAGTCTGTCTTTGTGCCGGCGCAGCAGCAACAAGTGGACCGCCTGGCCGCCCAGACTCTGTTGCCTCTTGCCCCGGCCGCCGCCCGGACTCTCACTCCGACTGCTGTGCCTAACGTCACCTTTACTCCCACGTCCACCCCTTTGCCGGAGCGCGTGGTCTTAAACGTGCCGCGTTATTTCAGTCAGTGTAACCGTTGGAACTACTGTGGTCCGGCAAACCTGGCAATGGCGCTGACCTTTTGGGGGTGGAAGGGCGACCGCGACGATGTGGCGCGCGCCATTAAACCCGGCGAAAACAACCCCTCGAAGAGTTTCATTGACCGCGGACGGACGGATTTAAACGTCATGCCATATGAAATGGCGGACTTCGTCAACGAACAGACCGAGTTCCGCGCCCTGTTCCGCTATGGCGGCGAAGTGACGTTGCTCAAGACCTTGGTTGCCAATGGCTTCCCGGTCGTCATCGAGAAGGGCTACTACCAGCGCGATAGCAGCGGGCGGGTTTCCTGGATGGGGCATTATGCCTTCGTGACCGGCTATGATGAGACTCAGGGTGGTTTTGTCTGGCAGGATGCCTATCCCAATCGCTGCCAGGATAGCGATACCCCGCGTTTGCTCGAAAGGCAAGGGCGGGATAATCTCAGCCCTTACTCTGACTTTGTCAACGGCTGGCGCGGCTTTAACTACGTATTCCTCATCGTGTATCCTCCCGAACGCGAAACGGAGTTGTTGGGTTTGCTCGGACCTTGGGGCGATTCTCGCTGGGCCGCGCAACGTGCCCTGCAAATCGCCGAACGCGAGATACAAACCCTGACGGATGTTGACCTCTTCTTTGCCTGGTTCAACAAAGGCACCAGCCATGTGCAGTTGCTGGAGTACGCCGACGCGGCAGCCGCCTATGATTACGCTTTTCAACTTTACGCCGCCCTGCCTGATGAGACGCGCCGTCCCTACCGCATGTTGTGGTATCAGACCGGCCCCTACTGGGCCTATTACTATACAGGACGATATCAAGATGTCATCGCGCTCGCCGATGTCACGTTGGCGAGCGTGGCCTATGGCCCGACGCTCGAGGAGAGCCTGTACTGGAAGGCAATGGCTCAGTACGCGCTTGGCCAATTTGGCGAGGCTTGCGCGAATATGCGCCAAACTGTGTACCTCAATCAGCACTTCGCGGCCGGATTAACTATGATTCAAACCTGGGGTTGCCCATGAAAATCCTACACTTTGCCGATGCCCATATTGATGTAGCAAACTATGGACGCCACGACGCGCAGAGCGGCCTGCCTTTGCGCGTTCTGGATTTCCTCAAGTCCTTGGACGTTATTGTGGAGACCGCCCTTGCCGAGAAGGTTGACCTGGTGCTCTTTGCCGGCGACGCGTACAAGGATCGCACGCCGGCGCCGACCTTTCAGCGCGAATGGGGAAGACGCATCCTGCGTCTCTCGAAGGCGGGAATACCCACCCTGCTCTTGCTCGGCAACCACGATGTTTCCCCCGCGATTGGACGCGCGCACGCCGTTCAGGAATTCGACACGCTCGAAGTCCCCGGTGTGCGTGTGCTGGATAAACCCCAGTTTCTGCGCCTGGATGACCTGGGACTTCCGTTGCAGATTCTGGCCCTGCCCTGGATTTCCCCCTCAAGATGGATTGCCGCGCTGGACCTGCCTGCCGTCGAACAGACGCAAGTGATGCCTAATCTCGAGAACCGACTGATCGCTCTGGTGCATCGCTGGCTGGAGCAAGCCGATCCGACCCTGCCGACGATCTTAATGGCTCATGCTACGGTAGAAGGAGCGCGCTATGGTTCGGAACGGATGGTCATGCTGGGCACGGAGTGGGTGCTGTCCGGCTCGCTTGTGCGCGACCCTCGCCTGGACTACGTCGCGCTCGGCCATATTCACAAAGCCCAAAACCTTAACGAGAACGCTCACCCGCCGGTTGTCTATCCAGGCTCGATTGAGCGCGTGGATTTCGGCGAAGCGGAGGAGAAGAAGTTCTTTGTCATTGCAACTGTGGAGCGCGGCTGCACGCACCTGGATTGGCGAGAGTTGACTCACATCCGTCCGTTTGTGGATTCTCGCGTTTCGTTGACCTCGCCGAAAAACGCCGCCGCTGCGCTCAAGGCCGCGTTGCCAGTCCCTAAAGCGCTAGAGGGCGCTATTGTTCGCCTGACTGTAGAGTACCCGCGCGAATGGGAGGCGCTGATTGACGAGGCCGCCTTGCGCGCCTATCTAGGCGATGTTTTCGAGTTCCATCTTGTGAGGCGTCCTCGACAAGAAAGCCGTATTCGCCTGCCGGCTGATCAGACCGCTGCCGCGCTGGGGCCGCTGGAATTGCTGGAACAATACTGGCGCGCCAACCGCATTGAGGAAAGCGAGATAGAGACCTTGCAAACCCTGGCGCGCCAGATTATTCTGGGTGGGGAGGAATAGGCTTATTCTTCGTGCAGTGGATAAAAATGGGGTAAGGGCGGCGTGGGGGTCTTGCTCCAGCGAAACGCAGAGGCTAGATGCTGGCGTGCTTCCATCAGGCGACCAGGATCGTTGGCGTAAAGGGTTACCAATGGTTGTCCATCGGCGACGAAATCACCTACTTTGGCATGGACGATCAGGCCGACTGCATGGTCAATCGCGTCGCCTTTCTTGTGGCGCCCGGCGCCCAGGATGACAGCGGTTTCGCCGATGACGCGCGCGTTGACTTCGCTGAGGTATCCCTCGCGCCGGGAGGAGAATTCTCCGGCAACGCGGGCTTTCGGCAATGTTTCGGGTTGATCGACATAGGAAACATCGCCGCCCTGCGCGCGGATCAGGGCGCGGAACTTCTCGAACGCTGCGCCGCTGGCGATGGCTTGCTCCGCCATCTGACGCGCTTGCTCCAGAGTCTCGGCTCGCCGACCAAGCATCAACAGATGGGCGCTGAGGTGGAGACAGTGCGCGCGGAAGTCAGCCGGTCCGCCGCCTTGTAGCGTTTCAACAGCCTCGCGTACTTCTACTGCGTTGCCGACAGCGCGTCCGAGGGGTTGATTCATATCGGAAAGCACCACCTCAACCTGTCGGCCAGCCATTTGACCAATTTCCATCATAAGCCGGGCCAGTTGTCGCGCTTCTTCCAAGGTTGTGATAAACGCCCCACTGCCAACCTTGATATCCAGGAGAATGGCTTGCGCGCCGGCGGCGATTTTCTTACTCATAATGGACGCCGCGATTAGCGGCAACGAGGGGATAGCGCCTGTGACATCGCGCAGGGCGTAAAGTTTGCCGTCAGCCGGGGCCAGCAACGGGCTTTGCCCGGCCAACACCACGCCGATTTCTTTCAGCTGACGCTTGAACTCTTCTGGGGACAGATCGCAGCGAAAGCCGGGGATGGATTCCATTTTATCGAGTGTGCCGCCGGTGAAGCCCAGGCCGCGCCCAGAGATCTTCCCAACCGAAAGGCCACAAGCGGCGGTTACCGGCAGGACGACTAGACTGGTTTTGTCGCCAACACCGCCCGAGGAGTGTTTGTCCACAGCGAAGTCTACTACGTCGGACAAATCGAGTACCTCGCCGGAATACGCCATGGCCAAGGTCAGGTCGGTAGTCTCGCGCGCGGTCATGCCGTTGAGCAGAACGGCCATTGCCCAGGCGGCTACCTGATAATCGGGAATTTCGCCGGTCGTGAAGCCGCGCACGAAAAACTCGATTTCCTCGCGAGTCAGTTCACCTTTGTCGCGTTTCTTGATGATAATATCGAGCGCGCGCATGGGGTCTCCTTCTTCGATATTCTGCGAGAGAACAACTTGGTTGTAAACATCGTTTACCCTGTCACTGTGAAACGGAGCAACCGCCGAAGCAATTTTCCACACTGCCGACAGATCGCCTCGCCAACTGCGGCGGGTTCGCTATACTCCATCTTTTCGAGCGTTTCGACGCAACGGAGCGAACGCGCCTCGTAAACGATGCCCGGCTTGGTACGAGTGTTTCCTTGACCGTGCGTGCAGGCACATTGTACGTAGATTGTATGTATTTTTTTATTGTCTGACGATCGTTTCTGTCAAGCGGCGCGCGTGTTGCCAAATGGCGTCGAACATGGCAGGGGTCAGGCGGCCGGTCTGCGTGTTTTGTCGGCTAGGATGATAGGAACCTAGCAAAAACGAGGGTGATGGGAGAAGTGCAGAGCGGGGAAGTTCGTACAGTGCGCCGTGCGTGAACGAATACGGTTGACCGGGGGCAAGGATGCGAAGGATGCGCTCGAAGGCGACGCGTCCTAAGGCTACCAGGACGAGCGGTTGCAGCAGGACGATTTCGCGTTCCAAGTAGGGCTGACAGTTGTCCATCTCGGCGCTCGTGGGCCGGTTGCCGGGCGGAACGCAACGGCAGATGGCGGTCAGGTAAAGGTCCTTCAAGGTCAAATCGTCGGCGCGGTGAAGCGAAAGAGGTTTGTTGGAGAAGCCGGCGCGATAGAGAGCAGGGTAGAGAAAGTCGCCCGAGGCGTCACCGGTGAACATGCGTCCGGTGCGGTTCGAGCCGTGCGCGCCGGGGGCCAAACCGATGGCTAGAACACGAGCGTGCCTGTCGCCAAAGCCGGGAACAGGACGCCCCCAGTATTCTTGGTCTCGATACGCACGCCGTTTCTCGCACGCGACCTGTTCACGCCATGCGACCAGGCGTGGACAACGACGACAGTGAAGCAGCTCGGACGAGATCAACGGAAGAGACATTGCCTTGGGTTGATTATGGTTTGCTCTTCTGGCTTTGTCAAGTGGGGCGTCCTCGTGTAGCGATGTTGTTCCGGATCTGATGAACCACTCGTCCTCTTTCGTTGAAGTGGGAGGAGGAAGCAGTTTCCGGGCTGGTTTCTAAGGTGTTGTCCCAAAATAGTCAAAAATATGGCCCGAAGTGGGAGAAAATACATTTATCTCCTCCCATTTCGCCGAGTGAACAGCCGTGCCTGGGTAGGGTGAAGGTTGTAATCTTTGTCGGCTTTTGCTTGGCCTCGTTTGTTCCTAGGAAGACCGGACGCTGTCTTCTCTCGATGGTTTTCTTTTGATGGGAGGTAAACGTTGACCGAAACTTTGCCTCATCCCTCTTCTTGCCAGGCTGCGTTTTTTGCTAATACGAGCATAGTCTATGTGAGCGAGAACGGGAACGTTTAGAAAGAGGCGAAGGGGTCCCCGGACAAGATAGTAGTTTACCGAGAAATTCTCCCTTTGTTTCGGGGTAATGTCGCCCAGGGCTTGCCCCTCGAGCGCAATCTGTCACTTCGCTTGTCAAACAAGGAGAGAACCCCCTATGAAATCCGCAAAGTTTTTATGGCTATGCTCGTGACGTTGTCCATTGCTACGGCAAAGGTTGCTTAGCGGCCGATTACCCCGTTGGCTCCGGCCGAACAACCAATGGCTAGAAAAAGATCGTCGGATTTGGCCGGTTTACCCATGAAATATGCAATACTGGGCATGTCCCTTGTAGCCAGCGCTATGGCTACTACATCACGGTTGCCCGCGATGGCAAGCAGAGAGATTAAGGCAGTGGACGGGGATACGGACGCGCCTGCAACATACTGGCAGGTGGTCGGCGCGATTTATGGCGTTGTCCCTAAGTTCGAGAATCCCTGACGGAGCAGAGGCGCAATGGGCAGCCGGCAGAGATGATTGCGGTAGTTTCGGCGTTTACCCTGTACGTCTGTGCCTACTTCGAAATGACGCTGACGACTGGAGCGCCATGCAAGCCACAGCCGGTAAGCTGGCTGTGCTCGCTACCTCGGATGGCAAGACCATGCATTGCGGTGAGGTATTTTCGGGAATGGGCGGTCATCGTTTGACTTCCGGTTTCCAGATGCAAAGACGTGAGGGCGCTCGGAGAGCGGCTGGCGCCGGTCTTACTCCTTGAATGTACCTAAATTATACTGGTCCCTACGACTGCTTCTATCCAGAAAACACTGAGGCTATGGGAGAACGTTCCAGCTGCAACTTGATGAGGTCATCACAGACCTAACCTGTCCTATTCGGTGTTCCTGTGGAGGGTCTGATCCGAAAGCCGGGCGTGGAACTCACCGCTATCGCCAACAACGTCATTGTCCTCAAAGAAGTCGAGCATACGGAAGCGGGCTTTGAGTTTACGTTCGAATGACAATCCTGCAGAGTATCCCCCTCCCTCAAAGTCAACATCGGGATTCTGGCGGTCATTAGGGATAATGGGATCTTTATGGGTTCTATCGAGCCCCGATCTCTCCTCGCCACCGCTTACTCCCACGAAAGACAAGGCAGAATGGGTTACCAAAGTAGCGACTCCCGCAGGAGGTAAAAGGTTGTTATATCCTTCTGAGTGTGGGGAGGGGCACACAACGCTACGTTGGGAACTGCGCTGTTGATATCACCGACAAAGGAACACGCTGACAGAACGCGGCGCGCGACAGGAGAGGCGGGCGCTTTTTCCGTTGTTTAGGCCATCTTTCGGATCCGCACCTCGATATCCGGTTCGTCCAGTAAAGTTATCAGCCGAGAAACGTCCGTCTTGCCGTAATGATAGGGATAGAGAATGCGCGGGCGGAAGGCTCTGGCAGCATCGGCTACCATCTCTGGCGTCATCGTATAGGGCAGATTCATGGGTAGAAAGGCGATGTCTATGGCCTTCAAGGCTTTCATCTCGGGAATGTTCTCGGTGTCGCCGGCGACATACAGACGAATCTCGCCGAAGGTCAGGACGTAACCGTTGCCAACGCCCTTGGGATGAAAAGGTTGCCCGTCAGGGTGTTTATGTTGTAGGTTGTAGGCCGGCGTGGCCTCGACCGGGAGGCCGGCGACCGTTTGGATGTCGCCGTTGCGCATCGCGAGGGCGTTCTCCACCTGGCGGGCGCCTTCCGGGTTTGCGACGACGATCGTAGAAGGAGTGCGAATCGCGGCCAGAGCTTGCGGGTCCAGATGATCGAAGTGTTCGTGCGTGATCAGTACGAGATCGGCCTTGGGCAAGCGAGCATAATCCGCTACTTCGCCATAGGGGTCTATATAAATGTGCTTCCCCTGAAAGGTTAACAGGAGGCTGCCGTGCCCTAGGAAGGTAATGGTCAGTTCACCCTGGTTGGTGTGGTAAGTATCTGTCTCAAAGGAAAGTGAAGTGGACATGAAACACCTCCATAGGAACATTATATTCCTCTTCTTCTGTCCAGGGCAAGCCTTTGCAGGCGAGGCATTTTGATGCTATAATTTGCAATAGCGAATAGTAACAATAATCTAACTTGTCCGCGCTTTGGTACATGCAATGTCCTGCACAGAGCGGTTAACGCGTTTCTTGCACGAACGGGGGTTCCGTATAACGCCGCAACGTCTGGCGATCCTACAGGCGTTGCATGAAGGCAGGCATCTGTCGCCGGCGGAGATTTATGCGCGCGTGCGCGCTACGGGGATGACCGAGGCTACGGTATATCGGACGTTGAATTTCCTCGCGGATAACGGCCTCGTGTATTCCTCCTTACAGGAAGGCGGACGCCTGGCCTATGAGCTGGCCGAGGAGGAGCATCATCACTTGCTCTGTCGTAAGTGCGGATGCGGGACGGCCGTTGAACATGCGCGTCTGCGTCCGCTGTTCCTTGAATTAGAGATGGAGACAGGCTTTCGCGCGATTGGCAGTCATGTTACTTTTTGGGGACTGTGCCCTCGTTGTGCTGGTCAGCAATAATTTTGCTTTTTGGCGTTACGGCAGCATATCTTTACCTTAAGGAGGTGTAGTGATGTTGCTTTCTCCTCAACCCATGCATATCCCGGATGGTTTTCTCTCTACCCTGGTTTCCCTGTGTTTGTGGGCGGTTTCCGTCCTGGTGGTGGGATATGCGCTGCGACGAGTTGGGCGGGATGTAGGCGAGCGCCTCATGCCCCTTATGGGAGTGCTCGCAGCGACGATCTTTGCCGGCCAGATGCTTAATTTTAGCGTCGCTGGAGGGACCTCGGGCCATCTGTTGGGCGCTTCTCTGGCGACGATCCTGCTTGGCCCTTGGGCGGCTATTGTGGTGATGACGACGGTGATCAGCATTCAGGCCCTGGTCTTTCAAGATGGCGGTTTACTGGCATTGGGCGCGAATTTGTTCAATATGGCCGTGATCGGGGTGGCTGTTTCCTATTGTGCTTACCTCGCGGTGAGGAGGCTGGCGCGTGGCAAGGTTTGGGGCATTTTCGTCGGCGGTTTTGCGGCAGCCTGGTTTTCCACTGTAGCAGCGGCGCTGGCCTGCGCGCTGGAACTGGCCATATCCGGTACCTCGCCGGCGAATGTTGCCGTGCCGGCGATGGGCGGAATTCACGCTTTGATTGGGATCGGTGAGGGGTTGATTACGTTTGGTGCGCTCGCCTTTGTATATGCTACGCGCCGCGATCTGTTGTTGGAAGCGGCTGTCTCACGAGGCGGCAAGGCGGTCTGGGTAGGCGGTCTGGTGCTTGCTTTGGGATTGGCCGTTCTTTCTCCGCTGGCCTCCACACATCCGGATGGACTGGAGTGGGTGGCGGAGCAACACGGGTTTCTGGAGTCCGCGCGGGAGCCGCTCTATACTTTGATTCCGGATTATATCTTCCCGGCCATCTCGAATGAAGCCCTGGCTACGATAGTGGCGGGCGTTGTTGGCGTCTTGTTGGTGTTGGCCGTGACGCTGGGCTTGATCTGGGCGCGCCGTTCCCTTGTAAAGTCGGGTGTAAACCAATAAGCGCGCCTTAAAACGGACGGCAGAACGTCTTCCTCTTGTGTCCATGCCCGTCGTCTGTCGTCCAAGGTTCATCGGCCGCCGTCCCTATGCACGTTCACTTCCTCGATCCGTATTGGCCAGGCCAAAGCCCGATTCATCGGTTGGATGGACGCGTCAAGTTTCTGTTAATGGTCGCGCTTATTCTGACCATTTCCCTGACGCCGACGTTGGCCTGGCCGGTGTACGGTTTGATTTTGGTGCTCCTGATTGCGCTAGCGATTCTCGCCGGTATAGGGGTCGGCTATGTCTGGAAACGCGCCTCTCTAGCCTTGCCGTTTGTATTGGCTGCGCTTCCGCTCATGTTCACCCAAGGAGAAAATGTCCTCTGCGCTCTGCCTAGACATGCGCCTTTGTTTGTGGTGTACCGAGAAGGGTTGGAGCGCTTCATCAGCATCACGCTCAAATCTTTCCTTTCCGTGCAGGCGGCTATTCTGGTGGTTGCTTCCACTCCTTTTCCAGAGTTGTTGCAAGCCATGCGTGGAGTGGGAGCGCCTCGGTTGCTGACCGCGATGTTCGGCATGACGTGGCGTTACCTCTTCGTTCTGGCAGATGAAGTCTTGCGCCTGATGCAGGCGCGAGCAGCACGGTCTGGTCGGACCGACGGCCGCCGGGTCGGCGGGACGTTGCTCTGGAGGGCGCGCGTAACCGGCGGCATGGCCGGAAGTTTGTTCCTGCGCGGCCTCGAACGCAGCGAACGTATCTATGCGGCTATGCTTTCGCGCGGTTACGATGGTGAAGTGCGTGGTTTGCCGCTGCCTCCACTTTCGCGCGCGGCCCGGATAACCTTGGCAACAGCCTTGCTCGTCATGGCATCCTTGCTGGCACTGGGTTTGCTCGGCTGGGGCTGAACGCGCTATTCCTTGGACGTATTCTATGCACCACTCGGTTGAGATTGAAGGTCTTTCCTTTTCCTATCCCGATGGGCAACATGCTCTGCGAGATGTTTCTTTGTATATTTCACCGGGGGAAAAGGTCGCGCTGATTGGACCCAACGGCGCCGGAAAATCCACGCTGTTGCTGCATTTAAACGGCATCCTGCGTGGCCAGGCGGGGCGGATAACCATCTGTGGTCTTGAAGTCAACGAACGGAATCTGGCGCGCATTCGCGCGATGGTAGGCATGGTCTTTCAGAACCCGGATGACCAGTTATTCTCGCCGACCGTGTTTGACGATGTGGCTTTTGGACCGATGTATCAGGGGCTATCTGTGGCAGAGGTGAAAGAACGTGTGCAGGCATCCCTCGTTGCTGTGCATATGGAAACCTATGCCGGCCGCGTCTCGCACCACTTGAGCGCTGGCGAAAAGAAGCGTATCGCCATCGCTACCGTTCTTGCCATGCAACCGGAAGTGCTGGCGCTCGATGAGCCAACGGCCGGCCTCGATCCGCGCACCCGACGCGGCCTCATCAACCTGTTGCGCGATTTGCCTCTCACCATGCTTGTCGCCACGCACGACCTAGTGATGGCACGCGAAATCCTACCGCGCACGATTATCCTGGATGAAGGGCGTGTGATTGCCCAGGGACCGACCGAGGCCTTGCTACGGGAGGCCACCTTGCTTGCCGCACACGGTCTGGAAGCATAGAAATACAAAAATGGCGAGGGAGCAAACCCTCGCCATTTGCCTTGCCAAAAGCAGGGGATCATTTGGTTTTGATGGTGATCGTCTTCGGTTTGACCTCTTCCGACTTGGGCAACACAATCGTCAGGATACCATTCTCGAAGTCGGCCTTGGCCTTCTCGGTCTCTACCTGGGTGGGGAGCATTACCGAACGCTCGAACGATTGATAGCGCTGTTCGCGCAGGTGGTAAGTAGCATTCTTTTGCTCCTCGTTCTGCTTGTACTCGCCGCGCAAGGTGAGCACGTCGCCTGTGACCGAGACCTGCACGTCTTCCGGCTTGAAGCCCGGCAGGGCAGCCTTGACGACTACGGCATCGTTGGTCTGGTACAGGTCAATCGCAGGGAGGGTTGTGCCGATCAGGCCGATAGGACGGGTGAACGCATCATCGAAGAGGCGATCCATGGCCTCGCGCAAGGACATAATGTCGCGCATGGGCTCCCAACGAATCAGATTGGACATAGTTGACACCTCCTTTCACACCAAATAGGATTTTTTCTGTCTGTGCGCTTTTAATGTACCCAACTTCCATAGAAAATTTATCAGCGAAGGATTAGAAGAATGTTGGAAGTAAGGGTAAAATTTCTTTATGATTCGTGTGACAACTCGCAAGGGAATTTGTGTTATTTGTAACTATTTCCTTGCCTAAATACGCGATACACTAGGTTACCGCGTGTGTGGGGCGCCTGTTCCTACCCGGCGCAAGAGAGAAAGAGAAGCGCAAGGTGGAAGCAGAGTGTGCAAAGGATGTCCTAGGATAGGGCAAGGTGTGCCGCATGTTTGCCTCGACTGACCTCGGCGCGATGTTTGCTGAAAATTTGCTTCCGCGCGCCAGGAGTAGGTACGGAGTTCAAAGGGTTTGCACTTTACCAGGTCCGAGAGAATCGTGCCCCACGGTGGTCACGTGGCGCCGATTTTCGATTTTCATGGGAGGGCCTTTGGTCTGATCTATGCCTCCTTCTGTCTGTTTTCGGGGCGCGGGAGACGATGGCGACTCTTCGGGCAACTTGTCCCTAAGCAAGAGGACAATGTATCCGAGAACAGGTGTACGAACATGCGACTCGACCAGGTAGTTGCCGACAGGAATATATCATAAAATTATCATAAAAATTTGACTTTTTGTCTGTTCGCGAGTAAAATCTCGAATAGGATCAAGATAGTGTTTACCCAGGGTGCGCTGCTCTGAAGTATAACAAAAGGAGAGAATCATGGCTAGATTAAAAGTTACTATTGACGGGAACGAGGCGACGGCCTCGGTTGCCCACCGTACGAACGAAGTCATTGCGATTTACCCGATCACTCCCTCCTCGAACATGGGAGAATTAGCCGATGACTGGTCGGCGGCGGGGCGGAAGAATATCTGGGGAACGGTGCCTCTCGTGATTGAGATGCAATCCGAGGGTGGGGCGGCTGGCGCGGTGCACGGATCGTTGCAGATCGGTGCGTTGACGACGACCTTCACGGCGAGCCAGGGTCTGCTCCTTATGATTCCCAATATGTACAAGATCGCTGGCGAGTTGACCAGCACGGTCTTCCATGTTTCGGCGCGCACGGTGGCCACGCATGCCCTTTCCATTTTCGGCGACCATTCCGATGTGATGGCCTGCCGTCAGACGGGCTGGGCGATGATGCCTTCCGGTTCCGTCCAGGAGGCGCACGATTTTGCCTGCATTGCACAGGCGGCCACCTTGGAAGCGCGTGTGCCGTTCCTGCACTTCTTCGATGGCTTTCGCACCTCGCATCAGGTCGAGAAGATCGAGCAATTGAGCGACGATGACTTGCGCTTTATGATTGATGACGAACTGGTGCGCGCGCACCGTGCTCGTGCGCTGAATCCGGACCGCCCTGTCCTGCGCGGCTCGGCGCAAAACCCCGATGTATTCTTCCAGGCGCGTGAGGCGATCAACCCCTACTATCTGGCCGTGCCGGGCATTGTTCAGAAGGTGATGGATAAATTCGCCGGCTTGACCGGGCGGCAGTATCACCTCTTCGATTATATTGGCGCGCCGGATGCCGAGCGCGTGGTGGTCATCATGGCTTCGGGCGGCGAGACGGTTGAGGCCACCGTCCGTTACCTGATGGAGCGCGGCGACAAGGTTGGCGTGATTCGCGTCCGCCTGTATCGGCCGTTCTCGGTCGAACACTTCCTACGCGCGCTGCCACCGACCGCCAAGGCGGTAGCCGTTCTCGACCGCACCAAAGAGCCTGGCGCAGTTGGCGAACCGCTCTATCAGGACGTGGTGAATGCCTTGGTAGAAGGCGGGCGGACCGATGTTACGGTCATCGGTGGGCGTTATGGTCTCTCCTCGAAGGAATTCACGCCGGCCATGGTCAAGGCCGTCCTCGATGAACTCAAGAAGGACGAGCCGAAGAATCATTTTACCGTTGGCATTGTGGATGACGTCACGTATACCAGCCTAGCCTATGATCCCTCCTTCTCGGTCGAACATCCCGAAACGATTCGCTGTGTCTTCTTTGGCCTTGGCTCAGACGGCACGGTCGGCGCGAACAAGAACTCCATCAAAATCATTGGCGAGGAGACCGACTACAACGCACAGGGGTACTTCGTGTACGACTCGAAGAAGGCCGGCACCTTGACGGTTTCGCATCTGCGCTTTGGCCCGAAGCCGATACAGGCGCCCTACCTGATTACGCCCAATACGGCTAACTTTGTCGCTTGTCATCAGTTTACTTTCCTCGAACGCTTCGATATGACGAAATATGCGCAGCCGGGCGGCGTCTTCCTGCTCAACAGTATCTATGGCCCGGAGGATGTCTGGGATCACCTGCCGCAGGAAGTGCAGCGCGATATTCTCGAGAAGAAACTGAAGGTTTACGTGATCAACGCTTATGACGTGGCTGAAAAGACCGGCATGGGCGCGCACATCAATACGATTATGCAGACTTGCTTCTTTGCCATCTCTGGGATTTTGCCGCGCGAAGAGGCAATCGCACAAATCAAGAAGGCCATTCAGAAGACCTACGGGAGGCGCGGCGAGGCGGTGGTCCAGAAGAACTTTGCGGCGGTGGATCAGGCGCTGGCGAACCTGCATGAGGTCGAGATTCCGGAGAAGGTCACCAGTACGTTCACGCGTCGCCCACCGGTCCCGGCAGAGGCGCCGGAGTTTGTCAGAGCCGTGCTTGGCCCTATGATCGCCTTTGAGGGCGATACTTTGCCGGTTTCGGCCATGCCGGTAGATGGCACCTTCCCCACCGGCACGACCAAATGGGAGAAGCGCAACATTGCGCTTGAAATTCCGGTCTGGGAGCCTGATTTGTGCATCCAGTGCGGCAAGTGTGTCTTTGTTTGTCCCCATGCCGTGATTCGGCACACGGTTTATGATAAGAAACACCTCGACCAAGCGCCGCCGACGTTCAAGTGGATGGAATCCAAGTTCAAGGAGTTCCCCGGCATGGCGTATACGGTGCAGGTTGCGCCGGAAGATTGCACAGGTTGTACGTTGTGTGTCGAGGCCTGCCCGGCCAAGGATAAGACCAACCCGGAGCGCAAGGCGCTCAATATGGCGCCGCAGCCTCCTTTGCGCGCCAGCGAAGCCCGCAACTGGGACTTCTTCCTCTCCTTGCCGGTGGTAGATTTGAGCGCGTTCACGCCGACAACGATCAAGAACTCTCAACTGCTGGAACCCTTGTTTGAATTCTCCGGCGCCTGCGCAGGCTGCGGCGAGACGCCCTACCTGAAATTGCTTTCGCAACTTTTCGGCGACCGCGCCATCATTGCGAACGCGACAGGCTGTTCCTCTATCTATGGCGGCAACCTGCCTACTACACCATGGACGGTCAATCGTGAAGGACGCGGGCCGACTTGGTCAAACTCACTGTTTGAGGATAACGCCGAATTTGGACTTGGGTTCCGCCTGGCGCTTGACAAACACAAGGAATATGCATGCGATCTGCTACCCCTGTTCGTGGACGAACTTGGCCAGGAGTTGGTGGACGCGTTACTCCATGCCGACCAATCGACTTCGGCTGGCATTCGCCAACAGCGCGAGCGCGTTGCGCTGTTGAAGCAGCGCTTAGCCGGCTCGAAGAACCCGCAGGCGGCCAACCTGCTTGCTGTTGCAGACGCCTTGGTCAAAAAGTCCGTCTGGATTGTGGGCGGCGATGGCTGGGCGTATGATATTGGCTATGGCGGTCTGGATCATGTCCTCTCCACCGGGCGCGATGTCAATTTGCTTGTCCTGGATACCGAGGTTTATTCCAACACCGGTGGGCAGGCTTCCAAGGCCACTCCGCGCGGCGCGGTGGCGCGCTTTGCGGCGCAAGGCAAGGGTTTCGGCAAGAAGGACCTGGGTTTGATGGCGATGTCCTACGGCTATGTCTATGTAGCACGTGTGGCCATGGGATACAGCGATCAGCACACGTTGAAGGCTTTCCTAGAAGCCGAATCGTACGAGGGACCATCGCTCATCATTGCCTATAGCCACTGCATTGCGCATGGCATTGACATGGCGAAAGGTCTGGAACAGCAAAAGCTGGCAGTTCAAGCAGGGCTCTGGCCGCTCTATCGTTACGACCCGCGCTTAGTGGAGCAGGGGAAGAATCCGTTGCAACTTGACTCCAAGGAACCCAGCATCCCGGTGGAGCAGTACATGTACAACGAAACACGCTTCCGCATGTTGGTTCAGGGCAACGAGGAGCGCGCTGAACAGCTGCTCAAACTGACGCAAGAGGATGTGCGTCAACGCTGGAACCTGTATGTCCAGATGGCGGCGATACGCTATGATGGCGCGGCCGAAGCGCAGAAAGAGGCCGTTCCTTCAAGCCTCGCCTAACTCCTCTCATATAGAGAAAAACCCCTGTCTGAATTCAGGCAGGGGTTTCTTGCATTACCAAAGATAAGTACTGAAAAGGGAGGCTATTCGGCGAGTTCGGCTTCTTCCGCGGCTTTCTTTTGCCGAAAGGTAATGCGGCCACGCGTCAGATCGTAAGGGGACATTTCGACCTTTACTCGATCGCCAAGCAGGATGCGGATGTAGTATTTGCGCATCTTGCCGGAAAGGTAAGCCAGAATCTGGTGGCCGTTGTCGAGCCGCACCCGGAACTGGGTGCCGGGCAGGGCTTCCACAACCGTTCCTTCGACCACAATTTTTTCTTCTTCTTTTGCCATACAGCCTCCGACCGTTGGCTTACTCGCTTGCTTTCTCTTGTCGCCGCTTGAGCCGGCGTAGTGCTTTCTTTTGCTCCATGCGGCGCTGCTCGCTCCTAGAAATAAACCAGCGTTTGCGGCGTACTGTGCTCAGGACACCGCTCTTGACGACCTTCTTGCGGAAGCGCTTGAGCAGTTGCTCCTGAGATTCGTTGTTGCGCAAAATCACGATCGTCAACCCTCTCACCTCCTTTCACAAGCAGGATCACAAAAAAACTCGGCTGCCCACAAACACAGCCGAGGGAAAGCACAAAAGGGAGTAGGAATCGCTTCATGAGACCACTACGCGGGACACACTCCTTGACTGCCGAATCGTCGAACAAGACAAAAGGCAATCGTTCACAGGCCGTTCTGCGAGCATAGGTATTATACTACATCCTGCAGGATTGTGCAGACGCGCTAGGGCTTTTTTTATCAGTACGACAGCTTTTCGTAACGCCAGGCTGTGTCTAGCAAGACCGGTTGCAGCAAATGTGGTAGCGCAACTCCCAGGAGTGATGCTGTTCGAGCCACGCCGCGGACAACTTTTGTGCGCCCATTGGAAAACCCACCCTCTACGTGACAGTCATGTTGACGAGTATACTCTTACCGTTGAGGAATTCCCTAGCATTCGTGTCTTTGGCGTGCGGCCAGAATGTACAATCTCTTTGTCAACAAGCCTGTCGACCTCACCTCGCAGGTCGTCAATTACCCTGATCCGTCTTACTCTACTGCGTTTCTTGTAGGCCTTGGGCTGACAATTGCCGCGTTGGTTTTTTCCATCATGCGCGCCCAGCGCGAGCGGAAAGACTCTAAGACCGTAGGTCGAGTATAATAGGACTGATTTTCTCCGCTTTTTCTCGGCAATGAAGGATGATCATGCGCGACCTGACGAACGAGATTCTGGAACTGATCCGCAGAGCGGCTACCGATTTGCCGGCGGATGTGGAAGCGCGCTTGCGAGAGGCGCTGGAGTGCGAAACCCCCGGTTCTGTGGCGCGTCAAGTGTTGGAGACCATTCTTCTCAATGTGGAACTTTCACGGGAACGCTCCACTCCCCTCTGCCAGGATACGGGCACGCCGATCTTCTATGTCCGTTATCCCCTCGGCTGGTCAACGCGCGCATTGCGCGCTCAAATCCGCGCTGCCCTAGCGGAGGCGACACGGCGCGCCTACATGCGTCCGAATGCCGTCGAGTCGCTCTCCGGCAGGAATACGGGCAACAATCTTGGTGGCGATGAATTCCCCTGGATCCATTTTGAAGAGAGCGATGGCGAGGAGTTAATCATCGAATTGATGCTCAAAGGCGGAGGTTGTGAGAATGTCGGCGCGCAGTATTCCTTGCCTGATGAGCAATTGGCCGCCGATCGCGATTGGAACGGCGTGCGCAAAGCAGTGCTAGATGCTGTCCACAGGGCGCAAGGGCAGGGCTGCGCGCCGGGAGTTCTTGGAATCGCCATTGGCGGCGATCGCGCAAGCGGCTACCTCGCCTCCAAACGGGTTTTGCTTGAGAAAATCGGCGCGCGCAATCCCGACCCGCAACTGGCCGCCATCGAGCAGCAACTGACCGAGGAAGCCAACCAATTAGGCATTGGTCCGATGGGGTTGGGCGGTAAGACTACCGTTCTGGATGTGAAAGTCGCCGCTTTGCACCGCTTACCAGCCTCCTACTTTGTGACCATTTCCTATATGTGTTGGGCATATCGGCGACGCAAGATGGTGGTGCGCGGCGATGAAGTCATTTACGATTAACCACTACGAAGACCCATGCCTGCCCTGACCGTTCCTCTCTCCGATGAAGTTGTTCGGGGACTACACGTAGGAGACCCCGTTTCCCTCAGCGGCGTGATTATCACTGCGCGCGATGCCGCGCATCAATGGCTGGTGGAGACCTTTGTCCGTCAGAGTCGCACGCCGCAGGGGGATGATGAGGACACTTTCGTCGCTCTACAGCCGCTGCTTCACGGTGGTGTGATCTACCACTGTGGACCGGTCGTCGCCGGCCTGGAGACGAAAGAGTATCGTTTCATCGCCGCCGGCCCGACCACCTCCATCCGCGAGGAGCCTTATCAGGCAGATGTGATTCGTCGCTTCCATGTCAGGGGTATCATCGGCAAAGGAGGCATGGGCGTGAAGACCCTCGAGGCCTGTCGTGAAGGGCCGGCTGTCTATCTCCATGCTGTGGGCGGCGCAGCGACGTTCATCGCCCAGACCGTGAGACGTGTCTTGGATGTCTATAAACTGGAATTTGGCGTTCCCGAAGCCTTGTGGGTGGTTGAGGTTCAGGATTTACCGCTTGTTGTGACGATGGACGCCCACGGCCATAGCCTGCATGAGCGGATCAAACGCGAGTCGGAGCGCGCGCTGGCGAATCTACTCGCCGGCTAATCGGTTGCACCTCTTACACCAACCCTGCTATGGATTTCAACCTATCCACTCCCGCCTTGCTCTTCCCGGCCATCTCCTTGCTCTTCTTGGCCTATACGAACCGTTTTCTGACGCTGGCGAACCTGACGCGTGAACTCTATGCCCGTTACAAAGCCGAACGCGATCCGAAAGTCAAAGGACAACTGCACAATTTGCGTTACCGAATCGGGATCATTCGCCACATGCAAATCTTTGGTGTCCTCGCTTTCCTGAGCAGCGCCTTGTGCATGTTTCTGCTGTTCGCCGGCCTGGAGGGGGAAGCCAAAGTTCTGTTTGGCGCCAGTCTTATCTGTTTGCTTATTTCCCTGGCGCTTTCCCTGGTGGAACTTTTTGTCTCGATTGACGCCTTGAAGTTACAGATTCAGGACGTAGATGAAATGGACGCTAACCCTTAACCCAAATAGAATCCTAACGAAACCGTATTCCTTCCCTTCCCTCTTGGCTTTTTCCGGCCTCGTTCCTGACAGCTTGTTGCCCGAAGGACGCCGGCGTGGGAGAAGACACACTGGACTGCCGCGGCCGCGATGGCTGCCATGCGCTCCTGGCGCGAGGCTCCTCGCTCCCAGAGCACTTTAACTCACAGAACGCGGTCAAGCAGGGGGAGAGTTCGACTCGGTGCGATCCCATGCTTTACTTTACCGTATGGACCAGCTTTTCATGGAAGAGGGATATGTGCTAGATTTCGTGGATACAAACGATGGCTTAGGCGGTTATCCTACGCCGCCGGCTCGCCCGTCAGAATCGTTCGCGGAAGGATTTGCCGTTGGAATGCGACTCATCCTTGCTCCACGTGATCGCAGGTGGCAGCGAGGAAAGTTTCTTCTAACCGGCAAACCTCCCCTTGTGAGGGGAGCAGTTCTACCTGTTCTGGCGCGCTAGCGACAATGATCGGCGGGCTCTCTTTGACCGCGACGGCGTGCGAGCAATCGTAGAGAGTTAACAGATCCGACTTCGGCATTCCCTTCTCGCCGTTCCAAAAGGCTCGCGCATGGAGGATCCCTGCCCTCTCGCCAACCGTTCGACTCGACGAAAAGACAGCAGAGGGAAGGCTGGTCGCCTTTAACCGCTGGGGTGGGTTCTATCGCTTGACTTGGACGATTTCCTGCCAATTCCCTCACGAGTTCCGACCTATCCCGAAAGAGCAGATTGTGCCCTACGACTGTGGAATGATGTTCTAGAATGGCCCACTCGGTTATCTGTTGTGTTCTGGCCATAGGCGTTTTCCGAATGCCGAATGAGGTGCTCTTTTCGGGTATAATCCATCGCGTTTGCCCCCGTAGCTCAATCGGATAGAGTAATGGACTTCGAATCCAGAGGTTGCGAGTTCGAGCCTCGCCGGGGGCGCTGCTCCGTTTTCTACAAGCCGACGTCGCTTTTTGTGTGTACCAAAAAGCGCGCATTTTCTGGTAAAATAGAAGCACGTTCCATCATGTACGCGTGATGGCTTTCCGCCCCTGGCCTTGCCTACGGCATCGTCTAGGAGCATATCCCGAGGAAAGGAGGTTCCCCTCTTCATGCGTAAATACGAACTGGTCTGTGTCGTCCACCCCGATTTGGACGAGGGCGCATTTCAGGGCGTCATCGAAAAAATCAAGGGCTGGATCGGCGAGACTGGCGGGAGTGTCGATCGCATTGAGGTCTGGGGCCGTAAGCGGTTGGCGTACCCCATCCGCAAGCAACGCGAAGGCCAATTTGTCTTGTTCAACATTGGCCTGGAACCAACGGCTACGACGACTCTCGACCAAAATCTACGCTTCCTGGAGCCGGTTATTCGCTATCTGCTGACTGCCCTGCATTAAGGTTTCGGATGGTTATTCGATTGGAGTGGGACGATGAGCCGAGATTTAAACAAGGTGATGATCATTGGTCACCTAGGGCGCGATCCGGAAATGCGATATACCCCTTCGGGCCGTCCGGTGACCACCTTCACGGTAGCCGCTGGCCGTTCTTGGAACACCGCGAATGGCGAGCGCCGAAGTGAGACGGAATGGTTCAACATCGTAACCTGGGGTAGCCTGGCCGAGTTCTGCAAACAGCACCTCACCAAAGGCCAACAGGTCTATGTGGAAGGACGGTTGCAGACTCGTCGCTGGGAAGACAAGGAAGGCGGCAAACATAGTGTGGTGGAGGTGGTTGCTAGCGAACTCATGTTGCTGGGCGAACGTCGAACCGCCAATCATGGGCAACCATCTGCTACCGAGGAAACGTTTCCTGGAGAGCCCCCTGAACCTGCCGAAGAGGATGAATTTCCCTTCTAATTTTGGAGTGATATTCTATGGAACAATTGCTTGAGACGGAGCCAACGAGCGAACGGCGCTACTATGCTCGCCCGAAAATCTGTCAATTTTGCGCGGATAAGCACCTGATTATTGACTATAAGCAGGTGGATACCCTAAAGCGTTTTCTGGATGAGGTGGGCAAGATTCGCCCGCGACGTCAGAGCGGCACCTGCGCCAAACATCAGCGACAACTGGCCACTGCCATCAAACGCGCACGACACATTGGCCTGCTCCCCTTCGTCGGCGGTCAAGATGAGGAGATGTAAGCGCGGATCTCTGCGCTACGTGCGGAAGCAAAGCAGCCGCCTGATGCGGCGCAAGCTCGTAAGGCGAAATTAGTCTGCCGTTGAGGGCAATCCCACCCTCGTCCTCGCCATGTTCCGACGGCAGGCCTGCAAGTCCGCGACTTTTCCACTATAAACGAGGTTATCATGGCAAAAAGCAAGGCTCCTAAGGTTGCCACGAAGAAACACCTTGCGCGGCTCGAACGGGAGCGTCGCCAAATGCGCGCAATCGTCGCGACTGCGGCGGCCATCATTCTCGTTATTCTGGGACTATTCACCTATACTGCCCTGGAACAGACTGTGCTGCGTGCCTACAAGCCAATTATCGAAGTCAATGGTGATATCGTGCGCGGGCGTGAATTCCAGATGCGGGCGCGCTTACAACGGCAGCAAATCATCAACAACTACTTGCAAAATTATGTGATGGCGCAGTATTTTGGCGTCGGCGAGGATGACTCTTACCTACAAAGCCTGCGCCAGCAGGCTGAAAGTCAGTTGAGCAGCCCCTTTGTCATTGGCCAGACGATCATTGATCAAGTCATTGAAACCTTGCTTATCCGTCAGTATGCCGCTAACAACGGCGTTACGGTGAGCGAGGAAGAGGTGGAGAAAGCCATTCGTGAGGCGTTCCAGTACTATCCAGATGGGACGCCTACTCCTGTTCCTACTCTCACACCGGTGGTATTTTCCACTCTTTCCCCAACGCAATATGCGCTCGTTTCGCCAACGCCGACCTTTACACCCTGGCCGACGCCGACCGAGTCGCCTACCGCCACATCCACACCGATCCCGGCGGCGACGCCGACACCCACATCAACCGCCACGGTTACCCCGACTCCTACACCCTACACGCTGGAAGGCTTTCAAAAAGAATATCAGAAAGCCTTAGAGTATTACCGGCCGCTTGGCATGGACGAGGCCGCTTTCCGTCAGGTATTTTACTATGACAATTTGCTGCGTCAGAAGGTGTATGAACGCATCACGCAGGACGTGCCTCGTGAGACGGAGATGGTCTGGGCGCGACACATCCTGGTCGCCGATAAACACACCGCGGAATTGGTGCGCAACTTGCTGGCGGTTGGTCAGGATTTCGGCGCATTGGCCGCCGAATACTCCACCGATAGCGGCACGAAGGAGAAAGGCGGCGATTTGGGATGGTTCGCGCGCGGCAAGATGGTAGAGGCCTTCGAACAGGCTGCTTTTTCCCTCGCCATTGGGGAGATCGGTCAGCCGGTCGAAAGCCCTTTCGGTTGGCATATTATCCAAGTGCTGGGGCGCGAAATGCGCCCGCTCACAGCGGAGGAATACAAGCAGGCTTGCGACGAACGCTTCCAGGCCTGGTTGAACGAACAGCGCGCCGCGTCGAACATCGTAATCCATCCTTACTGGCTTGACCTGGTCCCTAGTCGGCCAACATTAGAGGAAGCCATAAAGAAACTTCAAGCGCCGTAGCTTTTTTTGCCCTGCGTCTTGTGATACCCATGTTCTTCGCCGCATCCATCCGTACATAAGCCAGGGGATTACGACCATTAATCCCAGAGTGAGAGCAAATACTGGCAGCGTCGTCCAGCCACTATAGGGCGGATCGGCCGCAAAGAAATTCATGCCAAAGAAGCCGACGAGGAACGATAGTGGCATGAAAAGCATGGGAATGATCGTCAGGGTCTTCATTACCTCGTTCATGCGGTTATTACTGGCGGACAAGTAGATATCCATGGCGTCGCTGACCAGATCGCGCGTACTCTCGTTCAGATCGTGCAGACGGACTAGGTGGTCGTACACGTCGCGAAAGAACATGCGGTCCCGCTGGTCAACTAAACGATGATCATCGCGCGCCAGACGATTGAGCGCCTCGCGCTGAGGGGTTAAGACGCGCCGCATGACAAGCAGAGTCCGCTTGAGCGCAAAAAACCGGCCTAACACATCCTGGGCGGGCTGGGAAAGATCTGTTCCTCGAGCAGATCAATGGCATCATCCATACGAGCGACGAGAGGGAAATAATCGGCGGCAAGGTAGTCCAGGCTTCGGTAGAGCAAATGTTCGGCTTCTTGTTGGCAATGTCGGCTATCCCGGCAACAGGCTTGCCAGACTGCTTGCAGAGCCTGCACTTCGTGATCCTGGCGAGCCGCCACGTAGTTCTGTCCGAGAAAGATATCCACTTCATGCACCGTCAATGAGCCGTTCCCTGTCTCGCTCTCGTGATGTTCCAACGTGTTGGCGACGATGTAAAGATACTCTCCCTAGTCATCCACTTTTGGGGTGTGCGTTTCCCGCAACGCGTCGTCTATGGCGAGGGGGTGAAAACCAAAAAACCTCGCGCAGGATAGGCTCGCAGGTCTCGTTGGGTTCGTTGACAAAATCCACCCCTAACAAACCATCCGTGCGCGCCAGAGCGTGTTCTAGAACCGAGCGCGAAAGGTCGGTCTGCAACGGTTCCCCCGGCGCATAAAATATTATAGAGAACGAATCATGGTCTACCTCTTAATTCAGCGTATGATGTATGGAGGCATTCTCGTGTTGGAGGTGCGGGGCGAAGTGGAAACAATCGCGGCGTCCGGGATATCTTTTTAGCACGGAGAAAGAGCGTCGTGCATTCGTTCTGCGCTCGGGAACTATACTAGCCCAGACCGGTGATCTGTTGTCGCAGAATCTCCGCCGAACGTTCCAGAGCCTTCTGTTCCTCAGGCGAGAGCGGCGCGGTGACGATACTTTTTATACCGCCTTGGCCAACAATCGCCGGCACGCCTAGGCATACATCGCGCAGACCGTATTCGCCGTCCAACAGGGTCGAAATGGTCAACACACTGTTCTGGTCTTGCAAGATAGCACTCACAATACGCACCAGTGCCATCCCGATCCCAAAGTAAGTGGCTCCTTTGTAGTCGATGATATGGTAGGCCGAATCCCGCACCGCCTGAACGATGCGTTCGCGCTCAATACGCCAGTTGGGGCAGCGGTGGCAGAGCGGACAGTACTGATCGATGGGTACACCGGCAATATGGGTCAGCGACCAGGCCGCCACCTCGCTGTCGCCATGTTCGCCCAGCACATACGCGTGGACGTTGGTCACGTCCACTTGGCAGTGCCGGCTAAGAAGGTAACGAAAACGGGCGCTATCCAACACGGTGCCGGAACCGAGAATACGCCCCCTTGGCCACCCTGACCGTTTGAGCGCGAGGTAGGTCAGCACGTCTACCGGATTGGTCACGATGACCAACACCGCCGAAGAGTTCTGCGCGACGATGTCGTCCACAACGGAGGAGACAATCGCAGCGTTTCGCTGGAGCAAGGCTAGACGTGTCTCGCCTGGCGCCTGTTTGGCGCCTGCGGTCATGACAATGACCTGTGCGTCGGCGTAGTCTTCCTTTTCGCCCACGCGAATCTGCACAGGGGGATAAAACGGCATACCATGCGCCAGATCGAGCGCCTGGCCGATAGCCAGATCGCGGTTGGCGTCCAGAAGGCAAATTTCGTCCGCGACACCGCGCTGGGCAAGGGCATACGCAAAAGTTGAGCCCACTGCACCTGCTCCCACAATGACAACTTTCCTAGCTCGCCAGAAGGTTTCCATAGGCCCTCCAACCGGAATTGTACCGTGTCCCATCGCATTTGTCGAATTTGGCGCGCCGGCCATCTTCGTTTATAATTGCGCTGATGACTGTGTTCTCTCCTCTTCGTGTTCTCGCCATCGAAACTTCCTGTGACGAGACGGCGGCTGCCATTGTGGAGGATGGCCGCGTTCTGTTGGCCTCCACCGTTGCCTCGCAAATGGATATCCATGCCCGCTATGGTGGCGTGTTTCCTGAGGTGGCCTCTCGTCAACATATCCTTTCCATCACGCCGGTGGTCGAAACAACGCTCCGGCAAGCCGGCCTGACGCTCGCCGACCTGCACGTCATTGCCGCCACGCGTGGGCCGGGTTTGGTTGGCTCTTTGACGGTTGGCCTCAGTATGGCGAAGGGCCTGGCGCTGGGAAGCGGCTTGCCGTTGGTCGGAGTGAACCACCTGGAGGGGCATATTTATTCCGCCTGGCTATATCGGGCAGGTGAAACGCCTCCCCCCGAACCGCGTTTTCCGCTTCTTGTCCTGCTTGTTTCCGGCGGGCACACCGAACTGGATTTGATGACCGGTCATTTGACCTATCAACGTCTCGGCGCGACGCTGGACGATGCCGCCGGCGAGGCGTTTGACAAGGTGGCGCGTCTCCTCGATCTACCTTATCCCGGTGGGCCGAGCGTTCAGAAGGCTGCACAGGAGGGTAATCCAAAGGTTTTCTCTTTCCCGCGCGCCTGGCTGGAAGGGACATACAATTTCTCTTTCTCCGGTTTGAAGACAGCCGTTCTCTATGAGGTGAGGCGGTTACAGCGAGAAGGCAAAGCACTTCCGGTCGCCGATCTGGCTGCTTCCTTTCAAGAGGCGGTTGTTGAGGTGCTGTTCGAGAAGACCATGCAGGCGGCGCGGCGGTATGGCGTAGCGGACATTCTCATCGCGGGTGGGGTATCGGCCAATCGCGCCCTGCGCGCGGCGTTTGAGGCGCAAACCGAATTCCCTATCCACATCCCGCCTCTTTACCTTTGCACCGACAACGCTGCCATGGCCGCGGCTGCCGCCTACTACCGCTTCCTACATGGGCAGGTGGATGATTGGGGCATAGACGCCCTCCCTACCTGGCCGTTACAGGAGTGCCGTCTGCCCGAAGCACAAACTGGCTGATCGAATCTCCATGCACACCGAATTGATGCGCTTTTTGCTTGCCTGGTACGAAAAGGAAGGGCGATGCCTGCCCTGGCGGCAGAGCGCCGATCCCTACGCCATCTGGATTTCTGAAATCATGCTCCAACAAACGCGCGTGACGACCGTCATTCCCTATTTCGAACGTTGGTTGGAGCGTTTTCCTACAGTCTTTGCGCTTGCCGAGGCCAGCGAGCAGGAAGCGCTCTCTGCCTGGGAGGGGTTGGGCTACTATCGGCGCGCGCGCAACCTGCAACGAGCTGCCAAAACTCTTGTAACCGAACATGGCGGCAACCTGCCGCGCGACGCGGAAGCCTGGCGCCGGTTGCCGGGTATCGGTCGGTACACCGCGAGCGCACTGGCGGCTCTCCTGGCAGGGCAAGATGAAGTGGCAATAGACGGGAATGCAAAACGAGTGCTCAGTCGCGTCTACGATATTGCCGAGCCGGTGGACGCTCCAAGCGGCGAGCGGGCCGTGATCGCGCGAGCGCAGGAGAATCTACCTGCCGGCCGCGCTGCCGACTACAACCAGGCACTCATGGACCTGGGTGCCTTGATCTGCACCCCGCGCGCGCCTCGCTGTGAGGTATGTCCGCTGAGTCCTCTGTGCCGCGCACGCGCGCAGGGCTTGCAAGAACAACGCCCTGTGACTCGTCCTCGGCGCGCCCTTCCCGCTTATCTGGTCGTCGCGGCCGTCATTTGCCGGAGTGGAAAATACCTCTTGGCTCAACGTCCGTTGCAAGGCTTGCTTGGCGGCATGTGGGAATTCCCCGGCGGCAAGGTGCAGGATGGCGAAAGCCTGGAGGACGCCCTGCGCCGCGAAATCGAAGAAGAATTGGGAACGCAAGTCGCAGTCGGCGCGGCCATTGGCGTCTATCGTCACGCCTACTCTCATTTTCGCATCGTTCTGCATGCCTTCCATTGCGAACTGACCGGCGCAGAGCCGCGTCCGTTGCAGGTCGCGGCATTGCAGTGGTTAACCGTTGAGGACATGAAAGATTATCCAATGGGCCGGGTGGACAGACGTATTGTAGAGAGTCTGGTCGGTGCGCGGAAGACAGAGTCGAGCGCCGAGCCGCGGGCAGGGTAGTCATCCTATCCAATTCCGGTTAGAATTGACGCATCCTGAAGATACAGGAGCACGGCGAACGCGAGAGCATTCTTTCCATCCGGCTGCGGCGGTAAGGAGAGGAAAGATTGATCTGGCGCTTGCTGGGTTCCGGGAGGTCCTTCTTGAACATCGTCCCCGAAGAGGAAAGTGAAACCGCCGCCTCGCTGGTCCAACGTCTAGGGCTTCCCTTCACAGACTTGTTGCTGGTCAAACGAGCGCTGACGCACCGTTCCTACCTAAACGAGCACCCGGAAGCGCTGGAGGATAACGAACGTCTGGAGTTCCTTGGCGACGCCGTGTTAGACTTCATCGTTGGCGCATGGCTGTACAACCGCTTTCCGGAAATGCTCGAGGGCGACTTGACGCGCCTGCGCGCGGCGCTGGTCTGTACGGAGCAATTGGCCGACTTCGCTCGCGCCTTGCAGTTGGGAAAAGCTATGTTGCTCGGACATGGGGAGGTTCAAAACGGCGGGCGTGAGCGTGCCATCCTTTTGTGCTCTGCCTTCGAAGCGCTGATTGGGGCGCTTTACCTACAAGCCGGCGTTCAGGCGGTCCAAGAGTTTGTCCATCCCCTCCTCGAACGTGCCGCCGAATCGCTCTTGCGCCATGCCACCTTGCAAGATCCAAAAAGCCGTTTGCAGGAGTGGTCACAACAGCAAAAACTCGGCCTGCCCCACTACGTCACGGTGCAGGTAGATGGCCCAGAGCATGCCCGTCGCTTCGAGGTCGAGGTGTATATCAACGGTCAATGCTACGGGCGTGGCCGCGGCCACAGCAAGCATGAGGCCGCGCGACAGGCCGCCGAAGCCGCCTTGATCCATATCCAGCAAGGGGAGTGACCGACGCCCATGCCTTTGCGACTGAAATCGCTGGAGTTGCACGGCTACAAAACCTTTGCCGCCAAAACCGTCTTCGAGTTTGCGGCCGGCGTTACTGCCATTGTAGGCCCGAATGGTTCAGGAAAGTCGAACATCGCAGATGCCATTCGCTGGGTGTTAGGGGAGCAGTCCTATGGCCTGTTGCGTGCCAAGAAGACCGAAGATATGATCTTTGCCGGTTCCGAGCAACGGCCGCGCGCCGGTATGGCCTCTGCGACTATTCTTTTCGACAACAGCGACAACTGGTTGCCTGTGGACTTCAGCGAGGTAGCCTTGACACGGCGCGCCTATCGTGATGGCCGCAATGAATACTTGCTCAACGGTCAGCAGGTGCGCCTGAAGGACATCAACGAGCTTTTGGCGCAATCGGGCCTCGCGGAACGCACGTATACCATCCTGGGGCAAGGGTTGGTGGACGCCTCGCTGGCGCTCAAGGCCGACGAACGCCGCCGTCTCTTCGAGGAGGCTGCCGGCATCGGCCTCTACCGTGCCCGCCGCGAGGAGACGTTGCGCCGCCTGGAGACGACGCGGCGTAACCTGGATCGCGTTCTCGATATTCTGGCCGAACTGGAGCCGCGCCTGAAGAGCCTCGAACGGCAGGCGCGACGCGCTCGAGAGTACGCCCAGATTCGCGCTGACCTGGAGTTATTGCTGCGCGATTGGTATGGTTACCACTGGCATCGCGCCCAGCGGGAATTCCATCAGGCGCAAGAGATGGCGCGGCGACAGGAAGAACGTCTGCAACAGGCCCGCCAGGAATACCAACATATCAGTAACGAAATGGGCCGGTTTCGCGCTCATCTGACCACCCTGCGCGCCCGTTTGAACGAATGGCGCCGTCAATCGGCGCTGCTGCACAATCGGCGTGAGCGCATCGGGCGCGATCTGGCCGTGTTGGACGAGCGCCAACGCGCGTTGCAGGAGATGTTGCGACAAACTGCCGGTCAACGTGCCCTGGTCGAGAAGGAATGGCAACTGGCCCAGGAACGACTGGCGGAGAGCGAGGGTGAAGTCGCTCGCTTGCAGGCTGAAGATGAGGAAGCCCAACGGCAACGGCAGAGCGCGCAGGAGCAATACCAACGGCGGTTGCGCGAACGCGCCGACGTCGAACAGAACCTGCAACGCGAGCGCCGCCGCTGGGATGAGGTCCACTCCGCCCGCCTGCAGGCGCAAGCGCGGCTGGAAGAACTCCAACGCCACCTGGAAACCCGCCAACAGAAACTGAGCGCCATAGATGCTGCCATCGCCGGCGCCGAGGAAGAACAGCGCCAAGCTGAAAAGGACTATCAGGTCGCCGTGCAAGCGCGTCAGAAAGCCGAAGCGGCGCATCGGCAAGGCGAACAGGCGTGCCAAGAGGCCCGACAACGCCTGAACGAGCTGGAGGCTCGGCGTCGGGAGTGCCTGGCCGAGCGCGCCCAAAAAGACGCCGAACGCGCGCGCTTGCAGGCACAGCTGGAAGTGCTGGAGCAGGCCGAGCGTTCCCTGACCGGTTATGCCGAAGGAACGCGCCTACTATTGAAGGCCGGAGAAAAGAGACAGTTGCCAGGCGCGCGCGGGGCGCTCTCGGCACTCCTCGAGATGCCCGCCGCACTGGAAACCGCCATCGCTGCCGCCCTAGGCGAATACTTGGACGCGATTGTGCTTGCTTCCAACCAGGATGCCGAACGGGCGTTGTTGCTGCTGGAAGAGAACCCAGGCGGGCGTGCTGCCCTCTTACCTCTCGATACCTTGAGGCCGCTCAAGCTGCTTACTGCACCGCCGCAGGCAGGCTGCCTGGGCGTGGCTGCTGCACTGGTCCAAGAGCCGCCGGAACTGCGCTCTGTGGTGGACCTCTTGCTTGGGCAGACGTTGATCGTGGAAGACCGCGCCGCGGCGCGCCGGATTCTGACAGGCCTGCCCTCTTCGGCGCGAGCCGTGACCGTGCGCGGCGAAGTCTTCAGCGCGGCCGGTCCAGTTCTGGCCGGGACGCCGCAAGGCGCGCCATCGTTGGCCCGGTCGCGTCAACGACGCGAACTCCAGGAGAGCCTCTCGCGTCTGGGAGAGGAACTGGCAGCATTGGAGGAGACTCTACGCCGCAAGGATGGGGAAAGCGAGCGCGCCCGTCAGCGGTTGGAGGCGATCGAGAAGGACGTGGCCGAAAAGCGCCGGGCGGTGGAGACGGCAATCGCCGCCGAGCGGCAGACTCAGGTCCGGCTGGAATCGGCGCGGCGGCGGCGGGAGTGGGAAAAAAGTCGGAAGGCCGAGCTGGAGCAGGAACAGAGGCGCGCCCAACAGGAGCAGGAGACCGCCGCCCGCGCTCTTTCCCAATCCGCAACCCAGTTAGAAGAAGTCGAACAGCGCCTCCGTGCGCTGACAGGGACGCTCGCCGCGCTCGCGCTGGATGAACTGCAGCACGCCGTGAGCCATTGGAGCACGCGGGCAGCGGTGGTTGAGCGCGCTCTACGTGATGCGCGCGCCCGGCGCGAGGAACAACGGCAGGCGCTTCGGCGGCTGGAGGAGCAAAAAGATTTGTTGGAGCGGCGAGGGAAGGAAACCGAGGAAGCCCTAATGGCTCTCGCCGCGGAGAGGGAATCGCTGCGAGGCCAGGAAGCCGAGACACAGACACAACTGGAGGCCGTCCGCCAATTGCTCGAACCTGCCGAAAGAGAAGTGGAGAACGCTGAAGCGCAAGAGGCCGCCATACAATCGCGCCTGAGCAGCGCCCAGCAAGCCCTCTCGCTCATGGAACACCAGTACAATCAGGTGCAGTTGGAGGTAGAACGCAAGCGCGAGGCGCTGGAGTCGCTGCGAAAGAAAATCGAGGATGACTTTGGCTTGGTCGAATTTAAATACCTGGATTCCATTAGCGGGCCGCTGCCGTTGCCGTTCGAGGGCATGGTGCAACAGCTGCCCACGCTGACCGAGTTGCCGCCTGATCTGGAAGAGAATTTGAACCGTCAGCGCGGTTTGTTGCGCCGACTTGGGCCCGTCAACCCGGAGGCAGAGCAAGAGTATGAATCCCTGCAGGAACGCTATGGTTTTCTTCAGGCCCAACTACAGGATTTGCGCGAGGCCGAAACCGATCTGCGTCAGGTCATTGCTGAATTGGATGAACGCACCCGGCGCGAGTTTCAGCGAACGTTCGAGGCTGTGGCGGAGGAGTTCCATACCATCTTTCGCCGTTTGTTCGGCGGCGGCGCGGCGCGAGTGGTGTTGACCGACCCTGCTGATCTGACGACCACCGGCATTGACATCGAAGCGCGCCTGCCAGGCCGCCGCGAGCAAGGGCTGGCGTTGCTTTCCGGCGGCGAACGCAGCCTGACGGCCATAGCGCTGGTGTTTGCCCTGCTCAAAGTTTCGCCGACCCCGCTCTGTGTCCTGGATGAGGTGGATGCCATGCTGGATGAAGCCAATGTTGGCCGCTTTCGTGAGATGCTGGTGGAGTTGAGCCAGAAGACGCAGTTCATCGTCATTACGCACAATCGCAACACAGTCCAAGCGGCCGATGTCATCTACGGTGTGACCATGAGCCGTGATTCCACCAGTCAGGTCATTAGCCTGCGACTGGATGAGGTTTCCGAGAAGTATTTGCACAACGGATGAACTTTCTCGTCATCTTATAGAGATTGCTCGTCAGGAGAGAATGCCGCTGTAAGGAGGCTCGTGTGCCGCCGAGTGCGAGGATTCGGTGGCCTAGAAATCCTACCTTTAGGATGGAGTGGGCGCCCCGCCCTGTAATTGGAGTTGTGAGCAACTCCTACGAAAAGAAGTAGGGCAAACGCCGCGAGAATTCGTGTTCTTTGCGGCAAGTTTGTACCACACAGGAATGAGCGTTCTTGATTATGAAGGAAAATCGCGATGATTCTGGCTGAAGTTACTGTTCCTCTTTTGAACGCCAATGAGCCGGAGGCGCGTCTGGTGGAGGTGCATGTCCGGGATGGACAGGCAGTGGAACAGGGAGCGTTGCTGTTCACGATTGAGACGACCAAGGCGGCTATGGACATCGAAGCGCCGGTCGGCGGATTCGTGCGTCTCTTGGCGCGCCCGGGTGAAACGTTGATGGTAGGCGCACGGTTGGCGGTGATCGCCGAGAGCGCGGAGGAACCGCTGGCGTTGCCTGAGCAAACGCTGCAGGAAGAGAAACCCGCTTTGCGCATCACGCGGCCGGCGCGTGCGCTGGCCGAATCGCTAGGGGTTGATCTTACTACCTTACCGACCGATCGGCTCATCACCGAAGAAGTGGTGCGCAGCCTGGCTGAAGCGTCGGCAATGGAACTCGAACTGCCAGCCGCCGATAAACCGTATTTGTTGATTTACGGCGGCGGCGGTCATGCTAAGTCGTTGATGGAAATGGCGCGCGCCACGGGGCGGTTTACGTTGGCCGGTATCGTAGATGATAACATTTTACCCGGCACGCGCGTCCTGGATGTGCCGGTTCTCGGTGGGCGCGTTGTTCTTGCTGCGCTGCGCGCGCGCGGCGTTGAACTGGCCGCGAACGGCGTGGGCGGCATCCTGGACATCAATGTGCGCGTGGGCATTTTCGCGCTTCTGGAGGAACATGGGTTTCGTTTGCCATCGCTTGTTCACCCACGCGCCACCGTCGAACCAAGTGCGACCATCGGCGATGGCGCGCAGGTCTTCGCCAACGCCTACGTCGGCTCGCAGTCTGTGTTACATCCAAAGTGCATGGTCAACACAGGGGCCGTTGTTTCCCACGATTGCGAGATTGGTCCGTATACGCACATTGCTCCTGGCGCGTTGCTGGCGGGACATGTCCGCGTGGGCGAACGTACACTGATCGGCATGGGTGTGACCACCGCCGTCGGGGTGCGCATCGGCTCTTCCGTGCGCGTAGGGAACAGCGCCATCCTCCTTGCTGATGTGCCGGATGGCGTCATCGTCCAGGCCGGCCGCTTCTGGACCGGTCGGGCGGAGGAGCGACATTGAGAGAGACCATGCCGCTCGCTATGGAGACAGCCGTAAAACCAGGAAACTACCTATGGCGTTCTCTCGCAAAATCTACCTCCTTTCCTCGCGCGAACTTCCTGCCGAGACGATTGCGGTTACGTTTGCCAAGACCTCGCGCTCGCCGCAATCGTTTCGCGAAATTGCTGCGGCATTGAGCGACGAGACATCGGCGCGCTTCCATGAGAAGTGGGTAGTGGGCTATGGGCATTCCTCCGTGGCCGAACATGCTGTCCTGCATCTTGCGATGGAGAACGTTTCCCGCCTGGCGGTAGAGTGCATTGAATCGAATCGTTTGGCCTCGTACACGGAAAAATCCACCCGCTACCAGAAGTGGGATGCCAATGCCTTCTTCTTTCCGCCGGAGCTGGAAGGTCACCCCTTAGCCGGGGAATATCGCCGCGCTTGCCGTTTCCTCTTCCAGACCTATGTTGATTCGTTGGGAGCGGTGCGGAATCTGATTGTTCGGCGCGAACCGCGCCGGGCAGAGGAAACAGAGGAAGCCTACGATCGGCGCATTCGCTCGCAGTACGTGGATGTCTGCCGCTTCCTGTTGCCGGCGGCGTCGCTGGCGAATCTTGGCATGACTGCCAACGCGCGCGTGTTGGAACATGCCATTCGCAAGATGCTCTCGCATCCGCTGGAGGAGGTACGTCAGATCGGCGCGGAAATCAAGCGGGTAGCGCGTGCCGAGGCCCCCACACTGGTCAAATACGCTGATGTCGTTCCCTATCTAATGGAAACAAGGCAAGCGTTGCGCGCCGTGGCCGAGTCGCGGCTGCCCGATCAACGCGAGGATTGGTGCACGCTGATCGAGTATAACGAAGACGGGGAAACGAACGTGCTGGCCGCAGCGCTGTATCGCTTCGGTGGGATGTCCTACCGGCATGCATTGGAGAGAGTGAAGATGGCCAGCGAAGCCGAACGCCGCGCCTGGGCGGAGACTCTCCTAGGGCGACTCGGCGAATACGATACGCCCCTGCGTGAACTGGAACATATCTGCTATACGTTCGATTTGATTCTCGATCAGGGCGCGTATGCCGAGTTCAAACGGCACCGTATGATGACCCAGACGCCGCAGGCGTTGACCGCTCGGTTGGGGTATGCGCTGCCACGGCGCGTTGTTGAGGCCGGCTTTGAGAGGCCTTATCGCGTGGCGATGGAGGCGGCGGCCGAAGCGTACGAGAAATTGTCTAGCTGGAACGCCGAGGTCGCGGCGTATGTAGTCCCCAACGGTTTTTATCGTCGCGTGCTCTTTACCATGAATCTGCGCGAGGCGTTTGTTTTCTGTCGCTTGCGCGCGGCGCCCAATGCCCATTTCTCGATGCGTCGTGTAGCGCAACGCGTGGCAGCTGAGATTCGCCGCGTTCATCCCTTCCTTGGCGCTTACCTGCGCTTGCCCACGAACGAAACCTGGCAGACGATTGAAGCCGATGAGTTCGTGGGCGATGGATAGTAAAGATTTACTCCTAGCCGCTGGCGCAAGGCTCTACTGTTTCGGCAGGCGATTGGTATGACGACGGCGCGGGAGGGGTGATAAACGGCTGCGCGAATCTAGGGTGAATTCAGGTTTTGCTGGAGGGCCTCCCATTCCTCCTCCGGCATCTCTATCGTGTGTTCCGGCGCTGGGAACCGGCGCGTGCGCACCTCCGCGGCGTAATCGGTCACCGCGCGGCGGATTTCGGCGCTCAAATCGGCGTATTTTTTGACAAAGCGCGGGGTGAAACGCTCAAAAAATCCGAGCATATCGTGTAAAACCAGAACCTGACCGTCGCAGTCCGGGCCGGCGCCGATGCCGATGACCGGGATGGTCAGCCGTTTGCGGATCAGAGAGGCGAGCCGGGCTGGAACAGATTCCAGCACTACGCTGAAGCACCCTGCCTCTTCGAGTAAGAGGGCGTCTTCTAGCAACCGTTTCGCGGCTGCTGCCGTGCGTCCCTGCGCGCGGAAGCCGCCGAAGAGATGCACCGATTGCGGGGTCAGGCCCAGATGCCCCATCACCGGGATGCCGGCTGCTACGATGGCGTGGGTGGTCTCCAGCCGTTCCCGCCCGCCTTCTAGTTTGACCGCCTCCATGTGGCCCTCTTGTAAGAATCGGCCGGCGTTACGCACGGCTTCTGTCACAGAAACCTGATAGGAAAGGAACGGCATATCGCCGATCAGCAAGGCCGTCTTTGCCCCGCGCGCTACCGCCTTGCAGTGGTGCAACATATCTTCCATCGTCACCGGCAATGTAGTGTCGTATCCGAGAACAGCCATTCCCAATGAGTCGCCGACCAGGATAGCGTCCACACCGGCCGCGTCCACGGCCAGGGCGGTAGGGTAATCGTAGGCTGTTAACATGACAATGGGTTCGCCGCGCTCTTTCTTTTGGTGCAGTGTTAGGGTTGTAACTTTTTGTGTGGTTGTGGAGGCCATACCCTGCTCCAATCCCAGAAGTTGACCTATCAAGCCCAAGCGTTTGGACGATGAACACAATGTTAAGTATAATCTTTAAAGAATAAACCTTGTCGTGACGGGGTCACATATCAGGGAAGGAGAGCCATTCGGTGACCGACGTAGTCCTGAAAACCATGAGAGGCGCGTCATCATGAACAAGAGGAATTTTCGCGTACAAGACCTGTCTTCTTTTTTTCTGGTGAGAGTGCTATTCGCCGGTTTGCTGACGGCCTGCGCCGGGCGCGACCTGTCAGGGCGGAACGCAGAGGTTTTGCCTACCGCGCCTATCGAATCCGTGACGGTGCAGGCTTGGCTTACCACGGCCGATCAAGCTCATTTGTTGGAAAAGCAGGCGGAACTTTCCTTTGGAACAATGTCGGGCGAGGGCCCGGTCATTTACATCAACGAGAATCACCGTTACCAACAAATGGATGGATTTGGCGCCTCGATGACAGACTCCTCGGCCTGGCTCATCTACACCCAGATGCCTGAAACGCAACGGCGCGCAGTAATGAACGCTCTGTTTTCTCCCGTCGAAGGCATTGGTATCAGTATGTTGCGTATTCCAATGGGCGCCAGCGATTTCGTCCATGATAGACCGTACACCTACGATGACATGCCGCAAGGTGAGACAGATCCCGATCTGTTGCACTTCTCGATTGAGCATGATCGGGCCTACATTATCCCTGCCCTGAAGGACGCTCTCCGCCTCAATCCGAATCTTCGACTCATCGCCTCGCCCTGGAGCCCGCCGGCATGGATGAAGGACAGCGGGTCGCTGTTTAGCGGCACACTGAAGAAGGAGTATTACCCGGCTTTGGCGCAGTACTTTGTCAAATTCATTCAGGCATATCAGGCCGAAGGATTGCCCATCTATGCGGTCACCATCCAAAACGAACCTTACTACGAGCCGTATACCTATCCGGGCATGCGCTTGGAACCAGCAGAGGCAGCGGAACTCGTAAAGAACCACCTCGCTCCCGCATTTCAAGCGGCGGGGCTGGATACGAAGATTTTGATTTGGGATCACAACTGGGATGAGTGGAAGTATCCGCTGACTGTGCTGGGAGATGCAGAGGCGCGAGCGCGCGTAGCGGGAACAGCATTCCATTGTTATGCTGGCTCCGTGTTGGCGCAGACGATCGTCCATGATGCCTATCCGGAGAAGGACATTTACTTCACCGAGTGCAGCGGCGGCACCTGGGTAGGCGGATTCACGGCGGGCTTCAAGAGCGATATGAAAAATCTCATCATTGGCGCAACGCGCCACTGGGCCAGGACGGTGATCAAGTGGAACTTGGCTCTGGATTCCTCGCACAACCCTCACTATGGCGGTTGCGCCACCTGTGATGGCTTGGTCACCATTGATGCTGGAGCGGAAACAGGCTTTCGCTATAACTTCGATTACTATGCCATTGGGCATGCGAGTAAATTCGTTTTGCCGGGCGCCTATCGAATCGCCTCCTCCAGCTATCCCGATGACGGGCTGGAGAGCGTGGCCTTCAAGAATGCCGATGGTTCGAAGGTGCTCGTTGTTGCGAATTTTAACAGAGAAAGAATTGCTTTCGTGGTTCGCTGGGGAGAACAATCGTTTCCTTATGCGCTTCTCCCGGAATCGGCTGCTACCTTTACCTGGAATGGTGTGCCACGTTCCCTTGCCCGCCCTTCTCCACCCGATGGGATCAGGGCGATAGCCAACTTTGGGAAAGTCATCGTCAAATGGGAATTTTCGCCTCTGGCCGAGACCTATATTCTCAAACGTTCCGCCCATGCTGGTGGTCCTTATCGTGTGATCGCAACCGACCTTCCTCTGCCCGAATACCACGATACGCAAGTCGTGTCGGGCAATACTTATTATTATGTCGTCAGCGCCGTGAATGCAGTGGGCGAAAGCCCGGATTCCAGAGAGGCCAGCGCGGCGCCCTGACGCGCATCGTGGTGGTATGTTCCCCAGGCATGCCTGCTGGATTTTGTGCCGGAGGACGCCGCAGCGTGCTATCTACCAGTATTGACTGGACGCGACCTGTCCTTTCTGGCGCCCATCAGGATAAAAGGGCCGTCGTGCTGTGATTTTCGGTCAGGACGAGACGGTTGTAAGCATATAACGATTTGCGCCATTGCCCCGTCTTGGTTCTACTGCTCTACGATCTCGCTGTTCAATCCCGTACCGGTCAGGAATAACGGAAAAAAGTTTCGCATGGGGCGATCTCCCCTTCCTTCTCCGCAGTGGCGCTCAGGGGATGGACGCAGTAGTCGTCATCGCGCTATTCTCCGGTCACTCTCGTCCATGACTCTTCTCTTTTTTTATCCCCCTCTTCGCTGAGAGAAGGCGGCTTTCATAATTGACAAGGCTATTTCCAGAACAGAATGATTTACCGCGTGCTATACTGAAAGAAATGATAGAGCCGAATCGGTTGTACAGCGTCATGGCAACGTTTGCCACGGTGGTTTGTCTTGCAATTGCCATAGCGGCCATCCAGCGTCGCGCCACGCCGGGCAGTCTTGAACTCATGCTCATGGCGTTGGCTATCGCCGATTGGGCTGGCGCGGCGGCCATAGGGTATATGCTTACTAACCCGCTGCTGCGGATGTTCATGAGCAAGGTTCAATACCTGGGGGTCTGCGCCACGCCGGTGCTCTTTTTTCTTTTCGTTGCGGAGTACACCCATCAAGGCCATTTTCTCACCCCTTGGCGACGAGGCGTCCTCTGGTTCATCCCGATCTTGACCGTTGCGCTGGTTTGGACCAACGAATACCATCACCTCGTCTGGCGCTCGCTTGCCTGGTCGGGGAGCGTCCTGCTCTACGATTTCGGCCCCTGGTTCTGGGTGTTGATCGCCTACTCTTACTTTCTGCTTGCCTTAAGCGCTGCTCTTCTGATGCTGGGTGCAATTCGCCTACCGCGTCGCTACCGCCAGCAGATGATCGCCATGCTTCTCAGCCTCTTTTTCCCTTGGGCCGGCAACGTGCTGTACCTTATCGGGAAAAGCCCCTTGCCTGGTTTCGATACGGCATTGGTTGGCATGATTGTGGCCGGCCTTATCTTGGCCGGTAGTATGTTGAAGTTCGGCTTGCTGGACATTGCGCCCGTGGCGCGCCATATTGTGGTCGAGGAAATGAGCGACGGTCTGCTTGTGGTGGATGCTCAGGATCGGCTGGTGGATATTAACCCTGCTGCCCAGGCATTGATCGGGCCTGCTGCCCAGAACGCCATCGGCAAGCCGCTTGCGCTCGTCCTTTCTGCCTGGCCTGATCTCGTCGCTCGTTACAGTCAGGTGCAACAGATCCAAGATCAAATTGTCATTCAGGGGCGCACAGCGCACCACTTCGACTTGAAAATTTCGCCGCTCTATGATCATCGCAGGCGCTATCGGGGGCGTGTGGCGGTGATTCGCGATGTCACGGGGCAGAAGCTTGCCGAGATCGCCGCTCAATCCAGCCGCCAACGCTTCGAGGAGATTATCGAGACTGTGTCGCATGGCATTCTCCTCGTAGATAAAGAGGGAAAGATTACATTCGCGAACACGGCTGCGGAACGGTTATTTGACAGAACACGCGAGGAGATCGTCGGTCGTCCTTACGACGCTCCAGAATGGCAACTTACTGATGCGGATGGTCTACCGCTGTCGCCGGAGGATCTTCCTCTTCGCAAAGTCTTGGCTGGCGGTCAGGCAGTGTACGGAATGGAGTGTGCTCTCGCGCGCCGTGACGGGCAGCGTATCATTTTGGCAATCAGCGCTGCCCCGCTCCACGACGTGCGAGGAAACATCGAGGCGATTGTGTTGGGTATGGAGGACATTACTCGTCGTCGCCTGGCGCAACAAATTGTGGCGAGGACCGCGGAGGAACTGGCTGTCATCAACCGGATCAACACGAGCATCACCGCCGGGCTGGAAATGAACCAATTGCTGCGGACCCTGCATCGTCAATGTCTCCAAGTTCTGCCGGCGGATGTTTTCTATGTTGCCCTCTATGATGAGCAGAGCGGCCTTGTCCAATTGCCTCTCTATTTCGAGGGAGAATATCTTTCTGGCCTGGTCTTTGATGTGTCTGCCACAGAAGGGTTGATCACCATTGTGATTAATGCGCGCCGCACGCTCTACCTGCCGGATATGCTGGATTGGCGGAAACCGCATCTTCCAATGGTATCCAAAGGAGGCGCACCGGCGCGTTCGTATGTTGGCGTGCCGCTCATTGCGCGCGAGCGGGTCATCGGCGTCCTGGCGGTGCAGAGTTATCAACCCAATGCCTACACGCGCAGTCAGATTCGCCTGCTGGAGAGCATTGCCGTCCAGGCCGCCATTGCGATTGAAAACGCCCGCCTTTATGCAGAGGTGCATCGACTGGCGATTATCGATGAACTCACGGGCGTCTACAACTATCGCGGGCTGCTGGAATTTGGCCGGCGCGAAGTGGAACGCGCGCGCCGTTTCAACCGCTCGCTGACAGCCGCTTTCCTTGACGTGAATGACTTTAAGGCCTTCAATGATCGCTATGGCCATTCTGTGGGGAACACTATCTTACAGCAACTCGCAGAGCGCATGCGTTCCGCATTACGCTCAGTGGACATCCTCGCGCGTTACGGGGGAGATGAATTCGTTGTCCTGTTTCCGGAAACCGACATTCACACAGCCGGTTCCGCGACTACGCGGTTGTGTGAGGAAGTGGCCGCGACAACGGTTTCCACTTCCCAGGGCCAATTGAGTGTATCCCTCTCGGCGGGATTGGCAGAGTTGAGTGAGGAGATGACTGACCTGCTTGCCCTTGTGGATTGCGCCAACCGCGCGGAACTCATGGCGAAAGCCCAGAGATTAGGAGTGGTTGCCTGGTTCGGGGAGGGGAGGGGAATGCTTCCTCTCTCTTCTTCCCCAACCACGGCCAAGTGACCGTGTAGCGCGGCTTAACGCTCTCCAAAAAATAATTCCCACCAGAGTTGCCAGTCGGACCAGGATGGAGTCGGCGAGGGCAAAGGGATGGCAGGCGTAGGGGTAACGTCGGCGGGCGGAACCAGAATCACCAGCTGCTCCCCTGGGCGCGCCCAGCGCCCTTCCTCATAGGCCCATTGTTCCACCGCCTCGTCGGAGGTGGCGTATGCGACGCGCGTGTGTAGCGCCTCCTGTGTGTGCATGATCGCCGTTCCACTGGCGCGCACCTTTTCTAGCTGTTCGCTCAGACGGAGCAAGTCGCCCAGGCGACGGTTGAAATCCACCAAGAGAACGACAGCCAGCAGCACACCGGCGGCGACGCCGATTTGTTTCCAGCGGATGCGCGCAAACAGCGTTTTCACGCCTTTTATCTTACCATTTCTTCGTCAAAATCAGAAGGCCTGCTGCTGGCAGGCCTATCTGTGCCGAAGGTGGGATTTGAACCCACACGAGGGAACCCTCACTACGCCCTGAACGTAGCGCGTCTGCCAATTCCGCCACTTCGGCAACTTGTTCGATTGACGAGAATTATTGTATCCGAATCCGATGTTTTGTCAACCTTTGCGCCAATGCGCCCTGTTTTCAACCTGCTGCCATCCTCCTCAAGTCCTCCTCGCTAATGATTCTCACCCCTAACGCTCTGGCCTTTGCTAACTTCGAGCCTGGGTTTTCGCCGAGCACAAGGTAGGTCGTGTTGCGACTGATCGAATCTGTCACTCGCCCGCCATGGGATTCGATGAAGTCGTTTACTTCCTCACGGGTAAAGCCACGTAGCGTGCCTGTGACTGCGAAGGTCAGCCCGCTTAAGGGCCCCGCGGCAGCGCGCTTTGCAGAAGGTTTTTCGACCGGCCAGACTCCTGCTGCCCTCAGTTTTTCTAGTACGCGCTGGTTGCGTTCCCGGCTGAACCAGTCACGGATGGATGCGGCGATGTTCGGCCCGATACCCTCCACGGACTGTAGGTCTTCCACGGAGGCCTGGGCCAGCGCGTCCAACGAACCAAAGCGCGTGGCTAAATCACGGGCGACCACCTCGCCGACGCCGCGAATCCCAAGCGCTGCAATCAAGCGCGCCAGCGGCTGGCGTTTCGATTCGGCAATCGCCCGTAGTAGATTCGCGGCCTTCTTCTCCGCGAAGCCCTCCAGAGAAAGCAATTGCCCCTCTTTCAGGAGGTACAAGTCGGCCACGTCCGTGACTAAGCCGGCTTCCACCAGTTGCTCGACGATTTTGACGCCTAGGCCGTTGATGTCCATGGCGGCTTTGGAGACGAAATGTTCGATGTTGCGAACCAGGTGTGCTGGGCAAGCCGCGTTGACGCAATACCACGCCACCTCGCCGGGCAAATGCTCTACCGCCTGACCACACGCCGGGCAGGTCTGCGGCGGCTGATAGGGCTTTTCCTCGCCTGTCCGCAGGTCGGGGATGGGGCCGATCACGTAGGGTATCACCTCGCCGGCGCGCTTGACCAGCACGCGATCGCCGGGGCGAATATCCTTCTCGGCAATGTAGTCGAAATTGTGCAGGGTCGCGTTGCGAACAATGACGCCGTTGATCTCCACCGGTTCCAGGATGGCCTTAGGCGTTAGTACGCCGGTGCGCCCGACCTCTACTTCTATCGCCAGCAGGCGTGTGGTCACCTCGCGCCCTGGGAATTTGAATGCGACCGCGCCGCGCGGGTCTTTTCCCACATACCCTAGTGCTTCCGCCAGCCGCAAATCGTCAACCTTGATTACCATGCCATCTGCCTCATAGGGCAACTCATCGCGACGGTTTTCCCAGGTTAACGTGTACGTCAGCGCCTCCTCGAAGGTGTCGAAACGGCGCGCGACATCGGTCACCGGAAAGCCGAGCGCGGCCAGCCATTGGAGCAATTCCCACTGAGATGCGGGCACATCGCCATCCTCTGCATAGACAACTTGATACACCAAAATCGAGAGTGGGCGACCGGCTGTGACCGCCGGATCCAACTGACGTAGAGATCCGGCAGCCGTGTTGCGCGGGTTGAGGTATGTTCTTTCCCCCGTTTCTTGCAAGCGACGGTTGAGCGCCTCGAATTCCGCAATTGGGATGAACGCCTCGCCGCGCACGACCAGGTAGGAGGGCAAACGTGGGGTAACGGGCGGCGGTTGGAGGTCTGCGCGGAGCGGCGATGCTGACTCTACTTGGGAACGTTGGCCGGCAGTCCACAGCGGAATGCGCAAAGGAATAGCCTTGATGGTGCGCAGGTTGGCCGTAATGTCCTCGCCGATTTCGCCGTCGCCGCGCGTGGCGCCCTGCACGAAAACGCCGTCTCGATAATGAAGCACGACGCTCAGGCCGTCTATTTTCGGTTCCACGATGAAGGCAGCCTTGGCCACACGCGCGTCCAGTTTGCAAATCCGTTCATACCAGGCGCGAGCATCTTCCTCGCCGAAGGCGTTGGCCAGGCTGAGCACCGGGCGCGGGTGACGAACCTTTTCGAACCGCTCCGCCGGCGGTGCGCCGGCGCGCTGACTGGGCGAATCGGGCGTGATCCAATCCGGATGCTCCGCCTCCACCCGCCGCAACTTGGCCATCAGTCGGTCATATTCCGCATCGCTGATGACCGGCGAATCGAGTACATAGTAGCGATAGTTATGGAAGTGGATTTCCCGCTTGAGTTGCTCGTAGCGCTGTCGAAGGGAGACCTCGCTCATACTTTCATTATAACCCTGAATGCCTTTACCTCGCGCGAGAGGGCCGCTTGCCAAGACGGCGCGCGAGCAGCAGGGTCATATCATCCGCTAAAGGCATGCCCTTGACGAAAGCGTGGATTTCCTCTCGAACGGCCTCCATCATGTCGCGAGCACCGGAGGAGTGTTTCGAGTGCAGAAGCGCGCGCAGGCGTGCCTCGCCGAAGATCTCTCCCTCTGGCGAGAAGGCCTCCGTCAGGCCGTCTGTGTAGAGGAGCAATCCATCGCCGGCTCGAAGGGTAATGGTATGTTCGCCGATTTCTGCATCCTCCGCTATGCCCAAGGCCATGCCGGTTGGGGCCAGCGACTCGATCGTTCCTTCGCTGTGTTGTATCCACAGCGGCGCGTTGTGGCCGGCGTTGGCGTATCGCACTTCATCGCTCTCGGCGGAAAGCAAAAGATAGACCGCCGTAACGAACATTTGCTGACGGTTATCAGGGATGATCAACTCGTTTACGCGCCGCAGGACTTCGGCCGGCGCGACCACATCGCGCACGACCGCGCGGATGAGCGTGCGGGTAAGCGCCATAAATAAGGCCGCCGGCATTCCTTTATCCGAGACGTCCGCGATAAGCAATGCAAGTTTCTGCCCCGGCAAGGCGATTGCGTCGTAGAAATCGCCGCCTACTTCGCGCGCTGTTTCCCAGCAGACCGCGAATTCCCAGCCCTCCAGTTGGGGGAGTCGTTCGGGCAGGAATGTCTGCTGGATTTGCCGCGCTAGTTGTACTTCATGTTCCAATCGTTCCCGATCGCGCATCTGACGCTGCAACTGTTCATTTTGGATGCTCAATGCAGCCTCCTGCGCGATGGATGTGAGAATCTCGATGCGTTTACGACGGAAGCGTAACGCTTTGTTGGTCTCTTCGACCAACAACACCCCGTAGAAGTCACCCTTGATGAGCAAAGGGAATCCCATCAACAATCGTTCATCGAGCATCAGCCAGTACTGCTCTTCTTCCGGTGTGCGCGGCAGGATCGGCTGTAGCCAATCTTGCGCCTCGGCGCCGGAAAGCAAACCGAACGTCATTTGTCGCCGGCGGTATACTTCATCGAGCAGGGGGAATTCGCCCTCCTGAAATTCTCGCCGGAGCGCGTCTTCGACCTCTTGCGGGAAGCCGTAGCTGTGGGTTGGGCGGAATCGCCCATCTTCCCACAGATAGACTCCACAGGCGTGCACGCCGACCAGCAAGGGGGCCAGGCGGACAAGGGAGGCAAGCACTTCGTCCAGCGTCGCGGATGTGGCTACTGTCTGGGCCACTTGCAATAGCGCGGCGGAAGCATAGGCCTGTTCCTGTGCGGCATCGTAGAGGCGAGCGTTCTCGATTGCCACGGCGGCGTAACTGGCAAAGGTGGCCGTAATGGCCTGGGCCTCATGTCCATAGCGCCCCGGTTCGTGGTGGGAGAGGGTCAGCACGCCGACTGGTTGGTTGCCGATGCGCAAGGCAACGGCGATGGAGGAGTAGTCGGCCGGAAAGCCCAACGCTGCTCCGCTTGGGCCGATGGGGTCGCTTGGGCGGCGAATCGTCGGTTCTTGCGCCTCCAGGGCGGTCGCCAGGTATGCTTTCGTCTCCGGCCAGAAACGAATGGCTTCTTGCACTTCCTCTCTGTCTGCGCCGTGTAAATGCGCCAACGTGAGGTCGTCGCCGTCCAGCAACCAGATTGCCGAAACGTCGCAGGGCAGGTTGCGCTCCAGTTCGGTTAGGATGGCGTCGAGCACATCGTCTACGCTGACTTCGGCGGAAAGCAAGCCGGCCACCTCGCGTAATCCTTCGGCGACGCTCCGCCGCCAGCGCTCGGTGCGATACAGGTCAGCATTGCGGATGGCGACAGCGATGCTATCGGCCAACGCCTCGCCTAGGAAGACATCCTCCTCACGGAAGGCGTTGACGCGGTCGCTCTGGATATCTAGGACGCCGACAACGCGGTTATCGTACACGAGAGGGATGGTCAACTCCGCGCGCGTATCCTCGGGTGGAAGCGGCGAGGGACGGTAGCGCGGTTCCTGGCTGACGTCGTTGGCAAGCACGGTCTTTCCATTGCGCGCTACCCAGGCGATGATGCCTTGGTCACGGTCGAGGTGCAGGGCATAGCCGGCTGCGTAGCGTTCAGCGCGGGCCCCGCTGCCGGCCTCGTAGATGATTTGGCGGCGATTCGGGTGGACGGTAAAGAGGTGAACGTAGGGAAAACCAAGACGTTCCTGAATAAGAGTTACGACCCGTGCCAACAGTTTTTCCGGCTCAAGGAGGCTCGTGATTTCCTCGCTGACTTCGGCTACCAGCGCTAATTGACGGGCGCGCTTGTCCAGCGCGGTATATAGACGCGTTCCTTCCAGCGCGATGGCAATGGTATCTGCCAGGGCGCGCAGCACCAGCAAATCATTGGGATGAAACGCAGAGAGGCGGTCGGACTGAACATCCAACACGCCTAGCACGCGCTCTTCGATTTTGAGCGGCAGGACAACTTCCGCGAGCGTCTCGGGAAGGCTGGCCTCGTAGCGAAAACGCGGCTCAGCGCGCACATCGTTCGCTAGAATCTCCTGCCCCGATTGTGCTGCCAGGCCGATCAGTCCTTCGCCGAATCGCACCTGTTGCAGCGCCGTTTTTGGCGCGACGCGCTCTACCGGCGCGCTGGAACGCAGTTGCAGTGTCTGTTCGCCGGGCTCGCAGGTGAAGAGAGCGACATAGTAATAACGAAAGGTCTTCTGAATCAAATCGGTCACGTGGTGCGCCAGTTCATCGGCGCTCGTCAGCTGCGCTAATTGCGCGCTGACGCGACGAACAAGCGTCAATTGTTCCAGTCGCCAGGCCTCGACCTCCAAACGATGCGTTGTATAGAGGGCCAGCGTGGTGTGGCTGATCAGCCCCTGGAACCAGTCAAGTTCTTCAGGGGAAAAGGGGTTTGTCGCCGGACGGATCGCCTGGAGCGCGCCCAGGGCTGCGCCTTGCATTAGGAAAGGCGCAGCCACCCATGCTTGTCCCTCCTCGCTGGCATGACAAAGTCTGCCTAAGTCCAGCGCTCGTTGTAAAGCCTCGTTCGGCGGCGCGGACGGGACGATGGGGTTGTTCTCTGCCCCTGGCAGGCGGAAGAACCACTCGTTCCACCAGAGTTCTACCTGCCCTTGCAGCACACGGCTTGCCGTTGCCACGATGAGATCGCGCTGCGCAGAGAGCGAACCGGCGCGCAACAGTTCCTCGCCGAGACGAAGGATAGCGTGCCACCAGGAGGAATTCATTTTGTTCCCTTACGGCGCTTGACTAAGGTCAATACATTTCCCGCCTTGCCTTGCGCTTCGAAATGGATTTCATCCACCAAATGACGCATCAGGTACAGGCCTAATCCGCCCACTTGCCGTTCGTGGAGTCCCAAGGAGAGATTGGGGGCAGCAATCGAGGCCGGGTCGAACGGTTGGCCATGGTCGCGCAGAATGATTGTCAATGCCTCGTCGTTTGTTTCGCAGGTACACTCGATTTCCCCCCGGTTCTGACCTCCATAGGCGTGTTCGATGATGTTGGAACAGGCTTCGTCTACTGCCAATTGAACAGCGTATACGTCTGAATCATCCATCCCAATTTCTCGAGCAACGGCGCCGACGAATTCGCGAACGGTATCCAGAGATTGAAACGTAGCCGGAAAAATTTGCTTACCCATGGCAGTGAACACCCGTCGAGGAAGCATCTTGTTGGGCTATGTTGAGTATAACTGACTTAACCGCCCATCGCAAGTTGAGCGGTATTTGATCACGGTTCGCGTGTGCTCCCTCGCGCTGTTGTGTCTCCCGGTTACGCGTTGATGCCTATTTGAGAAACTGTACATTTCTGTGGTATGATAAACAGCCTCTGTGAAGAACTCTTCAGCTGCGAGCTTTTGCCTATGATGATTAAGACAAGCAAAGCCCTCTTTTGGCTGATTCTGTTCGTTGCTATTCCTTTGGCAGGGGTGGCGCTGATTCTATACAACACCCGTTCCGGGCCAGGGCTTGCCAGCGATTCGGCGATCTATCTACAAGGGGCGCAAAACCTGCAAATGGGACGAGGCTTTTCGCGAACGGCTGGAGACGGAAGTGCTGTTCCAATTGCCGATTTTCCACCGGTATTTTCGACGTTATTGGTTCTGTTGTCCTTCGGAAACACGGATTTGGATCACCTCATTCAGACTGGGCGGTGGTTGAATGCCGTTCTTTTTGGAGGAAATATTTTCCTCGCTTCTTGGGTTGTACGTCGCTATACCCGGAGCTGGGGAACCGCCATTTTGACCGGCGCCCTCCTCTTGACGTTTAGCAGGCTTATCAGAATCCATTCTTGGTTAATGACAGAAGGGGTGTTTATTTTTTTCTTGTTGTTGGCCGTGCTCTTTCTCGATCGTTTTTTGACAGGTCGTCACTTGCGAGACATCGTTGTGGCCGGCCTTGCAATGGGATTTCTCGTTTTAACCCGTTATGCTGGCCTTGCTTTCTGGTTCTCCGCCATAGTGAGTTTATGGTTTTTCCAGGGTGGCGATCGAAAGAGTAGAGGGCTTTCCGTTGCCCTTTTTGGGTTGATTGGCCTGATACCGATAGGGTTGTGGAGTATACGCAATACCTATCTCACCGGCGAAGCGATTGCCGGACGGCAGGTAGGTTGGCATCTGCTCAAGCCAGAGGTAATTCGCGCCTATCTTCGTGAAGGGATCGCCTGGGCATTCCCGACTGGATTTAACTTGCCTTCCTGGGTACAGGGAATGATTGCGATTACGATGGTTTCTGCTCTTCTTATTCCCTACTTTTGGGGGAGGCGGTGGATCTTCGCCGAATCTCTCGCATCGAAATGGCGTGCTGAGGTGGCGTTACCCGCGTTTCTGTGTATCGCTCTTCTTTTTTATTTGGCTATGTTGGTGGCCAATTCTCTTCTACTCGATGCCAGCACTACGGTGAAAGCAATTCCACGCTACTTGCTTCCTGGTTGGGTTTGTTTTGTTGTCTTGAGCGTATGTGCCGCCCATGGTGTTTTAAGAGACCATCCGGGTTCTATCTTCCCCAAGTTGCTGATAATTCCCTACGTTGCGTTTTTCCTCGCAGCGAGTATAGGCAATTCGGTTGCTTATTTCAGAAATGCTGGTTATGGGCTTTTAGATGTTAGGAATAATTGGAAACAGGAGCAGCGGAGTCTTGAGCAATTGGATCCTTCTCGCCCTCTGATTAGTACGGATCCGGAGAGATTATATTTGCTCACCGGTCGCCCATCGTATCGTACGCCCCGGCCTTATGCAGTGTACACTCGCGCAGAAAACCCACGTTACCAGGAGGATTTACATCAGATGCGAGACATGGTTCGAAATGGCGCTTTCTTGGTAGTTGTGGAAGCCGAACGAGAAGACAAAGCCTATCTTGAGGATCTTAGGCGAGGTTTGCAAGCGATTATCATGGAAGCACATGTCGAGGTGTATCGTTGGGTTGACCAAACCGGACCGTAGCCGCTACTCTATGTACCACGAACCGCGATCAACCCCGTCCGTCTCTGTGATTCTTCCTGTTTACCAAGAGGAAGAAGGTGTTGAAGTTTGTCTAAGCGCACTCGTTAGAGTCCTTGAAGACATTCGCCTGGATTATGAGGTCATTGCTGTAGATGACGGATCTTCCGACCGTAGTCTAGCTATTTTGCGAGGCTTACAGGAGCAATACGAACGATTGCGAGTCGCTCATCATCTCCACAATCGCGGCTATGGCGCGGCCCTGCGCACAGGAGTACGGTTGGCGCGAGGAGATCTTGTCGTTTTCATGGATGCTGACGGTCAGCATGTGCCGGAAGAGATTCCTCGTCTGCTTGAACATATTCCACCCTATGACTTAGTGATAGGTTATCGAACCAAGAATTATCTTGGTCCTTGGTATCGTAACGCTGGGAACCGCTTCTACAATTGGATTGCCAGTTGGCTCACCCGATCGGAAATTAAAGATCTAACCTCTGGATTTCGTGCTATGCGGCGCGAGGCCATGTTGCATTTTCTTTCTCTCCTACCAACGGGTTTTTCTGCCTCGGCCACGGGAACGCTGGCTTTTCTTAAAGCAGGTTACAACGTACTCTTTATTCCTGTGAATGTTCGCCCTCGAAGCCATGGTCGAAGCAAAGTCAATCTCTTTGCCGATGGTTGGCGATTTCTCCTATTGACGCTGCGAATCATTGTGTTTTACGATCCGCTCCGCATCTTTGGCCCTCTGGCCGGTATGTTTACAATCATGGGCCTAATCAGCTGGATATGGGGAATTTTGGCGGCAGGGCGTTTACTTGTGCCCAATTCCACCGTCTTGTTCTGTATGCTGGCCTTGCTAAGCGTTCTGGAGGGCATCATCTCCGGTCAGATCGCGGCCGAGCGGATTCATTACTTTGGCGATGAATTCATCACAGTTTATGAGGGGAAACCTTCTAGGAGAATCGATGGATCTTCCGCAGCCGGCTGACCGTTTCTCCAACAATCAGATTTTTTCCTTGGTAAGGAGATGGACAAGCACGCCGTTCTCTGCTGCTCTTTTACGCGGTATGCTTATCTTAATCGCTGTCTCTCCTGTCGGCTATACGACGTACCGGCAATGGCCAGAGGTTCAGAACGCATTCTCGCATGTGCACTGGCTCCCCCTTTTGGTTTCTATGGCGTTGCTTTTCTTGAGCATGTCCCTGATGGGGATCATCCCCTGGCTTACTTTGAGATCGTTACAAGTGCGACGACCTCTCTACAAAATTAGCGGCTTCTATTTCATTTCCCAACTGACCAAGTACTTGCCGGGAGGGATTTGGGCCTATCCTACGCGTGTAGTTGCCTATCAAGCGGATGGCATTGATCGAGTCCGCGCCGTTGTCAGTGTGGCGCGCGAAGTGATCTTTTTGTTTCTCGGCGCTGCGTCGGTTGCCAGTGTAGCATACTTCGTTGGTGTACCCTCTCTTCCTTGGATGCAAGTCCTTGTGGTGTTAGGGGTGGTGGGGTGCTTGTTGGGTATACTTGTCACCTCCTCGCCAAAAGTGCTGGATCTCCTCATAAAAATTCCACTCGTGCGCTCTTTTGGATATCATCCTGAACAAGTACACGCACTGGCTGGCCTTAAACCGCTTGATTCCCTGCTATCCTTATTGGCGAGTGGAATCTACTGGTTTGGCGCGGGCTTTTCTTTTCTGTACCTTGTGCATGCAGTCAATCCCAGCGCAACGTTACGAAGCGATCAGGCAATAGCCCTGTTTGCTCTGGCATGGTGTGTGGGTTTCGTTATCGTGATTTTACCAGCCGGATTTGGCGTGCGTGAGACGGCTATCCTATACCTGCTTAAATCCTTTGTCCCTCTAGCAGATGCCGTGGCAGTCAGTCTTCTGGCGCGTCTCTGTTGGATGGTCAGCGAGGCTGCCTGGACGGTATTGCTCACCTGGACAATCTTGCCTTGCAGGAAGGCCAGGTAAACTTCTCATGGGCGATGTAATGGGCTTTTATCGTTTCCTAACCATTCCCATGCTGGAACTGGCTTGCGCGCTAATGACATCACGCAAGTCTTGCAAGGATAGCCTTGCACTCTTTGTTGACGTATTAGCCGGCGCTGCGGTTATCCTGGGAATGTTCTTTCTGCTGTTGCGCGACCTACAATCGCCAACAGCAAGGAAACCCTTGCTGAGGTTACATGCAACTCCCGACAAACCATGAGCGCAATCGATTCTTCCACTAGGTCTCGGAACCTTCTTGCCCGAGGGATGACTTTTCTCCGTCTACGTCTTGAAGAGCTCGCTTGTCGTCTTGCTGTTGCGCAAGCTGCGCGCCGGATAAGCCGATATAGCAGGGCAAAATCACACCAGCCGGTTTTGATTTTTCAGGCCTCCACCGGCATTGGCAGGCTGACGCTCAACCGCGCTTTCTCGTTGTTGACGGCCTGGATGCTCCGTCTTGCCGGCGCGCCGGTTATCTCCTGGGTTTGCCATCGAGGGATGGCCCGGTGTGTCATGGGGACGAACAGTCGTGATTTGAGCCAACCTCCTCCTTGCGGACGCTGCCTCCGTGTGGAAAAGGCCTTTCACACCGGCGCCACGGCGTGGCTGTTTACGTACCACGAGGATGCTTCGTTGGCGCAGGCGATTCGTGGCCTGAGTGTATCGCAGTTAATGAACTTTTACTGGCCTACCCCTGCCCGTTGGGCGTTAACGGAAACAGAAGTTCCTCTGGGCGCGCTGACGCTGCCCTCCGTGCGCTGGATACTCCGTCGCCATACCTTACAGGACGACGAAGCCACGCGCGCCCTTTACCGTGACTATATCCTTTCTGCCTGGAATATCGGCCAGGAATTCGCGGCTTTGCTGGAAAACATCCTGCCGCAAGCAATCGTGGTTTTCAACGGCCAGTTTTTCCCTGAGGCAATAGTTGCTTGGATTGGGCGTCGGCGCGGCCTGCGCGTCATCACGCACGAGGTCGGTCTGCGCCCCTTTTCGGCATTCTTTACTGAGGGTGAAGCCACAGCCTACCCAATTTTCATCCCTAAAGATTTTGAACTTTCGGAAACGCAGACTGCCCATCTCGATTCTTATTTGGAGCAACGTTTTCGTGGTCAATTTACAATGGCTGGGATTCGCTTCTGGCCGGAAATCAAAGGACTGGATGAGATATTTCTGCAAACCGCCTCTCGCTTCAAACAAATTGTCCCTGTCTTTACCAATGTCATCTTTGATACCAGCCAACCTCACTCCAACGTACTTTTCCCGGATATGTTCGCCTGGCTGGATGAGGTGCTGGACATCGTTCGTGCGCATCCCGAAACGTTGTTCGTGTTGCGCGCCCATCCAGACGAAGAGCGACCGGGCAAGGAAAGTCGTGAGAGCGTTGCGATGTGGGTTGAGAAGCGTCATGCGCTTGCCTTGCCCAATTTGATTTTCGTCGGCGCGCGCCAGTATCTGAGTTCCTACGAATTGATTCGGCGCTCCAAGTTTATCATGGTTTATAATTCCACCATTGGGCTGGAGGCGTCTATCATGGGCGCGCCGGTCTTATGCGCAGGACAGGCGCGCTTTACTCAGTACCCGACTGTTTTCTTCCCACAAAGCAGGGAAGCCTTTCGCGCTCAGGCCGAGGAATTTCTGACTGTCGAACACATTGAGGTTCCTGCCGAACATCGTGCATGGGCGCGTCGTTTCCTTTACTACCAGTTGTTCCGCGTCTCTCTGCCCTTCGACGCCTATCTGGAGAGCGCTTCGCGCCCAGGCGTGGTGAAATTGCGTCGCTTCGATTGGCGCGCGTTGCTTCCCGAACATTCCCCCACTGCCAAAACCCTGTTGGGTGGTATTCTGGAAGGCAAACCTTTTATCCTAGAAGAAGAGTAAAACCGCATGGAAGAGAAAATTGAACTTCTGTCAATCGACCTGCTCGAACGCCATCGTCCTCTTGTCGAGTCGCTTCGCGCGCTGGCGCATTCTCTGAAAATCGGTCTGGGCTGGCACTATTTGCTGGACATGACCTGGATTCTGGAGAATCTTGGAGATGTGCGCGGCAAGTACGTGCTGGATGCCGGCGCCGGAACGGGTTTGTTGCAATGGTATCTTGCTGAGCGCGGCGCGCGCCTGTTAAGCGTGGACCGGGTCAGTCGCGCCAGACTTCCACTGCGATTTCGCGCGCGTTATCGTGTGCGTAGCTTGCGCCGCGACGATTTGTCTGCTCCCACGCAAGTCGTCTGCCAGAACATCGCCTCCGCGCGTGGCGCCGACAAGGTGAAGGTGGCCGTGCGCGGCGTCGCCTCGTTGCTGTTTTTGGCGCTGCCGCGCCGTCGGCGCGGGGGGACAATCCTCCTCTACAATCAGGACTTAAGCACGATGACCGATTTGCCCGATAATTCCCTGGATGCTGTCATTTCCGTCTCGGCGTTGGAACACAATACGCCACAGGGGTTGGAAAAGGCAGTGCAAGAAATTCTGCGTGTTCTCAAGCCCGGCGGCGTGTTGCTGGCTACGTTGGGCGCTGCGCGGGACACAGACTGGTTTCACGAGCCTTCGCAAGGGTGGTGTTACACCGATTCTACGTTGCGTCGCCTTTTCCGATTGCCCGATGCCGCGCCCTCGAACTACGATCGCTATGATGAATACTTCGCAGCCTTGAGAACTTGCGCGGAATTGCGCGACAACCTGGCGGATTTTTATTTCAGGTCTGGCGATAATGGAATGCCTTGGGGCAAGTGGGACCCAAAGTACCAGCCGGTAGGAGTAAAAAAAGTCAAGGGCGCTGCCCTGACGTAATCATCCCAACGCCACGTCCAGGAACATCATCATGGCAAAGCCCAGAAGGACACCGATGGTAGAGAAATGGGTCTCTTCTGTCTGCGCTTCCGGAATCAATTCCTCGACGACGACATAAATCATCGCGCCGGCGGCGAACGCTAGCGCGTAAGGCAACAGTGGGCGTATCGTCATCACCGCTGTCGCGCCGAGGACTGCCGCGACAGGTTCCACCAGGCCGGAAGCCTGACCATACAGAAAACTGCGTAGACGGGAGAACCCCTCCCCGCGCAACGGTATGGACACCGCCGCGCCCTCTGGAAAATTTTGCAAGCCGATGCCGAGAGCCAGGGCAATGGCGCCGCTCAAGGCTGCGAAAGGGATCCCGGCTGCGACTGCCCCAAATGCCACGCCGACCGCCAGCCCCTCTGGTATATTGTGCAACGTGATCGCTAGGATGAGCAGAATGCTCCGTTGCCAGGAGGTCTTGATCCCTTCCGCTTGTTGAATCGGTAGACCGGCGTGCAGGTGAGGCAACACCTTGTCCACTCCCCATAGGAATAAACCGCCTAGCAAGAAGCCTATCAATGCGGGCAACCAGGCCGGCACAGTTAACTCTTGCGCCATCTCGATCGCCGGCGCGAGCAGCGACCAGAAGCTGGCCGCGATCATTACGCCGGCCGCAAACCCCAACATGCCGTTCAGAGTCTTGCGCTGAATGCTCTTAAAAAAGAAAACCATTGCTGCGCCCAAAGCGGTCACCCCCCAGGTGAACAATCCGCCGAGAAGCGCCTGCCACACAGGATGGAGAGCAAGAAACCACGATATTGTCAACACGGCTGTGTCTCCTTCCCCAAAGATATTGGCCCCAATTATACAGTCTGATTGCCTTTGCCGTTGCCGTGATATACTTGGCGCGCGGAGCGGTTTAATGAAATGGGCTTGCTATGTCGTTGATTGCGGTCTCAAATCTGAGCAAATCCTTTGGCGCGGGGTTGACCTGTTTCGGAGAGTCTCCTTGGCTGTGCCAAAAGGCGCGCGCCTGGCGCTGGTCGGACCAAATGGCTGTGGCAAGACAACGTCGCTGCGCATCTTGCTTGGCGTGGAGGAACCTACCGCCGGCGCGGTCATGCGCGCCAGAGGCCTGCGCATTGGCTATCTACCTCAGGAGACAGAAGTGGAGACAGAGGGAACGCTCTGGGATTCCTGTCGGAACATCTTTGCCGATTTGCTCGAACGGCAACGGGAATTGGAACGCCTGGAACAGGCCATGACGCGTCCCGAAGAACGCCGGCAAGCTCTTGCCCGCTATGGCCCATTACAAGAGGAATTCGAGCGGCGCGGCGGTTACCTCTTCCCGACGCGCATCCGTCAGACGCTGAGTGGATTGGGCTTCGCGGAATCTGATTTTTATCTTCCCCTTGCCCACCTCTCTGGCGGGCAACAGACGCGCGCGCCTCGCCCGTCTCCTGCTTTCTGATCCCGATTGCTCCTCCTGGATGAGCCGACCAATCACTTCGACCTGGCGGCTGTCGAATGGCTGGAGGGCTATCTTAACCAATGGAAAGGCGCGACTGTCATAGTCTCGCACGATCGGTATTTTCTCGACCGCGTTGCCAGTGGCATTCTGGAAGTGGCGTTTGGAGTCTGCGAGTATTATGCCGGCAATTACTCAGCTTACCTGCGCATGCGCGAGCGGCGTTGGGAACATCGTCTGGAAATCTTCGAGGCAGAAAAGACGAGGTTGCTTCAAGAAGTTGAATATATCAAGAAGAACATCTCGGGTCAAAATGTAAACCAGGCGAAAGGCAGATTACGCCGGTTGAGCCGTCTCGTGCAGGCTATCGAACAACATGGGCTGGAGCATGTACAGAGTCAACAGTGGGCGGAAACAGCTGGCAAGACGACCGTTGTCGTCTCCCCGTTTGGCGTGGAGGAGGCGGAACGCCGAGTGCGGGCCCTTGCGCCTCCCCGTTGTAATCTTCCGCGTCTGCGTTTGAGCCTGCGCGCCGCGCCTCGTTCCGGCGATATTGTTCTGCGCACCTCTCATCTCCTGGTCGGGTATCCTGGGCGTCCTCTTTTCCGCACCCCCGATGTTGTCCTGCGGCGCGGCGAGTGCGCTGCCATCATTGGCCCCAGCGGCGCGGGCAAGACCACGTTCCTTAAGACCATTCTAGCGCAAATTCCACCGCTGGAAGGAGAGGTTGCGCTGGGCGCATCGCTCAAGATTGGCTACTTTGCCCAGGCGCACGAAGGACTCAACCCAGGTCATACGCTGCTGGAAGAAATTGCCGACGCGGCCCCCTCCTGGCTTCCGGGTCAGATTCGCGATTATCTGGGGAAATATCTTTTCTCCGGCGACGATGCGTTCAAGAAAGTCGCCCTCCTTTCCGGCGGCGAACGCGGACGTCTTGCCCTGGCAAAGCTGGCCTTACAGGAAGCCAATCTCTTGTTGCTCGATGAGCCGACCACTCACCTTGACATCCCCTCGCAGGAAGTCTTGCAGGCTGTACTGGATGACTTTGGGGGCACGATTCTACTCGTGACGCACGACCGTTTACCTGATCGACGTGCTTGCCACACAACTCTGGGAAATTGACCCGCGCCAGACCAGCCTAGATGTCTTTGAGGGTACGTACAGTCAACGGCGCGAGGAGCGTCAGCGCCTGAGTGAGCGTCAAACTTCCCCAAGCGCCGCTTTACAGGATGTTGCCGGACGTACATCAACTTCCTCGACCCGGCAAGCGGTGGAGGCCGTGAAGGTGGAACGGCAGCGGATGGCTCGTTTACAGGAACTGGAGAATGAAATTGCCGTGTTGGAACGCGAACTGGCCGCGCTGGGCGCGCGGTTGGAAAACCCGCCTTCCGATCCAGCGCGCGTCGCCCAACTCGGCCGCGAATACGCCCGCGTGCAACAAGCCAGGGACGCATTGCTCACGGAATGGGAGACGCTTGCCTGACCGATACCCCTGCGCGTTTTCCGCGATTTGCTCATAGATGAGGGAAGATTTGTGGTGAGCGCCGTGGATGACGTGATTCTCAGAACTCTTGTGCGGGCGTGGCTTCGCGGATGTAGATCGGGTTGCTGAATATCCAGCCTCGCTGCTTGCCCAGAAAGCGTCGATATGCCTCCACGCGGTAGGAGCCGGCCTGGGTGACGACGTGAACCATCGCTTCCCCTTTCATACAACGCAGAACTTGCCCATCCCGAATGAGGCGGACTTCGTCTGCCGGCGCCGGCAATTTGACCTGTAGCGTCACTCCTCCTTCGAGCGAGAGGGTATCTCCCATGAGCGCTTGTCCATCCTTGCCGTGCGCTATGAAGCGGAAGCCACGCGTCGGCGCAGCCAGATCGTAGCCGATGAAGCAATGCCCCTCCGCCAGAGCGGTCAATACCATGCGCCGGTCGGTTTCGATTGCGCCGCTTAGTGGTTGGGGAACGAGCAGGTGTGTGTTGATTGTCGAAAAGTGGAACTCGTAGGGGAAGATCACCTTGCGTAATGGCCCTAGCGACATGTGCCGCGCGTGAGCATCGGAGCCGCCGACGGCTACCACGCGTTGCCCCTGGGCGAGCAGGTCGTCCCAAATGCGCAGGGTAGCCGGTAGCGGGCCTCGGGCAATGAAAGCGGGAAAGCACGCGTAGAACAGGCCTTGCAGTTTATTCCGAACAATGGATTTTAGTTCACTCAAGCCGTTCCAGAGTTCCAGACCGGTGTAACGGCTGATTTGCCAGTCCACCCAGGAGATGTCATCCTCGCCGAAAGCGCGCAGTTCCGGGTCCACCGGATGGGCCAGGAAAGAGAGGCCGCCCGCCGCGCGCGCCGCGTCAATCACGGCCTGCGGATCGTCGGCCAGCGGCGCCAGTTCGCGCCCCGCGCCGAACACGAGGAGATGGTTTTTCTGCGGCAGGCGGTCTTGATCGTGGATTTCTTCTCCTATCAGGAGCAGAACAATACGCGTCCCATCCCGATAGTAACGTTCTGCGCCCTGTACTAGGACGTTATGGTCGCTGACCAATAACGCGTCGACGCCGGTTCGCAGCGCGGCCTGTGCTAATTCGGCGTGCGTACCGGAGCCGTCGGAATAGCGTGTGTGGATATGGAGGTTGACAATCAGTTCTTCCATGTTGACGGTTCTCTCGCTTCACGAGTATAATGAAGCGGCTCATTACAGGAGGTTCTTTCATGAATTGGTCTCAAATTATTAATATCTCCCTGATTTTAACCTCGATCGCCCTTGTAGGAAGTATTATCCTACAAAGCAAAGGCGCAGGTCTGGGTGGTCTGACCGGTTCCGATACGGGCGGTATTTTTACCGCGCGGCGCGGCATTGAAAAGGCGCTCTTCTGGGTGACAGTCATTTTCAGCCTGCTTTTCTTTGCTTTGGCCATCACGTCGGCTATTCTGGCTGCGCGTTCCTGAGCAGGGAAGTCAGGCCGTTCTTCCAATGACGCTGGATGGAAAGGCCTTTTTCTCCCTTATGAAAAGGCTGCGTTGGCAGATTGTTGTCGTTCTCGCCACGCTCGGCGTGGTGAGTTTTTTGTTGCTGATCCAGAAACCACAGGCCGCTGTTCCTATCCAAGCACAACCGGTTAGTGGGGGGGTGTACGTCGAGGCCGTTGTCGGTGCCTTTGGCCGTCTCAACCCTTGGTTCGACTACTACAATCAGGCGGATCGGGATGTGGATCGCCTGCTTTTCAGCAGCCTGTTGACCTTCGACGGGCGCGGCCTGCCACATCCAGACCTGGCCGAGTCGTGGGGCATCTCGCAGGATGGCACGGTGTACAACTTCACCCTGCGACCGAATGCCGTCTGGCATGATGGCAAGCCGGTCACCAGCGATGACGTCCTCTTTACGCTTGACATTATTCGTACCGGCGTGACCACTTATCCGGATGATGTACGCGCGTTATGGGATCAGGTGCAAGTAATGCGTCTGGATGATAAGAATCTGAAATTCATCTTGCCTGAACCCTTCGCGCCCTTTCTGAGTTACCTGACGTTCGGCGTATTGCCGAAACACTTGCTCGGCGATGTGCCTCCCGACCAGCTTGTCAACCATGCTTTCAACCTTGCGCCTATAGGCAGCGGCCCATATCGCTTTGAGCAACTCCTTGTGGAGAATGGGCAGATTCGAGGGGTGATTCTGGCTGCCAATGAATCCTACTACAGGCGACCACCGCGCCTTACCCAATTCATTTTCCGTTACTATGATTCTGCTGCCGAGGCCCTCGCGGCCTACGGCGATGGTGAGGTTCTTGGCATTGGCAACGTTACCCCCGATATTCTGATGGGAGCCCTGCTGGAACCCAACCTAAGCCTCTATACGGCTCGTCTTCCTCGTCTGACGTTAATTCTGCTCCACTTGCAGAATGACGAGGTTCTCTTTTTCCAAGATAGAGCCGTTCGTCGCGCGCTGCTTTATAGCTTAAACCGCCGTTCCCTGGTGGATCGTATCCTGCAAGGCCAGGCGGTGCTCGCGAACAGCGTCATTCCACCCGGCAACTGGGCATTCTATGAGGGTATAGAAGCCATACCCTACGATCCAGAGCGGGCTCAGACCTTGCTCAAGGAGGCCGGCTATGTACTCGGCGGCGAAAGCCCACTGCGAGCCAAAGAGGGGAAGAGCCTTGCCTTTACCCTTCTTTACCCCGATGATGCCTTGCATGCCCAGTTGGCCCAGGCCATCCAGGAGGACTGGGCGACCATCGGGGTAGGCGTGACGTTGCAGGCTGTGGATTATTCATCATTGCTGCATAATCATCTCATCCCTCGCCGCTATCAAGCCGCGCTGGTGGATCTGGATATGAGCAATTCTGCAGACCCAGATCCCTACCCGTTTTGGCATCAAGCGGAGGCGTTGGATGGTCAGAACTACGCGCAGTGGGATAGCCGTTCGGCGAGCGAGTATCTGGAGCAAGCGCGCGTCCTTACGCAGCTCGATTCGCGCGCTCGCCTATACCGCAATTTTCAGGTTGTCTTCGCCAAAGAATGGCCGGCTTTGCTATTGTATTATCCCGTCTATACTTACGGCGTGGATGACAGTGTGCGGGGGGTTCAAATTGCCCCTCTCTTCAATCCAAGTGACCGCTTTGCCAATGTTAACGAGTGGTACATGGTTGTCGGGCGTGAGGCACAACAACCTTCTCCAGCGCCTATCGTTACCCCTTGACACTCGCGTAGGGGGGATTCGCTTCGCAACCTGCGTTAACTAACCTTTGTGCCGAAGTAAAAAAACAAGCACTGTAGGGGAGAAGTAGGCCCCTTATGTATTGTACCTTGCCGTTTCTGTGATCGACCTGTGGCTGCGCCGGGGTAGCCGTGTCATTTTTCGCTTCATGGGGTTTATTAGGATGGGGAACGTTGCCCGATACAATCTTGTTACAGGAGGTATTCGTTGATGGAAGCGCTTGCACCTACTCTCGCCGCGCGTTATCTTTCCAGGGTCGATTCTCGTGTGCGCGAAGTTTCCTTGGTCTTTGCCGGCGCGCTCTTTGTAGCAGCACTGGCGCAGGTACGTATTCCTCTGCCTTTCACGCCGGTTCCGATTACCGGTCAGACATTCGCCGTTCTCTTGGTTGGAGCGGCCTTTGGCGCCAAGCGCGGATTCGCGGCGCTCGTAACCTATCTCGGTATGGGAGCAGCGGGATTGCCGTTCTTCGCCGGGGGCGCGTCTGGTTTGTCTCACCTGGTAGGACCAACCGCCGGCTATCTGATTGGTTTTGCCGCTGCGGCCTGGCTGGTCGGCTGGTTGGCGGAACGCGGTCTGGAACGCCGCCTGCCGCAGGCGGTGTTGGTGTTTCTGGCTGGCGAGGCGGTCATCTACCTCTTCGGCGTGCCCTGGTTGGCGGTTGTGCTTGGGAGCATAGAGAGGGCCATTCTAGCGGGTTTCCTCCCGTTCCTGATCGGCGATGCCATCAAGTTAATCGCCGCAGCGCTGGCTTTGCCGGCTGCCTGGCGGCTCGCGCGCTGGGCGGCGTAGGGGCGATTCCCGAGGTCGACGCTGGAGTCGGAAAACGCGCGACAGAAAGTGCTGGTGTCTGGCAGGGCTGAGTCCTGCCAGACACGATGTTTCCTGCTCGGTAGTACGTTGTTCGCCGCCGAGCGGGCCTGGAGGAGTACGCGATTCCTTGCTTGCTTCTGAACGAAAATTCCTCCTTTTTCAGGCTTGCATCGATAGCCAGGCCGTGATACACTATAAACGATGATGCCGTTGCTGGTTGTGACCTCCGACGCCGCGTTTGGCGAACTTGTCCGTCAAAATCTGGAGGAAACGGGGCGATTTAATGTCAGCGTGCGTAGCAACAGGATGGAGGCGGAGGCCTTTTTACGTGCCTATTCCTGTCCTTTGGTTTTCCTCGATGCAGACTTTGAAGAAGCACCATCGCTGATGAAGTCGCTGCCGCGTATCCATTCGGCGGTCAAGTTCATTGTGGTGGGAGAGGGCAGACAAATGGACCTAACCGCCGCGAGCAACGTAGCCGGCTATCTGCCCAAGCCTTTCTACTTGCCCGATTTGTTCGAGACCGTCAACGCTGCCCTTTCTAACATCTCGGCTGAAGAGGAACAGAGAGGGAATAATTTTCCCGTACCTGCCGGTATGCCCTGGCTGGCCGACGTCAATCGCGCGGCGCAGCACCTGACGCGTCTGACGCTCGAATCCTCGGCTCAGGCGGCTCTGATCGCCCGTCGGCAGGAACTTTGGGCATATGCCGGTCAGTTGCCGCAGACAGCGGCGCGCGAACTAGCCGAGACGGTCTCCCGCTACTGGGACGCTCAGAGTGGGAGCGACCTGGTGCGCTTTATTCGCCTGGAATCGACCAGAGCCGAGCACATGCTTTACGCCACCAGCCTGGGAGCCGACATGGTGTTAGCGTTGGTCTTCGACGCTGAGACCTCCTTCACAACCATTCGCACCCAGGCGAATCGCCTTGTTCGCTCCTTATCTGCCTCGTCGCCGGCCGGGGAGGAAGAAGACGAAGGCTTACCGCCGGACCTGACGCCGATTTCCGAGATTCTGGTGGATGTTCCTCCGCCCAATCCACCGCACGAGACTCAGGCGGAACTACAGATTGGCAACTTGGAATATGATCTCGGGCCTACTCGTCCGGCGCCTTCCCGTCGGGAAGCCTCTTCCTCCGGCCCGCTCGTCGTCGCTGATTTGAAGAGCCTGTCCTCGGTGAATGAGGCCAGCCTGGAGGATACGGTCGTCGCACCGGCTCGAACGCGCGAGAGCAGGCCGGAGCGCCACTGGGAGGAGCTGGAGGCCACCGCTCCAAGTCCGACGACAGAACTGGTCCGCAAGATTGTACTGGAACCCGTTTCCCCTTCGGCCTATAACCTGACGTACGCCTGCCTGCTGATCCCGCGCTTGGTACAGCATCATCTGACCGGCGATCTGGCCGATAAACTCTCGACATGGCTCCCTCACCTCTGTGTGGCATATGGCTGGCGATTAGAATATCTTGCCATTCGTCCCGATTACTTACAGTGGATTGTCAACGTGCCGCCGCCTACGCCGCCAAGTTATGTCATGCGGGCAGTGCGTCAGCAAACTTCGGCGAGAATTTTCGAGGAGTTTCCGCGCCTCAAAAAAGAGAACCCTTCGGGCGATTTCTGGGCGCCGGGATACCTGATTATGGGGGGGAGCCAGCCACACCCGCCCCAACTTGTCAAAGACTTTATTACCCAGATACGTCAACGACAAGGACTTACAAAACGCTCGCGTTAATGCGCGGATAGGGTAGAATTAACGTGCCATGCCTCCTACCCTGTACCTGATCGATGGCCATGCCTTGGCCTATCGGATGTATTTTGCTTTGACCGGCGGAGGAGCCGGCTCGCGCTGGCAGACCGCCGGCGGCGAACCTACTGCCGGCGTGTATGGGTTTGCCCGCGAGCTTCTGCGCATTTACGAACAGGAAAGACCGGATTATCTGGCTGTCGCCTTCGATACCGGGCGGACGTTTCGCGCCGATCTCTTCCCCGATTACAAAGCGACGCGCGCCAAAATGCCCGACGACCTGCGTCCGCAAATCGAACGCATTCGCGAGCTGGTGGATGCGTTCAATATCCCGCGCCTGGAAGTTGAGGGCTATGAAGCGGACGATGTCTTGGGTTCGCTCGCGCGCTGGGCCAGGGAGCAAGGACTGGGCGTCAAGATCATTACGGGTGACCGTGACCTGCTTCAACTAGTGGGTGAGCGCATCGCCGTCTATGTGGTCGGCGATGATTGCACCTATCTCACCGCGGAGGATGTGATTGCTCGATTAGGCATTCGCCCGGAGCAGCTCGTGGACTACAAGGCCCTGGCCGGCGATCCGTCGGATAATATTCCCGGCGTGCGCGGCATCGGCGAGAAAACGGCTATCGCGCTGTTGAAGAAATACGGCACGCTGGATGGCGTCTATACCCACCTGGCCACAATTGAGCCGCGCTGGCGCGTCAAGTTGGAGGAGGGGCGCGATTCCGCTTATCTGAGCCGCTCCTTGGCCGCAATCCGCGCGGATTTACCCCTGCGTATTGACCTGGAACAGGCGCGTCCCCAGGCCTTCGATGCAGCTTGTGTTGAGGCTCTGTTCCGCCGCCTCGAATTCCGCTCGCTGCTTCCCAAAGTCAGGCGGTTGAGCGACGTCGGCGTGCCCGTTCAACAGTTGAGCCTTTTCGCCCAACCTCCCGCCGGCAACGTTGTCGAACTGGCCGTGCGTATTCTGTCCAAGCCAGCTCTGACGGTTTACGTAGTGGATACCCCGGAAAAACTTTCCTCTTTGATCAGTACTCTCCAACACGCGCCTGTCGTTGCTCTGGATACCGAGACTACCTCTACCGAGCCAATGCTGGCAGAGTTGGTAGGCATTGCGTTGGCCGTGCAGGAAGGGGAAGGATATTATATCCCTCTTGGTCATCATCAAGGGCAACAGCTCTCGCGTGAGGCCGTGCTCACTGCCTTACGCGCCTCATTGACCGATTCGACTGTTCCGAAAATAGGGCATCATCTCAAATACGATTACATTGTTCTGGCGCGGCAAGGATTACGCGTCCAGCCGCTGGCGTTTGATACCATGATTGCGGAATGGGTATTGAATCCCGATTCACATAACCTGGGCCTGAAAAACCTGGCCGCTGCTCGGCTTGGGGTGGAGATGACCCCTATTCAGGATTTAATCGGCGCCGGCCGAAATCAACGTTCTATGGCCAGCGTCGCCATTGAGGAGGTAGCCCCCTACGCTGTTGCTGATGCTGAAATTACTCTTCGCCTCCGGCCGTTGCTGGAAGCCGAATTGCAGCATTTCCCCAAACTTTCTGCCCTCTTTGCAGAAATCGAAATGCCGCTCGTTCCCGTGCTTGCCGAGATGGAGATGGCCGGCGTTGCTCTCGATCGCGAGTTTTTCGCTTCTTTCTCGCGCGAACTGGCAGAACGCATGAGCGCAATGGAACAGCAAGTGTACGCCATCGTGGGCAAGACTTTCAACCTGAATTCCACCCAGCAACTCTCGGATGTGCTGTTCAATATTCTGCATCTCACGCCGCCTGACCGCGGCCGTAAGACCGCCGCCGGACACTACTCTACCGCGGCTGGCGTGTTGGAAGCCATGAGAGGGCAACATTCGGTGGTAGACCTGGTGTTGGAGTACCGTGAACTGGCCAAGTTGAAGAGCACCTACGTGGACGCGTTGCCGGCGCAAATTCATCCTCAAACCGGCCGTGTGCATACTTCGTTCAGCCAGACTGCTGTGGTAACAGGACGACTTTCCTCATCGAACCCCAACTTACAGAACATTCCGACTCGCAGTGAACTTGGCCGTCTTGTGCGGCGTGGATTTGTTGCCGCGCCGGGCCATGTGTTGCTTTCGCTCGACTACTCCCAAATCGAGCTGCGTGTAGTCGCCTGCATGGCCGGCGATGAAGCTATGATGAGTGCCTTTCGCGCCGGGCAGGACATTCACGCCGCTACCGCTGCTGCTATCTACGGCGTCCCACTCGAAGCGGTGACCAAAGAGCAACGTCGCCACGCCAAAGCCATTAATTTTGGCCTCATCTACGGCATGTCGGCCTATGGCCTGACGCGCGCTACCGATCTGACCCTTGCCGAAGCGGAAGAGTTCGTCAGGGCGTATTTCCGGCAGTTTCCTGCGGCCAAAAAGTACCTGGACGATCTTCGCCAACAGGCGCGTGAGCAAGGGTACGTGGAAACGCTTCTTGGCCGCCGTCGCTACTTTCCCAGCCTCAAAAGCCCCTTGAATCAAGCCGCGCGTAACCGTGAGGAACGCGAGGCGATTAATGCCCCCATCCAAGGCACAGCCGCTGATATAATGAAGATAGCCATGATTCGCATTCCGCCAGCGTTGCGTAACGCCGGCCTGCGCGGACGAATGTTGCTTCAGGTGCACGATGAACTGGTGCTGGAATGCCCGCGCCAGGAACTAAAGGAAACCGCGCGCGTGGTGAGCGAGGTTATGGAAAACGCTTACTCCTTGCCGGTTCCCCTCGCCACCGAGGCGCGCTGGGGCTTGAATTGGGACGAACTACAGCCCGTTGCATGAGGGACCCCTCCAGGGATAGCGAGATATGGCATACTTTGCAAGGCAGGCGAGTGCGATATGAGTGGACGCGAGGATATCTTTCAAAAAGCAATGAGTCAGGGACACTCGGCGGCCTGGGACCAGCAATGGGAAAAGGCTGTGGAGGCGTATCAGCGCGCGCTGGCAGAGTTCCCTGATAGTCCGCAGGCGTTAACTAGCCTGGGGCTGGCGCTTGTTCAGTTGCAACGGTACGATGAGGCGCTGAAAGCCTATCAGCAGGCCGCGCGCGCTGCTCCTGAGGATCCTATCCCCTGGGAGAGGGTGGGACAGTTGCAGGAACGTCTGGGTGAACTGCAGAAAGCCGTCCAGGCATTCTGGAAAGCGGCGGATCTCTATGTGAAATCGGGTGATACGAACAAAGCCATTGAGAACTGGAAACGTATCACGGTGCTTGACCCGGAATATATTGGCGCCTATACGAATCTTGCCCTGGTCTATGAGAAACTAGGCCGACCTGCCGAATCGGCGACAGCATACCTGGCGGCCGCCAGTTTGCTGCAGCATGCCGGCAATCTTGAGAAAGCAAAGAACATGCTTGGTCATGCACAACGCCTGATGCCCAACAGCACCGAAGTGCGTCAGGCGTTAACCCTGATGCAAAGCGGTCGTCCTTTGCCCAAGCCGCAGCGTCCTAAGGGCGGTACGGCGCCCCTGCTCATGGCGCAGGTTCGACGCAGCAGCGCCGCTATTCCCACTGAGCGCCAGGTTGATCCGGTCGCGGAGGCGCGGCGAAAGGCAATCACCCGTTTGGCGGAAATCCTCTTCGAGTTTTCCGAGGAGGGGGAGGAGCAAGCCACAGCCGCCGGTCGGCGCGGCATGCAAGCGATTGTCAAAGGCACCGGCCCGCTCTCGTTGCAAACCGGCGAGAAGACGAAAATCTTGCTTCATCTCAGTCAAGCCATCGAAGCGCAAACCAGCGGGCAGGATGCGCAGGCTATTGAGGAGATGGAGCGGGCATTGGCCGCCGGCTTCAAAGATTCCGCCATTTACTACGATCTCGGCCTGCTTTACTTTCAGCGTGGGCGCCTGGAAAGCGCGTTGCGTTACCTGCAACATGCCGTCCATCACTCCGATTACGCCATGCCGGCGCGCTTGATCATGGGACAGATCCTGCGCCAGATGAAGCGCCTGCCGGAGGCTGTCGTCGAGTACATGGAAGCGCTGAAGATTGCTGACTCCGCGGTCATCGAATCGGAACAGGCGGCCGAGCTGCGTCAATTGTACGAGCCGTTGATAGAAGCGCAATCGCAGCAGAACGACCCCGAGGCGCAGGAGAGATTGTGCCGGTCCATTCACGATTTACTCATGCGCCCGAACTGGCGCGCCGAACTATCGCAGGCGCGGCAACAACTTCCCGAACCACCGCCCGGTGCGCCTCCTCTACCTTTGGCAGAGATGCTGACGCAGGCTCAGAGCAGTCAGGTCGTGGAGGCCATTAGCCAGGTCAACCGCCTGTTGCAAGAAGGTCACCTGCGTTCCGCCATGGAACTGGCTTTCGATGCGATCGAGTATGCGCCGACCTATCTTCCTCTCCATACCCTGATCGGCGAGATTCTCGTCCGTCAGGGAAATAGGCAGGATGCGCTCACGAAGTTCGAGGTGGTAGCCCATAGCTACAGTGTGCGCGGCGAGGCAAGCCAAGCCGTCAACTTGCTGCGGCGCGTGGTCCAACTCGCCCCCATGGATCTGGCTGCCCGAACGCGCCTGATCGATCAGTTGATCGCGCGTGGCCAGGTTGATGAGGCTCTCGCCGAATATCTAGAACTAGCCGAGACATATTACCGCCTGGCCGAACTGGATCTGGCGCGCAAGACCTATGCTAGTGCTTTGCGTCAGGCACAACAAAGCGCCACCAACCGTAGCTGGAGCTTGCAAATTTTGCGCCGTATGGCCGATATCGACATCCAGAGACTGGATTGGCGGCAGGCATTGCGTATCTACGAACAAATCCGTACCCTCCAGCCGGACGATCTGGATAGTCGGAAACACATCATTGAATTGAATCTGCGACTCAACCAGGTTTCTCAGGCCGAGGCCGAACTGGGGAATTACCTGGATTATCTGGAGAGCAACAGACGTCGCGCGGAAGCCATAGACCTGCTTGAAGCCCTCGTTGAGGAGAATCCCTCGCAACCCCTGCTACGTTCGCACCTAGCAGAAGAATACCGCCGTGTTGGCCGCGTGCAGGATGCCGTCGAACAACTGGATGCCCTCGGCGAGCTACTGTTGGACGCTGGCGACAAGACTGGCGCGATTCGCGCCCTGCAAGCGATTATCGCCCTGAATCCTCCGAATGTGGCCGATTTTCGGGCGGCTCTCAATCAACTGCAAGGAGCAACCTGAAACTGGGTTTGTCCTGGAGTTGCCCATGAGAGGACACTTTGCGCCTGTCCTCATCGCCTTTGTGGTTTGCTTGTTGTCGATCGCGCCCACGGCCCATGCCCAGGGTGGCATCGAGATCGGGGAGGACAAGGCTGCGCTGAACTTTCCTGAGAGCGTCACCTTCCTGGCTGCCTTCACTGCTCCTGCAGACATCAAGTCGGTAGTTCTGGAATATGGCGTGGAACAGCGGACTTGTGGCGTAGTTGTTGCCAAAGCCTTTCCCGCATTCACGCCGGCTGCCAGCGTCACCGTGCAGTGGACATGGGAAATGCGCCAGTCTGGCTCGCTGCCGCCGGGCGCAACCCTTTGGTGGCGCTGGCGCGTCCAGGGCGCGGATGGTCAGGAGTACACTACCCCACAACAGAACATTCTTTGGCTAGACGAGATTCACGATTGGAAAACGGTCGGTGGAGGCAATATTCGCCTCCACTACTATGCCGGCAGCGAGAAGTTTGCTACGGCGCTGCACCAAGCCGCGGTGGACGCGCTCAACCGTCTGAAGCAGGATGTTGGTATCCGACCTGAAAAGGCAGTGGATATTTACATCTATGCCACAACCAGCGACATGCGAGAGGCAGTCCTTTATGAACCCGGCTGGGCCGGCGGACAGGCTTACCCGGAACATAACATTGTCATCATTGGTGTCGCGCCGGAAGACCTCGAGTGGGGAAAACGCGCGGTAGCCCATGAATTGACTCACGTTCTTATTGGGCAGCGCGCCTTTTCCTGTCTTGGTTCGTTGCCTACCTGGTTGAGCGAAGGGCTGGCCATGTATGGCGAGGGCGGCCTAGAAACCTATCAGCAAGACCTGTTGAATCAGGCAATCGCCGGCGACACGCTCATCCCCCTGCGCGCGCTGACCGGTGGCTTTTCTGAGGAAAGCACACGTGCAACACTTTCCTATGCCCAGTCCTATAGCGTGGTTGCTTTTCTCATTCGCCAGTATGGGCGAGCAAGGATGGATAGCCTGCTTTCCCGTTTGAGTGAGGGCAGCACCGTGGACGAGGCGCTCCAAGCTGTCTATAGCTTGGATACCGATGGCCTGGAGGATGCCTGGCGCAAGGCAATTCACGCCCGTCCCCGCGCTGGCGGCGCGCAACCGACTCCACGGCCGACTCCTACGGCGGTTCCGACCATCGCTCCCATCTCCGGCGTCCCGGCAGCCTCTGTGAACAGTCCAACGCCGTTGCCTACCTTGCCTCGCCCAACCGTCACCCCTGGGGAATCGCCGCCCGCTGCCGACAAGGCGGCGACGAGTACGCCGGCGGCTTTCGGCTTTCCCTTCCAACTTGACAAGGGAATCGCCACTTTTGTTGGACTTGCGGTTGCTTGTTGCGTGATTGCCCTGCTGGCGATCGGTATCCCTGTCCTTGTCACCTTGCGTCGTCGCAGAAGGAAGGCCTCATGAAGCGCGCCTCTCCCGTCCCTGCCTTGCTGATTCTGGTTTCCTTCCTCTTCGCTTGCCGGTTGACGGAGCAGATCGCACTACCCGCCGAGGGGCGAACGCCTGCCCCAATGACTCCAACGACTATCCCTGGCGTCTTTGCTAGCCCTGAAAACGGCATCAGTCTGCGCTATCCGCGCGGTTGGAAATTGGAGAGCGGCGAGAATGAACAGAATCTTGCCGTTTTCATAAGCACGGATCGCGCCTTGTACTCGTATCTCTACGTCTTTCCGGCCGCCGATGAAACACTAGAGGAAGCAGCGCGCAGCATCGCACAAGAGGCCCTGAGTGGGTTACAGGAGGTGACTTACCTCGCCGATGAACAAATTGCTTTGGACGATGGTCATGCGGCCTGGCAGACGTTGATCACCGCCAAGACCGAGGATGGCCGTGATCTCAAGATTCACCTTCTGACTCTCGTGCACGGCGCGCGTCAATTCCTGCTGATGTCTTTCGCTTCGCCGAAAGCGTATGACTACTACGCGGACGACCTGATGACGATGATCGCCAGCATCCATGCCGAGATGCCTGCCCTCTACAACATCCCGCGCGAACAGGCACTGGTTCTATCGGACACGGAGAGCACCAACCCGCGCGACCATGACCCTGCCACCACCCACTTCGCCGGAGATAAACTCGTCTTCAGTGGGCTGGTGGCTTTTGACCCACAGTTGAACCTAATTCCTGATTTAGCCGAATCGTGGGAAGTCTCCCCTGATGGTACGATCTATACCTTCTACCTGCGCCAAAACGCCCGTTTTCACGATGGCCGGCCCGTTTCTGCACAGGACGTGGTCTACTCATGGGAACGCGCTGCCGATCCTGCGACCGGTTCGGATACCGTCCTCACCTATCTCGGCGATATCGTTGGCGTCAGGGAAAAGCACGAAGGCAAGGCCGACCACATTCGCGGTTTGAAGGTCTTGGATGATCATACCCTGCAAGTCACCATTGATGCCCCCAAGCCCTACTTTTTGCTCAAACTGACCTATCCGACCGCTTTCGTGGTCGATCGCGCCAACGTCGAGTCGGGGAGCGAATGGTATCGCAAACCAAACGGCACCGGCCCCTATAAGTTAACGCGTTGGGATCGCTTCAAGGTCAAAATCTATCAGGCGAACGAGGATTTCTATCTGGGCGCGCCGGTCATCCCATACGTCGTTGTGCAACTATATAGCGGTATTCCGATTCGACTTTACGAGGCAGGCGAGATTGACATTGCGCCGGTCTATTCCTATGACGTAGAGCGCGTCAGCAACCCGTCGGAGCCGCTTCATGCCGACTTGCACTCGAATGTGGATTTGTGCACTCATTATGTCGTCTTTGATGTCGGCCGGCCGCCGTTCGATGACGTCAAAGTGCGTCAGGCGTTTACGATGGCGTTCGATCGACAGAAGTACATTGATGTTGTGTTCCATGGCGTTGGTCTGCCGGCCAAGGGACTCTATCCGCCTGCGTTGCCCGGATACAATCCTGCTCTGGAAGGTTTACCTTACGACCCTGCTCGTGCCCGCCAACTGCTCGCCGAATCGAAGTACAAAGGCCCGGCCGGCCTGCTGCCGATCGTTTACACCAGCGCCGGTATTGGCAACGGGAACGACCCTTTGGCTGCTGCCCTGGCTCAAATGTGGGAGCAAAACCTAGGCGTGACGATTACCATCGAAAATCTGGACCCTAACCTGTTCTATGACTTGCTTTACGATGGCAAACATGGTCAAATCTTCGAGCAGGGCTGGTGCGCCGATTACCCTGACCCGGAGAATTTCATTGACATTCTCTTCCATAGCGGCGCGCAGCAGAATCTGGGTGATTATAACAATCCTGCACTGGATGCTATCTTGGAAGAGGCGCGCGTGGAGCGTGACGTAACCCGCCGCATCCGGTTATATCAACAAGCAGAAGAGATTCTCGTCCAGGACGCGCCGGCCATCTTTCTACATCATTCCATCTCGTACATTCTGGTCAAACCGTATGTCCAGGGGTACACGTTGACGCCGATTGATATCTCCTTCGGTCGTTACATCTGGCTCGATTGGAGCAAACAGTAGCGTGGATTCTTCTAAAAAAGCGAAGGCCATCCCGTAGCCGACGACGGAGGTAGTAGGATGAGATTTATTCCCTGGCCGACGGCAAAGGGCAGGCAGACTCCATTTTGCAAACGAAGTTGGACGTGACGCGTTGCCCCCGCCTGCCACCCGAAGACAACGGGCAAAGGTCAGGCGCGCTCACGTGGTATGGCTGTTCCTAGGGAGGCCATCAGCCTGATACTGGGGCAGAGGTAATGCGGAGCCTGGACTATGCTTGACCTCGCCAGGCTTTGCCGCGTGAGCGTCGGTCATGGAGCAGTGTTGCGTGTTTACGCAAAAGTCGTAGCGTGCCCCTAGGCATTTTGCCCCAGGGGCCATACCGCTGACAGCTCGTGGATGTGTACACATTTGGACACACATTGTGAAAATTCGCACTTTCTGGTACAATCTTTCAAAACCCAAAGCCCAGGAGAATATAGCCATGTCCCCCAAGCGCGTTTTCAACTTCAATCCAGGGCCAGCCGCTTTACCCTTGCCTGTTCTCGAGCAAGCGCAGGCCGAAATGCTTGATTTCCGTGGAACGGGCATGTCGGTTATGGAGATCAGCCATCGTTCGAAGGAATTCGAGGCGCTTATCAAAGAAGCGGAAGCCGACCTTCGCGAACTGCTCCAGGTTCCTGCTGACTACAAAGTGCTCTTCCTGCAGGGCGGCGCCACGCTGCAATTCGCCATGGCGCCGATGAATTTACGCCCCAATGGCAGCTCCGCCGATTACCTGTTGACCGGTTCCTGGGGCAAGAAGGCGTTCAAGGAGGCGCAAAAACTTGGCGCGACTCGGCTGGCCGTCAGCGCCGAGGCCAGCAACTTTGATCATGTGCCCTCTCCCTCGGAGCTCGCTTTGGATCCAAAGGCTGCCTATCTCCATTTCACCTCGAACGAGACCATTCAAGGCGTCGAGTTCTTTGAGGAGCCCACGCCCCCGGCGGGCGTACCGCTGGTCTGCGATGCCTCCTCGGATTTCCTCAGTCGCCCGCTGGATATTTCCAAATACGGTCTTCTCTATGCCGGCGCGCAGAAGAATGTTGGGCCGGCGGGCGTGGTCATTGTCATCATCCGTTCGGATTTACTGGAGCGCACACCGGCCAACCTGCCCAGTATGCTCAACTATAAGGAACTGGCAGCCGAGAACTCTTTGCTCAATACCCCGCCTTGCTGGAACGTGTATATCGTGAGCCTGGTGCTGAAGTGGCTCAAAGCCCAGGGCGGGCTAACGGAAATAGAAAAACGCAATCGCGCCAAGGCAGATTTGCTCTATAAGATCATTGATGAGAGTGATGGTTTCTATCGCGGCCATGCTCGCCTCGATAGCCGTTCCGTGATGAACGTCACGTTCCGCCTGCCTTCTGAGACGCTGGAAGAACAGTTCGTCGCCGAAGCCAAGAAAAACGATCTCATCGGTCTGAAAGGGCATCGCTCGGTGGGCGGCATTCGCGCATCCATTTATAACGCGGTCACGCTGGAAGCAGTGGAGAGCCTGGCGCAGTTCATGAAAGAATTCCAGCGCAAAAACGGTTGACCATCTGTTGTTAGCCCCCCTTTTCGGATTTCAGGATGGGACGTGTCCAGAGATAGGTGGCGCGTCCCATCCTTGCCTTTCTATAGCCTCATTGCCCCTGCGTTTGAGCGAGTATAATTATGTACTAACTATGCGACGACGCCGACTTTGCTGTTTCTTCGCCGCGCTCCTCCTCGCTGGCGGTTTTGTCTCCTGTCAGCGCCGGGCGGAGATGCGCCTTCCTTCCTCGCCGTCTCCTACGCTTTTCCCTTCGCCAACATCCACGACGACAACCGCCTCGCCTGTGCGCGAACCACCCGCTCTTCTCCTCTCACTGACCGAGGGGAATGCTATCCATCTTTTTGCATACTCCCCCAATCTCTCGCTGATCCGTCTCACGGCCGATCCCTGGGATGATGTTACCCCGGCCATTAGCCCAGATGGGAAACAGATCGCGTACGCCTCGCGCCGCAACGGCTACTGGGATCTTTATTTGCTCACGCTCGCCGATGGCACCGTGATCCGGCTGAGCGACACTCCCGAATACGAGGGCGCGCCTTCCTGGTCATCGGACGGCCTCTGGCTGGTGTATGAGGCCTATGTGGACGAAAATCTGGAATTGTTCGTTCGCTCGGTCGCCGACGGTCAGCAGGCGCCGATTCGAGTCACGAACGATGCCTTTTCCGATCGCATGCCCGCTTGGGCACCCCCGCCGCGCCAGCAGTGGGTGGCGTTCGTCTCGAATCGCAACGGTCAGGATGACATCTGGATTGCCGATCTGGGAAGGGCCGGGGAGGAGCGGTTCCTCAACGTCTCTCGTTCGCCGAAAAGCACGGAATCGCACCCAGCCTGGTCGCCCAATGGCAATTTCCTGGCCTGGAGTGCGGTTTCTGAGGAAAACGGTCTGGCCGGCCTTTACGTTTGGGATAGCCGCGCGCCAGACGAGCGGCCACGCTGGGTGGGCAGCGGTCACTGGCCGGTCTGGCTGGATGAGACGCACATTGCCGCACTGGTTGCCACGCCCAACGAGTACTTTGTGGTGGTCTACGCCTGGCCGGAAGGGACAGTGACCTTCCCGCCCACTCCAATTCGGGGAACGCCCTATGGATTGACTGTGTTGCCGGGCGGCCTGCTGCGCTCCTTGCCGGAACTTTTCCGTCAGGCAGCCGAACGAACGTCTGCCCCTTTATATTCGCCGCAAATCAGCCAGAATCCAGATATCCCCGGGGGAAGGGCGATGCTGGTGGATATTCCTGGCATTCAAGCGCCCTACCCTCAATTGCACGACGCGGTGGATGAGGCGTTTCAGGCGCTCCGTCAACGCGTGGCGGAAGTCGCCGGCTGGGATGCGCTGGCTGCGCTGAGCAACGCGTTTGTGCCGCTCACCGTCCCCCTCGAACCCGGCCTGAGCGAAGACTGGCTCTACACCGGTCGCGCCTTCGCGCTCAATCCGCTCTTGCTCAACGCCGGTTGGATGGTCATCGGTCGCGAGGATTTTGGCCAGCAGACCTACTGGCGCGTTTACCTGCGCGTCCTGGCGCAGGACGGTTCCATGGGCTTGCCCCTGCGCGAGGTACCCTGGGATCTTATCGCTCGTTATAACCGTGATCCTGCCGTCTACGATCGGGGCGGGCAATGGGCTTCGACCGTGCCTCCTGGCTACTGGCTCGACCTGACTGCGCTGGCACGCGAATACGGTTGGGAACGTTTGCCGGCGCTAGCGAACTGGCGCTCCTACTTTCAGGGCGCGCGTTGCGGCGAATTCGTCTGGAGACAAGGGCTGGACTGGCAAACGGCCATGTTACAGTTATACCCGCCGGATATTTTCGTCACCCCGACGGTGGTCATTCCGCCAACGCGTACGCCGACCCGCACTCCATGGCGCTGGGTTTCACCGACGCCTTCGCTGACCCCCTCCCCCCGCCCTACGTTCACGTCTTCCCCGTGAAACAATGAAACGCACCCTGGGCGTTCTCGCGAATAATAGAAAGGTCTGGCGCGAGAAGTTGCGCGGGCCAGCCGGTGTTCTCCTGGGTTGTTGTGAGATATTGGTTTTTGTGGGAGTGCTCACAGCTTGCTACACCGCCTCTACGACGCCTACACTTTCTCCGACCGATCTCGACCTCACACCCTTCGCGCCGTCAGCAACGCCAGAACCGATCGCGTCGAGGCAGGCCCAAACCGCCGACCCGCTGCGATTCGTGCTCCCGACCCCTCCTGTAGAACTTCTCTCGGCCTGGCGTCCACCGTTATATCCGAGTCCCTGGGCGATTTCACAATTCGATCACTTCTACTTTGCCCGCCCTATCGCGGCTGATGAGGTCAGCTGGCCGGTGGCCGATTACCGCTATGGCGGAATTTTTTTTAGCCCGCAGAATGCGCATACCGGCATAGACATCCCCGCTAACTACGGCGCGCCGGTCCTCGCCGCGGCTCCAGGTCAGGTCGTCTGGGCCAATTATGGCCTCTACAGCGGGATAAAAGAGAATCGCAGAGATCCCTACGGGCTGGCTGTTGTCCTGCAACATCCTTTCGGCTACCAGAATCAACGCCTGTACACGGTCTATGCCCATCTTTCGGAAATTGAGGTCGCGCCCGGACAGTGGCTGGAAACCGGCGAGGTCTTGGGAAAGGTAGGGAATACCGGCTTTACGACCGGCGCGCATCTTCACTTTGAGGTGCGTCTTGGTGTCAATGACTCGCATCACACACTCAATCCCGAACTCTGGCTGACGCCGCCCCAGGGTTGGGGTGTGCTCGTTGGCCGTCTGACGGATTACTACTTGCGTCCCCTGATCGGTCACCTTGTCCTTGTCGAGAATCTGGATACGGGACAGCGGTGGCAGGTTAAGACATATGGTTCGCTAGGCGCAAACAGCGACCCTTATTACAAGGAGAACCTTGTGCTGAGCGATTTGCCGGCCGGGCGCTATCTGGTCCGCGTGCCTTCGAGCAGTTATAGGAGCAACCTCGAAGTGGAAATTCGGCCGGGGCAAATAACCTACTTTTTCTATCAGGCCTGGGTCGGATTCTCTACGGCCCTGCCTCGTGCCCCGATGGAAGTCGCCATACCGAAGCCGTAGCGCTTTCCACAAAGGGATGTATGGCCGATCTTGCCCTACGAGAGCCTCTAAAGAGGAGAGCGCAAACGCCCTGCCGATGCTCTTCTGCATAGTGGCGATGGGGGGAGCGGGTACCCGAGATCCGGCGCGAGGGATCCATACAAGGGGATTGAGTCAAAGCCTGCCTGTACCTGTACACTCGTAGGGCCTAGCAAAGCAAACAAGACCGCCGGAGGCCGACGGTCTTGTCACTCTTTCTCACTCACGCGATTCGTTACTCGCCGGTCTGGATTTTGACTTGCACGGCGCGAACCACGATGCGATAGCGATAGCTTTCTGTATGTTCGTTGTAGTCGCGGCAGGTGATAAGAGTCAGCCAAGGGTACTCTTCGTGACGCAGGACCGATAGGTCGTCGGGCCAGACGCGCCGTACCTGCCGCACCTCGTAGAGGTATTGCTGTCGGCCAAGGTGGATGATAATTCGGTCGCCCCAGAAGAGAGTATGGAGGTTGAAGAAGGGGCCCGGCAAGCCGTTGGCAAGATAAACATGCGCTGTCAAGGCGGAATTGCCTTTCCAGGTAGGGAAGGCTGTTCCCTCCAGCCAGCCGGCTTGGTTGGAGAGCCAGGTCAAATCCCAGCCGGAGGTGCGGAGCGGCACACCGACGATGGGGACGTTCAGGCCCAGTTTGGGAATTTCCAGACGCAGGCTGCCCAAGGCGGTGAACTGGCGGTCGAGGGGTCGTGGTGGCAGGATGGTGACGCGCCCTGGGGCAAAGCCGGTGGCGGGAAGGGCGGGGGTGGAGATGACAAGTTGTGTCTGCACGCCGTAAATATTCACCTCGCTGCCAGGGTCGTAATAGCGTTCGGTAGAGGTGTTGTTATACGGCGATTGCGGCGCGCTGATGTCGCCTGGCAGGCTGGTCCACTCGAGAGCGGCGGTGTTTGAGACGCGCTGACCAGGCGAGAGGTTGCCCAATATGGCCTGGAACTGGACAATGGCTTCTGTGCGGCTGCCGCCGGTCAGCAGTGGGAAGGTAGGCCAGCGCACTCGCAGCGTAGGAGCAGCCGTGTCGTCGGTTGTGCCGCCGGGAGGGCCGCTGACAATGGTAAGCGAGCCGGGCACGTAGGTCAAGCCTGTTGGCAAAACATCGGTCAGGACGACGTCGAAGGCGTCCACATTGCTTTGGGCTGTGTGCCGAGAGGTCAAAGTGAAAGTGATCACCGATCCTGGCGGGGCAACGGTGCGGTTGGCGGTTTTACTGAGTGCGAAATCGGGCTCTACGATGCTTACATTGGGCGCGGAGGCGGCAAGCGAGCCGCTGGCCCAGGTGAGCGAGGCGCTGTTGTTCAACGTCACGCTGTCCTGGTTCTCGATGGTGTCCAGCACGACGACTCGGTATTGAACGGTCACTGCGCCGTCACTGCTGCCCGTGTTGCTGACATCGCCGAGGGTGAAGGTGACGCGGCGGCCGGGATCGGCCGGGTTGTCGCTGCCGGGCGGTTCGGTCCAGATGGTCGGGTTGGTCGGGTCGTTGCAGGCTGCCGCAAAGTCGCCGGCGAGGGTGGTGATGATGTCGGGGGAGGAAGGCGTGATGGAGAGGCAATCCACGAAGGCCAGGCCGCGGTCGAGGGTGTCGGTCAGTGTCAGGTTGGGCATCGTGCCGCCGGCCGGGACGGTGAAGACAATCTCGTAGGTGAGAATCTCGCCGATGGCGACGGAGGGATCGGCGGTGAAGCCCTGGTTGGTGGCGAGGAGAGATTTGGTCAGGTCGCTGTTGGGCAAGGTCAGGACAGCGTCGGTATCGTCGTCGTCATTGTTGTCCGGCGTCAGATCGGGACCGTTCGAGCCGTCGTCTCGCACGTGCGCCTGATTGAGCATGGACGCGCCGGGGAAGGGGTCATTTACCTGAATGGTGACCGTTCGGGTGACGGCCGGCGCGCTGGCGGCCAGGTCGAAGGACGGCCAGGTCACCACGCCTGTAGCGCTGTTGTAGGTTCCGCCGTTGCTGGCCGAAACGAAGGTGGTGTTGGCCGGCAGGGTATCGGTCACCACTACGCCGGCGGCGCCCTGCGTGCCGACGTTGGCGATTGTCAGGGTGTAGGTTATCGTTTGGCCGGGGGAGACGACCGTGAAGCCATCGTCTTTGGTGATGGTCAGGTCGGGCGCGGCGGTTACGGGCGTCTCGTCGTCGTCGCTGTTGTCGGCGGGATTGGCGTCGCTGCCTTGCGCGCCGCCATCGGCGATGGAGGCGGTGTTGGCGATTTGCGTCACGCCGGCAGGCAAGGGATTGTCCACTGTGACGGCAAAGACAACCGAGCCGCTGTCGGCAGGGTCGAGCGCGCCGAGGGCGAGGGTGCAGGTCGTTCCGGCCGGGCTGCCATCGGCGCAAGACCAGCCGGGCGTGCTGGCGCCGGCGTTGAAGGTCGTGTTGGCCGGGACGGTTTCGGTGATGACCACGCCGCTGGCGACGCTGTTGCCGGCGTTGGTGTAGGCCAGGGTGTAAGGAACGGTATCGCCGGCGTTGACGGTGACGCCGCCATCGTCCTTGGTGATCTGTAGGTCAACGGCGGTGAAGGTGACGTTCTGGCCGTCGCTATCGGCGTAGTCGTTCACGCCGCCGGAGCCGTCGCGCTTGTACGGATCCACGCCGGTCAAGGATGCCCAGGTGAGATTCGCCGTGTTAGCGACGACTTCTCCCGGAATGGTAGGCGGCGAGACAATGACAGCCTGGTACTGAACGGTTAGCACACAGCCCAGTGGCAGGGAGGCAATCGTCAGGCTGATGTTGTTGCCGGCGCTGCGATCGGTGACCGTTCCGGCGCAGCCGCCGGGGGCGTCCGAGACGGTCGGCGGGAGAGAGACCTCCACGCTCTCCGGCAGGTTATCGCTGATGCTCAAGTCGAAGGCGTGCGCTGTGCTGCTGATCAGGTGCTGGATGGTAAGCGTGTACGTAAAGGTTTGACTGCCGCCGGGGGTGGCATTGTCTACAGTTTTGGTAATGTTCAGCTCCGGCTCGACGACCGTCACGGTTGTGCTGTCGGTGAGCGACTTGGGGTTGCCCTGGGCGTCGTCGTAGGTGAGCGCCGCGTTGTTGGTGCGGGGGACGCCGTTCTGGTTGCCGAACACGTTCGCCACGGTGACGTTGTAGGTGATGGTGACCGGGCTGGAGGAGACGGCGGTGTCGCCGAACGTCCACGTCAGGGTGGTGGGCGCAGAGCCGTCGTTGGGGCCGCCGACGGCGAAGGTCGGCGCGGGGCTGACGCCGCTGCTGACGCTCTGCGTGCCGCTGACGTAGAACAGGCCGGCCGGCAGGGCGTCGGTGATCGTCAGGTTGCGCAGCGTGCCGAGCGGCGAGGTAATGGTCAGGGTTACGGTGTAGGTGGCGCCGATGGGCAGGGTCATGGCAGCGTCGCTCTTGTCGAAAGTTGGGGCGGAGCTGGTGAAGGTGGCCGAGGCGGTATCCTGCGTGCCGTCCACTGCGCGCGGGACGCTGTCATCGTAGACGCGCTCGTTGGCGTTGGGGCCGTTGAGCGAGGTCCAGTCGGCGTCCACGGTGTTGGTGTGCGCGCCGTCCAGGTGCAGGCTGCTCTGGGCGGTGGCGGTGTAGGTGCATTCGATATACGAATCCGGGTCGGCGGCAGGGATGTCCCAAGCGCCGGCCGGGTTGCCGTCGAAGGTCAGCGTGCCGCCGCCGACGGTGACGGTGACGGGGATGGTCGAGGTGGACGCGCCGTCATAGAAGACGCAGGTAGCATCATTGTTGTACGTTACGCCCTGAGCAAGGATATCCCGGGCGGCGACATCGTAGGCGGTGGAGGTGCCGGTGTTGGTGAAGTGCACGGTGTAGGTGAGCGTGTTGCCAGCCTGCACGTCGCTGGTCGGGACGACCGACTTGGCGGTGACGATGCGCGGCTCGATCACGGTAATATTTTGCGCGCCGCCGGAGAGGGTCGTATCGGTCGAGCCGGCGCCGGGAGTGTAGGTCAGGCTGGCGCCGTTGGTCAGGATAGCGCCGATTTGGTTGCCCGGCACATCCAAAACGCGCAGCGTGACCAAGAGGGTGAAGGTGTTGTTGGCGGGATTGTTCTCGTCGGTGGTGGTGATGTCGCCGAAGCTGAAGAGGACATCGTCGCCGTTTGATGCGCCGCCGCTGACGGTGGGAACGGGGACGCTGCCACTGAAGGCGCTGGTGTCCACACTATAGGAGACATATTGCATCCCGGTTGGGATGGCGTCGGTGACGCGCACGTTGCGCGTTACGCCCTCAGGCAGGGTGATGGCGATGGGAAAGGCGACGGTCGCGCCGATGGGGTATCCGGTCGGTGTGGGGGCTTGCTTAACGATTTGCGGCGCGGCGAGGGGGGTATTGGCGCTGCCGGAAGCGAAGTAATCGTTGTGAGCAGGCGCGCCGCTGCCGTCGCGCTCGCCGGCGTCCGAACCGGGGGCGCCGGGAGTGGAGGAGCCGGTCGGGTTGACGATTGTGCCAGTGGAATCGGGCAGGCTGGTGTAGGTCAGGTTGCCGGTGTTGGGGATGAGGTAGCCGGCCGGGGCGTCAGCGGCGATCGTGCCGCTGACGGTGATGGTGATGGCGCGGCCGGGGTCGAGGCAGGTGGCGGTGAAGGTCAGGGTGTCGCTGGTGAATGAGCCGCCGTTGTGGCTGAAGGAGGCCGTGCCGCTACCGTTGCCGGCGCAGGTCGCGTCCTGGCTGGTGGTGACATTGGCAACCGAAAGGCCGGTCAGATACGGGTCAAAGGTGTCGGTCAGGACGAGGTCAAAGGCGGTAGAGCGGTCATCGCCGGAGGCGGCGGAGATGGTCAGGGTATAAACGATGATGTCGCCCGCGTCCACAGGAGCAGTTGCAACGGTTTTGGCGAGGCTGAGCAAAGGTTCGGCGATGCGGACCCTGACATTGTTCGAAGTCGAACCATTTTGCGTGTTGTTGATGAAGACACGGAAATTGTTATCGCGATTGTCTCCGGCGTCGTTGCTGCCGGCGGCAGCGTTATTCACCAGGGCATTGAACTCGATGATGATGTACTCGCCGTCGGCGTCGCTATCGTTGTTGGTCAATGTGCCGAGTTTGAAGTAGGGGTTGCTGCCGTTGCCATAGGAATCAGGGTCAAGTGTGAGCGAATCGGAGGAACCGACGTTCTGGTCGGGCAAGATGTAGGTGGGCGTGACCGGGGCCGGGTCGTTGCCGTGGACCCAGGGGCCGCTGCCAAAGGGGCCGCTGCCTAGCGCCAGGCCGAGCGTGCTGCCGGGCGGTTCGGTGGAGGCGATCGGCGAGTCGTCGGAGAGCAACGCCAAACGGGCCGTGCCGTCATCTAGGTAGGTCAGACCGTTGGGCAGTTGGTCTTGAATCTGGAAGTTGACGCTGGCGCCTTCGGGCAGTTGCACCACCAGGCGGTAGCGGACGATTTCACCAATGACCACGCGCTCTGTGCCGCCAACTGCGCCGGTATGCGCTTCAGAGGTGACAAGCAGGTATTTGTTGAGGGCCACGTTGTTGATGGTGACGGCGGCCTGTCCTTGTGTGCGATAGTCATTCAGCGCGCCAGAACCAAGCAAGCCGCCCGTGCCGTCGCGCTCATCGGAATCGGTGTTATAGGGCGAGCGGTCGGCGACTGCGCCGGGCAGGCTGGTCCAGCGCGTCTCGGCAGTGTTGGTGATGACCTGGCCGGGGGTGACCGAGTAATTCACGGTGGCATCGAAGGCGATGGTGCAGGTTTCGCCGGGGTCGAGTTGGGAGACGGAGCCGCTCAGGGTTGGAGCGTCGGCATCACTGAGCGTCAGCAGGTGCGTGGCGCAAGAACCGGTCAATGTGCCGCTGCTGTAGGTCAGCTCTGGCGGAATGGTATCGCTCCAGGTGACGTCGTAGGCGGTGGTGGAGCCGGAGGCGGGGTTGGTCAGCGTCACGGTAAAGGTGACGGTGTCGCCGGCATCGGTATTGCTGGGAACGACCGATTTGACAGTCGTGATCGCCGGCTCAATGACCGTGAGCGTGGCGGATTGCACGGTGGCGGTCCCGCCGGCACCACCGTCAATGCGCAGGGTGGCCGAGTTATGCCGGGTTGTCCCGGTCTGGTTGCCGCTGACGTTCAAGACCACAGCGCGGAAAACGATGGTCAAGGTCTCGTCTGCCGTGTTGTCGCGGTTGTCGTTGGTGATGGCGCCGAGGGTGAAGGTGAAGTTTTGACCAGAGGCGGAGACGTTCGGGTTGGCCGGGTCATTGCAAGCTGCCGCGAAACCGCCAACAAGATCGGTGGACAGGTCGGTGGTGGGCAAGCCGCCCGATGAAGGTGTGATGCTCAGGCAGTCCACGAAAGCCAGGCCGGAAGGGAGATTGTCCTCCAGCGTGACGTTGGGCAGTCGCCCCTCTGGGATGGTGATGGTGAGAGTGTAATCCACAAACTCGCCAATGACGGCCTGCGTTAGGCCGTTGTCGGAGTTGTTGATTTCGGTGGTGAAGGTCTTGCCCAGGCTGGAATGGCGGGTGGTGACCCGCGCCGTGTCGGTCAGGTCGTTCGCGGTATGGTCGGGCCCACCTTCTGAGCCGGCGTAATTGAAGAGAGTAGCCGTGTTGGTGATGTGCTGGCCGGAGCCGACGGTCGCGGCCAGTTCGAGGTCAAAGGTGACCAAGACGATATTCCGGCCGTTGTTTGGGTCGTATGGCTGGCAGGCGCCCTCGGCTGCGCCGGGATCTACAATTTCTATGCCGGCGCCGAAGAGTCCCCCTCCCAAGTCGGTGTAACCGAGCGCCGTGCCGTTGCCGCGGTGGACTTGCAGGTTCAAGCCGCCGTCGGGGATGACAAAGCTGGCCGGCAAGTCATCGCGGATGCGGATGTCGAAGGCGCCATTGCCGCTGGAGCCGGTATTTTCGATGACGATGGCAAAGGTGACCAAATCGCCGGCGTCCAAGCCGCTCACGTTGCTGTTGATGGGCGTGGAGGCCAGGTTGGCAGAGTTGATCGTGCCGCTCCAGCGCGGGCTGTTGGTGGGATTGAGGAAGGTCACCGGGCCGGGCGGCGTGGGGTTGAAGATGGCCGCGTCATTCTCTGCCCAGATAATGCCTTTCTGCATGCGCAGCACCGGTTGGGTGAGGATGATTTGCGCGATCGCGTTGGCGTCGGCGGCGCCGGCGTTAGTCGAACCTTCGTAGGCGTGCGCCTGATTGGTCAGGTAGAGACGGTCGGCGAAGGGGTCATCGGACACGGTGACGGTGAAAAGAATATCTACCGTGTATGGCTGTTCGGTTGTTCCATCGAAGTCGCCGTAGAAGAAGTTCAAGCGGTTGTTGGTTGTATTCGAGGCGATGGTTGGAACGATAGCAGAATAGGCGTAGAAAGTGTCGGCGGGTCCGAACTTGGCGAAGCCGGCGGCGGGAGGGGCGGCGGCGTCGCTGACGGTCCGGTCGAACGTCCAGGCCGGGCCGTCAGCGCCGTTCTCATCTGGGTCGCCAACGTGGAAGACAGGCAGGGGCAGGTAGTCATTGAACGCTAGGTCTTCCACATCGCCAGTGGGAAGGGTGTAGGTCAGGCGGTAGGTGACGGTGTCGCCCGGTTTGACTTCGACCGGCGTGGGGAAGGAGGTGCTGCCGTTGACGGCGTAGATGGCCTTGGTCAATACACCGCGACCGATGACGCTGGCATCCGTCGAGTCATCGCCTTCGTCATACTCGGTGGGCGTGCTGGCATCGACGGTAGAAAGCACGATGCCGTCAATCATGACAGCGTTATCCAGCCTATCGCCCTGATCCACGCTGGGATCGCCGGAGGGATAGTTGTCGGTGAAGTCTTGCTGGATTAGGGTGCGGAAGACGATGCGGCCGGTGGTGGGGCCGTCGTTGTAACTGCCGCAGTCCGGGTCGTCGCCGCCCGTGCCGCCGGTCGGCACGCAGCCGCCGATGAGACGGCCGTCCTGACCGCGGGCAGTGATTTCCTGGGACACATTGAAGATGATGGTAGTGGAGCCGTCATCGGTCGCCGGGTCTAGGCTGTCGCATTCGCCGGGAGGGGCTGGGGGCGAAGCAGTCGCTCCGGTGTAGTTACAGGAGATGGTCACGTTCGAGGCAGCCATTGCTGCAGCGTCGAGGGTGTAGGTATTGCCGTTGATTTCCAGCGTGGGGACGAAGGTGGGGTCGAAGCGCTGCCCATCCGAGATGGTGTCGGTGATGACCACGTGGTTGAAAGCGAAGAAATCCGAGATTTGGAAGTCGAGGGTGTATTCCAGGTATTTGCCGGGGAACGGCTGGCCGCCGCCCACCACGCTGACGTTCTTCTGGATGGCAATCGAGCGGTTGTTCAGGGTGTGCTCGCATCCATCCGGGTCGCGCGTGAACGTGCCACCGGTATCGCGGATATCGCTAGGGGCCCACGTCCCTCCGCCGCTGGCGTTGTTGCAGGAAGTAACGTCATCGCCGCTGGACGGGTCAATCACCGAGTCGCTGCTTCCATCGCGCAACGGGATATAATACTCGAAGGTCATCGTCGCCGTGCCGCTGACGGAGGTAAAGTTGCAGGAGAGCGCGCCGCCGGGCGTGGTAGTGGAGGGCAGGGTGCAGGAGGCTTCCCCAGGGCTGGGGCTGACCAGCCGGACGAACTGCATGTTGTTCGGCAGCACATCGCTCAGGTTGAAGGAGGTCATCGTCTGACCGGGAGCAATCTGCGCGGTGACGGTGTAGAGGCGCGGGAAGTTGGGGCCGGCGGCGGTCTCGTCTTCGGGGCCGTTATAGGTTTTGGAGAGCGTGAACAGGGTGGGGGTGACGCTTCCGCTTATCCAATTGCTCAAGGTCAGACTGGGGTCGTCGCCGCAGCACCAATCATCGAGTGGGGTATAGCCGAACTGGTAGCCGCCGCGCGCTCGGATGGTGAGCGGGATGTTGAGATCCGCCAGGTTGCTCATTGAGGCGGTGATAGTCACCACAAGCGGCGGCTGGGCAGGGGTGAAGGAGCCAAAGGGCAGGCGCAGGGCGACGAAGGTATCGCCGGCATCGCCGCAGACCTGCGCCGGGCTGCCGGTGTTGTCCACCATGTAGGGGTGGTCCACGCAGGTCACGCCGCCGGACCCGGGGAAGGTCAGGACGGTTCTTGCAACGTCGACCCCCAGGTAGGTGGCGTTGACGAAGCTCAGGCCGTCGAGCGGGGGGTTGGTGTTCTGCTCGCCGTCGGCCCCGTTGCGCGGGATGATGAGGTCGATCAGCGGCCCGTAGCCGGGGTCGGTTGGGTCAGGGTTGTCGAAGGTGACGGTGAAGTTGACGTTCTCGCCGATGAAGGCGTAGGCCGGTATGTTGAGGCTGACGGCTGGAGTGGATGCTGCGAGGAATCTTTCTCCCGGCGCGGCGGAAACGGGAACATTCCCCCACACGCTCTGGCCAGCAAGAAGTATCAGAACAAGGACGAATGGAAAAACGAAGCGCAACGGGTCAGCGTAGCGGGATGCAAACGACATATGCCCTCCGCCTATGGGGTCTTCGCAGCCGGTTGCGCCACTGGCTCAGTGATGCTCCACGGCGCCCAGTGGAGGGAGCATCACCTCATTGCCGCTGCAGATGGTTTCCTATAATTTTATAGCAAGTTTCTAATTGGGAATCCGTGCAACTTCGTTGGTTAAAATAACAAGCTCCCTGAGCGGACGATCGATTCCGTGAGGGAGCCGGAAGCGGCAAACATTTTGTGGTGTTTGTGACCTAGACGGGCGGGTTTTCAACAGAGCGCGAGAAATATCGTGCCGCAGAGGCTCTTTTCAGCGCCCACGTGGGGAGAAATCCGCACGCTAGCCTGAAAAACACTGCCCTCGCCAGAGAATTTCAACGCGCCCACTATCTATGTTACAGACGCGTTTTGCGCAGGCGCCTGACAGACCGTTACCCCATTTCCACCACGACTTCGTTGACCGATCCGGCCGGTTGGATTGGGACCGCGCCTTGCGCCGAGCAACCATTTAGGGTGAGCGATTTCACGCCTTTTTCTACGCCCTTAGGGTTATACACGTGGATGTGGTAGATCGCCCCGCGCCACTGGCGGAGAACCTCGAATTCCTTCCAGGCGGACGGGATGCAGGGGTCAATCGTCAACCCCTCGTATCCGGGGCGGATGCCGAGAATCCAGTGTGTGACAGCATGATACATCCAGCCGGCTGAGCCGGTGAGCCAGGGATGGCGCGCGCGACCGAAAGCGGTGTGATCGCGCCCCATGATGAACTGGCAGTACGAGTAGGGTTCGGCTTGACGGATTTCGATAATGTCGTTTTGATTATAGGGCAGGAGGGCGTCGTAGAATTTCATAGCACGGCTACCTCGCCCAAGTTTACACTCGGCCACAATGGCCCAGGGGTTCGGGTGGCTGAAGATGGCGGCGTTTTCCTTGATGCCCTTATAGACGCGCGTGACGTAACCGATTTCGTCATCGGGCTTCGAGAAAGCCGGCCATAGGAGGTGGATGCCATACTGCGAGTACAGGTATTTGTCCACTGCATCCATACATTGGATGGCGCGCTCGCGGCTGGCGGCTTCGGAGAGAACGGCCAGCGCGTTGCTCTCCAGAAAGATTTTGCCTTCCTCGTTCTCGCGCGAGCCGATTTTGCGGCCGGTTTTCGTGAAACCGCGTAGGTACCATTCGCCATCCCACAGGTAATCTTCACAGGTCTGGCGGACCTTCTCTGCGATGGCGGCATATTTCCGGACATCTTCTACGCGCCCCAGGAATTGAGCTGCCTCGACGAAGTTGCGCAGCGCCCAGTAGTGCAGGAAGGAAACCATGGCCGATTCGCCGCCGCCTAAGTTGAGGCAGTCGTTCCAATCCGCGCGCAACCCTTTGCAGATTCCGCGCGGGCCGATCTGCTCGGCGGAGAAATCCAGCGCGCGCTTGAGGTGCTCGTACACGCTCGCCTCGCCGCCGTCGGCGAAGGGAATGACGTGGTCGAAAAAGGCTGCATCGCCGGTTTCTTTGACGTATTCGCACACGGAGGCCACAATCCACAGGTGGTCATCGGAGCAGGTATCCTCTAGGCCGTGAATGATGTCGGATGGTTTGGGCGTTGGGACAACGGTAGGCAATTTGACGCCCGGCAGGCGTTCTTCTTGCGGCTTGAATACTTCCGGATCGAAGAGATGCAATCCGTAGCCTTGTTGCACTTGACCGTGGAGCAGTTCTTCCAAGCGCTGGCGGACTTTTTCGGGGTTTGTATGGGGGACGCTCATTACGTCCTGGGCAGTGTCGCGGTAGCCAAGGCCGGTTCGTCCACCGACTTCGATGAACGAGGCGAAACGAGACCAGACAACGCAGGTCTCGGCCTGGTAGAGGTTCCAGAGGTTGATCATCGTATCCAGGCCCGGGTGTGGGGTGCGGCACTGGAATTTTTCCAGTTTCCGTTGCCAGTAGTTCTTCAATTCGCCGAAAGCCGCGTCCACAGCGGAGAAATCGGAGTATTTGCGGCGGATAGCTTGGCCGGTCGCGCGAGGGCCGACGCCGAGCATGAAGATCAAGCGCGATTCCTCGCCGGGTTGGAGGCTCAGGCGTTTGTGCAAGGCGCCGCAGTGGTTGCCGCCCAGTTCGGCGGAATTCGAGCAGACGCCGCGCGCTACGGCTTCGGGATCGGTTTCCGTGTGGTAGTTGCCTAAGAACGCATCGCGCACGCAGTCGTAGGAATCCGGCTCAAAATTGGCGGTCATGTAGTGAAACGTCCACGGTTCGTAGAAGAAGTCGTACTCGATGACGCCATCGGCGTAGCTCGACCCGCTGGCATAGAGCGACATTTGCAGGTTTTGGTTATCAATTGAAATATGGTGAAAGGAAAATTCTACGTAGGAGAAGACGCTCAACCTCCGCGGCCGGCCCGAGGTGTTGCGAATGCGCACATCCCATAGTTCCACATCGTCGTTGATGGGGATGAAGATAAGTTGAGAAGCCTGAATCCCTTGATGGTCGCAGGAGAATTTTGAGTAGGAGAGACCGTGCCGACATTCATAGCGCGCTTTGCTCAAATCCTTGCCGGTTGGTTGCCAGGAAATTGTCCAGAATTCGCCGCTCTCGTCATCGCGGATATACACGTAATGGCCTGGGCGGTCGAGCGGGACGCCATTTTGCCGAAAGCGCGTGATGCGATGATGCTCGGCGGATTTGTAGAAGGCGTAGCCGCCGGCATTATGTGAGAGGACGGCGCACATGTCTTTAACGCCAATGTAGTTCGTCCAGGAGACGGGAATATCCGGACGTTCGATAACATATTCTTTGTTTTCATTATCGAAATAACCGTAACGCATGTAACCTCCGTGAATAAGCGGCAAATCTGGTTTGGAAGAGGGGAAGATCGTAGGCCGCGGAGGGTGAATTAGAAGCACCGTCTAGCGTCTACGGTCTTGTCGTCTATGCCTGCGCGCAGAATTGCTTCAACCAGTCTATCAACTCCTGACCTTTCTGGGGTGTATCGGCTTCGACCATCAGGCGCAGGACGGGCTCGGTGCCGGAGAAACGCAGGAGCGCCCAGTTGTCGTTCTCCAGCACGAGCTTGATTCCATCTAGGTAGGAAATGCCGATCACCGGGTAGGAACCGATGTGCGTGATGGACGCTTCTTTCATGCGTTGTGGGATGGTCGCGCGCATCTCCGGCGTGGCAGGGATGTTCTCCTCGAGCGAGTACAGGCGACCGGTGATCTTCCAGACTTCTTCCTGCATTTCGGAGATATGTTTCCCGGTGCGGGCGAGCATCTCGACGACCAGGGCGCAGGCGAAGATGCCGTCTTTGCCCAGGATATGGCCGCGCACGGTCAGGCCGCCGCTCGATTCACCGCCCAGCAAGGCGTTATGCTTGACCATTGCCGCGGCGATATGCTTGAATCCGACCGGCACCTCGTAGCTTTTCTCGCCAAAACTGGCCGCCAGGCGGTCCAGCAAGTGAGTGGTTGCCAGGTTGCGTACCACGCAACCGCGTTGCCCCTTGACTTCGTGCAAGTACCAATATACCAAGCAAAGCAAGTCATTTGTGGATATGTAACGCCCTTTTTCGTCGATAATCGCAATGCGGTCGGCGTCGCCATCCATGGCCAATCCCAGGTCATAGTTGCCTTCGCGCAAGGTGGCGATCAGTATTTGGAGGGCTTCTAGATTGGGGGCTGGGGAACGCCCGCCAAAAAGCGGGTTGCGTCGTTCGTGAATGAACGTCACGCGGCACCGAGCTTCAGTGAGAATAATACCGAGCGTTAGCTGACCCACGCCGTACATAGGGTCCACGATGACGTTCAGGTTTGCCTGACGGATGGCCTCCATATCAATCATGTGTTCGATGGCGTCCACGTATTCGTTGGTGAAATCGCGGCGGCGGACGATGCCGGCTTCTAGCGCTAGATCGAGGTCAAGCTTGACTACATCGCGCAACGTCAAGCGGTTGGTTTCTGTCTCGATCTGGTGTGTTTCGTCATCCAGCAAGAGCGAACCGTCTCCGTGGAATACTTTCAGACCGTTCCATTCGGGCGGGTTGTGACTGGCTGTGAACACCATGCCATAAGCGGAGTGGAGCAAGGCGGTGGCGTAGGTGACCAGCGGCGTCGGCGCGTCTTCGGAGAGGAGGATAACCGGAATGTTGTTGCCGGCAAAGACCTCGGCGGCAGTTTCCGCAGCATGGTCTGAGAGGAAGCGGCGGTCGTATCCTATGAGGACACCGCGCGCTTCGATGCCGCGTCGGACAATATCATTGGCCAGGGCCTGACAGAGCCGGCGGACGTTGTTCATCGTAAAGCCTTCGCCGATGACGGCGCGCCAGCCACCGGTGCCAAACACAACCTGTTCTTCCGCCTCTGGCCGGCGTGGACGGAACAGCCGCTTTCGCAGAATCAGCTCGGCGTTTCTCAAGTCCTCCTCGCTGTTGATGCCTTGTGCCTCGTCGGGGTCATAGGTTTGGTAACTTTCCACCAGCAGGCCAGAGTGCACAAGGTGATGGATGCAGTCTGTGAAACGGTAGCCGCCATCCTGGGAGGATGGGGAGAGTTTTTCCAAGGCAGGGAAGATCACATCGGCGCGAACCACATACGCGCCCAGGTTCAGTTCGCGGATGTCGCGCACACTAAGTGAGGCGTCGGCGGCTTCGATGATGTCCACGATGCGTCCGCTGGCGTCGCGCAGGATGCGCCCGTAAGGGTAAGGCTGATCGACGACAGCGCTCAGCAAGGTCAGTTGCGCCTGACGCAGACGGTGGCGGTTAAGCAGGCCGCGAATCGAATCGGGGCGAAAGAGAGGCGTATCGCCATAGAGGATGAGCAAGTCGCCGCGAAACTCTTGTAGGAGCGGCTTGAGCTGCAATACCGCGTGGCCGGTGCCGCGTCGCTCCTCCTGACGTATGTATTGGTAAGCGGGGCCAAGATGGGCGCGCATCGCCTCCGCATCGCAGCCGACAACGAGGATCAAGTCCTCCGGGCGCACTACCTGCAAGGCGTTCTGCACCACGTAGTCGATGACCTTGCGCCCGCCGAGATCGTGGAGAAGGATAGACGGCGTATCCGCCGCAGCGCTTTCTCGCCCGGCGGCCAGGATGACGGCTTTGAGTTCGTGCGAAGAGGACATGTTAACCGGTGACACAAAATTCCTGAATTCAGCGAGAAAGAGACATCTGAGAAAACTCTTCTCAATTATACTTCTCTCCTAGAAACAGACGGCGCGCGTCTTGTGCGTTTTTTTATCATTCTGCGGCGATCGTAAGGGGTAGAAACAAGTGGTCAATCACTTGCTTTGCAAAGAACCTCTATGGTATAACCAGAACAGGAAATCCCAACGCTCACGTTCAGGAGAATCCCTATGGTGCGTACATTCCTCCTCCCGGCGATAACGCTGATTCTTTCCGTTGCTTGTAGCGGCGTCTCGCCTGTACTCTCTAGCCCAACGCCGGCCTTCACGCCCACGCCAACCAGCATCCCTACCCCCGTGCCGGATGTGCTGTATGTGGATGCCGGCATCGGTCTAGGCGAAATCAGCCCTTATCTCTATGGGACAAACTATGGACCCATGCACGCGGTTACCCTGGAGATGATGCCCTATGCTCTGGAAGCTGGCTTTACCGCATTTCGCTTCCCTGGCGGGGCGTGGGGCGATGAGACCGACCTGAGGCCTTTCCAGATTGACCAGTTCATGGACTTCTGCAAACAGTTTGGAGCCTTGCCGACCATTAGCGTCCGTCTGAAAAACGGCAAACCGGAGGTCGCGGCGGAGTTGGTCCGCTATACTAACCTGGAGAAGCGCTACGGCGTCGTTTACTGGAGCATTGGCAACGAGCCAACGCTCTATGAAGGCGATCTTAGGGAGACGTATGACACGGTGCGCTTTAACCGCGAATGGCGGGCGATCGCCGAGGCGATGAAAGCAGTGGACCCGACCATCCAATTGATGGGGCCTGAGCTCCATCAGTGGGGCGTTGACCTGCAGAGTACGCCAAAGGATTCTTCCGGCCGCGACTGGATGATCGAGTTCCTCAAGGCCAACGGCGACCTGGTGGATGTCGTCACCGTCCATCGCTACCCACTTTGGAAGCCTTTCGCGCAGTCGGTGACGCCGGCTGAACTGCGCGCGAACACACAGGAGTGGGATAATCTGGTCATTTACCTGCGCAGCCTGATTCATGAACTGACCGGGCGCGACTTGCCGATCGCGTTTACCGAGGTCAACTCCGATCCGCGCAGCGTCATGCTTGGCGAGGCGACCCCGGATACGCTCTACAACGCTATCTGGTACGCTGATGTGCTGGGACGCCTTGGCCGCCAGGGCGTTTTCATGGTGAATCAATGGGTTATCTCGCAACGCTCGACAGGGTTGGGGCTGTTCATGGGGAATACCATTCGCCCTACCCTCTACACGTTCTACCTGTACAAACGGTTTGGTAACGAACGGGTGTATGCGGCATCCGGAATTCCCGACGTCAATCTCTACGCGGCTCGGCGGAAAGACGGCGCGCTGACGCTGATGGTGGTGAATCTCAAGGATACAGAGCAACGCGTTCCGATTCGCGTGGAGGGCGTTTCCGTCGGCCAGGCAGAAGTCTGGCGCCTGGATGCGGAATACAACGCCGAGAACCTTGGCGTGGAACAGTTTGGGAACGAAGGCACGCTAACGTTACCTCCCTGGTCGGTTACGTTATACGTGCTCATGCCTTGAGCAAGAATGGGCTCCGCCTGAGCGCAAGGGGCGGAGCCCGTTTCGTCGCGCGTCGGGATAGACGAGCGGTCAGGAAATCAGTCCCAGCTGTTTGCCGACGCGCGCGTAGGTTTCCAATACGTACGCTAATTGCTCGTCGGTATGCGTTGCCATGTAACTGGTGCGCAATAATTGTTGCCCTTGGGGGACGGCCGGCGCCAGCACCGGGTTGACGAACACGCCGGCCTCGAAGAGCGCCTTCCAGGTCATCAGGGTGAAGGTATCGTCGCCGATGATGATCGGGATAATGGGCGAGGCAGAGTTGCCAATGTTGAACCCCAACGCATGCAGTTCGCGACGCATCCGCTCGCTGATGGCGTTCAGGCGTTGAATGCGTTCGGGTTCCTCGCGCATGATCTGGAGCGCGGTCAGAGCAGCAGCGGCGTTCGCGGGCGGGATGCTCGCGCTGAAGATGAGCGCGCGGGCATGGTGTTTGATGTAATGAATCACATCCTCATCACCGGCCACGAATCCGCCGAGGGAAGCGAACGACTTGCTGAACGTGGACATGATGAGGTCCACCGAGTCGGTCAGCCCAAAGTGGGCGGCTGTTCCGCGTCCGCCGCCGAGGACGCCGATGGCATGCGCGTCGTCCACCATCAAGCGCGCCCCATATTTCTTGCACAGTGCGGTGATTTCCGGCAGCGGCGCAATGTCCCCGCCCATGCTATAGAGACCGTCCACAACGACGAGTTTGCCCTGTCCTTCTGGAATGCTGGCCAGCACGCGCTCCAGATCGTGCATGTCGTTGTGGCGGAAACGTTTGGTCTCGCCCCAGCTTAAGCGAGCACCGTCCACAATGCTGGCGTGATCGTCTTTATCCAGAATGACCACATCGTTGCGCCCGACGAGGGCGCTGATGGTGCCTAAGTTCGTCTGCATGCCGGTCGAGAAGACCAGCGCGGCCTCCTTGCCGACCCACTCTGCCAGTTCGTGTTCCAGTTGTTCGTGCAGTTCGAGCGTCCCGTTTAGGAAGCGAGAGCCGGTGCAACTGGTGCCAAAACGGTGAATGGCGTCCAGCGCGGCCTGGCGGACGCGCGGGTCGGTGGTAAGACCGAGATAGTTGTTCGAACCACACATGATGAGACGATGGCCGCGAAAGAAAGCCACCGTTCCTTCGTTTTCTGTGAGTGGGAGGAAATAGGGGTAAAGACCGGCGGCCATCGCTTCCCTGGCGGCGGTGTAGCGGCGACATTTCTCGAAAATGTCCATAGCTTCTCCTCAGTTCTTGGGATTAGAAGAACGGCGTGCCCGGGCGATGAGCCGGTCCATGAGAGGGTAAACGCCGTTGCCGAGCAAGTTATTAAGATAGTAGAGGACTTTGGTTTCCAGGCCGGGCAGGATGAGGTAACGCCCACGTGCCGCGTCGTGCAGGATGACGCGCGCAACCGTCTCTGCGGAAAGCAGGCCGGCATTCCCGGCCAGGGCGCGAGTCTCGGGCGGCTTGAGAGGCGTTTCGTAGGCCAGTTGAGGGGTGTCGGTATCCGGCGGAAACACGACCGAGACGCGAATGCCCAGCGGTTTGAGTTCGGCGCGCAGAATATCGGAAAAGCCGCGCACGGCGTACTTCGACGCGCCATAGGCGGTATAACCAAAGACGCCCAGAAAGCCAGCCACGGAGGAGATGTTGATGATGTGGCCGCTGCCGCGAGCGATCAGGGCCGGCAGCGCTGCCTTGATCACATGCACTGTGCCGAGATAGTTAACTTCCATCATCTGGCGGAATATCTCCACGGGTAAATCCTGCACGTAGCCGGGATAGGTGATTCCGGCCGAGTTGATCAGCACGTCCGGGGCGCCGCTGACGCGCTGGATTTCCTCGAACGCCGCCCGTACCTGCTCCCATTGGGAAACGTCCACGCTTCGAATATGGCATTCACCGCGCATCTGCGCTTGGACTTCGGCCAAAGCCTCCTTGCGGCGGGCAAGCAACCATAGGCGCGCGCCGGCGGCATCGAGCAACCAGGCCAGCGCCTTGCCGATCCCACTCGATCCACCGGTAATCACTACAGTTTTCCCTTGATAGACTTGTTCCCATGAAGCCATATGGGACCTCCATTGGTTGTCAGGCGAGATGGAAGGATGGGGGCAAATGCTCTCTTGTTGTTATAAGCACCGCTTGATTCGATAGGGCGCACATCGGCGCGCTTAGCGGCTCCCCGTTCCCTTTGCCAGAAGGGCAGGGTATCCTTCGAGCGCCCACTGCATAGCCCACACCGCCAGCGGGCGCATGTAGCCCACCGCGCGGTAGACGTCGTTCACGTCCAGTGCTTCGGGGGTCTGGAAGAAGAGACCGTAATCGCGGTAAATGGAGAGGTACACGCCGCGCGCGGTGGCAAACGCCTCCTCACGTAAGCCTTCCTGAATCATGCAAGCGGCTAGAGCAAAGGTCACGCCGGTCCATGTTTCGAGGGCTTGCAGGTTGGAGGCGTCATATGAACCGTCAGGACGCATACCGTTCAATGCGCCACACTCGCCGTTGCGGAATTTCTGGACGTTGAAGGCGAAGATTTTGCGTAGGGCAGAGCGAGTGTGCTCGGGCGGAACCACTCCCTCCAGACCGCAGGCGCGGGAATACCAATGCCCGGCAAGTTGGTCAGCCATGATGCTGTCGTGGCTGCGGCTGCGGCTGGCATCGTAGTTATAATATTCGCCGTTCCACAAATGGGCTTCGTAGGCCTGGCGCGCCTTGATGAATTGGTCGCGGTACGCAGCGGCCAAGTCGCGCTCGCCGATTTCCTCCGCCAGCGCGGCTGCGGCCTGCAGACAAGCCGACCAGAGTCCGCCGGTGTAGGTGCTTGGCCCGCTGACCGGCCAGGTGTCGTATGTTTGATCGGGGAAGTTGTCGTTCTCGATAAGGCCGTCGCCGTCGCGGTCGAAGCGCTGCATGTACGCCACCGCGGCGCGTACAGCCGGCCAGGCTTCGTTCAGGAATGCGCGATCGCGCGTCAGGGCATAATCGCGGTAGATTTGCAACACGAATTTTGGATTCAGGTCTTTCCAACGGCTGACATCCTGCATGATGTAGGCGTTGACCTGCTCCCACGGCGCGGCGACGGGGCTGCCCAGGTCGTGCGGCACAGCACCGCGCACTTTGCGCGGTGCTTTGTGGCCGGAGAGCAACATGACGCACACTTCGGGATGCTCGACGTTCAACGAGTGGATGAAGTCGCGTTGCAGGCTGAGTTCGAGTTGGGGCCAGAGCATGGCCAACGCGAATGAGGCGTAGAAGTGCACGTCGTAGGTGTTGTACATGCGATATTCGTAACTCTCGAGGTAGCCGAAGTGACCGATTTCGGGTTCGGGCAGGGGCGGGTAGGGCGGCGGCGTATCGTCCACGCGCCCGGCAGTCCAGAGGGTGCCGCCATCCACGAGGTAGTACGTTTCGTTAAAGAGAAGGGCTTTGTACCAATCGGGCAGGTCGGGGTTGTCGAGGATGGGCTGCTGCCAGGCTTCGATTTGCGCCTCCCATGCTTTGTAGTGTTGCAGGGCGTCACGAGCAATGTGCGCAGCGGCCTTGCCATCGCGACCGTAGAAGCGCGTGTAACGGCGATACCAGCCCGAACCCCAACCAAAGCGGGCGATGGGCATATCCCACGCCAGCGCGAAGATGATTTCTCTGGTCTGACCGGCGGGCACGTGGACGCGCGCGGCTACAGCCGCGCCGATGCTCTCGCCACGCGCCGAAGGCGTCTCATCGCCGTTGTCTTCCAACAGGCCGTCGGCGGCGAAGTCGTTCCAGGGCGCCGCTCCGTTGCCGTTCGTGGAAAAGCGGGTGTAGGCAGTGAGATGCACATCGGAGTCGGCGCGGGCGGCGATGGCGAAGGTCAGCGGGTCTTTGAAGAACGACGGGGCATGCCCTTTCTGACGTGGGCGCGGCTGGCGATGAATGTGATGCAATTCCACGCCTAGGGCGTCCTCCGCGCGAAAGGCGTGGTTGCTGTGACCACCGGCCAGATCATTGGCTTTTCCCACGCCATTTTGGAAGGTGAACAGAATCGATACCTCTGCATCACTCTCGTCGCAGTTTTCTACCGTCCAAACGAAAACGCCGACCGGAAAACTGCTCTCGCGGTAATTGTGCGGGATGACCGGCGAGATCTGACGGCAGGTTAGGCGCAAGCCGGGCAACGGCTCTTCGTAAACCGTCCAGGCGCGCGGAAAGAGAGCGTAGTAGGCGCCTTTTTCGGGCGGCAGCCCCCAGCCCCAAGATGCGAGCGAATCGCGTGGCGCCGGGCGTGGGTTCAGGACGATGGCTCGCGCGGGCTGGCCTGGCCGCTGCGCCCAAAGCGAGAACTGGTCGGCGGCGAGTGCACCGTAGTGTACCATGCCGGCTTGCAATTGCCAACGTACGAAGTCGCCGCGAAAGCCACGCGTCACTGTCCCCCCGCCCAGCCCGCCGAGCGGGACGCCCATATCGGGGGTGATTTTCAGGCCACCGACCGTCTCCATGACCGGTGGGCGGCCGGCGGCGCGCTCGTGATTCACGTGCCGCAACACGCGCACGATGAGCGGCAACATGTCCACGAATTCACGCAGGGATAACCTGCGGTTGCGCCAAGGGCGCAGGGGTTTCTCATCGAAGCGACGTTTCCAGGCGAGAAGGGGAATGTCTGGGGAAGAGCGAGTCATCATTGTTCCACCATGAAAGCGAATCTGGCCTGTGGTTTCCATAGGCCGTTTACGAATCCGTGCATTCTGATTATAAACGCGTCTGGAGTGACTTACTCTGACCGCAACTGCGCCGTCCCGATCATCCCTTCGATGATGGGAAGGAGCATAGTATTATCGAGATTCGGGGCGGCGGTGGTAACTTGAAACATGATGAGGAAAGGCGTTCTCTCGCCGTTCCCCTCTCGCAAGAAATAACGGCGGATGCTCTGCTCGCTGAGCACCGTGGAGAGAAGCAAGACAGGTCTTCCCTCCACCTCTGTCAGGACTCTCTCCTTGACGATCTCTTCGGGACGCACAGCCGGATCGACGAAATCGCCGAACGCGGCGCTGACCTCGTCGGCGCGCTCCAGCGGCAGATCGCTTGGATAGACCTGGATGAAGAAGACGCGGCCGGCCAGTTCAAAGAGCAACGCTGTTCCTTGCGGATTGGCCAGCGAGACGCGCCAGCCCGGCGGGTAGGTCAGGATAACTTCTGCCTCAGCAGGGTCGGCGGCAGGAAGGAAGCGCAACCAACACTTCCCATCGGAATACACTCGCGGCAGGCGTTCTGCGAAGTCGGGTTGCGAGGGGGCAAGAGGGCAATGGACATCGGTTTCGGCGGCGTTTGGGGAGGAGGCGATGGTAGCAGTGGCCATCGGCGTTGCCGGCGCGGTCGTCGGCCGGCCTGAAACGCAACCGTTGCCAGCGAGGAGGAGAAAAAGCCACACCGTAGCCGGCTTTCGTAGAAAACGAAGAGCGTGAACAAGGTGGAGCATCGCATTCATCCCTGCGCGCCGATTTTTACCAGCGCGCGCAACACAGTCTGGAGGATACCGCCGTTGCGATAGTAATTGACCTCAGCTTCTGTGTTCAGTAATGCCTGCACCGGGAAGGTCACGCTTTTGCCGTTGGTGTGGGTTGCCTGCACGGTGAGCACGGCTTGCGGCGGCATATCTGCGTGCAATCCTTCGATATCATAGACCTCGCTGCCATTCAGTCCTAGCGATTCGGCATTCGCGCCGTTCAGGAAGCGAAGCGGCAAGATGCCCATTCCCACCAGATTGGAGCGGTGAATGCGCTCGAACGATTCGGCAATGACCGCACGCACGCCCAACAACATAGGGCCTTTGGCTGCCCAATCGCGGCTGGAGCCGGCGCCGTATTCCTTGCCGGCCAGGATGATCACGGGGACGTCCTCGGCCTTGTATCGCATGGCCGCGTCGAAGATGGTCATTTTCTCGCCGTCTGGAAAGTGACGGGTGTACCCTCCCTCTTGGGGAGCGATGAGCAGGTTCTTGAGGCGGATGTTGGCGAAGGCGCCGCGCGTCATCACCTGATCGTTGCCGCGTCGCGCTCCATATTGGTTGAAATCTTTCGGCAGCACGCCGCGCTCTTGCAAGAATTTGCCGGCCGGGCTGTCAGCCGGGATGTTGCCGGCTGGCGAGATGTGGTCGGTGGTAACCGAATCGCCGAACATGGCCAGGACACGCGCCCCGCGAATCGCGCGCAATGGCGGCGGTTCGAGTGTCAGGTCATCAAAGAAAGGTGGGCAATGAATATACGTGGATGAGGCATCCCAGGAATATAGGTCGCCGGTGCGCGCGGGAACGGCTTGCCACAACTCGGAGCCACGGAAGACATCCGCATACTGCTTGTGGAATAAGTCGGTTTTCAGATGACCGGTGATTGCTTCCTCAATCTCCTGCGGCGCGGGCCATAGTTCGCTCAGGAAGACCGGTTTTCCATCGCTATCGAGGCCGAGCGGTTCGTTCTGCAGATCAATATCCACGGTTCCTGCCAACGCGTAGGCGACCACGAGTGGGGGTGAGGCCAGATAGTTAGCCTTAACCAGAGGGTGCACGCGACCTTCAAAGTTGCGATTGCCCGAGATGACCGCCGCAGCGACGAGATTCGCTTCCAGGATGGCGCGTGAGACCTCAGCCGGAAGAGGGCCGCTGTTGCCGATACAGGTCGTGCAGCCATAGCCAACCAGGTGGAAGCCGAGTTTGGCCAACGGCTCCAGCAGGCCGGCGGAACGCAGATATTCCGTCACCACGCGTGAGCCGGGCGCCAGGCTCGTCTTCACGTGCAGCGGAGTCCGCAGGCCGCGCGCCACGGCCTTTTTGGCCAGCAAGCCGGCGGCGATCAACAACGCCGGGTTACTGGTGTTGGTGCAGGACGTGATGGCCGCAATGACCACCGCGCCATGCCCAAGCTCGTAGGATCCGCCGTTCGTCCCGACGTCTACTCGGCGTCCCACCTCGGCTGCCGGCAGCTCGTAACCGTGTTCCTTCAGCGGCGCGGTCAGCGCGGCGCGAAACGCTTGCTTCATCTCTCGTAAGGGGACGCGATCCTGCGGACGTTTGGGACCGGCCAAAGACGGTTCGACAGAACTCAAATCGAGTTCCACGACGTCGGTGAACTCCGGTTCGGGGCTTTCCGGCGCGCGGAAGAGGCTCTGCGCGCGACAGTAAGCTTCCACGAGTTCCACCTGGGCTTCCGAGCGACCGCTCAAACGCAGATAAGCCAGAGTCTCGGCGTCGACCGGGAAAAAGCCCATCGTTGCTCCGTATTCGGGAGCCATGTTTGCCAGCACGGCACGATCGGGCAAAGAGAGGTTTGTTACACCCGGCCCGAAGAACTCGACAAACGTATCTACCACCCCCTTCTTGCGCAGCAATTGGGTCAGCGTGAGGACCAAATCGGTCGCGGTGACGCCGGCGCGCAGTTCGCCGTAGAGTTGGACGCCGATGACATCTGGGAGAAGCATGTCCAGCGGTTGGCCTAGCATGACGGCTTCCGCCTCGATTCCGCCCACGCCCCAGCCCAGGACGCCCAGGCTGTTGACCATCGTGGTATGCGAGTCGGTGCCGATCACGCTATCTGGGAAGGCAATTCTCTCGCCGTTCTCGCCCTCTCGCACGACAACCACCCTGGCCAGATATTCCAGATTGATCTGATGGATAATCCCGGTCATCGGTGGAACAACACGGAAATTCGTGAAGGCTTGTTGGCTCCACTTGAGGAATTCGTAGCGTTCACGATTGCGTTGAAATTCGAGTTCGGCGTTTCGTTGCAGGGCGTCCGGCGCGGCAAAGAAGTCTACTTGTAGGGAGTGGTCAATGATCAAGTCTACCGGGATGAGAGGATTAACCAGGCTGGGGTCGCCGCCGAGGCGGGCTATGGCGTCGCGCATGGCGGCCAGGTCTACCAGCGCCGGCACGCCGGAGAAATCTTGCATAATCACGCGCGCCGGCAAGAAGGCTATCGCCGGTCGCTGTGTATCCTGAGGTTGCCAGGAGGCTATCTGGCGCACGTGTTCCTCGCTGCCCTCGCGTTCGTGGCACTGCCGTAGGGCGGCTTCGAGCAGGATGCGTATGGAGTAGGGGAGACGATCCAGACGAGTCAGGCCAGCCTTCTCCAGGGCTTGCAGACGATAAATGGTGTATGTGCCGTGATTGGTCGTCAGAATGGCGCGGGCCTGAAAGAAATCTTGCATGGGAGGTCTCCTTTGAGAAAGTTTTGGCGTAGGTTCAGAGCATTGAGTACCTTGCGTCAGCCTTCTTTGCATGGGAAAAGGCAAGCGCAATTAATTGTAACGCTGTTGCTTGGGTGCGCAAGGCCTGGGGAGGGCCGGAATGTGGCTTTTACCACTCGCGCGCGCCGGCCAGGAAGGCTTTGCCCGACATGGGTTTCCGTCCCGCGGGCTGGACCTCTTCCAACACCAAGGCGGCCTCTCTGCAGCCGATGGCCGGGTATCCATCCACGACCAGGCGTTGCCCGCTAGCGGCGTTGGCGTCATTCCATACACGGGCGCGCCAGACTTGGAGCGGCGCGCCGCGCCATTCGAACCAGGTGCCCGGCCAAGGATTCATCGCACGAACATGGCGCTCGAGTTCGAAAGCAGTTTTGTGGAAGTCCAATCGGCCATCCTCTTTCTTCAGCAGAGGAGCGTACGTGACACCCTGCGATGGCTGCGGCGTGGGTTGTAGCCAACCGCTCAGGTAGGCAGGCAGCGTCTCGATCAGGAGTTCCGCTCCAAGCGCGGCGAGGCGGAGAGAAAGGCTGGCGGCTGTGTCGTCTGGGGCAATCGGCGCGACGCGCTGGGCGAGAATCGGGCCGGTGTCCACACCGGCGTCCATTTTCATGATGGTCACACCGGTTTGCGTATCGCCGGCGAGGAGAGCGGCCTGAATGGGCGACGCGCCGCGCCAGCGCGGGAGCAAGGAGGCGTGAACGTTCACACATCCGTAGGGGGGCAGTTCCAGCACGTCCGGTCTGAGAATCTGACCGAACGCCGCGACCACGATCAAATCCGGAGACCAAGAGTGAAGCTGCTCCATGGCAGCCGAATCGCATAGCCGTTCCGGTTGCATTACGGCCAACCCTAACCGCTCGGCGCATACTTTGACCGGCGGCGGACGACTGCGGCCGCCGCGTCCGGCCGGACGGTCGGGCTGGGTTACCACGCCGACAAGAGTGTATCGACGCGCCAGCGCTTCCAGAACCAGCGCGGCGAATTCGGGGGATCCCATAAAGACGAGGCGAGGAGACATTACATGCTCCGAGGTGAATTGTTTTGCGCGCGATTTCAACGCAACGGCAAGCGTCGAAGCAGGTGTGTGTGGAGCCGCCTGGGTTTCAGTGCTAACACCGCTCATCTCCGGCGGGGAGCAGAGTTCCCCTGCGTCCGCGCCGGCAAGCCGGCCGGAAGCCGACTTGCAGTTTGCTCGGAGGCGGAGGGAGGAAAAATTCTGTCGAGATCCATCGTTTCACGATGCATGATTATACCGCCTTTGTCATCGCGCGTTCTATGGCTTGGTTTTCCTTCCAAAAAAACGCCAATCGCCCTATAATAGAAGTGTGAAACTGGAAGAACTTGAAACTCGCTTGCAGGCGCTTATCGAAGAGCACTTGTTCCATCTTTTGCCGAGTTATACCCCCGAGGAACGCGTTGCCCGGAAACTTGCCCTTTCCATGCAGGAGAACCTGCGCGAAACGTCGCAAGGCGTGCAGGCGCCGAATATTTATATCCTGAGGGCGCATCCCGCCACCCTGACACGCTGGACCGGGGAAAGAGGCTTGCTGGATAGACTGGCGGAGGCGCTGTATACGGTCGGCAACGAGGCCGGCTGGTCTTTTCTGAGCCGTCCGGTGTTGCGTACCGTTGCGGACGCCTCGCTGGCGGAGGGCGAAATCCACATCCTGGTTTCGTTCGGGGAAGGGGAAGCCGCCGAAACATTGGGCATGACGCCGCCGGCCGGCGTATCCGAAGAAGCAGCGATCCCGCCGGACGCGTTCCTCATCTTGAACGGCGTCAGGATTATTCCTCTGACGCGTCCCGTGATCAACATCGGTCGCCGACACGACAATCATGTTGTGCTGGACGACCCGCGCGTCTCGCGCAGCCATGCCCAGCTGCGCGCGATCAAGGGGCGCTACGTCATCTTCGATTTGAACTCGACCGGCGGAACCTATGTCAACAATCAGCGCGTCAAGCAGAGCGTGCTGTATCCGGGGGACGTGATTTCGTTGGCCGGGGTCATGCTGATTTATGGACAGGATTTGCCCGTGTCCAGGCCAATCACTGAATCCAAGCCGCAGTCGGCTCCCGGCGGCGAAAGGCCCACCGTCATTTTGAAGTGGGATGATAATTCGTCGGGGACATGAGCGCCTTGCTGTTCCTCGTTCTGCGCATTTTGCTCGTCGCGGCACTATACTTGTTCGTTGGATGGGCGCTCTTTGTCCTGTGGAGGGACGTACGTTACCAGGGGCAACGGATCGTCAGCCGCAAGATTCCCGTGCTCGAACTTACCTTCCAGCCTCCGGCTTCTCTGGCCGAGACGCGCCGCTTTTGTCAGACGGAAGTGGTCATCGGGCGGACTGTCAGTTGTGATTGCGCCATCCTGGATGAGACGATCTCTGCTCGTCATGCGCGTCTACGCTACCATCATAACCACTGGTGGCTGGAAGACCTGGGTTCGACCAACGGCACTCTGCTCAATCAACAACGCCTCGATATGCCGGCGGTGATCATTTCTGGCGACCGTTTTACCTGTGGAAAGACGTCCTTTCTCATCCGCATCGAGGACAATGAAAGTTTTCCGGAGACCTTTCCGTCGTCGCAAGGCAATGGCTAGGGGGTTGCTCCGATGGTTCCCCCTCCTTCGTTCTTTGTCCCACGTCGAATCCAGACTCGCCTTCTATGGTTGGCGGCATTATTCCTCTTGCTGTTCTCGCTGGCTTTGACCTTTGCGCCTGCGGTGCGGGAGCGCTCTTGGCAGGCGACTCTGCGTTGGTCGCATTGGCTTGGTTTCGCTATGTGGTGCCTGGTTTTTGGGATAGCCCAGCTACAAGCACGGAAATACCTGCCGGAGGCCGATCCGTTCTTGCTGCCGATTGCGGCGTTACTGAGCGGCTGGGGATTATTGACTATCTGGCGGCTGGATGCTTCCTTCGGCTTGCGACAAACGTTGTGGTTAGGGCTGGCCGGGGCGGCGTTGATTCTGGGGTTGCGTCTTTCTCCTACCTTACACTTTCTGCGCCGTTACAAATATCTTTGGCTCAGCGGCGGCCTCCTGTTGCTGTTGTTGACTTTCGTCTTTGGTACACACCCGCTTGGGAATGGACCACGGCTGTGGTTGGGGTGTTGCGGTGTCTATTTTCAACCCTCGGAGCCGTTGAAGTTATTGCTGGTGGTGTACCTGGCAGCGTATCTTTCGGAGCGCTTGCCGCTTCCGGCGCGTCAGATGACGTTGTTGGCGCCTACGGCAGTTTTGACCGGTTTGGCGCTCGCATTGTTGATTTTGCAGCGCGATTTAGGGACAGCTTCCTTGTTTTTCCTCTTGTATAGCGCCATTCTGTGGGCGGCTACCAATCAAGCACGTTTCCTGGCGCTGAGTCTGGCAGGGCTGTGCGTGGCAGGTGGGTTGGGTTATTTCTTTATGGACGTGGTGCGCTTGCGCATTGATGCCTGGCTCAACCCCTGGCTAGATCCGAGCGGGCGCTCCTATCAAGTGGTTCAATCGCTGATAGCAGTGGCCAATGGCGGCGTGTTTGGACGTGGTCCCGGTCTGGGGAATCCTCGGCTGGTTCCGGTTGCCATCTCCGACTCCATTTTCTCGGCTATCGCGGAAGAGACCGGCTTGATGGGAATGTTGGCGCTGATCGTCCTGGTGGGGATGTTGCTCGCACGGGGCATGCGGATTTCGTTGCGCGCGCCCGATTGCTTTCGCCGCCTGCTGGCTCTTGGTCTGACGGTTTACCTGAGTTTGCAATCGCTGGTCATCATGGGCGGAAATTTACGTCTCCTTCCTCTGACCGGCGTTACCTTGCCGTTTCTTTCCTATGGTGGCTCTTCCCTGCTTACGGCGTTTTTGTCTATCCTCTTTCTGTTGTTAATTTCAGGCCAGGCGGAAGAGGAACCTGCTTATCTCACCTCCGCGCGTCCCTTCTTCGGGTTGACGGCGTTGCTGGGTACAGGCCTGGTGGCCGTGGCGCTGAGCGGCTTGTGGTGGAGCGTTTGGCGTGGCCCAGATCTGTTGATTCGCACCGATAACGCGCGGCGCGCCATTTCCGACCGATATGTTCGGCGCGGCGCGATACTGGATCGCGAAAATCGTCCGCTGGTCATGACGCAGGGCGATGCCGGCGAATACCGGCGCGTTTACCTGTACCCTGACTTGGCGCCTGTCTTGGGATATACACATCCCGTCTACGGTCAGGCCGGTTTGGAGGCCTCGCTGGATGAATACTTGCGCGGCTTGCGGGGTCATCCGGCCAGCCTGCTCTGGTGGCATCGTCTCCTGTATGGTCAACCGCCTCCAGGCCTGGACGTGCGCCTGAGTCTGGACCTAGATTTGCAACAGGCGACGGCCTCGCTTTTGCGTGGGCGGAGCGGCGCGGCCGTGTTGTTGAATGCGTACAGCGGCGAGGTCCTAGTCATGGCTTCGCTGCCTGCCTATGATCCCAATGTCCTAGATGCCGACGTCGCGGCTTTGCTTTCGGATCCGCGCGCGCCTCTGCTCAATCGCGCGGCTCAGGGCCGTTATCCGCCGGGAGAGGCGATTCAACTCTTTTTACAAGTGGCCGACCTGACCGGAGCCTCCGCGGAAGAGAAGCAGGCTTTCTATCAACGAGCGGGTTTCTATACGGCTCCTGCGGCGCGTTTACTGGTGGCGCAGCCCTCGCCGCCGCGAGGGGAACTGCTGATCAGCCCGTTGCAAATGGCGCTGGCAGCTGCCGCGCTAAACCATGGCGGTGTGCGTCCGGCCCCGCGATTGGCCTTGGCCGTCCATACACCGCAGCAAGGTTGGGTTGTCTTGCCGCCGTTGAGTGAGCCGGTGCGAGTCTTCTCCGAAGAACAAACGCGCGCCGCATTGGAAGCGCTAAGGGGGGAGGGAATGTTCTGGGAGTGGAGTGGTCAGGGTCGTCTGGGGGAACAGATGGTTACGTGGTACCTGGCCGGAACCCCCTTGGATTGGGCCGGCCCACCTCTGACGTTGGTCTTGTTGCTGGAGGAGAGCCAGCCATGGGATATTCGCCAGATTGGACAGGCCATTTTGGAGGCTGCAGTGCGGCCGTAAGTGGACAGAGGTGGAATCCGTTTCGCAGTCGTTCGCCGGAAAATGCGCTTGCTTCCCTCCCCCGTTGGTTTCCGAACAATCGCGAGATGCCAAAACACGCGCCGGAGTGGGGGTATTGTGCAGGCAAGCGTTGTCGGCGATACGGCTCTGCGAGACAACTTTTAGGAATGGTATCCACAACTTTTGCCTGGACACGCCGGCGCCGAATTGCTGTTCTGGCATCTGCCCCTGTAGTCCAACTGGCGATTTCTGCGACGGGGGACATCCTACCTTAGCCGATCGCGGCCCCGACCGTACGCTGACGTCGGCGCCAACTTCGGAGACGTGGAGGAACTCTATCTTGCAAGGTTCTGGTTTGTGTAGTTTTCAAGCGCCTTTACAAACGCCTCATAGGCTTTTGAATCGTACAGGCAAAACGCCACGCGTTCCAGGCCGGTTTCTCTTTGCAGGTAGGCGATTGCGGCTCCCAGAATAACCCGCGCCGCTTCCGATAGAGGATAGCCAAAGATGCCGGTGCTGATGGCCGGCAGAGCGATGGTCTTTAGGTGGTAGGCGTCTGCCAGTTGCAGTGCTGACGTGATAGCGGAAGCCAACAACTCGGCGGAGCGAGGCGTCCCATCGTACACCGGTCCGACGGCGTGAATCACGTAACGGGCGCGCAGGTTGCCGGCAGACGTGATGGCCGCGCTGCCGGTTGGGACGCGCTTGTGCTGCCGAATCCAGGCCTCGCTTTCCTGTTGAACGACTGGCCCTCCCTTGCGCGCAATCGCGCCGGCCACGCCGCCGCTGTGCACCAAATGCTCGTTCGCGGCGTTGACGATAGCGTCGGTCGCTATCTCCGTAATATCGCCGATTTGCAATTCCAAAACGGTGCGTCCGATTTGTACTTTCGTCATTCTTTAACTCGCGATGGTCTGCCTACGTCTCGCGTGTTCTTGCTGTTCGCTCTCTGTCTTGTTCCCCAATTGTCCGCAACCGGCCTGGATCTCCACGCCGCGTCGCAGGCGAATGGTGCAGGGGATGCCGGCCTGCGTGAGGATATCGCGGAAGGCTTCAGCTCGCTGGCGCGAACTTGGCTGACCGGAGTAACGGCTCGTCGGATTGAGTGGAATGAGGTTCATGTGACAGAGGAGACCTTTCAGACGTTGCGTCAGCAGACGCGCTTGTTGTGGCGAGTCGTTGACATCGCGAATCAACGCCCATTCGAACGTGATGCGGCGTTTGCTGACAGCAACATATTGCCGACAGGCTTCGAGCAATTCGGCGAGGGGATAGGTGTGGGCTATGGGAATCAGCGCCGCGCGCAGGTCGTCGTCGGCAGCGTGAAGCGAAATAGCTAAATTGACCTGTCTCTTCTCGGCAGTGAAACGTCGGATTCCCGGTGTCAGTCCAACGGTTGATATAGTAAATCGCCTCGCTCCAAGATTAAAGCCGTGAGGGTCGTTAAGGCGATCAATGGCGGCCATAGTGTTTTCGTAATTGTGGAAGGGTTCGCCCATGCCCATGACAACGATGTTGGTCACCACTTGTCCCTCGTTCTGCAAAAGACGGGCGTGGTGCATAACCTGCGCGACGATCTCCCCGCTGGAGAGATTGCGGCGGTATCCCATCTGTCCTGTGGCACAGAACACGCAGCCGATAGCGCAACCCACCTGCGTGGAAATACAGAGCGTGTTGCGCTGTTCGTATTGCATCAAGACGGTCTCGATAGGCTGACCATCGCTCAAGGTAAAGAGCGTTTTGCAAGCCAGCCCGTCCTTTGAGGTTAACGATTTGTGCGGCGTGAGAGGCTGAAAGCAGAAGGATTCCGCCAGGCGTGTACGGAGCGTTTTGGGTAGGTTCGTGAATTGATCCGGCTCATGCCAGAGGAGGCGATACAACCCTTCCCAGATTTGCCGGGCGCGATAGATCGGCTCTCCCCAAGCCGTCATCTGGTCGGTGAATTCGGCGAGAGAAAGATCGTAGATGAGCCGAGGTTGGCGAGAGGAGGAAGGGAACATACGGTCTGCAATTACAGATTCTGGTAACGGGACTCATCGAGGGCGCGCTTTAGACGTTCGTCCTCGCTCTCTGTCGCAAGTTGTACGGATTCGAGACGTTCCTGTTCGGCGCGTTCGGCGGCGCGCAGCCTTTCCCTGGAAAGGCTGCGCACAAGACTCCATTTGCCGCAATAGGGGCAACGTTCGAACTTGCCTGCTAGCAGGTTCAAGCCCCAAATATGGAAGGCGAACGGACGCCGACAATGCGGACAGATTCCGCCGCCCAGCGGGTAAACGCGCGGTGCGCCGGCTGCCAGATCCGTCTTCCCGCGCCGACCGGTTATTGTTGGCAAAAGAGCGGTAACCAGAATGCCGATCACAACCAGGGCGAGCAATGGCCCGACAATCTTCCCTACGGTTTCCCGGCCGGCCTCCGGCGTGACGAAGTTGACTCGGATAACGCGCGATGCGAGCTGCCGGCCGTCAGCGGTATATCCAATGGCGCAAAGGTCATGCTTGCCAAGCGGGTAGTTATCGGTGTGGAATTGCACGCGGAACGGCGGTTCGGTGTCGGCGGCGAGGAGAATTGCATCTAGGTAAAACTCCACGCGCGTTAGATTCTCTGGCCCGCTTGCTTTCAGGGAGAACAATCCCTGAATATCACGCCCACCTCCATATCCCCAATCGCGTGCGAGGGTGATGGCGAGTTCCTCTTCTTGTGCGTGAGCCAATATCGTCCACAGCAGGAATGTCAGAACACCGATGAGAGAAGCAAGGGTACGCTTCACGGCGCCTCGCTTTCTTTTCTCACTTCCAGCGTGTGAGAATCGATTCGCGTTCGAAGATCTCGCCGGCCAGGTAGAGCAGGAGAATGTCGAGGAAAAGCAACGTCAGGGCGACCAGCGAAATGATTTGAGCGTTCAGGACGAAGAAGCCGGCCATTTGCCCAAATAATCCGATCAGGATGGGAACGATGACGACCATGGAAATCTGTTCGGCGACGCGCGGATCGTTGACGCGCGAGGAGACGATGAGCGCAAAGATGGAAGCAAGTATGGCCAGCAGAGGGCCAACCAGAAAAATCGCGATCAACCAGCGCGGCGCAAACAGGGCAGCAAGCAATATCTTGTCTGCGACGAGCAGCCAGCTTCCCAACGCGAAGAGACCGAACGCGGCAAAGGTTGCCAGGATGGCTGGGAGAACCGCTGCCAGACATTTCGCGGCAAGGAGTTCCAGTGTAGTGATGGGAGTAGCAAGCAGGGGTTCTAGGCTGCGAGTGGTCTTCTCGCCGACAATGGAGTAAGCAGCCATGGTCACCGGGATAGCGACCGGAATGACCATGAACATCATCATGAACTGACTTACCAGAAAGACTTGCAGGCAATCCGTGATGCTGGAATCCATGTTCTGGCAGAGGCTGCCGGCGATCTCGGGTGGAATATCGCTCTCCAATCCTGCGTTGAGACTATCTCGTGTGGCATGCAACACGATGAGTGGGATGGCGGTCAACAGCAGCGGCAGAAAGGCCACTGTGAAGATGACCATGCGATTGCGGAAAACCTCTGCCCATTCTTTGCGAATGATGGTTTGAATCTTCTTCATAGCGACTAAGCGGCGTTTGTGAACAGCGTCCTTGGTGACGCGAGTCGGAGAGGCGGAAGGGAAGAGAGTGCTTGCATCTTGCGCTTCACAGTTTTTCTTCCAGCCAAGCGCGGACGCTGGCCAGGGCTTCGGGTAGGCGCGCCGGATCGCGTCCGCCGCCGAAAGCCAGGTGAGGCGCTCCACCCCCGCCCGCGCCGAGTTGACGCGAGATGTGCGCGGCCAGATCGCCGGCCTGGATGCCCTTGCGGATGAGATCCTGGGTGACTGTTGCCATCACAATCACCTGCTCGCCGTTGGTGGTCGCGATGGCGCAGACGCCGCGTTGGGGATGGCACTCGCGGAAGCGGTCTGCCAGCTTGCCAAGCGTGTCCTTGTCGGCGCCCTCGATAACCCCGGTGAGTAAGTGAACGCCTCGGACGATTTCCATTCGACTTAGGAGCGTCTCGAAGGAGACCATTGCCAGATCGGTCTTGAGTGCCGCGATTTGTTTGCGCGCTGCGCCCAATTCTTGTTGCATTTGTTCGACCTTTTGCGGCGTCTCTTCCAGCGCAGCCTTCACGACAGCAGCGGTTTGCTGGAGCAGACGGAAGCGGCGACTGACCAGTTCGTAGGCGCCGCGACCGGTCACAGCTTCAATCCGGCGGACGCCGGCTGCGGCCGAGCCTTCGGATGTGATGAGGAACATGCCGGCGTCGGAGGTTCGTTCCAGATGCGTGCCGCCGCAAAGCTCATAGGAGAGAGGCGATTCCTCCGGCCGAGGAGCGATGACTACTGTGCGAACGATCTCTCCGTACTTTTCGCCGAAAAGGGCTATCGCGCCGGCGGCAACAGCTTCCTCGCGCGTTTGCAGGCGCGGCGCGACCGGCAGATCGGCAGCAATCGCCTCGTTGACCAGCCGTTCCACACGTTCGAGTTGTTCCGGCGTGAGGGCTTCCGGGTGGTTGAAATCGAAGCGCAAGTGGTCGGGGGCGACAAGCGAACCGGCTTGGCGGGCGTGTTCCCCTAGGATTTGCCGCAATGCGGTGTGGAGTAGATGCGTAGCGGTGTGATTGCGCATGATGTCGCGCCGACGCGGTTCGTCAATCTGGGCGATGGCCTGGTCCCCGCGACGCGGACGACCAAAGGCCACCTCGCCGACATGGACAATAGCCCCGGCAGCCGGCTTGCGCATTTCCTGCACCTCGATCTCCCAACTGCCGTCGCGCGCGCGAATCCAACCCGTGTCCGAGACCTGGCCGCCAGATTCCACATAGAAGCCCGTGCGCGGCAACAGGACTTCGACTTTATCGCCCATGCCGGCCTGTTCCACGGCCTGGCCATTGATCGCTAACGCGAGCACTTCGCCTTCGACCTGCGACCATTCGTAGGGATTGTATTCCACGCCCGAGTCGCCGAGCTTGTTGGCTTTCTGCAGGTCTTGCAGGATCGCCGCGTAGAGTTCGGCGTCTTCGCCGCCGAGTTTTCCCATGGCCTTCCCGCCGCCGGAGACCAGGCGGTGCTCCTCCATCGCACGGCGGAAACCGTCTTCGTCCACGTCCATGTCCTGTTCGCGGGCAATATCGCGGGCGATCTCAAACGGCAGGCCGTAAGTGGCGTAGAGATCGAAGGCCTTTTCGCCCGCCAGAATGCGTTCGCCGTGTTGACGCTGCTCATCCAGCAACCCCTGTAGGAAAGCAGACCCCGATTCAATGGTGCGCGCGAAGCGAAGTTCCTCGCGGGTAAGGTTGTCGAGGATGACACTTCGGTTCGCGACGACTTCGTGGTAATGATCGCCGTATGCAGCGATGATGGCCTCGGCGGCTTTTGCCAGGAATGGTTCATGCAGGCCGAGTTTCGCGCCAAAGCGCGCTGCGCGCCGAACGATCATACGGCAGATGTAGTTCCGCCCGACGTTGCCGGGCACGACGCCGTCGGCGATGAGGAAAACGGCCGCGCGCACATGGTCGGCAATGACGCGGTAGGGCGTGAAATTGGCGTACATTTGTTCCGGCGAGTCGCCGGTCAACGCGCGCACGGTATCGAGAACGCCGCGAAACAGGTCGATCTTGTAATTCGAGTCCACGCCTTGCACTACGGAGACTAAGCGCTCGAAGCCCATGCCGGTATCCACGTGACGCGCCGGCAGCGGCTCCAGCGTGTTCTCGTCTAGGCGGTTGTACTGAATGAAGACATTGTTCCAGAGTTCCAGGTAGCGCAGGCAATCGCCGTTGATGGTGCAGCGGTGAGGCCGCCCTTTCAGATTGCAGTATTCCGGGCCGCGATCGATGTGGATTTCGGAGCAAGGGCCGCACGGGCCTGTTTCGGCCATTTCCCAGAAGTTTTCCTTGCGCCCGAAGAAGAGAATATGGTCTGGATGGAGACCGGGCTGTCGTCTCCAGATTTCGGCGGCTTCTTCATCGGTAGGAATGACGCCTAGCTCATCTTGGAAGCAGGTTGCGTATAGGCGATCCTTGGGCAATCCCCAGACTTCGGTCAAGAGTTCCCAGGCCCAGGAAAGCGCTTCCTGTTTATAGTAGTCGCCGAAGGACCAGTTACCAAGCATCTCGAAGAACGTGTGGTGGAAGTCGTCCTGGCCAACATCTTCGAGGTCATTGTGTTTTCCGGCGACGCGCAGGCACTTTTGCGAATTGACAGCACGCGTGTAAGGGCGTTTATCGGTGCCGAGGAAGACGTCTTTGAACTGCACCATGCCGGCGTTGGTGAAGAGCAAAGTGCTATCGCCGCCGGGCACGAGCGAGGAGGATGGCACGAACGTGTGTCCGCGTTCGACAAAAAAGTCAATGAACGTCTGCCGGATTTCGGCTGCCGCAAGTGTACGAGACATAACCGACTCCCAATTCGTAAGGGTTGAAGAATTATACTCAAAGATGGCGCGCCTGTGCCTACTTGTTGGCGATCAGGCGCAAGAGTTGCGGCAAGAGGGCAGCATTGGTCGCCAGCGCCTCTCCGGCGGTATGGGTGGGGTTGCCGCTCCAGTCGCCAAAATAGCCGCCGGCCTCGCGGAAAATGGGCGGGAACGGGCCGCAATCCCAGATGTGCATCACGGGGTCAAGCATGGCTTCGGCGCGTCCGGTAGCGACCAGCAAGTAGCCGTAGGCGTCGCTCCAGCCGCGTGTGGCGTAAACGGCGCGTTGAATCCGTTCCCAGGCGGCGCCGCGTCCGTGGGGCGCCATCTCGCGGGAATCGGTGAAACAGACGAAGGCGCGTTCGAGGAAAGCGACTTCTGAGACGTGAGCGCGTCGCCCATTCCACCAGCAGCCCAGGCCGTCGGCCGCGCAGAGCATTTCGTCCAGGGCGGGGAAATAGGCAGCGCCGACCCGCGCCTCTCCCTCGATTTCCAGCCCAAGTAAGACGGCGTAGAGCGGCACACCGCGCAGAAACGATTTTGTGCCGTCAATCGGATCGATTAACCAGCGGAATGAGTTCTCTGCGTCGGCGGCAGGCGATGAAGCGCCAAATTCTTCGCCAACGATAGCGTGACGCGGGTAGTGCTTCTCGATTTCGCGCCGCAGGAACTCTTCCGCGGCGTGGTCGGCAGCGGTAACCGGCGAGTCGTCGGCTTTAAAATCGGGGCGCAGGCTGGTCTGGTAGTAGCCGAGCGTGATGCGTCCGGCGCGGTAGGCCAAGTCGGCGGCAAAGTCAAGGTAGGGTTGCAGATTCATGAACGGCGGCTCCTTGCGATTCGTGTAACAGCGTGCGCAATAGCGTTTGCTCCTCGGCCGGGCGATGGATCTCGCCATCCAGCCAGGCGGCTCGTAACCGTCTGAGAATCGCCTGATAACGCGGGCCAGGAGGCACTCCCAATCGTTTCAATGTGTGGCCAGTGGAACGCGGCCTGAGGTTGCGCCAGAGGGTAAAATAGCGTTCCAGGACCTCGATAAGATATTCCCGGCGCACGGAAGGGACCTTGGAAGAGCGTGCCTGTAGCAACAGGGCATACAGTGCCAGCGGCGGGACCTGATCGAAGCGAGCTGTGAGGATGCTGGGCCGGCTGGGCGTCAACGCGGGAAGTTCGCACTGGAGGGCGGAAAGGGCAATCAGGGCATCGCGTAAGGTAGCGGAGAAGTCGAGGCGCGAAGCAAGCAATCGAATCTCAGCTTCGCTTCGCTGTCCGAGCCACAGTAAGTAAGCCAGGGCGCGCCGGCGGGGAATGCCGCGCAAATCTGGAATCTTCCACTCGGCAGGCAGGACAGCTTCCTGCAGACGCTCCAAAGGCTCTCGGAGTGATTCGTCCCAGAAGAGCGCGGGGTGGATTTCGGGGAAAATGCCTAACGCATCCAGGCGGGCAAGCATATTGGCTACCTGCGCTTCCTCCAAAATCAAGTCGAGTTCGCGTCGTAGCCGTTTGCCAGAGAGCGCGCCCAGACCATGCCTGGCCTCGGCAATGCGTTTGAGGTCTTCTGCAGCGATATGGAAGGCGTAGCGTTGCTCGTAGCGGACGGCGCGCAGGATGCGGGTGGGATCGTCATGATAGGAGAGGGGGTGTAACGTGCGTATGCGGCCTTGTTGCAAGTCGCTCAGACCGCCAAAGTCATCGCGTAGTTCGCCCAGATGCAGACCATCGAGGCGAATGGCCAGGGCGTTGATGGTGAAATCGCGGCGGCGGAGATCGTCGGCGATGAGGCCGGGGGTGACGGTCGGCAGGGTGCCGGGGCGGGCATAGGTCTCCGAACGCGCCGTAACAAAGTCTACCGAGGCGGGGGACGCTGCCGCGAGTGACGTGTTGGTCAGGTGCCAACGAGCGGCGCCGAAGCGTTGGTGGGCGATGACCTTGCCCCCGTAGCGCGTAGCCAAGGCGTTTGCCAGGGCGATGGCATTGCCTTCTACGACAAAATCGAAGTCGTGGTTGGGTTGCCCCAGCAATAAGTCACGCACGCCCCCCCCCACGAGATAGAGCGGCAAGCGACGCGCCTCGGCCTCGTCGCTGACGCATTGCAGCAGTTGCCACCAGGCGGGGGGCAGGGCGCGCTTGAGTCGTTCGACTCGTTCTTCGGGTCGAGTAGGCCAAGAGATGGAGGAAGGATTGAAGAGGATAGGCATCGTTCCCTTTTTAGGCCATGGCAAGGCCGGCCAGACCAAGACGAGCAAGAACTTCCTCTTGTAGCACCCACATGCGCGCTTCGGCTTCCGGTGTGTCGTGGTCAAAGCCGAGCAGGTGCAATACGCCGTGGACGACGAGCAATTGTACTTCGGCTTCGGGCGAGTGGCTGTGTGTGGCGGCCTGTTCTCTAGCGCGTGGCCAAGAGATGACAATATCGCCCAGATAGCGGCGGCCGGTTTGTGGGTCGGTTACGTCGGCAGGGAAGGCGAGGACGTCGGTTGGCGCGTCCACGCCGCGAAAATCGCGGTTGAGGGCGCGGATTTCCTCATCGTTGGTCAGGACGATGGTGAGGTCGCTTCGCGAGACGGAATGGGTGCGCAGGGTTGTCCGTGCAGCAGTTTTGAGCAGGTCAGCGGAGGGAGGAGCGCCTAGGAAGGGGTGGATTTCAAGGTGAATCATAGGGAACTTTTGGCATCCGGCGGTCACCTCCGTAATTTTACGCCATTTTGGAGGATAGTGGACTGTGTATCGTTTGCGATTGTCTCCTGGAGGGCACGCCGAAGGTGTAGGACGACTTGCGTGTCACGTCGCTCGTTTGACACTTTTGCCATTCCCGTGCTAAACTATACGCAGTAGGTGTCTATGACAATTGCTCGTTTGACAGTGCAGACGCCTTTACGGGAAGCCCTGGCCGCTTGGCAAGTGTATCTGCATGATCAGGGGCGTTCCCCTTATACGATTAAGGCCTTTTTCTCTGACATAGGGTTGTTGGCCGAATACTTGTCTGAGGATCGGGCGCTGGGGGCTATCAGCACGGGCGATCTCAACGCATTCCTGCACTGGTTGGAACATGAACGGGGTGTTCCCTGTTCGCCTAAGAGTCTGGCGCGGCGGATTACCACACTCAAGTCCTTTTTTCGCTGGTTGCACCGCGGCGGCGTCTTGCTTGTTGATCCTGCAGAGAGGGTAGTTCAACGCTCGGTGCTTAGTCCATTGCCGCAAGTGCTGACCGATTCCGAAATCGAGGCTGTCCTCCTGGCGGCGGACCGTTACCGCCGCCAGAAGAAGCCAGATGCGAGACCGTATACACTGGTTGCTTTGCTGTTGGCGACGGGTATCAAGAAGTCAGAGTGCCTGGGTATTCATCTCAACCACATTGACTTGCACGCGCCTGGCGGCCCCTTGCTGTTTATTCGTTATGCTAGCCCGGTCAATCGTTATAAAGAGCGCAAACTGCCTTTGCCGGAGGAGTGGATTCCGGCCTATCAGGAATATTGTGCTCAATATAACCCAATAGACAGACTTTTCCCCTGGTCGCCGCGTCGTTTGGAGTATCTGTTGGAGGAGATAGGACAGGCAGCCGGCCTAGAAAAACGTCTTTCGTTCGATATGTGCCGTTGGTCGTGCGCGTTGCAGGATTACCTAAACAACGTCGAGCCGGAGAAAATTCGTCAGAAACTGGGCGTTTCCCGTATCCAATGGCGCGAAATCCAGATGAAATTGCGGCGATTGGCGGCGGAGCCGTGAACTCTGTATTTGTAAGGAGATTCGGCCTATGATCCATGCTACTCGTGTAGAGAGACTCGCACGCATCCTCGTGGATTATTCAGTGCGTGTGCAACCGGGGGAACGAGTCCTGATTGAGGCGACGACAGCGGCGGCTCCGCTGGTGCGCGCCTTGTACTCGCTTATCCTCGAACGAGGCGGCCATTCTTATCTTATGCTATCCCTTCCCGAGCAGGAGGAGATTTTCTTCCGTTACGCGCAGGATGTCCACCTGGATCATGTGCCACTCTTTCACCACTTGGCCTATGAGCAGTTTGAAAGTCGGATTCGCATTGGCTCGGCTACGAATCCCCGTGCTTTGACGAACGTAGAGGCCGGTCGCAAACAGCGCCGTCAGAGAGCGCTCGCTCCACTCCTGGAATTACAAATGCGCCGCAGCGCGGAGGGGGAGTTCAAGTGGGTGAGCACGCTGTTTCCAACGGAAGGCTACGCGATGGAAGCGGAAATGAGCCTGCTAGAGTTCGAGGATTTCGTCTATCGAGCTTGCCATGTTGACGATCCCGATCCGGTAGCCTATTGGCGTAGCGTGGCGGCCGTACAAGAGGGTTATATTGCTCGCTTGGCAGGGCATGATGCGATCGTGGTGCGCGGGCCGAATGCCGACCTGCGACTGTCTGTCAAGGGACGGACGTTCATCAGCGGTTGTGGTGATCACAATATGCCTGACGGCGAACTCTTCACTGGCCCGGTCGAGGATTCGGTGAACGGCTGGGTGCGCTTCACGTACCCGGCCATTTATGGCGGCACGATGGTGGAAGGCGTCGAGTTGACGTTTGAGGGGGGCAGAGTAGTCAAAGCCAGGGCAACGAAAAATCAAGACTTCTTGCTGGCCATGCTAGATTCCGATGCCGGGGCGCGTTACGTCGGCGAGTTCGCTATCGGCACGAACGCCGAAATCAACCGATTTGTGCATAACATCCTCTTCGACGAAAAAATCGGCGGCACATTCCATCTGGCGCTGGGCGCCGGCTACCCGGAGACCGGCTCCAAGAACAAGAGTGTCATTCATTGGGATATGATCTGCGGCATTGAACAGGATGCGGAGATTTTGGTGGATGGCGAGGTAGTTTACCGCAATGGGCGGTTTGTGGAGTAAGGCGGGGGGAAGCAGGTGCTCCTTTTTTATTCTTTGTATTTCGGAGATGCTCGTTTGCTCTTCTCGCAGACCGCATAGTGTTCCTGTGCTGGCCAAGGGTGCACCGGGATAGTGTTGATAGCCGCTGTCGCCGTTGCAGGCTGAGGTAGTGAAGGAGGGTTGTCCCAAGACAATTGTGGCAGAGAACTTAAGCTCACAGTGGGGCGAGGACAATTGGATGCAGACCAACGATCCTTCCGCCTGTTTGGACCCGCCTGGCATTCACTTGTTAGCGGCATTCCCAGCACGCGATCGTTTTCCGCGCCGTATACGTACAGACGACTAGGTTGGGCAGAACGATCAACCCGATCCCATGAGGGTTGAAGAGGTGTTCTCCATCCAACTTCGTTGGAGACGATTTCGCAAAAATCGCGCTGACCGAGCATAATATCTGCCCACCGATTGCCGGCTTTGCCTCTTTTAGCCAGAGGTTCTCGGGCAACGAGAGGCTTGTAGATTTCGAATGAACGGAGAGGAGCGATTGACCAAGAGCAGGCTACAGAGGATAGCGAGCTTTGCCATGCGCATAGACCTTTGCTCCGTTGGGCAACAAGCGCATGCTTCGTGTCATTTCATGGTCTACGAGAATGCGTCCCTGCGCCTTTCCTAATCGACCACGGCAAATGGTTGTTGCAAGCGTGGCGCTCACTTTGCCGAGCATTGGCCGGCAGGCCGGTAGAGTTGCTCGATATATTCCCTCAACATGCGGCGGGTGTTGAAATGGGGGACAATGGTACGTAGGGATTCCTTGATGCGCCTTATCCATGGGACGGGGATGTCATCGCCGTTGCGGTCTTCATAGTAGAGGGGGACGATTTCGTTCTCTAAGGTAGCATAGAGGCTGGCCGCGTCCGCATGATCGGGGTCGTTACCGGATGGGTCTGCGTCCTCGCCGATTGCCCAGCCGTTTTGTCCGTTGTACGCTTCGCGCCACCAGCCGTCCAGCACGGAAACGTTCAATACGCCGTTCAAGGCGGCCTTCATGCCAGATGTTCCCGAAGCCTCGTTGGGGCGCAGAGGTGTATTCAGCCAGACGTCCACTCCTTGAACGAGGTAGTGCGCCAGGTTGATGTCGTAATCTTCCAGAAAAACCAGGCGCCCGCCGTTTTCCGCTTTCTTGACTGCCTGATATACCTGTTGCAGGAGCAATTTGCCCGGCTCATCTGCCGGGTGTGCTTTGCCGGCGAAAATGATTTGCACCGGTCGGTTGGGCTGGTTGAGCATGCGAAAGAGGCGTTCTACGTCGTGCAGGATCAGGCCGGCACGTTTGTAGGTGGCGAATCGCCGCGCTAATCCGAGTGTTAGCGCGTAGGGATCGAGCATAGCGCCGGCGGCAATGGCCTGTACCGGATGGAGGTTGCCTTGCATCCAGCGCAAGCGAGCGCGCTCTTGCACGTAGAAGACCAATTTGCGTTTGAGATGTTGGCGGACCGCCCAGAGTTCACGGTCGGGAATTAGGCTAACCTTTTCCCACAGGCGCGGGTCGTCTATGTTCTCTAACCAGTCCTCGCCAAGATATTTCTCGAACAGGATGCGCATCCGTCGCGCCAACCAGCCGGCTGCATGGACACCGTTCGTAATGTAAGTAATCGGGATGTCGTCTTCTTCTTGAATCTCCGGCCAAAGATGTCGCCACATGCGGCGCGCGACGCGCCCGTGCAACTCCGACACGGCGTTGCGCCCTTCGGAGAGCCGCAATGCCAATGCGGGCATACTGAAGGTCTCACGGTCGCCATGACGTTGGCGAGCCAGGTCAATGAATTGATCCTTCGTCAGGTGTAAGTCGGTCCAAAGGGGGGAGAGGTGTTTTTCGATGAGGTCGAGTGGGAATTCGTCGTTTCCGGCAGGAACGGGTGTATGGGTGGTGAACACGTTGTTCTTGCGAATTTCATCAAGCGCGAGCGCAAAGGGACGGCCGGCGGCAACTAGTTCGCGGACGCGTTCCAGCGTCAGGAAAGCGGCGTGCCCCTCGTTCATGTGCCAGACAGCCGGCGCAATGCCGAGCAGGCGCAGGGCGCGCACGCCTCCTACGCCTAACAGAATCTCCTGGGCAATGCGCGCCTCGGGATCGTTCCAGTAGAGGCGGGCAGTCAATTGGCGGTCCGGCGCAGCGTTGGCTTCGAGATTCGTGTCTAGTAAATAGAGCGGGATGCGACCGACGCGCAGTTCCCAAATCTGCGCCAGCACTGCGCGATTGGGAAAGTCTATCGAAATCAGTTGGGGATTGCCCTCCCCATCTCGGACCAGGAGCAGGGGCAGATACTCGAAGTTGAGGGGGTTGTTGATGGCTTCTTGCCAGCCTGTCTCGGAGATGCGTTGCGTGAAGTATCCTTCCCCGTAAAGCAACCCCACGCCGACCAGCGGAAGACCGAGATCAGAGGCCTCCTTGATGTGATCGCCGGCCAACACGCCCAAACCGCCGGAATAGATGGGCAGCATTTCGTGTAGGCCGAATTCCATGGAAAAATATGCGACTGTCTGATGACAGGCGTTGGGGTAGTGATGGGCGCACCAGGTGTCGGCGCTTGTCAGATAGCGGTCGAAGTCGGCGCAGACGCGGTCGTAGAGTTCCAGGTAGTAGGCATTCTGGGCGGCGGCGTTGATTTCTGCGCGACCAACCTGGCGCAGGAAACGAAGAGGGTTGTGGTTCAAACGTTCCCACAGCGCGTTGTCAATACGACTGAAAAGACGCTGCGCCGGCGGATTCCATGTCCACCATAGGTTATAGGCTAATTCGCCCAGACGGTGGATGCGACGAGGCAGATCGAAGTGATTGGGGATTTTCGTAAGGAAGGGCATGAGGGGACTCCGATGATGTTCAGGAAGTGACGGTTTCGGCCTTCTCGACTTTCTGTGCCTTGAATTCCAAGCCGTTTTCCTCGGCGTTGATATCTACCAGCACATGGCTGCCCTGGTGGATTTTCCCGCTGAGCAGTTCCATCGAAAGAGGGCTTTCGACATATTTTTGCAAGGCGCGGCGCAGGGGGCGGGCGCCAAAGTCAGGATCGTAGCCGGTCTTTGCCAACCATTTACGCGCGCGCTCGCTCAAGTCTACCTGGACGCCGAATTCGTTCAATCGTTCGCGAATCTCTTTCATTTGCAGTTCAACGATTTGTTCCATTTGGTCCAGCGTGAGCGGCGAGAAGATGACAATTTCGTCAATACGATTAAGGAATTCGGGGCGGAACGTGCTCTTGAGCGCTTTCTCGATTTTCGCGTGCGCCTCGCGCTCCTCGTTGTCCTCGGCGCGCGGAATGAAACCGAGCGAACCGCTTTTTCGCACGAACTCGGTGCCCAGGTTGGAGGTCATGATGAGCACAGTATTGCGGAAATCTACCACGTTGCCCTGGCCATCCGTCATGCGGCCGTCGTCCAGGATTTGCAGGAGCGCATTCCAGACATCGGGATGCGCCTTTTCGATTTCATCGAAGAGCAGGACGCGGTACGGTCGGCGACGAACCGCCTCCGTCAACTGGCCTCCCTCCTCGTAGCCGACATAGCCCGGCGGCGCGCCGAACAGACGCGAGACGGTATGTTGTTCGTGATATTCCGACATATCCATCCGCACCAGCGCATCCTCGTCGTCGAACAGGAACCAGGCCAGCGCTTTGGCGAGTTCCGTTTTACCGACCCCGGAGGGGCCAATGAAAATAAACGAGCCAATCGGGCGGGTTGGGTCTTTCAAGCCGGAGCGTGCGCGGCGAATGGCATCGGCAATGACATGGATCGCTTCGTCCTGACCGATGATGTGTTCGTGCAGTCGCTCTTCCATGTGCAAGAGCTTTTCTGCCTCGGTCTCCATGATTTGCGAGACGGGGATACCCGTCCACTGGTGAACGACTTCGGCAATGTCGTTGACATCTACAACTTCATCCAGGTGGTGTTCCGATTCCCACTTATCGCGCTTTTGCTTGAACTCTTCTTCGAGGCGCAAGCGGTTGGTCTTGATTTCCGCGGCGCGTTGGTAATCGCGGGCGTTCGAGGCGGCATCCTCCTCGGCTTGTAGCCGTTCGATTTCGGCTTTCATGGCCTTCAGTTCCGGCGGCAGGGAGTAGAGGGCGACGCGCAGTTTCGCCGCGGCTTCATCCATCAGATCAATGGCTTTGTCGGGCAGGTGGCGATCGGTGACGTAGCGGTCGGCTAGGCGCGCCGCGGCAACCAGGGCTTCGTCGGAGAAGCGGACTTTATGATGCGCTTCATAGCGGTCGCGCAGTCCTTGCAACATCTTGATGGTATCCTCGATGCTGGGTTCTTCCACATACACCGGCGCGAAGCGGCGTTCCAGCGCGGCGTCTTTTTCGATGTACTTATGGTATTCGTCGAGCGTGGTCGCGCCGATGCATTGCAGTTCGCCGCGCGCCAGGGCTGGCTTGAGCATGTTCGAGGCGTCCATCGCGCCCTGCGCCGCGCCGGCGCCGATGACGGTGTGCAATTCGTCAATCATCAGGATAATTTCACCGTTCGAACGTTGTACTTCCTCGATGGCCGATTTCAACCGTTCCTCGAACTCGCCGCGGAAGCGGCTGCCGGCGATCATGGCGCCCAAATCGAGCGCAACGACGCGTTTGCCGACCAGGATTTCGGGCACATCATTGTTCGCGATTTTCTGTGCTAGTCCCTCGACGATGGCCGTTTTGCCCACTCCGGCCTCGCCGATCAACACGGGGTTGTTCTTGGTGCGGCGCGAGAGAATCTGGATCACGCGCAGAATCTCGGTATCTCGCCCGATGACCGGGTCGAGTTTTCCCTCGCGCGCCAGTTGAGTCAGGTCGCGGGAGTACTTCTCCAACGTGCGATAGCGTGTCTCGGCCTGGGGGTCGGTAACGCGCTGACCGCCACGCGTCTGGAGAATCGCGTCCAGGACGCGCTCACGAGTCAATCCGGCCGATTCGAGGATGCGCGCCGCTGGCGTATTGCGTTCACTCAGGATGGCCAGGAAGATGTGTTCGGTAGAGATATATTCATCGCGCAGGCGGTTGGCTTCCTCGTTCGCGATGTCAATGATACGCTTCACGCGCGGGGTGATGAAGATCTGCCCTGCGCCGCCGCCAAAGATGCTGGCCTTAGGACTCATCCGCAGAGTTTGATCGAGACGGTCAAGCAAGACCGAACCGTTGATGTTTAAGGTTTGCAGAATCTGAGAAACAACTCCGCCGGGTTGTTCGATCAATGCCATCAGGATGTGCTCGGTATCGATCTGGTTATGGCCGTAGCGCTGGATAATTTCGGCGGCGCGCTGAGCGGCCTCCTGGGCGCGTTCGGTAAAACGATCAAATCGCATCATGGGTATTCATCCTTCCCGCTGCACCCTCGCGTGCAGTGGTTTGATTATAGCAAAAGAATGTTAGAGATTGGTCAGAACGCGGCTTTCATGCCTGAGATTTTTAGGAGCAGCCACCCAAGCGGTTTTGTAACATGCTTTTTTGTGTTGGAACACGCCTCTTGAAAATCTATGCTTGCGTTGGGCCAAGCCTTGTTCGATTCCACAGAGCAGGGGATGGGCGCTTATGCCATTGCCTCCTCTTCCTCTCCGGTTTCCACCAGCCAGCCAAGTTCGGCCAAGGCAGCCAGGAGATGCGGCTGTACGCCGGCTTTGACGATCACGGCGTTTGGGCCAAGCGGCTCGGCCAGAAAACGACCGGATTTGGAACGGCGCAACGCTTTTAGGATTTCCGGCGTGCGGACGCGCAAGACAAGCGGGCGTTCCAGGCGCGCCTCACACCCTTTGTGCTCCCAGCGTTTGATGGCTTTCACAAACGCAGGCGGCACTTCAGAGGAAGCGTGTTTAGCGAGGAGGGTAAGGAGATGGTTGACTTTCAACCCCTGCGCTCGGGCGCGCTGTAGCGAGGCCGCAGTAACGCGGTACCGATATTCTTCCGGGCCGGCGTTCCGCCATTCACAGAATCGGGCAACCTGGTAACGCACCGCGCGCGGCGCCAGGCGCGGGACGAGAATTTGTCCGCTCGAGGAAACGTGCAGGCGAGCGTCTTCGGTGGAGGTCGGTCGTTCGTCGCTTTCCAGAAGGCGAAAGGCTGTCGGCTCTGCGCCTTCGGCAGGCGCGGCCAGTTCGACGAATCGCAACCAGAAAAGCGGACCGGTGATGACATAAGCGATCAAAGCGCCGTCTACTTCGTCCCAGGAGGAGAAGCCGCGCAGGTAGGCGCCATCGGATGCGCGACGGGTGAACCAGGAGTCATAATCACCGGCAGGACGCTGGAAATCGGGCTGTGTTTCTTTGATCGCATTGCAAAAGGAGCGCAAACTCCACCATTGCCCTGTGGGAATGTGGGTCAGAAAGTGAAGGATAGCCCTGCGTGCCTGGAGTGGATCGTTTTGCCATTCTCCCTCGCAAAGCAAACCGGGCATAAGACGTAATTCGTTAAAGAACGGGCTTTGCTTCCAGGCCTGACGCAGTGTTTCCAATGCCTGTTCGCGGGATGATTTTAGAAAGGCGCGTATCGCTTCGGGTTTTGGTTCGTTCCCTTCCAGGATGTGGGCAGCGCGCAGGAAGGCAAGCACGACGTGCGATGGTACGGAAGTAGGCGGAGAGGCTCTCCCTGTGCGCATGGCAGCCAACAGAGTGACGGCGTCATCAAGCAGGTAATCGAAAGGCGGCAAGGGGTGCGCTCGTTCTTCCGGCGTAGCCGGCCGCCCAGGGGGTGCAAGTGTGGGAGAGATGGCGAGAGCAGCAGGAGCGAGACTGCGAATGGCCGCGGCCAAGTCATCGGGCAGATAGGCAAATTCTTGGGCGCCGGCGGGCGTGTCGAAGAACGCGCGCGCGAGGAGAGCGCGATAGAAAAGAATTTCTGCCGGAGAGATAGGGTTCAGGTAGGTTTTTTCCCGATCGCGGCGCGCCGCGCCGACGCTGCGAATCTCGCCAAAGCGTCGCGCGAAAACTGCCCAGGGCATTCGTCCCCCGTTCTCTAGAAGAGCCGCGAGCGCGCGCAGCGCGGCTTCGGGCAGGGCCTCCACCACTTCTGCAAGAGTCCCGGCCTGAAGCAGGGCTTCGCTCAGCTCCTGGCGCGCCGATTCGATCTCGGAAGCATGCAGTTCAATGCCGCACAATTCCGCGACGATGCGCACATGACCAAGATCGCGGGATTGGAGGGATTGCAGTAAATCGGGCATTTCAGAGCGTAGGAAGTTGACCAGTGCCTGGTTTCGCGGCCAGGAAGGTGCCGCGCTGGTGTCGTTTAGCGCGGTACAGCGCCTCGTCGGCGGCGCGCAGTAAGTCGGGGGCGGTGCGGGCATGGTTGGGCATCACCGCGATCCCGCCGGTCAGAGAAAGGACGGCGTTGCTGCCATCAGGAAGGGGTACAACGGTCGCGCGTAGACGGCGCTGAAGTTTGGAAACGACAACGCGCGCCTGCTCAAGGGTGGTATCGGGCAGGATGAGGGTGATTTCATCCCCACCATAGCGCGCCAGAAAGTCGGTGGTGCGGACGTATTGTTTCAGATTGCCGAAAGCCTGTCGCAGTATTTCGTCGCCTACAGCATGACCAAAATTGTCGTTGATGTATTTGAAACCGTCGAGGTCCATCATAACTACCGAGAGAGGTCGCCCACTGCGGCTGGCGCGTTTGACTTCTTCCTCCAGCCGCTCGTCCAAGGCGCGGCGATTGGGCAAGCCAGTCAAAATATCGGTATGAGCCTGTTGGCTGACAACCTCATGGAGGCGGGCGTTTGAAATGGCGATAGCGGCCTGGTCGGCCAAGAGGCGCAGGAGGGCGATTTCTGCCTGGGAGAACCCCCCGATGCTGGGACGTGCCAGATTCATGACGCCTACGACCTGTGAGCCGGCAATCAAAGGAAGGCCAATAATGGAACCATCAGATTCCTTTGGGGTGTTGGCAAAGAGTGGATGGCGGCGCATGTCTTCGATAACAATGCTCTCTCTGCTTTGGATTACTTGATAGGATAATCCCTGGGGACGTGGTTCAATCGGAGTAGTATTTTTGTTTTCCTGTCTGTCGAGTGTGGCGCCAAAGGCCAGTTTGCCTTGTTCGTATAGGTAGATATGTACGTAGCGCGCGTCCTTGACCAGCCGCATCGCCTCCGCCGCGACGGTTTGGAGGACCTCTGGTAGCGCCAAGTGGGCAGTCAGGTTCAGGCTGATGCGACGCAATGCTTCCAGTTCAGCGCTTTGCTGGCGAATAACGCTGAGTAGGTGACGTCTGTCGAGCAAAGCGCGCGTGAAGGCGGCAATGGTCTTTGCGTTGGGAGAAATAGCCTCAAGGCAAAGGGTGCAGAGAGAAAGCAACCAGGTCTGTTCTTCTGGCGGTATGTCTTCGCGCTGCAAATGCTGGCGTATGGTTTGGAGGAGAGAGGGGTTCGGATTTATATTCATAATATTATGGAGGTGCTGTATAATGATACCTCTCCTCTGAGAATATGAAAAGTACTAAGAACGTTGTGTTTCTTGCCGACCCAAATCGGTAGAATGCCGCGGAAAGTACCAGGCTTGATTCGCGCGTGTCCGTGCAAACGTTGTGGCAACTTCCCCGCGAGTCAGGAGCGTTTTGCTTGGGATTTGAGCGATCGGTTTGCGACTTTTGCATGGACACCGTTCGTGGGTTGCAGTTGACGCATTCCCCTATCAGGGATATAATCAGACGGCTAAATTTCAGGATTGGAGTGACAAAACTATGACCACCGCAAGTGGAGCGCCGGAAGGCGCCTTGCAACCGAAGACACATTTGACGGGAAAAGTGATCAAAACTACGCTGGCAGGAGCGGTCGTTGACATCGGCCTGGGGATTCCCGGCGTTGTACACATTTCTCAATTAAGCGAGGAGCCTGTCAATCGCGTGGAAGATGTTGTCAAAGAAGGCCAGGTAGTGGACGTCTGGGTGCGGCGAGTTCGCGAGGACCGGGTCGAATTGACCATGGTTAAGCCCCCTGCCTTGGAGTGGAAAGAAATCAAAGCGGACATGGTGGTGAAGGGGAAGGTCATTCGTCTCGAACCCTATGGCGCGTTCGTGGATATTGGCGCCGAACGGCCCGGCTTGGTGCACGTCAGCGAAATCTCGCACGGCTACCTGCGCAGGCCGGCGGACATGCTGAAAGTAAACCAGGAAGTGGACGTCAAGGTGATCGAGGTAGACCGTCGTAAACGACAACTACGGCTGAGCATCAAGGCCGCTCAACCCGAGACGGTGAATGCGCCTGTCGAAGAAAAAACTGTCGCGCCGAAGGGGAAAGGGAAGAACCACAAACCAGAAGAACCGGTAGAGGCAGAAAGCGCCGAGCGCGAATTGACCGCACTGGAAATCGCTTATCGCGAGGCGTTGGCGCGTGCCAACGGCAAGCAAACCAACGAAGAAAAAAGCCGCAAGAAGAAGTCGGCGCCCTCCGTGAACGAAGAGATCTTCGAACGCACTCTCAAGAGCAGCGGCATAGCCTTTTCCTGAAACCACAGCACCGATAACTTTTGCTAGAAGGCCGGTCATGTGGGATATAATCGAAGTATGACCGACCTTTTTGATCACGCCATGCAGGAGCGCATGAAGAGCGAGGCGCCGCTGGCGGCGCGCATGCGTCCGCGCACGCTGGATGAATTCGTTGGTCAGGAGCATATCATTGGGCCGGGAAAACTCCTGCGGCGGGCGATCGAGAGCGACACATTGTTCTCCTCCATCATCTTGTGGGGGCCACCGGGCACCGGCAAAACCACGCTGGCGCAAATCATCGCCAACCGCACTCAAAGCGCCTTTGTGACGATCTCGGCTGTCCTGGCCGGCATCCCTGAATTGCGTCAGGTTATCCACGAGGCGCAGGAACGCAACCGCCTCTATCGCCGTCGCACCATTCTCTTCGTGGATGAGGTCCATCGCTGGAACAAAGCCCAGCAAGATGCCCTCCTGCCGCATGTCGAAAACGGGACAGTCATCTTCATTGGCGCGACGACCGAGAACCCCTACTTTGAGGTCATCGGCGCTCTGGTCTCGCGCTCGCGCATCTTTCAACTCCATCCGCTTACCCCGGAGCAGATCGGTCAGATTCTCGACGCCGCGCTGCGCGACCCCGAACGCGGCTATGGAGCGCGCAACGTGCTTCTCGACGCAGACGCCCGCGCCCACCTCAGCGAGGTCGCCGGCGGGGACGCGCGCAACGCTCTCAACGCCCTCGAACTGGCCGTGGAGTCTACGCCGCCTAACGCCGAGGGTGTCATTCCTATCACGCTCGATGTCGCTCAGGAATCGATACAACGCCGCGCTGTTCTGTACGATAAAGACGGCGATGCCCATTACGACACCATTTCGGCTTTCATCAAGTCGGTGCGTGGTTCGGACCCCGACGCCGCCCTCTACTGGCTGGCCAAGATGCTCTACGCCGGTGAGGACCCGCGCTTCATCCTGCGCCGTCTCATCATCCTGGCCGGCGAAGATGTAGGCCTGGCCGACCCGATGGGGCTGGTTGTGGCCGTCGCTGCCGCCCAGGCGTTCGATTATGTCGGTTTGCCCGAGGGTGTTTATCCAATGGTCGAAGCCACGCTTTACCTGGCTACTGCACCCAAGTCGAACAGCGCGACAGCCTACTTCAAGGCCTTGGAGCGAATCGAGCAGCAGGGGGTAGGCGACGTGCCCGATCACCTCAAAGACAGCAACCGCGATGCTGCTACCCTCGGACATGGCCAGGGCTATGTCTATCCACATGCCTATCCAGACCACTTCGTCCCGCAACAGTACTTGCCGAAATCGTTGCTCGGCACCTACTTCTACCGGCCATCCGAGGCAGGATATGAGGCGCAAGTCCAGGAGCGTCTGGCGCGCTGGCGCGAGGCGCAACGAAAAGCGTTGGGAATCACACGAGAGGAAGAACTTCCCGACCTGTCTCAGGAACGCATCGAACAACTGAAGCGGAATATCCGATAGGCCCGCCGAAAGGAGAACGCCATGAAGACGGTGATAGGCGCTGCGCTGGGGGAATGCGTCCATGTGGCCGGCGTAATGCGCTTTTTGCGCCTGGCCGAGCAGGCCGGCTGGAAGACTATCTTTCTTGGCCCGGCCGCGCCCGCGGCAAAAGTCCTCGAGGCGGCGCGACGGGCGCTGGCTGACTCCGGCTCGGAAGACGAAGTTCTGGTCGGCGTTTCCTATCGCCTGACGCCGGAGACGGGGGAACGCCTGCTCGGCGACTTCGCCGAACAGGCTGCCGAACTTCACGAACGCGGCGTGCGCTTTGTCTTCGGCGGAACGCCGCCGGTGGCCGAGCGCGCGGCGAGACTGGGATTCTTCGAGCGGGTCTTCGATGGCCGTGAAATGAGCGAGGATGTGCTGGCCTACTTGCGTGGGCAGTCCGCCACGCCGCGTGCGGAAGATTACCCGCAAACGGCGGTCGAGCGTATTCGCTGGAAAGCGCCCTACCCAATCCTACGCCACCACTTTGGCTTGCCCGATTTGGAAGCCACCCGGCGCGGCATTGAGCAAATCGCCGAAGCGCGCGTGCTGGATGTCATTTCGTTGGGCATTGATCAGGACGCCCAGGAAAATTTTTTTCACCCCGAACGGCAAGACCCGCGCCGACGCGGCGCCGGAGGCGTCCCCGTGCGCTCGGCAGAGGACTACCGCGCCCTGTACCGGGCCTCGCGACGTGGCAATTATCCCCTCCTGCGCACCTACTCCGGAACCGACGATTTCCTCCGCCTGGCCGAGATGTATGTGGAAACCATCCATATTGCCTGGTGCGCGATTCCTCTCTTCTGGTTTAACCAAATGGACGGACGCGGTCCCTGGAATCTAGAAGGTTCGATTCGAGAACATCAACGGGTAATGGCCTGGTATGGGGAACGCGGCATCCCGGTGGAACTCAATGAGCCGCACCACTGGGGAATGCGTGATGCGCCTGACGTCGTCTATGTTGTGTCCGCTTTTCTATCCGCCTATAATGCCCGCGCCTTCGGCGTCCACGACTACATTGCTCAGTTCATGTTCAACAGCCCGGCCGGTCTTTCCGATAAAATGGATGTTGCCAAGATGTTGGCTATCCTAGAATTGATTGCACCGCTGGAAGGCTCCGATTTCCGCATCTGGCGGCAGACGCGCACTGGCCTGCTGAGTTACCCTCTGGAGGAAAACGCGGCGCGCGCCCATCTGGCTGCCAGCATTTACTTGCAAATGAGCCTCCATCCGCATATCATCCACGTTGTAGGACATACCGAGGCCCACCACGCGGCGACTGCCCAAGATGTCATTGATGCCGCGCTCATGGCGCGCCGTGCCATCGAAAACTCCCTTGGCCAACCCGATATGACCGCCGACCCACAGGTGCAAGCGCGTAAAGCCGAACTCGTGAACGAGGCGCGCTTAACGCTGGACGCCATCCGTCAACTTGCGCCGGCATCGCACCGCGACCCTTGGGCCGACGCGACCATCCTGACCAGGGCTGTGACTGCCGGTATTCTGGACGCACCACAGTTGCGCAGCAACCCTTTCGCGCGCGGAACTGTCGTCACAACCATAGACGAGCGTGGGGCTTGCATTGCCATTGATCCCATCAGCGGAAAGCCGATGAGCGAGGAACAACGCTTGTGCAGCCTGTTGTAGAAAACGAATCGCTTTGTGCTCTGTCCGCGGAGATTGGGAAGGGTTGCCTGTTGTGCCTTGAAGTGGTAGAAAAGCCTCGGAACACAAGATGTCTCTTTCATAGGCGCAGCACTGTGCCATCCGCAGGGTAAATCTCTGAATTCCACCTCACATCATGCTCATTGCATCAACAAGGCGGCCTTTGTGTGAAGGCAACGTTAATCAGAAAGGAGTGAGACTATGCCACGGCGACAACCTCGTTACACCGTTATTGGTGCTGGGCACGGAGGAAAGGCTATGGCGGCGCACCTGGCTCTGATGGGCTTCGAAGTCACGCTCTATAACCGCACCTTTGAACACATCGCAGCCATTAAACAGCGCGGCGGAATTGAGCTAGAAAGCTCGGAAGGCGGGCCGTATGGCTTCGGCAAATTGAAAAACGTTACGGCGAACATCAAAGAGGCAGTTGCCTGGGCCGATGTCATCATGGTCGTCGTCCCTTCTTCGGCTCATGGCGAGGTGGCGCAACGGGTTGCGCCGCATTTGCGCGATGGGCAGATTGTCGTGTTGCATCCGGGCCGTACCTGCGGCGCGATCGAGTTTCATAAAGTCTTGCGAGATCATGGCTGCAAGGCGAGAGCGATTCTGGCCGAGGCCGAAACGTTTCTTTACGCCAGCCGTTCTGATGGTCCTGTCCAGGCGCACATCTTCCGCATCAAAGACGCCGTCCCGTTGGCCGCGTTGCCGGCCGCGCAGACGTCGCGCGTGCTTGAAGCCATTTATTCCGCCTATCCACAGTTTATAGACGGTGTGGACGTCCTTCATACCGGTCTCAACAACATGGGCGCGATCTTCCACCCCGCGTTGACCATTCTAAACGCCGGCTGGATTGAGGCTACGTATGGCAACTTCCAGTTCTACATTGATGGGGTCACGCCGGGAGTGGCGCGCGTCCTGGAGGTGCTCGACAGAGAACGCGTCACGGTGGCCTCTTCGCTCGGCATCCGCGCTCGAACCGCCATGGAGTGGTTACAATTGGCATACAACACGACCGGCGAGGACTTGCACGATGCCATTCACAATCAGCCCGGTTACTACGGTATCAGAGCGCCCAGCACGCTCAACCACCGCTATATCTTCGAGGATGTGCCGATGAGCCTCGTGCCCATCGCCGCGCTGGGACAGCGGTACGGCGTTTCTGTCCGTGGTATGGAAAGCATCATCCGCCTGGCCAGCATCCTGCATCGTACCGACTACTGGCGACGTGGCCGGACGCTGGACAAACTCGGTATTGAGCAATACAGCGTCAGCGAACTGGTCGCCTTCGTCAAAGAGGGCGCACCGCTTTGAACCAGGGTTTGCGCTGTATATATTGAGGCATGAGCAGCCTTCAAGAGCAATTGCAGGCGTTTAGGCAGGCAATAACGGCATATGCCTCTTATACACTTTTGGCAGCCGGAGTCGGAAGGCATCGCAATCCCTGTAACGGAATCACGCCATGCCCGCTCCCACGAGCGACCTGGATATAGGCGTCCTGCCTTCTCAACCTCTCTTCCTTGCACAGGAACAGGAGGCGTTGTTTGGCGCTGCGCTCGTGGACCTGGTTGTGCTGTCGGAGGCCGATTCCCTTTCTGGCCGTGAACATTATTCACGGTTCGGCTGAGGACGTCACATCCCGGCGAGGGGGGGATGTGACGTTGGGAGCGGCGAGTACAAGGAGATGGCGAGGCGCTCGAAGAGAATCCGATCGTCGGCGCCAAGATTGGGGAGCAGGCGCGGATGTTAGCAGGATACCGAAACAGCAAGGTTCAGTATCTATCTATCTATCATGAGGTCGGCGCGGAGGAGTTGTGTGAAATCTGTGCAGGGCAACCGGGAGAAGAGAAGCAGTCGCCAATGCCTTACATCGGTGGCTCAACGAGCACGAAGGTAAGCTCGACCGCGCGTTGTAAACGAACGCTTACTAAAGAGCATCTCCCTCCAGGATGGAGGGAGATGCTTGCAGCGGAGAGCAAGAATCTCTCAGGCTTTCTGAATGGCCACGCGCATTTTTTCGTCGTCGAACTCATCTTCGCCCATCGGCGATTCGGCTGGAAGCGTCCCGAACGTAAGCGTTTCGGCCAGGATCTCGCTCATGACGTACTCGCGGTGCGCTTCGATGGCCTCTCGCAGGGCCGGCGTGGCTGTGACAAAGACATGCACGCGCGCTGCCATTTCAAAATCGGTCTGTTTGCGCAAATCCTGCACGCGGCGGATGAACTCACGCGCCAGCCCCTCGCGCACGAGTTCGGGGGTCATCTCGGTTGTCAGCGCAACCAGGTAAGGGCCTTCGTGCGCCACGGCGAATCCTGCGCGAGCCTGCATGCGGACTTCCACCTCGTCCGGCAGAATCTCATACGTTTTCCCCTCCACGGCAACCTGCAAGGGCTGGCCGGCGAAAAGCGTCCGCGCTGCCTTTTCGGCATCCAGGGCGGTAACCGCTTTTGCCAGCGCGGGGAAAGTGTTGCCGTATTTCTGGCCGAGTTGTTTTGGCAACGGTTTGAGGGAAAAGGAGACTGCCTCGCCACTGGTGTCAAGCAGGCGAACATGCTTGACGTTGAGTTCATCCGCGAGCAAATCGGCATATCTTTCGATAACGTCGCGTTCCTCGGCGTTCCCCACAGCAAACGCGGCTTCGGCCAAGGGCTGGCGCACCTTGCGATTCGCCTTCTGCCGAGCTGCATGGCCGAGGGAGGCCATTTTCATGATCAGCGCCATGTCGCGATTCAGCGTCTCGTCAATCCACGCCTCGTCGTACTCTGGCCAGGAAGCAAGATGCACCGATTCGGGCGCGCTCGAGTCCACGGAACGAACCAGATTCTGATACAAGGCCTCGGCCAGGAAAGGTATGGCTGGCGCCAGGAGCCTGGAGAGCGTCGTCAGGACGGTGTGCAGGGTGTGGTAGGCGGCTTCTTTGTCCGCTTCGGATTCGGACTTCGAGTAGCGACGCCGTGAGCGACGCAGGTACCAGGTCGAGAGACGTTCCACAAACGCCTCAATCGGACGCGTCGCGCCGGGGACGTCATGCGTCTCGTAGGCATGTGTGACATCGCGCACGAGGACGTTCAATTCTGAGAGAATCCAACGATCGAGCGGATGTTGGATCGAAGGGATCTTTGGACCGGGCCTCCATTGTGCCAGGTTGGCGTAGTTCACGAAGAAGGCATAGACGTTCCAGAGCGTGAGGGTGAAGTTGCGGATAACCTCGCCAACGAGGCTCACCGAGAAGCGACGCTCGTTCCCCGGTGGCGTGGCAGTGTAGAGATACCAGCGGAAGGCATCCGCGCCGTGAACGTTGATGACATCCCAGGGGTCGATAATGTTGCCCAAACTCTTCGACATCTTGCGGCCTTCGCCGTCGAGAATCAGGCCCAGGCAAATGACATTTTTGTAGCAGACGGTATCGAAGAGCATGGTGCTGATGGCGTGCAGCGTATAGAACCAACCGCGCGTCTGGTCCACCGCCTCGCAGATGAAATCGGCCGGGAATTGACGTTGGAAGGTCTCTTGATTCTCGAAGGGATAATGCCACTGGGCGACCGGCATCGCGCCCGAATCGAACCAGACGTCAATTAAATCGGGCAGGCGATTCATTCGTCCACCGCATTGTGGGCATGGGAAAACCACCTCGTCTACATAGGGGCGGTGCAAGTCGAGAGTAGTCAAGTCGCGCCCGGCCAGGGTAGAGAGTTCGGCCACCGAGCCGACGCAGATTTGGTGATGACAGGATTGGCATTCCCAGATGGGCAGGGGAGTGCCCCAATAGCGGTTTCGACTGAGCGCCCAGTCAACGTTGTTCGCCAGCCAGTTGCCAAAACGCCCGTCTCGAATGTGCTCGGGCACCCAGTGGATTTGCTGGTTGAGCGCCACCAGGCGATCTTTGAATTGACTGGTGCGGATGTACCAGGATTCGCGCGCGTAGTAGAGCATTGGCGTATGGCAGCGCCAGCAGAAGGGGTAGGTGTGCGTATACGTCTCCGCGCGATAGAGCAGGCCGCGCGCACGCAAGTCTTGGATGATCGCAGGATCGGCGTCTTTGACAAATTGGCCGCGCCAGGGAGTGACTTCTGGTAAAAACGTTCCATCCGGGCCAATGGTCATGACAACCGGCAGGTCGGATTCTAGCGCGACTGACATGTCTTCCGCGCCGAAGGCGGGCGCGATGTGCACCAATCCTGTTCCCTCATCGGTTGTGACGAAATCCCCGAGAACTACATAATGCGCGGGCTTATCCACGGGTAGGAACGTGAAGAGGGGTTGATAGCGTGTACCCTTCAGCTTCTTCCCTTTGAAACGATCGACCACGCGCACTGATTCTTCGCGGAAGACCTTTGCGACCAGGGCCTCGGCCAGAATCAATCGCTCGACGCCGCCCTCGGGCAAGGGGTGTTCGACCGTAACGTAGTCCACGTCTGGATGTGCGGCCACGGCCACGTTTGCCGGCAGGGTCCAGGGGGTAGTCGTCCAAATCAACAGTGAGGTTGTTGGCTTATCCACGAGCGGCAGCCGGACGAAAACCGAAGGGTCGGTTGCCTCGTCGTAACCGAGTGCCACCTCGTGATCCGAAAGCGGTGTGCCGCAACGCGGGCAGTAGGGCACCACCTTGTATCCTTGATACAGCAGGCCCTTATCCCAGAAATTCTTGAGAATCCACCACACCGACTCAATGTAGTCGTTGGTGTAGGTCACATAGGCGTCTTCCAAATCTACCCAGAAGGCGATGCGCTCGGTTAATTTTTCCCATTCGCGAATGTACTCGAGGGCCGATTTTCGACACAGTGCGTTGAATTTTTCGATGCCGAATTCCTCGATCTGTCGCTTTGTATGGAAGCCCAGCCGTTTCTCGACCTCGATTTCCACCGGCAGGCCGTGGGTATCCCAGCCGCCGCGTCGCACGACGTGGTAGCCGCGCATGATCTTGTAACGCGGGAACATGTCTTTGAAGGCGCGCGCCAGCACGTGGTGAACGCCTGGCTTGCCGTTCGCGGTTGGCGGGCCTTCGAAGAAAACATATTCCGGCGCACCATGGCGTTGTTCGTTCGTCTTCTCGAAGATTCGGCTGGCCTTCCAAAATCTCAGGATTTCTTCTTCTAAGCGAGGAGCTTCCAGTTTGGGAGAGACCGGTTGGAACATGGCGCCTCCTACGAGGTGAATAGATACAAAACGGCTCTCGTCTTTTCAGAGACGAGAGCCGAAAGACTCGCGCGGTACCACTCTGCTTCCCGTAACGGGCACTCTGCAGGTACGGCCTTGCGGCGGATACCTTGCCAGGGTAACGGTCGGCTGCCGGCGTTCTTACTCTTCGAGTCTCGCTCGAATTTCGGATTGCGGCTCCGGGAGGATTTTCGGCCTGCTACGCCGCCCCGGTTCGCACCATCCCCCGGGTTCGCTGCCGGCTCTGGCAGGCTTACTCGTTCCCATCTTCGCCTTTGCTGCGTAATATTATGCCATAAAGAGCGCAGATGGTCAACGGCGATTTCCCCTTCTTCTCATCGGCTGCGCCAGGCGCCGATCGTCCGTTTGGCCAGCAAGCCGGCTGCCAGGCCACGACCGGCTGCCCAGCCTGTTGCTGTGTGCCCAGCCAAGTCGCCGGCCGTTGCTGCTGCCGCTGTCGTCGCGGCTAATGTTAGCGCCTGTAGGAGTCCGCGTCGCGCGGCGCGCCTGCCTGCGCTTGCTACGCGCGAGCGTCATTGCCGCTGTCAACCCCACGCTCCATAGCGCCGTCCGCGCCGCCCAGCGCGGCAACCATGCCGGCCGAAGCAACCCGACCGGCATCAGCCCCAACCCCGTCAACCAGGGCAGGACGTGCACGGAAAAGCCAGGTATCGGGCAACAGGCTCATGCGATATTGGAGGTAGAGGATTTCTCCAGCGAGTAAAGGGTCATCATCGCTTTCCATGCTATAAAGTCTCTAGTATATGCTTTGACTTCTTCTGCGTATATCCACCAAAAGCGCTGCAAGTGAAACAAGAGTGATCCCCCATGACATTTCGATCGGGAAGGGTAAATTCCCCCCTTGCAGGGGCTGTCGCAGAAGAAGAACCAGGTGAAAAAAGGGGGTTCAGCACACTTGCAAAAGATGCCCATTTTGGCATAATCGCGACATCGTAGTAGATCGGGCTAATTACAGTAAAATCCAACTTATGAAAGGCAACACTCCAATTGCCACATAATATTTGATGCGCAGCCCCAGCCAAATAGACCACACAATTAACGAGAGCATGATCAACAAAAGATTTCGGATAAACACAAACAGAGGAAAACTGGGAGTGTGTAGGGCCAATATTGCAGTGACGATAATGATCTGTGGAAGCACCATGAGGGTATAAACTATTGCTCCAACGTTTATGATTTCTTCTTTCTCCCACGGAAGTACAGCATGAAGTTCAAGCACTTCTTCTCCCACGGAAGTACAGCATGAAGTTCAAGCACTTCGGGAAGCATTAAGTTGGCCGCTCTAGTAGCATAAACTGTTATGTATGCTCCCTATCATGGATATCGCCAAGTAACCTGTGAGCAATATCGTTAATTGTTGTGGTGTGCGAGAACCGGGTTGGTACAACAACAGCAACAACAAGGGGATGACAATCATTGAAAGGACTATCTGCATCATAAACAAGCGCAAGCTTTTGATTTCGAAGGCAAGAATGGTTTTCCAGCGAAGTAGGGAAGCCATATCATCTCCTTTTTCGCAAGCAGGTTGAGTGCATTGGGTATTCTGTCCGAGATCTTGCTTGATAGTGCGCAGAATATGAGATATAGAGATGGTTCCAGGTCAGGTGCTTCGAGACGTATATAAGTTATTTCTCCCCCTTGCCCTAGCCTGTGGAGAAAATCTAGAGCGTTCTGAAACGTATCAAAGCGAAGTTGGTGCACGCGCCCTTGAGATGCACTGTTAAGTTCACAGCGGTCTGCAAACGCATCGAGAGTTTGTTGAAACACTCTTTCATTCTCAAACGCTATTTCCAGGGCGCTGGGAAAGTTTACGGCGTGAGCAATTTCCTCCGGTGAACCTTGTAACATCACTTGCCCTTGCACTAATACATACACTCTGTGGCATAACCGTCGCATTTCGCCTATATCGTGGCTTGCTAATAGGATTCCATGTTCGGCCAACCGCTTTTGGATAAAGTCCCAAATCAGATACTTATGGGCAATATCTACCATAAGAAGTTGGTTCGTCCATGATCAGTAGCGGAGCCGGATAAAATAGAGCGATGGCCAGGAGGAGAAGTTTGTGCTGGCCAGACGTCTGATACCCCCTAAGGTGACGGATGTCTTCGATGCCCAGAACCTCCAAGACGTCTTCTACTGGAGGAGTGAAGGCCCCGTGGTCGGTATAGAGTCATAGTTCCCGGACAAAATTCAGTATCTCTTGTGCTGTCAAGGCAGGGTGATAAAGCGGCTTTTGAGGCACATAGCGTATGGAACGGCGGATGAGTCGTGTTCGGGAGGTTGGTGGGAGAACATTTAGTCTGATCATTTAACCAAATCTGTCCTGATGTCGGTTTCAATAGTCCAAGCGCTTGACGAACGAAGGTGGTCTTTCCAGCTCCCTTTGGGCCCACCAAACCGATGACTTCTCCTTTACCCACCGTAAGACTGATGGCGCGATTGGCCTCCGTCCCATTAGGATACACTTTAGTCAGACTTTCAACACGAAGTATCATTGTTGTTCCTCCGGCGGCTTCGCCCGATCGGTAATGGACTTTGCGTGAATCTTCAACATGAAGTGATTTAACCTTTTTCAGAAACCAAGCGTCGGATGTTGATCATTGCGAAAGCGATGGAGTGCTTATTTAGCAAGTATAGGTCACGTCGATCAAAACGGACAAGCAGTGCTCGGAACTTATCGATCCAGGCGAAGGAA
>DAOTWG010000032.1:0-8960 GCA_034436015.1 Anaerolineales bacterium
ACAAGCGGATTGCGTTAGTGTATAGACGAAATCCCTTGCCTTGTCAAATCGAATTCACAGCACACGTTTGCAAAGCGAAAACCGTCTGGATTGGGCCGGAAACCCAGATCGGAAATCGGCGAATTCGCAGGCACGGTGACTTCAACATAGGTTAAGCCCAGAATCGCTCCATCGCCTATTGCTTGGATGAGGAAAGGATAGAAACCCGAAGCGGTGCCGGGTGGAACTGTGATCGCAAGGTCAAAGGACTTGGTGGTGTTGGCGTCTACATCGGTATACTCTTCCGGCGTGATTCGCACCCAGCCTTCATAGCCCTCCGTAACTTGCAGCCACAAGCGGTCAATTTGCTGAGTCTCCGAGATGATGAGTTGGGTGACGGCGGTGGGAATCTGCGAAGCATCGGCAAGGTGGAAATACCGTCCATTTGTGCCAGGGGATTGAGCGTAGCCGATTGACATACCCTTAAAGGTGGCCTCAGATTCCAAGCTGTAACCACTATCAACGGCAACAACCGATATTCCTCTATCTCTCAGTTGCTGCACAACGTCTGCAAACACAAGATCATCCTCAGTCTGAGCAATTCCATCACGTCCGGGGTCTCCACCGAAGTTGTAACCAGCAAACGTGAGGTCGTGAGTGGGTGCATCACCAAACAGAACGATTACCCTTTTGGCTCCTGTCCTCCACCCCACGGTTTCGATTCGACTCGCTTCAAACAGGGCCCGGGTATAGCATTCCGGCCAGTCTTGTCCAAATCCTAACCAGAGACCATTGACTGTATCAGCAACATCGGTGATGTTATCTGTAAGAGCGATGTTCAGTTCCCACGGCACATCACCGTGTTCAGCAGAGCCATACTGGTTGGAGTAGCCAGGATATGAGAAATAACCAGGATAGTCCATGAAACTGCCTACACCAAACCAGGCAAAAGGCAGTTGAGAGCGAATGTCATTCATTATTTGAACAGCTGAGGTTTTTACCTGGCCTATCTCGTCCACCATACTGCCTGTGCGGTCAATGACAAACATAACGTCACCTTTGCCCACAGGCGCGTCGCCGATAGAAACTTGGATCTGAGCATTGTGTGTCTGTCCTGCATTGAGCGTTGTAGTAATCAGGCGGGGGGTCACCACAGCATCACTAACAGAGATGATACTGTTTCTGGCTTCCTGAACCGAGGTGAAGAGTGGTTCAGGCCACATCTCGGTGATCTGCGGTTTTTGATCAATAAACGAAGTACCACCAGTCGGGGGCAGGTTGGGTCCCGCCATGGTCAAAGATTGAGGAATCAATAACATCCCAACCAGGACAAGAACAAACACCTTTGTTACGTTTGTTTTGCTGAACATGTTGCACTCCTTCTTTAGAGAATGGTTTGATTACGCATAACGTAGTCTTAGCGCAGAACAGGAATCACTCTCAAAATCACCTCCTTTTCAAATTGAAGATCAATCTCGGCTTGTCCAGTGTAGCCAGATGCCATCCGCACAACATAGGTACCAGGGGATAATTCAAAGATTGTTATTCCTTCAGCATCAAGAGAATGACGGCGGACCACACGTCCATTACTCGACACAACTTCAACAGTTGCGCCTGTTACAACGGATTGATCAAGCAGGTGAATTACACGAATCGTAAGTCGGATCTTATCGCTAGTACGAGAATAGTAAGAGACAACAATGATAATAGCAATCGCTAGAAGTATCAAAGATGCAACTAAAAATGCCTTTTTCATCTGCGTGTTTTCCTCCTTATTCCAACCACGAGATTTTTGGTAACTGCCGCCTAACGGCATGCGCTTCACCTGCGCCGCGAAGCGCAGCGGAGCGGCGTCAGGTGGAAGCGCAGGTTGGGCCGCCCAGCGGCCCACCCGCCAATAGCCTGTTGCAGCGCCGCCCTCCCTGCCAGCCACCGCCCGCCCTTCCAGCCGACTACCCAGGGAGCACCAACGCTCCCTTCTTCCCACTTCCGGCCTCTGCCCGACGCCAGCGGTTTCTCCACGCTCCCTTCCAGGGGGCTTCAGGCGGGAGAAACCGTTTCCCTTCGCCCACACCCTCATCGGCGCGGCTACCGGGAACTCCGCCCGCCACCCGTTCCGGCCCAGGCCGCCCGTTCCGCCTACATCCTGTGGCCAGATACCGCTCCCTTCAGCCCACTTCCCGCCAGGGACTCGCCGCGCTCCCTTCCAGCCGGAGGCCGCCCTTTTCGCCCGCTCAGGCCGGAGAGACCGCCCTCCCTTCTGCCCAAACGCTCATCGGCGCAGCCTGCTGCATATCCCGCCTCTGGAGATCAGCGGCCGGGGGAAACCTTCGGGCCGCTCATTCCACCTGGCCTCCTTTCCCACCGATACCCTGCGGCCCGCCCGCGCTCCCTTCGGCCTTCCCAACCCGCCCTCTCGCCGCCAGAGGGACATTCTTATCCTCTGGCGGCCCAACATGAGAATATGCGTGAATCTCCCAAGAATCTTCGTCGTGATGGTTTTTCGCGGGCAGTACTATACTATATGTCGGTGCAAAAGCCCGGCCGGCCTTATTCGGAGCGCATGGCCCAGTGGAATACTACCGCCGATTAGACATGTCACTCCGCTTAATAGCAGACTGACAATCGCCCACGTTGGAGAGAGAACAAGTGGAATGTCAAAATACGAATGCGATATCCATTCCGTCATTGCGATCGTGAGACCATAGCCGATCCCTGCTGCCAGTATTCCACCTATCAGCCCGATAAGAAGCTGTTCGCCTAGTATTATTGCCGCAACCTGTCCTCGAGTCCCGCCTAAAGCACGCAAGATTGCGATCTCATTGCGCCGCTCCAAGGCACGTATAGTAATTGCGTCCACCAAGCCGATAAGCACCACTAACAGCATCAGCGCCACCACTACGGAGATAAAAATGTTCATCAGTCCCAATTGGTTCAGACTTGTCTCCAGCCAGTACTCTCGGGTATATAACGCCGCTATACCGCCATATTGCTCCTGAAGCGTTTGAGCGACCTGCGGGCGTATACTGTCTTGGACTTGGACAAGTACGCGCGAGATCAATCCCTCGTTGGCGGTCAGGGCTTGCACCAGTGAAAGCGGCACATATACTACTTGACCCATGTTATTGATATCAATGACGATACCTCTGACTTTTACCTGGATTGCGCGATTAAAGTTGGTGATGGTTATCTCATCGCCCAAGTTCAATCCCAACTCACGTGCCACGCGAGTGGATATCAGAATTTCGGGTAATTCACCGCTTGAGAAATTCTCACCCGCATAAAAAGCAAATGTTTTGATTTGCGAATCGGATGGTACCCCCACCACTTCCACCTTCAGTGTCTTTGGGCTGGTCAGGGCCCGTACCTCTTGCTCATAAACATTTATCTGCGGCTCCGCACGGACCACTCCCTCGATCATGCCAATCGTCTCCACGATTCCGTGGGGAACAGGTTCATGGAACTCGATCTGGAAATCATGGTTGGAAAGGCTATTCGCCGAGATGAACAACTCCTCGAGCCCATCGAGGAATCCACGCAACCCGGCGAAGATGCCGACTGCAAGCGCGACGGCAGCAGTAATGACTATCGTTCCTATTCTGCCACGGCTCAGAGTGCGCGTAATATAACGCCACACCACGTGACCCTGCCCTACCGACCTGCGCGGCACAGAGGGGATGACGATGTCCGGGAATGGGTTGAGCACAAACCTGAGGTCAATGCGGTGCTTGAAATGAGACGATAGGACAGCGAGGAAGATCGGCAGTCCCAGGCCCGTGATTGCACTGAGACTGAGTGCGACCGTCGAGACTACTGTCACCACGTGCGTCGCCTGAATGAGCCGGGTGTATCCTGATACCAGCAAGCGGGTGAGCAATATACCGAGCGGTATGCCGACACCTGTACCGAAAACGCCGTAGAGGGCGGCGTGGATGATCGTCAACCCTACCAGTTTCCGATCAAGTGCTCCCATCGCTTTCATTAATGCCAGTTCCCTACGGCTTTCTATCAACGCGCGGCCCAGGGTGTTAAGAATGATGAGGCTGGCGATGATCAACATCAGCACGGCGACGAGAAGCGAGAAAAAAGCCCCAAATCGAACAATCTGTTGCGCCATCGAGGTAATGAGGCTGTGGGTAAAGAGGCTCTCCACGAAAACATTCTGACTACTCAGAAAGTCTTGGGCACTCTGGGCAATGGCATCCGTGTCTTCATTTTGCTTGCCGATGAGGTAAACCAGGTTGACTTTGCCATCCAGATCGAACAGCCTTTGGAGTGTGCCCAGGGGCATCCACAAGGTGGGTTTACCCAACCCCATCATAGCAACCTGTGCATCGCGGGCGATGCCAACCACGGTTAGTACTGCCGTTCTGCTCTGAATAGACACAACGATTGCATCGCCCACCCTGACCCCGCTAGTTTCGGCCAGCGATCGCTCCAGCACTACTTCGGGCGCATTAATATCGTCAAACCACCGCCCATCCGCCAGAAATGATTTGTTGATCTGCGGTTCTCCTGCCAGCCCGAACAGATTGGCATTCCCATTGAAAGAGCCAACTGTGACGCCGGAGTGGACAAGCAAACGAAGCTCGACCTCGCTGATGCATGGATCGGCAGAGGACAATCCGACCAGCGTGTCGGCAGGCACCGGCTTGGTAAGAATCATTACGTCAGCAGCATGAGCCTCATCCAGCGATGCCCGCAGTGATCGAGACATGGATTCCGATGCACTCACACCGCCCATGAGGCTAGCCACACTCATAGCGAGCGTTAGAATAATAACGAGACTGCGGGCTTTGCGCTTGGCGACGTTGCGCAGGATATACTTGATCAGAGTACTGCTGAGCATAGCCCTACCCCTGTACCAGCCGTCCATTAAGTAGATGTAGCGTCCGCTCAGCGGAAGCGGCTATTTCTGGATTATGAGTGACAACAACGAGCGCGGTGTTATGCTCCTGACGCATGCGCTTGAGCAGATGAACAATCCCGCTGCCTGTGGACGTGTCGAGATTACCGGTCGGCTCGTCTGCCAGCAATAACTGAGGACGGTTTGCCAGAGCGCGAGCAATCGCTACACGTTGCTGTTCGCCTCCCGATAACTGGCCTGGGAACTTGTGCATCTTTGCCCCAAGACCAACAGCCTCCAAGACTTCAGCCGCGCGATGGCGTGTATCTTTGTGTCCGGCCAGTTCCATCACCAGTCTTACGTTCTCTACAGCGGTGAGAATAGGGATTAACTGGAAATCCTGGAAGACGAAACCTATCTTACGACGAGCCACAGAACGCTGATCTTCGTTCATGACGGTAGTATCTTGACCGTCAATGATAATGCGTCCCTCATTGGGCTGGTCAAGCAAGCCAAGGAGCGATAGCAGTGTTGATTTGCCTGACCCCGACGGTCCAATGACGGCGATGAATTCACCGGCCTCAATGGTCAGTGAGATGTCCGTTAGGGCGCATACTTGCGCGCTACCGCTGCCATACACTTTCGAGACGTGGTCAACTTGAACTAGCATTGTTCCTCCTGCTCGGTTGCCTTGAGAGGGTGGCATTCACGAGTCCGGTTGGTGATATGCACGATCAATTCTGATGTCAGGGATAGAGCCATTGCCGCGAACACTGGTACGACGGTCCATAATATGCCTGAGCCTGCAATCCAGTGCCGGATCGAGTGGTTCAGCACCAGGTAGAATGGTGTGAGCACAGAGACAGTGGAAAACCCCAGTGCTAGCAAGCCATAGACCAAATAAGCGTGCTCACGGGAACTCAGTGGTGCACGTGAGCGCAGCCGAGAGGATAGCCGGTGAGAGATAAAATGTAAAGCCTTTTGCCGGAGATGCGGTGTCTCCAGCCAGTCAACGAGCATATAATAACCATCGAATTCCATGAGAGGATTAAAGCGGAAACAATGATGCCAAGAAACACCACGTGGCCACCTGAAATAGTGTCCGGTTGGCCGTTGGAAAAGGCAGGATGAAAGCGAAGATCGAGGCCAGTGACCCCAGAACCCAACTTGAGAAGGGGCCCGCTGCCGAAGTGAGAATTCGCTTCTCTTTACTGCACATCCACATGTCGCTGGTATCAACAAAAGTGCACAGACTGCCATAATACAACATGAATCCCAACCGCGGCACCTCGCGCTTGAAATGCCAGCAGGTAAAAGCGTGAGCGCTCTCATGGAGAGCAAGTGTAACCAGGCAGGTCACTATCAGAATGGCCCCGCTGAGGGTGCCACCAGGTTTGACAGTCACAGCATCGGGACTCCACAATATGGCAGCGATAAAGCAGGATGGTCCTGCAATGGATAATACGCTCAAGACCAGTATCGCCGGGCGCGTATAGAATACCCACACGAAGTGACGGTATAGCCATTCGATCAGAGTGCCAATCCTGATTGGCCACTCGCGATATAGTGCCTTCTGGAGCAGTTCTGACAATGAAGGAGCACTTGCTTGATCATCAGCATTCTTACTAACAGGCTGGATCATTGCTGTTTTTTCGAGCAGATCGAGAAATGCCCACAATCCCGCGGGAGAGAGCGGCTGACCCAGCCGCTGGCATTCGTGTAAGAGTGCGTCAACATCGCGTGTGCCATCCAGCATGTCCCACAACATACGGCCTTTTTCGGTGATCCGCAGGTAAGTGCGATGCTTGAGGTTCTTTAGTGTGTACAGTCTTCGCCCATCATGCTCCCCGGTGAATTGGATCTCGAAGTAGTCAATCCGCTTAGGGCAGCATGACGTGAGTCGGCTATTATTTGTCCGTTCCATGATGACAATTTATGTCTGGTGCTGAGCGACAATGTTTTGGTATAGCTGCCGGACCAATTTGCTCTTGAGTAGACTTGCTTCTTCAATCAGGTGGTCAATAAAGAGATTCCAACGAGTTGCGGCTAAGCCGCAGACGCGAGCGGCGAGAGAAGCGAGCCGCGAAGCGGCTGTCGGCTTGAGCCGCATGTTGGGCGGCACTTTATACGACATTCAGTACAAGACATGGGGCTCGTTGCTCCAGCAGACGCAATTGAATTGCCCTTTCAACGGGATAATTTGTAATGACCAATTCCGTGATTTTGCCACGTTTCGCGCCATTGCAATTGATAGCACGGTTTGCTAATACTTCATCTATAGTAAAGTAGGGCAAACCATAAAGAGACCGGATGGTTTTGGTATCGGAGTTGGAGAGCATAACATACACTTTGTTTTTGCTCAACTCGACGCAAACATCGCGCAAGTGTTCTTGGTCAGACAACCCAAAGCCATTTGCATGATATGACGTGAAATTGGCTGTCTGCGATAGGGGCACATATGGCGGATCGAAATACACCCAATCGCCTGCAACTACTCTTTCCAACACCGTTTCGAATGGCGTGCACAGAATATCAACACCTTGCAATGCCTGAGAGACTGCAAGCAGGTTCTCTTGGTCTAAATACTTCGGAGACTTGTATCGTCCAAACGGAACGTTGAATTTCCCTTGGCGATTAACGCGATACAAGCCGTTGTATCCCGTCTTGTTCAAATAGATCATGCGAGCTGCTCGTTCCGGGAGACTTAACCGCCAGGGGTCTTTTTCGCGAATAGCATAATAAAACTCTCTGTTATGAGGAAATTCAGAAAGAAGTCTGATGACCTCTGAAGCGCAGTCACGAATGGCTAGGTATGTATCAATAAGTTCAGCGTTCAGATCGGAGAGAACTGCATGCCGTATTCTCTGCTCACGATATAAGCGAAAGAAAAGAGCGCCGCTTCCTACAAAAGGCTCGTGGTAGACATTGAACACAAGCGGCATGCGCTCCAGTAACGCATCTGCCAATTGCGTCTTACCACCAGCCCATTTTAGAAACGGTCGCGGAACAGGCAAATTGCTCATGCTACAATCCAAAGTATAAACGCAACCATTCCTCAAGTTCCCCCTACCAAACCACTCTGCCGGTGGACATCAAGTAGCCCTGCATATTGGCAGAGAAGCCCTCTCCGTCTATCACTACAATGCCAGGGATCGGCCAATGAGCAATGTCCTGAATTGTGGCAGGTATTTTCTCCTCTGCTGTCCCCGATGTGGCTTGGTATTTGCATTCCACGCCCAAACGTTTGCCCGTTTTTTCGTCTGTAATGACTACATCAATGTAGCGTCGCTGTCCCCAGAGCCTTCTTGCAGCTTTGACTTCTGTCTCTGCTTTCAACCCCATTCTTTGGGCCAGATCAACCACACTTCGTTTTAGCTCATCGCCACTTTTTGGAGCAGCACCTTTTCCTGGCATGGCTCATCCTCACACGTGATTTACCACAATTTTACACTACTATTGCGTTGCATGCTATTGCCGCCCAACGGCACGCGGTTGAGCCGCAGCGCCGGAGCGCAAGCGAAGCGCCGCGCGGAGGCGCTGTCGGCTCAAACCGCTGGTTAGGCGGGCTGCTCTGTAACGTTTACCGATAGCAACGCTACGGCTCCGCGAAATCACTCCACACCACTTCCCCGGTCACAACATCAATGTAAACCATCTTTTGTTCGAGAACATCATGTATACCACTATTCTGGGGCATATAGATCATCTCCCATGATGGCGGAATGGGTGCATGATTTCGACTGTTAAACTGGCTTATATATGCCTGTATTAGTATATAGTCCGATCTAACACCTCCATCTTGCAACGCAATGTGTGCTGCCTCATCAGAGTCTATTAGCACGTTTTCTATCGTAAACAGTTGAGCACGCGATTTCGGCTCGATGGGACCTTCGTTACCCGGTATACCATCTGATCCCACTATTACTTCTTCGCTCCCCCAATAAATGTGCGTCCCTTTTAATGCTTCAAGAGATATGACAGTGAAAACCCACATGGGAGCCTTGCCATTTCTCTGAATCCGTCGTTCCGGCTCCTCCTCGGGTAGGGAATCCACGTTTATTGCTACCGCATCCTCGTGCCAGGCCAGCATAGCCGGACGAATCTGCTCGTAGGCTTCCAGAGCGGTCAGGTACTC
>DAOTWG010000033.1:0-28589 GCA_034436015.1 Anaerolineales bacterium
GACGGTATCGAACTATTACCCATCGGTCACGAAATCATTACGGCCAAGCAAATTCTGGATGCAGAGTCCACGCCCACTGATTTCGAGAGATTGCGCCAATGGTCGGAACAGAGAGTTTGGGAGCAATCAGAAGTGCATGTTCCCTTGCCAGAGCTGCGAATCACACAAGGAGCTTATCCAGAAAAGACAAAAGAAGCCATTGAGAAATATATAGGCGCATACCAACAAGAGAACAGCCGAGTCCAAGCCATCTTGCGCTTTGCTTTACTCTGTGTGTTAGAGACTATCAGTTTCACTCGAAAGGACGGTCAATACCTTCGCTGGGACTACCGCTCTGGGCGCACACACGGCAAGAAGATTTTTGACAAGGGTGAAATCCTAGAGTTCGGGCAAGCCATCTGCGAAAAGATAAACGAGATTTTAGAAGATGTATCGCCCGTTCACCAAACAACGCTGTTCCCTCCTGAAAAACTCCAAGGACAAATCCGTTTGTATGATGGCTCGTGTCTCCGAGTATTGCCCCGATTACCTGATAGCACCTACGATGCTGTTATGACTTCCCCACCTTATTGCAACCGCTGCGATTATACGCGCACGTATGCGCTAGAACTGGCGTTATTGGGTACAGGCGAACAAGGACTATTAGGACTCCGCCAGGAGATGCTCAGTTGCACGGTAGAAAACCGCGCAAAAGATCTGTTAAGCATCAATCCACAATGGATAACAGCACTGGCTGCCGCCGATGAGCAGGAGCTATTACAGGCCATCCTGAAATACTTGGAAGACCAAAAAGCGCGAAGAGCCTTGAATAACAATGGTATCCCCAGGATGGTCAGGGGCTATTTTTATGAAATGGCCTGCGTCATTGCAGAATGTGCGCGTGTTCTAAAACCGAACGCCCCCTTGTTTATGGTCAATGATAATGTCCGTTATGCAGGAGCAAGCATTTCGGTAGATATGATCCTCTCTGATATTGCAGAGAAATTAGGTTTTCAAGTTGAACATATCCTCGTTTTGCCAAACGGCAAGGGGAATAGTAGCCAGCAAATGGGAGAGCATGGGCGTGAACCCCTACGCAAATGCATTTACGTCTGGAGAAAATTGTGATGGCCTCGCACCCCTACCGAAACCATCTTCGGTCTAGTGATGATCTCGTCACGAGTTATGAAGCCACGCGTGCAGGCTTTGTTGCTCTTGCGCTTGAAAAGAACCGTCGTTCTACACCTTATGTCGCCGAAGCAAGAGCATTGCAAGAAGCTGCATCAAGGGCTAAAACGCCTGCTGATTTGCTGGATATCAAAGGCATAGAAGCAGGTCTTCTCACGGCGGCAGGATTATCTGACAAGGCTCTGGTTCATCTACAATAGAAGACAAGAGAGAAGCCATCAATGGTCTTATCAAGAATTTCCTTGAGCCAGCTGGAGAAAAGTGTGTTGAAGAACTGGTGTTTAGGTTTCTGCTGACACGTGGCGACGCGCTTGGCGGTTCAATGCGGAATATTGGCGGCGTTTTAGCGCAGAGAAAACTTACCCGCGCTATCATTTCAACACTGGTGATAGCTGGTATTGGTTATAGATGGCAGCATTCGAAGACCAGGCAGTGGGTTGACATGACAGACGATGACTCGGAAATTGAGTTGTCTTTGCGTGGATTGAGCTGGGAAAACAAGGGCAAACCGCGCACCTTGATTTACAACTTGACCGTTCCTTTGGTAAAAAACAATGTGGATATGTGTTTATTCAACCTTAATCCTGACGAGTTGCAGGCCACAGGGAATAAATCGGCCACATCTTATATTGCACTCGGCGAACTCAAAGGGGGAATAGACCCTGCAGGCGCAGACGAGCACTGGAAAACCGCGCGAGCAGCCCTTGACCGTATCCGTGAAGCATTTTCTAAAGCGAAGCATTCCCCGCATATTTTCTTTATAGGTGCAGCGATTGAGAAGAAAATGGCGGTCGAGATATGGGATCAACTGGAAAAAGGATTGCTCACCAACGCCGCTAATTTGAACGATCCGAATCAAATTGCATCGGTTTCTCGTTGGTTATGCACACTGTAATACAAACATGGCTGCCCAACACGCGCTTCACCTGACGCCGCTCCGCTGCGCTGCGCGGCGCAGGTGAAGCGCAAGCCGATGGACAGTTTTGTGGGAGACCTTTTCCATGCAGCCACAAGGCGGGTTTCGCTGCCTATATCGGGCCGGTGTTATTCCTTTTCGTATGGTTGACCATCCGCCGCAGGTGGTATCGCGCGGCCTATTAGGCCAGCCAGGACGATCATCGTTACCAGATACGGCGCCATTGCCAGGAACTCTGAAGGAATAGGCACGCGCAGAATTTGCAATTTCACCTGCATCGAGTCGGCGAAACCGAAAAGGAGAGAGGAGGCAAACGCGCCGAAGGGAGTCCATTTGCCGAAAATCATGGCGGCCAAGCCGATGAATCCCTTGCCGGCCGTCATGATTTCATCGAACCGCCCTACCGAACCCAGGGTGAAGTATGCACCGCCCAGGCCGGCGATCGCGCCGCCCAGAATCACGTTGATATAGCGCATCTGGTACACATTGACGCCCAAGGTATCCGCTGCTTTAGGATGCTCGCCGACCGCTCGCGTGCGCAATCCCCAGGCCGTGTAGAACAGCACAATGTGGAGAACAAGCACGAGCAACAACATCAAGTAGACGATCAGGTTGTTCTCGAAGAAGATCGGTCCGAGGATGGGGATCTTCGAAAGGAGAGGGACGGGAAGAATCGGGAACGTGCCGGAGTTATTGAGTAGATCGGTGTTGCGTTCCAGGAAACGCGCCGAGATGAAGCTGGTGATTCCCACGGCGAAGATGTTGATCGCCACACCGCTTACGATCTGATCCACGCGAAATTTGATCGCCAGCCAGGCGTGAATCGCCGCCACCAGCGCGCCGGAAAGAACGGCCACAAGCAAACCGATACAGAGATTGTGTGTCAATGTGGCCGAGACCACCGAAGTCAACGCTGTAATCAGCATAATGCCCTCGATGGCAATGTTGACCACGCCGGCGCGCTCACTGATGACGCCGCAGAGCGCGGCCAGCGCAATTGGCGTTGCGCGCACAAGCGAACTACTCAGCATGCCTACCAGGTTAAACGATGTCCCGCGCGCTGCCCAGACCAGAAACGCCGTCACAAACGCGAAGGCGGCTATGCCTACAAGCACCCCGTTGCTCCGGATACCGCGTGCCAGTTGCCAGATGCCCAGGAAAACCACGAGCAGGGCAAGGAAGGAAATTGTTGCCTGCACCGGCAGTACGAGGTCTGGAATGGGCAATGCCTGTGAACGCAAGGCGTTCACGCCGAAGGTCGCTTTCTGCCCGCTTTCTAGCCCCGCGCTGAACAATCCATATATGAGCAAACCAAGCAGAATCAGAGCGCTCCCGCCGCTCAGCCGACCACGGTGGAGAGATTTCTTCGTTGCCAATTGTCTCGAGTCAGTCATTTGGGCCTCACTTTCCCCAGCCGCGTGTCAACACCACTTCTTCTGTGCGCGCTGCTTTGATGCGATAGAGAGCGCGAATAATGGCGGGAGCTGCCACAAAGACAATCACCAACCCCTGGATGACGGAGATGATATCCATCGGGATGCCGGCAAGGGATTGCATACGCGTCGCTCCACTGCGCAGGAAACCAAACAACAGCGCTGCCAGGACCACACCGAGGGGGTGACTCTTTCCCAGCAATGCTAGGGCGATCGAATCGAAGCCATACCCTGCAGAGAATCCTTGCCCGACCCAGTGATCCACGCCCAAAACTTGAGTGGCTCCGGCCAGACCGGCCAGCGTACCGCTCAACACCATGGCCAGCACGAAATTGCGCTTGATATTCATGCCGGCATAGCGCGCGGCGCCCGGGTTTGCGCCGACTGCCCGAATCTCGAAGCCCAGGGTGGTTTTAAAGAGCAACCAGTACACCAGAGCCGCGACCGCCAGCGCCAGGAAAAAGCCCACATGGAAGCGCAGGGGGTCCGGGAACAAGCGCGGCAATTCTGCGCTTGTTTCAATCACCGGCGTCACCGGCCGGTAGCCGGTCGCTTTCATCGGACCGTTCAGCAGCCAGTCGCTCAGGCGGAAAGCGATCCAGTTCATCATGATAGTGTTCACCACCTCGTGCGCGCCGGTTGCCGCCTTGAGATAGCCGGGAATAGCCGCCCACAAAGCGCCTCCGATTGCCCCGGCAAGCAATGCCAGCGGCAGATGCAGGTACCATGGCATGCCAAGCACGCTATATCCCACCCACGCCGAAGCCAGCGCGCCGATAAAGAATTGACCCTCCGCGCCAATATTGAACAGACCGCAACGGAACCCCAACGCCACAGCCAGACCGGCAAAGATGTATGGAGTGGCCGTCGTCAGGCTCTCGGTGAAAGGATAGATCGCTTTGTAAAGGGCCTGTTTATCGCCGCCGGCCTGATACAGGCGAATGCCCTCTATGAATTCGCGCGGACTGCCCACAGAGCCATAGAACAACGCGCCGTACGCGCTGGCAATCGAATTCCAGGTGGCCCGCAAAGCCGCCAGTGGCGCATGGAAAAAGTTGCGATACGCTGCCAGAACAGCAGCATCCGTGAGGACGATGATCGCCGCTCCGGCTACCAAGCCGGTGAAGACTGCTAGGACCGGTATCAGCAGTTCTTGCCAGAATGCCGACCGTGGATGATGCTCCACGGAGGCCTTTTGACCGGCCTGTTTTTCGGCAGAGGACGGTTTCTTCGTCAAAGCGCCTCCTTTAGAAAACTCGTTCCACGACTTCTTCATCGCCGCAAGGGGCAATCTCCAGCGCCTCCGCCGGCTTGACGCCGGCCATTAGCAACCCCAGGTATTCCTTATTCACCCCTCTGGCCGGCACAATATCCACAATCTGCCCCCGGTACATGACCGCAATGCGATCCGAAAGCGCGATAATCTCGTCTAATTCCGGAGAGACAAGCAATACAGCGACTCCTTCGTCGCGCTTGGCGATGATGCGGCTGTGAATGTACTCAATCGAACCCACGTCCAATCCACGTGTGGGATGCGCCGCGATCAATACCCGGATGGGTCGCGAGAACTCGCGCGCAATAATCACCTTCTGTTGATTACCGCCAGAGAGCGTGGAGGCCAGTGCTAGCACATTCGGTGTGCGCACATCGAACTGCTCGATGAGCGCAGTCGCTGTGGCCGTAATCGCCTTTTCCTGCAACACTATTCCGCGCGCAAAAGGTGGTAGGTAATATGTGCACAGCACCAAGTTGTCGCGTACCGGGAAAGAGAGCACCAACCCGTGTCTCTGGCGATCTTCAGGGACATGCGCCACGCCCCATTCCAGAACTCGACGCGGTGAAATGTGACGCAGAGGCCAACCCAGCAACCGAATCTCCCCATCGGCAATCGGCAGTAGACCGGTCAGGGCGTAGACCAACTCTGTTTGTCCGTTGCCCTGCACGCCGGCAATGCCCAGGACCTCCCCTGCGCGAACCTCAAACGAGATGCCGCGCACGGCCAGATGACTTCGCTCATCGTACACGTACAGATTCGCTACCTGCAGAGCGATCTCCTTGGGCTGAGCAGGTTTCTTGGGTACGACCAAGTTGACCTCTCGCCCGACCATCATTGCGGCCAGTTTTTCCTGCGTCACCTCGGCAGGGGTTACCGTCCCCACCACCTGCCCCCCGCGCAAGACCGTGATGCGGTCCGCGATGGCCAACACTTCCTTTAGTTTGTGTGTGATGAAGATAATTGACTTTCCTTGCGCCTTCAGCGAGCGCAAGATTTTAAACAGGCTCTCTACTTCCTGCGGTGTGAGCACTGCGGTGGGCTCATCCAGAATCAGGATATCTGCTTGGCGGTATAAAACCTTAATGATTTCTACACGTTGTTGTATGCCTACGGGCAAATCTTTAACGTACGCGTCCGGATCTACCTCCAGACCGAACTGTTCCGAAATCTGCCGGATTCGCGCTGCCACAGCCGCCCGGTCCAGGAAGAAGCCGCCCTTCGTGCTTTCCACTCCCAGCATGACGTTTTCGGTCACCATCATGACTGGCACGAGCATAAAGTGTTGATGAACCATGCCGATTCCCCGGTTAATTGCATCACGCGGACCAGAAAGCCTCACTTTTTCACCTTGTACAACGATCGTGCCCTCATCCGGGTGATACAGGCCGTAGAGAATGTTCATCAGAGTAGTTTTTCCCGCTCCATTTTCGCCAAGCAAGGCATGAATCTCTCCTTTCTCCAGAGTCAAGTCCACGTGATCGTTTGCCAGCACGCCGGGAAAGGCTTTTGTGATGCCGCGCAGTTCCAGAACAGGGGGCATAGGTGCTCCTTCCATCGCCAAGCGTACAAAAAGCCGGGGGGAGGACATCCCCCCGGCCTGCGGTTACACTCGCTTACTGGCCTGCCAGAACTCCATCTACGGTGATTACGCCGTTGATAAGATCCTGCTTCGCCTGCTCGATTTCAGCCTTCAGTTCGGCAGGTACATCATCGTCGAATTCATGGTAAGGGGCAATATCCACGCCGCCATCTGCGATCGTATAGGTCACTGTGCCGCCCGTGAACTTGCCTTGCAGGATGTCCTGGATGGTCTTGTACACGGCCACGTTAATCTTCTTGAGGACGCTGGTCAGTTCCACTTCGCGATATTCAGGGGCGGTGTCATACCAGTCGGCATCTACGCCGATGACGAGGCAACCCTTGGTTTCCTTGCAGACTGCTGCCGTACCCAGGCCAACCGGGCCGGCCACTGGCAGGATGATGTCTGCGCCCTCCTGCATCAAGGATTCGGCAAAACGGCGTCCGTCATCTGTGGACTCAAAGTTTCCTGTGAATAGCCCTTCGCCGGTGGCGGTGCTCCAGCCCAATACCTGGACGTTCGCGCCGTGTTTCTGATTGTAGTACTTGACGCCGGCCTCAAAACCCTTCATGAAGATGGTCACGGTTGGGATTTTGATACCGCCGTAGGTGCCGACTTTGCCGGTCTTTGTCATGCCGGCTGCCAGGTATCCGGACAGGAAAGCCGCTTGGTCAGTCTGGAACATCAGGCCGCGCACATTCGCCAGATCAGTAGCAGAACCGCAATCCTTGCCCTCCTCGGCTCCGGGCCAGCAGTCAGGATAGGAATAATCCACGATGGCAAACTTCCGTTCTGGATTGGCCTTGGCGAACTTGGCCGTATCCACGCCTAGTAAGAAGCCAACCGTAATGATCAGGTCCATCCCCTCATCCAGATATTGCTGGATGTTCTTTGCGTAGTCTGACTGCTGTTGGGATTCAAGATACTTTCCGACAATGCCGTAGTCAGTTATAGCCTGTTGCACGCCGGCCCAGGCGCTGGCATTGAAGGATTTATCGTCAATACCACCCATGTCGGTGACCTGCCCGACTTTCAGAGTGGGCTTTTCCGGCGCAGCCGTTGGAGCAGCGCCGCCGCAAGCAGCGAGAACGAGGGAGGCCAGAACAACCATAGCCAGAACAGAATACAGTTTCTTCACAGTGCTTCTCCTCTCGAACAGAATTTAGGGGACTTCTGAACTATTGTATCGAATAACGAGAATTTCAACCCGTTGCACCTCCTGAGCGTGTGATATTTGTCTGACACATTTGCCTATAAGTATACAATACTCTTTAGGCTTTGTGCAAGTTTTTACAAAGATCGAGCCGCCTTTCTGGCATTTTTGCAACGACTCTGTGGACATGAGTTCAGATCTTCGAAGTTGCGGAAACGCCAAGCCTCTCCCTGTTGCTTTCCTGCCGTCTCTCTCTATGGTATTATTCAAGCATGCTTCCCGATTTTCGCGTCCACCAACGCGATTATTTACTGGAAATCACGCGCGCCATTACCGAGGAACTCGATTTGGATCGTCTTCTGGCGCGCCTCTTGCGCTTTGCGATAGAGATTCTTGCTGGCCAGGCCGGCATCATCGCCTTACGAGAAGCAGAGGGCTGGAAAGTGGTAGTCGCCCAGGGTATTCCGGCGGCTTTTCTGCGTTACCTGGAACCCTTGCTCGAGGAAGAGCGGGTCGCCGAACTGAATATCCATGAACTCAATCGTATGTTGAAAGAGCTGACCTACACGGCCAGCAAGGGGCTGTTGAGCGGCGTGGGGCTTCCGCTCATTGCACATCGTCAGGTCATCGGGGTAATTTTCATCTTTCGCAACTACCCCGATCTCTTCTCGGCCAATGACCGTCAACTGCTGCAGGCGTTTGCCGATCAGGCGGCAATTGCCGTCTATAATGCACAATTGTATCGTCAGGTCAGCTACGAAAAACAACGCCTCGACGCGCTGATCGATTCGGCGGCGGATGGCATCCTGATCCTGGACGCCGATCACACGATTGATCGCTGCAATCTGGCGTTTGAGCGTATCCTTAACCGTCCACGCCGGGAAATTGTGGGTCGCTCGCATGAGGAGATCGTTCGCTGGGCGCGTCGCCCAGATGGAATGACGCTGGAGGAGGCAGAGGCGAACAATTGGCCTCTAACGCCGCACGCCTATCTTTATGTGGAAGGAGACCTGGAACGTCCCGAACTACCGCCGCTGCCGGTCGGCATCACGTACGCTCCGCTTTTTGCCGAAGATGGCGTTCTGCATAATATCGTTGTGACCGTGCGGGATATTACCAAGTTCCGCACAGCGGAAGAGATCAAGAATACATTTGTGTCCATTATCAGCCATGAATTGCGCACGCCGGTTGCGCTGATCAAAGGGTATGTGAGCACCCTGCGGCGAGAGGACGCCAACTGGGACAGAAAAGTGGTGCAGGAGAGCCTAGCCATTATTGAGGAAGAAGCAGACAGGTTGGCTTCCCTGATTGACGATTTGCTGGAAGCCTCACGCTTGCAGGCGGGCGGCTTGAAACCCAATTTGAGCGATGTCTCCTTGCCCGTTCTAGCGCGGCGACTGGCTGAACGATTCCAGACGCAAACCGATCACCATACGATCGTTGTGGATTTCCCCGAAAATTTTCCGACCATTCTGGCGGATGAAAAACGGATTGGACAGGTTCTTTCGAACCTGCTTTCCAATGCCATCAAGTACGCGCCGGGCGGCGAGATTCGCATTAGCGGGCAGGCGCGACCGGAACAAGTTATCATAACCGTCAGCGATGAAGGCCCTGGCATTGACCCGGCCGATATTCCCTATATTTTCGACCGCTTTTACCGCTCGGAGCGCGCTGCGCGCCAGACGAAAGGCGCCGGCCTGGGGTTATATCTGGCGAAGGCAATCGTAGAAGCACACGGCGGACGAATCTGGGTAGACCCTCGGTCCGACAGTGGCGCGCAAATCTGTTTCTCTCTCCCTCGCCCGCAATGATCTTCTGGGGTACAATAGAGCAGCTATTCTCATTCCTGGAACAACCCTATGCCTCCCCAAAAAACCCAAATTACCTGTCCTCGTTGTCGCCAACCCGTTGTTGCGCTGGTGGAACAACTCTTCGATGTTACTGCGGATCCCGGCGCCAAGCAGCGTTTGCTTGGCGGTATCTCCAATGTGGCTGTATGCCGCAGCTGTGGTTTCCGTGGGCCGCTCGCTACTCCCGTTGTCTATCATGACGCCGATAGGGAACTTCTGTTGACATACTTCCCTCCTGAGCTCAATCTTAGTGTGAATGATCAGGAGCGCATCGTTGGGCCGCTTATCACGCAAATCACGAATCGCCTACCGCCGGAAAAACGGAAGGCGTACCTTTTGCGCCCCCAGAACTTTTTGACCTACCAGAGTTTTCTTGAACGCATCCTTGCTGCCGATGGCATTACGCCGGAGATGATCAAAGCGCAGCAGCAAAAAGCGGCGCTGGTCGAGCGTCTACTCAGTACATCTTCGGCAGATGCGCGCGCGGAAATTATTCGACAAGAATCGGCTCTAATTGACGGCGAGTTCTTTGCTATCTTTTCACGGCTGGCTGAAAGCATCCTGGCGAGTGGGCAAGAGCAAATAACCTCGCTGGTGGGCGAGATTGAGCAACAACTGCTAAGCGAGAGTGACTATGGGCGTAGAATGGTCGCCCAAAGCAACGAGATTCAGGAAGCCGTCCGCACCTTGCAGGCTGCTGGTCGGCGATTGGATAGGAACAAACTGCTGGAGATACTCATTGAGGCGCCAAACGATGACCGCCTGAACGCGCTGGTCAGTCTCACCCGTCCTGCGCTTGACTATCTCTTCTTCCAGGCGCTTAGCGAGCGCATTGAGGCGAAACAAGGGGAGGAACGCCAGAAACTGGAGGCTCTGCGCGAGAAATTGCTGGAAATCACCCGCAAGATTGACGAGCGCGTCGAGGAGGAATATCGTCGTGCGGTTTCCCTGCTCGAGTCCATCCTACAGGCAGATAATGTTGAGCGTGCTACTCTGGAGCGCCTTGGTGAGATCGGCGAATTCTTTATTCAGGTGGTCAACCAGGAGCTTCAAACGGCACAACGAACCGGGGATGAAGCCCGCCTGGAAAAACTCCAACGGCTTGTGGCTGTGCTGCAACGAGTAAGTGAACCGCCAGAAGTAGAGTTGCTCGAAGAACTGCTTGCCGCCCCTGATGAAGCTACTCTCACCCAGCTCTTGGAGAAGAATGCAGAGAAGATCACCTCTGATTTTGTCTCCATGATCGCCCGTTTGCTGGCGCGGAAGGAGGAGGAAGCCGGTCAGCAACTCTCGGCGGAGGAAAGCGAACTCATTGGGCGGCTGCGCACGCTGTATCGCGCTATGTTGAGAATATCCATGAAACAAAACCTATGATTAGACATTGCCACCCAGGGCAATGAGTCCGTTGTGCGGACGCGCTAGGCGCTTTTCCCCTATCTCTGGCGTCATTCCTCCAGCGGCGGATTGTCTAAGCGCAAGCCATGGCCGCGTACGGTGATGATATAGGCGTGCGATGGGTCGGCTGTCGCGATCCGATCGCGCAGGCGGCGAATTAATGCGTCGAGAGCCTGGTCGGAGACGCTACTCGCCTCTTGCTCTCCCCAGGCGCGGGTGATGATTTCCTGCCGATCGACAACCTGTCCCTCGTTTTCGTACAAAATCTGTAAGATACGAAATTGTAGCGCCGAAAGCGGCGGCTCCAGTGCTTGATTGTTGACCCATACGCGCCGTGAGCGAACATCAAGTCGTAAGCGTTTCCCGCGCGGGGGCTCCTCTAGGAGCGGCAAAGTAGCATCCGAAAGTAAGAAAAGAAACTGCTGCGCCAGGGCAATTTGTACCGTGTCGCCATCTTTTAGGATGACGGGACTGCTGATGCGATTCCCATTCCGGTGAGTGCCGTTTTTGCTCCCCAAGTCTTCTAGCATCGCTCCACCTGGCGAAGGTGAAACGCGCGCGTGGAAGCGCGACACCCGACGGTCGGTGATAACAATATCGCAACTTGGCTCCCGACCGATCACGAGAGGACGATCGAGGACAAACCGCTGTCCCTTCAATGGGCCGGCGCCGGCAATGAAAAGAGGATGTTCCTCTGTAGACGTATTCACGATTTTCCCTCCAGGGGCCTTTCTGCCAGAAGGAGCAATGTTCACCGGCGTAAAACAAATCCATTGTGGGATGAAAGAGCATCCGACTTTCAAGAAGATTATACAATAAACGACCCTATGGTGTTTTCCCTGCCTCTCGCTCGCTTTCGTTTGACGTCTTTGTGTCGGGAAGCCCTTCAGTGTGGGCCTGTTGCGGACGCGAAAGATAACCGCGCCGCGCAGATATTCTTCCTTGTCCACCCTCAGCGAAGCCGGTACGTTGTCAGCGGATGACATAACGTTTGTCCAGACCGAATACGTCTTCTCAGTTTACGGATACTTGCGCGTGCTTGCAGGAGAACCCGCGCCAGAATTGGGCAAACGCGGCTTTACCGATGCACCTTGTACCGTCGGGAGGCTGGGGCGGCGCTCTCGAACATGCCTTCGTCAACTCAGCCGGCGCAGTATTCCTTCTACACCGTGCTGATGGAGCGTCTCTTCATTTCCATAGACCACGCGCATGATTGCTTCCACCTGAGCCGGTTTCATTGCTCCACCTGCTCGATATGGGGAAAGGTTTTCGACTTGTTACGAAGCGTAATTTCCGTTCTTCTTTTCGCATCTGTCGTTAGTATCTGTTGTGCGGGTGAAAGCTCTTCATCCAGAAAAGCAGAAAAGCGAGAGGGCTTGGAAGTAAGAAACGCGGTAAGATTAAAAGCCAGGAGGCAAACGATGGAGGCAGAGGTAAGCGCTCTCGCAAACATGTTAGTTCGGGAAATCTTAGTCGCTTTGGGCCTTCCCGATAGGCAAAGCTTGCGTCGCCTTTGTGAATGCATCTTCTGGACCCCACTCCACCGTTTGAGCAGGATTGGATTGACGTTTGATCGCCTAGTCAGGGAGAAAGGATTCTCGCAAGCGGCGGCGTGGGCGCTGAAGCACTGGTGTCAACGTGTGATGGCCCGTCTTGCTCCGGACTGGCCTCCGCGTGGACCTCTCCTGGTTGTGTCCAATCATCCAGGAACGTATGACGCGTTGGTGTTGGCATCCAGCCTGTGGCGCGACGATGTGTGCTTTATTGCTAGCGCCATCCCTTTCTTGCGTTCTTTACCTTTCAGCCGCGAGCATTTCTTCTTCATCAGCAAGACAGGGCTTGATCGCGCCTTATCTGTGCGACGTGCTATTTGTCATTTACAGGCAGGGAAGGCTCTCTTGCTTTTCGGCAGCGGACAAATTGATCCGGACCCGGCAGTCTATCCAGATGCGGGGGAAGGGATTCGGAAGTGGTCCAAGAGTGTGGAAATTTTTCTGCGCGCTGTGCCGGAACTGCGTGTGGCTGTCAGCATCGTGAGTCACGTTGTTGCCCCCCAATGGCGTCATAGCCTGTTCTACTGGCTGCGAAGACGTCCGGTAGACCGTCGGCGCATTGTCGAGTTCGCGCAGGTGCTTGCGCAACTATGCTTTCCAGGGCGCTGGATGCTTTCCCCATGTGTTACTATCACCTCACCAAAGACGCGGGAGGAACTGCAAGAGGGAAAGGGGAGCGGACAAATTTGGTCATCCTTGGTAAGCTGGGGCTATTCCACGCTAGCCGAGCATCTTGCCTGGACGAGACTATTACGACCGTGAGTGGAGGCAAAGAATAAATAGAAAGGCGCAGGGAGTATGGCCTGTTATCCTGTCTCAAAAGTTTTTTATCTATTCATCGTTTGTGGTTTAATCCCTTCGGGTTGTGAGACGGAATAACCCAAAAAGGTGCCCGGCGGTAGATAGTTCTTCTCTATCGCCCTCCTTTTGCCAACTCGAGCATATCCCAAAGCAAGCCGGCGGCGGTGACCTCACGGCCGGCGCCTGGTCCAGAGATCGCCAGCGGCGTTTCCTCATAGCGCGTAGTACGTATGGCAATGAAGTTAGCCGGGCCTCGCAGTGCGCCCAAGGGCGTCTCGCGAGGTACGGCAGCCAATCCTACTTTTCCACCTTGCGGTCCCATCCGGGCGACATAACGTAGCGTTTTGCCTTCGGCGCGAGCCTGGGCAAAGAGCGTGGCGTACTCCTGGTCGAGGGAGGGCAAAGCAGCCATGAATTCATCCGCCGACGCTTCACTCAAGCTTGTCGGATAAAGTGGTTCTACGGCCAGATCATGCTCTTCCAACGGCCAGCCGGCGGTGCGCGCCAGGATGAGCGCCTTGCGCGCGACGTCTTTCCCGCTCAAATCATCGCGTGGATTGGGTTCGGTGTAGCCAAGCGCGCGCGCTTGTGCCACCGCCACGGAGTACGGCACACCGCGTTCTAGCTCGGCGCACAGATACCCCAGCGTCCCGCTCAGACAACCCTCGATGTCGAGAACCCGGTCGCCGGTATTGAGCAGATAGTGCAGTGTGGCGATGACCGGCAGCCCTGCTCCTACTGTGACTTCGTAGCGCAGATGTGGATACTCAAAGAACGCGCGCGCCTCGCGCCAGGGTGCGGCCAGCGGAATCTTGTTTGCCAGCGCCACACCGCATTCGGCCTCCAGGGCGGAGCGCAATGTGGGCGCCGTCTTGGGTGAAGCAGTCACGTCGGCAAGAATCACACCCGGCTGTAACAGTGCTGCTACGTGTTCGAGGGGGTGCACTTCTCCCATGGCCTCGAGGGGATAACCGTTGCACACAGTTTGTAGGGCCTTCAGGAGCGTCTCTTCGGGAAGACCCTGCAAGTCATAGATCAAACCACTGATATCTGCTAAGGCGATGGGTGTCAAGCGCAAGCCGCGGCGTTGCGCTATCTCTCGTCGTGTTTCCAGAATCTGACGCAACAAGGCGCTTCCCACATTGCCCAGGCCGAGCAGAACAACAGGGACGGAACGAAGTTCAGACATGGTTTCACCTCGCCGGTGTTGGGGTATTGAATTCTAGTAACGTCAATACGTCTTGAAGGGCAGCATCGAAGATTTCCTGCAACGCGCCTTCGGGGGCAGAGTATGCTCCGCCGAAGGAGCCATCGCCGTAAATTTGCCGCGCCTGACGCGCGTTTAAGATTTCCGAGGGGACTGGCGGAGGTATTTTCATTTCCGTCGGGAGTTCCGCAACGCGCGTGAAAGGGAAAGCCTCGATCCAGTTGGCGTGCGCTGGCTTGAGCTCGTAGCGCATGGCCACCGCCTCGACGCTGTGTGAAAGCCACCAGTCGTACCATCGCATAGTTAAGTCGGCCAGCTCGTTCGCCAGTTCGCGCAAGCGGGTTTTTGCGCCGCTGTTGCCCCCGTGCCCGTTGAGAACGAGTATGCGCCGAAAGCCCTGGCGATAGAGCGAGCGCGTCAGGTCTTCCACAACATCGAGCAGGGTGGAGAGCCGCAAACTAAGCGTGCCTGGGTAATCGAGAAAATAGGAACTGGCGCCGAAGTTCAGCGGCGGAGCGACCGGTATGCCGGTGCGCCGGGAAGCAGCGTCGGCCAGCGCCAGCGGAATGCGAACATCGGTCAGCAGACTTAGATAGCCGTGTTGTTCACAGGCGCCGATGACGAGCATCAAGCGATCGTCTTGCTGTAAGTAAGATTCTACATCCATCCAGTTCATGTCTTCCAGCCGCATAGGTGCCCTCCTTTACCCGATGGCAAGTTCGAGTTGCTGGTTGGGGGCGGAATCCGGCGCGTCCTCGCCAGGGGCGCCGGTGCGCTGCAGTTCGGTTTCTGCCAGACGGGCTATCGCCGCAACACGGTCGCCGGGTTTCAATTCCATCAATCGAACGCCACGCGTGGCCCGGCCGGCGATCTTGACCTCGCGCACTTTGGTGCGCAAGACCATGCCATTCGCGGAAATAAACGTCAAATCGTCGGTTTCCTGGACAACGCGCGCGGCGACCAGCCGTCCGATCTTGACAATGGCATCTTTGGCAATTGTCTGGACTCCTCCTGTAGCGCGTCCTTTGGGTGGATATTCGTCCAGGGGGGTGCGTTTGCCGTAACCCTGTTCGGTGATCAGGAGGAGATGGCCATTCGGCTCCACAATATCCATCCCGGCGACCTGATCGCCTGTCGCCAACCGAATGCCGGCCACTCCGCATGCAGCGCGGCCGGTCGGCCGGATTTCGTCTTCGGCGAAGCGCAACGCTTGCCCTTGTTCGGTGACCAGGATGATTTCGTCATGCCCGCGCGTTAAGCGTGCCCAGCCGAGTTCATCGCCTTCGTCCAGGTGGATGGCGGTGACGCCGGAGGGACGCACGGATGCGATCTCGCTCAAGGCCATGCGCTTGACCTTCCCCTTGCGCGTAGCCATAACCACATACTCAGCGGCAGCGAAGTCCGGCACGGTCGCCGCGGCGTGAATTTCCTCGCCGGCTGCGAGAGCGAGCATGTTCACCAGCGGGATACCTTTGGCGTTGCGCTCCGCGTCTGGAATCTGATACACCTTTTCTGCATAGACCTTGCCGCGGTTGGAGAAGAAGAGCACAGTATCCAGCGAGCGGGCTGGGATGAGGGCAATGATCGCGTCCTCTTCTTTCGTCGCGTGTCCGGTCACGCCTTTCCCGCCTGCGGCCTGCGGACGGAAGGAAGCGACCGCCACGCGCTTGATGTACCCTCGCTCGGTCAGTGAGATGAGCACAGCTTCGTCAGGCGTTAGATCGGCCTCGCTCAGGTTCTCGACGGCCTCGGCGGCGATGTGGGTGCGTCGTTCGTCGCCATATTTCTCCATGAGCTCGTGCATATCATCCTGAATCAGCGCCAGGATTTTCTTGGGATCGGCGAGCAGGTCTTGTAGATAGGCAATGCGTTCCTTGATCTGTGCGTATTCGTCCAGGATTTTCCGGCTTTCCAGCGCGGCCAGGCGGCGCAGCGGCATATCGAGAATGGCCTGCGCCTGAAGTTCGCTCAGTTGGAAGCGTTGCATGAGCCGTTCTTTGGCGGCTTCGGCGTCGGGCGCCTGGCGGATGGTTTGGATCGCCGCGTCCAGGTTGTCGAGCGCGATGGCCAACCCTTCCAGGATATGGGCGCGTTGGAGGGCCTTTTCCAGTTCGCAGCGGCTGCGGCGGGTCAGGACGGTTTGGCGGTGTTCGATGAAGAGTTGCAGCGCCTTTTTGAGCGAGAGCAGGCGCGGCTCGCCGTCCACCAGCGCCAACATCTGCACGCCGAAGGTGGTCTGGAGCGGCGTGTACTTGTACAACTGGTTGAGGACTTTCTTTGGCTGTGCGCCGCGCTTCAGTTCGATAACGATGCTCATGCCGCGCCGGTCGGATTCGTCGCGCAGATCGGCGATGGCGTCCAGTTTCCCCTCGCGCGCCAGCTCGGCAATGCGCTCGATGAGGGCGGCTTTGTTGACCTGATACGGAATCTCGGTGATGACGATGCGGCAGCGGCTGCCGGACGCCTCCTCGATGTGCGCCTTGCCGCGCAGGACGATGCGCCCCTTGCCGGATCCATAGGCGGCCTCGATGCCCTCCGTCCCGACGATGACGCCGCCGGTGGGGAAATCAGGGCCTGGGATGAATTTCATCAGATGCTCGGCAGGGATGTCGTCAATCGTGTCGTAGTTGTTGATGAGGTAGATAATCGCCGAGGCCAGTTCCTTGAGGTTGTGCGGCGGGATGTTGGTCGCCATGCCGACGGCGATGCCCGAGGAGCCGTTGAGCAGCAAGTTGGGCAGGCGGGCCGGCAGGACGGCCGGCTCGCGCAGCGCGCCGTCGAAATTATCGGTGAAGTCCACGGTATCTTTATCCAGGTCGGCGAGCAGTTCTTCCGCCGCTTGGCGCAGACGGGCTTCGGTGTAACGCATGGCGGCAGGCGCGTCACCGTCCATAGAGCCGAAGTTGCCCTGTCCGTCCACCAGGGGGCAGCGCATGGAGAAGTCTTGCGCCATGCGCGCCATGGCATCGTACACGGCCTGATCGCCGTGCGGGTGATATTTCCCCAGCACTTCGCCGACGACGCGGGCGGATTTCTTGTAGGGGCTGTCAGCGCGCAGGCCGAGTTCGTGCATGGCGTACAGGATGCGCCGTTGGACCGGCTTCAAGCCGTCGCGCACGTCGGGCAGGGCGCGGGCGACGATGACCGACATGGCATAGTCCAGGTAGGCCTGGCGCATCGTCTCTTCGATGTCGGTTTGTTGGATATGGCCAAGGATGGGACGAGCGTTTTCCTCGTTGGTAGTCGTGTCCGGCTGCATGAGAGGCCTCTTGGGGAGCGGTGGTATAGGGTGCGAGTGGACGGATTATACCGCGAATGGATAGGAGAGGCACAAGCGAAGATCGCGAGGAAGTCGGTAGGCCTCCTTGTGGGGCTTTTTCTACGAAAATCTCGAGAGGTTTGTCTTACAGTTCTGGAACGGTTACTCTCCATTTTGAGACTATTTCATGCATGGTTCTGTATGGAAAAAACGTCGAAAACGAGGCTGATTTTGAAGTCAAAGTCACAAGAAAAGCGTTCTGGGGCCAACGGGGGCTTGACCAGGCAGAAAGAGCAACCTTTGGCATTGCTGATGGGAGCACGCAGACCTTGCGATTGCGTTGGTAACGTGCTATCATCTTGCCGTCTGTTCGTCGTCTTTCCTCGAGTATGACAAGCGCATGATTAGCACGGAGAATCTCACCAAGCGTTTTAAGGAAATACTGGCCGTGGAGGGGTTGACGCTGGATGTGGCGGAGGGGGAGGTGTTTGGCTTTCTAGGCCCAAATGGCGCCGGTAAGACGACAACGGTGCGGATGTTGACGTGCCTGATTGCTCCGACTGCCGGTGTTGCCAGGGTGGCCGGCTTTGTTGTTGGTCAACGGGATAGCGCGATTCGGCGCAACGTTGGGGTGTTGACCGAGACGCCCGGCATGTACGATAGCCTGTCGGCGGAATACAACCTCCGCATGTTTGCGGAATTGTACGAAGTGCGCGATGTTAAGGGGCAGGTGGAGAAATACCTGAGGATGCTTGGGCTTTGGGAGCGGCGTTCTGACCCGGCTGGCACCTTCTCCAAGGGGATGAAGCAAAAACTGGCGATCGCGCGCGCCTTGTTGCACGAGCCGCGCGTCTTGTTTCTGGATGAGCCTACTGCCGGCCTCGACCCGGAAGCGGCGCGCCTGGTGCGCGATTTCATTGCCGAGCTCAAGAAAGAAGGGCGCACGATCTTTCTTTGCACGCATAATCTGGACGAGGCCGATCGCCTTTGTGACCGCGTGGCCGTGTTCAAGACGCGCCTTCTGGCACTAGATACGCCGGCTAACCTGCGTACTTCGGTTTTCGGTCGAAAGGTTGTGTTTCACCTTCGTCGCGCCGACGAGGCGCTGGCGCGCGTCATCCGACAGTTGCCCTTTGTGCGCGAGGCTAGGGTAATTGAAAACAAACTGCTCATCAATCTAGAGAATCCGGAAGCGCACAATCCGGAGATCGTGCGTGTACTGGTAGCGCAAGGAGCCGATGTTCAATTCGTCGGGGAACTGCGTCATTCGCTGGAAGATGTGTACTTACAGCTGATTCAGGAGGCGCAGTGACTTCCCATTACCGGTGGATCCTTTTTGACTTGGATGATACGTTGGTTGTGGAGGAAGCCTCTGCAGCCGACGCGTTTTTGCAAACCTGCGCGCTGGCCGAACAACGGTATGGCATCCCGGCCGGTGAACTTCACGTGACGTTACGTCAGACCTGTCGCGAGATATGGCATGCCTCCCCGGCGCGCGCCTATTGTGTCGCAGTAGGTATCAGTTCGTGGGAAGGATTGTGGGCGGGGTTTCACGGGGATGTTCCTGAATTACAGATTTTGCGCTCCTGGGTGCCTACCTACCGTTTGGAATCCTGGCGACAGGCGTTGCTACGCCATGGTATTGACGATGTGCAGTTGGCGGAAGAGTTGGCAGAAACGTTTCCTCGTATCCGGCGTACTCTGCATGTAGTCTATGGAGATGTTATTCCAGTATTGAGCGAGCTGGCGCCTCGATACCCGTTGGGTCTCTTGACCAACGGTGCCCCGGATTTACAACGATTCAAGATTCGCGCTGCCGGTCTGGAGCCATACTTTCGGGAAATCGTTGTGGCTGGGGAGGTGGGCGTCGGCAAACCGAATCCGGCAGTGTATCGCCTTATGTTATCCCGGATGGGTGTGCGGGCGGAGACGGCCGTGATGATCGGCGATCATCTCCGCCGCGATGTTGCCGGCGCGCAAGAGGCCGGTCTGGCGGCTATCTGGCTGAATCGCCAGGGCAGCCCGCGCGAGGAGAATGTTTTTCCGGATTGGGAAATCCATAGCCTGACCGAACTTCGCGATATTCTGCTTGTGGAGAAGATGCCAGGCGTGATCGGGAAAGCAATGGAAGCGGGAGGATAGAGTGGAGAAGTATCTGGACTACTTCGTTGAATGGCTAACGTTGGCGGTGATGGTGTTTGGTTTGCTTGGGATTCTTGTTCCTATTTTGCCGGGTTTGCTGATTATCTGGGCGGCGTCGTTGGGTTATGGCCTGTATGCCGGTTTCGGCGTTAGTGGCTGGATTGTCTTTGCGTTGCAAACCATTCTCATGCTAGCCGGTTCGCTCGTGGACAATCTGTTGATGGGAGGGCGCGCGTATAAAGAGGGCGCTGCCTGGTGGTCTATCCTGCTTGCGTTGATCGCTGCCGTAGTAGGGCAGTTTGTCATTCCTATTCCTATCGTTGGCGGGGTGCTGTTGGCGATTCTGGTGTTGTTCCTGGTAGAAGGGGGGCGTCGGCGCAATCTCAGGGAGGGGTGGAAAGCCGTGCGCGGCCTGCTGACCGGTTGCAGTTGGGCGGTTGGCATTCGGTTTATAATAGGAGTGGTGATGATCGGGTTGTGGATGCTTTGGGCCTGGGCCTGATGTTGGCGCATTTCAACCTCTCTGTATGGAACATCAAATTGTCCTAACCTGGGATGATGTGGATCGCTTGATCGATTCTCTCCTGCCCAAATTTAGGGGAGAGTTTACCGCGATGGTGATGATCACACGCGGTGGCGTTATCCCCGGCGGATTGCTGGCCGAGCGTATGGGATTGACGCATCTGCTCACGGCGGCAGTGGATTTTCCAGCGCAGGCGGAGATGGTCAAGACCTCTCTGATCGCCTGGCCTTCGTTTATCCAGTTTCCTGCTGAAGAAATGCTCGTTGGTCGGCGCGCGTTGATCGTGGACGACGTCTGGGGTTCAGGGCGCACGATGACGGCGGTCAAGAATCGTGTCTCGGCGGCAGGCGGATTCCCGGAGACCTGCGTCTTGCACTTCAATCCCTATCGCAACTTGTTTGGCATCGTCCGCCCGGATTACTACGCCGAAATCACCGATGCCTATGTGGTGTATCCCTGGGAAGTAAGGCGCGGCGCGGCGCCGCTCATCTTGCCGGAGCGATGAGCAGGGGCTTATGAATCGGCTTCTGCTTGCTCTTAAGGCTGTCCCCTGTCTAGGCTTGCGACCTGTATTGCTGAACGCCCTGTATCGCTTGGGGCTATCCTGCGGTTATTATTCTCGTCTCAGAGCGGAGGATGCGCTACGAGGATGGTTGCCTGTCCCGTTGCGCCATCTCTGGGTCTTCCCAAGCCGCCAGGAACTTGAAGCCTTATTGGGCGACGACGAGCGTGCTGCGTGCCGGGCCGAGGGAGATGCGATTGTCGGTGGCAACGTTTGCCTCTTCGGTGTGCTGCCGGCCACGCTTCGTCTTACTGTGCCGGGGCCTCTTACACACTGGGTGGAGTATGAGAAGGGAACTGCCCCACTGCCTTTTTCTTCGTTTCCGGATTTTCCCGCTCCTGATGTCAAGTTTCTCTGGGAGCCGGCGCGTTTCGGTTGGGCCTTTACGTTAGGCCGCGCCTATCACCTGACCGGCGAAGAGCGCTACGCCGAGGCGTTTTGGCGCTATGCCGAGGCGTTTCTCGATGCTAACCCGCCCTACCTAGGGCCGCATTGGATGAGCGCGCAGGAGGTTGCGCTGCGCTTGATGGCTTTCGTCTGGGCCAATCAAGCGTTTGCCGGTTCTCCGGCTTCTACGCCGGAACGACAGACACGCCTGGCGGAGGCGGTTGCGGTTCACGCGGCGCGCATCCCGCCGACGTTGATTTATGCACGCTCACAGGGCAATAACCACCTTCTTGGCGAGGCGGCGGCGCTTTTTACGGCCGCGTGCGCGCTCCCCTCCCATCCTCAGGCGAATCGCTGGCGCACTTTGGGTTGGAAATGGTTTCACGCCGGCTTGCAAAGCCAAATTGACGAATATGGCGAGTACGCTCAGCATTCCACGAACTATCATCGCCTGATGTTGCAACTGGCATTGTGGATGCATGTTTTGGGGCGGACCGGTCATTGGCGTTGGCCGCCGGCAAGCATGGTGGCTTTGCGTCGCGCGACGCATTGGTTGCTTTCCCTTCTTGATCCGGATACAGGGCGAACACCGAACCTGGGCGCGAACGACGGGGCGTATATTTTTCCCTTGGCGGCGTGCCCGTTTTCCGATTTCCGGCCGGTGGCTTATGCCGCTGCGCGCGCTTTCCTTGACTACGAACTGCCGCGCGGCGTTTGGGATGAGATGTCGCTCTGGTTTGGCGCGCAAATGACCAGCCCCAAAAGCCTGGTTTTACCGCGTTACGTTGGCGATCAAATCTATGGCCGCGATTCGTGGGCGCATCTGCGCACCACACAGTTTCGTTCGCGCCCTTCCCACGCGGATCAATTGCATCTTGACCTTTGGTGGCATGGCCTGAATCTTGCGTTGGACGCGGGAACGTACCTTTATAATGCGCCTCCACCATGGGATAATCGCCTAGCGGCCGCGGAGGTGCACAATACGGTAACGGTCAATCATCAAGACCACTTTCTGCGCGCCGGACGGTTCCTTTACCTGGATTGGTTCCATGCGTATCGGCGTGATGTATTGGTAGCTGATCCTGCCGTCCTGCAACGAGTCTGTGGACGTTATCGTAACCATCGCCAAGCCTATCGCCACACGCGCACGGTAACCGCCTGCGCTGATGGGCGCTGGCAGGTGGAGGACGAGCTTCTGCCGTTATCTCTTTGGTCGCCGGCGTTGCGTTGGTATGTGTTTCGTTTGCACTGGTTATTTCCCGATTGCTCCTGGGAAGTGCACGAGGAAAACCACAGCATTAGGCTTCGCTTGATTGCGTTGCCTGGCGATGTCACGGTGCGTTGTTATTGTGTGCACCCTGAAGGGGCGCCCACACGCTTTTCTTTGGCGCGCTCCGGAGAACTCCTGGCCGGTACGGGCGAAGTAGAGGTCTGGCGCGGTTGGGTTTCGCCCTCCTATGGCGTGAAACTCCCGGCGCTCTCGTTGGCCTTGATTGTAGAGACCAACCGACCGGTGACTTTCCTGACAGAGTTTATCCTTTGATGGTGTTTCTTTAGTTAAGTGATGAGTTATCGTGCTGCTGTTGTCCTCCTCAACGACAAGAAGGTCGCCTTGATAGAGCGTTATCGGCAGGGCAAGCATTATTTCACTTTTCCTGGCGGTCATGTAGAAGATGGCGAGTCACCTGAACAGGCTGCCCTGCGCGAAGCTGAAGAGGAACTTGGCTTGCGTGTAACCATCCAAAGGTTGCTGGCCGTTATCTGGTGGCAGGGGCACCCCCAGTATTACTATCTTGTGGAGGCTGACAAGGACGTTTTGGGGGTAGGGAAAGGGGAGGAGATGGTTGGGGTTCATCCAGAAAAAGGGTCCTATACCCCTATTTGGATGAATGTGGACGACTTGTTGTATCAGCCTGTCTTGCCGCGTCCCATGGCCGAATTTGTTGTACGCGGCGTGCGCGAAGGCTGGCCGCTGGCGCCGTTGATTCTCCCGGAAACTTGAGTTTGGAGGCTCCGAAATGCCATCGCAACCCCGCGCGCCTTGATTCCGCCAGACATGTATCGTCGACGTTGCTCTTCTCGTTTTAATCCCGTGCGCTGCGATCCTGTTCAATTGCAATAGCGCAGGCGACGCGCATGACAGGATGAAATATGCCGTAATGCCTGCCAAGCATCACGAGGGGTTCTGTTTGTGGGATAGCCGCTATACGGATGCCTTAAGGTTACCAATACCCCTTATGGGCGCGATGTGTTGCGTGAAGAATTTGTGGATGCTTCTCGCGCAGAAGGGTTGCGCGGCGACACTTGACCGGTATCATCCCGGCTTCACGATTGATATTTACCATCCCCGGCGCGATCATCCCGATGTGGCGTGCCTCAACGCCAAACGGGACATGCGGCGTGATGCCGACTATCCGAAAATCTTGCTGAAGAATCAGTTAGATTGACCGGGGCAAGCGGCTTTCTACGCGCCGGAGCCAGTGCAGCCGCGCGCGTGGCACCACGTCAACGGCGAATCAGTTCTTTTCTTGCGCGATGGAAATGAAGTGGGGTTGAATCCCTTGACGTGGGATCTCGCGCAATTGCAGATCGCCCCCGACACGCTTGTTCTAGCCTTGCCGGTGCGGCAAGCCGATGTCATTGTGTCGGTGGTTGCAATCATTTGGCTGTGGATCTCACTTTTTCACCGTCCGTAGAGCCAATTCAGTTCATGCACTTTTTTCTGAAGGTCATCGCTCAGCGCCTGGATGCTCATGCGCCATTCCCAATTGCCACCGAGCCGGCTCGGATAGTTCATGCGTGCGTGGGTCCCTAGGGCGAGGAAATCTTGCATAGGGGCTAAGGCAAAAACGGCTACCGAGGCCCAGGCGGCGCGAATCATCTCCCAGACGAAGTCTTCTTCATTGGTGGCCAGATGGCAGGAATCGCTCTTCTCTCTACAGCCGAGGTAGCGATGGGCGAACTCCCGTTCTTTCTCCGGCGCCGAGGCATACCAGCCAACAGATGTGTCATTATCGTGCGTGCCGGTATAGACGACGCAATAGGGGGAGTAACGGTGGGGCAAGAAGGGATTATCGGGGCCGGTGAAAGCGAACTGCAACACCTTGGTGCCTGGCAGGTGGAATTGTTCGCGCAAGGCGATGACGTCGGAGGTAATTTCCCCTAAGTCCTCGACCAGGATAGGCAACTCACCTTGCAGGGTCTGCTGCAGGGCCGAGAAGAAGTCTGCGCCTGGGCCAGGCATCCACCGTCCGTTGACCGCATTGGGCTCATCGGCGGGCACTTCCCAATATGCGCTGAACCCGCGAAAGTGGTCCAGACGAAGAAAATCCGCTGTGCACAGCGCAACGCGTATCCGCGCCATCCACCAAGCGTATCCTTCTTCTCTGTGCACCTTCCAACGGTATAGGGGATTACCCCATAGCTGGCCAGTGGGAGAGAAATAATCCGGCGGGACGCCGGCCACTACGGTTGGTTGCCCTTCTTTATTTAGGTGGAAAAGCTGGGGATGCGCCCAGACGTCCGCGGAGTCATGGGCGACAAAGATGGGCACATCGCCGATGATACGCACACCGCGCGCATTGGCATAGGCTTTTAAGTCGCTCCATTGCCTGAAGAACAGGAACTGGTAGAAGGCGAAGCGGGTGATTGCCTCGGCAAGGCTGTGACGCGCCCGGACAATAGCAGCCGACTCTTGCCTGCGCAATGGTTCGGGCCAATCTACCCACGGTTGTCCTCGGTATTGTTCCTTGAGCGCCATGAACAGAGCGTAGTCATCTAGCCAATCGGCCTGTTCCTGGCAGAAATGCTCAAAGTCGGCTCGCCAAGGGTGTTTCTGGTTGATGAAACGGTAGTAGGCTTTTGCCAGAATATTGAGTTTCCAGGGAATGACCGCTCCGTAATCTACGCGCTGCGTTGGAAGCGAAAGGGCTTCTTCCAATTCATCGCGGGCGAGAAGGCGCTCCTGTGTGAGAAGTTCAGGACTGATAAGATAGGGGTTGCCGGCGAAGGCAGAGAAGCACTGATATGGCGAATCGCCATAACCGGTATGTCCCAGGGGTAGAACCTGCCAGAGTTTACAACCGGCGCCAGCCAGCCAATCTATCCATTTGTAGGCTTCTGGGCCCAAATCGCCAATGCCATAAGGGGAAGGCAGGCTGGTGGGGTGGAGAAGAATACCGCCGCTTCGTTCAAACTTCATGGCTGTTCAGACAACGGTGAGAAAACAGCTGGTCAAGGATTTATAGAGGCGGAAGTATTGCGCGGCGGATTTCTCCCACGAGAATTCCCGAGCCATTCCATCGCGTTGGAAACGTCGCCAGCGGGTAGGATGGGCGTAGACCGAGAGCGCGCGCCGTATGGCCTCTGCAAGCGCCTCCGGGGTTTCCTCCGTGAAGAGGAAACCATTCTTGCCTTCCTGTACCGTGTCCTTAAGGCCCCCTGTGGCGTGGACAACAGGCACACAACCATAGCGCATGGCGATCATCTGCGCGAGACCGCAGGGTTCGTAACGTGAAGGCATCAGGAAGATATCGGCGCCGGCGTAAATCTTGCGGCTGAGCACAGCGTCGTAGCGGAAAATCGCGCGCACGCTGTTGGGGAACTCATTCTGCAGGGCGCGCAGGCTGTTTTCGATCACCGGGTCGCCGGTTCCGAGCATAACGGCTTGCCAAGATTTCTCCGGCAACCTGCGCAAGGCTTCAATAACAAGGTCAACGCCCTTTTGCTGGTCGAGTCGGGTGACCATCCCGAAGAGCGGCAGACGCAGGTCGGCGGGAAGGTCGAGCTGTTGCTGAAGCGAGAGTTTGTTTTCGGGGCGCAGATCGAGAGAGGTGGCGGTGTAGTTCCGGCTAAGCGCTGGGTCTGCCTCCGGATTCCAGAGATGGTAATCTAGACCGTTGAGGATGCCCGTGATGGTATTCGCGCGTGATTGGAGGAAGGTTTCCAAGCCGCAGCCGAACGCCGGTGTGAGAATTTCGCGTGCGTAGGAGGGAGAGACCGGCACGATGGCGTCCGCCGCCCATAGCCCTAGCGGGAGGGGCGAGGTACGCGCCCACTCGGGCAAGAGTTCCTCCTGGAGAGGGGTCAGACCGTAGGCGTGCATGACGTCGCTGCCGTCGCCGCCCATGTAGGGTAGGTTATGGATGGTGAGCAGTGTTTTGAGGCGGGCAAAGGAGGCGGTTGTCCGCCGCGAGCGGACGGCGTACAGCGCCAGGGCCGTGTGCCAGTCGTTAGCGTGTAGAATGTGGGGCTGCCATTCGAGATAGCGCGACATCTCCACGGCAGCCAGCGAGAAGAAGGCATACTTTTCTCGGTCGAGTGCCGGGTCGCTCGCGTATACGGAAGGGGAAATGGAGATGACATTGCCTGCGATCAAATATACCGGCAGTCCGTTGTGCTCGATGCCATAGACCTGTGCGCGTGCGCTTCCGCCGCGCCGGTAGATGAGAAAATCGGCGACAGGATGTAACGTGGCCGCATTGTTGCGAATGGAAGCGTGAAACGGCAACACCAGCCGTACGTCAACCTGGGTGTCGCCGCGGATGGAATGGGGCAGGGCGCGTAATGCACGCGGTAAAGCGCCGGCTACGTCTCCCAGCCCGCCGACTTTAACAAACGGCTCTGCCTCTGCTGCCAGAAAAAGCACGCGGAGCGTTGTGCTCATTGAACTATATTTTACAGCCAAAATCGGTTGCGGATAGTGGGTGAGAGAGAGATTCTCTGATCAGCAACGAGCACTACAGACCGGTTGCAGGACCATTCCTAGGAGTTGCCTGCCTAGCGCCGATAACGCTTGTGCGCCTAACAGGCTCTTGTGATGCCTTGACTTTGAGTCGACTCAAAGTGATATACTTTACTATACATCCGCAAGCTGTCTGAGCGATTGTGCGCCATATCTGTCTGTTTCGAATAGTTATACGGAGGTGATCTATGTCTATCACGTATAAACGGCTGGGGAGACATGGTGTTCTTGTCAGCAACCTGTGTCTTGGTACCATGAACTTTGGCTGGCAGACCGGTGAAGAAGAAAGTTTCAAGATCATGGACCGCGCTCTGGAATTGGGTATCAACTTCTTCGACACCGCCGATGTATATGGCTGGAGCGTGGAACATGGCTATACGGAAGAGATTATAGGGCGATGGTTGGCGCAGGGCGGCGGTCGGCGCGACGCCATCGTATTGGCGACCAAGGTCTATAATCCCGTCTCGCGCAAAACGAATCGACAAGAGGTCAACAGCGATGGGCGTAGCCTTTCGGCTTACAAAATTCGTAAACACTGTGAAGGGAGCCTGAAACGCTTGCAGACGGACAGGATTGACCTGTATCAGATGCATCATATTGATCGCGACTGTCCTTGGGATGAAACGTGGCAGGCTTTTGACAGCCTGATCAAGCAGGGCAAAGTAGTCTATATTGGCTCAAGCAACTTTGCCGCCTGGGATATTGCTACGGCTTGTCAGGAAGCCTCCAAGCGTGGCTTAATGGGATTGGTAAGCGAGCAGAGCATTTACCATCTCAACAACCGCATGATTGAATTGGAAGTCATTCCTGCTTGCCGCTACTATGGGTTGGGGTTGCTTCCCTGGAGTCCTTTGGGCGGCGGGCTGTTAGGCGGCGCGTTGGAAAAAACGCAAGCCGGACGGCGCATGGGTGAGAACTTCGAGGAAGAGGTCGCCAAGAACCGTGACAAATTAGAAAAATATGAAGCTCTCTGCCGTCAGTTGGGCTATCCGCCTGGCGAGGTAGCGCTGGCCTGGTTGCTACACAATCCGGCGGTTACTGCTCCCATCATTGGGCCGCGCACATTGGAGCAGCTGGAAAGCGCCGTCCGGGCAACGGAAATTCGATTGGACGAAGAGACGTTGAGAAAACTGGATGCGATCTTCCCCGGTCCAGGCGGCGAGGCGCCTCAGGCGTATGCCTGGTAAATAGCGCGGGCAGAAAACAACCTGCGCCTTGCCTCTAAACATGTTGACCTACCCTTCCAACAAACCGCTTCGAGGTTTGTTGGACGGATGCGTTCAGGGCCTGGTGGTTTCCGTCCTGGCTCCCTGTGGCGGTGTATCTGTAAAGCGTTTGCGGCCTGTTCTTTGTAAAGAAGACGCCGGTTGAAGTAAAAAATGCGCTCCCGGTCGGAGCGCATACTTGGCATTGTACAACCGCCATTCCCTGAGGCGTCGACGGGATTTGAACCCGTGATCAGGGTTTTGCAGACCCTTGCCTTGCCACTTGGCCACGACGCCGCACATGGATTGCTGACTGTTGACCGTTGATTGATCTTGCGAGCTTCCATCCACAATCAGCACACACAGAGCGGGCGATGGGATTCGAACCCACGACCTTCTCCTTGGCAAGGAGACGTTCTACCACTGAACCACGCCCGC
>DAOTWG010000034.1:0-20273 GCA_034436015.1 Anaerolineales bacterium
AGCGGGCGATGGGATTCGAACCCACGACCTTCTCCTTGGCAAGGAGACGTTCTACCACTGAACCACGCCCGCATTCCTGGTGCCGAGAGCCAGAATCGAACTGGCGACACCGCGATTTTCAGTCGCGTGCTCTACCAACTGAGCTATCTCGGCTTGAAACGTCCGGTCAAGCGGAAGCGATTTTACCCGCAGAGAGAGAGATTGTCAAGCGTGGAGCACGCTCCCTGGCATCTCGCCCAACAGCGCGTGCCGAACGTTGTCTGGCGTTTCCCCGGAGAAAATGACAATTTGTAGCGATGGGATTTCCTGCACCAATTTCAGCATTTGTTCCACTTTGCTCCTCATGCCGCCTGTTACGTCTGTCCCAGCCGATCCGCCTACATGTACGCGTTGAGCAGGGAAAGTCTGCGGGGTGATTTCTTTGATCAGAGAAGCGCGTTGAGGAAAGTTTTCCCAGATTCCCTCTTCCTGTCCGGCCAATAGAATGCGCTCCGGTTTTAACGCGCGCGCGAGGTAAGCGAACAGAGTTTCCGTGGAGACGATGACGCCGCCTAGAGCCTGATCGAAGACGACATCCCCGTATATCACCGGAATCAGACCGGCCTCTAACGCGGCTTGCAGGTAGTAGAGGTCCCAGATGAAGATTTTCCCCTCGTGCGTAGAAACCGAAGCAACGGGTGGAAAGGCGATGACAGGCAGGTCGGCGCGATGGAGGGCCTCGATCACCAGGCGGTTAAGCGTTGCGGCCTGATACCAGATTTCAGCAAACCCGCGCCAGTCATCGGCTGTTTCTGCCCTGCTGCGAAAACGGTAGTGCTGCGCGGCGGCGTGTCCAAACGAGCCGGAGCCGTGTCCCAGGACGAGGCGTAAGTCGGGACGTTCGCGGCGAGCAGCGGCGATTTGAGCGGCCAGTTCGTCCAATTTCTCTGGCCTCGGCGTAAAAGGCCGATCCTTCTCGGTAATCAGCGAACCACCCAGTTTCAGGAAGACAAGCGCCATGTCGAACCTCTTGCACGTTCTGGGTTCTCGTTGAGAAGCAGTATAATCGAAAATATGGGACTGGATATCCGCACCGGCGTCATTACGGCCCTGGTCATTTGCTTACTTTGGGCCCTCTGGTCGTTTATCATCGGCCTGGCCGCCTTGCGGCGAGCAAAATATATCAAATTTTTCCGCATGCGGCGAAGGGAAATCGGGCGCGGTTGGGCTTCTCTCTTGATCGCCCTGGGTTTATTTGGATTGGCTATTTTTCTCTGGCGTGATGCGGCGCCCTTGGTCTATCGTTTCTATCCTCCCACCGGCACTCCCTCGCGCACGCCTACGATTACGCTAACCCCTACCGTCACCCTGACGCCTACAATCACCCTTACCCCGACGATCACCAATACACCCTCTGTGACTGATACCCCCACTCTCACGCCTACGCCTTTTATTCCCATGGCGGTCGAGATGTTGTTCCAGAGCAATGTGACGCCTGGTCCTGATGCTGTCTTTAGCCCCTTGCAATTTACCCGGAAAGTGTTCAGAGGACAAGCGGTCAAGCCGGCGCAGGTGTTCGATAATCCGGTCGGTCATCTCTACGCCGTGTTCTCCTACGACAAGATGTTGCCCGGCGTGCAATGGACGGCACTCTGGTATCATGGCGATAGGCTTGTACATTTCGAGACTAAGCTCTGGGATGGCGGAGTGGGCGGCTGGGGCTATACCGACTGGAATCCCACGCCGGACCGGTGGCTACCGGGTGTGTATACGGTAATTCTGTTCGTCGGGTTGGATTGGAAGGTCAGCAGTCAGTTTGAGGTGCGTGGCGAGCCTTTACGGGTGACGTATACGCCTACGATGACGCCGACTCCCAGCCATACACCGCGTCCCACCGATACACGTTGGCCTTCGCCTACGCCGACCTCTACCGTAACACCGCGCCCGACCCGTACAGCGCGGCCGTGAGGCGCCACGGTTTTCTCGTTTAATCGCCTGTAGCAGCAGCGAGGATGGAAAAAATCTCCTCCTCATATAACTCGATGGGATTCCCTTGCATGCTGCTGGTCTTTCTGGCTTGCGCGGCAATAGCGGGAAAATCAGAAGGGGTAACGCCGTACACGCATAGAGGGGGGACGGAGAGTTCCTCAATCAAGTTGTGTAGCCAGGAAACGGCTTCTTCTGCCTTTGCGTCTGATCGGACGGTCAACCAACGAGCAATTTGGGTATACCGTTCTATTGTTGGGGAGTGTGGCGCACGTTGGCGCAGGGCTTTTAGGTTCGTTGCGAAGACGAAAGGAAGGAGGCGACCACAGATTGCGCCGTGAGGGGCAGGGAACATGCCTCCGATGGGGCTGGCCAAGCCATGCACCGCGCCCAGTCGAGCGTTGGCAAGCGCCATACCGCTGAACAAACTAGCCAGCGACATGTCCTCGCGTGCGGTCAGGTCGTCGCCGTGATGGTAAGCCCGGCGGAGCGAGCGGGCAGCCCGTTGAATCCCTACGCTACAAAGCGCGTCGGTCAGGGGGTTGGTCGAGTTCGAGATGAACGGTTCGATGAGCTGTGTGAGAGCGTCGAGGCCGGTACTGGCGGTAACGGCTGGCGGCATGGAGGAGGTCAGCTGTGGATCCACGATGGCCAGGCGCGGCAACAGAAACGGACTGCGCAGGCTGACCTTGAGGCGTTGCGAAGGGACGGCGAGCACGGCATTACGTGTCACTTCTGCTCCGGTGCCGGCGGTGGTGGGGATGGCGATACAGGGGGCAGCGGGCGTGTGCAGTGGGCGACCTTGTCCAACGACTTCCAGATAGTCGTAGATATCGCCGGGGTTGGTCAGTAGCGCAGAAACGGCCTTGGCGGTGTCGAGCGAGGATCCGCCTCCGAAACCGATGAGTAGATCGCTCTTCTCCTCTTTTGCTTTGTGCGCAGCCAGCACAACACCGTCCACATCTGGCTCCCCCTGTACAACCCAAGATACTACCCGAATGCCGGCTTGCTGCAATTCAGCGAACAACAGGGCGGCGCGTTCGAGCGAATCAACGATGACAAAGGCGCGCTGGCCCAAGGCAGGAGCCAAGGCAAACACCTCTCTTAACGTGCCGGGGCCAAAGAGAATACGCTGCGCGGTGGCGAACTCGAAACGCATTACCAGCCCGTGTCAGTAGGAAAGACATTTGTGAAGCGCACGCTGTAGCGCGGCTCGGCCATCATCGATTCCACGCTATCGCGCCAGACTTTGTAGTGAGCGGTCTCTTTGTGTTTTGCTGCGTCCTCTGGCGAGCGATAGACTTCGACTAGGATGAAGCGCGTTGGGTCGTCTTGCTGTTGTAAGACGTCGAAGCGGGCGACGCCCGGTTCCTGAACGCTTTTGCGGGCATTCTCCAGGGTGGCTTTCTTGAAGGCTTCCACTTTATCTGGATGTGTGTGAACGTGAACATGAACAATAAACATAGGCGACTCCTCAGCGAAGATTCATCAAGAGGCTCAATGAAGTTATACCACTCGAACGCGGCGTAGGCGTTAATTTTCTCCCTGTAAAAGGTAATCCAGAATCATGTCATGGGTAATCCACTCAATGGGGGCCCGATCGTCGGTGAAAATCATCGTCGAGGAAGGTTCTGGCTGTAAGTTGAGAAGGGTAATTTGCATTGCATGCACCAGCAAGGGGTGAACATCACGGCGGGCGGAGAGCGCTATCAGGTTCTGCATGAAATCAGCCAAGGTGGTGGGTTGCAGCGTGGCATAAATCATCGAGTTGAACGTGCCCGGCACATCCATGACATAGATGCTGGGGAACAGGGTACGGATGGTCGTCGCCAGGCCGTCAATCAGACGGCGGTCCTTGGCCGTGTGTCCTACGTTGATGACCAGCGTGCCATTCGGTTGCAAATGTTCGGCGACGATCTGGAAGAATTCAACGGTGGTCAAATGGGGCGGAATGTAGGGGGGGCGGTAGGCGTCAACGCAAATGAGATCATAGCGGTAAGGGCTTTCCGAGAGTCCCCAACGTGCATCTTGTACCAGGATATTCAGGTTGGGCAGGTTCAGACCAAAATACCGTTGACCGACGGCAATAATATGTGGATCGATTTCATAGCCGTCAATCACAACGTTGGGGAAGACAGCGGCGGCCTGTCGGGCAGTGGTGCCGGCGGCGAGTCCCAGAATAGCGATGCGCGAGATGGTTTCGGGGTCTTGATTGGGATAGAAGAAGGGTCCTACGAGGAATTGCTGCCAGGGACCGCCAAACTCAAGAGAATTGGGCTTGTAGATGGAGTGTATCCCTTGCCCTTCATTCAAGCGGAGATAACGGGCGCCATCGCGCTCGATCACCTGAATGTAATTATAGGCCGACTCGCTTTCGTAAATCTGCCCTGGCGTAGCCTTGATGGCGCGATTCCGATTCCACAGCGCCAGCGCGAGGAGAATGCTCAGCATCAGCAGACAGATCGAGGCGCGCCGTTGCTTTCCATCCAGTATAAGACCCACGCCGGCTACGATCAGCAACAGGCTGCTGAACAGCAAGAACGTTCTCGCTGTGCCAATCGTGGGGATGAACACAAGGGTAGGCAGGAATACGCCGAGGAAGGAGCCCAGAGTGGAAACGCCATAAATCATACCGGCGTCTCTCCCGCTGCGCTCGGGTGCACGGAGCACGAGACGAATGACAAAGGGCGAGATGACTCCTAGGAGGGTAACAGGAGCGGTGAACAGAATCAGGACGCTGACGAACGCGCCTACTAGAATGCCAAGCTGTAGTTTGTCGAACGCATCGGCGGCCAAACGAAGTACAGGACCGGACAAGGATGGGACGATTCCCAGCGTGAAGGCGGCCCAGGCCAGGATCGAATACATGGTGTGGGGGTAAGGCGAGCGGTCAGCCCAGCGTCCGCCCAGAAAGTAACCGGCGGTCAGGTAAAGCAAAATCAGGCCGATGATCGCCGCCCAGACTAGGTTCGAGGTTCCGAAGACGTTTCCAAGCAGGCGCGAGGCGCCGAATTCGGCCGCCAGTGAAGTCATGCCGGAGACGAAAACAGTGAAGTAGAGATAGGGGACAGGATGCCTGTTGCAAGCCGGTTGAGGGGAGAAGGGAGCGGTCATGATTGCGATGACAAGGGTTGGACTAGACGGATGGGGAGTCCTTTGGCAGCGAGGTATTCTTTGATTTCCCGGACGGTGTACTCGCTGTAGTGGAGAATGGAGGCGACCAGCGCGGCGTCGGCTTTACCTTCTGTCAGCACTTGGTAAAGGTGTTCGGGGTGACCACCGCCCCCCGAGGCAATGACCGGGATGCTAACCGTCTCGGCGACGAGTCGGGTCAGGCGCAGTTCGTAGCCTTCTTTTGTGCCATCGGCATCCATCGAATTGACGACCAACTCGCCGGCGCCCAATGCTTCCCCGCGCTTTGCCCATTCGATAGCGTCCAATCCCATGGGCAAGCGTCCGCCATTGATGACGATTTCGTAACCGGATGGAATCGCGCGGCTGGGCGGTACGCGGCGGACATCCATCGAGAGCACGACGGCCTGGGAGCCGAAGGCGCGCGCGGCCTCGGCGATGAGCGCCGGCCGGCGCACGGCAGCCGAGTTGACGTTCACCTTCTCCGCTCCGGCCAGCAATACGCGATGGCAATCCTCGACGGTGCGTAGCCCACCGCCGACGGAGAAAGGGATGAACACTTGGGCGGCGACGCGCTCCACTATGTCAATCATGATGGCGCGATTGTCGCTTGAGGCTGTGATATCGTACAGCACCAGTTCGTCCAGGCCATCCTCGTAATACTTTTTTGCTTGGATGACGGGGTCGCCAATGTCTTTCGTGTCCACGAAGCGCACACTCTTGGCCAACTTACCATCACGCACATCCAGGCAGGCGATGATGCGTTTACTCAACATGAACTTCCTCCGGTCTGCGCGACAGGTTCGGACGGTTGTTGTCTAATTATAGTATTAATGCTATTGACTTTCCCACCCCTTTTCCTTACAATAGCATCGAACTTTTCGAGAGCGTTGAAGCGCTTTTGATTGCGGGCGCGGAGGAATGTTGTTTACTTCCGACACGCGCTCGATTTCTGACATCAGGAGATTCGAATGACCTTCCCTTTCCCGTCAAAACGAGCATCGGTGTTTGCCTCTGTGCCCGATGAGCAGTGGTGCGATTGGCGGTGGCAGTTGAGTCGCCGCCTGAACACTGTTGAGGAGATTGAGAGGGTGCTTCCTCTGACGGATTCCGAACGCAAGGCCCTGAGCGCCGGCGGCCTTTTTCGTGTGGATATAACACCCTATTTCATTTCTCTGATTGATCCGAATGACCCAGACGACCCTATTCGTAAACAGGTGATTCCCACCGAGCACGAAATGATACCTTTTACAGCCATGATGGAGGATTCGCTAGCGGAGGATTCTCACTCGCCGGTGCCCGGTCTTGTCCATCGCTATCCGGATCGTGTTCTCATGCTGGTCACAACGCAATGCGCTTCCTACTGCCGTTACTGCACGCGGGCGCGCATTGTCGGCGATCCTAAAGCGACTTTCAGTCGCCAGGAATTGGAAGCCCAGATCGAATATATTCGCCGCACGCCTCAGGTACGCGATGTGTTGCTTTCGGGTGGGGATCCATTGGTCATTGCTCCTCAAGTTCTCGAGGAGATCTTAACCCGCCTGCGCGAGATACCCCATGTAGAAATCTTGCGCATTGGGACGCGCGTTCCCGTGTTTTTGCCCATGCGGGTTACGCGTGAACTGACGGATATGTTGCAACGGTTTCATCCGCTCTGGGTGAACATTCATGTCAATCATCCGAACGAAATCACGCAGGAGCTGGCCGAAGCCTGTGATCGGCTCAGTCGCGCCGGCATTCCGTTGGGGAATCAGTCGGTCTTGCTGGCCGGCATCAATGACAATGTACATGTCCAACGCAAACTGGTACAGGACCTGGTGCGTATTCGTGTCCGTCCGTATTATCTCTACCAATGCGATTTAGTGCCGGGCGCCGGCCATTTTCGCACTCCGGTTGCCAAAGGCATCGAAATCATGGAGGGATTGCGCGGGCATACTTCTGGCTTCGCTGTCCCGACATATGTGGTGGATGCGCCTGGCGGCGGCGGCAAGATTCCGCTCGCACCGAATTATCTCCTCGCGATGTCAGATCATCGGGTGGTGTTACGTAACTTCGAGGGCTACATTACCACTTACGAAGAGCCGGTGGATTACCTGCCACAAAGGACGGCTCGGTATACTGCCCCGAAGCGTCCTGAGCCTGGACAGGAAGGGATCACGGCTTTGTTGGATGGTGAGCGAATGTTCATCAAACCGGAGGGCTTTGATGAAATCCATGAGCGTGGGGGCAAGCGTCATCGTTTGAAAGACGAGAAGAAAGGGGAACCGCTGGATATCGGCGTGAACAAGGGCGGCCGGTAGAGCATCCTTCCTCTTCTCGCCTTATTTGCGTTCAGGAGGCGAACATGCACTACCGTAGATTGGGACGTTCAGGTTTGAAGGTCAGCGAGCTTGCGCTGGGTTCCTGGGTGACTTTTGGCGCGCAGATTGATGAGAGGACGGCCAGCGATCTCATTCACGCTGCCTATGACGCCGGCGTGAACTTCTTTGATAACGCCGACGTTTATGCCGGCGGTCAGGCGGAAATTGTGATGGGGCGCGCCATCAAGGATTTACCGCGCCAGGCATTGGTCATTTCCAGTAAGGTCTTCTGGCCGACCATGCCCGGTCCGAACGGACGAGGCCTTTCGCGCAAACATATCATGGAATCGGTCCACGCTTCGCTGCGGCGTCTGGATGTTGATTATCTTGACCTGTATTTCTGCCACCGCTACGATTCGGATACGCCTGTGGAGGAAGTAGTCGAGACGATGAACATCCTGATACGACAAGGAAAAATCCTCTACTGGGGCACTTCGGAATGGCGCGCCTGGCAGATTTCGGTGGCTTTCTATACGGCTGTGGAAAATCACCTCGTTCCCCCCGCTATGGAACAGCCGCAATACAACATGTTCCATCGCAAACGCGTGGAAGAAGAACTTGCCCCGTTGTGCAAGGATCTGGGGCTTGGCTTGACTACCTTCAGTCCATTATACTTCGGCATTCTTACCGGCAAGTACAATGAGGGAATCCCTGCCGGAACACGCGCCTCGCTTGAGGAAATGGCCTGGATGCGTGACGCCCTTACTCCCGAGCGCGTTGCCATTGTCCGGCAATTGAGCGCCATGGCTTCTGAATTAGGGTTGACGCCTGCCCAATTGGCGATTGCGTGGATTCTGCGCCGCAAGGAGGTCAACAGTGTGATTACCGGCGCGACGAAGGTCACTCAACTACAGGAGAATCTGGCAGCTGCCGAGGCGATAGATCGGCTGACGGATGATGTTCTGGAACGCATCGAGCAAATTCTAAACGCGCACAGAGAGGACGAATAGGGAAACGCGTCGCCGTGAGGTAAGGAGAAGCCCCATGTCATTGCAGTCCTACATAACGCTTATGTTGCCGGCGGTGGAGGCGGAATTGCAGCGAATCGTGACTCGTCTGAATGCGCCGCGCGCTGCCCTCTTTCATGAAATGTTGACCTATCATCTGGGGTGGAGTGGGGAAGGAGCGGGACCATCAGCGACAGGCAAGCGGATTCGTCCTCTGCTGCTCCTCCTGTGCAATGTAGCGGTCAGCGGGGGACGTGCAGAGACGACAAACGAGACATGGCGCACGGCGTTGCCGGCCGCGGCCGCTGTGGAGCTGATACACAACTTTTCTTTGGTTCACGATGATATTCAGGACAACAGTGATACGCGCCGCGGTCGGCTCACCGTATGGAAAAAGTGGGGCGCGCCGCAGGCGATCAACGTTGGGGACGCGCTCTTTGTTTTGGCCAATCTGGCCTTGCTCGAACTGGAAAACCGGCTTCCGGCTCAGACAATTGTGCAGGCCGCTTCCCTGCTTCACGAGGCCTGTCTGGCGTTGTGCACCGGTCAGTTTCTCGATCTACACTACCAGTCTCGACCCGATGTCAGCCTGGAGGACTACTGGCCGATGGTAGCCGGGAAAACGGCGGCTTTACTTTCTGCTTGCGCTCATTTGGGCGCGTTGCTGGGAGGCGCGGATGAGTCAACCCAGGATATGTATCGTAACTTCGGTCATTATCTGGGCCTAGCGTTCCAGTTACAGGATGACTATCTCGGCGTGTGGGGTGATGAGGCCTTGTTGGGCAAGTCCACCGCTTCCGATTTGATGGAAGGGAAAAAGTCCTTCCCTATTCTATGTGGTCTGGAAAAGAACGGGGCCTTTGCGCGCCGCTGGAAAGAAGGCGCCATACGGGCGGAGGAGGTGCAATCGTTGGCGGAGCAGTTGACGCAGGAGAGCGTTAAACTGCGAACCCAGGAAACGGTTGATGCTATGAGCGATATGGCGCTCAAGATGCTCGTTCAGGCCGATCCTCCCGGCGAAGCCGGCCAGGCGCTGTTTGAGCTGGTGGATATGCTCTTGAAACGTCGGGCTTGAATTTTTTGGGCAAGTTGGTATAATAACCCTGCATTAAGCGGGTGTAGTTCAGCGGTAGAACGAATGCTTCCCAAGCATTATGTCGTGGGTTCGAGTCCCATCACCCGCTCCGGATGGCCGCCTCGCAATACGAGGCGGCTTCTTATGTCAAAAAGCATCAATCCTGGTTCCTGCAGAGCCGAAGAGTACCGCGTTCGTCTTTCCACAGGGACGTTCTTTGCAGATGATTTGGGCGGCGAGGTGGGAGGCGCAAAGCTGATCCGGTTTCCTTCCTCTCTGCAACCAGCAGCAGAGTATGCTTGGATGGTGTACCCCCCCTTGCAGGCTCAACCGCAGGGCCGGTAGCGTTTTTTCTACTTCCTTCTTTGCGGACCCTCTATGCGCCCTAGCCACTTTCGTTATGCCGCTCTTGCTAGAGCCGGCCGCCAACACCGTAATCGTTCAATGGAGGATGCACCCACCTTGATTGGGGATTATCCAGAAGACTGTCTTCCGGCTGGCTAGGCGGTCTATCTCTCGACGGATCCGACCTTTGCCGATAGGAGATTGAGCGGAGGAACGGGCAATCCATCCACGCCCTGGGGAGCAGGAACCCCGCCGGCCTACTGCACGCGGTATGGTTTGGCGCATCGCGCCCATTACTGGAACAACGCTGGGGCCGTTTTCGGCAACGTTTGCTTTTCGCGTTCAAATTAGTGCCTATCCTGCGGAGACGACAACAACCCGTATGATTCGCGGCAATGTGTTTCATGATGTATGCAATGTGCCTGGGGCTTGGCCCGCTACCAGATCCCATGCCGCCTGGTTACAAGGCGGACACCGCAGCAGGCGATGGCATCCGGCAACTGTTTGATCCTGGAATTCAAAACATTGTTGTCCGTCTTGGATCGGTTCAAGCCCTTTCATTGACCGTGGCACCGTTCTGACGGACGCAGAGAAATTTAGCGGTCTTGATCGAAGCGAATCGTTCGTGATCGAAACATGGGAGGCATTATCGGGCCTCCCCTATATTTGCGCCGGGAATCAAACTAAGCGCCAAGGAAAAGTCTCCTTTGACTGGATAATCGCTGTATAATTGTTCTAAAAGGAGATGCATATGCCTGCTGACGTGCTGGAACCCAAGACCGCGACCTTGGCCGAGACGGAGAATTACCTGGCCTGGAAAGCGGACGAGCCCGATGGCGAGACCACTTACCATCTTGAATTGAACAACGTGACGCTCCATTTCTTCGCTGAGGAATGGGAAGAATTCCTCCAACTCGTTCGTTCTCTGAAGTAAGTTTCGCGGGTAGTTTGCTGGGGCGAAGGTATTGTACTCTTGATTGCCATTGTGGCTTTCATACGGTCGTTTGTGCTGGCATAGGAAAGTGCTATTGCGTTCAGGAGGTCTGAATGCCAATTTATGAGTACGTCTGTATGGATTGCGGGAATAGGTTTGAGTTGATTCGTCCTATGTCGCAAGCGAACGATTCTGCCCGCTGTGCCGCCTGCGGAGGTTCCCAGACTAGGCGCAAACTCTCTCGGTTTTTCGCCGAAAGTAGTGGACGGGTCGTTTCGGGTATGAGCAAGGCCGCGTGCGAGTCCTGTCGTAGCGGTAATTGCGCTCGTTGTGGTTAGTGAGCTTGGTTTCTCCGTTATAAAGACTAAAGAAAAGAGGCGAGCATCGCCTCTTTTCTTGACTTGGGAGATTTGCTTCCTTGCCGAATTGATGCGCTGGCAAGAACAGCGAACTCGCGATCCCGGTTGTCAACGAACAAGGTTTACTTCTTTGGCGCGGCGAGGAAGCGGGTTACTTGGGTGCCACATTTTGGACAGATGCCTTGTATCATTTGTCTGCCATTTGGTGTTTGTTTAACCACGCCGTTCTTGATAAGTTGCTTTGTACGGCATTTGACGCAGAAACCCTCGAAATCCATGAGATTCTCCTTTCCTTGGGTAAATCGGATGCGACATGAGTATTATGCCACAGAATCGCGAATCCCACATGGTATGATCAAGAGTATAGGATTGATTGCGCTTATGGGTTACGAGTAAAGAATAGGTTGTGACTGCCGGCGCACTCAGGAGAAGGATTTTTGGAAAAACACGCGGAAGGTACTACTTTTTCGTACAAGGATGGATTTCCTGCCTACTCGTATCCTCTTTTTGCTGTTGGTGGGTTGGCTCTCAGCATTCTCTCCGGTAGAGGGCGTTCCTTTCGTAGGGACAGTCTGGCCTGTGTGCGCCGTTTGACGCCGCCGTTGCAGGTTCATGGCAGTAACCGTGTTCCTCAGCAAGGGCCATGTCTGGTTGTTTTCAATCACTATTACCGTCCAGGCTTTCCGGCTTGGTGGATGGCTCTGGCGCTCGCAGCCACGATTCCGCAAGACGTGCATTTTGTGATGACCTCTGAGTTGACTTTTCCGGGCAAGTGGTATGCTCCCATAGGAATGGCCGCTTCGCGCTGGTTATTGCGTCGGCTGGCGCGGGTGTATGGCTTTACGACGATGCCGCCAATGCCGCCGCGCCCGCGAGATGTAGCGGCGCGAGCGCACTCGGTGCGACAGGTCTTGGCGTTTGTGCGCGCGAACTCGCGGGCTATTCTTGCTCTTGCTCCGGAAGGTGGTGATCAGCCCGGAGGTGTCTTGAACTGGCCTCCCCCCAGCGCAGGTCGTTTCCTTACGTTGCTTGCGGCGTTCGGTTTCCCTTTCGCGCCGGTCGGAATCTATGAAGCCGATGGCTGCTTGCACCTGAGCTTCGGTCATCAACGCCCCTTGCCTTGCGCAACAATGCTTGCGTCCGACGCGAAAGATCGCTACGTTGCCGAGCAAGTTATGCGGGCCATCGCCCAACAGCTGCCCGCTCACCTACAAGGCGTCTTCGCGAGCAAAGAGGATTAGCGAATTTCGATTTGATAGGAAGCCGTCTCTCGCGTGAAACGAGTTGTGCCTGAGACGACCAGAATGACATCTTCCTCGACGCCTACAGCAATGGGGAGCGCAATCGTATTTTCGCCTTCTAGCATTCTTTTTTCGATGGTCGTTTGCTGCTGCGTGCGGCGGACGACGCTGAGACGGAAAGTCTGGGGCAGGATGTTCTGTATACGCACAAAGCCGGCGCCTTCCCAACCGCCATCATCCTGTTCGAAGTCGGCAAAGTAGTTGATCGCTGGAATCGAAACGTCGTCCAAAAGGAAGCCCTCGCCGTTGACAGCCATATCGGTCACGTATTCGAAGCGCAACCATACCTTTTGCCCGGCGAAGCGAGAGAGATCGATTTTCTCTTGAATCCATCCCTGGCTCTGACCATTATAGCCCCAGCCGAAAGAACTACCAGTAGGATTTTCACCGGTGCCGGATGGTGTGATGAGAATTTCCCAGCGTTTCCCATCGGTAGAGGCTTCCAGATAGAGGTAATCGTAGTCCGTCTCAAGATCGTACCAGGTCCAGTAGATAAGCTCAATTGGGCCGCTAACATTCGTGAAATCGAAGGCGCGGGTGAGAGTCATGTTGGAGTTGTTGCCTTTGTTCGACCAAAAAGCATACCGACCGCTGTGTGGATCGGCAGGCAACAAGCGCACCAACGACGCGCCGCGGAAGTATAACGTGTATTCGCCCATGCAGGCCCGGAGCTGAATGTAATCGGTGCCATATTGGTTGACCGTGCGGCTGACCGGCGCGTCGAGAGGGCAGGTTATCGTGTCGGTGGGCGAAATTCTTGGGGCGGAGGGATAGTTCGCGTAGGTATAGCGTCCATCGGCGACCGAGGCGTCAAGTAGCAAGTTGGCGATGGTCCAGTCCTGGAAGAAATCATCGGCGGTGATAATTTTGCCGGTATGAGAATCCACAATATTCAATTGTTGGAAGACGACGTCGAGGCTTTCCAAACCGTTACGCGGTTCGCGTATCAACGCCTTGGTGGTCTCTTCCCCGAAACGGTTGAGAAAGTAGTTGACAAACAGAAAGTTTGCGCCGTAATGAGCGATGTTGTCTCCCACATTTTGATTCCAATCCAATAGGTTGATATCGGGGGCAAGGCTGTAGTACCAATCGGAGCCCCCGGTGCCATAACCGTTCAGGAACGAGGCGAGTTCCGAAAACCCTTCGTCAAGCAATTCGCTCTCATTGCGATCCTGATGCCAGTGGATCATGTGCTGGAATTCGTGAGCCAAAACGCTATACGTGTAGTCATCACCCAGGTCTTGCGCACTATTGATGACGAACATTTCGTGCGCGTTGGAACGCTCCCAAACAGCCGGAGGATAGGAATCTCGAGCCGAGAAATAGCCGGCTGTGCTTGCTCCAATTCCACTCACGTACAAAATGTAGATATGCGGGTCATTGTCCACGCCGGGCGTCCATTCGGAACCGAAGAACGCGCGGTTGGTGGGATAGATCTTGTTTTCGAATGTTTCGCATAGGGCGCGCATCTCGGCCTCGTCCACGCCTACCCCGTTTTCGACCCAGAAGTAGAGGTGAGGTGTGCTATAACGTAGCGTAGCGGTGACCTGAAAATCGCGATTCGTGTCGGTATTTCTTACCCAGAACGTAGCCTGTGTGCCAATGGGAAGAGGAGGAGCCGTTTCGAGGGTAAGCGGAACGTTGCAGATTCCTTTCAGACGGCAAACAAGGGCGTGAAAATCGCTTTCCGGCACCTCTGTTTGCTCGAGTAACCGTAGTGTTTCTTCGGGCACGCCTTCCGCCGGCATAATGGGAAGGAAAAACGGCGTAGGGGTTGGGCTATTTGGCAAGCGAGCCATTACAGAAGCAATCGCGGTGGGCCAGGAATGCTCCAGATATTTCCAGCCAAGATGGACTCCCCAGGCGCAGAGGAATATACAGAGGCACAGGGCGAATACGATTCCCAGAAGAATGAGGACAGTCTTTTTCAAGATGCTGTGGATTCCTTTCCAACAGGTATGAGGCCACCTTGCAAAGGCTACGCCGGCCGCGAAGACGGAGGCAAGACAACAAGTAAGCCTATCCAAAAAGGGGCTTCTTTGGCTTGCCCGGGTGCTCCGGAAGCCCGTTCCACGGTTTGTCGGACAGGGCCTCGGTTATCTTTTTGGAAATGGACCCGCGTTCCGGTAGTCTATTTTGTATTCTATGGAGAGCAAACGCGGCAGTTGCAAGTTATCAGGAGCGCGGACGATTTCCCGGGATGACCAGGAGAGTTGCTCTTAAAATTGTACTATAAACCGTGACATCCCGGCTTGTTTGACCGGAGCGGGGACAGACATGCTCGCGACGAGAGGCTGCGAATCAAACAGGATTCATACCCAGCCGCGCAATTCCATCGCTTTGACCACGCGATCGATGGCGACCATGTAAGCCGCGTCGCGCATGTACACTTGTTCTTTTTCTGCCATCTCTAGAACAGCATGAAAGGCGGCAGTGATCTTCTGGTCGAGTCGCTGGAGAACCTCCTCCTTTGACCAGTAGAAATTCATATCATTTTGAACGGACTCGAAGTACGATGCCGTCACGCCGCCTGCATTGCACAGGAAATCAGGGATGACGAAGATGTTGTTGCGTCGGAGCGCCTCATCGGCCTCGGGCGTTGTTGGGCCGTTCGCGCCTTCTGCAACGATTTTAACGCGATCGCTGATGCGTTTGACGTTTTCGGCGTTGATCTGACCGGCCAGGGCGCCTGGCATGAGCACATCGGCGTCTTTGCCGATCCAGGCATCGCCGTCCTCGATTTGATAGCCGGCGGCGATGGCTTTGTCTTTGGCAATCGTGCCATATTCGTCCGTAATGCTCATCAGAAAACGAGGGTCAACGCCTCTTTCCTTGCTGTACGTGTAGGCGCACTTGTCGTTGTAGTCCCAGCAGGACACGCAGGCGACTTTTCCTCCTAGAATCTCGACGAAGCCCAGGGCGGCGTGTTGACTGACGTTGCCAAACCCTTGCACGGCAGCAACGGATTTGCGCGGGTCTATCTTCAGGTGCTTCATCGCCTCGCGTATGGTGTAGATGACGCCGAAGCCGGTCGCCTCCGTTCGACCTTGCGATCCACCGCTGCCTAGCGGTTTACCTGTAATGACGCCCGGCGTGAACTTGCCGACCAGTTTGGAATACTCATCCATCATCCAGCCCATCATTTGCGGCGTAGTGCCCACATCGGGAGCGGGGACATCATTGCGCGGTCCGATGTGTTTCCACATCTGTTGCACCCAGCCGCGGCACAGGCGTTCCTTTTCGGTGGTGGAGAGCGTAGCTGGGTTGACGATGACGCCCCCCTTGCCGCCGCCCAGGGGAATATCTGCTACCGCGCATTTCCATGTCATCCACATGGCCAGGCCGCGCACAGTATCGAGCGTTTCAGCCGGGTGGAAGCGAATCCCGCCTTTGCATGGGCCGCGCGCGTCGTTATGTTGCACGCGGAAGCCGGTGAACAGGCGCAACGAACTATCGTCCATGCGAATTGGGATACGAAAGATGTACTCGCGTAGTGGCCAGCGTAGAATCTCGGCCACCTGAGGGTCAAGGTTGAGCAGACGCCCCACCCGGTCGAACTGCTTCTGCGCCATTTCGAATTCGTTTACTACGCCCACCATGCCAACCTCCTGTTCGGATGAGTTTTTTGCAAATTGACATAAAGAAGCGGGCAACCCAGAGCAGGCAGCCCGCTGATGTCAACAGATGAGAGAGAGCAAAGAATCAGGGAGTTCTCTCCTCTACCACTCCTTATGCATGAATCAGATGGCCGGCTCAAGATGAGAAACATCGTGCATTGGGGCGGCGAACGGCGGCCTTTATCTGACAATTATCTTTGCCAATGTCCTTCCTTATTGCAATCCCCCCTCTTGCTCGGCGTCGTCCCCCGCGTCCAGTTCGGTCTCGGCTTGTTCCGGGTCTAGGCTGACCCATAAGAGAAGGACATCGCCATCCCTTGTGCTGACCGAGCGGGCAGCGAAGACGGGAGCCGTTTCCTCCATCCCTGATGGATTGCGGTAGCGGAGGTGAATCGGCAAGTTGGCGCGCCAGCGGCGGTAACAGCGTTCGACTAATGCCGGGCCGTTGAACGTCCGCAGGCGAGTCAGCGCCAGAAAGGGCTGATTCGGCCCTTCGCCGATGCTGAACAACCAGTGCTCGCGCGCCGGCTCAAACGTTGGCGGTGGACCTTCGATAATCGTGATGCTCGATTCGTCCATAGGCTTCCTAATCATACCACAAAACCCTGTGCAGGTTCGCTCGGAGATCCTTTGCTATCTTTACGGTTTCCACCCACTCAATCCCAGGAGAGCGGCAAGCGCTTCTGGCGGAACGTCGGGACCGGGTAGATCGGCATGATACATCTGGGCGTTGTTTGCCCGTTCGCGCAATGAGCGCCAGAGCAACGAGCGTTCCTCGCTGTGCATGACCAGGTCGTTCAGCGTTCGGGCGCGCAACAGGTATTCGCCTGTGGTGTAGAGGAAGGTCAGTCGTCGCCACTTCGCTGCCAGGATGGGTTGCGGCAGACGTTCCAGCGCGCCGATTTGGATTTTGTAATATTCCTCCTTGGCGCGCGGATGATGAATTTCCTCGCACAAAAGTTCCGCGCGCGTAGTTAGCTCATGGCCGCGTACTTCGGCGATATACTCAATCCGCCCACCGCGCGCTTGAAAGCTGGCCGGCTGGTAAAAAGCCAGATAGTCTACAGCGATGACTTTAGGCGCGGTGCGTAGCGGAATGCGATACCATCCCAAAAGCCGCGCGATGTCCAGATCGCGAGGGTGGGGCAACACACAAACAAGAACCAGGGAAGAGGGCGAGAGCATTTTCGGAATCCCCTGTTCCTCGTGACCTCGCTCACGGTTCTACCAGATCAGCCGTCTTACGTCTGTTTTGCTCATTAGGGCTTCGATGACGCCGCCGGCAATGGCGAGCGATTCCTCCGAGAGACGATGACAGATTCTCTGATATTCCGCGGGCGCGATTTCGCCAAAGGTGGTATCTGGTTCGACCAGCAAATCATTGTGCAGCATGCCCCACAGGATACCGTCCGCAGGAGAACGAACGGATATGTTATTGCCTTGTTCCCCCTGAATGTCCGCGAGGACTTGTCCGGCGCGTACTTGTTCCCCAATTCTGATATGGGCGACCAATCGACCATAGTGCGTCGCGCGTAGGGGAGTCAGTCGAACGGGGGAGCGGCCTGCCTCTGGCGGAGGGCCGCCTTTCCAGTAGACTCGTCCGAGGTCAAAGCCTGGATGGACCCCGACTACTGCCTGGCAATTCACGCCGGCCTCAAAGCCGGGGCCGATGCCGATGTAAAGTTGGGGAGCGTAGCCAATGCGCTCTGGCGCGCGCCCTAGCATACGAGCGTCCACGATGGCTATGGGGTGCAGACTTCTGGCAGAGTTGCACAGGGCATCTACCAGCACCGGCGCTTTCTTCTTCGCCAGGACGGCGAGAATACGTAAGGTATCGCTGGCATCGCGGACGAGATCCCCGCCGGTCTCTTCGACGAGAGCCTCGCCCTCGTACACGGCTTCGGCGAAGGATGTTGTCCGTCGTAGGGCGCGCGGTTGGGGGAGTTCGGTAAGAACAACGCGCGCTTCGGAAAGGACAAGGCGCATGGCCACACTGCTGCCGATTTCCCCACCACCGCGAACAAGAACCAAGGCGCTCATCTTACTTCACCCTCCTCTCTGCCATGATGTAGCCAAACGCGTGAAAGGCCAGGTAAACGAAGAGGAACAGGATGGTGAACAGGATAGTAAAGCCATAGGCGCGCAGGTTCGATGTTGGATGTTGGAACCATCCCCAAACATCTTTCGCGATAGGAATCGGTTCTTGCAGGATGTCCCAACTGTTCCAACGCAGGAACCTTCCAAGATAGATGCCGACGCTTCCAAGTCCGATAACGAGGAAGGCGAACAACCAACCGGCAACTTCTCCGAAGGTGCGAGCAACAATTTCCTGGATGAGGTAAAGCGAGGCTACGCCCAGAAACAGCCCTGTCCAGGCGAACCAAATGAGCAACAATACATCGAGCCAGAGGGGGGCGCTGGCGATGTTGATGCGCAGGTGGTGAAACTCGGTTAACATGTAGGGCGCATTGGGGAAGAAGATCAACCAGACAAAGACACAGATCGGCACAACCAGATAGAGCAAGGGGCGCGACCAGGAGACGAAATAGGCGACCAAGGCTACCAGAAACGGTATCCAGGCGAGACTCAAGTTCCGTACCAGCGAGGGGTAGTCGTTGGCCTTGCTATAGGCGGTGCGCGCCAAGAGTAGGAAGATCGCCAGAATCGTCGCGCTCCCCAAGAGGGCGACCAGGGCAAGTTTGTGTTTATGTTGCCACAGTGGATCCATGAAGGTAATTGTACTCGATGTGGAGAGGTGTTGTTTCAGCGTCGGTAGGGCCTCGCGCGCCTGGACGGCGGGGGCGCGTCCAACGGTGTATAAGGCGGCGGCCCGACGATTCGATAGGCGATAGCATAAACTGTGGAGAGTAGGGAGAAGAGAAATAACGCCAGCAGGAAGAAGAGAATTAATACTGCTGGCAGGTAAGGGTGTTCGAGCAGCCAGCGACAGATAGTGGAGAGCACAGGCACTTTCCAGACGAAAGAGGGGAAGCGAATCACCAACAGAGAGAGGATGGGCCAGCCCTCCACGGTCCCGCGTTGGACGATTAACGTCGCGGCGGCGTAGGAGATGGCCAGTATAAGAGGAATCAGTACACAGCCGATGACACGCCAGATAGGATGAATATCATACGGTCGTTTGAATTCTGGCCGTTGCCACATCTGATATTTGGACACGGCAATCTCCCTCGTGAATAACTATAGAGGTGACGGCTTCTGAGAATGATGGATTGCCTAGATGGGTATATTTTGTACTTCGATTTGGCCGCTACCACCACAGAGATGCTGTTTGTGCTTTGTCTCTAAGTGTCTACATAACATAAATCTGCGCGAATGACCGCTATATCGACATGGCAAAGTCTTCAGAACTGCGTCTCGCTTATTTCATAACAGAACGTTACGGAACGTTATGGCGTGTTCGCCATGGGGTTGTTAGGAGAAGTTTGCTTCACTTCTCCGCCGTTCCGGTAATGATCTGATAACGACGGTCATATGTCTCACCGATTTGGCGAGCCAAGTCGGCGACAGCGCGAATCGCAGCAGGCAATCCTTCTCCGCCAATCGCCGCTTCGATATTATCCAGACCGCGCTCGATTTGACCGGCCAGTTCGAAGAACGCCATGTCGAAAGTGTAGAGTTTTGCCAGTTCTTGCTCGTTGATTTTGATGGCGTCGAAGAAGCCGCTATAACCGTAGGATGCGTTTTTAATGCGGTCCGCGAAGGTGCGCAACCGCAACGCGATGCCTTCGGTTTCATCGAGCAGATCAAATTCACCGCTATCCGCCATGGCTTTCTGGAGCCGGGCCGCGCGCGAAGCTAGTTCACTGTACCGCAAGGCTACCTGATCGCGCAGCAATTTATCCGCCGCACGGCGTTGACCGCGTTCGATGTACCCTTTGAAACCGGGCACGTGGCGCAAGAGCTTTTGGAAAAGATCCTGATGCTCTTGCACGACCTCATAGGGATTACTCATTGGATGCCTCCTGAGGAACGAAGAAAAGGTCGAGTTACCTTCATTTTACAAAGGATTACGTTCCCGGGCAAGTCTGGTTGCCAATGTCGCCGCCGCGTCCTTGCCGTTGATCAACTCTGCCAAAAGGAACCATCGCCCAACGGCTCGCATTTCAGCGGAGCGGCGTCAGGTGGAAGCGCTTGTTAGCTGCCCCACGAATAAGCTGGCAATATAGTCGTACCCGGCGTTCCGTTCTTGAAATAGGATGTGCTTTTCGGCGAATTTA
>DAOTWG010000035.1:0-88790 GCA_034436015.1 Anaerolineales bacterium
GCGGAATAGGGCTCGAACCTACGACCTCTGCTATGTCAAAGCAGTGCTCTAACCAACTGAGCTATCCGCCCGACAGAGGCTAATTATACCCGGAAAAGGGAAAAATGACAATGCGGTCACAACTTCTTGCGCGCACACGCCATAACGTACCTATAACCTACACAGGCGGTGGGCGACTTAAACTCGCCCACCGCAAGGGCTAGCTTGCACCCTATGGCGCTTTTCTTCCCACCTAGACCCGACAGCAACAGCAGATGCCGAGAATAGGCTTTAACATAGCTTGGAAAGGCAGCACAGTTCCTACCGCATCATCATAGGCACCCAGTTCTTGAACGATTCCAGATGCCCCCAGAGCGCGTTGACAAAGGTAACTCCCCATAAGGCAACTACGACGAGGAGCGCAAGGGCCGCCAGCCGGCGCAACATAAGGCTGACCCGCAGCAGACGATAGACAGGGGCCGAGAGAAGACCGATCAACCCGGCCAAGATAAAGCCCAGCCCGGAGAGAAGAGGTTCTCTAGTCAGGCCCAGGGAAATAATGCGCGCGCCTCCGATGACCGCGTACAGGCCGGCAAAAAACGCGTAGATGGTCACAGGTCGAAGATTCCACCCCAACCCAAGCGCCAAACCGGCGGCCAAGAACACCGATCCGAACAAGACCATCGCCTCGCCAAAGACAATGTTGTAACTCCCCGGCAGCGGCCAGGTGAAGACCATGTGCAATCCCAAAATCAGGCCGAGCACTCCGACAACCCCAAAGCCGGCGGCGTAGGCACGATCCTCCTTGCCGTTCATCCCTGCGTAGAGATAGTGCGCCAGCAGCCCTAGACCGGCCAGTATGGTACTCATCATAAGAGTAAGATAGTCTACGAACATATTTCAGCTCCTTTATATGTGATATTTATGATTATATTTATCACATTTAAACACAAAAACCAACCCGTGTCAAGACTTGTGATGGAGCGTAATGGTTCAAGATCTTGTGGATTCTCAGGCATCGTCAAAGAAAAACGTCTAACATGCGGCAGAAGTCGCGAGAAACCCCCTTGCCCTTCTCTAAAAACATGCCTGGCATTTTAAGGGCATCTCCTCCTATCATGCACCGAATTTGCAAAGAAAATGAGCGTCATCCTCTTGTATTGAGTTTCGGGATGTGCTAGCATGGTAAGCAGCGGCCCGTTTCTATCGTAAGTACATAAAGAAGGAGAATATCATGGTAAAGAGAAGGTTCTCTATCTTACCAATACTCATGCTGGCAGCCGCGCTCCTTTTTAGCGCGACGGCGCCGGCCATAGCCGCAAAACCAACCCCAAAACCAAGGGCTACACCTACCTCCACGCCTAGCGGTCAGCGCACACCGATTCAGATTTTCGGCGTTTGGCATTGCGGCAACCATTATTGCGACTGGAGCATCGTACGCGACATTGCCGAGTTCGACCAGGCCAACCGCTGGTTGATCGACCGTGGCAACGGTCGCCCGTCGGTCAACTTGGTGGTGTTGAGCTTTGTTAATCCCCTCAAGATGCTCAATCGCACCGATACCGGCCTGTACGGCATGATCCCGGCCGGCATGACCCAAGAAATCGTGGAGTATTTCAAGAGCCGCGGTATTCGGGTCATGCTGTCCATCGGCGGTATCACCTATACAGACGATTGGGACGCGGCTCTGGCAGCAAACCCAACACAACTTGGTCTGAACGCGGCGGCCGTCGCGCAGGCTTTGGGCGTCGGCATCGAGATAGACTACGAACGCACCACTGACCCCAATCTGGCCGGCTTACAGGCGTTCGTGGACGCTTACCGTTCGCAGTTGCCGTACGATCCAACCGGCAACAATCACGCCGCGCGCTTGACGATTGACCTGGGCGCCGGCAACCGCTGGCTCACAGCCATTAGCCGTTATGCAACCGCGAACTGGCTGACCACCACCAATCCTGTGCTCGACTACGCCAACGCCATGGTCGCCGGGACATCCTCCGGCACTCCCGCCGATTGGCAGGAACACATCAGCGGCATGCCACATTATGCCCCGCCGGTGCCGCCTCTGGCGCCCGCCAAATTGACAGGTGGTCTCTACCTGAAGGGCAACATTGCCAATTGCAATAACTTTGCCTCCTCGGAGCAAGCGGCGTATGCGGAGTACGTACAGACCGTGCCACCGGCTGGCGCCGGCGAGACGCCGGGCATGTTGGGTTTCATGTTCTGGGCGGCCGAATACCCTTCCGCGCGCAAGAGTTACGTCGGTACTGTGCCGCCCAATACCTGTGAAGGCGGGATGGGGGTCGCAGCCACTATGTTCAACATCCCAATCCCTATGCCGCCTTTGCGCCAGAAGTAGGTTCCCTCTTGCACCAAGATTCGCCGGGCAGATTGCCCGGCGTCTTTTTTGTCACACGCCTACACCGCGTTCAGTCTGCCTCAGTGGTAAAATATCCATCGTAATCTCAATATTGGGAACCCCCTAACAACAACTTCCTGAGAAAGGGAAGTGGGCAGTTTGCCCGCTTTCACGTTCGAAACTACCTACTTGGCTACCGATGACCACAAGAAACCTACCCCTCGAACCGTGCCGGTCGAAGGGCTTTTCTCCTGCCCGCTTTGCGATGAACGGCGTGGCTTGCATAAAAAAGCTAAGGCTCGAATCGCTCTCGCGGCGCGCCTGGTTCTATCTGCTCATAGGTCTAGGGCCAGCATGTATTCCCCCTCTGACTTCCTCCGGCTTAGGTTATGTACGCCATCTGAACGAGTTCATCGCCCATGTATCCGAGACGATGTTGGCGTCCAAAACACGGTACGATCCCTACTTGCCTGCTCTACACGTGGGCTTCGTCCTATTAGTTATCCTGCTGGTCGTCTTGCGCGACCGCATGGCGCGCTTGTTTTCTCTTGTCGCTGGCATCCACTTCCTGTTCATGCTTTGGGTGCAGGCCATTGCCTGGACGCCGCGCTACGGTCTAGTTATCCTCCCAGAGCCAGCTTTGTGGTACCTGATTACCGCTCTGGTATGGTTTTGGGAGGCTGGCCGACCACAAACGCGGTACACTTTTCGCGCAGTGAAGCCAACTACGCTCTGGCTCATTCCTCTTGCCGTGCTAGCTTTCTGGGATCCTGAACAAGCCGGCAATTACGATCCTCGCCTTTTCCTGACATCCTATTCGCCAACCGCGTTCTGCATGATGGTTCCAATTTACTTGACCGTGCTACGCTTTCAATATCCAGACGTCAACTTACCGCTGTTCCGCATTACGGCATTCATGGGCATTGTGTTGGGTGTGGTCAGCCTCGGTATTACCTTTTTTCAGCCAATTACCGAAAGTCCCCACTGGTTGCTGATTCATTCGCCTCTGCTGGCTATTTCCATCCACTGTTTCCTCCTGGGTATCAAGCAAAAACCTCCTGGCAGTAACCCTTCTTCGTCGCAGGAGCAACCATGACCTCCTTCACCAAGCCGCGCTACGACACAAATGGATTCTCCTGGCTGCCGGAGCATCTGACGAATCTCCTGACCGGCAATCACTACGATGCTGTCGTTCTCCTGCTCATTGACGGCTTTGGCTGGCGGTTCTTCGAACAATTTCAAGAGGAACCTTCTTTGCGCAAGATCGCTCAAGAGGGACAAGTCAGGCGCTTATATGCGCAATTCCCATCCACCACATCCGCCCATATCACTACCCTGCACACCGGCCAAGCAGTCGGCGAGCACGGGATTTTCGAATGGAACTACTATGAACCAACATTGGACGCTGTGATTTCCCCTCTACCTTTTTCTTACGCCGGTGCACCCGAACGAGAGATGTTAAAAGCAGCCGGCGTCCGTGCCTGCCATCTCTTTCCACAGGAGACAATCTACCAGCGCTGGCGGAACGAAGACATCACCGCTGTTGTCTTTCAACCCCGCGCCTATACGTCATCTTCCTACTCCAACATCCTGCTGCGCGGAGCCGTTGCGCGTGGCTATAAAACCTTGGCCGAGGCGCTGGTGAACCTACAACAGGCATTGTATGAGGTCAAGGCGCCCTCTTTTTTCTTGCTCTACTACGACCGAATCGACTCCATCAGTCACGACTACGGCCCCAATGCCGCCCAGACACAAGCCGAGATTCTACATTTCCTACTAGCGATGGAACACATTCTTCTGAAGAAATTTGCCGCGTCGCGCCGCATCTTGTTCCTGCTCACCGCCGATCACGGGCAAGTTGAGATAGATCCGGCAACGACCATCTACCTAAACCGTGAAGCGCGCTTCGACGGCCTGACGCGTTTCCTGCGCGCCGACCGACAAGGCGGTCCCCTCGTAGCGGCTGGTTCCCCGCGTGACTTCTTTCTCTATATCCGCGAGGGCTTCGTGGAGGAAGCGCAGGAATTTCTGTCCATTCGCCTAGCGGGAAAAGCCGAAGTCCGGCGCGTGGACGAGATGATTCGCGCAGGTTACTTCGGGCCGTGCATCTCGCCAGAGTTCCGCGCCCGCGCCGGCGAACTGATCATCCTTCCCTATCACGGCGAATCAGTCTGGTGGTATCAAAAAGACCGTTTCGAGCAAAAATATCACGGTCACCACGGTGGTTTGACGCCGCAAGAGATAGAAATCCCTTTGCTAAGCTGGGAACGATAACCTTATTTTCCGGAGGTCGCCATGGACACATTGGAAGCCATTCGTAAACGCCGCAGCATCCGCAAATACCAACCGGATCCTGTGCCCCGTGAGGACTTAGAAACGATCGTGGACGCAGGCAGGCTGGCAGCCAGCGGAAGCAATCGCCAGCCCTGGGATTTCGTCGTGGTTACCGAGCAAGACACCATTCAGCAATTCAAATCCGCCGGAGCATGGATTGTCGAAGCGCCAGCGGTCATCGCGGTCGTGTTGGACCCGGCCTCGCGCTGGTGGGTTGAAGATGGATCGGCCGCGATTCAGAATATGTTGATCGCCGCTACCGCCCTCGGGTATGGATCCTGTTGGGTAGAAGGAGACGCCCTGCCGCGCGAGGAAGAATTCAAGAAGTTGCTCGGCGTTCCACACGATAAACGCCTGCTCGCGCTCGTGCCTATTGGGCGTCCTGCTGAAAGCCCGACGCGCGAGAAAAAGCCTCTGGAACAGGTGCTCCACTGGGAACGGTACTAAAACGGGAAAAATCACCGTTCGCCCTCAGGGAATCGGACGAACGCGGATAAAGAAATCTGCCTGACCGTTTAGCGTCGCAAGCGCAAGCGGGAACGGGTAGTAATGTCCGGTCGGGTAATCCAGATCGGGGTCTTCTGGCGCAGCCAGCAGAGGCCGCGAGGCGTTAAAACCGTGCGCTGTGAAGGGAATGCTGGCCGTTATCTCCACCTGTGAGCCACCTGTGTGACCCCATCGCCAGCCGCCGGCAGTCAACGCTCCCTGATATGTCGCGCCGCCGAAGAAAAATGAGGAAGGATCAAATGCCAGGGGAAGTAGAACTGTGATCGATTGCGGCGCGTGGTATTGCACCTCCAACAAATCCTCTTTCAAAATATAGACCTTGACGCGGCCGCTTTCTTGGGCAAAGAACGTCAACGATCGATCCGCAATTTGTTCCGGCTGATAGAAGGCGAACGGCGAATCCGCATCCACGAATCCTCCCAGAATCGCCTGTGGATCCGCCGCGACGCCGCGGTCCAACCGCCAGTGCGAGGGATCGCTCAACCCCTGGGCAAATTGCGCCGTCGGTCCCACAAGCTGACGGATGTTTTGCCCATCGCGCCAGAAGAGGAATGTCAAGCGCGCCCCGTCCATCTCCACAATGGCAAAGAACGTCCTGCTGGCCAGCAGACATTCCGGCTCGCCATCATAATCCACATCGGCATCACAGGCGGTCATCTCGTAGGGCGCTTCCGCCCAACGAGCGGCCGCCAGTAAGTCCGCTACCAGGCCGAGATACTGCGCACGCAAAGCCCCCTGGCGTTCCTGAGAGACGGGATCGGTCAGAGACAGGTATAACTGCCAGGCGCTACGCGTGACGTCGTTCTCCGGCGCCGCGCGCAGTTCTGTCAGGAGTATGGTTCGCAACGCCCCCGAATCGAGAGAAAGCAGACGACCCGAGGTAGTGTAGAGAGGTTGAGCCACCAGGCCTGCGTGCCCCGTTGATACAGACGCTTCCCTGTCTGTGCGCGGAAACGTTTTCAACGCTTCGCCATCCAACGGCCAAATCCAGGGGTGATTGGCAATCCAGGCAAAAGAAGCAGCGGCGACATCCGCATTGCCCCAGATAGAGTTGGGCAACGAGCCTCCCAGGATAACCAGGTCCGTTCGATCCGGCGAAAGCGCGGTCTCGATTAATACCTGGCGAACCTCCAGCGTGAAGGCGTCCGCAGTAACCTGAGCGTTGGGGTCGCGACGAGGCAGAGGAATGCCTTGCCTGAAAAGGTGTCTATCCTCCGCCAGCGGCACAAACTGTTCGGACGATGCAATCGTCAAACCGGCTGTCGGCGCGTACAAGAACGCGCCGGAAGGCAACCCAAAAGCCGCCGCAGCGCGGCGGCCGAGCGCGAGGGACTTATCTGCCGCGTCGCCGTAAGCCGCGTCCGGGACGATAAGCAAACGTTTTTCCAGCAATCGTTGCAATCGGTTCATACCTTGTAAAAAATGGATAGCAGCCAGGCTCTGAGGTGTCTTCAAGTCCAGCAGAACAACGGGGATCTCGTGGGTCTCCATATTCTCCAGAATGTGGCGCAAGCCATGGCGACCGCCGCTAGGACCACTATGCGCGCCATCCCAACGGCGCAATGCCTGGGCAGGAGAGGCCGCTGGGAACACGTCCCAAAAAACCAAAAGCAACGGCGCGCGCGCCGGGGGGAGCGCATCTGCACGTACATTGATGACCTCGTCCAGTGGCGTGATCACGTCGGGTAGATAAGTGGCCACATGTACGCTTACACTCTCGCCCAGCCCGAAGGCGCTAAGTCGTATGGTCACCGAATCGGACCAGGGATCGCGCACCACTCGCGGCGCGACAGGAGAAGGCGCGTCAACCTGGATAGCACCCCGCATAGGAATCGTAATTCGTAAAGGACAAGTCGCGTAGCGTTGTTCATCCCGAATCTCCAGGCGCAGCGTAGATTCGTCAACGGGCGTCAAATCCAACAGATCCACCCGGACCTCGAAATCCAGAGCATTGCGGCGCAGGTAAACAGCAAGAATATCCACTGCCGGCGAGGGCGCATCCACGGCATCTAGGGCGCGCAGGTCGCCATAGGCCCAAGATCGCATTGTCCAGGAGGGCGAGGTGCAGGCAACGAGCAAGGAAGCAAGCAACATAAAGAGAACGGGAGGAATGAGAGAGCGAAGCACGAGCATATTGTAAGGCAAAAAAGATAAAACATCGAGAACCCCACGACAGAAAGCAGTATAATCGGCGCAAACCTATCGCAGGAGGAGTCTATGCGCCCTGACTGGGATACCTACTTTATGAAAATTGCGTTCACTGTCTCCGAACGGAGCACCTGCGATCGCGCTTTTGTGGGTTGTGTGCTTGTACGCGATAAACGGATTCTCACTACCGGGTACAATGGATCGCCGACCGGCCAAGCACATTGCGACGAAGCGGGGCACTTGATGGTCGAAGGGCATTGTGTGCGCACGATCCACGCCGAGATGAACGCCATTATCCAGGCCGCGCTGCACGGCGTTTCCACACGCGGGGCAACCTGTTACGTGACGCACTTTCCTTGCGTACATTGCGCAAAGGCGCTTGTCAACGCCGGGATTGTTCGGCTCGTCTATAGCGTGGCCTATCGCGTTGACGAGAACGCGCTAAACTTCCTACAAGCGGCCGGCGTCGAAATCTGCCGCAAGGAATTCTCATCTTCCTCCTCATGAGCGTCTCTCCACCCGAACGCCCCTTTGCTCCGACCGGGAAATGGTCGGCGCGTACAGGGATACGTTGGCTGCCGGCGCTTTGTCTGATGGCCCTTATCTTCGGTCTCTCCTCTATCCCCTCCTCCGAGATGCCTTCCTTCGGTTGGTGGGATAGGGTAATGAAAAAAAGCGGCCACGCCATCGGATACGGCCTGCTGGCGCTCGCGTACTGGCGCGCGCTCGAATGGCGCAGCAACAAGTGGGGACTGGCCTTAATCCTGGCGTTGCTATACGCCATCAGCGATGAAGCGCATCAGGCGTTCGTGCCAGGACGCCACGCCAGCGTCACCGATGCCTTGCTCGTGGACGGCGGCGGCGCGTTCCTGGCACTCCTTCTGGCGCGCCATCGGCGAGAGCGAAACCCCCGCGATCACTGAAGCTTTTTTTTCTCCCTCTTGGCAAACTTTTTTTCTCACCAGTTAACCCGTCAAAAACTTACTAGAGAGAAGGCTGAGCGCACAGAACAGAATAGCGCCTCTAGCTACACAGGCTGCGCAAGGACCAAAGGGGCAAAAACATTCACGCCACCCTCACTCAAACTCAATCTCAACTTCCTCGTCCTCTTCCCATTCCCCCAAACGCACAAGATGGATCTCGCCGAATAGGGATTCTTGCCGCACAAGCACACGATAACGCTTAACGAGTTCCAAAAGGGCCAGAAAAGTCACAACGACTTCCAACCGAGTAGGAGCTTCGCCGAACAACGCCCGGAACGGCGCTTCCCCGCGGCTTTTCAAAATCTGAGCGATATGAGCGATTCTCTCGCGAATAGTGATTCGCGGCGGCGCAATCACTGTTCCCAAAGCCTGTTTCTTTGTTTCGATGTTGGTCAGAGCCGCGAGAGCGGCCAGCAAATCGGCGGGTGTAAGTCCGGAAAGATCGAGGTGGCTTTCCACGCGCGGCGGCACGGCTACACGCAAATAACTCCGCCAACCGCGCGCCTCGCGCTCCTCCAGCCAACGCGCTAATTCCTTGAATCTCCGATAGACCTTCAATTGTTGCACCAGCGTCTCGCCCATGCTTTCCTCGCCGGGCTCGCGCACAGGCGGTCGCGGCAGCAACGCCTCCGACTTGATCTGCAACAATTTGGCCGCCACTACCAGAAACGCCGACATCTCGTCCGCCGCCACATCCATTCGATGCATGTACTCCAGGTACTGATCCGTCACCTGCGCCAGCGCCAGCGTGGTAATATCCAATTCGGCGCGTTCGATGAGTTGCAACAACAAATCCAGCGGCCCCTCATAAACCGGCGTCTGGACAGTATAGCCTCCTGTCTGATGTCCTGCGATGCTCAACGTCATGGCTAGGTATTATCTCCGAGAGGAGCGTTTGCTTACGCTCTTGGCTTCTTGCCCCTTATCGTATAGATACCCTGTGCCCCGCACGCTGACGATATGATCCGGTAAATAGGGCACAGCAGCCAGCTTCAAGCGCAAACGACTGATGAGCGGGCGTAAAATCTCCGGCGCCTCCTGTTGCGAAAGCGAATACCCCTGCACTAGCAAGACCAATTCGCGATGCGAGAACACTTGCCCCGGCGACTCGGCGAGGATTTTCAATAGTCGCCCCTCGGCAGGCGTAAGCAGAATTTCTCCGCCCTCCCAGCGCACCGCACGACGCCGCACATCAAAGACCACTCCCTCCCCCAGGTCCAGCATCTCGGGTTCCAGCTTGTCCACCGCCTCGACCGCCTTATGAGCCTGCAGTCTGGCTGCACGCCGCATCAACCCGCGCGCGACGCTCTCCAGAATTTGAGTGGGCGAGGACGGCTTAAGCAAATAATCGTGAACACGCTGCCGCAACGCCTCGAGCGCGCTCTCCATAGAACCATAAGCAGTTAACAAAATAATTTCCACATCCGGAGCAATCTGGTTAATGACCTTCACAACCTCCAGACCGCTCATCCCCCCCATGCGTAAATCCAGAACCATCAAATCTACGACATTGGTGCGCACGAAATCCACAGCCGCCTCGCCGCTTCCCACTGTGGACACATGATACCCCTCCAGGCGCAAAATTTCGGCCAGGGTTTGTCGCTCTGTCGCTTCATCGTCAACAACCAAAATGTGCGCCTTACCGCTCATTTGATTCCCTACACTGGCAATAGAATACGGAAGCACGCCCCAGGCCCAACCTCCGGCAGAAGATCGAGGCTGCCGCCATGCGCCTCGATGATACCACAGGAAACCGACAACCCCAGCCCCAAGCCACCTTTCTTCGTGCTGACGAAAGGCTCAAAAATGTGCTCACGATATTCGGCTGGCACGCCAGGCCCACTATCCTGGAATGTGATTTCCACCATATCCTTGTGTTGACGCGCTACAATACGCAAATCGCCGCCTTCTGGCATGGCGTCGTAAGCGTTCAAAATCAAATTCAAAAACACCTGCTGAATCTGGCTGCGCACCGCCATGACGGGCGGCAATTTCGGCGCCAGATCGGTCATCACACGAATGCCGCGTCGCTCCAGTTGCGGAGAAAGCAATTCGAGGACATAGTGAATCAACTCGGCCAGATCGGTAGTCTGCGGCTTAACATTGCCGGGACGATAAAAATCCAGCATGCGCTGAACGATAGTCATCAGGCGATCCAATTCACTCTGCGCCATACGCAGGTACTCATCGCGTCGTTCGGCAGGCAGCTCGCTGCGCGCTGCCAGGTGGAGGCAATTTTGCACCGCCTGCAGGGGGTTGTTGATTTCATGGGCAATGGAGGCAGTTAACCGTCCTGCCGCCGCCATTTTCTCCGCGCGAATCAAGGCTTGCTGCGACTCCTCCATTCGCCGGACGTAATCGCGCAACTCGGCATAGAGACAGGCGTTCTCCAACGCCACAGCCGCCTGACGCGCGAGCACAAGGAACATCTCCCAATCGGCCTCGCCGAAGGACGGTTGCTCGGCGGAACGAGCAGCATACAAGACGCCGCGTACCTTCGAGCGGAGAATCGGCACGCACAGCACCGAAGCCAGTCCCTTCTGCTCCAGAAGAGCCTGTGTTGTCGCATCGCCCGGCCCATGCCGGCTGACCAGCAACGGCGCGCCGAGCGCATCCGTCCGAGCAATCAAACCGCCCCGCTCCTCGCTCTTTTCCTCCGGTAAGGCCACCCCCTCCACGGCCAGAGCTTTCAGCCAACCATTTTTCTCATCCCGTTCGTAGAACGCCGCGTTCTCGCAACGCAGGTGACCGCAAACAGCACGGAGAAGGAGGGCCAACAAGCGATCATACCGGGTTTCGCTCAGCAACATCTCGGTAACATCGAAAAGAGGGCGCAACACCTGGATGCGCGCCGCGTCGCGCTTGCGTTGCTTATTCTCCAAAGCCTGACGCGCTGCTTGCACCAGTTCCTCGGTGTTCTCAAAAGGCTTCAGAATCAGCCCATCCACCCCTTGCTTCAGCGCTTGAATCGCGATCTCTACCGTACCAAAGCCGGTCATGACCAGAATGGCCGCCTCCGGCTGCAACCGCTGCACGTCGGCAATCACGTCGAAACCACTGCGTTCCGGCATGCGAATATCCACCAACAGTAAATCTATCGCATGATGGCTCATATAATCCAGCGCTTCGGTGGCGCTGACAAAGGCTTCGGTCGTAAAGCCGGCGCGCTTTAACAGACGTTCGCACAGCCGAACGATAGGCGGCTCATCATCTAGGACAAGAACATGCGCGGTAGAAATCATAGCGCCTCGACAGGAAACCAAACGGTAAAACAAGATCCCTTCCCCACCTCGCTCTCGACCTCAATGTCCCCTCCGTGATCCACCACGATGCCATAGGAAACGGAAAGCCCGAGGCCGGTGCCGCCCTCGTGCGCGCGCGTCGTAAAGAAAGGCTCGAAAACGCGCGGAAGATGCTCCGACGCGATCCCTATGCCCGTATCGCGAACGGCAACTGAAACCCACAAACGACCTTCTCGTCGGCGCCGCTGGGTGCGTATCAACAATTTTCCACCGGTTGGCATAGCGTGCAGGGCGTTATGGAAGAGATTCAGGAAGACTTGTTTGATCTGATTGCGGTCCAACGAGACATACGGCAATTGAGCAGCGAAATCACGCACCACTTCAACCCCGCTGGTGTGCAACAAATGCTTCATCAAAGCCAAGGTCTCCTCGATCAACTCGTTGACGTCGGCAGGTGTTCGCACGGACTCGCTCTGCCGGGCAAAATCGAGCAAGCGGCGCACGACATCGCGCGCCCGCCGCGCTTCACGCAAAATCAACTCCAAGTCAGCGCGCTGAGTCGAGTCAGGGGGTAATTCTTCCAGGATTAACTCAGAAAAGCCCGCAATGGTCGTCAGGGGATTGTTCAGTTCATGGGCGATACCGGCCGCCATCTCGCCGACTGCTGCCATCTTGGCCGCCTGAATCAAGCGCGTTTCCGCCAAACGCTGCGAGGCAACTCGTGCTTGCAATTCCTGACGCGCCACCTGTAGCTCATGAACCGCTGTCTGCAATTTCTGATACTCCTCAACGCGCGCTAGGACGGTAGCCAGCACACCGGCCAGCGATTCCAAAACAAGCAAATCATTCGATGTGAACGCGTCTTTGCGCCGGCTCTGGACATCAATCACCCCCGAAATCTTCTCCCCCTCGCGCAAAGGAACGCACATCTCCGCGCCCACATCCCATCCTTCAATAGGTTTATGGAAGAGCTCCTGGCCAAGATCGTTGACCAAAGCGCTCTGCCCGGCCAAGACTACCCGGCGTGCCAGGCCGGCATTCAGAGCTTGCTGAAACGCTCCCTTCCTCTCTACAAGTCGCCCTTCCGCTTCTCCGCCCAAACCAATGATTTCCAGCTCCTCTTGACCCTCGCCTCGCCTTGCTACCAAAACTAGGTCGTATGAGAAATTGCGCGCCAGTAGGCGCGCGGCGATTTGCGCTACCTGACGCACATCATTCAGGCCGATGACTTGTTGCACCACCTCATGAATCAGACCAAGGTTACGCGCGCGTACCTCCGCCTCCTGACGCAAACGTCCATTTTCCACCAGACCGGCCAGGTGACCGGCGATTACCACCAGCAAATGTTCGTCATGTAAGGAAAAAGCAGCCGGCTTATTACTCTCCAGACCAAGCGCGCCAATGACCTGCTGACGATAGCGCAGCGGCACAAAAACCGCCGATCGAGCCGCCTCATACATCGAACGATAGGGGCTGTTCGCAAGGTCATCCAAGCGCAACACATTGCCGCTCTCCATCGCCTGCAAAACCGAAATACTTTGCCAGGGGAAGGTCCGCAACACGACCTCGCCATCCACATGGCGGTAATGTCTGATCGTCGCGCCATCGGAAGATAGGAGAAACAAACTGATGAAATCCGTACGAAACGCCCGTCGCAAAAGTGCGAACACGCGCTGTGCGATCTGCTCCAGATTCAGCGCGGAAGAGACCGTCAGGACAAAATCGTTGAGCAAGGCCAGGCGGCCCAAATGCTCCGCGATGTTGGCAAAGATGATACTTTCTTCCACTTCCGGCGCCATCTGCGCGGCAAGACGGTTGAGCAGTTGCCATTCGCGCGTCGAGAAGAACGTCTCACGCCAGAGCGCCAGCACACCGATTAGACGTTGCCCGATAACAATTGGCACTGCCGCCCAAACTCGAGCCGACGGTGGAACGCCAATGGCAGGCACCAAGGACCACCCCGGCGTGAGGTCGTTCACCTGAACACCAGAACGCGTTTGGCGCAGGCGCCGCAATAAAGGGTTGTCATCCAGCAGAATCTGCCGCTGCTCACATTCCACACAATTCGCCTGAGCACGAATGTCCAAGATATCCCCGCTGCGCACTGCCAACCACGCGCCCTGATAAGGAACCACCTGCCCAATGACTTCAAGCAGGCGATCCAACGAATGAGAAATCGGGAAGGAGACCGGCTGTCCCAACTCCGTACCCACCAAATCCCCCAGCGGTCGTAAGGGACAATTTATGGCGACAAGTCTCCAGATACGCTGCGCGGTTGGAGCCAATTCCTGCGCACCAATCAGGACCAACCTTGGCGAGGTCGGCTCGTTGAACACGAATAGACGCCGACAATCCAACGCAACGTTCCGTCCCATGAGCCGCGAACGCGGCCGAGAACTCGTCAACGCCCCGCTTAGCCATCTATGAATGGCCGGTTGCCGCAGGTATGTTAATAACACATTTTGCTTTTGTGGGGTCAAATTATGGGTCGCGCAAAGTGTCCACCCCGACGCGTTTCGTTCCACCCAGGCCGCCCAGGATGCCCCGGTCAGTTGACAGGCCTCCCGCAACTGGATTTCCATCGCATTCGCTGCCATGGTTACCCTTAGGCTGATTATATATCAAAACCCGCGCGCAAGCCAAAACGGGCTCCCTCAAAACTCGCCGCACGAATCGCCGTCACCCAAGATGCGGTAAGCAACCGATGACAACAGATGACGCCAACAAAAGCGCCAAATCCGCTAAGGGTCTCTTTTATTTGGCGACTTAGCATGAGACCTTTGTGCAGTAGACTCACCCCTGTCAAAGGAATTTCATGCCGTGGCATTGAACTCATTCGAAAAATCCTCCCTCAAAAGAAACACGCACACAGGGAAACCTTGAGGATTGCGCTCGCGCCGTGCAACTTTCACCACCTCACCCCCGGTCAGGGCGGTCAAGAGACTGGCGTCTATGTCACACAGTTCAGGGCGATTCTCCGCCAAGTTGCGATAAGGACAACGCTCCAGGATCACCCGCGGCCCTTGCGCCGAAGCTTCCCAGCGCGCCCGATAATGCAATTCGTTCAATCGCTCGATGGCTCGTTTCAAGCGCAGACTCCACGCGGATTGGGGTTGAGGGGCTCCCCCTTCCCCCCAGGCCAGATACTGCGCCAGAGCACGCATTCTGGCCCCGCGCTGCCTATCGTCCGCTTCGCCGAGCCATGTGATCAACAACGCTCCAGCCAGAGTATCCAGGTTATCCCCCAAACCGCAAGCCGAAAGACCATACACCTTGCGCGGGCGGCCGCGTCCATCCGCCGGACGCCGGCCAATCACTTCCACCAGAGAAAGCGCCATCAGCTTTGCCAGATGATGACGGACGTCCGCCGCGCTCAATCCCAGTACGCGCGCCAGGTCCTCGGCCGTCGCCGGCCCACGCTGGCGAAGATAATCGAGAATCCGAGAAGATGTGGAAGACACAGGAACGCAAACGCTTGCGAGGAATAGAGGCAAGTATATAGTAGCACAGGTTGATAATTTTTGCAAATATATATTTTTCAAAAAAAAAGAATTGACAACCCATCTCCCAAAGACTATAATTGACACAAGAAATCGCCGCGAAAGGGCTATCATGCATGAACGAACTACAGGATCCGAACTATGCGATTCCTCCCGAATTACAAAGACAGGTGGTGATTACCAGCCTGGACCGCCTCTACAATTGGGGGCGAAGCGCTTCCGTCTGGCCGATGATGTTCGGCTTAGCTTGTTGCGCCATCGAAATGATTTGCACAGCGGCCAGCCGCTTCGACCTGGCGCGCTTCGGCATGGAAATCATGCGCCCAAGTCCACGCCAGAGCGATTTAATGATCGTCTCCGGCACGGTGACCAAGAAAATGATTCCCATCATCGTTCGCCTTTACAACCAGATGCCAGAGCCGAAGTACGTTCTAGCCATGGGCGCCTGCGCTTCCGGCGGTGGGCCGTTCAAAGAGGGTTATCACGTCGTCTCCGGTGTGGACAAATTCCTTCCCGTGGATGTCTACGTGCCCGGTTGTCCTCCCACGCCGCAGGCTTTGCTGCATGGTCTGATGAAGATTCAAGAAAAGATTCGCAACGAATCCATCCGAACGGCGCGCTGGTATCAGAAAGGTCCCGACCGCGCCGAGATCCCTGTCCCTCTTCTCGGCCCGGACCTAATCGACCCCCGACGCACCCCCACCCTCCAGCGTCAGGCCTCCGAGGAGCAAACGTAAGATGACGACGCCTATCATCGCAGAATCCATCCGACCTCAAGCCGGCTCTTCCCCTGATTTGGCTGCCCGTTTTCCGGGAATAGTCGTTCCGGATCGCCGTCCTGGCTATAGCGGCTGGATCGTCAATGCGGCCCATGTGGTGGAAGTGGCCGCCGTTCTGCGCGACGAGTTTGGCTACGATTACCTCTCCTCGCTCACCGGCGTGGATTACCTGCCGGAGGGCACAGTAGAGGTCGTGTACCATGTCTATCGAACGAGCGGCGGGCCGGGACTCGTCTTCAAAGTACAACGGCCGCGCGTGGACCCGATCGAGGTGCCCTCGCTTACTCCCATCTATCCAGGCGCTGAATTTCAGGAGCGCGAGGCATGGGATTTACTCGGCATTCGTTTCATCGGCCACCCCGACTTGCGCCGTATCCTGATGTGGGAAGGGTTCGCCGGGCACCCTTTGCGCAAGGACTGGCATGAACCCTACTATGAGGAGGATGCCAAGCCCTTTAAGTCGCGCTGGCCTGCGGGACAACACATCTCTGCCGAACAGCGCGTCCCGCCAGGGGATAACCTTGCCTACCCCGAAGCATTTGATTGGGCCTCCTGGGAACCGGAAGGCGATGCCGCTCTCTACCAAGCCTTGCGCCGCGCGCATTCGCACAACGGAAGCGATGTGGAGACAGAGCCGCTCTTGGTCAACCTCGGCCCACAACATCCATCCACCCATGGTGTCTTCCGCATTGCGGTCTTGCTGGATGGCGAAACGATCATCGGCCTGAAGCCAGTCATGGGATACCTTCACCGTAACCACGAAAAAATTGGCGAACGCAACACCTACATCATGAACATGCCCTATACCGACCGCTTGGACTATCTTTCCTCCATGAGCAACAATTTTGGCTATGCGCTGGCTGTAGAAAAACTAATGGGCATCCGGCCGCCAGAACGGGCCGAGTACCTGCGCGTGATGATGGCGGAACTCACGCGCATCGCCAATCATCTCATGGCGATCGGCGCGTTGCTCAACGATCTGGGCGCGTATTTTACCCCTATGCTTTACGCCCTGGAAGAGCGCGAGCTCATTCTCGATGTCTTCGAGATGGTCACCGGCTCACGCATGATGTGCAATTACTTCCGTTTTGGCGGCGTGGCGCGCGACTTGCCCGACGGCTCGCCGGAGAAGATCAAGGACCTGGTCTTTGAACGTCTGCCACGCCGAATCGATGAACTCGACCGCTTTCTGAGCGAAAACGAAATCATCCAGGCCCGCGGCATAGGGCAGGGAATCTTGACCGCCGAAGACGCCATCCGCTACTCCGCAGCCGGGCCCCTGCTGCGCGCATCCGGCATTCCATACGATGTACGGCGCGCGGAGCCTTACAGCATCTACGATCGCTTCGAGTTCGATGTCTGCGTGCGCAATCACGGCGACATCTACGACCGCCTCCTCATCCGCCTGGACGAAATCCGCCAAAGCATGCGCATTGTACAACAAGCCGTGCGGCAGATTCCCTCGGGGCCGGTGATGGCAAAGCCCCTTCCCTACCAGATGCGCGTCCCGCCAGGCGAGGCATACGGTCGCGTCGAAGGTCCCAAAGGAGAACTCGGTTTTTACCTCGTGTCCGATGGCTCACCAAATCCATGGCGGTATCACATTCGCGCCCCATCCTTCATCAACCTCACCGCCTTCGAGCGCATGTGCCTAGGTCAAAAGGTCGCCGATGTCGTCGCCATTCTCGGCTCCGTTGACATTGTGCTGGGAGAAGTAGACCGTTAGCGAAACACCGGAAAAGAGCCAGACAGAAGGAGAATTATGTACGGAAAAGGTATTGTCAAAGGGTTAGGAGTAACGCTCAAACGGTTTCTGGATACGTATCTGGACGACCTGCGCTGGTGGGGACGGCGCTATGGAACAGCCGAGGGCATTGCTCACCGCGCGAGTAAGGACGGCCGAGGCATCTTCACCGTACAATATCCTGAAGAAAAAGTACCTGTTCCCGAAGAGTTCCGCTTCCTGCCGTTTCTGGTCTATGACGAAACGGAAGAGGGCGAACGAGCGCTCCGTTGCACGGCTTGCGGGATTTGCTCCCGCGTATGCCCACCACAATGCATCTGGATCGTGCGCGCCGTTCACCCTGAGACCGGACGTCCTAAGCCAGAGCCTGTCGAGTTCGCCATAGACCCAGATATCTGCATGAACTGTGGTCTGTGCGCAGAATTCTGCCCGTTCGATGCCATCAAGATGGACCATGACTACGAACTGGCCTCCTACCGGCGAGGCGTGCTGACGCTAACCGACCTTGCGAAGCCGGCAACCTACTACGAACACATCCGCCCAAGCAACGCTGCGCGCGAGAAGGCTGCGCGCGCAGGCCAACATACCACACGCCAAGAAGCGACCCCATGATTTACTCGGAAGGCGCCAACCTTCTCTTTCCTCCCGCAGCCATTCCAAGCATAGGCGAGGCGCGTGGCGCGCTCTGGCAAGCATTAGTGGATAGCGTGTTAAAAACGCCTCCCGACTCGCTAGAACAGATTGCCCTCCTGTTGTTGCTCGCGCGACTGAACGGTTGCACAACCTGTAATGTCGATTCGTACCGCGCCTTGCAAGGGTGCTCTGCCTGCGCTCGTCAGGCACTGCGCCGGTTTCGCGGCAGCGATGAAGACCTACAAAAACTCTATCGTTCCGCCTTGCAAGAAGTAAAAGATTTCCTGAAGCAAAAAGAGATTTCCCGCAAAGGACAGGCCGTTGCCTGAGGAAAAGAGTTTGCATATGGACGAGAAAATCACAACCGAATCGGTCCTGGCCGCGCTCCGACGGGTCGAGGACCCGGAATTGCACAGAGATTTGGTCTCGCTGAACATGATTCGCGATCTCGAAGTTAACGGCGAGGCGGTGAGTTTTACCCTGATGTTAACGACGCCGGCTTGCCCTCTCAAGGGCACCCTGGAAAAACAGGCGCGCGAAGCAGTCCTGGCAATCCCCGGCGTCAAGCGGGTCAATATCAAGGTGGATGCCAGCGTACCTTCCGATGGGCGACGGAGAGAATTGCTTAATTTGCCTATACGCAACGCCATCGCCGTTGCCTCCGGCAAAGGAGGCGTGGGGAAAAGCACCGTGAGCGTCAACATCGCCGTATCGCTGGCGCAAAGCGGCGCCCGGGTGGGGTTGCTGGATGCCGATATCTATGGTCCCAACATCCCGACGATGATGGGCGTCAACGCCGCCGGCGGCATTGTGGATAACAAACTCATTCCGGCAGAATCCTATGGGGTACGGTTGATGTCCATGGGCTTTCTGGTGCAACCCGGACAGCCTCTCATCTGGCGCGGCCCAATGTTGCATGCCGCCATCCAGCAGTTCCTGAGCGATGTCCAGTGGGGCGAGCTGGATTACTTAATCATAGACCTGCCGCCTGGCACAGGCGATGCGCCGCTCTCCCTGGCTCAATCTATCCCTCTCTCCGGCGTCGTCATCGTTACCCTGCCACAAGCTGTCTCCCTCGAAGATACTAGCCGGGGAGTCGCCATGTTCCAGACGCTAAAAACCCCTATCCTCGGCATCATCGAGAACATGCGCGGCGAGTTCTTCGGCGCTGGAGGAGGAGAAAAGCTCGCGCGTGCTGCCAACGCGCCTTTCCTCGGCGCTATCCCCATGGAGGCTGCCGTGCGGCAGAGCGGCGATAACGGGCAACCCATCGTCGTCGCACGCCCCGATTCCGATGCGGCGATTGCTTTCAAGGCGATTGCCAAACAGGTTGCCGCGCGCCTTAGCGTGGAAGCCTTACGTGCCCAGATAGAACATAAAACCTCATCCGAAGTAGCGCCGTCGTAGGCACGCCCGACCGTTGTCCTCCAGCCTAAGCATGCCCTCGCGCCCATCTATCCCGAATGCTCATTTCGCCCACTCCACTCATCTACGCGAAAAGGCAGCGAAGTTCGCGGATGATTCATTGTGCCCATTCGGAACATCAAGCCCTACCGGAAATAGCATACTAGGCGCACTTGGACATTGTTATCCAGCCAAGGTCATGCAATCAAGATAGGCGATCAAGGCGCAAATGGTGTAAACAACAGGCAGTTTCCACAAGCAAATCTGCAAAGCCTGCGTGCCTATGGCAACATCCTGCCGCATTGCGCATTGTCTCTTTCCCAATGAGCGACGCCAGTGATCGTCCTTCGGAATCGCAGGGCTGACCCTAGAACGTGGCGCACATCAACCCTCAGCCCATACACGCCGTTGCCAAGCACACCCCGCAGATCGGCATCCTACGGTCTTCCTCAAAACGATCTATCTATACCTTCTTACAGCCATCCTGTCGTCGGCGCTCCTGATAAAGTCTTCCCACAGCCATGGCAAGCCGGCAGCAGAATACGACCGCTCTGGGGTTATCGCCGCCGAAGCGATAATCCAACAGAAGGGCAATTGCAAAAAAAACCAAACTGACTTAAACTTGAGCACATGAGCATTCCCGCCTCGTTGGCTAAGATTCAACCGGCCTGGAAGCAGCGCCTCACCAATAGCTTAGCGCGTGGCGCCAGCGTGCGTGAGAACTTCGACGAGCAAATCGAACGCTTTTGCGAAAGGCTCACCCATGCCATAGAGACCGGCGATCCGGCGTGGCTGGACCCGGTAATCTACGACTGGGTCTCGGTATCTACAGCCAGCGACCTAAAAGAAGGACAAAAGAATATCACCGCTTTGTTGAATCAGATGTTTTTGCTGACGTACGAGGTGGCGCGCGAGAATCTGGCCTCGCGCGACTCTCTCGACTTGCTCGGCGCACTTATTCCCGTTTTTACCTACGCGCTGGAACGCGCCGCCCGTTACGAGAGCGATACGCGCGTCGCTTTCGTGACCAACGAACTGGCCGAGGCGCAAATCAAACTGGAACGTCTCGAACGCAGCAAATCGAACTTCATCGGAATCGCCGCTCACGAACTTAAGACCCCCTTAACCCTGATCGACGGCTACGTCGCCATGTTGCGCGACATGCTCGCCGAAAAGAACGAGCACGTCGAGATTCTTTTTCAGGGCATTGGCACCGGCATTCGCCGCCTGCGCACAATCGTCGAAGACATGATTGACGTCTCCTTGATTGACAACAATATGCTGTCGCTGCATTTCCAGCCGATGTGGCTGGGACAGTTGTTTACCCTCCTACAGAACGAGTTCGCCCCAATCGTTGCCAACCGGCGCCAAACCCTTGAAGTTCGTCAATTCCCCGGCAGCGAAACGATGCTTTTCGGCGATCCCGAGCGACTCTATCAAGCCTTCCGCAACGTCGTCAACAACGCCATTAAATATACACCGGATGGAGGGCGCATCACGATAGATGGACGCCTATTGCCCGGGTTTGTCGAAACCACCATCTCCGATACCGGCATCGGCATTGCCCCCGAAGACCAAGAGACGATCTTCGAAAAGTTCAGCCAACTGGGCAAGGTTAGCCTGCACTCGAGCAGCAAGATCAACTTCAAGGGCGGCGGCCCAGGATTGGGTTTACCGATCGCGCGTGGAATCATTGAAGCCCACGGAGGTACTATTTGGGTCGAATCCGCGGGACATGATGAAGTGCGCTGCCCGGGTTCCACCTTCCACATCCTGCTGCCCGTTCGAACCGAGTTGCCCGATTCGAAACTGGCAAAACTCTTTAGCATAGAGGCCCGACAGGAACAACAGCCCAATGCCCCAGAAACCTCCTGAACCTACGCAGCCACCGCGTGAACGCGCCTTGCTGGTAGGCGTCGAAATCTATGGCCGCGAGAATCTCCTTCCCTTAAACGACTCGCTGGCTGAGTTGGCGCGTTTGGCGGAGACCGCCGGCCTGGACGTGGTCGGTGAACTCACCCAAAGACTCGATCGTCCTAACCCACAAACCCTGCTCGGCGCCGGCAAAGTGGAAGAACTCAAGGCTCTGGTCGAAGAAACGCTGGCGCAGGTGGTTATCTTCGATGAAGAACTCTCGCCTCGTCACCAGCGAGAACTGGAACGCGCGCTGGGCGAGAGGGTGCGCGTCCTCGATCGAACTGCCCTCATTCTGGATATTTTTGCCCAACACGCCCGCACTAACGAGGGGCAATTACAGGTAAAACTGGCGCAGTACGAGTACCGCCTGCCCCGTTTGACCGGACGCCGCCAACAATTGGCGCAACAAACCGGCGGCGGAGGCGGACGTAGCGGGGCGTTAGGCGTTGGCCTGCGCGGCCCCGGCGAGACCCAACTGGAAATGGACCGCCGCGTCGTGCGTCGGCAAATTGCCCATCTCAAAGCCGAACTGGAAAAAGTACGCGCCCATCGTCTCCGCTACCGCGCCCAGCGACGTCGCGCCCGCCTCCCAACCATCGCGCTGGTCGGTTACACCAACGCCGGGAAATCCACGCTGCTCAATCGTCTGGCCAAGGCCGATGTGTACGTGGCCGACCAACTTTTTGCCACCCTCGATCCAACCACAAGGCGCGTTCTCCTGCCCGGCAACCACGTAGTTCTTTTCACGGACACGGTCGGATTCATCCAAAAACTGCCTACCACGCTGGTCACTGCCTTCCGCGCTACGCTGGAGGAAATCGCCGAAGCCGAATTGCTGCTGCACGTGGTGGACATCGCTCATCCCAACGCCTTTGCCCAGGTGGAGGCCGTCCACGCCGCGCTGGAGGAAATTGGCGCCGGCCATATCCCCATGCTCATGGCTTTGAATAAAATAGACCTATTGCAGGATACCGCTGTTCTGGAAAGCGCCTTAAAGCGGTTCCCCCAGGCGGTTGCGATCTCTGCGCATACCGGCGAAGGCCTCCCGAACATGCTGGAACGCATTGCACACATCCTGTACGACACCCATACCCTCGTTCAGGTTTTTCTCCCCTACCAGCAAGGGCCTTTGATTTCTCTTTTCCATGAGGTTGGCCAGGTAGAACGTGCCGAACACACCCGCAGAGGGGTATTCCTTCGTGGACGCGTGCCCGGCCGTATCGTGGCCCATTACCAACCCTGGCGGGTTGAATCCCTACCCTCAGTTGCACAGGAGGAAGAAGATGTACCAGTGGTTGAATAGAACGGTGGACCGTCTCTCCAATTATCTCGCCCAACGCAAGGGACTCTTGCCATCGATCGGTTTGCTCTTTATCCTGACGAACCTGTGCCTCCAATTTACCACAAGTGGCTGGGTGCAGGCCAGCAACCTTTTCTTACACATTGGCCTCATCATCACCATCCTGGGCCTAATGTTAGCCTGGGCATTATAGAAGGAGCTGGAAGCATGACGGACTTCACCACCTACCAGTCCCCCTTCACTTGGCGTTACGGCTCTCCGGCCATGCGCCAGCTGTGGAGCGAGGCTCAGAAACGCCGCCTTTGGCGACAAATCTGGGTTGCGCTGGCAGAAACACAAGCCGAATTCGGCCTAGTAAGCCAGGAACAAGTCGAAGATTTGCGCGCCCACGTGGAAGACATCAACATTGGCCGCGCGCTGGAGATCGAGGCCGAGATTCAGCACGACCTGATGGCGGAAGTACGCGCCTTCTCCGAACAATGCCCCGTAGGAGGTGGGATTATCCATCTAGGCGCGACTTCCATGGATATTGAGGATAACGCCGACGCGCTTCGTATCCGTCATTCGTTGGATTTGTTGCTCGCCTCGCTCGCCTTGCTCCTGCAAACGTTCCGCCGTCTCATCGAGGCCTGGGCCGAAACACCCCTGATGGGCTTCACGCACATCCAGCCGGCCGAGCCGTCCACGCTCGGCTATCGTCTTGCCTTCTACGCGCAAGACTTGTTGTACGACTACGAACGACTTTATCATCTGGCAAAGACGATCAAAGGGAAAGGCTTTAAAGGCGCAGTGGGCAGTGGCGCCTCCTACGCCGAATTGTTGGGCGCAGAGAACCTTGCCGCCTTCGAACAGAGACTTTCCGAAAAACTAAACTTGCCCTTTTTCACCGTGACTTCGCAGGTTTACCCGCGTCGGCAAGAATATGAGGTATTGACCGCGCTCGCCAGCCTGGGACTTTCGCTCTACAAATTCGCCTTCGACCTGCGCTTGCTCCAATCTCCCCCCTTCGGCGAACTGGGAGAGCCGTTCGGCGCGCGACAGGTTGGCTCCTCGGCCATGCCATTCAAGCGCAATCCCATCCGCTCCGAGAAGATCAATTCGATAGCGCGCTACCTGGCCGCGCTGCCGCGCCTGGCCTGGGATAATGCTGCCCATTCGCTGCTGGAGCGCACCCTGGATGATTCCGCCAACCGCCGCATCTTGCTGCCGGAAGCTTTCCTGGCGGCCGATGAACTACTCCGCACAGCCAACAGCATCGTCGGCAAATTGCGCGTGGACGAAGCCGCCATGGCTCGCAATCTCGCGATTTACGGTCCTTTTGCTGCCACCGAACGCGTGCTCATGACGTTGGTCAAGCGAGGCGCCGACCGTCAGGAAATGCACGAAAACATTCGCCTGCACGCGATGCGAGCCTGGGAAACCCTGCGCGCCGGCGGCGAGAATCCCTTGGTCGCCAACCTGTGTCAAGATGGCGCATTGACCGAATACCTGACAGAAACCGAAATTCGCGCTCTGATGGCCGCCAAAGCCCATGTCGGTGATGCGCCCGCGCGCGCCCGCGCCCTTGCCGGCCAGATTACACAAATCCTCTCTGCCTGTCCTCCTGCCGCAGCCTTATGACCACTCCCTACTGGGTCCAAGACGCTATCTTCTATCAAATCTTCCCCGATCGCTTCGCCAACGGCGACTCGAGAAACGATCCACCCCATGTCGCCCCATGGGGCAGCCCACCCCACACCTATAAGTTCCAAGGAGGCGACCTGCGCGGGATTATCCAGCACTTCGACTATCTGCTCGACCTGGGCGTGAACGCCATCTACCTCAACCCGATCTTCCAGTCTACCTCTACTCACCGTTACAACATCAGCGACTATTACAAAGTTGATCCCAAATTGGGCGGGACGCACGACTTCCTTGCTCTGCTCGAAATTGCCCACCGCAACAACGTCCATATCATCCTGGATGGGGTATTTAACCACTGCGGACGAGGGTTCTTCGCCTTCCAGGATGTACTTGAAAATGGGGAATACTCGCCTTATCAGGACTGGTTCCATATTTATCGTTTTCCATTGGATGCCTACGGCGACGGCGCGGCACATAATTACGCTGGCTGGTGGGGTTTCAAAAGTCTGCCGAAGTTCAACATGCGCAACCCGGCTACGCGTCGCTATATTCTTGACGTAGCCCGTTATTGGATTGAATTAGGCGCCGATGGTTGGCGATTGGACGTGCCAAACGAGATTGACGATGACGAGTTCTGGGCTCAATTCCGCCACGAAATCAAAGCTGTCGCCGCCGATGCATACCTGGTCGGCGAAATCTGGACTGCCGACCCACGCTGGGCAAACGACCGTCACTTCGACGGCCTGATGAACTATCCTATGCGCGAGGCGCTGTTGAGCTGCCTGACCGGTCAAAGTAACGCCGTCCAGTTCGCCGATCGGGTAGAAACCCTGCTCACAACGTACCCGCGCGAAAACGTCTATGCCATGTACCTGCCCCTTGGCAGCCATGACACAGAGCGACTAAAAACAGTCCTGGGAGGGAATATGGCCAAAATCAAACTGGCGTTCCTTTTCCAGATGGCTTACCCTGGCGCTCCTGCCATCTACTACGGCGATGAAATCGGTCTGGAAGGCGGGAAGGATCCCGACTGTCGCCGCGCTTTCCCCTGGAATGACCTGACCTGGAACGCCGAGTTGCGCCATTGGGTGAAGACGCTCATCGCGCTGCGCCGGCGTTTCCCTGCGATGCGTCGCGGCGATTACGAGCGCCTGCTGGCAGAGGAAAGCGGCCTCTACGTGTTCCGACGCAAACTCGGACGGGAAAACATCATTGTCGCGCTCAATCTCAGCCCACATACGAAGACGCTCGAACTGGACGCCGAAAAGGCCGGCTGGCACGAAGGGTATGAAGTCAGGAATCTCCTAGACCACCGAAAGCACGGCGTCTCCGATGGCTACCTCACCCTCGCCCTTTCGCCCTGGAGTGGAGCGTGGTTATCTTGACCTCACGCCTTTCTGCACTGCGCCTCCCCCTTCGGCGACTCTCCACCCCACACTTCTCGTACAAGCGATGGCAGCAGCTCTCCCGATTTCCCTTGCAGGAAATAGGTCGCGTAAGGAGTAAGCGAGGTCTCGCTGATATTAATCTCGACTACCAAGGCTCCGGCCAAACGGGCCACGTGTGGGAGCGAAGCCGCCGGCTCCACCACGCCGGAGGTGCCAACGGCGAAAAACGCCTGGCAGGACCGCGCGGCCTCCATTGCCCGGTTCAATTCGCGCGGCGGGAGCATTTCTCCAAACCAGACGACATCGGGCCGCAGTTTTGCACCGCATTTTGGACAAGGTGGCACTCCCTGCTCTGGCTGTTCCCATTCCTCCAAACGCTCGCTACACGCTGAGCAGCGGACGCGCGTGATATTGCCGTGCAGTTCAATCAGGTTCTTGCTCCCCGCGCGCTGATGCAACCCATCAATATTCTGTGTAATCAACGTGAACTCCGAAACACGCCGTTCCATTTCGACAAGGGCGTAGTGGCCGGGATTGGGTTGCACTTCGCCGGCCTTGAGGCGCCGCGTGGAATACCACTCCCAGACGAGTTGGGGATTGCGCTCAAACGCCTGCGGGGTAGCCAGGTCTTCCGGACGATACCGCGCCCACAGGCCCGACCCGGCATCACGAAAGGTAGGAAGGCCGGATTCTTGGGAAACGCCCGCGCCGGTCAACACAGCAACGCGCTGGACCGAACGCAAAAAACGCACAAGATCGCTTGGAAACCTGCTCATGTCCGCACGTGATACTCTCCCTCCGCCACCCACTTGTACGTTGTCAGTTCGCGCAGCCCCATCGGCCCACGCACATGCAGACGTTGCGTCGAAACCGCCACCTCGGCCCCCAACCCAAACTGACCGCCATCAGTAAAGCGCGTACTGGCGTTGACGTACACCGCTGCCGAGTCCACCTGGGCCACGAATCGCCGCGCGTTTTCCACGTCTTCCGTCAGAATCCCATCCGAATGCGCCGTGCTGTGTGTCGCGATGTGCGCAATCGCTTCGTCGAGCGAATCCACCACCTTCAGGCTAAGCACGAGGGAAAGCCACTCCGTGTCGAAATCATTTGGGCCAGCAGGCTGCACGAGACCCGCCAGTGAAGGCGGCAACGAAGTAAGACAGGCAAGCGCGCGCGGCTCGGCGCGGAAGGTTACTCCATCTTTGCCGAGATACGCCACCAGACGCGGCAGAAAGTCGCCCGCAACAGCCTGATGCACAAGCACAACATCCAACGCGTTGCACACGCTAGGCCGTTGCGTCTTTGCATTGTGAATGACGTTCAGCGATTTCTCCAGGTCGGCCGATTCATCTACAAAGAGATGGCAAATCCCTATCCCGCCGGTAATGACCGGTATCTGACTGTTTTCACGACAAAACCGATGCAACGCCTCGCCACCGCGCGGAATGATGACATCCACATACTCGTGCAGTTTAAGTAATTCGAGCACACGGGCGCGATCCGGGTCGTCAATGAACTGCACCGCATCCTCAGGCAGACCGACCTCCTGCAAGGAAGCGCGTACCAGTCCCACTAGGGCGCGGTTGGAGTGCAACGTCTCACTGCCGCCGCGCAAGATTGCGGCGTTTCCGGTCTTGACACACAAACCGGCTACGTCCAGCGTCACATTCGGGCGTGATTCATAGATCACGCCCAGCACGCCCAAGGGAACACGCTGTCGGTACAGACGCAGACCGTTCGGCAAGACCGTTTCATCGAAGCGCTCTCCCACCGGATCGGGCAACTCAGCAAGACGGCGCAAGTCGGCGGCGATACCGCTCAATCGTTTTTCGTTGAACAACAAGCGGTCAATCAATGCCTCGCTCAGACCAGAGCGACGCGCAGAGTCTACATCCTGACGATTGGCCCGAAGAATTGCCGCCTGCTCTCGTTCCAAAGCATCTGCCATGTGGCACAAGGCTCGATTCTTGGATTGTGTAGAAGTCAAGGCAAGCTGGCGAGCAGCTACACGAGCACGTTGGCCTAAGTCAACTAGAGACATAGGAGGCTCCTTGAAGTAGGTGAAAGTAGCAACGTTGGATTAAAGGCGCGGCGTACGCGTTGGCGTTGGTGTTTGGGAAGGCGCCGTCGTACGTGTCGGCGTTGGCGTTCGTGATGGCGTCACCGTACGCGTTGGCGTCTTCGTCGGCGAAGGGGTCGGCGAACCGCCATAGAGATACTGCTCCGCATCCACGCGCCAGGCAGCAGGTACAACCTCGTCAGGAAGGGCCAACAATTGTTGCCACTGACGCCGGGCCGCCTGACGGGAAAAATCATCGCCGATTTGCTCCAACGAAAGCGCCGTCCAATAGTACAGAGCCGCCTTCTGGGCATCTGTCCTGGCCAGACGCGTTGTATCGCCTTTGATTAACTCGAGATAGGCATTCCCTGGCTTGCCATCCAGGATATAGGCGCGCGCCAGGCCAATGCGGACGTTGAAACTATAAGGTTGATAAGCAAGCGCCGTCTTGAAATCCGCAATTGCCTCTCGGCCCCGGTCAAGCGATAGGTGAGCATACCCTCTATGCTCATACGCGGCGCCGTACTTCCTGTTCAAGCCAATGGCGCGGTCTAGATACCGAATTGCCGTCTGATACTCGCCTGCATGACGATAGGCCGCGCCGAGCAAGGTCAAGGCCTCCACGTCATCGCTCTTATATTGGACGTACACGGCCAACGGCGACAGGGCGTCCTCCCAACGCTCATTGGCGATATACGCGCGTCCAAGCATGAGATAAGCCGGCAAAAGGGTCAAATCGAGTTCGTGCGCCTTTTCCGCCGATTCCAGCGCATCCTCCCAACTTCCCATCTCCATTTGAACCTGACTGCGATAAAGATATACCAGGGGATCGTTCGGGTTGAGCATCAGGGCCGCTTCTAAGTCGGCCAATGCTTCGCGGTGCCGATTCTGCTCAAGGAAGTAAAGGGCGCGCTCTAGGAAAGCGGCCTGGTACAAGGGATCGAGCGAGATTGCCGTATCTAGATAGGAACGTACTTCTACCGCCGGATTAATGGAGCGCAACGCGCGCGCTAACCCAAGATATGCCGGGGCGAAGTTCGGATTCAGGTCAATGGCCTTCCGGAACGCATCGCGCGCGGAATGATACTCGCGCAGCGCCAGACCGCACTCGCCCATGTAGTAGTAGGCGTCCACGGCCTTCGGCTCGTAAGTCGCCACCTGTTCGAACTGGATTCGAGCCTCTACATAATCGCCTTTCTGGAAATAACTCATTGCGCTGCGAAAGGCATCCCGGCCAATGCCGGTATGAGGGGTATTCACATAGAGCGGGGTCGGCGTGTACGTGGCGGGTAAGAGCATCCACAAGGGCGTCGGTCCAAGGAGAGTAGGAAGAGCAATTGGAGGAGTAGAGGGAGTTTCGGACGGCGTGGGAGTAAAGGTGAAGTGAGGCGCCACGATTCCGGGGCGCGCGTGCTCACGCGCCGCGGTTTGATACCGCATAAAGCCCCAAGTGACCAGAGCCATCGACGCCACACCCAAAAGAAGCAACAGAAAAGCGCGCGACGGCGGGTTCATCCACAAACGTTTCAAGCCACGCGGTCGTTGTTCTTCCACCACAGGCTGCAACGTTTCCTCCCACTCCCGCCGACGCAACGGGAATGGGGAAATTGACTCATCCGGCGGTATGACGCCCAACAGAGTCAAGCCGCGTTTGGCGGCCATGTTCTGCGGATCGAACTTGAGCGTCATCTGCAAGCAATACTGACGCTCCTTGGCCGTTTCCACTGCTGCGCTCAGCCAGAGCCAGGCCAACGCATCGCTTTGATTCGCCTTTAGCAAGCGCGTCAGCAAATCGCGAGCGCGTGGCCGGTCGCCGCCCCGCAACGCCTCGATGGCCTCCCGCAGAAGAACGTTTTCACCTTCCTTTTCGCCTTCTGGCAACCAGGTTTCCTCTTCGGCCATACCGTAAGTCTAGCACAGGCTTGCCGAACCGACAAGTGAGATCACCTAGGAACTCCCTCCATCCGGCAATAGCCATGTCCCCTACAGCGCATGCGCACCGAACGAATCGCATCGGGACGATCTGAACGGCGCTTGTTCACAGAGAACGCGGCTTCGCAGGAGAAAACGCGCTTGACCACATCCTCTTTCCCTGTTGACATCCTGCCTCTCCTGCATTAAACTCACTTTTTGTATGATCTTCTCTCGCGAATACCTCGAAGAACTTGAAGCGCAACATTTGGCGCCGTATGCGGTGCGTAGCCGCGACTCGCGCGGGCGCGCCTATCTCGACCATGAGCCAGAGTACCGCACCGCGTTCCAGCGCGATCGGGATCGCATTCTCCACACCACAGCCTTTCGTCGTCTAGAATACAAGACGCAAGTATTCATCAATTATGAGGGCGATTACTTCCGCACCCGCCTGACCCATACGCTGGAGGTCGCCCAGATCGGGCGCACGCTGGCACGCGCGTTGGGAGCAAACGAAGACCTCGTCGAGGCTATTTGTCTGGCGCACGATTTAGGGCATTCTCCCTTCGGGCATTCCGGCGAGCGCGCCCTGGCGCGCCTGATGAAAGATCACGGCGGTTTCGATCATAATCGCCAGTCTCTGCGAATCGTCACCGAACTGGAACAGCGCTATCCGGAATTCCCCGGCCTGAATCTGACCTGGGAAGTGCGCGAGGGCATCGTCAAACATGAATCGGAATACGATGCTGCCGACGCGCGAGACTATGACCCCGATCTGGGCGCCAACCTGGAAACCCAAATCTGCAACGCCGCCGATGAACTCGCCTATACCACGCACGACCTGGACGATGGCCTGCGATCAGGGATGATTACTCCAGAGATGCTGGAAGGAATTACGCTATGGGAGATTCTCTGCGAGGCCTGCAGCTGGCGCGGCCCTGCCTTTCGAGACCTCGACCGCCACCTGATGATTCGCCATCTTATCGGACTGCTCGTAAGCGATATGATTCGCGCCACCGAAGAAGAATTGCGGCAAAGCGGCGCGCGCTCTGCGCGGGAGATTCAAAAACTCGGTCATCCGGTCGTTACTTACAGCGAAGCGATCCATCGCTACCATCGCGAACTGACGGACTTTCTCTACCACAACCTTTACCAGCACTACCGCGTGACGCGTATGCAGGTCAAGGCGGAACGCATTGTTGCCGATTTATTCCGCGCTTATTGCGAGAAGCCGGCCATTTTGCCTGGCCACGTCCAGCAATGGATTGAAAAACGTGGCCTCGAACGAACTATTTGCGATTACATCGCCGGTATGACCGATCGCTTCGCCATCGAAGAACATCAACGCTTATTCGACCCTTACCTACGGCCCTGAAGGAACGGAGCAAGACGTGGCAGAACAGCAAGGCATCTATCTCACTTCCGAAGGCGCGGCTCGCTTGAAGGCCGAATTAGAGGAACTGAAAGGCATTGGCCGTCAGGAGATTGCGCAGCGTCTACGCGCGGCGATCCAAATGGGCGACCTTTCGGAAAACGCCGATTACCACAAGGCCAAGGAAGATCAGGCGTTTCTCGAAGGGCGCATTCAGGAATTGGAATATCTGCTGCGGCATGCCATCATAGTGGACGAGAACGATGGCCCCAAGGATGTGGTCGCCATCGGTCGGCGCGTCACAGTCCAGGAGGAGGGGTCTGAAACGGAAGTGTTCCACATCGTTGGCACAAAGGAAGCCGACCCGCGCCAGAGGAAAATCTCCCACGAATCGCCCATCGGACGCGCTCTCCTCGATCACCGCGTTGGCGATAGCGTCGAGGTAGAGACGCCAGCTGGAAGAGTGCGCCTGAAGATCCTCAGAATCGAGTAATGTTACGCGCTCCCGCATCCATCTACTAGGTGATGCCCTTCCGTTCACGCTCCATAGGTATCAAGATACCCAGCGAACCAATCGCCACAGGTATTACCGAGCCGGGAAGTAGGCATCGCGTATGGGATCTCGCTGACTTTTAAGAGACCTAATCTTATTCTCGACGACGGATATCAGCAGTGACGGTTCTTCGCATGATTCCCATTGGCGGCCTTGGCGAAGTAGGCAAGAATATGATGCTCTACGAGTACGAGGACCGTATCTTGATTGTGGACGCCGGCCTGATGTTCCCCGACAACGATATGCTCGGCGTGGATTACATCATCCCAGATTACCAGTACCTGCGCGCAAACGCCGCGCGCGTGGACGGCATTGTGCTTACGCACGGCCACGAAGACCATATTGGCGCCATCCAACACCTGCTCGCAGACGTCCCGGCACCTGTGTATGCGACGCCGCTGACGCGCGGCTTGGTGGAAGTCAAATTGGCGCGGAATGGTCTGGCCGGTCGCGCCGATCTACGAACGATCCGGGCGGGAGAGACCCTGCAAATCGGGCCGTTTCAGGTCGAGACTTTCCACGTTTGCCATTCTATCCCGGACGCCATTGGCCTGGGCATTACCACCCCTGCCGGCTTGATCGTCCATACAGGTGACTATAAATTCGACCAGACGCCGGTAGACGGCTGGCCGACCGATTTTGCCAAACTGGCGGAGTTCTCCCGGCGCGGTGTGGATGTGCTACTCGCCGATTCGACCAACGCCGAGCGGCCGGGTTGGACTCCCTCGGAGCGCGTGATCACCCAAGCGTTCGATGAGGTCTTCCGCAACGCGCCAGGCCGGATTCTGGTAGCCACCTTTGCTTCCCTCATCTCACGCATGCAACAAGTGGCCGATGTTGCCACTCGCTATGGCCGCAAAATCGCCTTCGTAGGGACAAGCATGGTGGATAACGCAAAGATCGCCCGTCAGATGGGCTATCTCAACATCCCTGACGACGCGCTTGTCAGTTGGGGAGAATCCCTGAATTTACCGAGGAATCGAGTCGTCCTTATGTGCACAGGAGCGCAGGGCGAGCCATCCTCGATCATCGGTCGTCTCGCCACAGGCACGAACCGCCAGTTCGATGTCGAGGCGGGCGACACGGTGGTTCTTTCCTCGCACCCCATTCCCGGCAACGAGGAAACGATTTACAAGACAATCAATCGCCTGCTGCGTCGCGGGGCGCAGGTGATTTACGAGGCCATTGCCTCGGTACACGTCTCAGGACACGCCAGTGCAGAGGAACAAAAATTATTACTTAACCTGGTGCGTCCCCGCTTCCTGATCCCTATCCATGGCGAATTGCGTCACCTGCAGCGACATGCCTGGCTGGGTCAGCAGGTTGGTCTGCCGGCAGAAAATATCTGTGTTGTCGAGAACGGGCAAATTCTGGAGTATTCCGATGGACAGCTCAGGGTCGGCGAACGTATCCCCGGCGGCTACGTGTTCGTGGAAGGAGAAAGCGTTGGGGAAATTGACGACGACATTGTGCGCGAACGTGAGCAACTTGCCCGTTCCGGCGTTGTCTTGATTTCGGTCACGTTGGACCGTTACTCAAACCGCTTGCTGCAGGAGCCAGAAGTCATCACGCGCGGGTTCGTCGCTCCCGAAGATGCCGATACGTTGATTCCGCTTGTGCAGAAAAAAGTGAACGAATTGATCAACGGCGGCGGTCTCGACGATGAGAAGATCATCGCCAACGCAGTTCGCGCCCTTTTATATAACGAAACACGCAGGCGGCCTCTGGTATTCGTTGTGGTAGCCAAGGCATGAGTGCATTTTCGGTTGAAAAGCGGTTCTCTCCCAATGAGCAATCCCGTCAAGGAATTTTTCCATTCACGCCTGTTGGCTTTTAAGTATGCCTTTCACGGTTGGCAGTATGTCATCCGCACCCAGCGCAATGCCTGGATTCACGCGCTGATGACCATGCTGGTCATTTTGGTTGGCCTCTGGTTGCAGTTGTCCACGCGCGATTGGGCTGTGTTGCTGGCGACGATCACGTTGGTTTGGACGGCGGAGTTCATCAACACGGCACTAGAAGCCGTTGTGGATTTGGCCAGTCCGGCACGTCACCCGCTGGCAAAGGTAGGGAAGGATGTAGGAGCAGCCGCCGTGCTCCTCGCCGCGTTGACTTCGGTCGTCATCGGCTTGCTGTTGCTCGGCCCGCCGCTATGGGCCAAACTGGCCGCTCTCTTTTGAGAATCGGGAGATCCTATGGCGCTCTCATTCCGTTTTGGCACAGTGGGTTCCCCACTCGGCACCCCGCCACGACCGGGCGGGACGGTAGGCGGAATCCAATATACCGCTTCGCTTGGACTGGACGCGCTCGAATTGGCCTGGGTACAAGGGGTGCGCGTCAGCGAGGCGACCTGCGCGGCAATCAAACAGGCATCGACAGAACACGACGTCGCTCTCTCCATCCACGCGCCCTACTACATTAACCTGAACGCGGAAGAAAGCAAGTGGCCGCGTTTGCGCCGCTACCTGATGGATGCCGCCCATTATGGCAATCTGGCCGGTGCAACGGATGTAGTCTTCCATCCGGGATCGTATCTCAACATGAGTCCTGATCAGGCGTTAAACGTTGCTGCGCCACGTCTGCACGCCTGCGTGGAAGAACTACGCGCGGCTGGCAACCCCATTACCTTGCGGCCAGAGGCCATGGGCAAAGTAGCCGTCATCGGCTCTCTGGAGGATGTTTTGAGGCTCTCCGAGATTCCCGGCGTGGCGCCTTGCCTGGATTTTGCACACATGCACGCTCGCGCCGGCGATGGCAGCATGAACACCTATGAGGAATGGATGCGCGTGCTGGAGATCTATCAGCGGGCGCTGGGCGACGAGGCCCTGCAGAATCTCCACGTTCACCTTTCCGGCATCGCCTATGGCCCACGCGGGGAAAGGAACCATCTTGTCCTGGAAGAGGCAGACCTCGACTTTGCGGCTATCTTTCGCGCGCTACGGGCCTCCAACAGTAAAGGACGCATCCTCTGCGAAAGTCCGGTGCTGGAAACCGATGCGCTGAAGTTCAAGCAGTTATGGCAGGAAATCAGCGGGGAGGAGAGAGAATGACGACGCCACCCTTTCCGGAAACGTTCACCTGGGGCGTGGCTACCTCGGCTTACCAGATTGAAGGCGCCTGGAACAAGGACGGTAAAGGCCCTTCGATCTGGGACACCTTCAGCCACACGCCGGGGAAGGTCGCGAACGGCGAGACCGGCGATGTCGCTGCCGATCACTACTACCGCTACAAAGATGACATTCGCCTGATGGCCGAGTTGGGCATTCCGGCCTATCGTTTCTCTGTGGCTTGGAGTCGCATCCTGCCGGAGGGAAGAGGAAAGGTGAACCCGAAGGGGTTGGGATTCTATGACCGCTTGGTGGATGAGCTGCTCAAGCATGCCATCGAGCCGTATGTTTGCCTCTTCCACTATGATTTGCCCCAGGCGCTTCAGGACTTGGGCGGCTGGCCGGAACGACAGACTGCCTACTTGTTCGCCGACTACGCACGCCTTGTCGTCGCACGCCTGAGCGACCGTGTGCGAGTCTGGTTTACGCACAACGAACCCTGGGTGAGCGCTTTTGCAGGTTACTTCGCCGGCGAACACGCGCCCGGACTCCGAAACCCCGCCGCGGCGATGAAGGCCTTTCACCACCTTCTCCTCTCCCATGGGTTAGCCGTGGAAGCGATTCGCGCTGCCGCTAGGCAACCGGTCGCGATAGGGATTACGTTGAACCTGAGCCCGGTGCATCCGGCCAGCGATTCGCCCAAGGACCAAGCGGCCGCGCAACGAATGGATGTTGCCATCAACCGTCTGCAACTTGATCCTTTGCTCAAAGGCATATCGCCGTTGCAGGACTTCGCGCCCACCAAAGTTTTCCTGAAAGGATTGATGCGGGATGGTGATCTGGAGAAAATCCGTTCCCTCGACTTGTTAGGAATCAATTATTATACGCGCACGGTGGTCAAGCATGACGCGAAATTCCCGGTGGTGGCCGCCTCGCTCGTGTATCCGCCCGGCAACGAATATTCGGCCATGTGGGAAATCTATCCTCAGGGAATCTACGAACTACTCAAGCGCGTTTGGGATGAATATCACCCGTCCTGTCAAATCATGGTCACCGAGAACGGTGTTCCGGTGCCGGACGGCGTAGATTTCGATGGGCGCGTCCGCGACGAACGGCGAATTCGTTACCTGTATTCACATCTCGCCCAGGTCTGGCGTGCGATGGAAGATGGCGTGCCGGTCGGTGGATATTTTGTCTGGTCTTTCCTGGACAACTTCGAGTGGGCGTTGGGATACGCTCCGCGCTTTGGTCTGGTTTACGTGGATTACAAGACTCAGAAGCGCCTTGTGAAGGATAGTGGTTTTTGGTTCTCCCGCGTGGTACGCGAGAAGCGGCTGATAGCACCATCCGAAAGCAATCACGACGTCTCCTCCAGTCAGGGCACCTGACCTGTTTGTTGCTCCCACCAACCCTGCAGGGCGGCGAAAGCCAGGGCTTGCGTCTGGTCGCCGTAACGGCCACTATTCCAGGTAATAATCAGTTCTTTTTTCGCGCGCGTAATACCAACATAAAGCAGGCGCAACCGTTCGCGGACATAATCCAGCCGCGCGGCTTGCGTCGCTTCCCCCTCGCGATACCATTCGTACTCGCCAGTCGCTAGGGCAGCCCTTAATTGCGCCAGCGCCTCCGCCTGCAGGTTGAGGCCGTTGCGAACAAACCATTTCTCGGCGATGTAACGGTCATTCGGCTGTCCGGCAGGAAAATCATAGTTGTTTACAGAGATCAGGTAGACGCGATCCCACTCCAATCCTTTCGCTCTATGAATTGTAGCGACGACGACCTTGCCGCGATAGCGTTGGGGGTCAAAACCCGAATCATCTGCCGAAAACCCGATGAAACGCCGTTCATTTCTAGCGATCCGCTTCAATTCCTCGGCAAACTCAGGGAGGCGCCAGTCGGGGTGACTCCTGGCAGCCTGTTCGAACACCAGCGCCAATTTATGGGCAAGCGCCAGGTCATGCCCGGCGGTGAACACGTCCTGTCCAAGCGCCAGAAGCATCTGGTCTATCGGTAACAGGGCGATTCCCTGCCAGCGGCGGGCCAGGCGACGGAAGGTTTCGAGTTCCTCGAGGACGCCCGCGTCCTCAACGCGGAGCGGCGTTTCTTGAATCTCCTTCAACCAGTCGCGAATCGGGGTTGGCGCGAGGAACGCCTCTACGTTGGAACACTTCCGTATCAGCCCTGCTGCGCGCTCCTCTTTATCCCTGTTCCCCGATGCCATCCCCTGCTCGTCGACCCCCCGCCAGGCCAGGTAGGCGCGGGCAAGTTTAAGCGCCGATTCCGGACTGGCGAGGTATTCCAGAATCGCCGCCAAACGAGCAGCAGCCAGGCGAGTGGACGACGTGCTGGCAAGGAGTTCAAAGTACGGGATGCCGCGTTTTTGTAACGCTTCGATCACGGTTACGCCGCGTTGATTGCTTGGCGTCAACACGGCTACTGTGGACTCTTGGCGCTGCGGCAACCAACGTTCGAGCGAGGCGATGACAGCCTCTACTTCCTCATCAGGAGAATACTTGCGGCCGATGAGTCTGACGCCGGCCAAATGCTCCGGCGGATTCGGTTGTGGATCGTCGGCCGGCACCGGCTGGATGTACGGAGGAGCCAAGGCATCGCGCACGGCGACTTCCGGATGAGCTGTCTGCACCCACGCGATCAAGGAATTCGCCAGGCGAAGAATGGCAGGCTGTGAACGACCCGACTCGGGCAATTCGCGACGGAGGTCGGCTTCCGATTCTAAGAAGCGTAAGAGATGACGCGGACTGGCCGTGGTGAACGTCTCGTAGATGGCCTGGTTCGGGTCTCCAACGCGCACCCAGTTCCCGCCAGGGCCGGCCAGCAAGCGCAACATGCGCTCCTGAAGTTCGGAGGAATCCTGGGCCTCATCCTCGAGAATGTAAGGCCATCGGTAGCGCAGACGTTCGAGATATTCCTCGTCGCGTTCCAGCAGATCGAGCGCCAGGCGGATAAGATCATCGAAGTCCACGGCGCCGCGATAGGCCAGGGCGCGCTGATACTCGCTGTAAATGGTCAGCCCCATCTCGGCCAGAGACAGCGGCGCAGGGGCCTCCTCTAGCAAGGCGCGGAGTCTTTCTGGCGTCAGGCGCCGGTCTTTCGCCGTCCGGATGAACGCCAGAGCCACATCTTCCAGCAGGTCAGGTAAGTCCTGGCGTTGAACTTGGCTTCTTTCCCGGTCGTTCCAGTCTGGCTTGAGATAGGCGTCTAGATGCGACGCGTTCGCCTGAAGATACGCTTCCACCGCCTGGCGGAGAATGAGGATTGCTTCGCGTTCATCCACGATGGTGAAGCGTTCTTCCAGGCCGACTGCGGCAGGTTTTTCGCGCACGATGTCGTGCGCCAGGCCATGCAGCGTGCGGACGCGGTACCCCAATGGAATGGGGATACCAAGGAAACCCCTGATGCGGGTTTCAAAATTGTCCACTGCCGAATTGACCAATGTGACGATGAGCACTTCCTGGTCTTCTGCCAGTTCCCCACGGCGAATCAACTGCGCAGCCAACGCAGCCAGCGTATGCGTTTTGCCGGCGCCGGGCACAGCCGACACCCCCATCTTGCCGCCGCGATAGGCCAGGACTGCCTCTTGGGAAGGACGAGGGAGGAAGGTCATTTCACTCGTTCAAGATCGCTTCAATCTCCTCTAACTCTTCTGGAGAGAAGGAAAGGTTGTCCAACGCGCCCAGGTTTTGCTCCAATTGTGCGACCCGGCTGGCGCCAACCAGCGCCGAGGTGATCTGAGGAAGGCGCAACACCCAGGCTAGAGCCATCTGCGCCAGCGTTTGTCCGCGCCGACGTGCGATTGCGTTCAAACGACGCACTTTGGGCAAACTGCGTTCCACATCCTCTCCGGTCAGCCAGACGCGCTCGGTGCGGCTGGCACGCGCATCTTGCGGAATGCCGTTTAGGTAACGGTCGGTGAGCAAGCCCTGCGCCAGCGGCGAGAAGACGATGCAGCCAATCCCCTCTTGTTCCAGCACGTCTAGTAATCCTTGTTCTATAGAGCGATTGAACATATTGTAGGGTGGCTGATGAATGAGCAAAGGCGTGCCGAGTTCACGCAGGATTCGGGCAGCCGCGCGGGTTTGTTCCGGCGAATAAGAAGAGATGCCCACATAGAGTGCTCGTCCGCTGCGGACAATGTAATCAAGCGCTCCCATGGTTTCCTCCAGCGGCGTTTCCGGGTCGGGGCGGTGGTGATAGAAGATATCCACGTAATCAACCCCTAGGCGTTTGAGCGACTGGTCTAGGCTGGCAATCAGGTATTTGCGCGAGCCAAGGTCGCCGTAGGGCCCCGGCCACATCTCCCAGCCGGCCTTCGTGGAGATGACCAGTTCGTCGCGGTAAGAGGCGAAATCCTGCTTTAAGAGTCTTCCAAGCGTTTCCTCTGCAGAACCGGGTGGCGGGCCATAGTTGTTGGCTAAATCGAAGTGGGTGACGCCATGATCGAAGGCATAGCGAGCAATGGCGCGGGCGTTCTCGAACGAGTCCACGCCGCCAAAGTTGTACCACCAGCCGAGTGAAATGGGCGGTAGTTTCAGCCCGCTGCGGCCAACGCGCACGTAGGACATCGAATCGTAGCGTGTTGCTGAGGCAAGGTAGGACATAGGGAAACTTCCTTGGATAGGAGACGGCAGACAGCAGGCGGAGAGCGTTAATCCTCCCATTGCCATTGCCGTAGAGAGGCCAATACAGGATAGGCAGTCATGTCTAATTGCAGCGGCGTTACTGAGACATAACCGGCTTTCAGGGCGCCGAAGTCGGTCCCTTCCTCTGGGACGCCGTCGGGTTCCTCGCCGCCGATCCAGTAATAAGGTCGTCCGCGTGGGTCAAGGCGCTTTTCCAGTGCGTCGCGGTAGATGCGCAACCCTTGCCGGGTGACCCGAATTCCCTTCCATTGCGCCTCGGGCAGACGAGGGACATTGACGTTGAGAAGAACGCCCTGCGGCAAACCATGGTGCATCACAGCGGCAACAATCCGCCGTGCCACGCGTGCCGCCGGCCCAAAATCGGGCAACTCGTTGGATGGTGATGCCTCGAGCGAGATGGCTACCCCCGGCACGCCAGCCGTAATGACCGCTTCCATGGCAGCCGTTACCGTGCCGGAGTAGGTAATATCCTGCCCGATGTTCTCGCGCGGGTTGACACCGGAGACAACGATATCGAATTTGCGCGGCACCAGGCCAAGCGCCGCCAACGCCACACAGTCCGAAGGCGCGCCGTCCGTAGCGTAAGCGGTCGTACCGTCGGCCAATCGCACCTCGTTCACCCGCAATGGGCGTTCCATCGTTTTCACGTGGCCCGAAGCGCTCCAGTTTCGCTCGGGAGCAACCACGATCACTTCGCCAAGTTTTCGCATTTCCTGCGCCAGCGCCAGCAGACCGGGAGATTGAACGCCGTCGTCGTTGGTAACCAAGATGCGCATGATTCTCCATTGGATTCTCTTTAGGAATGGATGTTCCCCAATTTTACCCTAGAAGGCGTGCGCTCATTTCCTGTACATCACTAGCGTAACGCCGGATATCCTCTTGCAGACGGGCGGTATCGTTGCCATAGAGCAAACGTCGTGCAAGGAAGGCAAACGCCTCGCTATCTGCTGGCGGGAGAGTCACATCGCTGGCATTGCCACGCACAACGCGCAAAGCGTCAATCAACCAGCGGAAGAAGGTATGCGCCTTGCGCAGGCGCGTGTAGTCCGATTCGGAGAGCACCCCTATCCTATGCAAGGCGTCGAGGGCGGCGCGTGTATTCGTGGTGCGCGCCTCAGGATGCTCGGCGCCGTGATTGATTTGCAATCCCTGCACCAGGTATTCCAAATCAGCCAAGCCGCCTGGGCTGAACTTGGCATTGAACGTCCCACCGCTGACCAAGTGACGCATCTGCCGCTCGCGCATGGCGCGCATGGCGACCACATCGAAGGGGCCGCTGTGGTACACGTACAGGTCGCGCAAATCGCAAATCTGGCGGGCAAACGCTTCATCTCCTAGTATCGGACGCAACCTAATCAGCGCCTGCCGTTCATAGACCCAGGCCGGCCCATCGGGAGCATAGTAGCGGCGAAACGCCTCGAATGCTACCGCCAGACTCCCGTGTTTGCCATAAGGCCTTAACTGCAAATCAATATGGAAGATTCCATCCTGACGCGTTTGGATTGTCCTTAGCATAGCCTCGACCAAGCGCTCGAAGTATTCGCCGCTGGAGATGCGCTTGGGACCGTCTGTCGTCCCGACACCGTTGTACAGAAACATGAGTTCAATATCAGAGGCGAATCCGAGTTCGCGTCCGCCAAATTTGCCAAGAGCACACACGACCAGCGGACAGATGGCGCCGTCGCCTTGACGTGGGTCGCCGTGTTGCGCGCGCAGTTCATCCTGGCAGCGCGCAAGAGCCTCCTGAATGACCACCTCGGCCAATTCGGTCAGTTCGACGGCGAAATCCCAAAACTCGGCCGTCATGCCAAGGATGTGACGCATGTCTATGCGGAAAAGTTCACGGTCTTTGAAGGCATTCAGGGTTGCGCGCCAATCCGCTCCTCCTGACGAGGCCAGCATGCCTCTCAATTCTTCTTCCAGCTGCGTGCGACTCTTGGTTGTGCGCAGGGCCTTGACATCACGTACGACCGGAAACAACTCCGCATATTGCATGCGCAGGAAATCTTCCCATAGGAAATTGCTGACTCCCAGGACTCTCGCCAACGCGTTCAGGACTTCCGGGCGTTCGATAGATGCCAATTCATCCGGCCAGTTCGGACGTTGGAAAAGGCGAAAGATAAATTCGCGAAAATGCAACAGAGCAGTCTCCGGGTTTGGACAACGCGGTAGGAGGTGCGTGAAATGCTTGATAAGCACCGCAGCGGCGCGCAATTCGCGTTGGCGTTGCGCGTCGGTAATCTTACGCCCGTTGCTGTCGGTCACATAGAGCACATCCTGTACGCGCCGCCCAACGGAGCGCACAATCACCCGCGCGATGTAGATGCGGTAGAAGGCTAGCGCGTTGGTAAACTCGTATAGGAAGCCAATCGTATCCGGCGCGTCAATACGCAGCACGGTGTAATGCGGCGAGCTCTCGTTGTCTATTTCGATGGCAACCGGCAGGAGAGGCGTTTCCTCACCAGCGACATCATGAAAGGCCGCGCCCACGCGCTTGGCCAATTCGCCGCGCGCCTCGCGCCGGCGTCCGGCGCGCATCATCCGAAGCAGGGCGATTAAGTCTTGGGTATACCGCCCCCAAAGGTCAGGGGAAAAAGGCCGCACCGGTTTAACCGTGAATACGTCCACAATCTTGCGCTTCCCTGCTTCGCGACGATCTGCGCTGGTTGAACCAGCGTTAGCCCCTTGCTCCTCCGGTTCGTAAGTGAATACGAAACCATCCAGGATATTCATGCCGTAGACAAAGAGCAGGCCGCAGATAAGCGACAGCTCGCCAGGGTAGTCATAGGCCACAATGGTGACTCGCCAACGCCCGCCCTCGATTGGAACTGCCTCGACGACGGCCTGACGTTCCGCGTTTAATTGGGCGGCCAGTGCAGCATGGTGACGGATTTCCTCCGGCAGGAATACCTCAACATAGGAAGCATCCATGCGCGCCAGGTGCATCTCCACCTGTTGCTTATCGGCGGATGGGCTTTCGGCCGGAGATTCTTGGCCCAATTTTCGCAGGAAGATCGCGCGGATCGCCCGACGATGTTGCTCATAGCGGGCGACGAAGTTCTCTCCAGCCTGCGCCCCCTCGAAGCCTAAGCGACGCGCGAGCAGCGCGATGGCCATTGGCTCAGATGGCAAGGAGTATGTTTGACGATAATCCATGATTTGGAGGTAATGCTCCACGGTGCGCAGGAAGATATATCCTTCTGTCAGGACAGCGGCCTCCGCCGGGCTGAGCAAGCCTTCCTCGCGCAGGCGCGGAATGGCTTTGAGCGTCACGCGCGTACGAATGTGTGGGCGCGTCATCTGTAATGCCTGCACAACGAACTCGATGTCGCGTATCGAGCCGGCGCCCAGCTTCACTTCACCCCATTCTCTCCCTTTTTGTCGGAGGAATTCTTCGGTGCGTTGTTTCACTGCGAAGGTCTCGGCGCGCACCTGCTCAGCAGAGACGCGATGAATGATCGCTTCCACCTCGCGGCGCAAATCCTCGCCTAAGGGTAAATCGCCGGCAATTGGCCGAAACTTCAACAACGCCTGTTTTTCCCACAAACGAGCGTGCTCGCTCAGATAGCGCAGAAAGCCCTCAAATGTGGAGACCAGGGGGCCGCTTTGCCCCCACGGACGCAAGCGCGTATCCACGCGGTATAGGAAGCCCTCGCCGGTGGGAAGGGAGAGGATCTCAATCAGTTTTTCTGCCAGCGGCGCGTAATCCCTCGCGCCTTGATGAGCCACGAAGATGAGATCAATATCGGAGCTGTAATTGAGTTCATAGCCGCCCAACTTACCGAGCGCGATGACGACGAACCCTTCGGCACTCAGGCCGGCTTGCTCACAGGCAAGGGTCAGGGCAGCGCGCGTCAAGCCAATTGCCATGCGTGAGAGTTGCGAGAAAACCGTCCGCAAGTCATATAGATCGAGCAGATCGCTGACGCCGACCCGCAAGAGTTCGAGACGTTGATAGCGACGTAAAGCGTCTATCTTATCGGGATAGGTCGGCGCGGCGCGCATCGCTTCTTCTGCCTCGGCCTGTAAGCGGTCTATGGTCTTGCGCTCCGTCAACGCCCGGCGCGTGTGAAATAGAGCCAGCGAGGCCGGATTGCCTAGCAAGATTTCCGAAAGGAACTGACTCGCCGAAAAAAGCGTGACCAGGCTTTCTATAGTGCGTGGATGTTGCTCCAAGTCGTTAAAGAGCGTCGGACCACTGGCTTCAGCAAGGCGTTCGAAATAGACCAAGGCTCGATCCGGATCGGCGGCAGAGGCCAGCGCGGTCAGCAGAGGAGTCAAACAAGGCGCGAAGGCATCGCCGTAACGCCTTTCCAGCTCGCGCAAGCGGGTTTGTGCTGCATCCACATTGACAAAGAAAGAAAGATCCAACGCATTCATCATGCCATAGACGATTATACCCGCGCCGCCTGCGCGGGAAACGGTTGCCGCGCGTTATGACGACAGGGTATAATGGCACTATCTTATGTCGGAGTAGGAGACCATGGACACAAAAGCCAAACTCGACCAGGCGCTTAAAGAGGCGCTCAAAGCCGGCGATGAGGTGCGGAAGCGCACGATACGCATGACGCTCGCGGCGATTCACCAGGCCGAGGTAGATCGTCAGGCCACGCTTGATGAAGCGGCTGTCATTAGCTTGTTACAGAAGGAAATCAAAAGCCGCACGGAGAGCGTGGAGGAAGCGCGGCGCGCGAACCGCGCGGATATCGTCGCAGCCACGGAGGCCGAGATCGCGATTCTCCAGGCTTACCTGCCTCAGGCCATGAACGCGGAGGAACTAACTGCGCTGGCGCAGGCCGTCATTGCCGAAGTGGGCGCAACGTCGTCTGCGGACATGGGCCGGGTCATGAAAACGCTTTTGCCGCGCGTTGCCGGTCGCGCCAGCGGCGACCAAGTCAGCGCCGTTGTGAGACAATTGCTCCAGAGAAGTTGAACGGATGATGCTGCGTCTCGCTCCTCGCCTGCTACGTGGGTTCTTGCTCGTTTGCGTTAGCATTCTGACTTTCGTGATCTTGATTCGGCCATGGGACTTGGGAGCATCCAACCTGCCGCTGCACGAGGGGGACGCATCGCCGCAGGATTTCCTTGCGCCGCGCGATATTCAATATGAGAGTCAGGTGCTGACGGAAGAGGCGCGGCAAGCAGCCGAGCGTGCGGTGGAACCGGTCTATGCCCCACCGGACCCCTCAGTGGCGCGCCAGCAGATGGAACAACTTCAGGTTTCTTTGAATTACATTGCCTCCATCCTTGTCCATTCGGAATCGTCTACAGAGCAAAAGCGCGCGGCCTTACGCGGCGCGCCTCACGTCGCCCTCAGCGACGAAAACATTGGGAATCTTCTCCTGCTCACGCCAAATGGCTGGGAGTTGGTGCAAGACGAGGCGCGCCGCGTGTTAGAGCGCGTCATGCAAAACGCCATTCGCAGCATGGACGTGGAGGCACAACGCAACAATCTGCCTTCTCTGGTCAGTGTTTCTCTGACCGAGCGGGAGGCAAGCATTGTCATTGCCCTTGTCTCTCCTCTGATTACAGCCAACAGCTTCTACAGCCCCGAGTTAACGGAGGCCGCGCGTCAGGAAGCACGCCAGGCTGTCCAACCTGTCATTAAGTCCTACGTGCGCGGTCAAACGGTCGTGCGACGCGGCCAAGTCATCGGCGCCGCAGAATTGGAAGCCCTGACCATGTTGGATCTCATCGAAACGCGCGATTCGCTCAACATGGTGGGAGCAGCGGCGCTGGTCGGCGCTTTGACCGCGATTGTCGCCTTGTTCTACCACCGCGTACAAGCAGAAACGATCAAAGGGTTGCGTAGTTTGCTCGTCCTTTCTCTGTTGTTTCTGGTTTTCTTGGCGGGCGCGCGCTTGCTTTTGCCGGGGCACACTGTTCTCCCTTACCTTTACCCTTTGCCGGCGTTCTCCTTGCTTATCTCTGCGCTATTCGGGGTGGAAAGCGGCTTTGTCTTCAGCATCCTCCTAAGCACACTGGCTTCGTTTGGAATGGCTTCCGATCTCCTGCCTTACTATCTGTTCAGCAGTATTTGCGGTTCACTGGCGTTGGGGCAAGGACGTCGTCTCTTGGCCTTCCTGCGCGCAGCGGCCGCCATCACGCTGGCAGGTTCGGCGATTGTGGTCGCTTTTCGTTTGTCGTTCAACAATATTCCTTGGGACTGGCTTGGTATTGCCACGTTGATCGGCGCGGCAGGTACCAACGGCATCATTTCCATTGGTTTTGCCCTGTTCTTGCAATTTTTGCTGGCGCAGTTTCTAGGACTGACCACCGCGCTGCAACTCCTGGAACTGTCGCGTCCCGATTTCCCTCTCCTTAAAGAACTGTTGAATCGCGCGCCGGGCACCTACCAACATAGTCTCCAAGTCGCCAATCTGGCCGAGCAAGCCGCCGAGCGGATCGGCGCCGATGGACTACTCACGCGCGTTGGCGCCTTGTTCCACGACATTGGCAAGCTCACCGATCCACCTTTTTTCATCGAAAATCAGCCCCCCGATCAACTCGACCCTCATGACAACATGAGTCCGGAGCAGGCCGCGGAAGGGATTATTCGCCATGTCCTTGACGGTCGCAAACTGGCCGTCAAGCATCGTCTCCCGCCGCAGATTACGGCCTTCATCGTGGAGCACCACGGCACGCTTCTCGCACGTTACCATTACAACCGCGCCCTCGAAAAGGTCGGGGGAGACACAACGAAATTGGATGCCTCTCGTTTTCGTTACCCTGGGCCCACACCACACTCAAAGGAAACAGTTATCCTAATGTTAGCCGATAGCGTCGAAGCGCGAGCGCGCGCCCAGCACCCAAAGAGCGATGACGATTTGCGCGCCATCGTGCAAACGGTGATCGAACGCTGTCAGAGCGAGGGGCAATTTGTCCATGCTCCTGTAACCCATCACGACTTGACCCAGATTGCCGAGTCATTCCTAAACACCCTGCGCGGCACTTACCATCCTCGCTTACAGTACCCGGCCGAGCTATCCGAGAAACAGGCCCGGGAGTCTTCCCAAACCGCTTTGTTCCCTTCCCAGAAACATCGCAAGCAAGGGGGAAGGGCGCGCACTGAAGGCTAGCGCGTCCGATTTACGCCACTCTGTGATAACCTTGCCAGACAGGAGCATGGCTACGTGCTATCGCTCGCCCGGCGCATAGGGCGCGAATTATGCTATAATAGCCGCGAGGTTTGCATGGACAACCACGACTTCGCCAATCATCCGAACAACAACGTGGACAACGCCCATTTGTGGAGTGTTGGGCGAAGTCGCGCGCGATAAGCACCCGCTCAGGCCAGGCATCGCCCAATGTCTCCGCAAGGGACGTCGGGCGATTTATTTTATTCGGTTCTGGAGGCAAGATGTACAAGTCTCACACCTGCGGCGAATTGCGCGCCGAGCATATTGGGCAAACCGTCACTCTGGCCGGTTGGGTTCACCGCCAGCGCGATCATGGCGGCGTCATGTTCGTAGACTTGCGTGACCGGTTCGGCATTGTCCAGATCGTGGCAGATCCGGAAATAACCCCCGAGGCCCACGCAACCCTGTATCGGGCGCGACCGGAATGGGTGCTTCAGGTCGTTGGTGTGGTAGAACGAAGACCGGCGGGGATGGAAAACCCTAAGTTAGAGACCGGCGCGATCGAAGTAGCGGCGCAAAAGGTCACTGTATTGAATCCCTCCAAGCCATTGCCCTTCCCCATTGATGAGCGCGAGAAGGTTACCGACGAAAACGTACGGCTGAAGTACCGGTACTTGGACTTACGACGTGAGCGGATGCGGCGTAATCTGGAATTGCGACATCGGATCGTGCTCTTTATGCGCAACTATCTCTCCGCACGCGGTTTTCTCGAAATCGAGACGCCGATTCTGTTCAAGACAACCCCGGAAGGCGCGCGCGATTACCTCGTGCCCTCCCGTCTGTATCCTGGCCAGTTCTACGCTCTGCCACAATCACCGCAACAGTTGAAGCAGTTATTGATGATCGCCGGCATCGAGCGGTACTTCCAGATTGCGCGCTGCTTTCGCGACGAAGACCAGCGTGGCGACCGCCAGCCCGAGTTTACCCAGTTGGATTTGGAAATGGCGTTTGTCGAACGCGACGATGTGCTGGATGTTGTAGAGGGCCTGTACACGGATCTGGTTGCCGAGGTGGCGCCACACAAGCGCCTCCTGGCCTCCCCCTGGCCAAAACTTACCTATGCCGAAGCGGTGAACCGCTTCGGCACCGATAAGCCCGACCTGCGCTTCGGTATGGAATTGTGCGATGTCAGCAATGTGTTCCACCAGAGCGACTTCGGGGTCTTCCGTGCAGCGTTGGAGGCAGGCGGCACGGTCAAGTGCATCGCCGCGCCGGGTTGCGCCCACTACACACGCCGGCAGATTGACGACCTTACGGCGCAAGCAAAGGAACAGGGCGCGAGGGGCCTGGTCGCCATCTCGCTGAGCGAAGAAGGGCCAAAGGGGGCAGCGGCCAAGTTCTTCAGTGTGGGGCAAGTGGAGGAAATCAAAGCGCGCGCCGGCGCGCAGAACGGCGATTTGCTCCTCTTCGTCGCCGACGACGCGAAAATCGTCCACAAGACGCTTGGCGCGTTGCGTTTGTGGTTCCGCGATGCGCTTCATCTTGCCGATCCAAATCTCTTGGCGTTTGCCTGGATAGTCGAGTTTCCGATGTTTGAATGGAACGAGGAGGAGAAACGATGGGATACCGCGCATCACCCCTTTACCATGCCGCGCATGGAACATCTCGACCGCTTCGATACCGACCCGGCTTCCATTCTTTCCGAGGCGTACGATATGGTTTGCAACGGCTACGAAATGGCATCAGGCTCAATCCGTATCCACCGTCGCGATATTCAAAGTAAGGTTTTCCAAATGCTGGGCATCAACGAGGAGGAAGCACAAAGAAAGTTCGGTCACATGCTGGAGGCGTTCGAGTACGGCGCGCCGCCGCATGGCGGCATAGCGCCAGGAATTGATCGCCTGGTGATGTTGCTGGCCGACGAACCGAATATCCGTGAAGTGATTGCTTTTCCGAAGAATCAAGTCGCGCGAGACGTTATGGCGGATGCCCCATCTCCCGCCGACCCGAAACAACTCGAAGAACTCCACATCCGTCTTGTTTTGCCAAAGGAAAAAGCGTCATGATGACTTCCTTCAAGATCGACGCCGAGACGGTGCGCCATATGGCATTCCTCGTGCGTGTGGGCATCACCGACGAAGAGGCAGAGGCCTTCAGCCCGCAACTCTCGGCCATCATCGCCTACTTCCACTTGCTGAATGAGGTGGATACCAGCCAAGCGCCTCCGGCAACACAACTCTCTGGTCTGCGAAACGTATGGCGCCCCGACGAAATCGCTCCTTCGATGGAGCGCGAGGCTTTCCTGTCCAACGTCCCCCGCCGCGCAGGAGCATATGTCCGGGTGCCGCTTGTGCTGGGCGAGGCATAACGACGTAGGAGACCGAGATGGAACTCGACGACCTAACGATTGGCGAGGCGCACGCTCTGCTCGTTGCCGGCAAAATCAGCAGTGTTGCCTTAACGCAAGCCGCGCTGGAGCGGATTCGAAAGACCGACTCCCTTGTGCGCGCTTACGTGACCCTTGCAGAAGAGTCGGCGCTCGAACAAGCGCGCCAGGCAGATGCCCGTCTGCGCGCCGGTCGAGGGGTAACCACTCTGACCGGCATTCCCTTTGGTGTGAAAGATTGCATTTCTACCAAGGGCATTCGCACCACTTGCTCCTCGCGCATCCTGGAAAACTACATTCCGTCCTACGATGCTACCGTCATCGAACGCTTGGCGAAAGCCGGCGCTGTGTTAATTGGAAAACAGAACATGGACGAATTCGGCATGGGTTCGTCCTGCGAGAATTCCGCATTTTTTGCCACGCGCAATCCCTGGAATCTAGAGCGTGTTCCGGGCGGTTCGAGCGGAGGATCAGCGGCTGCCGTGGCTGCCCGACAAGGACTCTTTGCCCTGGGCGAGGACACTGGCGGCTCGATTCGGATGCCGGCCGGTTTTTGCAACGTCGTCGGGCTGAAGCCGACGTACGGGCGCGTCTCGCGCTATGGGCTGATCGCGCTGGTTTCCTCGTTCGATTGCATCGGACCGATGACGCGCACCGTAGCCGACTGCGCTGCCGTGCTGCAGGTCATTGCCGGCCGCGATCCGCGAGATAGCACAACGCTCGATGCGCCGGTTCCCGACTATACGGCAGCCCTGACGCAACCGGTGAAGGGGCTACACTTGGGCATACCGAAAGAGTACTTCGTGGCCGGCATGGAGGCCGGCGTGGAAAAGGCGTTGCAGGAAGCCGTACGCGAGTTCGAGAAATTAGGCCTGATCCTGAAAGAAGTGTCCTTGCCTCACACCAAATACGGCTTGCCGGTCTACTACCTCATCCTGTTTGCAGAGGCTAGCGCAAACCTGGCCCGTTTCGACGGCATTCGCTTCGGATACGCCGTCTCCGAAGCCACGGATGTCGTAGACCTGTACCTGCGCACGCGCCGCGAGGGCTTTGGCCCTGAGGTCAAACGCCGCATCATGTTAGGCGCCTATACGCTCTCCGCCGGCTACTACGATGCCTACTACCTGAAGGCTCAACGCGTGCGCACGCTCATCCGCCGCGACTTCGAAAACGCCCTGCAAGAATGCGATGCCCTGCTCGCGCCGGTTTGTCCAACCACGGCGTTCAAACTAGGGGAGAAGATCGGCGACCCGCTTTCGATGTACCTTTCGGATATATATGTAGTGGCGACAAATCCTGCCGGCGTTCCGGCGCTCTGTCTGCCCTGCGGCTTTTCGGACGGAATGCCGGTTGGGATGCAACTTATCGGCCGGCACTTGAGCGAGGCGACTTTGCTCCAGATCGGTCACGCCTATCAACAGGCGACCGACTGGCACTTGCGTCAGCCCCCACTGGATGGGGAGGGAAAGCAATGAGGCGAGCACGCTATGAGGCTGTGATTGGGTTGGAAATTCACGCCGAGCTGATCACCCGTTCCAAGATGTTTTGCCCTTGCTCGGCAGATTACGCCCATGCTACGGAACCGAACACGTTGATTTGTCCGGTGTGTACGGGCTTGCCGGGGTCAATGCCCGTGATCAATCGCAGGGCAGTGGAACAGGCAGTTATGGTCGGTTTGGCCCTGAACTGTCAGATCAACACCTTGAATGTCTTTGCCCGCAAGAACTATTATTACCCCGATTTGCCAAAAGGGTACCAGATTTCTCAGTATGATTTGCCGATTGCCGTCAACGGCTGGTTGGACATTCCAATTGACGAAGCGAACACGATAGGGCGCGTGCGCATCCGCAGGGCGCATCTCGAGGAGGATACGGCCAAATTGTTTCACCAGGGCCAATCGGCATTGGTGGACTTCAACCGCGCCGGAGTCCCCTTATTGGAAATCGTCTCCGAGCCGGATATGCATTCGGTGGAAGCAGTACTGGCCTACGCCACGCGCATCCGCGCCATCTTGCGCTACCTGGGCGTCAACTCTGGGGATATGGAAAAAGGCGTTCTGCGCTTCGAGGCGAACGTCTCCTTGCGACCGGCCGGCAGCGACGAGTTACGCACACGCACGGAAATCAAGAATCTGAACAGCTTCCGCGCGCTGACCCGCGCGGTTGCTTATGAGATTCAACGGCAAACGGCTGTGTATGAGTCGGGAGGCGAAGTCATTCAGGAGACTCTCGGCTGGGACGATGTGCGCGGCGTCACCCTTTCTCAACGCGGCAAGGAAGAGGCGCACGACTACCGCTACTTCCCCGAACCCGACTTGCCGCCGCTCGAACTTGAACCGGCATGGGTCGAACACCTACGGACGCAATTGCCTGAACTTCCCGATGCACGCTGTGAGCGTTTTGTGCGCGAGTACGGCCTGAGGATACAGGACGCCCGCTTGCTCACAAGCGAAAAGGCATTAGCAGATTACTTCGAGGCAGTGATCAAAACATCCACAAGTTCACCCCAAGAAATCAGCAACTGGATGTGCGGTGAGTTCCTACGCTGTGTCAACGATCTCAACCTGACGATAGAAGAGGTATCGCTGGCGCCAGAGCACCTGGCGCAGCTGATTGACATGGTCGGCGCGGGGACGATCAACGCCGGCAGCGCCAAATTCGTCCTGCGCGAAATCTTCCAAAGCGGACAATCACCCCAGGCTGTTGTGGAGGCGCACAATCTGGCGCAGGTTTCAGACGAACATTACCTGGCCTCTATCATCACGCAGGTACTCGAGGAGAATCCAGAAGTAGTAGCATCCTATCTGAACGGCAAAGAGACTGTTTTCCAATGGCTGATGGGACAAGTCGCCCGACTGACGCGCGGCAAAGCCAACCCTCAGCTCGCGCGCCGGCTCCTGTTGGCAAAATTGGAAGAGAGGAAGGCCTCACGCGGAGAATGAAAAGGCCGGCAAAAACGAAGGAAGGCCAAGATTGCATCCGGTGAAGATTCGTCTGCCCCAATGTTAGAGGCGCAACAGCCTGTCCAGTTCGCCGAGTTCGATACGGGCGGTCAGGTCCAGGCTGAGTGGCGTGACCGAGACGAGACGTTCCACGCGCAGGGCATAGACATCGCTATCCGGTTCACAATCGAGTTTCGGTTTCGTGCAGTAATCCAGCGCGGCCGCCTCATCCCAGCGCGTGCGCCGCGGCGGCAGAGGTTCGTAATAGCGCTGTCGGGAAAGCCGCGTCAACCGCCACGGTGTTTGATGGGTAGCGGAGGCCGGCACGTCCACTTTGAGTATATCTACTTCAGCAGGCAGACGATTCAGCAACATCCAACGCGCAAAGCGCGCGGTAAAGGATGCGGCGACGGAGAAATCCACGTCGCGCGCATACCGCCGATGATTTTTCTGGTCGGTCTCTAGCGAAACCGCCAGGGACGGAATGCCACTGCCTGCGGCCTCCAACGTCGCGCCAATGGTGCCAGATGACGTAATGCCGGTGCCGACGTTCTCGCCGTAATTGATGCCTGCTACCACCAAATGCGGCGCCTGGGGCATGATTTCGAGAAGGCCATGCAAAACGGCCTGCGCCGGCGTCCCGCCTACGGCGTAGGCCGTCCAGTCCTTTCCTCCTGCCCGCACAGTCCGTCGTTCGATGCGACCATCGGAAGTCGCCGGTAAACTGCGGCCCGCTCCCGACCATTGCTCGCGCGGCGCGACGACGTAGACCTGTCCCAATTCGGCCAGGGCCACCGCGGCCGCCCAAAGGCCAGGGGAATCAACGCCATCGTCGTTGGTCAAGAGGATAAGGTACATGCCGGACTATCCCTAATAGAAAACGAAGCGGACTAGCCGCTTCGTTCGCTCCTCTGGTGCCCCTTGCGTGATTCGAACACGCGGCCTTTTGGTCCGCAACCAAACGCTCTGATCCGCTGAGCTAAAGGGGCAGGTTTGCTTTCGCGGGTGGGATTGTAATCCAGAATCAGGGGACGGTCAAGAGTCTCGCGCGTGCTAAGCCATGTATGCAAAAGAGACCAAGAGTGCGGAGAGGCGTATCCCTGTTGCGGTTCTTTATAAAGCCGTTGTCTGCTTCTAGGCTGAAACAAACACAGCCCACATGGACCGAACTTCGTGGGCCGACACCGACCGCTCCGGCAATCCCGTCAGCGCACAACGCTACCCGCCCTGCGGCGAAACGCGGTATACTTACGGCCTCTCCCCCCAACTACGCCTACACCGGCCAAAAAGTCGAAACACTCCTAGAACTACATTGACAATGCCTTCCTTCTCCCCCGAGAAACCGGCCTACTTGAACCGGCCTTCGTCGCGTGGATTATTCCATTCGTGGCGAAGAACGTTTCCCCGGCCTTTTACCATCGCCCCCAGCCGCTTTCCAAATAGAGAACGGGACGTCTCCGCTGCCGGAGCATAGGGCCCAACAACATGCCGAACACAAACCCGCCGATATGCGCCCAAAAAGCAACACCGCCCAACTCTGCCATTCCTAGAGCCAACGTGCCCTCGAAAAACTGAAACAGAAACCACATTCCTAACACGACAATCGCCGGGATGCGAGCCAGCTGCACAAAGAAGCCAAAAGGAACCAGCGTGACAATACGACGGTGAGGGTAAAGCAAAAGGTAAGCCCCCAGCACGGCGGCAACGGCACCGCTCGCTCCGACCGTTGGGACGCGGGAAAACGGATAGATAAACACATGGGTCAACGCAGCAAAGAAACCGCCAGCGAGGTAGAAAAGCAGATAGCGAAAATGCCCCAGCGCATCCTCGACATTATCGCCGAAAATCCACAGGTAGAGCATATTTCCTAGCAAGTGCGCCAGCCCGGCGTGCATGAACATACTGCTCAGCATCGTGCGCACATCCCCCCAGTCCAAGCCGCTGGTCAGATCGAAGGGGATCAGCGCCAGCCGATACAGGGTACTTTCCCCAGACGGCCCCAGACTGACCTGCCATAGGAACACCAATACGTTTCCTGCAATCAAGAGATAATTCACCCAAGGAACACGATAGGTCGGATTTTCATCGCGGATAGGTATCATAACATTTCGCTAGGAAGATGAGGAAACACGATCAGACTGAAGATATTGTACCCGAGATCGCTCTCCGTTTCAATCGCAGACTGTTGCCAACCACGAACAGGCTGCTGAACGCCATGGCGCTTGCAGCAAGCATCGGGTGGAGATAACCGAGAGCAGCAGCGGGAATGAGCAAAACGTTGTAGAAGAACGCCCAGAATAGATTCTCTCGAATCGTACGCAGGGTTTGCTGCGAAAGGCGAATCGCGTGTGGAACGCCGCGCAAATCGCCGCTCATCAACGTTACCGACGCTGTCGCCAACGCTACATCGGCGCCGGCGCCGATCGCAATCCCGACATCCGCCTGAGCCAACGCCGGAGCATCGTTGACGCCATCGCCGACCATGACTACGATAGGTTCGTGTCGCCCTTTTCCTCTCCTTGGCGGTTGGTCATCGCCGTCTGTGGCCGCTTCCTGCAACGTTCGAATGACCGCTGCTTTTTCCTGCGGCAAGACGCCGGCGATGACATCGTCCACGCCGACGAGGCGCGCAACGGCCTCCGCGGTATGGCGATTGTCTCCGGTAAGCAAAAGCACGCGAAGACCCAAACGGCGCAGTTCGGCAACGGCTTCCTGCGAACCTTCCTTGACCGTATCGGCAACGGCGAAGAGACCGCAGGTCTGCCCATCTATGGCGACCAAAATCGGAGTCCTGGCCCCGGCTTGGGCGCGCTCGATCTGGGGGAGCAGACGGCGCGGGGCATAGCCGCGCTCTTCCATCCACCGGAAATTGCCGACGGCCACGTGATGACCATCCACGTTCGCCTCAACGCCGGCGCCAACCTCCGCGCGAAAGTCCAACGGTTCACTCAGAGTCAGGCCACGTCGAGTCGCTTCGGCCCATATCGCCTCGCCCAGTGGATGCTCACTTCCCTTTTCCACGCTCGCCGCCAGGCGTAGGATTTCCTCCCCTGTCCATACTGCGCCATCAACGACAGCGATCGCTGTTACAGCCGGTTGACCGCCGGTGACCGTGCCGGTCTTGTCGAGCACGATTGTCCGCGCTTTGCCCAGGCGCTCCAGCGCTTCGCTATTCCGGAAAAGGATGCCCATCTCCGCGCCTTTCCCCATACCAACCATAATCGCGGTGGGGGTAGCCAGGCCCATCGCGCAGGGGCAGGCGATGACCAGTACGGACACGGTATTGACCAGCGCGCGCGTCAGAACGCCCGGCATCCCCAGAAAATACCAGCCGAGAAATGTCACAAACGCGATCAACATGACGATAGGAACAAAGACAGCCGAGACGCGGTCGGCCAGTCTCTGGATAGGCGCTTTGCTGCCCTGCGCCTCCTCAACCAGACGAATGATTTGCGCCAGAACTGTCTCACGGCCGACGCGTGTGGCCTCGAACTTGAAAAAACCACGCTGATTGAGCGTGGCGCCGATAACCGGGTCGCCCGGTCCTTTTTCCACCGGAAGCGATTCGCCAGTCAACATGGATTCGTCCACCGTGCTGCGGCCCTCGAGAACCACGCCGTCCACCGGAATTGTCTCGCCGGGACGTACAAGGATCAGGTCGCCCGGCTGCACGTCTTCGACGGAAATTTCGCGCTCCTCCCCATCTCGCACCACGCGGGCGGTCTTTGCGCGCAAACCGAGCAGTTTCCGGATGGCCTGTGACGTGTTCCCCTTCGCCCGTGTTTCGAGATACTTGCCCAAACGAATCAACGTGACGATGACGGCCGCAGTCTCAAAGTAAACGTGGCCGGGCGCAAGATGGAGAAGGACGGCCAACGAGAAGAAATAGGCAGCCGAGGATCCCAGGGCAATCAACACATCCATATTGGCCGATCCACTCCGCAAGGCATGATAACTGTTGACGTAGTACTGCCAACCGACATAAAACTGCACCGGACTGGCCAACACGAACATGAACCAATATACCCAGGGTCGAAGATGCAACGCGGCATCTTCCCCTGGAACAGCCTGATAAAAGAAAGCAGGAAGCCATCGGAGATCGCCTGCCATGCTCAACAGGAAAAGCGGAATCGTGAAAAACAGGCCCACAAGGAGTAAACGCCATTGTTGTTGAATTTCCCTCCGGCGCGCCTGCGCTTCTACGTCCTCAACCTCGCCGCCAACTTCCACAGGCGGGAGACCGGCGCGCGCCGCCGCGCGCCGGATTTCTGCCTGACTAACCACGGTCGGCAGATAACGAACGCGCGCGTGACCATTCCTCTCGTTGACCGAGAGTCCCAGCACACCTTCTATCCGGAGCAGGGTTTTCTCCAACCGCCGCGCAACACGGTCGTCGCTCAAACGGGGAATGGTTAAAACAGCTTCGCCGGTTGCCACGCCATAACCGGCGCGTTCCACTCGTTCCACCAGCGCGGCGAGATCGGCCCGCTGCGGATCGAATTCCACCACGGCCCGTTCCGAAGCCAAGTTAACCGATGCCCGGACCACGCCGCTCACTTTTCTTAAGTTGCGCTCAACGGTCGCTACGCAATTCGCACAGGTCATGCCGGTAATAGGAAGGATAACTTGCTTTCGCTCTTCGTCCGCATCAGCCATCTCCATCCTGCTCTTTGGTCCCTTCGACGTTCTCAATCTGCTCCTTAATAACCAAACAGGTCCTGTACTCATTCCATACCGGAACAAGTCCCCACCCGTTTTGCCCAACGCGCAACGCGCCCTTCCGAAGGGGCGTTTCGGTTTTTCACCCAACAACCGACATTATGCTTCTGCCGGATAGTTGATCTTGGCAAGAAACGAGCGGATCGCGCGATCGTCAGCCGGCGCGTCGAACGTGACCGTGACCTGGCGCGCCTCCAGATCGGCCTTCACGCTTTTAACGCCTTCCAGCTCGGCAAGTTCACTCTCAATCGTATGCACACAATGCGGACAATGTATCGAGGGGATACGGTAGGTCGTGGTATTCATGGTTCCTCCTCAACAATGCTCGACACAACGGTCTGGAATTGCGACAATCATAGTCTTCTTTGGCAAAAATGTCAAGGCAACCTTGACCTCAAAGAAAAAAATGGTATAATGGGGTTTTGCTCATCCCCCTATTCCCTTTCCCTTGTTCGCAGAGAGTCGTGGACAAGGAGGCTTTTTTGTTTCTACCATGAATTCCTTTAGGAGAGGACAATGGCAGTATTGCCTACCAAGAACTACGCGCGCATCCCGGTCGCTCCCGACCTTCCTAACCTGATTGAAGTGCAACTGGCTTCCTTTAAACGGTTGAAGGAGGAAGGGCTAGGCGAACTTTTTCACGAAATTTCCCCTATCGAATCCTACAATAAAGAAATGAAGTTATATTTCCCAAGCCGCACGCCGGAATCGGAGCAATGGGGTTTGCGGTATTGGTTCGGCGAGCCAAAGTACAGCATCGAAGAATGCGTGGAACGGGATTTAACCTATGCCTGTCCATTGTACGTCTCGGTTCTGTTAGCCGGGCCGGAGATCACCGAACCCATTAAACAGGATATCTTTCTGGGGGACTTCCCAGAGATGACGCCGAAAGGAACATTCATTGTCAACGGCACCGAACGGGTGGTCGTTTCGCAATTGATACGCTCTCCCGGCGTGTACTTCGAGGCGCCAACCGACCGCGCAACAGGCCGTCCACTGGCCATGGCAAAACTCATCCCGGATCGCGGCGCGTGGATGGAGTTCGAGACGCGCAAAAGCGACTACATCATTCTCAAGTTTAACCGCAAGCGTACAGTTCCCGTTACTGTATTCCTGCGCGCGCTGGCAGCCGTCGACGACGGCAGCGGCGATCGGATTCTCACCAGCGGAACAGACGAAGAGCTCCTCTCCCTCTTCAAGGACGTAGACAAAAATCCAGAACGCCTGTTTATCGCCTCAACCTTCAAGCAGGAACCGGAATGGGATCTTTCGGGGCGACTTACGATTGCGGAAGCCGCGTTGCTAGAATTCTTCAGGCGCATGCGGCCGGGCGATCCGGCCACGTTGGAGAACGCGCGCCAGTTCCTTGAGGAACAACTCTTCGACCAGCGTCACTATGATTTGGAACGTGTAGGGCGATACAAACTCAACCAGAAACTGGACGTGCGCATCCCTATCTCCCATCGCACGGTGACGAAGGCCGATATTATCCGTCTAGTGCGGCACATGATTCTCATCAATAATGGCGTCGAACCGCCAGACGATGTGGACCACCTTGGGAATCGTCGCGTCAAAACTGTTGGTGAGTTGATTCAAAACAAGATGCGCCTTGGGCTGCGGCGCATGGAGCGGGTCATCAAGGAACGCATGTCCATTCACGACCAGGCGCAGCTCTCGCCGGTCAACCTGATCAACATCCGCCCGGTCGTAGCTGCTTTGCGCGAATTCTTCGGCTCCAGTCAATTATCGCAATTCATGGATCAAACCAACCCCTTGGCCGAACTGCGCCATAAGCGCACCCTCTCCGCCCTCGGTCCGGGTGGATTGCGCCGTGAACGCGCCGGCTTCGACGTGCGCGATGTCCACTATTCGCACTACGGTCGCATTTGCCCGATCGAAACACCCGAAGGCCCCAACATCGGCCTGATCGGTCGTCTGGCGACGTTCGCACGCGTCAATGAATACGGTTTCATCGAGACTCCCTACCGCAAGATTGTCAAGCAACTCGCGTGCAATGATCCCCGTCTGGTCGGTCGCGCGCTGCGGGAAGACCTGGTGGACCCCCAATCTGGAGAAGTGGTACTCAAAGCAGGGGAGCGCATCACCGAGAAGGCGTTCAAGACAATTGCCAGACTCAAGGGCGAAGTAGCGGTCGTCCCTTTTATCTCCGATGAAGTAGAATATCTCTCGGCCGACGCCGAGGATAAGTATGTGATTGCTCAAGCAAATGCTCCACTTAACGAGTATGGCGAATTCGAGCAAGGGCGCGTCTCATGTCGCTTCCATTCTAGCTTCATCTTCACAGCACCTGAGAAGGTAGATTATATGGACGTCGCGCCGCATCAGGTGGTCGGCATTAGCGCAGCGCTCATTCCCTTCCTGGAACACGATGATGCGAACCGCGCTCTGATGGGTTCGAATATGCAGGCGCAGGCGGTGCCTCTCGTGCAACCGGAGGTGCCGCTGGTCTCCACTGGCATCGAGCGCTATGCCGCCCTCGATTCCGGACAGGTGGTAGTCGCCGAAGCCGACGGCGATGTTGTATCCGTCACCGGTTCGGCGATCGTCATCCGTGAACGGGATGGCAACCTGCGCACTTATCCATTGCGCAAATACCAGCGTTCGAATCAGAGCACCTGCATTGACCAGCGCCCGGCGGTGGTCAAAGGGCAGGTCGTGCGCGCGGGGGATGTCATCGCCGACTCTTCGTCCACGGAGAACGGCGAACTCGCCCTAGGGCAGAACGTGATCGTGGCCTTCCTATCCTGGGAAGGCGCCAACTTCGAGGATGCAATCGTCATCTCGGAGCGGTTGGTTCAGCAGGATCGGTTCACCTCCGTGCACATCGAAAAGCATGAGGTGGAGGCGCGCGATACGAAACTTGGCCCGGAAGAAATCACCCGCGACATTCCCAATGTGGGCGAGGATGCGATTAAAGACCTTGACGAACGCGGCATCGTTCGCATCGGCGCCGAGGTGGGGCCGAACGATATTCTGGTCGGCAAGGTGACGCCGAAGGGGGAGAAAGAACTGACGCCCGAAGAGCGCCTTCTGCGCGCCATCTTCGGCGAGAAATCCCGCGATGTTAAGGACACCTCCCTCCGTATGCCACACGGCGAACGCGGGAAAGTGGTAGATGTCAAGGTCTTCACGCGCGACGATAGCATTGAACTTGCAGCAGGCGTGGACATGATGGTGCGCGTCTCGGTGGCGCAACGTCGCAAGATTACCGCCGGCGATAAAATGGCCGGGCGCCATGGGAACAAGGGCGTGGTCTCACGCGTCGTTCCTGTCGAGGACATGCCGTTTCTCGAAGATGGCACGCCGGTAGACATCATCCTCAACCCGACAGGCGTGCCCGGTCGCATGAACCTCGGCCAGGTTCTCGAAACGCATCTGGGCTGGGCGGCCGCGCGACTTGGTTTTCGCGCGACTACCCCAGTCTTCGACGGCGCAACCGAGGCGGAAATCGAAGCCGAACTGGCACGCGCCTGGATCGTGGATCGCGCCTGGGACGAGACGGTTGACCTCGCCTGGGAATGGATCAAGCAGCAGGAGTACGATCCGAACAGCATCGAGGACGACGAGGAGGTCCGCCGCCTGTATCTGGAGCAATGGTTGGGCGCACGCGGCTACGACGTGTACCGCCTGGCCTCGGACGTCCACTACGCGCGCCTCTCGACAGCCAGAGAGTGGCTGCGCGATCACGGTTATGACCCAGCAGAAATCTTCACCGATCCGATTCCGGCCCCAACAGAGCGCGATCGCTTCGATCGGCGCGCGATTCACGTCTGCCTGAAACTCTGGTTGCATACCCTGGGCGAGGACAACGTTCCCGACGAGCAGGTAGCTACTAAAGCCCAGGAGGTCATGATAGCAACCGGCCAACCCATACCAACGCTGGGCAAGCAAATTCTACGCGATGGGAAAAGCGGCGAGCCGTACGATCAGCCGGTGGCGGTAGGTATCATGTCCATCATGAAGTTACACCACCTGGTGGAGGATAAGGTGCACGCCCGCGCTACCGGCCCGTACAGCCTGATCACGCAACAACCGCTGGGCGGCAAGGCTCAGTTCGGCGGTCAGCGCTTCGGCGAGATGGAAGTCTGGGCATTGGAAGCCTATGGCGCAGCCTATACGTTACAGGAAATGCTGACGGTGAAGTCGGATGATGTGCAAGGGCGCGTCAGCACATACGAGGCCATCGTTAAGGGCAATCCGATTGAGGAACCAAGCATCCCGGCCTCGTTCCGCGTGCTGGTCAAAGAACTGCAAAGCCTTGGCCTGGCCGTGGAGGCCTTGACCGAAAGCGGTGAGGTCATCCGCTTCGGTAAAGACGAGGAGAAGGTCCACCCGCCCAAGTATGCTACAGGACTGCTTAGCTTGGGTGCCGGGAGCCTGGACGATTTGTAGCGCCAGATAGGGGCGTCAAAGGCTGTACGTTGTACTTCGTGCCAAGAACAGCTCATCAGAGACTTGCTCCCCTTTGTGGTGCAAGTCTTTGTGTCGAGTCTCACAGTTCCGCACCCCTGGCCGTTTCACAACATCGTCCTTGCTACGGCTTCGCACACCGTTTCGGAGTAGGCGTTTTCGCGCCCTCATGAATTCTCTGCTACGGCGCTTAAACAAGTCGGTGGGATAGACCACCCTGACTCATTTTCCCTTAGGCAGGTCGGCATGGAAAAAACTCTTCACCTCCCTCCCTTCTCGCATTTGTACTACAGTTATCCGGCAGTCGCGGCGGTTGTTACGGTAAAGAGTGGGGAGAGAACGAACGCCATGGCCTGTGCCTGGCATTCTCCACTCTCCTTCAACCCGCCGCTGTACGGTGTTCTTTTGACTCCGAAACGCTTCTCCTACGCGCTCATCCTGGAGACAGGCATGTTCGGAGTCAATTTTCTGCCATTCGAAAAGGCAGATATCATCGCCGGCGTAGGGCGGAACTCAGGACGCGACCTGGACAAATTCACCGTGTTCTCCATCGCCGTCGAGTCCTTCCCCGATTCTCATGCGCCCATCCTCCGGGACGCCTACGCCGCGTACGAATGCCGGCTAGTGGAACATCGGCCCTATGGAGATCATGAGCTTTTCACCGGCGAGATCGTTGCCGTCTATCAGTCGCCGCAAGTTTTCGATGAAGAGGGAATATTGCAGGTCAATCGCGTTCGGCCAGCGTTGTATTTGGGCGCCGATCTGTACACGACCGCTTCCGAACAATCGCTCGTGCGCAAACGTGGGGAACGGCCTTAAGACGCCGCGCGCCTTTATTCTTCCTCTCGAAGTACATACCCCACGCCGCGCACCGTGTGAATCAGGCGCGGTTCTCCACCGCTCTCCAGCTTCTGGCGCAGGTAACGAATATACACTTCCAGGACGTTGCTCTCACCGCCGAAATCGTATCCCCAGATATGATCGAAGATGATTTCGCGCGTCAGGACCTGCCCGGGATGGCGCAGGAACAGTTCGAGCAAGTCGAACTCTTTGGTAGTCAGTGTCAGGCGACGTTCACCGCGCTTGACCTCGCGCGTGGCCGTGTTTAGGGTCAGATCGGCGAAGTGGTAGACAGGGACACGTTCGGTCTGTGCGCGACGGAGCAAAGCACGAATCCGCGCCAGCAATTCCTCCAGACTGAACGGTTTGACCAGATAGTCATCCGCGCCGGCATCCAAGCCTTGCACGCGGTCCTGAATGGCGTCTTTGGCGGTAAGCATCAGAATCGGCAGACGGCCCCCGGCGCGCAGACGGCGACAGACCTCCAACCCATCCAGGCCGGGCAGCATCCAGTCCAAAATCACCAGGTCGGGGCGATGCTCGCTGGCGCGAGCCAAGCCGGCATAACCATCCGTCGCGATATCCACCGTGTACCCTTCGTACGCAAGACCGCGCTGGAGCACTTTGAGAATAGCCGGATCGTCCTCGATAATAAGAATACGCTCGTTCATAAGCGCCTCTGGACCTAGAATATACCACAATCTTTTGGTAGAATGACCTTATGCGCTGGTCAAAACGGCTTTTCGATGTCTTCATTGCCGCGTTGGGGCTGGTGCTGCTCTCGCCATTGCTTGCGATTCTGTCCCTGCTTGTCTGGGTGTTTCAGGGACGCCCGATTCTGTTCCGCCAAGTACGCCCTGGCTACAAGGGTCGTCCCTTTACCGTTTACAAATTTCGCACCATGAGCGATCGGCGCGACCCCAACGGGAATCTGCTGCCTGACGCGGAACGTCTGACGCCCTTTGGCCGCTTTCTGCGTTCCACCAGCCTGGACGACCTACCGCAGCTTATCAATGTCTTGCGTGGCGAGATGAGTCTAGTTGGGCCGCGTCCGCTGTTAATGCAATATTTGGAGCGTTACAGCCCGGAGCAAATGCGTCGCCACGATGTGTTGCCGGGCATTACCGGCTGGGCGCAAGTCAATGGGCGCAACGCGCTCTCGTGGGAGGAAAAGTTCCGCCTGGATGTCTGGTATGTGGATCACTGGTCGTTCTGGCTGGATATGAAAATCCTGCTCCTGACTATCTGGAAAGTGCTCCTGCGCGAGGGCATCAGCCAGCCGGGCCACGTCACCATGGAAGAATTCAAAGGGAATAACAGACATGTTGGACATCAATCTGATTCGTGAAAACCCCGAAATGGTGCGCAAGGCGCTGCGCGACCGTCAGATGGAGACGACGGCGGTGGACGATGTCTTGCGCCTGGACGCGCGTCGTCGCGCCCTCTTGCAGGAGGTCGAGGCACTCAAGGCCAAACGGAACGCCGTCTCGAAGGAAATCGGTCAGATAAAAGAAGCGAGCGAACGCCAGGCCCGAATCGAGGCCATGCGCATCGTCGGCGACCGCATTGCCGCGCTCGATAAGGAAGTGGAGGTGGTGGAGAGGGAGCTGGAGTCGCTGGTTGCTACCTTGCCCAATCTCCCAGATGCGCGCTGTCCGTATGGAAAAGACGAGAGCGAAAATGTGGTCGTGCGGACGGTCGGCGAGGTGCCGTCCTTCGATTTTCCGCCGAAACCGCACTGGGAGCTTGGACCGGCGCTGGGAATCCTAGATTTCGAACGCGGCGTCAAGTTGACCGGCTCGCGGTTCTACGTCCTACGCGCGGCCGGCGCGCGTCTGCAACGCGCGCTGATCGCGTGGATGCTCGATGTGCACATTCGCCAAGGATACACCGAGATTTACCCGCCTTTCATGGTGCGCGAGGAGATCATGTTCAAATCGGGGCAGTTGCCCAAATTCCGCGATAACCTGTACCATGATGTGGAAGAAGATCGCTGGATGGTGCCGACCGCCGAAGTGCCGTTGACCGGCTTGCACATGGATGAAATCCTAGAGGAGGCCAGCCTACCCTTGCTCTATACCGCCTATACGCCCTGTTTCCGCAAGGAGAAGATGAGTGCCGGGCGCGACGTACGCGGCATCAAGCGCGGTCATCAGTTCGATAAAGTCGAGATGTACATTTACTGCAAGCCGGAAGATTCGGATGCCATGCTCGAAAAAATGTTGACCGACGTCGAACAAACCTGCGCGGAGTTGGGTCTGCCCTACCGCGTTAAGCAACTTTGCACCGGCGATCTGGGTTTTGGCGCGGCCATGACGTATGATGTTGAAGTCTGGGCGCCAGGTCTGGGCGAGTGGTTGGAAGTTTCCTCGATCTCGAACGACACCGATTTTCAAGCGCGGCGGGCAAACATCAAGTACCGGCCGACGGAGGGCGGCAAGGCGCGCTTTGTGCATACCCTGAATGGCTCAGGCTTGGGGTTACCACGCACCCTGATTGCCATGATGGAGACCTATCAGCAGGCCGACGGCTCGATCCTCATTCCACCTGCCCTACGCCCCTGGATGGGCGGGGCGGAGGTGATACACTAGACTCCGCTGCTGTCAGCGCCCTGCCCTCGGCCGGAGAGAGCAACCAGAGCGGCCAACCCCAGGGCAAGCAGGAGAATCAGGCCAACCAGCGCGGCGGCGTTCGCGTCCGAGAGAGGGCGTGACGGCATTCCCACCCGCGTTTCCTGGGGGTTGGCAATTGGCAATGCAGTCGGCGTCAACGTTGGCCAGGGGGTCAGCGTCGGGAGCAGGGACGCCGTTAGCGTGGGTTGAGTCGGTGTGGGGGTAAACGCCGGGCGAATCACGATTTTCTGATTAGGGTAAATGACCGAATTCACCCTAAGGTTATTCAGGCGCAAAATATCCGCAAGCGGCACGTTGTAGGCGGCTGCGATAGCAAGGAGGATTTCGCCAGGCTGGACGATGTGGATAATGGAACCATCCGGATGCGGTGTATTCGGTAGGATCGTCGGGGTAGGCGTGTTTCCAAAAGGAGTATAGACAACCGGTGTGCCGCCGGTCGAAAGGCCGACGTCCAGACAGTAGTAGGTGGTAGCGCCAGAAACGGCTACACCGGCGCCGACGTCTTGATAGATGAGGCTGAGCATGGTGTTTTTGTGGGCATCATCACCCAACCACGCTTGTACGGCGCCCTCTGCACTCAGGTTACGGCCCATGATGACATTTTCGGAGAACCAGCCGCCTTGCGAGAGATCGCCGGCTACGAGATAGCCGGCTGTCAGCGCGCGCTGATAGGGGCGCGAGCCATCTGGGCCGGTGTGCGTCCAGGTGCCGATGGAGGCCATATATTCTGCCTGCGCCTGAGCAATGGTCATCAGGATTGGGTGGACTCGGTAGGGGGGCAAGCCATTCGCGGCGCGCAGGGCATTCACAGCGTCAATGAGCGCCTGAGCGCTCGAAGGGAACGTGCGTGCATAGACCCGCCGCGGAATATCTGGCGCGAGGCGTAGTCCTAAGAAGATGAAAAGAAACCCAATCAGAAGCAAACGAACTCGACGAGAGGAAGACGCCATGCTCGCCATTATACCCGCAATCTATGCTAAAATGGCCCCGTTGTTTTTTACCGACCAATGGCTTCGTTCTTCTCTTTGCCAAAGGATGCGCCATCATGGACATTCTCTCATTTACCTACTTTCTGAACGCCCTCCTGATGATTGCCTTGCCCCTAGGCCTGGCCATTTTCTTGACGCGCCGTTGGAAATCCGGCTGGGGTCTATGGGGGATCGGAGCGGCAACGTTCATCCTTTCCCAAGTCGGCCATATTCCCTTTAACCTACTGATCCAGAAACTGGTGGAGCGGCCCTCTGTGTACTGGTCACCTGCGGTACAGACGGCTTTCTGGGCCGTCTTCGGCGGCCTGAGTGCAGGGGTGTTCGAGGAAGGAGCACGTTATCTGGTTCTTCTTTTGTGGGCACGCCAGGCGCGTTCTTGGCGAAGCAGTGTGTTGTTTGGCGCGGGCCACGGCGGCGCCGAGGCTATTCTGCTCGGCCTTCTGGCGCTCCTGGCCTACTTCTTTATGCTGACCTATCGTGAAGTGGACTTGGCGACAGTTGCGCCGGCCGCGCAACTGGATACAGCGCGCCAGCAGGTAGAAGCCTACTGGTCGGTTCCTTGGTACGATAGTTTGCTGGGGGCGCTGGAGCGCATCTTTGCGATGACCTGTCAGATAGCGATGGCCGCGCTGGTCATGCAGGCGCTTCTCCGTCGCAACCTGCTCTGGCTTGGGCTGGCAATCCTGTACCACACTCTGATTGACAGCGTAGCGGTCGCGATGATGCGCTCCTTGGGAATTTATTGGACAGAGGCCGCCGTGGGAGCGTTTGCTCTAATCAGTCTAGGAATCATGTTTGCCTTGCGCCGATCGGAATCGGAGAGTAACGCCGGGCAAACCCCCGGGGCGTCTTCCTCCCCTCAAACCCTTTCCTTCTATTGAGACGACAGAGAATCTTGAAAAACAGCAAGCTAAGGTCGAATAATCCTCTTTGAAACGCGCCTTCGCGCCTGATTCGAAAGCATCCGTTGTACATGCAATCTTGCTCTGCCTGCGAGCGCGGCGCTACTATTCACAGCGATCGGGTGGACTTAGGCGGCTTGTAGGTTTGTTCGGCCTACGAGCAGATTCGTGTTTGTGCACACTCGCCGGTTACAGCTATTCTCCATTGGAGGCTTTCTCTGCGACAGCCTCGAAAGGCGTGTCTTACCGTCCTGTAAGACATGCCTTGTAGCCTGCCGCAGCCACGCTCCATCTAGGTAGGGCTTTTTTCGAAAGAACGCCAAAAGCGGGGGCCAATGTTGCAGGCAAAGCCGCAAGAAAAGCGCTGCTTTAGGCCAAAGTGGAAGACCGGCCACGCGAAGGCAGCTACATTGAGAATTGCCGGACAAAGCGCGGCCCCCTTGTCATCGGCTAGGAAGAGCGTTATAATATTTACGCTCTCTCGCAGGAAATTCCTTGCGCAGGAAGGAGGTGAAATGTATGCCCGTCTATATGTATCGTTGTGATAACTGCGGCATGCAGTTCGAAAAGTTTCAAAAGTTTACCGACGATCCTTTGGCTCGCTGCCCGGAGTGTGGGAAGAAGGCCCTGAAGAAGATTTATCAACCGGTCGGAATCGTGTTCAAAGGATCGGGGTTCTATGCAACGGATCACCACTCTCCTTCGGGGCAGCGCAGTCAGGGAGAACACAAGACCAATGCTGGCGAAAACGTCGGTGAGAAGAAGGGCGAAACAAAGAGCGAATAATTCGTTATCTGGTTTCCCGGTGCAGAATCGCCGCGCAATGCGCATTGCGCGGCGATTGTTTTTCATGTTTGCCGTCCAAATGCGCTGCTATCCTCGCTCACGGTTGTACCGGCGGCACGCCCGTTGCCAAACGACCCTCCGTCAACGCCCGGCGAACTTCCTCTAAGGCATACTGCGCTTCGAGGGGGATTTTGGTCGCTTGTTCATAGAACGGCGCATATCCTACCGCGCCCAGAAAATTCCCTGACGGGAACGCAGAACCCAAAGAGCACCTCGTGTTTCTCCCGGCCAACGTGAAGAAGGAACTTGTGGAAAACGCCGGCGCGCAGGGCGCAACCCCCGCTTGCGCTCGCGCGGCAGCGCGGACGAGAGGCAACAAGCCGGGCTCCACGAGCGGCAGGACGCTGGTTAACAGATAAGGGCGCGCTTGTGGCCACTGCAAGGCATAATCCGCCCCAGCTGCGATAACGCGTATCCGTTCCGCCACAGCAGTCTGCAATGCCGCTCGACCTGTTGCCGTCGGATCGGCGAAAATCACATCCACGCCGGCCGAGAGCAACATGCGCGTGCTCGTCTCTGCCCAAACTTCTGCCTTGACCGCGCGTGAGGAAGGATAGGAATCATTATAAAGCACATTGACCTGGACTTCCCCATCTGCATACTGCGCGCCGGCGCGAAAGCCCTCGCAGTACCGCCAATACGCCGGTATCGCCCGCGTGCTACATACCGCGCCAAGCCGGCCGGTCTCCGAAACCCGCGCAGCCAACACGCCGGCCAGAAAACCGGCCGCGTCCTCCGGGAAGATCAAGCCAACCAGATTTTCGCGCACGATGGTCTGGGGCTGATTCACACCGATAAAGTAACAACCAGGATACTTCTCTGCTGCCTCTATGGTGTCTTTGCTTGCTGCAGAGCCGACCGTGACAACGACATCGTAGTCGCGCTCGGCGAAGAAGGCAATGTTGGGGGCGTAATCTTTCGCGCTGTTCGTCTCCAGAACTTGCACCCAGTCCACCAGGCGCGAGCGGCGCAACGCTTCCCAAGTCTGTTGATTGAGGTCGCCTGCTTCCCATTCTCCCAGCGCCGCCGCCATGCCGACACAAAACTGTCGCACGTCGGCGCAATTCGGTGCAGCGGGCGCGACCGGCGCGTTCAGGACGAGAAAAGCCATTGCGATCCCTGTCAGCAGGAAGAACGTCAGGAGGAATGTCGATCGTTGCTTCCAAAGTAACCTTTGAAAAGCCATTCCTCCAAACCTTTCCCCGCCGTCGTTCAAGCGGTTCTCCCCTGCACACGGCGCCGCACGCCGCTCATGGTCGTCAATGCCAGGCCCATGAACAGCATTCCGAACAGCCACAACCAGCGATACTCATTTCCCAGCGTCTCCACCAGCACACCGCCCAAAGTCGGCCCAAGGGTGGCCGCCAGTTGCGAGGAAAAATAGTACAGGCCAGTATACGCTCCAAGGCGACGCTCATCGCCGTGATCATAGACGAGCGGCAGGCTATTCACGTTGACCAACGACCAGAGCGCCCCGGCCATCGCCAAGATAAGCGCTAGCGTGAGCGGACTACGAATGAGGACATAGCCCGCCAGAGTCAATACGATCAAGCCGATCAACCCGATGCGGATAACCGGCGCACGGCCATAGCGTGTGCCAAATAGCCCGGCCGGCACGGCAAATCCGATGAAAGAAATCGTCATCACGCCGGTATAGATGGCCGCCGTGCCCGCTTTCATCCCCAAGGTGAAAACGGCAAAGGAGGACAGTCCGGTCTCCAGGGCGTTAAACGCCATGAACCAGAACAAGATGCTGACCAACACCAGCAAACCGCTCCTATCCTCCTGGCGGAAAAGACGGCGCACCTCATCGAAAACGCCCGTCGGCGCGATGCCTCCTTGCTCCGTCCGCGCCAATTCGCGCGGCTCGCGGACCACAAGCAACACAGTCAGTAGCGCGACCGTGGCTACCAGTACGCCGGCGACGAACGGCGCGTGACGCCCAAACGCATTGAAGAGCGCGCCGCCGCCGAAATACGCCAGCAGGCCGCCCACACCGCCCATGAGATTAATCACGCCGTTCGCCTTGCTGCGGTCATTGGCGTCAAACAGATCGCCCAACCAAGCGACCGTCGGGGCGCGGAACAATGCCATACCAAAGTTCGTGATCAAGATGAAGGCGAGAATCGCCAGAACGGATTGAGCAACCGGAATAAAGACAAACGAGAGCAAGGCTATCGGCGCGCCAAGGAGAATCCAACCTTTACGACGGCCAAAACGATTCCACGTCCGGTCGCTGCGCGAACCGGCCCAGGGCGCGATGAACATGTTCAGGATATTATCCCAGGTCATCACAAACATAGCCAGCGCCGGGGACAGTCCGAAGCCGCGAATATCCGGAATCGCCTTCCCCTCCGCAAGCAATTTTGCCTCGAACTCCACATTGCCCGCCTGAAGAAAAAGAGGGACGTACTGATTGAAAATCGGCCAAACGATGCTAATGCCAAGAAAACCAAAACCGAGCAAGGATGTCGTACCCCAGGGAAAGCGTTTTGCGCTCATCTAGAGGATGCCTCCCTTACAAAGAGATTTGAGGCCCAACCCCAGGCGAAGACTAGAGAAGAAAAGCGCGATTCCACAATCGGGTCACCCTCCTTCCTTCGCGGCGCCGTTTTCTTGCAAGCCCTCGAACCAGGTTTTCAGGAACTCGCGGTCGGCAGCGCTCAAAGGAGCGTTCTTCAGCATATCCGGACGGCGTTGCAGTGTACGCAGCAACGATTGTTCACGCCGCCAGCGCGCGATACGCGCATGATCGCCAGAACGCAGTACTTCCGGCACACGCCAGCCGCGAAATTCAGAGGGACGCGTATAATGGGGGTGCTCTAACAGTCCCGAGGCATGCGAGTCGTCTTGCGCGCCGTCTTCATCGCCCAGCGCGCCGGGCAAGAGACGAACGATCGCATCGATCAGAACAAGCGCCGGCAACTCGCCGCCGGTCAGGACATAATCGCCGATCGAAATTTCATCGGTCGCCAGATACTGACGCACGCGCTCGTCCACGCCCTCATAACGTCCACAAAGCAATGCCAGGCGCGGCTGGCGCGCCAGTTCCGCGACGACCTTCTGGGTCAACAACCTTCCCTGCGGCGTAAGCAGAATAACCGGACACGTTGGCGACGCGCCAAGCACAGATTCCACCGCAGCGAAAATCGGCTCCGGCTTCATGACCATCCCGCCCCCCCCGCCGTAAGGTTCGTCATCCGTCACGCGATGCTTTCCTGTTGCCCAATCACGAATGTTGTGGACGCGCACCTCCACCAGCCCACGCTGACGAGCGCGCTGCAGAATGCTGGTCCCTAGATAGGGAGGAAACACTTCCGGTAAAAGCGTGAAGACCTCAAATTCCATTGCGCTCATTCTAGCCGCAACTTTGTACCCTGACAAGGCCTTCGCGCTGCTTGCGAACGCAAGAATTGTCGTCGTATGAACGCAATTTCCGGGAACGGCGCCTCCTTTGCATAGAGGCGCTACGCCGCTGATAGTACACCTGACAGCGGGTATGCACGATGTGCCGGCGCATGGATTGTGAGCATAGCATTGCCCCTCCTGCCCCAGCCGCCTTGTTCCCCGCCAGGAACAAGCGAAGCTCGCGCCTGTTCCACCTCTTGCACAGGTGCACAGAACAAGGTAACATGGGATTTGCCATGCGTCCTCGTTTCTCCTTGACCACTTTCCATGATTACCTACTTCTCCTCCTCGGCGCGCTGATTCAGGCAATCGGGTTGCGCCTGTTCCTTGTACCGGCCCATCTGGTCAACGGCGGAATCACCGGTTTAGCGCAAATCATTAATCATTACACCGGTTGGCCCATTGGAGTAATGTTTTTCCTGGGGAATGTTCCGCTTTTTATCCTTGGCTGGCGTTTGTTGGGCGGACACCGCTTCGCATTGCGCACTGCCTTCGCTGTGGCGACGTACTCGCTCTTTACAGATCTTTTGACCTTGCTTCCCTTCTTCCCACAGCACGGCCTGACCGACGACCTGGTGTTGAACTCGCTCTATGGCGCGGTGGTATGCGGCGTTGGCTATGGCCTGGTCTACCGTGGAAGAGGCACCAGCGGCGGCTCGGACATCCTAGCGCGCATCTTGAACTACTGGAAGGGCGTTCCGATTACGCAAAGTTACATGGCAACCGACGGCCTAGTGGTGCTCACGGCCGGCTTCGTTTTTGGTTGGAAAAAGGCGCTCTATGCGCTGATAGCTATCTATGTCAGTGGCCTGGCTGCCGAGACAACCCTAGAGGGAAGCGGCACAGTGCGCACCGCGCTGATCATCACCGCGCAACCGCAACTTGTCACACAGCGCATTTTATATGAACTGGAACGTGGGGTGACAATTTTGCCGGGCACGGGCGGCTATACCGGTGAATCACGGCCGGTGCTATACTGTGTCATCAGCCGCGCCGAAGTGACCCAACTTAAGGCCATCGTCCAGGAAACCGACCCAAATGCTTTTATGGTGATCGGTCAGGCGCATGAAGCGCTTGGCGAAGGCTTCAAGTCCTTCCATAGACCGTGAGCGCGGTAATGGTAAAATAACCTTATGCAGCCATCTCTGGAAAAGTTACGCAAATTCTTTCGCTTGGAACATGAGAACGGTTACAGCAATACAGCGGTCATCGGGGGCATGGAGAAGATAATCGACCCCTGGAGCAGCGAAGCGCGCCTCGACCGGGTGCCGGAGGAAATTATTCAACTCGTGGTCGCCACCCTGCTTGGTTATGCCGCACAAAAGCCTCCGGAACGCGCAGCCGCCTTGAAAGCGCTCTGGAAACAGATTCGGGAGCGAGCGCCGGAAGTCGTCATGACAGAGGAGACCCCCAGGCGCCCAACGCGGCGCGCGTCGCCTGTTCCATCGACTTTGGCCAGGCCAGAAGTAGGAGAGGCCCAGGTGGCCCCGCCGGCGCCGCGTGAGCCTGTCGCCGCGCGCCCACCCGGCGCAGAGAGGAAAGAACGAGCCTCTCCGCGCGCCGTCAGGAGTTCCCCGCCCCACACCGCGCAGCCGATTGCCCTGAACGCTTCCCTGCAGGTGCTGGCTGGGGTGGGGCCGCGCCACGCGGCGATGTTGGCCCGCCTAGGTATGACCACCCTAGGTGATATGCTCTACAACTTTCCCCGCCGCTATGACGATTACAGTCAGTTGAAACCCATCCATCGTCTATGGTATGGCGAGGAGGTCACTGTCGTTGGTGTGATTCAAATGCTGGAAAGCCGTAAGATACGCGGCGGCTCTGCCACGCTGATTGAAGCGATCCTTAACGACGGTACGGGAAGTTTGCGCCTGATCTGGTTCAACCAGCCCTGGCTGGTCAACCGCATGAAGGTCGGTGATTCGATTTCGGTCTCCGGGAAAGTAGAGCAGTACCTGGGTCGGCTGGTCATGCATAATCCCGATTGGGAGCCGGTCGAAGTGGAAAACCTCCACACCAACCGTATCGTGCCAGTATATTCCTTAACGGCGAATGTCACCCAGAAGTGGTTGCGTAGACTGATGTACCAGGTTGTGACGTATTGGGCGCCGAAATTGAGCGACCATCTCCCCGAGTCCGTCCGCCGTGAGGCCAATCTGCCCGAGCTGAGCGAAGCTATTCTGCAAGCGCATTTTCCCGATTCCCAGGAAAAGTTACAGCAAGCGCGCCAGCGTCTTGCCTTTGATGAGATTTTCCTGTTACAGATGGGCGCGCTACGCCAGAAGCGTGACTGGCAATCGGCAACGGCGAGACGCCTCACAGCAGACAAGGAGTGGCTGGAGGCACGCTTGGCGGCATTGCCCTACGCTTTGACAAACGCCCAGCAGCGAGCGTTGGATGAAATCTTGACAGACTTGGCTGCGGGTCGCCCCATGAATCGTCTGCTACAAGGCGACGTAGGGTCGGGGAAGACGGTGGTGGCGGCGCTGGCCGCGGCTGTGGTTACTCAAACAGGCGCGCAGGCGGCAATCATGACGCCAACGTCACTTCTGGCCGAACAACATTACCGAACCTTCTGCGACCTGTTAGCGGGCGATGCAGGCGCAGGCGTATTGTCGGCCGACCAGATTCGGCTGCTGCTTGGCGACACAGGGGAAAAAGAAAAGGATGAAATTCGCGCCGGCTTGGCCGGAGGCGAGATAAAGATTGTCCTCGGCACACATGCTTTACTCGAGGAGCCGGTCACCTTCGCCGATTTGCAGTTCGTGGTCATTGATGAACAGCATCGTTTCGGCGTTGCGCAACGCGCCGCATTGCGCGCCAAAGGCGCCAGTCCACATCTGCTGGTCATGACGGCTACGCCGATCCCGCGCTCGCTGGCGCTGACCATCTACGGCGATCTCGACCTCTCTGTGATGGACGAGATGCCTGCTGGTCGTCGGCCGGTAGCCACATTTGTGCTGACGCCGCGCGAGCGCGAACGTGCTTATGCCTTGATTCGCAGTCAAGTGGAGGCAGGCCGACAAGCCTTCATTGTGTACCCGCTCATCGAGGAGAGCGAGAAACTGGAGGCCGCTGCGGCAGTGGAAGAACATGCCCGCCTGCAACGAGAGGTCTTCCCTGACTTGCGATTGGGATTGCTCCACGGACGGATGAGGCCGGAGGAAAAAGAGGCGGTCATGGCGTATTTTCGCGCCGGCGAGTACCACATCCTCGTAGCCACGACTGTGATCGAGGTCGGCCTGGACGTGCCAAATGCGACGGTCATGCTGATTGAAGGCGCAGAGCGCTTTGGGTTGGCGCAATTGCATCAACTGCGCGGGCGAGTGGGGCGCGGCGCAGCGCAATCATACTGTTTGCTGATTCCCAGCCGCGAGGACGATCTGGAAAACGAACGCCTGGCGGCCATGGAAGAGACGAACGACGGCTTTGCATTGGCCGAACGCGACCTGCAACAACGCGGCCCCGGCGAGTTCCTCGGCACACGGCAAGCCGGCTTTGTTTCCAGTTTGCGCATGGCATCGTTGAGCGACATCTCGCTGATCGAGAAGGCGCGTCTTCAGGCGCAACGCCTCTTCGAGCAGGATCCAAATCTACAGGCCCCCGAACACGCTCTGTTAGCCGAAGTACTCGATCGTTTCTGGGGCGGCGGGAAAGGAGACGTAAGTTAACTTATGAAGAGGGCTTTGTTTCCCGGCACATTTGACCCAATTCACTACGGACACATCGATATCGCAGAACGCGCCGCGCGCTTGTTCGATGAGTTAATCGTCGCTGTCTATGACCGCCCGCTTAAATCCCTGCTCTTTACCCCCGAGGAGCGAATCGAATTGGTGCGGGAGACTTTCAAAGATAACCCCAAGATTCGGGTGTTGGGCTACAGCAACCTGACGGTGGACGCCTGCCGTGAATGGGGTTGTCAGGTCATCGTGCGCGGGCTGCGCGTGTTTTCTGACTTCGAATTCGAGTTTCGCATGGCGCTGGCCAATCATCGTCTGGCGCCAGAGATTGAGAGCGTGATTCTAATCACGGCGGAGAAGCATACCTTTCTCTCAGCAAGCACGGTGCGCGAGATCGCTCTGCTCGGCGGCGATGTTTCCAGTATGGTTCCTCCCCACGTGACAGCCGCGTTGAAGAAAAAGGCCAGCGCGGTAGAGGATCCCCAGCAATTGAAACCATTCGGCGTTCGGACACGTTGAGGCATCGCATTCTTTGAAACCTCTCATTGGCCACAGCGGGTTTTTGCTATAATTACAAAGAACGGCCTGGAAACAGACAGCTCCTCTACTGGTGCGTGAAACACGGTTGGCGTGACCAGGAGAGATTGTCTGTGCCCAGATACGCGGAGGCCCCATGGATATCCTGCACCTCGTTGACCGTCTGGAAGAACTATTCAACCAGAGTCGCCCGATTCCTCTGACACACAACGTCATTGTGGATGAGGATCGTTTTCTGGACATCATAGACCAGATGCGCATTTCCATTCCAGAAGAAGTTAAAAAGGCGCAACAGGTCTACGCGCAGCGCGACCGCATTCTGGCGCAGGCTCAGGAGGAAGCAAACCGCACTGTGGCGCTGGCACGCGAGAAGGCCGACGAGCTGGTCAATAAGGAAATTATCGTTCAGGAGGCCTCACGTCGTGCAGAACAGATTATCGAACAGGCCCACCAAGAAGCCGAAAACATCAAGGAAGGCGCCGATCGGTACGCGCATGATAAGTTGGTGGAACTGGAGATGCAGTTGGAGCAGATTCTGAATCAGGTGCGTAACGGGATTCGCCTTCTGGAGGAGAAAAAAGAAGCGGCAGCGTCTGCGCGGCAGACGAAGAGAGCAGACCTGGTGTAAGGAATCCGTCGGGAATCCTACTGTGCCCGGCAAGAAAGAAGGCTTTCCCTGACGAAAAAGAAAAACGAACTCGTTCTGCTCATGGCAGGCATTTGTCCGCTTCTCTTCCTCTTCTCGGGATCCGTTCCCTACGGAAGTCCGGGGGCTACTGACGCGACCGCGCCCGATGGGCAAAGGCCACTACGACACCTTCTATGAAACAGAAAACAAGCAAAGCGGACTTTCTATTCGCTCTGCCTGTTGCTCGACAGAAGAACAATCGCGCAGTCGTCCTTGTTGTGCTTCCTTAACCGCGCTATTACTTCGGAAACGTACCTTCGACCGGCAAGTTGTTATCAATCCAGACCTGCATTCCGCCGGAGACGCTGGTGACGCGCGGGAAGCCGGCCTCCAGCAGAAGGTCGCGCGCACGTTCGCTCTGGTTTCCCGTCGTGCAGATGATCACGATGTCCCGTTCCTTCGGGATTTCGTCCAGGCGCGAGAAGAGTTCGTTTAAAGGGATATTGACGACCCGTTTGCCTCCAATGGCGGGGATGTGGACGATATCGAATTCCTGACGACTGCGGACATCTAACAAAAACGCATTTTCATCGCGGTACATGACGTAAGCGCGGTTCACGCTAACAACGGCGGGCAACGCCGAGGACGAGGCCTTGCCCTCGCCGCCGGTTTGTGAACGAGAGGGGAGGAGAACCAGCGCGAGGAGAGCAAAAACAAGCAGCAGGAAGATCGGGATCGCCCACCACCAGCGCGGGGCGGTCTCTTTTTTGCGTGTACGGGTAGAACGGCGACGAGAAGCGGATGGGGCCGGCATAGAGTTCTCCTGAGAACAAAAGGAATCAAGAGTCTGGCGAGATTATACAACAACCGTTGCCTTATTTCTCTGCAGTCTTGCCGGCAACCGTTCCTGACGATGCGTCACTTCTTCTCTCCAGTGAAGAGCGGCGTAAAGGGAAAGGGAGAGGGAATCAAGTAAGCGGGAAGCGCGCTCGCGCCAGCGCAGAGCAGTTACGTATTCCTTCCTGTAATGCTCCTAGTATTTCGCCAGCTCGATGTGAGCGTAGAGGTAACCGCTGTCGGCGGTCTGCTCCCCCAAACGCCTGGCCGTCTCCAAGTCGCCGCGTCGGCGCTGTAGCACGGCCAGCCTGCGCACAGTTTGCCAGAAATCCGCCTCGCTCAGTCCGCTTTCCAGACCGCGCTCATAAAGACGGGCGACGGTATCCCATTGCGCGCGCTCCTCGAACAATTTTCCCAGGGCGACGAAGTCCAGGCCGTGTAGGACATGGCCGGCAAAAGGATTGTGGAGGATAGCCGCAATGTGCACGGCCAACGCGGCCAGGGCGAGGATGTCCATAGTATTATGGTAGAACACGCCGCGCAAGGGCACCGCACTGCCGTTGCGTAGGTAGTCAAAGTAGAGGTAAGGATAACCGGGCACTTCTTCGCACGAGCGAGGCGCGATCAGAATCTGCTCTTCGAGGGACTTGAGCGTGCGATCGGGCAAGCAGCCGCGCCAAAGAAGACGCGCCGGTGGAAGCACACCCAGGTGGAAAAGCGAACTCAACGGAGAGGAAAGGGAATGCAGAAGGCAACGAGTCTCCAGTAAGGGAACGTCAAAGGCTTTTCCATATGAAGGTGATCAACAGACGATAGGAAGCGAGGGAACCGGCCAGGACTTCGAGCAGAGCCATTTCCTCGGCCGGATGACGCAGAAAGAATTGTGTGACGCGAAAGGCCAACTTGTCGGTCCACGTCCCGATGCCGACCGGGAAAGCAAACGCGCCGCCAACGGCCAGACCAGAAGTTTCAATGTTCCAGGAAGAGAGATTCCTGCGGACGGAACTCCACCGCCTTTCCCTGCCAGAAAGCGGTCAGTACGCCCAGAGGCGCGACCGGCATCAACGAGGCAAGTCTATGGCGGTAATCGGAGGGAAATTTGTTCGACACAGAAAACTTCGCCGGCGCGCGTGGCAACCGAGCGGCCTTCTACAACCTGCTCCACAGGTAGCCGATTCCGCCCAGGCACGGCGAGGCCGCTCGCGCCAACTTTTACCCCCAGCGCTTTTAACCGGTCAAGTAAAGAAGAAGGCAGAGGTTGCGGCGTCAAGGTTAATACCCGGCGCGGAATTCCTGCTGCAGGAGAGATGCCCATCACGTCCACCAGACGTGAACTATCGTTGGGATTGTACTCGTCCCTCAAGAACAGCTCGAAACAGACAAGAGCGAACTATCCTCGCGAAGCGTTTCCCCATCCAAGTCGTTCTGTATGTTCATTGCGTTTATTGGATGTGGGCGACAATGCGCTTGTGCGCGGTCTCCACATCCATATCCAGCACAGAGACTAGTTTGTCTCGGCCTGTTTCTCCAGCGACGATCTCCAGGCGCGAACGGGGCACGTCCAGCACTTCGGCCAGGAATTCGATCAACGCCTCGTTCGCTTCCCCTTCGCGGGGCGAAGCGGTGACGTGGACTTTGATCGTGCCATCGTGGAGGACTTCGACGATTTCGTTGCGACTAGCGCGCGGGGTTACCCGTATCGCTAGCGCGGCTCCCCTCTTACCATCATGCAAACGAAACGCGCGAGGACTCATGAATTCACCTCATTAAGAAGTGTGACGAGCAAGGACGTCAGAATATGGAACCAGCAGCTACGCTCGTCATTATTATAAACACGATTGGGCCGAAGTCAAACTCCCCGTAAGGGGAACGACTCGGCGCTACTCCTTCGGCAGGCGCGGCCCGAGGATAGCTTGCCCAACGCGTACGTACGTTGCACCTTCTTCCACGGCAATGAGGAAATCGGCGCTTGTGCCCATCGAGAGTTCATTCCACTCCGCCTGCGGTAAACGCTGACGAAGAAACTCCTGCAGACGACGCAACTTCCGGAAGTAAGGGCGGGCATGCTCAGGGTTGTCGAAATAAGGCGGCATGGTCATCAGACCGCGCACTTGCAGGCGAGGGAATTGCAGGATTCGTTCGAGATCGGGCAGCAGGTCAGGCCAGCGCGCCTCATCCCAGGCCGGGAAGCCAAATTTGCTCGCCTCGCCGCCGACGTTAAACTCAAGGAGGGCCAACAAGACTCGCTCGCCTCGCGCGCAAAAGTCGTCCAGCCGCCGCGCCAGTTTTACGCTATCCAGCGAGTGAATCATCGCGAAATAGTCTGCCACCAGCGCGGCTTTTCGACTCTGCACGTGGCCAATCATGTGCCACTCCACCTCACCAGCCGACGGGAGGTTCTTCATCTTCGCTACAGCCTCCTCGGCATAGTTTTCCCCCAGGCGAGAGACACCGGCCTCGATAGCAGCCCGGACAACGGCCAGAGGCTGCGCCTTGGTTACGACAATCAGGCGGACAGCGGCCGGATCGCGCCCCACGCGCGCGGCTGCCTCAGCAATCTGTTCCCAGACGCGTAGGTAGCGTTGACGGATAGTGTCGGGCAACACTTCGGCCATTGTTCAGCGCTCCAGGGCAATCATCACGCCAAAGCGTCCAGTACGGCCATGGGTAGCGCGATGCGAGTACCAATCCTCCGCGTGACAGGCAGTGCAGAGAGCAGCGATCTCAACCTGGTGTACGCCGGCGCGCTCCAACCACCAGCGATTGGCGGCCCATAGGTCGAGCAAGACATGTCCATCGCGGCGGGCCAAAAACGCTTCACCCCGCTCTCCCATCGCCTGTCGCAACGCGCAAACAACATCCTGACCGACCTCGTAATGATCAGGGCCGATGGAAGGACCGATCGCGGCCAATACCTCCTCCGGACGCGAACCATACTGCGCCTGCATTTGTTGCACAGCGACCAGCACTGTTCCCTTGGCCGTTCCCTGCCAGCCGGCATGGACTAGACCAATGACCTTGCGGCGCGGGTCGTAAAGTAAGATAGGCACACAATCGGCGAAACGCATCAAGAGAGTTAATTCAGGACGGTTCGTCAAAATCGCATCGGCTTGTTGTAGAGGCGTTTGTGGTGAGCGCGGCGCATGGGCAATGGCCACCCGACATCCATGCACCTGCCAGACCTCGAAGAGCGATTCCACAGGGCGGCCAAAGGCGGCAAGGGCGCGCGTCTTGTTCTCCGCCACGCGCTGCGGACTATCGCCCACAGTTCCTCCCAGGTTGAGCGAATCCCAGGGCGAAGGGCTTACTCCGCCACGTCGGGTGAACACGGCATGCGGCACATGCTCTTCCAGTAACCGGAAGGTGTAGTAGCGAATCTCGCCGCAGGCATGAAAAGGCATAGGCGCGATCTTACCCTGAAAAATCCAGAATGGCAAACTTACGCGCCAGGAGACGGCGCGTCTCGGCCATGGATTCTTCAATCCGCGGCAAAGCGAACCAGGCAGTCAGGAAGCCGAAAAGAAAGCCTGTAAGCGTACGTAGAAAGGGTGTACTCTCACGCAGAGGCAGGAGGTCTGCCAACGCAGGCAAGGACAGTTGGCCGAGCAGTTGCGTGCCGCCATCCAGCGCGACCGGCAGGACGCCGAACAGAAGCCAGATTGCTGCCGGGAGCGGCTTGAATCGCCGGCCTGTAACGGCAAAGAGCAAACCAAACAGCGACAAGGCGCCCCAAATGGCCACATCGCGCTGACAGAGAGCCACCTTGTATCCCATTCGCTCATTGCCCTCGAAGAGGCGCGCCTGCACGTAGAGCAAAGCGCGCGGAGCAAGAATGCCACTCGCTTCCTCGAACGTTTTGACGCCTGGAAGGTTCGCCAGCGCAAGCGGATAGTAGGCTTGTTCACCGAACAGAAACCAGGAGCGGAAGGCAAACTCATGACAAAGCGGGCTGTATATACGATAGATAATGTGAGCGATCGAATCGGCTCTTGCTTTCTTGAGAATCGGGGCAAGAAAGGGCAAGCCAACATAGAAAGCAAGGCAGAGATTGAAGAGCAGGAGGTAATGGCGCGCCAGAACATGCGAAAGGCGGTCATCCCAAGAGACGGTTTGCCCCTGCGCGCGCGCGCGAGCGTAGGCCGGATCGCCGAGACTTTCCAACGCGCGCTGACGGTCGGCCGCGGCGCGCAACGTGACGATCAACTCTTGACGGGTGATCGGCGCCTGCAACCGATACGGACCAACTTCCAGCACCGGAACCCGGTTCGAGTAGTCTTGCCAGGCATCATCGGCATCCACGTCAATTTCCACCAAACGATGCGGCACGGTCTTTTGCAACGCGTCCAGTTCGGCTTTGACTTGATCGCATAGTGAGCAGTCACGACGAAGGTAAAGGGTAACGGTCAGCATAATCACAACCCAAAAGCGATGACCGGCGGGAAAAGAGTCGTCAGCCGGTTGAACGAGCCAACAACGAGCAGGACACCGACGAGAATCAGCAAGACGCCCATGACGATTTCCACACCGCGCAGTAGGCGACGATAGCGGCGCAGGAGGCGCGTGGCCAAGTCAATGCCGAGCGCGGCGAGCAAGAAGGGTATCGCCAACCCAAGAGAGAAGGCTATGCCCAAAAACACAGCCCGTGAAACCGACTGTCCGTACATGGCCAACGTCAAAATCATGCCCAGCGTTGGCCCAATGCACGGCGACCAACCGGCGGAGAAAATCACGCCCATCAGCACGGACGAGAGGTACCCCCAAGTAGGTCTCGGCAGAGTATGGATTCGCAGGTCGTAGTCCAGCCAGGGAATGCGGAAAAGGCCAGTGGTATGCAGGCCAAAAAGAATGACGAGAAAGCCGCCGAGACGCGCTAGAATATCGCGGGCCCCTCCAAGCCATACGCCAAAGGCAGCCGCGATGACATTGAACAAGAGAAATACCAGGCTGAAACCTAGAACGAAAGCCAGGGCGTGTCCGAAGACAACGCCGCGCGTGCGCATAAGAGATACACTCTCTGCGGCAAGCGCATAATAGGTTGAACGCCCACCAAGATAGCCGAGATAGGCCGGCGCCAGGGGAAGAATGCACGGCGAGAGAAAGGATGCCAGCCCTGCCAGGAAAGCGATTCCGAACGTCAACGATTCGCCGCTCACCACAAACGCTCTTTTACAATGACGCGAGTGCCGCCGTTGGGCCACTGCGCCAATACATCGCCTGGTTCCAGCGGTACGGCAGGGGTCGTCCAGCGGAAGATCCACTTGGCATCTTCCGGCTTGCAGTTCACACAGCCGTGGGAGCGTTTCATGCCGAACTCGTTATGCCAGAAAGCAGCGTGAATAGCCACGCCATCGCCTATGAACAACGTTGTCCAGGAGACGCCTGGGGTATCATAGCCCGCATCTACCGTGCCGCCGGCCATATGGATGGAGATCGCCTTGCGCCATGTGATGTGTTCTCCCACTGGCGTGCTAGCCGCGCCAGCGCCGGTAGAAACTCGGCAGAAATAGACCTCGCGGGTGCCTTCCAGGCAGGAAAGCGTCTGCTGCGTGATGTCGACAACTACTTTTTTTTCGTTCGGGTCCACCTCGGGGTGAATTAGAGAAACGTCTTCTTCGGTCAGTGGACGGAACGCCGCACCTTCGGCCCAGAAGATGTCGCCGGGGTTGCCGTAGCGCTCGTTAACGCGATAGACGATTGCGCCAGAGTTGCCAACCTTGATCCGGTCAATCCACATCACCTGCGAATAGTACAGCCGTGGCGTTGCCCCACGTCCGAGGTAGTTGCGCGCCCAGGCCGAGCGAGCCGGCGGATTGTCCAGGTAGAGATCCACGTAAGGGACGGTCACCTCGGCCCAGAAACCGGCTTGGCCTTCCGGCAAGGCTTGGAGAGGTTCATTAGGCCGGTTACGGCACATCTGGAGAAAGTCAGAACAAATGAACCCTTCCGGTGTTTCTACCCAGCGCTGATTGACGCGGTTGTAATCGGGAGTCTCCGCAGTCACCTCGCGCAGCCAAGGCAAAACGGTATCCTCGTAGATTTCCTTCACCACAGGGCTGCGCGTGCTTGGGCGGGCATGTATAGCAATTTTGCCGCCGGTGCAGTTGCGCGCCAGACGTTCGGAGGGAGGAAACTCTGCCAGAGGGAAGATGTCCTTCAGCAAGCGCAGAGGACGCAAAGCCAACATCCCGGCGCTCAGCGCGGCGAGCCGGAGAAAATCACGACGCGATAAAGTAGAAGTCATGACCATTAAGGATACCTGGAAACCGGGCATTCGTCAACATCAAAAGCGAAGGACGCTGCACAAATGCGATAGACGAATCCTTTCATCGTCCCACCCTGGCTTGAGCGCCCAGCAAGAACGCCCGATCCATACCGGAGGGCGTTTTGCCAAGACTCCCCGCCATGATACAGACTTGTCCGATAGCTTCGTCGCCGCGCATTCTTCAAGAAGTCCGATAGACGCGGCAACCAAGGTCGTAGCACTTGCGTTTCCCCGACCGCCCCTATACGCCGTCGGCACGCAAGGACGGTAGCCAAGCGCATTGCAGGCGGGCAGGTTGCTCGTTGTCTGCTATCCCTGATCAGACGGCCTCCAGGCCTTCGGCAGTCAAGGCGTTTTTTCAGCCCCTCTTGCCAGACGGCAACCCCATGCTGCACATGGCGAAACGCAATCTACACCGCCGCTCTTCGCTGGATTCGACAAGCGTTATCGAAGAAAAAGGCGCGAGAGGCCGACCGGTTTGGAGGTTCACAGGGGCTTCCGCGCCGTGATTCTCGCCGAGAAAATCTTCCCCTTCAGCGGGGCCGCCCCGACCAGGTCGCCGGCATCGCCCTTCGGCTGGACCTCAACGTCAACGAAACCCGCCTCGGTCAGGCCTCGAATGTACTCTCCCACCTCCAGCGCGCCGGCCAGGCACGCGCCCCAGGCTTCCATGTCCTGCCGGATATTTTCGGGCAGCGGACCGTCTGTGACGGTATCCGAAATGGACACGCGCCCGCCCGGTTTGAGGACGCGGAACATCTCGCGGAAGACCTGCGGCTTGTCAGGCGAGAGGTTGATGACACAGTTCGAGATGATTACGTCAACGCTGGCGTCTTCGATTGGCAGACTTTCGAGGAATCCTTGACGGAAGTCCACGTTGCGGACCCCTAGCCGGTCGGCCGCGGCGCGGGCGCGGTCGAGCATCTCCGGCGTCATGTCCACGCCGAGGACGCGCCCCGTCTCCCCGACCTGCTTGGCGGCGAGGAAACAGTCCAATCCGCCGCCGGAGCCGAGGTCCAGCACCGTTTCGCCGGGCTGAAGCGCGGCGGCTGCGAGGGGGCCGCCGCAACCGAGGCTGAAGTTTGCTACCTCGGACGGGAGACCACTCAGCAGTTGCTCTGGGTAGAGCGGAGTGGTCTCACTGCAACACGAACTTTCCCCGCAGCAGGAACTGCCGGCGCGGGCGTGTTCTGCATAACGTTTGCGAACGCTATCACGAATGGGATCGGGATTTTGGTTCATTGCTTCTCCTACGATTTTGGCTTAGCCGCAACAACTTGCGTTCTCTTGACAGCGCGGGCAGGAACAGTTGGGGACAACGGTCGGAAGAGCCTCGCTTCTGCGCTCCGGCGCAGCCTGATATAGTGCATCCAACACACGGTAGATTTCCGGCCGGGTGACGCGATAGTACACATTCCATCCCTCACGCCGGTCAGCCACCAGACCGGCCTCGCGTAGCGTCATGAGTTGCTGCGAGAGGTACGCCTTATGCTATCGCCATCTCCGGCTAAACCTTCTTTTGAACAATTCATCCAAACTTGTACGCCGTTGCTGAAAATCCCGAACTTGGAAGCAGCCATGCGCAACCGCGTGAAAGACATTGTTGCCGAGTTGCTGGCTTTCCAGCCGGAAACCGATCCTGTGCAAAGCCTTAAACAGTTTCTTCGGAAAGACGAACACTTGCTGGGTGTGTTGTTAGCGCTTACCAATCTATCTCAGGAAAAGTTTTTGCAGATTATCACCGCTCAGCGTTTTGCCAATCAGGATTTCGCTCCCGAATGGGGAATGAAGGAAATTTTACCGCCGAATCAGAAAAGACGACTCGTTTGCAAAGCACATCGCACGTCTCTTCCTTGAGGGGAGGAATAGCCAGACTCTTGCCACACAAATCGCAGATTTCTATCTCGATCAACTGTCTCTTCCTGCCAATCTGAACTCGATGCAGTAAAACCAGCCCTTCCAGGCATCGAAGATACGCGTTTCGAGCATCTCTGGCGGCGCCAGGTCGAGCGGCGGCCGAATCGGCTCTCTTTTCCCGTCAAAGGACTGAGTGAAGCCAGGGATTATTTTCTCGTAGCCTCTGGCGCCCTTTTCGGTCTCGTCGGCAATGAGAATGCGCGCCCCTGGCTTGGCAACGCGAATCATCTCACCGATAGCGGCTTGCTTGTCTTTGAAGAAGCTGACGCCGCCGATGTGGAAGATGCTTTCGAACGATTCATCCTTGAACGGGAGTTGTTCGCCGTTGCCGAGGAACAGGTCTACCTCCCAGCCTTGCCGTCGGACGAAGCGCCGGCAGAGCGCCAACCGCCCGAGCGAAATGTCCAGCCCGAAGACCTCGCCGACATCGGGACGTTTCATCAAAAAATATGGCAGGTTCACGCCTGGTCCGATAGAGACCTCCAGCACGCGCCCGCCGTTTGGTTCCAGACGGTCGGTAATCTCTCGCCGCGCCGCCTCCTCATCCATGCCGATGAAGGCAAAGGCGGCCTTCATGAAAAGGCGATATCCCCACGAGAACCAGTCGTACATGCGCGCGAAGCGGCGGTTGAAACCGGTCAAATCTTCCAACCGGATGAATTGCGGGATGCTTTGCTTGATGGGATAATCTTTCTGGCAGCGCGGGCAATGCAAGGCTCCGCTATCAATGACAGGAGCGGAGTCAGAGGGCGCGGTCAGCGCGCCCCGGCAGGCGGGACAGGCCAGCAGGTCCAATGTGGAGCGTTTCATTGTCTTCCCCTTTCACCAGAGACCGGGAAACAACCGTTTTGTCCTTCGGGCATAATCGTCGAATTGCGCGCCGAAGTGTTCGGCCAGCAATTTGTCTTCCACCCGGATGCGGTAGATGACAGCCGGCAACAAAACGAGCAGGACGGCAGCCAGGCCGGCAAGGCTGGAATATCCGACCGCCAGGCCGAACGATGCCCAGAGGTATCCTGCGTCAGCAGGATGGCAGAGGAAACGATAGGGAGCCGGTTTGTACGAGCCGCCGATCTTCCGCGCACATTGACCAGTCTGTCCTGCCCGCCGAGGATGATAACTGGTAAACCGAAAGCCTGGCAGTGCGAGCTATGACACAGGTGACGCCCGATATCGTCGGCATGGCTATATTTCCACAGAACGCGCGAACCATGCTTCTTGCATCAAAAAAACCTCTTCGAAGAGTTAGCAGATTAGTCTTTGCCGTGGATCCTATTGCCGATCCACTTGCTCACTTCAACCACTGCCAGCAAGCCGAGAGCGATGCCGGCCACCGCCATCCACTCGCCGAAGGTTAGCGGGACGATACCGAGCAGGGTGCGCAGGCCTGGAATGAAGAAAGGCACAACCGCCATGGTTAGCCCGGCCAGCACTGCCCAGATGAGCGGCTTGTTGGCGGTCAGTTTGCTCATCCGGAAAATGGGCTGGCGCATGCTGCGATAGGCGAAGATATAGACCATCGAGTTAATCGCAAAGGATGCAAAGACAATACTGCGGCCCTCGATCACATTGTTGTGTGCAGCGTAGAGATGGTAGAACAGGAATAACGCCGCCGCGGCGCTTGAGACGCTGATCACGCCGATCAGCGATAGGCCTAGGCGATTCAGAATCGGCTCCCTAAGCGGCTTTGGTTTCTCGTCCATGATGCCGGGCTCTTTCGGCTCAAAGCCCAGTACGATATCGGAGGGACCATCGCAAATGAGATGAATCCACAGAATCTGCGCCACGATCAGGGGGGAAGGCCAGCCCAGGAGCATGGCGGTGAAAATAGCCAGCGCCTCGGCGAACGAGTTGGAGAGGGTGTAGGCCACCACCTTGCGGATGTTCTGGAAGATGATGCGCCCTTCCTCGATGGCTGCCACAATGGTGCGGAAGTTGGTGTCGAGCAGAATCAGGTCTGCAGTCTCTTTTGCCACGTCGGCAGCCGATCCAACCACTACGCCGATGTTGGCGCGCTGGAGCGCGGGCGCATCGTTGACCCCGTCCCCGATCATGGCTGTGATCTCGCCGTTGACCTGCAACGCCTTGATGATGCGAAACTTGTCCTGCGGGCGGATGCGGGCAAATACGGAAGTGCGCTTTACTTTTTCCCGGAGTTCCTCATCGCTCAGGGCAGCCACTTCGGGGCCTTCCATGCTCAGGTCGCCTTTTTCCATCAGACCAATGCTCCGGGCGATGTGTTCAGCGGTTTTGCGATAGTCGCCGGTGATCATCTTGACCTGGATGCCGGCCTTCTGCGCCACGCGCACGGCCTCAACTACGCCCTCGCGGACCGGGTCTTCCATGCCTATCAGGCCGACCCAGGTGTAGCCGCTGTAATCGTCCAATTTGCCGAGCGGACGAAAGGCCAGGCCGATCATGCGCAACCCTTCGCCAGCCCATTGGTCCACCATGGCCAGGAAGCGAGATTTCTCCGCGGCGGAGATCTCGCACATGCCCATCACGATCTCCGGAGCGCCTTTTAGGAAATTGTAACCCCGCCCTTGGAACAGGTCGCCGGCGACGGCTGTGATCATGTACTTGGTTTCGCTGGTGAACAGTTCCACATCCAACCTTTGCGACCGGTTCACCAATTCCTGCGGATCGCCGTCCATCAGCTGACGGGCATACTCCCACAAGGCGGTATCTACTGGACCCTCCAGGTCGTTGCACAGCACCATAGTTTGCGTGGCTCGCTCTGGGTCAAGAATCTCGGCCTTTGAGACGCGCATCCGGCCCTCGGTCAGGGTGCCGGTCTTGTCGGTGCAAATGACGGTCACCGAACCAAGCGTCTCTACCGCCAGCAGGCGCTTGACCAGGCCGCTGCGCTTGAGGATTTTGCGCATGCCTAGCGCCAGGATGACCGTGACAGCGATGAGCAGTCCCTCCGGCACAGCGGCGATGGCCAGAATGATGGACGTGCGCAACATATCGAGGAAGCCGCCGCCCATGATCAGGCCGGTGGTTAAGATGGCTAGCGTGAAACCGACTACGATCCAGGTGAGCGTTTTGCTGAAGGACTTCAGGCGCACCTGGAGCGGCGTATCTTCTTCGACGCGTTCTTGCAAACTGGCGGCGATTCGGCCCAATTCGGTGGCGCGCCCGGTAGCGCCCACTTCCTGCAAGGCGCGGCCAGTGAGGACGGTCGTTCCCATGAAAACCTTGTCGCCGACAGCCTTGCTGACCGGCTCGCTTTCTCCGGTCAGGATAGCCTCGTCTACGGTCAACTTGGCGCTTTCGAGCAGATTCCCATCGCCTGGCACTTTTTCCCCGGCATTGAGCAGCACCAGGTCGCCCGGCACCAGTTCCCAGACTTCCACCTCGCGTCGTTCCCCATCCCGGATGACCGTAGTGGTCGGTTTGAGCAGCCCCTTGAGGGCTGTGTAGGTTTTTTGCGCCTGGTACTCCTGGACAAAGCCCAAGATTACATCCACGACGACCACCGCCATGATGATGGCAAAGTCGCTGTATTCTCGGGCAAACAGGGATACCAGCGCGGCGACCAGGATGATATAAACCAGCGGACTCTTGACCTGGTTGAGGAGGATTGTCCACGCCGAGGCCGCTTTCTCGGCGGGTAAGCGGTTCTCGCCAAATTGCCGGCGGAGCTCCAGTACTTGGGCGCCGGTCAGGCCGGTGTGCGAGGTATTATCCGTTCTGGACATGTTTCACCCCCTGCTGGAACAACGCGATGATATGTTCGTCGTCCACGCGATAATAGACTTCCTTGCCTTCGCGCCTCGCCCGAACCAGTTTCATCTGCCGCAGGCTGCGCATGTGATGCGAGACCGCCGACTCGCTAATGTTGACCAGCGCGGCTAAGGTGCTGACATTCTTTTCGCCGTCAACCAGCGCAGACATAATCCGCACGCGGCTGGTGTCGCTGAAAGCGCGAAAGAGTTCTGCTACATGGGCAGCGGTGTGTTCGTTGAGGGGGTAGGTGAGATCGGCCATGAACACTTCCTTGATATTTGAATATATGTTCAAATGTTGTTATTCTATCTTTTCCCCGCCGAATCGTCAATTCGCCGCGCGCGGCCGGTGATTCTCATGTTGGGTCTGGTGGAAAAAACGCCTAGAAGAGCACTTGCAAATGGCCATGCCGACCTCGTCCTCGCGCGAGGCTTGTCGAATCGCTGGCCGCGCCAGATGGACGGATGGCTTTCAAGAGAGCAGTTTTGCAGAAAAAGGCGTTCTAAATCAAAAATTAAGCCGTTGCCTTCTCCGGCGCGCTCTCCAGATAAATCTCCTCGCTGCCGTCGTCGTAGGAGAA
>DAOTWG010000036.1:0-38132 GCA_034436015.1 Anaerolineales bacterium
CAGCGCTGGAGGCGCTGGCCGGCGCGCTCCTGCACGGCGACGAGGACCTGCGACGCGCCGCCGCCGAGGCTCTGGCAAATCATCCGACGGAAGGACACGCCATGCTGAAGGAAGGCGCAGCATTAAAGGAAGACTTGATGGTGCGCCGCGCCGTAGCCTTCGGCCTGGGTCGAGTCCACGCGCCCTGGGCCGATGAGTTGCTCACACAATTGCTGGCCGATGATCAGTGGGTGGTGCGCACGGCGGCCGCAGACATTCTGGAACGTCGCGAACAACCTAGCCCCTACATCCCGCGCCGGCTCCCCCTGCCTTCCGAATCGCCCTGGTTGATCGCCTACGCTAGCAAACAGGGATTGGGCGTCTCGCCCGATAAGCCACCGGTGGACCTCCTCTTGCAGGCGCTCAACAGCGGCGAAGAGGAGGAACGTCTGGCCGCCCTTACTTACTTGCGCGCCTATCCATCCGAGGGCGTTTTCGCCGCGCTCTATCACGCCATGTACGGCGGCGATCCTGTGCTACGCGAGGCGGTTTTCCAGACGTTCTGGGAGATGGCCGCGCGCGGCATCGCTGTTCCCGACCCCCACCAATTCGGCGTCGGGTGAGACGCGGCTTGAGGAGCGCCACAAGAACACCGGCAGAGGGAAGGCCACAAAAAGCGGACGACCTACCAGTCGCCCGCTTTCTTTAACAACACTGCACACCGCGTTTCTCGTCGCCTTGCCTTTACCCCCCGAACTTCGCCAGCCGATTCTGCACATCTTGGACAAAGCGGTCTAGAAATTGTTGGATATACGCGCTGACCGAAAGGGTATCCTCCTCGATGAGCGGGGTGAGGTCCATGCCGTAAATCAGGCCTAAGCTGGTATCGGTACCGTGGGAGGCAAAATAGGTAGCGTTAGCGCGTCGGCGCCCCAGCGACGCCAGATCATAGCGTTTGCCGCCACAAATTTGCGAGTCAAAGACGCCGAGCAAGGCCGCCTGCAGATTCTCGTGCGTCGAGCAGTCAAAGGGCACTTTGTCTTCATCCACCAGCCAATCCAAGTCGCGCCAGACCTCGCACCCGTAAAGGTGCTTCGGGCGCGTCTCTTGAGGCAAACGCCGAATGGCCTCGATGAGCCGTAGCGCGACGCTCACATGCGTATCATGCTTGTCGGCCAGGTTGTGGGTGTACACAAACTCGGGACGCGCGGCCAGTAGAATGGCTTCCAGGTCCTGAACGGGTTGTTTGTTGCTCGCGTCCTTGACGGCCTTGCTTGGATAGTCCAGGATGATCTGCGCAGCATACTCGCCGATGACAGCCGCCTTCTTCTGCTCTTTGAAGCGAACCAGGCGCATATCCTCATCCGTGTAATCACGATAGAGATCATCGCGCGGCGAGCCGCGGCCATCGGTCACAACCACGCCGGTGAACCATTTGTCGGTTCGTTGAAAGCATTCCAGTATCGGCGCGGCAGCCATGATTTCGAGATCGTCCTGATGGGCTGCCACGGCCAGGTGCGTCGTGCGCGCTAGGGCCTGATCGAGGGGCAGGCCATCCGGCACGAACCACTCCGCGGTAGGTAGATTGAACTTCATTGTCCTTCCTCCTTCTTCGGCAGGATGGGCAAACTTGCCGCCGCGATGGATTGTCCCACGCGCCGGCTTTTCTCATCGGGCAGTTGAATATGGAGATGCGCCAACTCCGGGAATTCGTTGCGTAGCACTTCGTTGGCGCCATCGAGGATCAACTGACCGCCGCGCCCCGAAGTACAACGACCCAAGATGAGTACATGCTTGATGTCATAAAAAGCCGCATAGTGTGCAATGCCATACCCCAGATAGTAGCCCATGGACTGCCAGATTTTGATTGCGCCCTCATGGCCGGCTTCCAGCTTCTCCTGCACGAATTTAAGTTTTTCGGCATCGGCGATGTCGGTCGGAATTTCGATGCCGGCCTTAGGTGCTAAGCGAAAGACGCACTGCTGGGAAAAGTACTGTGAGCCAACCCCGCGATCGCCCGACCACTCGTCCACCGCGGCCTGCGGTTGATAATCCACCGGAGCGAAGGCCAGTTCGCTCAGCCAGGTCATGATATGGCCTTCCATGTTTACATAACCGGCGGCTTCGCTGGAACCCATGGCCACCCCAAGGATACCGTTATCCTCCAGCGACATCGAGCCGGCCAGCGCAGTAACGTCGCCGTCGTTGATGATCTCAAGCGGCACGCCCATCTCGTCGCGAATGCGCAGGAACAGGTTGCGCACCTTGTGGTACTCCTCCTTTGGCACGGCGCGGAAGAGGGAGGCAACCATCGGACGATTGTTGATGTAAATTCCCGCCGAACTGCCGCCGATGGCATCCAGGCGTGGCATATTCGAGGCAGCTGTCTTGATAGCGGTCACGATCTCGCGGTAATGGTATTCGGGATCGCTATATTTTCGCGGCTCCCAGATGACCTCCTCGCTGTAGACCGGCAGGCCGTCAATCACAGCCGAGACTTTGCGGTCCGACGCGCCCAGGTCGAAACCGACGCGACAGCCCTCCAGATGCCTGCCCAGGCACTTGCCGCTTTCGTTCGCCGGCGGAACCTCTTCCGGCTGGCAATGGACTACCGTAAAGGTGCGCTCATACACCTCTTCCCCCATGAAATGATAATCGAACTTGCGTTCCCCTTGGGGGGAATAGCATTTTTGGATGTATTCTGCTACGCTCTTTGGCCCGCCGATATAGACTTTCCAGCCGCCGCGTTGCCAGAGCAGGAACTTCACCAGCCGCTCCGCATACCTCAAGTTCGCGGCTGCCTGCGGATGTCCTTCGGGGAAGAGGCGAGTCTCGAAGCGCGAAATTTCGCCATCGCTGCGTTCGAGCGCCAGAATCAACGGGATGCCGCCGCCCGCCTCGGTCACCTGCTTCTGGAACAACCGATTCGCCAAGGCAGCCGGCCGAAAATCCTCATCGAGCGGAGGGACAAAGCGCGGTTTGACAAGTACAAGCCCTTCCTTCATGCAAGTCATCCTTTCTGTCGAAAAACTCTGGCAAAAAAATCCGTGCTATGATAGCGGCGAGAGAAACCTTTGTCAAGCGCGATTCTTGCGCGAAAATAGATCAAGTGTTCGCGCCATCGCGCCCTTGCCGGCGAAACCTCACCTTCGGCACGCGTCCGCAGTCCCAGACGAGAGCGAATTGCGAAAGTGATTTTGCGAAACAAGCGACGGCGCGAAATCACGAGACTCGACCGGTTGACCTGCGCGCAGCAACCCGCTTTTTCATCCTCTAACCCTGCAAAGAACGGCAGATTGCGGTAGAATTGACCCTATGAAACGTCTCTGGTCACCATGGCGCGTCAAGTACTTTCAGCTTGCCCAAAGGGGGTGTGTGTTGTGCCGTGTACGGGACGAGGACGCCGATTGCGATAATTTGCTTCTCGCGCGCGGGCAACACGCTTTCGTCATGCTTAATCGCTTCCCCTACACAAGCGGGCACCTGATGGTAGTCACTAACGTTCATCAGCCCTCCCTGGAGATGCTCGACGCGACCGTTCGCGCCGAGATGATGGAGTTAGCCACACGAGCCATCCAGGTCTTGCGTCAGGTATACCGACCCGATGGATTCAATGTCGGGCTCAATATTGGCGAGGCCGCTGGCGCGGGAATCGCGGAGCACGTTCACCTACACATCGTGCCGCGCTGGAACGGCGACACGAACTTCATGTCCACCTTGGCCGAGACGCGCGTCCTGCCCGAGGCGCTGGAGGAGACCTGCCGTCGCCTGCGCGCCGCCTGGGCGGCCTGATTTATCCTCCACAGTCGGCTACGCGAGGAGGGTGAGGAAGGCGTTGGCGTAATGTCTCCCGTAACGTTCGTTGCACATCGTCCCAGGGTCGAGAAGCGTCAACCACCACCCAACGTTGCGGCTCCAGGCGCGCCAGTTCTAAATAACCGGCGCGCACACGTTGATGGAAGGCGATCGCGAAGGCATCGAGCCGATTCCACTCCGCAGCGTGTTGTTGCTTACGCTTTAATCCCGTTTCCACATCCACATCGAGCAAGAAAGTCAGGTCCGGCGTCAAACCGCCGGTTGCGTATTGAATGAGGGCGCGCACCTGGGCAAGATCCTGTTGATGACCGTACCCCTGATAGGCAAGCGTAGAATCGGCGTAGCGGTCGCAGAGAACGATCCACCCCTCTGCCAGCGTCGGTCGGATTACCTGTTCCACAAGCTGTGCCCGCGCGGCCTGGTAGAGGAGAGTCTCGGCACGAGGATGCATCTCGCGATTCTGCAGACTATGCAACACCGCGCGGATTTGCTCACCGATGGGCGTCCCGCCTGGTTCCCGGCTGGTCATCACACGATATCCCCGCGCCGTCAGCCAGTCCGCCAGAGGGGCAAGGTGCGAGGTCTTGCCGGAGCCCTCGGGACCCTCCAGAGTGATGAACATGGTTGCTCCCGATTGTTCTTATCTGATTCTTATACGCCTTTCACGCTTTGCTTATTTTCGGCGGCTATAATGATTCGCGCAGTTGCGATGAGGAGGCGTGGACAGTGTCTGCGCGAAGAGTGTTCTATGTGATTTTCGTCATCCTGATCGCGGCCTGCGCCGGCCTGGCCGGCGCGCTGGCAGGGGGGAGCGCCGTCTATCGCGCGCTGCGCACAGGAACGCCCATCGTAAGCGCGCAAACGACGCCCTCCGTTCCCAATGATACCATCACTCCGCCATCATCGACCGTCCTTCTCCATACAACCGACTATCAAACCACGGTAACCGAAGCCGTGCAGAAGATCAGCTCGGCGGTGGTAACCATCGTCGGCACCATTCCAGGGCAGATGACAGTTTTCGGCTACACAGGCGATCAAACCGTCAGCGGCAGCGGTTTTTTCATTTCTGAACAAGGGCATGTGGTGACCAACAATCACGTTGTCGAAGGAACCAGCGAAGTCAGCGTCATTCTTTCGGACGGTACGCAGGAGCAGGCCCAGATCGTAGGCAGGGACGTCTACTCGGATATTGCCGTCCTGAAAGTAGAAGGCAAAGTGCCGGCTGTCGCCGTCCTGGGAAACGCCGATGCACTCCAGCCGGGGGAGACGGTCATTGCCATCGGTTCGCCGCTGGGGTATTTCCAGAACACGGTCACGGTGGGTGTAGTGAGCGCGCTAGGACGCTCGGTAGACAGCGGTCGAGGGTACATGATCGAGAATCTGATTCAAACCGATGCCGCGATCAACCATGGCAATTCAGGCGGGCCGCTGATCAACCTGGCCGGCGAGGTGGTCGGCGTCAACACGCTGGTTGTGCGTAGCACGTCCAGCGGCGATGTAGCCGAAGGGTTGGGCTTTGCCATCCCCATCAACACCGCGCAAGCCGTAGCGCGACAAATCGTGGAAAAAGGGTACTTCGCCCGCCCCTTCCTCGGCGTGAGTTACCAGTTGATCACCCCTTCCATCGCGGCGGCGTACAACCTACCCGTCGAGTGGGGCGCCTACGTAACGCGCGTGGTCGAGCGTAGTCCGGCCAGCCAGGCTGGCCTGCGTCCTGATGACATCATCGTGCGCGTCGGCAATGTGGCCATTGACGCCCAGCACTCCTTCATCAACGCCCTTTTCGCCTATCAGCCGGGCGATCGTGTGACGATTGAATACCTCCGCCGTGGCAAACGCCACGAGACGCAGGTGACGTTGGGCGAGGCCTCTCCGCCTCGTTAAAGCCTTTCGGGCGTTAGGCCATCAACGCCCCTTCCAGCTTGAGCAACCATTCCTTTGTCTTCAGTCCATCCGCCATGCTATACCCGTGCAATTTCCCATCCCGTCCTATCACGCGATGGCAAGGGATGATGAGCGGCAAAGGGTTGCGCGCCTCGGCGCGGCCCACGGCGCGTGCAGCGCCAGGACGGCCGATCGCGGCGGCCAGGTCGCTATACGTTCGCGTTTGTCCGTAAGGGATCGCCGCGGTCGCTTGTAAGACCGCGCGCTGAAAGGGAGGCAAGAGATTCCAGTCAATCGGCACATCGAAGACTCGGCGCTTACCTTCCAGATACTCACAGACCTGCGCGGCCGCTCGACGCAGAATCTCGCCATCCTGTTCCACAGGGCGTTTGTATCGGCGCCGCACCATTGCCGCGAACTGCTCGCCATCCAACCGTACAGCCAGCGCAACGAGACCGTATTCCGAGGCCGCCAGCCGCAGCACACCCAACCGCGTCTCCACATGTGAACTTATCCGAATAGGCGTTCTGTCCATTCCTACCTCGCACAAAGGGCATGCACATGCAACTCGCCAGAAACGTGCGTCGCACATCCAGCTCGGCTGATTTCTGGCAAGATAGGCCACTTGCCCCTTGCTCCTTACCTTCTCGTTGGAGTATTGTAGCACATCTGCCCGACCGGCACAGCCCGTCCCACGCGTTTCGTCAGTCTGTGCTATCATTTAAACCGTCCATCGTCTGCCGACTACCATCCGGAGTAATCGCTTATGTCGTTCTTTAATCCGCTCGAACCACCATCGGAAGAGCAGAAGGAAGAATCCGGCGCACGAGAACGCCGACCGGCGCCCCCCGCGCGCCTGACAACTCGTCTTAGGGAGAAAGTCACCGGCGCGGCCCGAACGGTCAGGCCGACTCGCACGGCGCGGGAACGGAAGCCGCTGCGGGCGCCTGCCTTCCGTCTGCCATCCCTGCCCGCCATCACCCTGCCAAAGGTTGCTCGCGCCGCGCTACCACGAGCCTTATGGAACATTGTGATGGTGACATCGCTCATCGTCAACGTGGTCCTTCTGACCACCCTGCTGCTCTTAAGCCGTTTCTCCTTCTACGCCAGAGAGACGATCAGCCGGCGCATCTTGTTCGAAGGACTATACGTTCCGTTTGGCAAACTCGATCAGGCGCATATTCGCGCCACGATCCCTATCACACAAGAGGTGCACATCACGCTGCCGGTTCGGCAGACAACGGTTGTCACCTTAACCGAAAACACGCTCATTCGCAACGCGCGGGTAAGCATCCTGAGCACTCCGGCCGACATCACCTTGCCGGCCGGCGCACGGCTCCCCATCGAGCTGGACATGGTGATTGAGGCGACCGTGCCCATTTCCATGACCGTGCCGGTGGACATCCCACTTTCGGAAACGGAACTGCATGAGCCACTCACCGACTTGCAGCGCACCTTCCGGCCTCTCATTGCTCTGCTTTACCCGCAGGATTGGTCACAGTCGGGTGTCTGTCGAGTCTGGCGCGGCCTATGTGAATGGTGGTTCTATCCATGACCTCCGTATGCCTTGCCCCCCCCTCCTCGCCTGAGGAAAGCAATTCCATCGTGCGAACTACCCTGCCGAATGGCTTGCAGGTGAACCTCAAGGAAATTCACACCGCGCCGTTGGTCAGTTTCTGGATTTGGTATCGCGTGGGCTCCAAAGACGAGCCGAGCGGTCGTACCGGAGCATCGCACTGGGTCGAACACATGCAATTCAAGGGAACGCCCAAGTTCCCAGCCAGTATGCTCGACAAAGCCATCTCGCGCGATGGCGGCTACTGGAACGCGATGACCTATCTGGACTGGACAACTTACTTCGAGACTCTGCCAGCGGATAAGATAGACCTGGCGCTGCAACTAGAAGCCGACCGCATGGTCAACAGTTTATTCGAGGAAAAAGAGGTAGCCTCCGAGCGCACTGTGGTCATCTCAGAACGGGAAGGAAACGAAAACGAGCCTCTTTTCCTTCTGGGCGAGGCGGTTCAACAGGCCGCGTTCAGCGTCCATCCCTACCACCACGAGGTCATCGGCGACCTGACGGATTTGCAGACCATGCAGCGCGAGGACCTCTACCGTCATTACCGCACGTATTACCTCCCCAACAACGCTGTCATTGCCGCGGCCGGCGCTTTCCAGGCAGAAGCCATGCTGCGCCGCATCGAAGAACTGTACGGGGAACTGCTCCCCGGCTCACCTCCGCCGCGTCTGCGCCGCCCCGAACCACCGCCGCGCGGTGAACACCGCCTGACGGTCGAAGGCCCAGGCCAGACGACTTACCTTGAAATCGCCTATCGCGCCCCGGCCGGCAGCAACCCCGATTTCTTTCCCATGACGGTGCTGGACAGCCTGCTCTCCGGCCCAAGCAGTTTGAACTGGTTCGGCGGAGGCAATACATCCAACAAAACATCCCGCCTTTATCGCGCCCTGGTGGAGAAGGACCTGGCCGTCGCAATCCACGGAATCCTAGTCGCCACGCAAGACCCTTTCCTCTACCGGACGGTGATCACCGTTCACCCCCAACGACGGGCGGAAGAGGCACTGGCAGCCTTCGACGATGAAATCACACGTCTGCAGGACGAGGTCGCCCCGCCAGAGGAGGTCGAGAGAGCCATCAAACAGGCACGCGCCCTGTTCGCCTATGGCGGCGAGAGCATCACCAACCAGGCCTTCTGGCTAGGCCACGCCGAAATGTTCGCCACCTATGACTGGTTCCTGAATTATCTGAACAACCTGAGCGCCGTAACACCACAGGAAGTACAACGGGCAGCGCAACAGTACCTGCGCCCACAAGCTCGCGTCGTCGGTGTGTACTTGCCAACAAGTTGATCCACGGTTTCCCTATGGTTTCCTCTCCTGCCTCCCCTGCTCTCCCCGGACCGCAAGACGTGACCCGCGCCGCTCTGGCCAACGGCGGCGTCGTCCTTGCCCGCGCGAACTTCAACAGCCCCTCCGTGGTCGTCAGCGGGTATTTGCCGGCCGGCAGCCTGGGCGATTCGGACGAGAAACTAGGGTTGGCGATGTTCGTCGCCAACGCCTTGATGCGCGGCACGGAACAACGTAACTTTCAGCAGATTCACGCCGCCCTCGAGGACGTGGCGGCCAGCCTTTCGTTTGGCGTGACCTATCACGTGGTCTCGTTCAGCGGGCGTGCACTCGCGGAAGATTTGCCCATGCTCATTGACCTGTTGGCCGACGTCCTACGCCATCCCACCTTCCCGCCAGAACAAGTTGAAAAATTGCGCGCCCAACTGCTCACTGCGCTGGCCATCCGCGCGCAGGATACGGCGGAAATGGCCGGTCTGACCTTTGACCGGCTCCTCTTCGACGGTCACCCCTACGCGCGACCAAGCGATGGCTGGCCACAGACCATACAGAACATCTCCCCAAGCGATCTGATGGAGTTTCATAGGCGGTATTACGGGCCGCGCGGCCTAACGCTGGCTATCGTCGGCGCGGTCGAGCCGCAGGCAGCCATCGAACAGGCGCAACGCGCCCTGGGCGACTGGCGGAATCCCGAACAGGCGGAACCGCCTTCGTTGCCGCCTTTTCGACCCCTAGCGCGCACGGTGCGCAAGAAAGTGCACATCCCCGGCAAAGCGCAGAGCGACCTCGTCCTCGGCACGCATGGCCCGGCCCGCAACGACCCCGATTTCCTGCCGGCCTCCCTAGGCAACTCCGTTCTTGGACAGTTTGGGTTAGCCGGGCGCATCGGCGACAGCGTGCGCGAAAAGGCCGGTCTGGCCTACTACGCCTACTCCTCCCTCAATGCCGGCCTGGGGCCAGGCTCTTGGGAAATCAGTGCCGGAGTCAACCCAGCCAACGTCGAACGGGCTTTGCGCTTGATTCGCCACGAGGTAGAGGAATTCGTTGCACGCGGCGTAAGCGAAGAAGAACTGGCCGATAGCCAATCGAACTTCATCGGCCGCTTGCCGCTCTCCCTCGAATCGAACGCCGGCGTGGCCTCGGCCCTGCTGACCATAGAACGATTCGACTTGGGACTGGATTACTACCTGCGCTATGCCGACCTGGTGCGCGCGGTGACGCCGCAGGATGTGCTGGCCGTGGCGCGCAAATACTTCGACCCGAAACGACTGGCAATTGCCATCGCCGGGCCCTAGATGGCTATGTTCCGTAAGATTCTCATTGCCAACCGGGGCGAAATCGCCGTACGTATTCTGCGCGCCTGCCGTGAACTTGGCGTCCGAACGGTGGCCGTATATTCGGAGGCCGACCGGCGCGCCTTGCACGTTCGGCTGGCCGATGAGGCCTACCTGCTCGGGCCAGCGCCGGCGCGCGAATCGTACCTGCGCGGCGACAAGATCATCGAGATCGCCCGGCGTTGTGAAGCGGAGGCTATCCATCCCGGTTACGGCTTTCTGGCTGAGCGCGCCGACTTCGCGGCCGCCTGCGCCGAGGCCGAATTGGTCTTCATCGGCCCGCGCCCTTCGGCTATCGCCGCCATGGGCGATAAAACTGCTGCCCGCACCACGGTTGCCCGCGCCGGCGTACCGGTCGTGCCCGGTACCGAGGGCGAAGGCGCGCTGCGCGATGAGGAACTGTTGGCTCTAGCCCCTCGGATTGGCTTTCCCTTGCTTATCAAGGCTACGGCCGGCGGCGGGGGCAAAGGAATGCGCGAGGTAACCTGCCTGGAAGAAATGCCCGCCCTGCTGCAGGCCGCCCGCCGTGAAGCCGAGGCCGCCTTCGGCGATGGGAACGTTTATCTTGAGAAACTCATCGAAGGCGCGCGCCATATAGAGTTCCAGGTTCTCGCCGACCGCTATGGGAACGTCATCCATCTGGGCGAACGCGAGTGCTCGATTCAACGACGCCATCAGAAACTCATCGAGGAAAGCCCTTCGCCCCTCCTGGCGGATGACGACGCGTTGCGTCAACGCATGGGTGCGGTCGCCGTCCAGGCCGCTCGCGCCGTGGAGTACCTCAACGCCGGCACCATCGAGTTCTTGATTGACAAAGCAGGGAAATTCTACTTTCTGGAAATGAACACCCGCCTCCAGGTGGAACATCCCGTGACCGAGATGGTGACAGGGATAGACATTGTCATCGAGCAGATACGCATTGCCGCTGGTTATCCCCTACGTCATCACCAGAGCGACGTGCGTCCACATGGCGCGGCCATCGAGTGCCGTATCAACGCCGAAGACCCATACAACGGCTTTCTTCCTTCGAGTGGTCGCATCTCGTTTATCCAGCCACCCAGCGGCCCCGGCGTGCGGGTGGATACGGGTGTGACGGTTGGCCTTGACGTTTCCCCCTACTACGATCCTCTCCTCGCGAAACTTATCGTTTGGGGCGAAACGCGCCCCCAGGCGATCGTCCGCATGCGTCGCGCGCTGGAAGAATACCGCCTTGTCGGCGTGCAGACGAACATCCCCTTCCACCAAGCGATGCTCGCTACCTATCCTTTCCTCAGCGGCCAGTACGACACGCGCTTCGTCGAAGAGCAATTTGCCATGCTCGATGCAGCGGAAAGCCGTGACCTGTATCTGGATATTGCGGCCTTGTTCGCCGCGCTGGTGGCGCATGAGGAACAGGCGCAGCAAACCCATCGCCATCGTCCGACAGTCAGTGGTCTTTCCGCTTGGAAAAAAGCCTATCTCGGACGCTCATTCCCCTCACGCTCCGGACCGGAGAATCGCTGGAGGAGGAGGACATCATGAGATACATCGCGGAAATAGACGGCCTGGAGTTTGCGGTCGAAATCCTCGAACAGGGTCGCGTCCGTTTCGGCGAACAGATTCTGGATGTGGACCTGGCCATGATCGGCGAGCAACCGCTCTACTCCCTGCTTGTCAACGGCAAGTCCTACGAGGCCTACGTGTACCCTGAAGAGGATGGCTGGGAGGTCCTCCTCCTAGGCCACGCCTATCGTGTGCACGTCCAAGGCGAGCACGAGAGGCAGTTGCGTTCGCTGGCCGCCGGTCCCGTCAGCGGTGAACGAGAGTTCGTCTTACGGGCGCCCATGCCCGGCCTGATCGTGGCTGTCCCGGTCCAGGAAGGCCAGCGGGTCGCGCGCGGGGAGACGCTGGTTATCCTGGAGTCGATGAAAATGCAGAACGAGCTCAAGTCGCCGCGCGCCGGTCAGGTGAAGCGCGTGCGCGTGCAGGCCGGCGCGGTGGTGGAACAACGACAAATCCTACTGACTGTGGAGTGAACAACATGACCGTCAAGACCGCTTCTCTTCCCCTTTCCACGCGTGGAAACACGGATATTCACAATCTTACCGAGGATGTGGCGCGCTTGGTAGCGCAATCGGGTCTGAAATCGGGTGTGGTAACCGTCTTCTGCCCATCCTCTACCAGTGGCCTGACCACAGTCGAATACGAATCCGGCTGCGTCAACGACCTGAAGCGCCTCTTCGAGGAACTCGTGCCGGCCAATCGCTTCTACGATCACAACGACACCTGGAACGACGGGAACGGTCACTCCCATATGCGCGCCTCATTGCTCGGGCCGTCGCTGAGCGTGCCGTTCGTGGATGGCCGGTTGACCCTCGGCGTCTGGCAGCAGATCGTGTACCTTGACTTCGACATCCGCCCACGCCGCCGGGAACTCATTGTGCAAATGATTGGGGAATAGAACAGCCCTACAGACGCGCGCGCAAGATGGAAAGGAGCAACCAGATCCCCAGCGCAGCCGTCCCCAGGAAACCCAACACGACCAGAATCCAGACGAACGTGCCCGGCACGGTCACGGAAACAAGCAAGGCCAGGCCAATCAGCAAAGAACCGATAAGGACGCCCAATGTCAGTCGTGTGACCAACCGATCCAGACCTTCGATCAAACGTTCCGTCTCTTGAATGCTCATCGGCAACGCGCCCTCGCGTTCCACGCGGCCCAGCAAACGGTGAGCGGCGCGCGGGGCCACCTGGAGCAGGTCGAACCAATCCACCGCGGTCAGCAGAATCCCCCGCCTGCGACGGCGAGTGAGATCAACCAGTTGCCACGTCAGGCGGTGGACAAAAGGTTGCGCGACCTCAAACATGTCAAAGGTCGGATCCAAACGCAACCCAACGCCTTCCATCATCGAGAGCGTTTTGCCCAGCAACCAGAGGTTGGGCGGAGCGCGCAAACGGTGGTGGAATGCAATCGGCAGGACATCGTCAATCACCTCACGGGCGCGAATATCCTTGAGCGGCAAAGCATGGTAGCGGTTCAACAAGTGCTGGAGGTCGCGTTTCAGCGCAAGGCGATTCACATGGGAATCGGCGGCGCCCATGCGAATCAATTGTTCCAACAAGGCGTCCGCGTCCAGCGCAGCGGCGGCCAGATACAGGCGGATGAGATCCAGGCGGTCTGCCTCGCTTAACCAGCCAACCATGCCGAAATCCATCGCCCCGATGACCTCGCCCGGCATGACCACGAAGTTCCCGGGGTGGGGGTCGGCATGGAAGAAGCCGTCCTCAAGCACCTCCTTAATGATGATGCGCGCGGCATTCAGGGCCACACGATGACGGTCATAGCCGGCCGCGTCCAAGGCGGCGATGTCGTCTATCTTGATGCCGTGAATCCGCTCCAACACCAGCACGCGCGGCGTGCTGAACTCCCAATATACCCTGGGAATGTAGAGGCTGGACTCGCCGGCGAAGTTCTGCCGAAAGCGGTCGGCGTTGCGGCCCTCACGACGGTAATCCAGTTCATTGCGCAAGGTGAAGGCGAAATCATTGGTCACGCTAACAAAATCATAGATTTTTCCCAGCGGCGTGGCCTGAAGGCGACGCGCCAGGATGGCGAGGATCTCCAAATCTGTTTCAACCGTCGTGGCAACATCCGGACGCTGGACTTTCACCACCACTTCGCGCCCATCCCCTAGCGTAGCGGCGTGGACTTGCGCCAGAGAGGCCGACGCCAACGGTTGCTCCTCAATAGAGGCGAAGATTGTTTGACATTCTTCGCCCAATTCCGCTTTCAGGACGGTCCGAATGGCCGACCACGGCTCTGCAGGAACGGCGTCTTGCAGCTTCGCCAGTTCAGCCAGATAGGGGGGAGGGAGCAAGTCCGGACGGGTGGAGAGAATTTGACCAAATTTGACGAACGTCGCCCCAAGTTCCTCCAGCGCCCAGCGGAAATGCAACGCCAGGTCGGCAGAAGGCGGAAGCGCCGCCCGCTCCCGATGTGCGTGCCCAGGCCGCCATTGCTCAAACAGGAAACCGAAGCCATGACGAACGAACGTGGCGACAATCTGGCGGTAGCGGTGAAGATGACGAATCGGACGCGTGGAGAGAAACATGGTTGCTCGAAAATGGACGGGAAACGAGAGATCGTAGGTAAGAAAAACGGTGAATATACAGTGTGAGGCACAGTGGCAGCAAGCAATCGGCGGGCAATAGAGAGCAGGGGATGAGGCAGGAAAGAGAACAGCCGCGACGCTAATCCTCGGTAGCCAGAACGGAATCAAGCAAGTTTTGCTTCGCATGCGCCGTTGGCCAGCGCCAGCGACGAACGAGCAAGGCCTGGATTTCGTCCAGGTGATGACGGGCAACTACCTCGCCGATGGCGATCAGTTCCGTCGCGCGCTCGAAACCGGTGAAGACCGTCACCTCACGCGGCAAATCTGGACGGATGAGCACATCAGGCGGAAACTCACGCAGTTTGTGTTCCTGTGCGGCAATCATCAGCGTGCTGATGGTCTCTTCCAGAACCTGTAGCGTGGCCAACAAGCCTTTTGGCACCCAGCGACGGCTATCAAACCAGCGGCCGTACTCGGATTCGCGCGTCGGGCTGATGTCTACCGCGATGACGACTTCGGCCCCCATCGTGCGCGCCACATCAACCGGCAAGTTATTAAGCACGCCGCCGTCCACCAAGCGCATGCCGTCTTTCTCCAAAGGAGCAAACACACCCGGGACGGCCGTTGTCGCGCGCAGCGCTTCGGCCACCAGGCCCTCACGTAAGACAACCTCGCGCCGGGTGTTCAAGTCCACAGCCACCACAGCCAACGGGCAACGCATTTCGTCAAACGTGCGCCGACCAACCAAGTGTTCAAAATATTCCTGAACGCGCTGGCCGCCGATCAGTCCACCTGTAGAGGGGGCCGGGTCAATGAGGCGCAAGAGGCGACGTGGTCGGCTGCTCTCCAGCGCCTCGCGCTCGATTTCGGCCACCGTCATCCCCGAGGCATATGCTGCTGCGATCACCCCACCCATACTCGTCCCGACGACGAGATCGGCAACAATGCCGGCCTGCTCGAGCACTTTCAACACGCCAATATGGGCCAGGCCGCGCGCTCCGCCGCCGCTCAGCGCCAGCCCAAGCCGGGGGCGACGATAAAACCGATCGCGCCAGGGGCTCATTACGCCTTGCTCTGTTTGCTTTGCCCCTCGATCTTAGAGGCCAAGTCTTGCAAATCCTGTTTGGTGGGCAGCCCCAACTCATCCATCACGGCTTTCACTTCGTCGCGTATCAACTTGCGAATCGCCTGGCGTTCCTCTTCGCCGCGTTGCACCAAACGCTCCACCCATTCCCTGGCCTCTTCGCGGTTCACCTCGCCGCGTTGCGTCAGGTCATCCACAAATTTTTGCGCTTTCTCGCGAGTCATGGACAACAAGCCCAATCCTGCCAGAATACCCTTTTCGAGAAGCGTGATCATAGCATACTCCTTTCCCACAGCCGCTCAACTTCGAGATACAGATTAGGTTCTTTAATTGATTATACCTCCACTACATCGTGAAGAACCCTCCGCGCTTTAGACGGTGCGCTTTCAATATGGTGGAAGGAACGTCGCGCCGCAGAGGCTCTTTTGGCTCCCAAGTGGGACGCAATCCGCACATTGCCTGAAAAACGCTTCCCTCACAGGGGAACTGAAACTTACCTCACAGGTACGCTACCGACACAATCCTCCGCAAGCCCCCTTCGAGCGAGACGGTTGTGGAGAGATTTCCAGGAGATGGCGCGACTGCACGTCGTTCCTCATCAGAACACCAAAAAAGGAGGTAACGCTCCACAACCTGACGATCCAGCCCTTTCTGCCCCCTAGGATATTCGTAGAAATTCTTCTCGCATAAGCTTCGTCCTACGAACTTATGAACGTCGAAAGCGTGGGTCACGCTCCAGCGTCAGGCGCAACCCTTCCTCCAAGGAGATCAGAGGCCGATAATTCAGTTTTTCGGCGGCCAGGCTCAAGTCCACCCACATGCGCGGGACGCCGCCCTCGGTTTGTTGGTTATACACAACGTTCGCCCGGCTGCCAGTCACTTCCAGAACCAGACGGACAAGATCGCGAATACTGGTCTCCACACCGGAGCCGATGTTGATAATCAGGCCATCCACATGGGGCGCCGTGGCAGCAGCAACCATGGCGGAGACGACATCATCCACATAAACGAAGTCTCGCGTCTGATGACCGTCGCCGTGCACGACCAGAGTCCCGCCGCGCATGGCTTGTCGTAGGAAGTACGGTACTACCGGCGGATGGGAGGGAGGCAAGTGTTGCCCCGGGCCGTAGGCATTGAAGATGCGAAGGCAGACCGTTTCAATCCCCCATAATCGCCCAATCGTGCGGACGTAGTATTCGGCTGCCAGTTTGGACACGGCATAGGGAGAGTTCGGATTCGGCGGCATCGTTTCGCTCAACGGTTGATTTTTCTGCGGCCCGTAAACCGCCCCGGAAGAGGCCAGCACCACACGTCGCACGCCCACATCGCGCATCGCCTCCATCAGACTGACCGTCCCGCCCACATTGACGGCATTGTACTCGCGCGGGTAGAGCGCCGATTCCGGCACCGAGACCTTCGCTGCCAGGTGATATACGCAGTCCACTTCCTGCAGGAGTGTCCATAGTTTCGGGCGGTCGTTGACATCGCCGCGGGTGAAATGCACATCGGGGGAAAGTGTGTCTGGATCGCCGGTAGAGAGGTCATCAATCGCGCGTACCTGATGCCCCTCGCGAGCGAGACGGTTTGCCAGAGCAGAACCGAGAAAGCCAGCCGCGCCGGTGATGAGAAAATTCATAGGCATCGCTGCCAGCGATTATAGCACAGGTCACAGAGAGAGCACGAAAGGCCTCTCACTACGGTTTAGCCTGTTCGTAGATTCGCCAGAATTCTCGAGTGAACTGCTCGCCAAGAGCGCAATTGCGGAGGACCAGCACGTTTTCGTCGTTCTTCTCCTCGGCGCTACGGCTGAAGTTGTAGGAGCCGGCGATCACGATACAACCATCGAGAAGGATCACCTTATGGTGCATCAGGCCTTCATTGCCATCCAAGCGTACATCCAGCCCCTCTTGCAGGAAAGCATCGTATTCTGTGCCTTCGTTGGTCACGGCCTGTCCAGCATCCATGACGCCGGCCACCGTCACCCCGGCAGCCCCCTGGGCGCGTATGGCTTCGCCGAGAGCATTGGACGTGAACGAATATGCCAGGAAGTAGATCGTGTCATGAGCGTTCCGAATCAGGTGTTCAAGACGTTCCGCGACGCCATCCTCTGGAGCAAAGTAGACCTCAACGGGAACGCTGTTCACGAAGAACGCAGGATAGGGTGTATTAGCCAGGCTATCCGGGCCAAAACGATGGGCAAGGAACATCTCCTCAAATTCGGCAAGGTAATTGGCGGCCGCCTTCTGCGAACGCAGGTGAAGCAGGTTGTTGTTGTCGCGATAAAAGCCGCCTACCGTAAAATTCCCCGAGCCGACCCAGACCTCAGAACGATCCACAATGATAAATTTATGATGCATAAGCCCCTTGCCCCAGTCGCTCTCGACAGGAATGCCGGCGGCAACAAGTTGTTGAATCTCCGCACCATCCAGGCTGTCGCGTTCGATGACCATGCGGACACGCACGCCGCGCCTCCAAGCGCGCAGCAAGGCGTCGCGGATAGACCACAAATTGAGGTCGTAGGCCGCCACATCCAGGGCGAGGCGCGCGCGATCGATAGCAGCCACCAGGGCCTCGTCTGGCCCGCCCTCGTAATAGGCTGCCCCCGGCGCGGCAGGATCGGTGAAGTGCACATCCAGCCAGGATGGCAACGCAGAGGCAGTCAGCATGTCTCCCGCGGGGGTGCTCATGACCGGCGTCGGCGAAACGGTGACGGCCAGATTCAGACGCTCACAGGCCAGAGCCACTGCACAACCGAGAAGCAATCCTACCACGCGCAATCGACGAGAGGAAAAAGAAAGGGAAGGCATAGGAAAACAGGAAACAGGCAGGTTGGCCTGCCTGTCTTCTTCGTCCGAGAACGGGCCTCAAAGGGGTGCGTGAGGAAACGCTCGTTTCCTCCAGCAAAGGGAAACGATGCAGAGACAAGCACCGTTCAGGTGAACCGGCAAATCAGGAGGCCGGCGGAATCGGCTCCTGTGGGATTGCCTCCGGGCTTTCCACTTTCGGTTTCTTCTTGCGCAACAGAACAATAGGGACGACAATGCCGACCACGATCCCGACAACTGCAAGACACAAGGCAATATAGCCCGACCAGTCCGGCACTTGGTCATATGTATCCCAAACGTTAGCGGCGAGGATGATTCCGCCCGGGCAAAGCAAACACAGGCCGGTCAGGCCACATAGGACAATCGCCGCGATCGCGCCGATAACAGCACCGGTGCGCTTTTCCTCTTTGACTGGAGTTTCAGAAAGGGACGTTTCCATGAGGGCCTCCTTTTGTAATTTCAGTATACAGGGTTAGGGCCAACCGCGCAAGCGGACTAGCGACGCAGCGAAGCGCCGAATTCCTGCTCAAGACGGCGGACAATACGCGCGCGAATGGCTGCCACGTCTTGATCACTCAGGGTCTTGTCGGCAGTCTGATAGGTGATGCGGTACGCTAGACTCTTCTTGCCGGCGCCGATTTTCTCGCCGCGATAGACATCAAACAGACGCACATCGGCCACTACCTGGCCGCCGGCCAGGCGGATGAGCTCCGCAACGCGCGCAGCAGGCAAACTCTCCTCAACCACTACCGCCAGGTCTTCCAGCACCGGTGGGAACTCCGGCACAGGAACGATTTCATAAATGGGAGGAACGACGTCGAGCAGGGCGCGCAGGTCGAGGTCGGCGGCCAGAATCGGCGTATCCTTGCAGGTCACCGGCCAGTCGTAGCGCTCCTTGATTTGCGGATGCAATTCACCGAAGAAACCGAGTTCGCGGCCGTGACACTGCATGCGCGCACATTTGCCAGGGTGGAACGTTGGATGTTCCGCCGGCTCGTAGCGAAGAGGCGGCAAATGCAGCCCATCGAACAGTCCCTCAAGAACGCCCTTCAAGTCGTAGAAATCCATGGGACTCTCCTCCGCCCCTTGCCAGGCAGGGAGCATACGCGGGCCGGCCAGGACAATGGCCAGGCGCGGCGACTCGTCGGGTAAGTCGGTTTCGTCAGTCGGAAGAAAAACCGGGCCAATTTCAAACAACGCCAGGCGCTGCCGCAAGCGCGCATTGCGCTCGGCATTCTCCAACACACTGGCCAGAACGCTGCGACGCAACACCACTTTGTCACTAGAAATCGGGTTCAACAGGCGGACGTAAGGTCCACTCTTTCCTTCGCCAACAAGCAGACAACGCGCCTCACGCTCCGGCGTGGTAAGACGATAATTGACGACTTCTTGCAACCCTTGTGCGACCAGCACGTCGCGCAGACGTTCCTCTGTTTCCAGCGCCGGATCGCCAATTTGCGGCGGCAATTCGTCAGCCAGACGCGTCTCTGGGATATTTTCATACCCATACATCCGGGCGATCTCTTCGATGAGGTCGGCCTTGCCGGTAGTTCCCTCGCCAATGTCAAGGCGATGATCGGGACAGGTCACCAGGACTTGCATCTCATCGCCCGCGTTCCGAATCTCACAGTGGAATTCAAGACGGGTCAACAGCTCCACAATCTGTTGCGCGGAAAGTTCAAGGCCGAGCCAACGTTGTACATCCCTAGGGGAGATCGTAACCACGGGAGTTTTCGGCGGGAGAGGATAGTTATCTACGAGGGCCGGGGCAATCTCTCCACCTGCCCACTGCGCCATCAGAGTCAGCGCACGTCGCACGCCGCGTTCCGCCATGGCCGGGTGGACACCGCGCGAGAAGCGGTACGAGGCTTCCGAGATCAGGTTGTGAGCTTTGGCAGTCTTACGAATGTTGATGTAATTCCAGCTTGCGCCCTCGATCAGAACATTGACCGTCTGCGAACTGACCTCGGACTCCGCGCCGCCCATGACGCCGGCGATAGAAAGCGGGCCGGCGGTATCGCAGACCAAGACCGTGCTTTCCTCAAAGGCGCGCTCTACACCATCCAGCGTGACCAGGGTCTCTCCGGGGCGCGCCGTGCGAGTGATGATCTTGACCGGCGCCTTACCGGCGCGGCGGAGCAACACGTCGTAGTCGAAGGCATGGAGGGGCTCCCCTAGTTCGAGCATGACATAGTTGGTCGCGTCCACAATGTTGTTGATGGGGCGCATCCCCGCTAACTTTAGCCGCAACTGGACTTTGTAGGGGCTAGGAGCAATAACCACCTGGCGAATCAGCCCGAGCAGGAAGCGGGGGTTGAGTTCAGGGTTGGTGATTTCGATGGTCGCGAAATCGCCGGCCGGCAACAACGGCAAGCCTATGGCTGCATGTTGTTCGTCCCAGGCCCAGCAAAGAGGTTTGCCCGTCAACGCGGCGACCTCGCGCGCGACGCCTAGAATGCTGGCGCAACGCGCGGTACTAGGCAGGATGGCAATGTCGAGCACGGCGTCCCCAATGTATTCGGCCAGCGGCGCGCCGGTCGGTGCATCCGCGTCGAAGAGAATGATCCCCTCATGGTCATCGGAAATGCCCAGTTCTTTTTCCGAGCAGGCCATAGAATATGATTCGACGCCGCGAATACGGGCGCGCTTGAGCGTGGTCAACACCTGACCCGGCTGATGACCATCGTAAATCTGAGCGCCCTCTTTGGCATAAGCAACTTTGAGCGGCTGTGGGAGAGGGCCGCGCCCTTCGTATTCGAACAGATTGGGCGCGCCGGTCAAGACAATGTGCTCCTCCTGACCGTCATAGAGGCGACATAACACCAGCCGGTCGGCGTTGGGATGAGGCATGACCTCGCGTATCTCGCCGACGACGATTTTCTCGCGGTCCCAGGTCAAGCCGCTGATCTTGATGTTGACGCGTTGCCTCTCCGCCTCGTCCGGCATGGGCAAGCCCACATACCGAATCTCTTCCACCTCCAGACCGGCCATCGTCAGACGATAGGCCAGTTCGGGCAGAGGCAGATCAACTTCCACAAAATCTCTCAACCAGGAAAGAGGAACTTTCATGAGAGCCTCCGAAAGAGGGACGTTTAGAATTGCTCCAGGAATCGCAAATCGTTCTGATAGAAGTAGCGAATATCCTCAATGCGATGACGCAACATGACCATACGTTGGGGGCCAAGGCCGAAGGCGAAACCGGTATAGCGTTCGGGATCGTAACCGCCGTTGCGCAGGACAACCGGATGCACCATGCCGCACCCGCCGATTTCTAACCAGCCGCTTCCCTTACACACGCCGCAGCCGCCGCCCCTGCACAGGAAGCATTCCACATCAAACTCTGCACTCGGCTCGGTAAAGGGGAAATAGGAAGCGCGAAAACGCGTGCGCGTATTCTGCCCGAAGACGCGACGGGCAAAATCGGCCAGTGTACCCTTGAGATCGCCAAAGGTGACGTTGCGCCCAACGGCCAGCCCCTCGATTTGCTCGAACTGCGTCTCGTGGCGTGTGGTCACCTGCTCATAACGGTAACACATGCCCGGCAGGACAATGCGCACCGGCGGCGGATCGGCAGGGTTCATCGCCGCAAAGTAACGCATCGCATGTAACTGGCCGGGCGAGGTATGGGTACGCAACAGGATGGGATTATCGCCGCGTCCCTCGGCGTCCACAAAGTACGTATCCTGCATATCGCGCGCCGGATGACCCGGCGGAAAGTTAAGCAGCTGGTAGTTATATTCGTCGGTTTCCACCTCGCGCGAACGAAAGACCTGAAATCCCATCTCGCCAAAGACGCGGCACAGTTCACGTAGGATCTGTGTATCGGGGTGGAGCCGGCCAAGAGGGATGCGACGGCCGGGTAGAGTCACGTCTAGCCGCTCCCGCTCAAGAGCACGTCGGAGCGCGGCCTCTCGCAGAACCTCGCTCTTGCCATGGAAGGCAGCCTCGAGAGCTTTCTTGACCTCGTTGGCGCGTTTTCCTACCAGCGGACGTTGTTCCCGATCCAGTTTCCCTAATTCATCGAAAATACGCATCAACGCCGAGCGGCGGCCGAGATAGGTCACCCGCCAGGCCTCCAAAGCGATTTCGTCTTGCACAGCGTTCAGGGCCTGCAGGGCGTCTTGCTCCATCTGCGTCAGTTGTTCGAGCATGGCGCCTCCAACAATCCAAGTGAGTTTGAAATCAGACGATTCCTATCAAAAACTCCCGTCCCTATGGGACGGGAGGAAGTTCCCGCGGTACCACCCACATTAGCCGCGCCGATGGTTATCGGCAAAGGCTCGCTCTTCAGGGACGGCGAATCCCTGTCCCAGATAACGCCGGGATGGCGTCTCGAACTACTGGCCCGCAAGCAGACGTTCACCCGAGCGGCTCGAGAGGGAACTTCGGTCAGATTCCACTGAGCGCGGGTCTCAGTCTATGCCCAACGCCTTCCTGTCAGCTTCCACCGACTTACTTTCCTCTGTCATTGCCTTTGCAGGATATACCGTTGTCGGGATTATTATCGCCAGAATCGGCAGGGTGTCAAGGGCAATACCTTCCCTCATAGCCTGCATGCCGAAACCCCTCTCCATGAGGAAATTGCAGCGATAACTCGTCTTAGTCGCCCTGCGGACAACGTTCGCGCGGAACACTCCCCCAATGGGTTTATAATGTAAGGTCTGCCATGTTCCTGCTCGAACGAATTGCTTCTTTACCCGCTTTCCGGGATGTGTTGGAGGCTTGCCGCAACGGTCGGCGGATTCCAGGCCTCGGTCTGCCGCGCCCGGCGCGCCTTCCCGTGTTGGCCGCCCTGCACGCGGCGCTGGGGAATCCTGTGCTCTTCATCGTGGATCGCGCCGACCATGCACTACAACTACACGATGAACTGGCCTTCTGGGTATCTTCGGATTGTCGCTATCTTTTCTCCGAGCCGGCTCCGCTCTTTTACGAGGATGCTGTCTGGGGCAACGTCACAAGACAGCAGCGGTTACAGGCATTGATGGCCCTGGCCGGCTATCACCTCCCAGGAACGGCAAAACCAACGGCGCCGCCGGTTGTTGTTACCTCGGCCCGCGCGCTGATGACGCGCACCATGCCGCGCCGCGATTTCCTCCAGGCCAGCCGGCGTTTGCAGCCCGGGCAAAACTTTCCTCTAACCTCCCTGTTGGAACATTGCCTGAAGTTAGGGTACCAACCGGTAGACACCGTGTTGGAAGCAGGGCAAATTGCCCACCGCGGCGGTCTCCTCGACGTCTGGCCACCAGCCGAGCCCGGACCAGCGCGTCTGGAGTTCTTCGGCGAAGAAATCGAAACCCTACGTCGTTTCGACCCGGCCTCGCAACGCACGGTAGAGCAACTTGACTCCATCCTGATTACTCCGGCGCGGGAGTACCTCCTGCCGCAAACCAGGCAAGGCCTGCCGGAACAACTCTCCGAGTTTCACATTCCTCTGCTCTATCCCCTCTCCTCCTGTTTATTGGATTATCTGCCCCAAGGAGCGCTGGTGTTGCTCGACGATTTCAGCCTGCTGGAAAGCACGGTCGCCGAGATAGAAGAGCAAGCAGTGCGGCTGCGCGCCGAATCCATCGCCGAAGGGACATTGCCGGAGAATTATCCGATTCCCTACTTCTCCTGGAGTGAATTGCTCGACTCGTTGAATCAGCACTTCGCGCTCGAATTAGGATATTCCACCGCACTGGCAACCCCGACCGGCGAGCCTGCCCCTTCCCCACTGGCCAGCTGCTTCGGCACGCTCGAACGCTTCGGCGGACGACTGAAGCCGTTCCTGGACTATCTGGACGGCCTGCGCGAAACGAGCGAGGCGGTCGTGATCGCTTCGCGTCAGGCCTCACGCCTCGAAGAACTCTGGGGCGAGCAGAAGAGAGGAGAAACAACCCGCCGCGCACCGCAATTCCTGGAGGCCTCGCTCTCCGGCGGCTGGACTCTGCAGGACGGTTCCTCGCCGCCCATCTACCTCATCACCGATTCAGAAATCTTCGGCTGGGAGAGACCGCAACCCCGCCAACGCCCTGCCATGGCCGTCGAGATGCCCGAGGCCGTGTATGCCGACTTGCGGCCAGGGGATTGGGTCGTCCACGTGGACCATGGAATCGGCCGATTCCTCGGCTTGGTACAACGCACACTGGAAGGGTACACGCGCGAGTATCTGTGCGTCGAGTACAAGAACGGCGACCAGATTTACGTGCCCGTGCACCAGGCCGACCGTCTGACGCGCTACGTCGGCCCCGATTCCTCGCCGCCTGCCTTAGCCAGCTTGGGAAACCAGGAATGGCCGGAGGCGCGCCGACGGGCGCGCGCCGCGGCGCAGGAGGTCGCGGCAGAACTGCTCGACCTGTACGCCCGCCGTCAACTGGCGGAAGGGTTCGCCTTCGACCCCGATACCCCTTGGCAGAGTGAACTGGAATCCTCCTTCCCCTACATGGAGACGGAGGACCAGATCAAAGCGCTGGCGGAAATCAAGCAGGATATGGAATCGCCGCGCCCTATGGATCGCCTGCTGTGCGGCGATGTCGGCTACGGGAAGACCGAAGTGGCATTGCGCGCCGCCTTCAAGGCCGTGATGAGCGGCAAACAGGCGGCCGTGCTTGTGCCTACCACGATCCTGGCGCAACAGCACTACGATACCTTCCGGCATCGCCTGGCAGCCTTCCCGGTCACCGTGGAAATGCTCTCTCGTTTCCGCACTCCGCGCGAGCAGGAACAGATTCTCTACGGGCTGGCGGTCGGCGCGATAGACATCGTCATCGGCACGCACCGTCTCATTCAACCGGACGTACAATTCCACGACCTCGGCCTGGTCATCATTGATGAAGAGCAACGCTTCGGCGTGACCCATAAGGAATTTCTAAAGAAATTGCGTACCGAAGTGGACGTCTTGACCCTCACGGCCACGCCGATTCCGCGCACCCTCTACATGGCGCTCACAGGCGTACGCGATATTTCCAGGCTGAACACCCCACCGGAAGAACGCCTGCCGGTCGTCACACACATCGGCCCCTACTCGCCAAAACTGGTGCGTCAGGCAATCTTGCGCGAACTGGAGCGCGGCGGTCAGGTTTTCTTCGTCCACAACCGGGTTCAAACAATCCACGCGATGCGCATGCATCTGGAGAAACTGGTGCCCGAAGCGCGTATCGCGATTGCACATGGGCAAATGCCCGAACAGGAACTCGCCCAGGTCATGCGTCGCTTCACCGCCGGCAAGGTAGATGTGTTGCTGGCGACCTCGATCATCGAATCGGGTTTGGACATTCCCAACGCGAATACGCTGATTGTGGATCGAGCAGATACCTTCGGCCTGGCGCAACTCTACCAGTTGCGCGGTCGCGTTGGACGCGGCGCGATGCGCGCCTACGCCTACTTTTTCCGTCATCGGAAACGGACGCCCACACCGGAAGGTCAGGAACGCCTGGAAATCCTAGCCGAACATGCCCAGCTTGGGGCCGGTTTTTCGATTGCCCTACGCGACCTGGAAATGCGCGGCGCCGGCGAATTGCTCGGCGCCCGGCAATCTGGCCATATCGCGGCAGTCGGCTTCCACCTGTACACCCGTCTTTTGGCCGCGGCGGTGCGCCACCTGCGACGGGCGCGAGGCCTGCCCGAACCTCCACAAGACGCCACCCTGCTGAACACAGGCGACGGCCTGCCGGTCAACGTAGAACTCCCGTTGCCAAGCGGCATTCCCGAAACGTACGTGCCGGAGGCAAACCTACGCCTGCGCCTCTACCGCCGCCTGGCCGACCTGACCGATGAGGCCGCGCTCGACGCCCTGGCCGAGGAATTCGTTGACCGATTTGGCCCACTGCCGGAGATGGTCGTCAACCTGTTCTACCAGCTGCGGGTCAAGATGCGCGCGGAACGCGCCGGCTTGGCCTCGGTCAGCGTGGAGGGAGGGCAAATCGTGTTACGTTACCCCGCGCCGCCGGAAGGCGCGCCGGCGCCTCGCCTCCCAGACCTGGCACCCGACATACGCGGCGGAAAGAACGCCTATTGGTGCACGTTCGGCAAAGCCGCCAACTGGCGCGAACGTCTGCTCGAGGCGCTCGAACGCTGTGCTTCGCTCCCTCGCCTTTGACATTCTAACCGCCTGCGGCTAAAATGAACTTGAGGACATGGAGGAAAGGCACACCATGAACAAGTGTGGAGAAACGCTGTGAGCAAGTGGCCTGGCAAATTCGTGATCGGTTTGACCGGAAACATCGCCACCGGCAAGAGCGTAGTGCGCAAGATGCTCGAACACCTAGGCGCCTACGGCATTGACGCCGACGCGCTGGCGCACCGGGCAATTGCCAAAGGCGCGCCAGGGTATCAGCCGGTGGTTGACATCTTCGGCAAATGGATTCTGGATGCGCAAGGCGAAATTGATCGCGCAAAACTCGGCCGGCTGGTGTTCCAAGACCCGGAAGCCTTGAAACAATTGGAAGCGGTGGTGCATCCTCTCGTGGAGCAGGCTATCGACCTGATGATCCAGCGCGCCCGTCAACCGGTGGTCGTCATCGAGGCCATCAAACTGTTGGAAGGGAAATTCGCCAACGCCTGCGATTCCATCTGGGTCACCACCGCGCCGCCGGAGATTCAGCAACGACGCCTGACGGAGAAACGCGGGATGCATGCGGAGGACGCCTTGCAACGCATTCGCGCCCAATCCCCGCAAGAGCAGAAAATCGCCGCCGCGCAGGTAGTCATCCAGAACAGTGGCTCGTTCGAAGAGACCTGGAAGCAGGTAGTCGCCGCCTGGAAGAAGATTGCACCGTCGCCCGAAACCGTGCCGGCCATGGCGAAGAAGAGAATGGAAGCAGGCGAACTCTCGGTCCAGCGCGGCCGGCCGCGCGATTCGGCCGAGATCGCCGCCTTCATTGGCCGCGTCAGCAAAGGCGCGCGCACGTTCTCGGCGGAGGACATCATGGCCGCCTTCGGTGAAAAGGCATTCCTTCTGCTCCTCTCCGGCCAGCAACTGGTAGGAGTGGCCGGCTGGCAAGTGGAAAACCTGGTGGCGCGCACAACCGACATCTACATCGATGCCGCCGTCCCATGGCCACAAGCACTACGAACGCTCCTCGGCGAGGTGGAGAACGCCTCGCGCGACTTGCAGTGTGAGGTCTCGCTGGTCTTCGTGCCGCCTCAACTGGCGAGCGAGGAGGCCACCTGGAAAGAGCTAGGATATGAACGCCGTCCGCCGCGCGCGCTGGGCGTGCGCGCTTGGCAAGAGGCCGCGCTCGAATCCATGCCGCCCAACACCATCATGCTCTTCAAACAATTGCGGCAGGACCGCGTCTTGCGTCCGATTTAGAACTCGTTCGAATAACTGCAGGACATCCACGCTCTTCAGACGGCCCCCAAACCGTTCCTCTCGGTTGCGTGCAGGCAAATCGCCCGAGAAAACTCCCCGCAGGTCTTGTCATGGGCAAAAAGAACAACCTCTCTTGGCGTTTTTCCTGGTATGCTTCGGTTTGACCTCGCTTCTTGCTCGCCGTGACCAATTTCCTGAGCGAACTCCTTTTCATTTTCCAACGCCTGACCTGGCTGAGCGTCCTTGACATTCTGCTGGTGGCGTCCATTTTCTTTGGTCTGCTCTACCTGGTACGCGATACGCAGGCTATGATGTTACTGCGCGGCATTGTTGTCATCGTTTTCTTCATCCTGCTGTTGACCAGTCTGGTTAACCTGCCGGCTTTCTCGTGGCTGGCGCGCACGGCGTTGCCCGGAATCCTGATCGCCATTCCGGTCATCTTCGCCCCGGAGATTCGCCGCGCGCTGGAACGCCTGGGACGCGCCGGAACCCTGCTGCCGGGCCGGCGCATCGCAAACCGCACACCGGAGCAGGTCATTCGCGCGGTCGTGGAAGCGGCCGAACGCCTCGCGGCGCGACGGCACGGCGCGTTGATCGTCCTTCAGCGCCTCGACAACCTGGAAGAGTATGCCCGCAGCGGCGTCCCGCTACAGGCGCAGGTGACGGCAGAGCTATTGATGCAAATTTTCTACCCTAACACCCCGCTCCACGATGGCGCGGTCATTATTCGCGGCGACCGGGTGCTCGCGGCGGCCTGCGTGATGCCGCTCTCCACCAGCGGTGCGCTGGCCTCCGCGCCCACTCAACAGATGGGATTGCGACACCGCGCCGCGTTGGGTATCTCCGAAGCGAGCGACGCGATCGCGGTCGTCGTCTCCGAAGAGACCGGGGGCATTTCCGTGACCCACAGCGGCAGGATGATTCGCCGCCTCGATGCGCAACGGTTGGAAAACATTCTCGAGGCATTTTACAGCGCAGAACGCATCGCCGACAAACCAAAGCTCTGGGAACGCCTTTTCCCTTCCTTCTTCCCAAAACGGGAGCAATAAGCATGCGGCTTTGGATGGCAACGAATCTACGTCTTTTTCTCCTGGCCCTGGTGTTGGCCATAGCCGTTTGGGTCTCTGCCGTGACGGCGGCCGACCCGGATGAGACGCGCTTATATCCGGCGGCCATTCCGATCGAGTATATCGGTCAGGAGCCGTCGCTGGTGCTTTCCACTCCACCGCCGGCCTCGGCGCAGGTAACCTTACAGGCGCCGCGTTCAATCTGGGAAAAGTTGATCGCCCAAAAAGATGCCGTGCGCGCGATCGTTGACCTGACAGGGTTGGAGGCCGGCCCACACCACGTGGTCGTGCGAGTCCAGGTCAGCCTGCGCCCCGTGCGCGTCGTCTCGGTCACGCCTTTCGCTCTCGACCTGATGCTGGAGCCGCTCGTCACGCGTACGCTGGCGGTGGACGTAACACTGACGGGCGAACCGGCGACCGGCTATCTGGCCGGCGACGCCGCCGTTCAACCGCCACAGGTGACCGTCGCCGGCCCGCAATCGGTTATGGAGCGCCTTGCTTCCGTGCGCGCCATTCTGGACTTGACAGGCGCGCGGCAGAACATCGAAAGCACAGTCGTTGTGCAAGCAGTGGACATGAACGATCAGCTGCTCCACGGCCTGACCATCTATCCGGGGCAGGTTGTCGTCTCGGTGCCGGTGGCGCAGCAAGGCGGTTACCGCGACCTGGCCGTCAAGGTTATGGTACAGGGGCGAGTCGCCAGCGGCTACCGCCTGACCAGCATCTCTGTTTTTCCGCCCGTGATTACCGTCCACGCCTCCGATCCACAAGTGGTCAACGCCCTGCCCGGTTATATCGAGACCGAACCGCTCAACCTGACGAACGCCAACGCTAATTTTGAAGTCCCCCTGGCCCTGATCCTTCCAAAGGGGGTCTCAGTCGTCGGCGAGCAACGCGTGCTGGTGCAGGTGGACATCATGCCTATCGAGAGCAGTCTCACGCTGATCGGGCGACCGGTGGAGATCATCAACTTGGGAAAAGGTTTGCAGGCGCGCCTCTCGCCGCAATATGTGGACGTCATTCTCTCCGGCCCGCTCCCGGTTCTGGATGCGCTGCGCCTCTCAGACGTGCGCGTGGTCATTGACCTGGAGGGATTGAAGGCAGGCACCTATCAACTTCAACCAAAAGTAGAAATCTCCCTCGAGGGACTACGAGTAGAATCTCTCTTGCCGGAAACCGTCGAAGTAACAATCTCCCCTGCGCCATAACGGTCAGACGCCGCCATGAAACCGGTCGTTGCCCTAGTTGGTCGCCCGAACGTGGGAAAAAGTACTCTCTTCAACCGCCTGGTCGGTGAGCGTCTGGCCATTGTGGACGAGACGCCCGGCACGACTCGCGACCGACTGGTTGCCGAAGCGGAATGGAACGGACGGCTCTTCGACTTGGTGGATACCGGCGGAATAGACCCCACGCACGGAGGGCGTACACCGCTCTCTACAGGTTCGTCCGAATTCATCAGTGCCATTCGCGAACAAGCGTTGTTGGCCGTGCGCGAGGCGGACGCCGTGCTCTTCCTGACCGATGGCGAAGCCGGAGTCACGCCGCCGGACCGTGAGGTGGCCGAGATTCTGCGCCGGCACCAACGAATCGTGGACGGCGCGCCCCAACCGCCTCTCTTCCTCGTCGTCAACAAGTGCGAAACCCCGCGCTTGCGCGCCGCCGCGACCCAGTTCTATGAACTTGGGTTGGGCGAGCCGTATCCGATCTCCGCGCTGCACGGAATCGGTATTGGCGACTTGCTCGACTCGCTGGTCTCGCTGTTCCCTCCGCAGGCTAAGGAAAAGGAAGAGGAAGACGAATCCATTAAGATCGCTATCGTGGGCAAGCCCAACGCCGGCAAGTCCAGCCTGCTGAACCGATTGGTCGGCGCGGAGCGAGCCATCGTCAGCCCGATTCCGGGCACAACGCGCGACGCCATAGACACGCGTTTGGAGTACAAAGACGTTCCGATTACCTTGATCGACACCGCCGGCATCCGTCGGCGCGGCAAAATCGAACCCGGCGTCGAAAAATACAGCGTCCTGCGCGCGCTCCGCGCCATCAAACGCGCCGACGTTGTCTTGATGGTTGTGGACGCCCAGGCAGGAATCACCGCCCAAGACACGCACATCGCCGGTTTCATCCTAGATGCCTGGAAATCGTGCGTGGTGCTGGTCAACAAATGGGACGCCATGCCAAAGGATGGTCAGACGATGGAGCTTTACAGTCAACAAGTACGGCAGGCCCTCAATTTCATGGATTACGTCCCGCTGTTGTTCATTTCGGCCAAAACCGGTCAGCGGGTAGATCAGATTCTCCCCCTAGCGCTGCGCGTGCAGGAGGAACGTCTGGCGCGTATTTCCACATCTCATTTGAACAAGATTTTACTGGAAGCCCAAGATGCCGTTCCCCCGCCGACGCACGCCGGACGACAGTTGAAAATCTACTACGCCTCGCAGGTGCGGGTAGACCCGCCAACCTTCGTGCTCCACGTCAACGACGCAAAGTTGTTGCATTTCTCCTACCAGCGGTATCTGGAAAACCGCTTGCGCGCCGTTTATGGCTTCTTGGGCACGCCGATTCGCATCCTTGCGGAAGGCCATAAAAAGAAAGGCCGCTCTCCAAAGTAGAATTGGACGCAACAGGATGTCCGTTGTTTCCAAGATCGCCTGCTCCCTCCGCCGCGGAAACGATAGACCGACGTTTGCCCTACGCTGTGGACGTAGGTCTCTGCCCTGCGCAGCAGACATACCGGGCGCCGTGAACGCGCTTTTCCAGGCTTTGGTTCGACAGGAATATACCAATGAAGAGAAAAATCCTTAATCCTCATGGTCGCATCTTGGTCAACGTTCGCCGGATAGTACAATACGTGAGTCTGGCTCTCTTCCTCCTCCTGTTTGTCAGGACGCAACAGGGTGAATGGCCCGGCGCAGTCGTGAACATCCCGTTTCGTCTGAATCCGCTGACGATGTTGGCCCACACCCTTGCCGAACGCGCAGTGCTGGCCGGCGCGGCGCTGTCGTTGATTCTGATTCTCCTCACGCTCCTCTTTGGACGCGCCTGGTGCGGCTGGCTTTGCCCTCTGGGCACCATCCTCGACACCTTCTCCCTGAAAGGACTGCGCGGCAATCGCCATCCACCGACCGAGTCCTGGCGCAAGGTGAAATATATCCTATTGATCGCCCTTCTCACCATGGCGCTCCTGGGCAACTTGACTCTGTTGGCCTTCGATCCCCTTACCCTGCTCTTTCGCTCATTGACGATCGCCATCTGGCCAGTCCTCGACCGCGTGGTGATGACGATAGAGCAAGGGCTAGCACGCCTGCCCTCGCTGGCCGGCGCAGTGATGGCATTCGACAGCCGCATCCGTCCCTGGCTCCTGCCAAGCGCCCCGGTGTTCTTCAAGGACGCTTTTCTGTTTGGCGGCTTGTTCTTGGCCGTTCTCGCCCTAAACCTGCCGGCGGAGCGATTCTGGTGCCGCTACCTGTGCCCCTTGGGCGGATTGTTGGGCTGGTTAAGCAAGATCGCCCTGTTCCGCCGAACACTCAAAGGAGAATGTCCGGGGTGTGTACGATGCAGCGCGGTCTGCCCGACCGGCACGATCGACCCGGCCAAGAACTACGCCAGCGACCCCGCCGAGTGCACAATGTGCCTCGCCTGTCTGGAAAGTTGCCCGCGTGGTCAGACGACCTTCCCGGCCTCATGGCCGCAACCTCGGTGGAATACCTACGATCCGGGCCGACGCGCCTTCCTCGCAACGGTCGGGTTGAGCGCGGCAACGCTTGCCCTGGCGAAGAGCGGCCTGCTGGCGAAACGTCAGGCACCTTTTCTGTTGCGTCCCCCAGGGACGCCGCTGGTCAATCGCGATTTGATTGCCCTGACCCGTTGCATCCGTTGCGGAGAGTGCGTGCGTGTTTGCCCTACCAGCGCGCTCCAGCCGGCAGCCTTTGAGGCCGGACTGGAGGGCTTCGGTTCGCCTGTCCTTGTTCCACGGCTGGGATATTGTGACGACGAGTGCAACGCCTGTGGACAGGTGTGTCCCACGCAAGCCATTCCCCCGCTGACGTTGGCGGAAAAAAAGCAACAGGTCATTGGCAAGGCGTACCTAGATGAGCAGCGTTGCCTTGCTTGGGCCGATGGAATTGCCTGCACGATTTGCGCCGAGATGTGCCCTAAAAAGGCCATTACGCTACGAGGCAACGGCGACCGGGGAAGCCGCAAACGTGGTCAGGGGCAACAACGTGGCTATGGCAACGGTCGTAATGCCGCCGTGCCGGTCGTCCAGCGCGAAGCATGCATCGGCTGCGGCCTGTGCGAATACAAGTGCCCGGTGAGCGGCGAGGCGGCGATTCGGGTATACTCCTACGGCGCGGCATTGAACTTTTGAAACCATGAACGCTCCCCGGCGCAACACCAAACTTCGTCTGGCAACCCCCCTCTGGCCGGTCATTACGGCCCTGTTGCTCCTCCTTCAGCTGTTCTGGCCGGCGCGTGTCTGGATGACCATGCTCCTCATCCTGGGCGGGGGATGGCTGACGGGTTTCCTGTGGGCGCGTTCTTTACGGAGCGGTTTGCGTCTACGACGGGAAATGCGCTATGGTTGGGCGCAGGTCGGCGACCGTCTGGAGGAACGGTTTACCGTTCTCAATTCGGGCTGGGCGCCGGCGCTTTGGTTGGAAGTGGAAGACCGTTCCACGTTACCCAACTATGAGGTTGGCCGGGTAACGGCAGTCAGCGGGTACACGCAAACGCAATGGACAAGCGCGCGGCGATGCGCCCGGCGTGGCCTGTACACCCTTGGCCCGACCATCCTTCACGCCGCGGATCCTCTCGGCCTATATGCTGTTGAGGTCTATTCGCCGGAGACTGCCGCTTTGCTGGTATTGCCGCCCGTTTTTCCTTTACCCGCAGTGCACATCGCGCCTGGTGGACAGGCAGGGGAAGGCCGTCGCTCGCGCCGCTCCGCGCTCGAGACTACGGTCAGCGTGGAGACGGTGCGCGAGTACACCCCGGGCGATCCGCTGCGAGTCATCCATTGGCCGACCTCGGCGCGGCGAGGGTCGCTCTATGCGCGTCAGTTCGACCACACGCCCGCCAGCGATTGGTGGATTTTCCTCGATTTGGAAGAGACGGTACAAGCAGGCAACGGAGATGATTCCACCACCGAGCATGGGATTATCCTGGCCGCCTCGCTCGCCGACTTGGGCTTGCAACGCGGCCACGCCGTCGGCCTGGTCACCTACGGGCAGGAACTGGTCTGGATTCCACCGGCGCGCAGCCTTGAACAACGCATGGCAATTTTGCGCACACTGGCAGTCGTGCAAAACGGCCAGCAACCCCTAAGCGCCTTACTCCAGACGGCACGAATCTCCCTCCAGCGCGGGGCCAGCCTGATTCTCATTACCCCCAACGTCACCGCCGATTGGCTTTCGCCGCTGACGCGCCTTCTACGCCGTTCTCTCGCTCCTACGGTCTTCCTTTTCGACCCTCGTTCCTTTGGCGGCGAGGCGGATGCGAATCACGCCCTCGCCCTGCTCCAGGAGCACCAGATTCCCTGCACGCTGGTCAAACAAGATTTGCTGAATCGCTTCCCTGCACCCGGCCAGGAGGGGCAATGGGAGTGGCGTATCGTTGGCCCGGGCAAGGCAGTAGCGGTGCGGCAACCGCGCGACACCGATTGGAGGAGGCTCGCATGAACGCGCCGGCAGTCCGCTTTGTCCGCTGGTTAGCGCGCCGCTTCGGGGCCGAAACGCTCCTCCAATTGTCCTTGCTTTTGCTGGCGCTGGGCATCGCGGCAGGCGGCTTGGCGCAGATGGTTCCTGCCGTCCGGCAGGCAGGCGCTTTCTGGATCCTGCCAGCCGGGGTTTGGTTGGGTTGGTCGCTGGCGCGCGGGCGTCTGCACGGCTGGCTGGCATTTCCGTTGGCAACGCTCACAGGAGCGACTGCCCTGCTCCTGACCACCGGTCGGCTCACAACGCCTATAGGGGAAACGCTGACCGCCCTGGTAAGCGTTCTGGGCAACGGCACAGAGGCCCTGCCGATCCTGTATGCGCGCTGGGGCAACCTGCTGGATGCATTGACAACGCTGGTCGGTCGTTTTTCGCTCTGGTTCCGGGTCGTTCGCAGCGGCAATGTCATTCTGGACCCGCTGGTAACCGCGCTACTGTGGGGTATGGGGTTATGGCTAATGACGGTCTGGGCAGCTTGGTGCCTGCGTCGCCGTTATGCAGCGCCGGCCGCGCTCTTTCCCTCGCTCTCCGTTTTGACGTTCGTCGGTTACTACACCGGTTCCAAAGAATCGTATCTCTATCTCGTTCTAGCAGGTGGAACGCTCATCGCCCTGCAAGGGCTGAACAGTTATGTGAACGTCCTGCAACGCTGGCTGCGCGCCCGCCTCGACCGGGCAGACGTGGAGGGGGAACTGGCGGCGGTAATCGCCGGCCTGGCCGTTATCCTGATGGTAACCGGCGCACTGTTGCCCTCCATCTCCATTCGCGAAATCGCCGAGCGCATTCAGGATACGATTGAAGCGCGACGAAGCGAGGAATTGGCCCGCTCCGTGGGTCTAGAGCAAACACCGGTGGCTTCGGGAGCCGGCCGGGGCAGTATCTCTTCGCCGGCCGGGAATCTGCTTATTCGGGGCGCGCCGCAACTCTCGCAGACAATTGTCTTCTATGTACAAGTGGAAGGCTATCAACCCTTGCCGCCCGCGGCCTCTCTCTACGGCCACGTGCGCGATACCGGGCCTCGCTACTACTGGCGGGCACGCACATTCGACCGATACAACGGGCGCGGTTGGACGTCTTCCTATGTTACTGAGGAGGCATTCGCGGCAGACGAATCGCTCCCGGTGGGCATCGGCGAGGAAACATCCTCCTTCCTGTTGACGCGGCAACATGTGGAGCGAGCAGCAGAGAAGAGCGACGTTTTGGTTCTCGCCGGCGCGCTGGTCAGGGTAGATCAGCCATACCGCGTCCGGTGGCGCACAAAGGGCGATCTCGTCGAGGCCTATAGTGAAGCAACGCGTTATCGCGTCACCTCACGCTTGCCGGCAGTGACCGTGGCGCGGTTGCGTCAGGCCGGCGCAGACTACCCTCCGACCATCGCACGTTACCTGCACTTACCCGAGAACTTGCCCTCGCGCGTGCGCGACATCGCCCTTGACTTGACCGCGCTCCAGCCTACCCCCTACGACAAAGCGGTTGCCCTCGAGACGTACCTGCGTGGTTTTCCCTATGACGAGAAAGCGCCTGCGCCCCCTCTTACGCGCGATGTGGTGGACTTCTTCCTCTTTGACCTGCAACGAGGCTACTGCAACTATTATGCCACAGCCATGGCTGTCCTAGCGCGCGCCGCCGGACTCCCGGCGCGGTTGGTCACCGGTTATTCTACGGGGTCGTTCGATTACACAACGAATCGTTTTGTCGTCCGAGAAGCCAATGCCCACGCCTGGGTGGAAATCTACTTTCCCGGTATTGGTTGGGTTGAGTTCGAGCCAACCGCCAGCATGGCGCCCATCGAACGTCCCTTAGGAGAGGCAAGCCCCTACGCGCCTGCGCCGATTCTCAAACCTACCGAGCAAGCCGGTTCGCCGCAGGCAATCCTACGACGCATCTGGCTGGGACGGATTCGCAGGTATGCCGGGCAAGTAGCCCTAAGCGGTCTGGCAATGGTTGGGCTATATCTGTTGCTGGAGCGCTATTGGCTTTACCTCCTCTCCCCTCGCCAAACGGTGCGCGTCATCTACCGTCGCCTCTACCGCCGCGGATTGCGTTGGGGAGTAAAGCCAAAGGTCGGGGCAACGCCCCATGAGTTTGCGGGTCGTTTGAGCGCGCGGATGAGGCGAGCGTTTCCCCTGGCCTCCCTGCACGCGGCATTCGAAGCCGATTTGCGCCGTCTTACCGACCTATACACGCGCGGCCTCTACGCGCCGCGTCCGTTGAATCGTTGGGAACAACGCGAGGCGGTTCGTCTCTGGCGCCGTATACGCCGCCGATGGCGAACGCCCCGTTGAGAACGAATCCATCGTTATTTTGCTGTCAATAGCCAGTCTACAGAATAGCGGCCCGCGTAGGCAAAGAGCAGCATCTTCAACAATTGCCCTAGCCAACAGAAAAAGAGGAAGCGCCAAAGAGGCATTTTGACAACCCCTGCCGCAAGACCGGCCGCATCAAAAAGCGGGTTGGGAATGGCAGCCATGAGAAGGATGGCGTAATGGCCATACTTTTGCACCCAGCCGGCGACACGTTGATATGTTTTGCCTTCTGCAATGATCGCCCTGCCGCTGAAACCGGCCAAATAACCGCTCAATTCGCCCAGCGTTCCCCCAAAGGAGGCTGCAAGGGCAACCCCCAACGGATGAAAGACGTTCCCCATGGCAAACACAACAGCCACCCCCGGCGCAGGAAAGAACACAGTTGCATTGGCCAGCAAAGCGGCCAGGAAGATGCCAGGATACCCATAGACCGCGAATCGTTCCGCTTGCTCGCGAATCCGGTAGAGATAGAACGCCAACGCTAGAATAGCTAGAAGGAGCAAGATGCGCGCGATGGTCAGGAAAAGCCAGGAACACCGTTTGCTCACCGTGGAACGAAGGACGGCGCTCGCCGACGAGGATTGCTTTTGTCGGATGATCTTGGCCGACTTTTTCGCTTGACTCTCGGTGCCAGGCAGCAAAGCTCTCTCCTTTCAGCGTAACATGGATTCGATGCGCGCGACAACCATCTCCAGCGCGGCCATGTTGTAACCACCCTCTGGAATGATAATGTCGGCATAGCGTTTGGACGGCTCCACGAATTCCAGATGCATCGGGCGGACCGTAGCCAGATACTGTTTAATGACCGATTCGGTTGTTCGCCCGCGCTCGGCAATGTCGCGCTGCAAGCGACGAATGAAGCGAATATCGGCATCGGTGTCCACGAAAATCTTAATATCGAATAGGCGACGCAAAGCCGGCTCCACGAAGAGCAAAATCCCTTCGACCAGAATCACCGGCTTGGCCTCCATGGGGATCGTGTGATGGGTGCGGCTGTGCGTGGAAAAATCGTAAACCGGCACTTCCACTGCCTGACCGTTCTGCAACTGCCGAATGTGAGCAATCAGCAGGTCTGTTTCTAAAGCGTCAGGATGATCAAAGTTGACCTCGGCGCGCTGGGCAGGCGGCAGGCCGCTCAGGTCCTTGTAATAGGCATCATGCTGAAGAAAGGAAATACGTTCTGGGCCTACACGCTGTAGTATCGTTTGGGCAACGGTCGTTTTGCCAGAGCCAGAGCCGCCGGCAATGCCGATGGTAAGAACCGCTTGTCTTGCCATACCCGCATTATACCTGCGAAGCGACGTTGCAAACGAGCAACTGCGCTGACCAGGCTTTTTTCAACTACCTTGTCGCCCTCAGGGGGCAGTGATATAATCCGCTTCGTTGCAGCGTGGTGCCCATAGTTCAATTGGCGGAACGTCTGACTGTGGATCAGAAGGATGTGGGTTCGAGACCCACTGGGCACCCTTCCTGCGGGCAAAACCGCACGAAGGACACGCAAAAGCCGCCGGGATTCCGCTTTCCCCGGCGGCTTCGCGTCCTCGCGTGAGAGGTTTCGTTTCCCGCTATTCCCAAGCTAAGGCAACATCGCGCCGCTGGCCCAAGCAAAGAGCGCCATTGGAAGGAAGGATAGAATAACGGTTGCAATTGCAGAAGCAGCCCAGGTGAAATCGAGCCAGGGTTCGCGCGTCGTTTCGGGCGCGCCCTCGCGCATGTACATGACCACCACCACCCGCAGGTAGTAGTACGCGGAGATGAGCGAGGTCAGCACGCCGACGACCGCCAGCCAGACCTGCCCGGCCTCGATCACGGTGCGGAACAGGTAGAACTTGCCCACCAGGCCGAGCGTGGGCGGCATGCCGGTCAGCGAGAGCATGAAGA
>DAOTWG010000037.1:0-30661 GCA_034436015.1 Anaerolineales bacterium
CCCTAACGAACGAAGAGATTGCCGACATCATGGCCGATATGCGCCTCGTCCGCGACCGGATCTACGCATGGACCGGCGGCGCGCTCGACCTGCAGATGGAGTTCATCGTCCTGCCGCACATCCACACCGGCTTCACCGCCCCGGATTTCGTCATCGGCCCCTTTGAGATCGACGACGAACTGCTCAACGATTACGTCACTACCGACACTGACTTTGTCTACGTCGTTACCGGCGTTCACGACCGGGCGCAGAACCTGCAACTGGCCTACTGGTGCGGCAGCTCCTACGGTGAGTTGAGCATCCACGGGGCAGGCTACTCCTACATACAGTACAACGAAATCTGCAACTCGGTGACCATCGCCGGTGAAACGGTCTATGAACCGCTCATCCACGAGTGGATTCACAACCTGGACTGGGCGCTGTACGCCATCAACCGCGTCCCGGACCTGTACCAGAACGCCGGCCCCGACTGGGAGCACTGGCAGCACGCCTCCTGGCCCGCCTGCGGGACGGGGTCGCCGAATCCACTCGACTGGTTCCCCAGCGTTGATTTGTGCGAATGGGACCCGGACTGGATAGACTGCAACAACGTCGCCTCGGCAGGCGCCTGTCTGCACGCCAGCGAGAGGAACGGCGAGATTTCCTGGTACGAGCATGTCCTCTCGGCCCACTACCGGCGCGATATCCAATTCATCGGCAATTACTGCCGCGATGGGCGGCAGGACTTCAGCGAGAACGGCGTGGATTCTGACTGGCCGTGTCCGTAACCGTCTCAAGCCGCGCAGTATCGTTTACAATACAGACCGTGAAAGAATTCATCTACTCCCGCAATGCTGTTTACGAAACTCTGCGCGCCAGGCGGCGGCAGGTCTTCGCCCTGCAAATCGCCGAGGGCGCGCAAGAAAAAGGCCGCCTGGCTGAGATTTTGCGCCTGGCGGAAGCGCGCCGCATTCCGGTCCACCGCGCCCCGCGCCCGTCCTCGACAAAATCCATCCCCTCTACCAGGGCATCGTCCTCGAAGCCGGCCGCGCCCCGCCAAGCGAGCGTCTGAACCGTCGGCTTGGGCTGACCTTCGATTATCCGCGAGCGTGCTCAGGACGACCGCTTCCCATCCGTGGAAGCTCTGACCTCCAGACAGTATGCACCGGACGGTTGGGACTCTGCACGTTTTGAGGAGTGTTCCTGATCTTTGGCTGTTTTCTGTTGTCAGTCTTTCCCTCCTCGGCCGCCGGTACAGCACACCGTTGGGCGCTTGCTTAGGAACATGTTTATCACAACGATTCCATACATCGCTGCAGGTAAAGCACATGTTGAAAGAATACTTCCAGAGAGTAGGGTATTCGACAAAATCTGACAAGGAGCCGATTTTTGAGCAAAAGGTGTATCGTCATATACCGTTGGCTGCTATCCTACGCCTGCCATTAAGTTCAAGTAATACGAATGAGGAGGGACGGTTGTGAAGGAGAACATCATCATCATTGGCGCCGGGTTTGCGGGGCTTTCGGCAGGGATTTATGCTCAAATGAACGGTTACCATTACGCAAATCTTTGAAATGCATAACTTGCTGGGCGGCTTGTGCACGGCTTGGAAACGCCGAGGGTATGTCATCGACGGCTGTATCCACTGGTTGGTCGGCTCCTCACCTCAGAGCGGCCTTCATCGCTATTGGGAGGAAATCGGCATCGCTCAAGGGCGCGAGTTTATCAACATGGAGGAATATATGCGATACGAGTCCGCCGATGGGCGTACCCTTGTCTTCTACACAAATGTGGACAGGCTGGAAACGCATTTGTTGCAATTCTCACCGCAAGATGCTGAGCCTATCCGGGAGTTCATCCGAGGCATTCGACTGTTCCTTGGCTTTGATCCGCCATCTGAGTCCGATCCGCCGCTCAAGCGCTGGCAAAAAGCGGTTGCGCTGGGATGGCTTATGGTGACCAAAGGCAGCGAAATGCAAAATGGATGAAGATCTCTGCCGCGGAATTTGCCATATGCTTCAAAGACCCATTGCTCCTCGCAGCAATGCAGGACATGTGGTTTCCAGAATTCTCGATGTTCTTTATGCTCTTCACCTTTGCCTACTTTCACAAAGGGAACGCGGGTTATCCCGTTGGCGGCTCCTTGCCCATGTCGCTGGCAATGGCCAAGCGTTACATCGATCTGGGGGGAGTAATTCATTACAACAGTAGGGTGGAGAAGATCCTGGTGAAAGGGGAGAGCGCGATAGGCGTCCGACTGGCGGATGGGAGCGAGCACCGTGCCGAGAGGGTGATCTCCGCGGCGGATGGCTATACCGCCATCTTCAAGATGCTGGAAGGGAGATACGTGGATGAAAGGACGCGTGAGCCTTATGAGAAATGGCCCACCTTCCCGCCGCTGTTGTTCGGAGGAATGGGGGTGAACCGTTCGTTTGCCGATGAACCTCAAACGGTCTCCGGCATAAGTTTCCCATTACGCCGGCCAACGGAAATTGCGGGTGCGGTGTGGGAGCGTATCACCGTCCGCATCTTTAACCAGGATCCCAGCTTGGCGCCGGCAGGCAAGACGCCAGCTTGGTTGTGGCGATGCCCAGCAGTTACGCGTATTGGCAAGAGCTGGCGCACGATCCGACCGCTTATCAGGAGAAAAAAGAGCAGGTGGCGCGCACCGTAGTGGAACTGCTGGAACAGCGTTTCCCCGGCATCTCCCGGCAGGTGGAGATGGTAGACGTGGCGACGCCGCTGACGTTTGAGCGTTACACGGGCAATTGGAAAGGGAGTTTTGAAGGCCGGCTGATCACACCCCAGAACGCATACCCCATGATGAAACCCATGCGCCAGGTCTTGCCCGGCCTGCAGGACTTCTATATGTGTGGGCAGTGAGTCGAGCCGGGCGGCGGTCTTCCGAGCAGCGTCATGTCCGGTCGTCGGCTTGTGCAGAGGTTGTGTAAAGAGGACGGGAAAACATGCCAGACCACAGTAGCGCAGTTCATTGGTGTTCGACATTCACGGCCGGCAATGACCATCAAGCAGGGAACTATCCGATCAAGCCTTCCGGTAGGTGCGCTTCGCTCGGCCTGCGACCTCGCGTCTTGGAGAGGGCATCTTCTCAACGCGACTGATTCCCAAGGATGTTAGAGATTCTGCCATAGCCTCTCTGGGTTGGATTCCCCGAGGCTTAACTATCGAGGGTATTTGCTTGCTCGGCTGTGGGAAGGTTGTCCAACCGCCCTGCGGGTTTAACCGCTTGTTTACCGAGCGTGAACAAATCACCCTTGACAGAATCCCCACTGTGCATATAATAATCTTGACTTTCGGAAGTCGTATGAATAATCCTCTGTCCTCCCTGCTCCTGGTTGTCTTGGTTGTCCTGGTCCTTATTGCGAAGGACCTTTTTGGGGTTGGGATGGACTGGAGGACGACCAGGTAAGACCTGCCAGACTACCTGCAAGGAAACACAGAGCCACCCAATCCCGGGTGGCTCTCATTTTAGTGCTAGAAGGAGAGAGAGCCATGCGTTCGGATACGGTTAAGAAAGGTTTTGCGCGTGCGCCCCATCGCGCCCTCCTGCGCGCGACGGGTGTTCGCGACGAGGACATGGATAAACCCTTCGTGGCGATCGCGAATGCGTATACAGACATTATCCCCGGCCACGTTCACCTGCAAGAAATGGGGAGACTGGTCAAAGAAGCGGTGCGCGAGGCGGGCGGCGTGCCCTTTGAGTTCAACGTTATCGGTGTAGATGACGGAATCGCGATGGGGCATCCTGGCATGAAGTTTTCACTGCCCTCGCGCGAACTCATCGCCGACAGCGTGGAGACGATGATTCAGGCGCACCAGTTCGACGGTATGGTGTGCATCCCAAATTGCGACAAGATCGTGCCGGGGATGTTGATGGCTGCGGTGCGCGTCAACATTCCGGCGATTTTTATTTCCGGCGGGCCGATGGCGGCCGGCCGCACGCCGGAAGGCGAAATCATCGACCTCATCTCGGTCTTCGAGGGTGTGGGCGCCTATTCCGCCGGCAAAATTGACGAGGCGCGGTTGACCCTGCTGGAGAAGTACGCCTGCCCAGGCTGCGGTTCGTGCGCGGGGCTGTTTACGGCCAACAGCATGAACTGCCTGATGGAAGCGCTAGGCATGGCGTTGCCGTTCAACGGTAGCGCCCTGGCGAATACGCCTGAGCGCGAGGAGCTAGCGCGCCGCGCCGGCAAACAAATCATGACCCTGATCGAACGCAACCTCTGCCCACGCGATATCGTCACCGCAGAGGCCATTGACGATGCCTTTGCCCTAGATATGGCCATGGGCGGCTCGACCAATACCGTGTTGCATACTCTGGCGCTGGCGCAGGAAGCCGGCATAACATACCCTTTGGAGCGCATCAATGCCGTCGCCGATCGGGTGCCGCATCTGACCAAGGTTTCGCCTTCCGGCCCCTGGCACATGGAAGATGTCCATCGCGCCGGCGGCGTGCCGGCCATTCTGAACGAGGTCCAACGCGCGACCGGTATGCTGCACTTCGACCGCTTGACCGTCAGCGGCGTTACGCTGGGCGAGTCCATCAAAGGCTACGACATCCAAGACGAGGAGGTGATTCGGCGTGCGGAGAATGCCCACTCTCCGCGCGGCGGCTTGGCGATTCTGTTCGGCAACCTCGCACCCAAGGGCGCGGTCATCAAGGTTGGCGGAGTCGCGCCACATATTACCCATTTTGCCGGGCCGGCAGTTATCTTCGAATCGGAAGAGGAGGCCATGCAGGGGATCCTGGCTGGACAGGTCAAGGCCGGCGATGTGGTGGTGGTGCGTTATGAAGGGCCGCGCGGCGGCCCAGGGATGCAAGAGATGCTCTCGCCAACCAGCGCTATTGCGGGGCAGGGCCTGGGCGAACAGGTCGCGCTGATTACGGATGGGCGCTTCAGTGGCGGGACGCGCGGCATCTGTATCGGACATATCTCGCCAGAAGCGGCGGCGCGCGGCCCCATTGCGGCCTTGCAAAACGGCGACGTGATTGAGGTTGACTTGAACGCGCGTTCCCTGAACGTGCACCTGAGCGAGAGCGAGATTCAACAGCGGCTGGCGGCTCTGCCTCCGTTCGTCCCGAGGACAACGAGCAAATGGCTGCAGCGGTATGCCCAGTTCGTCACATCGGCCGACACCGGCGCGGTGTTAATGTCATGAGACACAAGCATTTGCCAGAGGAGAAGACCAATGAAACGAACCGGCGCTCAGATTGTATGGGAATGTCTGGTGAGGGAAGGCGTAGAGGTAGTCTTTGGCTACCCTGGCGGGGCGAACCTCCCCATTTACGACGCTATGTTGGACTATCCCGTCCGTCACATCCTACCGCGGCATGAACAGGGCGCGGCGCACATGGCCGATGGCTACGCGCGCGTCAGCGGAAAGGTCGGCGTGGCTATGGCCACCTCCGGGCCCGGGGCAACCAACTTAACGACTGGCATTGCTACCGCCTACATGGACTCGGTGCCGGTGGTGTTCATCACCGGCCAGGTCGCCACGCGCTTCATCGGCTATGACGCCTTTCAGGAGACCGACGTCACCGGCATTACGTTGCCGATCACCAAACATAACTACTTGGTGACCGACGTGCGCCACCTGACGCGCATCATCCGCGAAGCCTTCTATATTGCCCGTTCCGGACGGCCCGGGCCGGTCTTGATCGACATTGCTAAGGATGTGCAACAGGCCACAGTGGAGGACTGGGAGTACGACGAGACGCCCATCCGTTTACCTGGCTACCGCCCCGATCTTCGCCCGTTGCCTCAACACCTGGAACAGGCCGTGGAAATGATCAACAAGGCGAAACGACCGGTCATCCTGGCTGGGCATGGTGTGTTGATGGCCGGCGCCATGCAACAACTGCGCGAACTGGCCGAAAAGACACGCACACCGGTTGCGATGACCTTGCTTGGCATCGGGTGCTTCCCGGCCAGCCACCCCCTCAATCTGGGCATGATGGGCATGCACGGCGAGGCCTGGGTGAATCAAGCGATTCAACAGGCCGATTTGCTGCTGGCAATCGGTATGCGCTTCGACGACCGCGCGACCGGCAACTTGAACAAGTATGCCCCCCAGGCCCGGAAGATTCACTTCGAGATCGACCCCAGCGAGGTCAACAAGAACGTTCGCGTCGATCTGGCTCTGATCGGAGACCTGAAAGGAACGCTGGAACAACTTTTGCCACACGTGCAGACCGCCGACCACAGCAACTGGTTGGAGCAGATTGACGAGATGAAGGGCGATAGCGCCGTGCGCGATATTCAAAACCTGCCCGACAGCGGCCATCTCTACGCGGCGCATGTGATTAACGATATATGGCGTTATACCAACGGCGAAGCTCTGGTCGTCTCCGATGTAGGGCAGAATCAGATGTGGGCGGCGCAGTATTACAAGCACGACAAACCCTTCACCCACATTACCACGGGCGGACTGGGCACGATGGGCTTCGCCCTGCCGGCGGCCATCGGCGCCAAAGTCGCTCGCCCCGACGCGGAAGTCTGGGTCATCGCCGGAGATGGCGGTTTTCAGATGACGCAAGCCGAGCTGGCGACAGCAGCGCAGGAGCAGTTGAAGATCAACATTGCCATCATCAACAACGGTTTCTTGGGCATGGTGCGACAATGGCAGGAGTTCTTCTACGAACGGCGGTACGCGGCCACGCCGATCACCTCGCCCGATTTTGTCAAACTGGCCGAAGCCCATGGCTTGACCGGCCTGCGCGTGACCAAACGCGCCGAAGTCGAGGAAGCCGTACGAAAAGCGCGCCAGACGGCAGGGACGGTTGTCATTGACTTCCGCGTGGAGCAGGAGGATAGCGTTTACCCGATGGTGCCTGCCGGCGCCGCGCTGGACGAGATGATTCGCCGTCCCGTGCGCAACGTGCTGGTCGAGACCGCCGAGACCGACCTGTAGGAGACGCCCATGGATGCAACGCGACTTCACACACTGGTTATGCTGGTCGAGGATAAGCCCGGGGCGCTTAACCGCATTGCTTCTTTGTTCCGCCGACGGGCGTTCAATATCGAATCGCTGACCGTCGGTCACACGCATCAACCCGGCGTCTCGCGCATGACAATTACCATGTACGGCGATCAGGTGCACATTGAGCGCGTCGTCGCCAATCTCTATAAACTGGTCAACGTGATTCAGGTCGCCGACCTGACCGATACGCCGGCAGTGAACCGCGACCTGGCGCTGGTCAAGGTGAGCGCGGCCGCCGAGAAACGTAGCGAGATCATGCAACTCGTGGACGTGTATCGCGCCCGCATTGTGGACGTGACCAACGAGTCGCTGATCGTAGAAATCACCGGCGATGAGGAGAAGATAGACAGCCTGCTGGAGGTGTTGCGTCCCTTTGGCATTATTGAGATGGTGCGCACGGGCATTGTAGCCATGGCGCGTGGGGCCGCGCCTAACCCCAGTCCGAACGGCTATCTACCCCAGTAAGGAAAAGCGATGTCTCATCTTCCAAAGCACCAGGGCCCGGACACGCGCGCGTCGGAACGCAAGATGACCAACGCCGAGATTCAGGCGCGCTTCGAGAGGAAAGACGCTGTCACCTACAACCAACGCAAACGACTCTGGCTTCCTGCAGTACCTTCGCCACACAATTCATGTCGGACCTCCTGCGCTCCGCGCTGGGTTCGCCCAAAGCGCGGCGCGCTTGACTTGGGCGTCGGCGCAGGCGGCTTTTCCCGTCACATCCTGCGAACTTTTCCGAATCGCCCTGCAACTCTGGCAGCCTGCTCGCCGAACATGTTGCGCGCCGCGCCTCAGGCACCGGCCGAGTGCACCTGGCCGTTAGGAGACCATCGTTGCCGATTTTTGGGAGGTGGACTTCTCCAACGACTCTTGGTTGGAATGCGGCAGTGTCCGCCTTTACGCTCCATCACGGACAGAGCAAGACGATCTATGGCGATCTGTGCGCCGCATAGACGGCTATCTCAAGCCAGGCGGCGTCCTTGTTTGCCACGACGTGGTGAAAGGCGATGCCTCTGTCCTTATCCTCGTCCAACGAGAACGGCTGGCGCTCCTATCTGGAATCGCAGGAGTGCTCGCCGCAGGACATCGCATGCATCTTCTCGGACTATGCCTGTGAGGATTCGCCCCTTTCGCTGCGTTGGCATCTGCGGTTGCTCGAATCGGCAGGCTTTGCCGCTGCCGGTGTGCCCTGCAAGCGGCATAACGCTGCTGTCGATGCAAGCATTAGGGATCGAGCTAGAGCGGTTTGCTGTGCCTTGGCCGGCGCAGCACGAGCGTCTTCTGCTTCGCGATGCGAACGCTCCGGCAACCTTATAGCCTTGTCACAATACCCGACGATCTTCTCTTATGAGCAGTCGCGGCATGAGTGCCGTACACATCTTTTTCTAAAAGGAGTAGAGCAATGGCTACGATTGATTTTGGTGGGGTGGTGGAAGAGGTCGTCACCCGCGACGAGTTCCCGTTGGAGAAAGCGCAGGAAGTATTGAAGGACGAAGTGGTGACCGTGCTGGGTTATGGCGTCCAGGGTCCGGCGCAATCCCTCAACATGCGCGATAACGGCATCCGCGTGATTATCGGGCAAGCGCCGGAGCACAAGCAGTACTGGGAAAAGGCCATCGCCGATGGCTGGACGCCCGGCGAAACTCTCTTCCCTATCGAAGAGGCGGTGCAGCGCGGCACGATTATCCAATACCTGGTTTCCGATGCGGCGCAGATGCTCCTCTGGCCGAAGGTGAAGCCACACCTCAAGAAGGGCAGCGCGCTGTACTTTTCGCACGGCTTCTCCATTGTTTACAGCGACCAGACCGGCGTGGTGCCGCCGGACTATGTGGACGTCATTATGGTCGCTCCAAAAGGATCAGGGACGAGCGTGCGACGTAATTTCCTTGACGGCAGCGGCATTAACGCCAGTTTTGCTATCCATCAGGATTACACCGGTCGTGCTTGGGAGCGTACGATTGCCCTAGGAATTGCCATTGGCGCCGGCTATCTCTTCCCCACCACTTTCCAGAAGGAGGTCTACAGCGACCTAACCGGGGAACGCGGCGTGTTGATGGGCGCTTTGGCCGGCGTCATGGAAGCGCAATATCTGACTCTGCGGAAGCACGGCCATTCGCCCAGCGAAGCGTTCAACGAGACGGTCGAGGAATTGACCCAGAGCCTCATTCGTCTGGTGGCCGAGAACGGCATGGACTACATGTTCGCCAACTGCTCCACGACCGCCCAGCGCGGCGCCCTCGATTGGTATCCGCGCTTCCGCGACGCGGTCTTGCCGCTCTTCGAGGAACTCTATCAAAGCGTGATGAGCGGTAAGGAGGCTGCTATTGTGCTCCAGGCGAATAGCGCCCCGGACTATAAGGAGAAACTCGAAGCCGAGCTGCGACAGATTCGCGATTCTGAAATGTGGCGGGCTGGCGCGGTGGTGCGAGCCCTGCGGCCGGAGAACTGGCAGAAGTAGCAGGCTGCAGACGAGATGGCGCCGGGCAGGCAGGCGAGGCACACATCTCCACGCGGAACCCGACTGACTCCCCGCCCTATTCAAGGAGTATGCCATGGCCAGCAACTATGTGCGCATTTTCGATACCACCCTGCGCGACGGTGAACAATCGCCGGGCGCGACGATGACCTCCGCCGAGAAACTGGAGGTCGCCCGAGCACTGGCGCGACTGGGCGTAGACATCATCGAGGCCGGCTTCCCGGCTGCCTCCCCTGACGATCTGGAGGCCGTGCGGCGCATCGCCATCGAGATCGGCAATCCGCCGAAAGGCAACCCCACCGCGCGCGTGCCGATTATCGCCGGCCTGGCGCGTGCAGTCAAGAGCGATATTGACAAGGCATGGGAAGCTGTGCGTGAAGCGCAAAAACCGCGCATCCACACCTTTATCGCCACCTCTGAGATTCACATGAAATACAAACTCAATATGACGCCCCAAGAAGTGGTAGCGCGGGCGCGCGAGATGGTCGCCTACGCGCGCTCCCTGTGCCCGGACGTGGAATTCTCGCCGGAAGACGCCGGACGGTCGGACCCCGAATTCCTCTATCTCGTCCTGGGCGAGGCGATCAAGGCCGGCGCGACGACGCTCAATATCCCCGACACGGTCGGCTACACCTTGCCGGATGAGTTCGGTCAACTGATCGCCAACATCATTGCCAACACGCCAGGCATCGAGAACGTCATCATTTCGGTTCATTGTCATAACGATTTGGGCATGGCGACAGCCAACACGCTGGCCGGCATTCGCGCCGGGGCGCGACAAGCCGAGGTGACCGTGAACGGTATTGGCGAACGGGCCGGCAATACCTCGCTCGAAGAGGTGGTCATGGCGCTGAAGACACGCCGTCCCGTCTTTGGCCTGGAGACCGGCATTGACACTACGCAGATCGCGCGGGTCAGCAAACTGGTCAGCAGCTACACCGGCATTCCCGTCCAACCAAACAAGGCCATCGTCGGCGCGAACGCCTTTGCCCATGAGGCCGGCATTCATCAGGATGGGATGCTCAAACATCACCTGACGTATGAGATTATGCGTCCAGAGGATGTAGGCATTACCCAATCCAAACTCGTGCTGGGCAAACACTCTGGACGTCACGCCTTGCGCGTGCGCTTGGCCGAACTCGGCCACGCGCTCAACGAGGAAGATCTGGACAAGCTCTTTGCCCGCTTCAAAGCGCTCGCCGACCGCAAGAAAGTCATCACGGATGTTGATTTAGAGGCCCTGGTTGCCGATGAGTTCTATCAGCCGCGCGAAGTGTACACGCTGGACGGCTTGCAGGTTTCCTGCGGCACCTTGGGGATGCCCACGGCTACCGTACGCTTGCGCGGGCCAGACGGTCAACTCCATGTGCAGGCCGCCATGGGCACCGGGCCGGTGGACGCCACCTACAAGGCGATTGACGCCATTGTTCAAGCGCCGAATACCCTGCTGGAATTTAACGTCCACGCGATCACCGAAGGGATTGACGCCATCGGCGAGGTGACGGTGCGCATCCGCGAGAAGGACGGGCAACCGCGCCTGGACGCGCAACGCGAGGTTGAGACGGTGCGCGTTTACAGCGGTCACGGCGCAGATACCGACATTATCGTCGCCAGCGCGAAGGCTTACCTGGCAGCCTTGAATAAACTGTTGATTGCGCAGAGCAAAGGGCAGGCGGTCGCCGCGAGCAAGGAAAGCATGGCGCAGCAAGAAACAGCCTGACTACGCCGAAGTATGGCGGCAGGCCTCTAGAGAGCGATTGGAAATGCCGGAGAGACTCACTCGAAAAGAAAGGAGCTTATGATGACCATGCCCAATCCTTTCTCGCCGGAACCGGTAGAATGGCGAGACCCGTTTCCCGAGCCGCGTGCGATTCCCGAGGCTTGGGACCTGGACGCATTGATGCCTGTTCCCTGGCCCTTCACGCCGGCGAAAGCGACCGGCGGGAGTATGTCGTTGCCTCTCTTTTTGAGCAATAGAGTGCGAGGCATTCTGACGCGCGTCGGCGATTTCGTCTCCTCGCTCTCACAATCTTTTGCATCGAGGTAATGCCATGCCAAAAACGCTTTTTGAGAAAGTCTGGGATTCGCACGTTGTCGCGCAGGAGCCGGATTCTCCTGCCATCCTGTACATTGATTTGCATTTGGTTCACGAGGTGACATCGCCGCAGGCGTTTGCGGGATTGCGTCAGCGTGGGCTGCGCGTGCGTCGTCCCGATCGGACGGTCGCCACCGTTGATCACAGTATTCCGACCCTGCCCGGCGCTGCGCCGGTGGACGAGATGGCCGCGCGTCAGCTGGCGCAACTGGAAGAGAATGCCCGACAATTCGGCGTGCGCCTCTATGGACGCGACCATCCTCAACGCGGTATTGTGCACGTCATCGGCCCGGAACTGGGGCTGACCCAGCCAGGCATGACGATTGTCTGCGGCGATAGCCATACCGCCACCCACGGCGCATTCGGTGCGCTGGCGTTCGGCATCGGCACATCGGAAGTAGAACACGTCCTGGCGACACAGTGCTTGCTCCAGCGCCAACCAAAGACTTGTGAAGTGCGCATAGAGGGCCATTTGCCAAAAGGCGTCACGGCCAAAGACGTCATCCTGGCCCTCATTGCCAAAATCGGAGTGGGCGGAGGAACCGGGTACGTGTTCGAATACACCGGTTCGGCCATACGCGCCCTGAGCATGGAGGAGCGCATGACGATTTGCAACATGTCCATTGAGAGCGGCGCACGCGCCGGCATGATTGCGCCGGATGATACCACCTTTCAGTACCTAGCCGGACGAGAGTTTTCTCCCAAAGGAGCAGAATGGGAAGCTGCTCTGGAACGCTGGAAGCAATTGCCCACCGATCCCGATGCCGCCTACGATAAAACCGTCACGCTGGATGTCTCGTCTCTCGAACCGATGATTACCTACGGCACTACCCCTGCCATGGCGGTTGGAATCAGCGGCCGCATTCCTGACCCGGCCGAGGTGAAGGATGCAGCGCAGCGCGCTACGCTGGAAAAAGCGTTGGCCTACATGGGCTTAAAACCAGAGCAACCGTTGCTTGGCCAGAAGATCGACGTGGTGTTCCTCGGCTCCTGCACGAACGGCCGTCTTACCGATCTGCGTCAGGCAGCCTCTATCATGAAAGGACGCAAGGTGGCGCCTGGGGTGCGCATGCTGGTTGTGCCCGGCTCGCAAGAGGTCAAACGGCAGGCTGAGGCAGAAGGCCTCGATAGAATTTTCAAAGAATCCGGCGCAGAATGGCGCGAATCGGGTTGCTCTATGTGTATTGCGATGAACGGCGATCAGATTGAAGCCGGTCAGTATGCCGTCTCCACCAGCAACCGTAACTTTGAAGGGCGCCAGGGCAAGGGCGGGCGGACGTTTCTTGCCAGCCCACTCACCGCCGCGGCCGCGGCGGTGAGTGGGGTTCTCACCGACGTACGCACGTTGCTATGATACCCGGTTGCCCTTGCCAAAACAGCGTGCGTTTCAAACGCTTGGATGGATGCCAAGAGGCGCACTCCACAGGGCGAAGACTTGCATACACGAGGAACAAATCGTTGGTTTGTTTATTTTGCTGCAAAAAACTTCGCACATTTCCTTGCATTTCCGACTTATTGACCTATGAACCAATTTACTATTCTCACATCCCGCGTCATCGCTTTGCCGATAGATAACATTGATACCGATCAAATCATCCCGGCGCGCTTTCTGAAAGTAACGGACAAAGCCGGCCTGGGCAGGAATCTTTTCGCCGACTGGCGCTACAATCTCGATGGTTCCCCAAAACCGGATTTCATTCTCAACCGGCCGGAGGCGCAAGGCGCGCAGATTTTGTTGGTCGGCGATAACTTTGGTTGCGGCTCCAGCCGCGAACATGCACCCTGGGCATTAATCGGCTTCGGCTTCCGCGCGGTGATCAGCACCTCCTTCGCCGACATTTTCCGCAACAACGCTCTGAAGAACGGCTTGTTGCCTGTCGTTGTGGACGCCGTTACACACCGCGCCCTATTGGACCTAGTGGAAGAGATTCCCACGGTGGAACTGACTATTGACCTGGCCGCGCAGACGCTTTCCTTCCTGGATAAATCGGTTACGTTCCCGATAGATCCGTTTGCGAAAGCTTGCCTTCTCCAGGGCATGGATGAATTGGGGTACCTTCTGTCCTTTGAGAGGGAAATCGCTGCTTACGAGGCCCGTCTTGGAAAATAATGGAGATTCATGCGCAAGATGGCTCAGGAACCTCCGGTAGAGGAGATAGATGAGATGATTCAGATTTATGATACAACCTTGCGCGATGGGACGCAGAGCGAGGGCTTTACGCTCTCCGGAAACGATAAGATACGCATTGCCAGGCGACTCGACCAACTGGGCGTGGCCTTCATCGAGGGCGGCTGGCCGGGGTCGAACCCGAAAGACGCCGAGTTCTTTGAACGGGCGCGCGACCTGGAATGGGAACACGCCCAGATCGCCGCCTTTGGCTCAACCTGTCGCGTCCAGGGGGGGCCGGAAGACGACGCGAACATCAAAGCCCTGCTCGATTCGCAGGCGCCGGTCTGTACCATCTTTGGAAAATCATGGAATCTACACGTTACCGAAATCCTGCGGACCACCTTGGAGGAAAACCTGCGCATCATTGAGGAATCGGTGGCCTACGTGCGCGCGGCCGGCCGGCGTGCGATCTATGATGCCGAGCATTTCTTCGATGGGTACAAAGCAGACGCGGAGTATGCTCTGGAAACGCTACGCGCGGCGATACGCGGCGGCGCCGAGACCATCGTGCTTTGCGATACCAACGGCGGAACCATGCCCTGGGAACTGGAGCGCATAATCGAGGAAGTCAAGAAAGCCGTGCCACATCCCTTTGGAATCCACGCCCACAACGACAGCGAGTGTGCCGTGGTCAATTCGCTGATCGCGGTGCGACTGGGCGCAATCCAAGTGCAGGGTACGATCAATGGTGTTGGCGAGCGTTGCGGCAATGCTAACCTATGTTCCATCATCCCGAATATTGAACTCAAACTCGGTTTGCGTTGCCTTCCTGAAGGCTCGCTCGCCCAACTCTATGATCTTTCCCATTTCGTTTCTGAGGTTGCCAATCTGACACCCAACGAGCACCTGCCCTATGTGGGCCGCTCGGCCTTCGCGCATAAAGGCGGCGTCCATGTGGCCGCCATCCGTCGTTCGCCGATGTCCTATCAACACGTTGATCCGGCGTTGGTCGGCAATCAGATGCGTGTGGTGGTCTCCGATCTGTCCGGGCGTGGCAACATCCTGAGCAAGGCGGAGGAACATGGAGTCGAGGTAGTCAGCCCGGAGCAAGTTGTGGGCGTGTTGCAGGATGTCAAGGAGCTCGAAGCGCGCGGATTCTCGTTCGAGGCGGCGGAGGCGTCGGTCGTCGTCCGTCTCAAGCGGCAGCAACCGGACTACAAACCGCCGTTCGAATTGATGGACTTCTTCGTCAGCGTACAGCACCGTCAGGGGCGCGGCCTCTTTGCGGAGGCGATGGTCAAAGTCAAGATCGGGGACGAGATTCTGCACACGGCGGCGGAGGGCAATGGCCCTGTGAATGCCCTGGATAACGCTTTGCGCAAGGCCTTGCTTCCCTATTACCCGCAAATTGCTGCCTTCAATCTCGTAGACTACAAGGTTCGTATTCTCGATTCCGGCAGCGGCACGCGGGCAACGACGCGCGTCCTGATTGACACGCAAAACGGCACGCGCCGCTGGAGCACGGTCGGCGCCAGCACGAACATCATCGAGGCCAGCTGGCTGGCGCTCGTGGATGCCATTGAATACGGTCTGTTAGTGGCCGCCAAGGAATAACTTTTCTCAAAGGAGCAAACGTATGGCAGGAAAGGCGTATCACATTGCAGTCATCGGGGGAGATGGCACCGGCCCCGAAGTAGTTCGGGAAGGCATCAAGGTCCTGGATGCCGCCGCGCAGAAATCGGGTTTTACGATCGATTGGATTCCCTATGATTTAGGCGGGGAACGCTACAAACGCACAGGGGAGATTTTGCCGGATAGCGTGCTGGAGGAACTGCGCAAGGTTGACGCGATTTACCTGGGCGCCATTGGCCACCCTGACGTCAGGCCAGGCATTCTGGAGAAAGGCCTCCTACTGCGTCTACGCTTTGAGCTTGACCAGTACATTAACCTGCGACCGGTCAAACTGTACCCTGGCGTAGAGACGCCACTTAAAGACAAAGGGCCAGAGGATATCGACTACGTTGTCGTTCGCGAGAACACGGGCGATCTGTACACAGGCGCCGGTGGGTTTACGATGAAGGACACGCCTCAAGAGGTGGCGATTCAGACGGCTATCTACACCCGTTTTCAGGTTGACCGTTGCCTACGGTATGCCTTTGAACTCGCGCGTCGGCGCAACAAAAAAAAGACGCTGGCGCTGTGCGGCAAAACCAATGTCCTGACCTACGTGTATGATTTATGGGAGCGCGCCTTCCACGAAATGGGGGAGCGCAACTACCCGGATATCAAGCGCGAGTATTATCACGTTGATGCAACCTGTATGTGGATGGTAAAGAATCCAGAGTGGTTCGATGTCATCGTAACCGGGAATATGTTTGGCGATATTATCACCGATCTGGGCGCCATCACGCAGGGCGGCATGGGCATCGCGGCAGGCGGCAACATCAACCCGGAGGGTGTTTCGATGTTCGAGCCAATCGGTGGTTCGGCACCGAAATACACGGGTCAGAACGCGATCAATCCGATGGCGGCCATCTGCGCCGGCGCGATGATGCTAGACGTGATTGGCGAACCTGCCGCGGCGGAATTGGTCGAGCAAGCTGTCATTAAGGCCTTGAGCAGTGGTAGAATTAAGAGCCTAGCGGCCGGTAAAATGGGCATGACGACAACCGAGGTCGGCGATTTCATTGCCAGCAATGTATAGGACGATGGAGGCCGAGGCCGGTCGTTGCCCCTGAGGCGTGAAGAGGTAGTTTTGGTGCCCTGTTCAAGGAGGCGGTATGGATCCTAAATATATCTGGATGGATGGGAAGTTAGTGGAAGCAGAAAAGGCGGTTGTCCCTTTTCTGACGCCAGCGTTGCATTATGGTGCAGCAGTTTTTGAAGGCATTCGCGCCTACGATACAGAACGCGGCCCGGCCGTCTTCCGGCTCAAGGAGCACGCGCGACGGCTTCTTTGGTCGGCTCACATTTTCGGCTTTACGGATATACCTTGGAACGCGGAGCAAATCGAGGCTGCCATCAAAGAGGTCGTGCGCGCCAATGGCTTCTCGTCCTGCTATATTCGACCGCTTCTTTATTGGAGCGGCAAGGTGGCCGGCCTGAATATGCACGGAGCGAAGGTCTCTTTGGGCATTGCGGCTTGGGAATGGGTCAACTATTTGGGCGATGAGGCCTTGGCCAAAGGCATTCGCGCCAATATCTCCTCGTTCACCCGTCACCATATGAACGTGATGATGACCAAAGCGAAGATCTCCGGAAACTACGCGAACAGCATCCTTGCCAAGACTGAGTCGAAGAGGCTGGGCTTCGACGAAGCGATTCTGCTCGATCCGCAAGGGTATGTGGCCGAGTGCTCGGGCGAGAATATCTTCCTCGTGCGCAACGGTCAGATTATCTCTCCCCCACTCGCCCCGGTATTGGAAGGTATCACGCGCGATTCCATTATCACAATCGCCCACGATCTGGGATATACGGTCCTCGAAGCGCCGGTCTCGCGCGATCAGCTGTATATTGCGGATGAGGTGTTCATTTGCGGAACCGCCGCCGAGTGCGTTGGTCTACGCGAGATAGATTTTCGCGTGATCGGCAACGGTGAAACAGGTCCGATCACGCGCGCCATTCAGAAGGTCTTCCACGACACTGTACATGGCCGAGAGTCAAGGTACCAGCATTGGCTGGCGTATGTATGAGGCCTGCTCCCAAGTATCCTCGGTGAACCCAAGAGCAGTGTACCAGACGGCTATCCGGCGATGGTTATAGCCGTCTGGTTATTTTGCTGATTGCGAGTGGGAAAGGGAGACCAAGGCTGCTCGGATGGATTGACCCAACACGCCGGTGATCAAGGAGCTCCAGATGCTCATTGTTTTACCCCTCGTATCCTTTGCGTTTCTCTTCCTAGTGCTTTGGGAGCTTCAGGAACGTTCACAGCCAACGCCTACGGGGGGCCTTCCGGCTGCTTTTTTAAAGACCTCAGCCTTGCTGGGCGGCTATATGGTGCTCTTCTCGGAGCTTCTGAGCCTGTTTCGTGGCCTGACTCGGCTTGGGGCGACAGTAGGCTGGGGCGCTATCTTGCTCGGAATCACCGTCGTGGGTTTCCAAAGGGGATGGATTCGCGCCGGAGCGGGTAGACTCGCTCAACGCTTGCGCTCGTCGCGGTGGAATGGGTGGGATGCTTTCTATGGAATACTGCTTGGCGTGATTTTGACATTACTTTTTGTCGTGGCAGTTGTATCCCCGCCGAACAACCATGATTCATTACAATACCATATGAGCCGAGTTATGCATTGGGCGGAGCAGGCCAGCCTGCAACATTACGCTACGGCCTTTGAGCCGGCTTTGTTTCACCCCATTAACGCTGAATTATTGATTCTCCATACACGCTTGCTTTGGGGCAATGACCGTCTGGCCAATTTGGTCCAGTGGACGAGTATGGTCGGCTCCTTGCTCGGCATTGCCGGGATCATAGCGCTCTTGGGAGGGACGCGGGCCGCCTGCTGGTCGGCTATCGCCTTCGCGGTCAGCGTGCCTATTGGAATTCTCGAAGCGACCAGCACGCAGAACGACTACGTTACTGCCTTCTGGTATATAGCCTTTCTCTTTTTCGTACTTCTCTCCACACGTAGGACGCTCGGCCGCTCAGAAATCCCGATCACAGGCTTGGGACTAGGATTAGGCATGTTAACCAAGGCGACCTTTTACCTTTATGCCTTGCCGATCCTGGTTTTCTTTTGCGTCCGCCAACTCGTTGTAGCCTCTCGCCGGAAAAAGGCGCTGGTGGAACTTCTCTTGATCGGCGCGCTGGCCGCCTTTTTAAACCTTGGCCACTGGTCTCGCAATCTTGTCACCTTTGGTTCAATCTTTGGGCCACGAGAATTTATTGCTGCTTGTGCCACTTCGTTTCATCCTGGCGCTTTAATTGGTGGCTTGGCCCGCAATGTGGCGCAAAATCTGGGGACGCCCAATGAAGAGGTAAATGCAAGGATCGTGGAGTGGCTAAAGACGGTGTTGACCCCCATCGATCCCACGATGAAGGAATTCGACATCCAGTTCGCTTGGAATCATGAGGACCTAGCCGGCAATCCAATTCATGTGTTCCTGGCGCTCTTGTGCTTTGTTGTCGTGCTCCTCTGGAAACCATGTCGTTCCAACCGACTCTTGAGCATCTATACGTTGTCGGTGGCAGGATCGTATCTCGTTTTGGGGTATAGCCTCTATGATTTCTACGGTGTGCGTTACCAACTACCTGCCTTTGTCGCCTGGGCTCCGTCTTTTGGCGTTGTCGTCGAGGCCATGACGGGGGGACGGAAAGCACGGCAGGTTCCTGTCACGATTTTGCTCTTCCTGCTGGCATTCCCCTGGGTCCTTTTCAATCGCACCCGTCCTTTGATCGCCATGCGCGAGTCAAGCGATCCCTTGACAATCCCTTGTCTGGCCAGCTGCACGACAGAGAGCGTGCTGGTTGCTCCTCCGGCTCGTATCATGTTTGCAAGCCATCTTGTCCTCGAGGAGCCGTACTTGCAAGCTGCCGATGCTTTGAAGCGATCCGGATGCCAGTCGGTAGGCCTATTCTTGGATTCTCACGACTATGAGTATCTCTTCTGGTGGTTGCTGGACGCGCCGCAAAGTGGATTCCACATTGAAACCCTTCATGCCACACCAGCGACTCAACGTTATCTCGACACGTCATTTAAGCCTTGCGCGGTTCTGTGCACCCTATGCCGCCGGGGAGATCAAATCAAAGAGCGATTCTACGGCCTTGACTTGGTCAGCGACTATAATGGCCGGGTGCAGCTCTATCTGAGCAGGGAATACAGGCCTTAGAAAATAATTTTTTGGACATCGCAAGGAGACCATGGTGTTAGCGCGTTTTCGTCTATCCGCTCTTTTGCCTGCACAAAGCCAGCCATGGGTGATAGGAGGATTGTTAACCTTGAATTTGGCCTGCAATGTATTTGCCAATACCGGTTTTAAACTCTCGGCGATGGCGACGAATTGGAAAACTTTCCTGGCCTGGCAAATTGCGGGGAACCTATCTGGTTTCATCGCCGTCCTGACCTTGACCGGCCTGTTGAAGTACTTACCGTTGAGCGTTGCCTATCCCACCACCATGGGACTGGCTATCCTCGGAGTCCAGGTCATGGCTGCGCGCTGGATATTCCATGAGACGATTACGCCCACGCAGTGGCTGGGCGCAGCATGCCTCGTGGCTGGTCTCTGGCTGATTCAGCGATAAACTTCCTTCGCTTTACAGGCAAGCCGTGCATCCGCTGCGTCTCATGGTTCGGCGTTTTGACAGCTGGCTCAGCCATCGGTGTGGAGTCTATGTTTTCAGTAGAGAAGAGGGAATTATCCTACGGCTTCAGGAAGGGTATGTCCATCATAACCTAACACTCCCTGATGGCTTCACGGCGTGTAGTTGTCGAGCTCTCTTTCTCCACCTATGGAATGAACGTATACCGCCCATGCCGGCTGATGGCGCCGAATTCGCTTATGCTCTCCGGCTGCAACATGGGCTAATGTTCTCCCTGCGAGCCGTTGCACGCTACTTGATACAAGCCTCCCATCTTAAGGATGTGCAAGTCGTAGGGGGTGTAAGCGCTCATCTGACTCTGAGGTCGGGCGGGGACCGAACATTGCTCGAACGTCTCGGCTTTACTGTTTTCCCCTATCACCGTCCGGCGGGCGCTTTTGGCGAATTCTGGGAGAATTTCTACACCTGGTGGTTGATGTGGGCGTTCAACCCGGCTAGTGTACGTCGCCGTCCACTCTGGAGGCTGCAACGTCTGGAATTCTGGATGACGCGAAAGGCGTTTTTGGAACGGTATGGCCCCGCCGCTGTTGACCCTGCGCGTCCTTCGTGTTAGACTTGTCGTCGGAATGTATCTTCTTCCGCCGGTATTGTTCTTCCTGTTTCCGCTTTTCGGCTGGCAACAGACTCCCGCTGCCTCCCCCACGATTGTCGCACCGCAAAGCGGAGAGGCCGTAAGAGGTCAGGTTGTTATTCGAGGAACGACTGCCGTAGAAGGTTTGGTCTCCTGGGAAATTGCCTTCACCTATGCTGGCGACGCGCCGGAGACGTGGTTCCCCCTTGCCGTCGGACGGCAGGCGATCCAGGATGATGTCCTTGCCCGCTGGGATACGATGGCAATTACAGATGGAGATTACACGCTACGTCTGCGCGTCTTCCTGACCGATGGCAGCTATCAAGATGCTTTTGTTCGTGACGTGCGCGTGCGCAACTATACTCCTGTGGAAACAGCCACGCCGCTCCCTCTACCGACGGCCACGCTAACGCTTGCGCCCCCCACGTCCTTGCCTCCCACTCCCACTCTCACGCCGTTGCCTCCTACTCCCACACCCCTGCCTCCTAACCCGGCTGCGTTGAGCCGCCGGCAGGTTCAGGCCAGTGTAGGATGTGGCGCTCTGCTCACCCTCTTGCTTTTTGCTGTCTTTGGAGCAGGAATCTATCTACGCCGTTTTCGTTGACCTCGTCGCTGCCGTTATGGATGCATTTCCTCTTCTCATCGTTGGCTTGGGAAACCCCGGCCGCGAATATCGGAACAACCGCCACAATGTTGGCTTTATGTTGCTGGATCGACTGGCAGTAAAATTCGATGCGCGCTTCACGCGCTTGCAGTCGCAGGCGTTGGTCACCCTCTGTGCCTGGGAGGGACGTACAATTACCCTTGCCAAGCCGCAAACGTTTATGAATCTCTCTGGCCGGGCAATACGAGGACTGGTGCGATTCTACAAACTCCCCCTCGAGGCTCTGTTGGTCATCTATGACGACCTCGATTTGCCGCTCGGAACCATCCGCCTGCGTCCAGATGGCAGCTCGGCCGGGCATCGCGGCATGGAGTCTATCATTGAACATCTTGGCACCGATCGTTTTCCACGCTTACGGCTTGGCATCGGCCGCCCGCCAGGACGCATGGACGCGCGCGAGTACGTCTTGCAGGATTTCGCCGACGAGGAAATGCCCGTCGTTTCCGGCATGCTCAACCGCGCCGCCGAGGCGACGTTGACCTGGATTACCGCGGGGTTAGAAACGGCCATGACTCGTTTCAACGTTTCTACACCATCTGTGTAACTTTCCTCTTCTTTACGCATCGGATACTTTTGGAATGATTCCTTACCACGCAGAGGTTCCCATGGAAAGCAGTTATACCGAACCCAAACATGTGCGTGTGCTGATTCTTGGCGCCGGGCCGGCTGGTTTGACCGCCGCCTTGTACGCGGCTCGCGCCGAACTCGCGCCCGTGGTGTTGACCGGTACGCAAATCGGCGGCCAGGCGGCGCTGACCTATACGATCGAGAACTACCCTGGCTTTCCCGAAGGCGTGGGCGGAGCAGAGCTGGGGGAACGTTTCCAGCAGCAAGCGGAGCGATTCGGAGCGCGCATCGAACTGGACACGGCAAAGCAGGTGGATCTCTCCACGCGCCCTTTCTATGTCTTGACCGAAAACGGCATCCTTTACGCGGCGGAGGCCCTCATCATTGCCACCGGCGCCAGTCCCAACCATCTGAACGTACCCGGCGAAGCCGAATTGACCGGCCGCGGCGTTTCCTACTGCGCGACCTGCGACGGCTGGTTCTTCAAGGATCGGCGTGTGGTTGTCGTCGGCGGCGGCGACAGCGCCCTCGAAGAAGGGTTATTCCTGACGCGCTTCGCTAGCCAGGTCGCCATCATCCACCGACGCGATACCCTGCGCGCAGGGCCTCTGTTGCAAAAACGCGCCTTGGGGAACCCGAAGATTCAATTTCTCTGGAACACAATCGTCACAGCGATCGAGGGAACGGGGAAGGTGGAATCCATCCGCATCCGCCATGTCCAAAGCGGTGAAGAACGCCCCTATCCTACCGACGGCGTGTTCATCTTCATCGGTCACACCCCCAACACGCACTTGTTCGACGGCCGGTTAGAGATGGAAGAGGGTTATATCAAGGTAGACAGCCGTATGAGGACAAGCGTGCCGGGCGTCTATGCGGCAGGCGAGGTGGCAGATCGCCGCTATCGTCAGGTCATCACCTCGGCCGGCATGGGCGCCGTTGCTGCCATCGAGGCTACCCGGTTTCTCGAACAGAAGATGGACTAAGCCAACTTCGCGTCGAGGGTATCTGATTCTGCAACCGTCTCGCCGCCAGATGCCGCCTCTCGTTGTTCTTGTGTAATCTTTCTACACCATGCCGCCGAAGTCCGGTCTTCCCGTATAATCGAAGTGATTTGTTTGGAGCAAGATTCTTGCGCCCGGCCTGTCTATCCCAGGAGCGCGCGATGCCTGTCACACGGAATGATTTGCAGAAAGGCTTCAAGGCCCTAAAAGTGAAGGCGCCGGTGATTGTCCATGCTTCCCTCTCCTCCTTTGGACAGGTCGAAGGCGGGGCAGAAACCGTTGTGGAAGCGCTGCTGGCTGTTTTCTCCTCGGTGATGGCGCCGACGTTCACCTACAAAACCATGGTCACGCCGCTGGTTGGCCCCCCTAATAACGGATTGACCTATGGGAGCGGCCTCGACGCTAACCGCATGGCTGAATTCTTCACTCCCGACATGCCTGCCGATTCGTTGATGGGAATCATCGCCGAGACCTTGCGCCGGCATCCACACGCCGAACGCTCTACCCACCCTATCCTATCGTTCAGCGGGGTCAATGTCAGTTCTGCTCTACGGACGCAGACGCTGCGCGAGCCGCTCGCGCCAATCGGAGCGCTAGTCGCCCAGGGTGGTTGGGTGCTGCTTCTTGGCGTAGATCATACGGTCAATACCAGCATTCACTATGCGGAGCGATTGGCCAACCGTAAGACGTTCATTCGCTGGGCATTGACCCCACAAGGCGTGGTCGAATGTCCCAATTTTCCCGGCTGTTCGGCGGGTTTTCAGGCGATAGCATCGCATGTCGAAAAAGTCTCTCGTCGTGTGCGGGTTGGGAATGCTATCGTACAGGCAATCCCGCTCAAGGTTCTCATCGAACGAACCACGGCTTGCCTGTGGGAGAATCCGCTGGCGTTGCTTTGCGCGCAAGATGGATGTGAACGTTGCGCGCAGACGAGAGCGACCGCGACAATGTTGACAGAACCGCCTCCTCGTAGTAATATCTAGGCCGCTTGGCGAGGTAGCTCAACGGCAGAGCAGGGGACTCATAAGCCCTTGGTTGTGAGTTCAAATCTCACCCTCGCCACTCCAAAACGCAGGCCTGCCATTTCAGGCCTGCGTTTTATCAAAAAGGGCGGCCCAATAAGGAGACTAGCGATTGTTCTACAGCAGTAAGATTCCTCCTTCTTCCATGGACACGGGAGAAAGAAGCCGTTTCCAGGCCGATTTTCGGGGCGTTGTCCCGAGAGACGGTGGGAGATGACGCCTAGTGGGGAAGAAGACGCTTGCTTCCTCGCCTCTCGTCAAGTGTAGAACGATCCCGAAAGCGTGCGCGCGCCAATGTCGTAAGACAACTTCCAGGATCTTTCTCCTACAGGGCTATAGCGCCGACGACTCGCGCGCCGAAAACTTGGCATTCTTGTTGCTCAAAGGTACAATGAGAACATGTCCTCTTCCCGCCATTGGCCCGAGAAGGGTCGTTTGAGTATCCTGATGGCTGTTGTCTTGCTGGCGTACGTATTGACTCGGCTGTTGCATTTGCCGTTCTACCGGCTGGAACTATCTTTGGCCGGAATCAACCTGAACATTGCATTGCACTTTGGCGTAGTTATTTCGCTCCTCGCAGCCGGTCTCGTCGCGACCGGTATGCGTTGGCTCTTGCAGACCCATCCTGCCCGGCAGGCGGGCGAGTCGGCGTTCGTGTTCGAGCATTTGCTTCTGCCTACCTTGACAGCTTTGATTATCGGTTTGGCGCTGAGCACGTTGGATCGCCCTTTGCTGTGGTGGCTCGGCTTCGGCGTTGGCGGCATATTGATAGCATTGGTATTACTGGCGGAGTACATCGCGGCGGACAGGCACGATGCGCGCTATGCAGCAGCCGGCGTGGTGTTGATGGCTCTGACGTTCGCCTTTTATCTTATCCTGAATGTGGCTTTGCGGGCTGCCAATACACGGTTATTCCTGCTTGCACCGGCTGTGTTCTTAGGGAGCAGTTTGATTGCCCTGCGCGTCCTGCGCCTGCGTCTTGGGCAATGGGCCTGGCAACAAACCCTCGTGGTCGCCCTGATCTGCGCGCAGTTCGGAGCAGCCTTGCGCTATTGGCCCCTAACGCCGGTACAGTTTGGGTTGCTCTCGCTGGGACCGGCATATGCGTTGGTCGATTTCCTCGCCGCACAAACAGAAGGGGAAAGCGTGAGGCGCGCTTTGCTTGCGCCGATCCTCTTGCTTGGCGTCTTTTGGGGATTGGCTCTCTGGTTTCGCTAGGCGCGACCGAGACAGAATTTGTGTGTTACCATTTCACACAACACTATCATCTCGGAGGAAGTATGCAAGGATGGCTTGACATCGGTATTTTGCTGGCAGGGTACATTCTTGGCTCGATTCCATTTGGGTTATTGATCGTCAAATGGATCAGCGGCAAGGACGTGCGTCGGATCGAAAGCGGTCGGACTGGCGGCACGAACGCGATGCGCGCGGCCGGCCTCGGCGCCGGCGTCCTGACGGCCATTCTCGATATCCTCAAGGGAGCGGCAGGGGTCTGGGTCGCGCGTGCGATAACGAACGATTCCTGGATTCACGTTCTGGTGCCGATTGCTGTAATCGTTGGGCATAACTATTCCATTTTTCTGCTGGAACGCAACGCCAATGGCCGCTGGAGGTTGCGCGGCGGGGCAGGCGGCGCTTCCAGCGTGGGCGGCGCCTTGGGGCTATGGTGGCCTTCGGCGTTCATCATTCTCCCTATCGGCTTCGCATTGTGGTATTTCGTGGGCTATGCTTCGATCACCACGTTAAGCGTGGCGTTTGTGGCGACGGTTATCTTCCTGGTGCGCGCCCTGTTGGGGTTGTCTCCCTGGCAGTATGTCTTGTACGGCGTTCTGGCGGAGGCATTGCTCTTGGTTGCCTTGCGACCGAATCTACAGCGGTTGCGCGCCGGCACCGAGCGGTTGCATGGTCTGCGCGCCCGGTTGCGCCAGAAGAAAGCGCAACAGCAAAGCACGGGCAATGCAGTCCGCGTTTGAGCGCAGCACGAGAATACCCCTGCTACTTGCCCTTCTTTCTTTTCACGCTGGCATCGGAAGCCTCTGTCTTGACAGCGATGGGCGCGTAAGGTTGATGTCATTGCACAGGCTCACCTCGGGCTCCTATTTGCAGATTGAGCCATTGCAACGAATACCGAGAATCCCATCGCGAAGTAAACAGGACTTTCGCTTTCTGCCCGTAAGGAATCGCTCAACAAATCATGCTTGGTTTGATACAACGTTTTCCCAAGCATATTGGCTTTGACTTTCAAATGATAGCCAGGCAGGGTAACAGGCAAGCGATGTGATTTCGTTGCGAACGCTCTTTTCGACGCTGACATTTCTCGCTTCCGGTCAGTTGTTTGAAGCCTCGATGCAGTTCTTCGGCTTGCACCGCGCCGTCACGGTTTCGCTAGAGAGCACGCGTACGCAGACGCAGCTGATGTGCTCGTTCTTCCAATATGCCGGACTGGAATTGTAATTGTTCCTTATAATTAACGAACATCAATAAAAAAGTGCTTTTTCGCCAATGTCCAGAAAGTGGCTTCCTCCTTTTATGAAATATCAGATGACCATCAACGATATGCAAAACGCGATCGCATTTTTTGCCACCCGTTCATCATGCGTTGCGATCAATACGAAGCCTCCTCGATCTCTGAACGACAAAAGCAATTGCACAACCTCTTCGGCTGAACTTCGATCAAGAGTTGCAGTAGGCTCATCTGCGAGTATGCCCGATGGGTTATTGATCAACGCTCGGGCAATCGCAACCCGCTGACGCTCCCCGACAGACAAATGGGATACATTTCTACGCAAAGCCCAGCCAAGATCGAGCTGTTCCAATAGTTCAAAGACCCTTTTTTCGACATTCCTGTCGTTCAAGCCTGATATGAGCATATTGAAGGGGAATCATAACATTCCTTTCGACCGTTTCATTCTCGATAACGGCAAACTCTTGATGTATATATCCGAAGAATTGATTACGAAGTCGCGCGCGACTGCGCTCATCATCCCCTACTGGCTTTCCCTGCACCAACACAAAACCACAGCTAGGACGGCTAACCAAACCAAGTATGCTCAGCAAAGTGGATTTGCCACTTCCGGATGGTCCCATAAGAGCAACACCCTCGCCGGGGAATATACCCAGGCAAACATCCTTTAGCGCCACAACTCGATTGCGTTCGTTGCCGTAAATCTTAGAAAGATTGTGGGCTTCAAGCATCGCTTCCACTACCAACCTCCCAAACCTTCCTTTGACAGCACCTCGCGCCCCAAGTAGAACCATAAGAAAGCAAAAACAAAAACCAGCAATAACATCACCCACACTGGGGAATTTGGCTCAAGAGCACCTGCTATCACAAGAAATCTCTGCAAAAGGAAAAGTAAAGCAATTTCAGGCAGCAATACCACTGCAGCCAGGAAACCACCAATGCGAAAACTTATATGCAACGGGGTTGCGCCGTACAGCTGTCGAATCTTAAATCCACGCCGTTCCTGTTGCATGGCTAAACGCGCCGATAACACAAAAGCCATAAGCGCCAAGGTAAAAAATGCCATCATCCCAATAATATACATCGCTGAATGCATCATGATTTGGCGGAATTGCTGTGGTTGTTCAATAGACACCTTGTGAGGGACAAGGAACAATCCTCCCCGCGCCGCCCCGGAAATAAAAGTGTAAATCACCGAGTCGGTTGGATTCAAAAAAACGGCGCGCGTTATCAGCTCTTCCCGTTCAATCGGATTAAGAACGGAGATCACCGATGCCGGTGCACGAACGACAATGCGATAGTCCAACGGCAGACCGGCAGCGTTGACATCAAAAAACGTAGCGCCTCGCGGTAATATTTGCTCCACCGGAATATCTATTCCACCTACATTCACTATATCAACACCATCTGCAGCAACCCTCGCCCCACGCATTGCACACGGTACAGGAACGCACAAGTGCATATCCGGAAACAAAATTGGGACAACATCGCCGAACAAGACCAGGGTAGGATACCCCCCTGCAAAATCGGGGTTATCAAGAGCCATATTATATACGATTGACGTGTACGCTTGCTGCCTCTCTATCAAGTCCATCAAGTATTGGACCGTCTCGCCATCCACTCGACTTACATCACCGCCTTTGGGATAATACGCGGTAAAGAACACAGCATGGCGTTCGCGTAATGCTTTTGCCCCTTTAAGCACATATACTTCCGACAAGACATCGGCCAGAGCAAAAGACAATACCGCCGCAGATAGAGTAATCAAGCCCGCGAGAGTGAACATCACAGGCCAGCGACGGAACGCTATAAAGAAACCGTCCTTTATTTCAGCCAGCAAGGTTTACCTCGTATCGCAACCGAATGATGATGTAAAGAATAGCGAGCCACGTCCAAGTAGTGATGATGAGGGTTACAATGGTTGCGACTCCAATGGTAAAGATCTCCTCTGGCGATAGGGGTATTTGTCCTATTGAGGCTACCAGGATGCCGGCAAACATTCCCCCCATTCCAATGCCACTCACCAAACCGGGCAGCCCGTTCAGGAGATTTTCCCACACAAGATCCGCCGGAAGCGCACCATGCCGGCTCCGAATGCCAAACTCCCGCGCGCGGCTATGAATATGAAGATAGAGAGACCAGTAAAATACAACACAACCGTAGGCCGCGAGCAAGAAGAATAGAGTGATGACCACTAAGGGATTCTGTACCAGATACAAAAAGAATGGAGTCTTTGTACTTGACCGGACAACAAATCCCATCTGATACAGAATACTGATTATATGCTGTACTTGTACAGGGTCGGTGGTGTTGAATGTATACTGTCCCTCCGGTAGTAATTCTCGCCCCACACATCTTACATATTGAAGGTTACCGGCACGGCGTGGGGCTGCAATGATACCTCTTACAACCGCTCCCTGCGGCAGGAACGGAACGCCGAGAGACGATTTCCACAGTTTCTCCGAATATGTCCCACGGAAAATATAGACGTCAGTCCATGCAAGCCGAGCGCCTTCGGACGGGTAGCCCGGGAACCATGGGAGCAGATTATGCGGGTCATACAAGACGATCTCTGGACGCCCGTCGCCGGAGGAGGACACAATGAGTGCGAGCGACCGATCGTGGAGATACGCTTTCAATTTCTCTTGCATTTCATTGGCATCAGCAGATGCAATCGTTTTCGCGCCTTTGATCAATCCTAGTACGGTGACCTCCCCTGGCATATGAAACGTAACTTCTTCCCGGGAATCTAATGCCCATTGAAACGCCCACGTGACCAATGTGGCCAGAATGCCTAGAAAGAAGCTCGTCGCAAACAGACGGGTGTTCATCATGCATTTCGCCACCACAAACATCCCTAAAAGTATCTGGTAGTATATTGGTTGCCCCAAAGAGGAGAATCCCAAACGGGAATCCTGCTTGACCGCAGGGTGCAATCTTGCGGCGATGTGGCTTGCGATGTATACAGCCGCCCTGTGTCTAACGGTGGACCGGCTTGGCGGGTAAAGCGATGGCAGCCTTGTTTGGCGTGCTTCCCGGCATCATTATACCAGGCTTGAATCTCAACGTATCCGTTCCAACGCGCGCCTCCCAATGGTTCTCAGGCATATGCGTAATTCATGCCGCCTACCAGAGCAGAAACAAGAACTAACGAAGGAGCTTCTACCTACTGCTGCGCAGATTGACTTACAGAGATCCGTTTTTCACCATGTCCATTGTAAGCAGATAAACAAGAGCGGCTGATGCCCTGTTGTTCACATCCAAATTTGGTCTCTATGCGAGACAGGTAAGTGGCCGCCGTCTTGGGAGAAATCTCCAATTTCGAGAGCTATTTGGGCATCGGTCAATCCTTTGGTGGCCAGCCTTAGCATTTCCTCTCCGCAAGAAGTAAGCCGGCCAACAGGTTGGGCCATGATTGGCCCTCCTTGCGCCCAAGGCTCGCGCTTCAGCGGCGGCGGAAGCGGGCAGACGCCCCATGATTGTCGTGTGCAACGGTGGGCTAGGCGCGCCAGCTTCTCCGCCAGCCCACCGGGTCAACGCCAGCGAGTTGTTGGTGCACGGCATCAGCGCCCGCTCTACGGCCGTGCGACAACGCGGCGCCGGACCTCGGTTTCCTTGATCACCTCGACCACTGGGAAGTAGTCTCGCAGGCGTTCGAGGCCATCCGTGCCAACACGAATGTCGAGAATGAGCCTCCCTTCCGGCGCCATCGCCGCGGACACAACGCGGGCGTAGGTCTCGACTGGGAAGTGAAAACCCCAGGCGAGCGTCGAAATGACCAGCTGGAGTGGCGGGAGGTTGCTTTCCCGCACGATTTGATCCGGCGAGAGAAAGTGGATCGCGCTGGCGGGGACCTTGTTCGCGAGAAGGAGCTCCTTTGCCGCTTTGAGAGAGTTGTAGCAGGAAGGGGTCACGCGAAAGCCATAGTTGATCCGCGCCGACGTTTCATCGAAATCCACCAGGTATAGTTCCACAGGACCCCGGTCGGAGTAGTGTCGGCTTAGCAGCACATCGATCGCGGCTACCCCACACCCTATGTCGAGAATCGCGCTTGCGTCCTTCGGCAGTGCGCCGGCGATGCTCTTGTAGTCTCGCTGGATGCCCCGTACGAATCGAGCGGCAATGGCCTCGCGCCGAAGGAAGGCCTCAAGCCGCGCAAGCAAGAGGCCCGCAGGGGCAGGTCCGCGCCTGAGCAGCCTGCTCAGGATGGCAGACTGGTAGGCAGTCCTTTGGAGAAGGATAAATAGCAATGCAGAAGGCGGTACAGAGAGATCGTCGTTCATCGGCCACATTTCCGAAACGGGCACCATGCTCACGTGCGCCCAACGGCAAGGCTCACCTGCCGCCGTGATATGCAAGATGCCATTGCCTGCAACCGCGAAATTTGCGCAAAACGC
>DAOTWG010000038.1:0-60477 GCA_034436015.1 Anaerolineales bacterium
GGCGCAACCGCCACGCCGACACGCACCAACACGCCTTCGGGCGCAACCGCCACGCCGACACGCACCAACACGCCTTCGGCCGCAACCGCCACGCCGACACGCACGCCAACCAGCGCTGCCCCGAGCGGAGTGAAGATCGGAGCGTACTTTATCGAATGGGGCGCCTATGGCCGGAACTACCATGTGAAGAACATTGTCACCAGCGGGTCAGCCACCAAGATCACTTACATCTATTACGCCTTTGGCAACGTGCAGAACGGCCAGTGCACAATTGGCGATGCCTACGTCGCCTACGATAAGTTCTATGATGCCGCAAGCAGCGTGGATGGGGTATCGGACACCTGGGACGCCGGCGCGTTGCGTGGCCATTTCAACCAGCTGCGCAAGCTGAAGGCCATGTATCCGCACATCAAGGTGCTCTACTCCTTCGGCGGATGGTCATGGTCGGGCGGCTTTGGGCAAGCGGCAGCGAACGCAAGCGCCTTTGCCAACTCGTGCTACAACCTACTGAACGACTCGCGCTGGGCAGGGCTGTTCGACGGGATTGATATAGACTGGGAGTACCCGAACGCCTGTGGCGCCACCTGCGACACAAGTGGGCCGGCAGCGTTCAAGAACCTGATGTCGGCGCTGCGCAGCCGCTTTGGCTCAAGCTTCCTGGTAACAGCAGCCGTGCCAGCCGGCTATGACAAGATCAACGCAGCCGATTACGGCGGGGCCGCGCAATATGTCAACTGGTACGACGTGATGGCATACGACTTCTTCGGCGCCTGGGCAACGACCGGGCCGACGGCTCCACACTCGCCGTTGTACTCCTACACCGGCATCCCGCAAGCCAATTACTATGCCGACTACGCCATCCAGCTGTACAAGAGCAAGGGCGTTCCGGCAAGCAAGTTGGTGCTGGGTGTTGGCTTCTATGGACGCGGTTGGACAGGCGTCACGCAAGCTGCCCCAGGCGGTTCCGCCACCGGCGCGGCGCAAGGTACCTATGAACCAGGCATCGAAGATTACAAGGTATTGAAGACATCTTGCCCAGCAACCGGAACCATCGCCGGCACGGCGTATGCCTATTGCAGCCCGAATTGGTGGAGCTACGATACGCCAAGCGCCTTAGCAGGGAAGATGAGCTACATCAAGAGTCAGGGCCTTGGTGGAGTCTTCTTCTGGGAGCTGACCGGCGACACAAGCAACGGTGAGCTGGTGACAGCCCTCTATAACAACCGCTAACCCGGCCACAGCTTGGTTCTAGGATGGCGCTTGGAAAACCAAGCGCCATCCTTTGTGTTCTAGCCATTGCTCTCCTTATCAGGATAGGGGCAACCCTTACGCGAGGAAGGAGTTGTTCTACAGGGGCAGAGTTGCCAACAACTCTTGCGTGCACACCCTAAAAGGGAGTGAGTTGCCCAGACGGAATGCCTAGATCGGCAAGAGCATAGTGAGCGTCCGTCCTATCGCGCCCCATGGCTCAATCCAGCAAGCTCCCTGTCCATCTCGTCATAGGCAGTATAATATCCTGTCTCTTTGTGACAAACATCACAGAGTGACGGTGATTTGTGAAAAATATGATACACTTACACCGCTGTTCCGTTGGTCATTCAGAGTGAGGTAGTCATGGAGGAAAAAGAATCGCTGGCCCACGCGCTGCGCCGTGTGCCCTGGTTGAGGGAGCTGAGTGAAATGCACTTCGAGAAAGTGCTCGGCCTGGCTCACTTGGTAGAAAAAAAGACCGGCGAGGCGTTGTTCCTGGAAGGAGACCAGGAAGATTATCTCTACATTATCATGGAGGGCAGGGTTGCCATCGAGATCACCGTGCCCGGACGCGGACGCGTCCGTATCAGCACCATTGAACCTCTCGACCTGGTCGGTTGGTCGAGCGTGACGCCGAACATCCAGCGTCGTACAGCGGCCGCGCGTGCCGTCGTGCCCACACGTCTGGTTGCGTTGGACGCCATGGGGTTACATCAACTATGCCAGGAGGACTACCACTTCGGCTACCTGTTCATGCAACATGTCGCCAACGTAATTGCCAGTCGTCTCTCGGCCACACGACTGCAATTGTTGGACATCTTTGCCCACCCAGGCCCCGGTAAGGAGACACAACCATGACACCTTTGGAAATCGGGGCAACCATATCCCTGCCCAAAGGGGAACTGAACGCGCTGCTGGAAGGCCTGCGCCAAATAGGATACCGACCAATCGGCCCGCGCGTACGGGACGAAACCGTCATCTACGACGTTCTAGAGAACGAACAAGACCTGCCGCGCGGGTACCTCAGCGAGCAGAAACCAGGCTACTATCGCCTGAGCTACCGCGGCCACGCCAACTACTTCGACGTCACGCCAGGGCCACACTCATGGAAGCAGTTTCTTTTTCCTCCAACGACCGAGATGTTAAGGTTACAGCGAGAGGGCAAGCATTGGCAGATACTTCCCGCCGAGGAGGAACCGCCCGCGTTGGCCTTCCTCGGAGTGCGTCCTTGTGAACTGGCGGCAATCCGCATCCAGGACATGATTTTCCTGCGCGAGGACTGGAGCGACCCGATCTACCGCGTACGGCGGGAACGCATCTTCCTGCTGGTGGTCAACTGTCTGCATCCATGCGGCACATGCTTTTGCGCTTCGATGGGCGCCGGCCCCCAGGCCAAAGCTGGTTTCGACCTGTGCCTGACCGAACTGGACGATGATTTTCTCGTTGAAATCGGCAGCAAGCGAGGCAGCGAACTTATGGGGCAGCTCAACCATCGGCCAACTACCGCGGAGCAACAGCAGAAAATGCAAAGCGCTCTACAGATCGCCTGCGAGCGCATGGGACGCACGGTGTCCGATGTAGATAGCTTGCCCAACGTATTGCTGGCTTGCCTCGATGCCAAATATTGGGAGGACGTAGCGCGACGTTGTCTCTCTTGCGCGAACTGCACTCTAGTCTGCCCGACCTGTTTCTGTTGGGACGCGCGCGACGTCACCACACTGGACGGTAAGGTTACCCGGCGCGAGCGCGTTTGGGATTCCTGTTTCAATCCCGATTATTCCTACGTAGCCGGTGGTAATTCTCGCCCTTCCACGTTGGCGCGCTACCGTCAATGGTTGATTCACAAATTCGCCACCTGGAAACATCAATTTGGCACGCTCGGATGTGTAGGTTGCGGTCGTTGTATTACCTGGTGTCCGGCCGGCATTGACATTACCGAGGAACTAGCCGCCCTGCGTCAGGAGAACAAACGATGACGGTGAGCATTTCCCCTGCCTTTGTCCCTGAACGCCCCATGGAATCCCAATGGGCTGAGATCGTGGAAATTACGCCGGAAGCGCCCGGCATTGCCACCTACTGGCTGCGTTTCTGCGAACAATCCACGCGCGCGTCCTATCGCTTTCAGCCAGGGCAATTTAACATGCTCTACGTTCCCGGCTACGGGGAGGCGGCCATCTCCATCTGTTCCGATCCGGAGGATTGCGAACAAGTCGGTCATACGGTACGGCACGTGGGCACTGTGACCAACGCCTTGGGGCTGGCAAAGATCGGCGATCGGGTAGGCGTGCGCGGTCCCTTTGGAAATGGCTGGCCTGTGGACCTTTGCCGTGGACAGGATGTCTATCTCGTAGGCGGCGGAATTGGTCTGCCTCCGCTTCGGTCGTTGTTGTACTACCTTATCAATCACCGTGCAGACTTCGGCAAAATCGCCGTCCTATATGGCACCCGTACGCCGGCCGACCTGCAGTTTGTCAACGAATATCGTACCTGGGAATCGGCCGGGGTCGAACTGCTGGTCACCGTTGACCGCGCGGACGAAACCTGGCGGGGCCCAGTCGGGGTCGTCCCCATGATGTTCTATCACATCCGCCTAGACGCAGCGCGCAGCATGATACTCTCCTGCGGCCCAGAAATCATGATGCGTTTCGTCGTCTTCGAGGCGCTCGCACGGCGCGTGCCCCCGGAGCGAATCTTTCTTTCGCTGGAGCGCAACATGAAATGTGGACGAGGCTCCTGTGGCCACTGCCAGATAGGCCCATACTTTGTTTGCAAAGACGGGCCTGTCTTCAGTTACGCACAACTGGAACCCTACTATCGGGTGGAGGAACTATGAGTAAACCTACCATCGCCGTTTACAAGTTCTCCTCCTGCGATGGCTGCCAGTTGTCCATCTTGAATCTAGAAGAAGAACTGCTCGATCTGGCCTCGGTAACAGAAATCGCCTACTTCCTCGAAGCGCGCAGTCGCATTCTGCCCGGGCCATACGATATCGCACTGGTAGAAGGCTCCATTTCTACGCCACACGAGCGAGAGCGCATTCAGGAAGTGCGAAAAGAGGCGAAAACCTTGATTGCGTTAGGAACCTGCGCGACGGCCGGTGGCATTCAGGCTTTGCGGAATCTAATCGACTCCAAGCGGCTGGTCGAATCGGTCTATCCTCACCCGGAACACCTGCAAACGCTACGCGAGGCGACACCCATCTCTGCGCATGTCAAGGTAGATTATGAGCTATGGGGATGCCCGGTTAATAAATATCAGGTAGTCGAGGTCGTCCAGGCTTTACTGCAGCAGCGTCGCCCGAACCTGCCGAATCACAGCGTCTGTCTGGAATGTAAACGGCACGGCGCGGTATGCGTGGTTGTTGCCTATGGCATTCCTTGCCTCGGACCGGCAACGCGCGCCGGTTGCGGCGCGCTATGCCCAACAAATGGACGCGGTTGTTACGGATGTTTCGGGCCGGCGCCTCACGCCGATATGAACGCCCTGGTTCAGACCATGTTGCCGCTCGAACGCTACCCCGGTGAAGTGGTGCATCTGCTGCGGCACATCAGCAACAACGCGCCGGCCTTCCGCGAGGCTGCCGCGAAGATCGAGAGGGAGCGAGAACGCCTATGAGAAAAGACATCGAAATCACTGCGCTTTCGCGTGTGGAAGGAGAAGGCGCGCTCTACATCCACTTCAAGGACGACTCGGTCGCCCACGTCGAGTTGAACATCTATGAGCCGCCGCGTTTCTTCGAGGGCTTCTTGAAAGGTCGTTACTTTCAGGAAGTGCCCGACATCACCGCGCGCATTTGCGGCATTTGTCCGGTAGCCTACCAGATGAGCTCGGTCCAGGCGCTGGAAATGGCGCTTGGAATCACAATCAGCGAGGAAGTGCATGCGTTGCGCCGTCTTCTCTACTGCGCCGAGTATATTGAGAGCCATGCCCTTCATGTCTATATGCTACAAGGCCCCGATCTGACCGGACACGAGAGCGCGCTCTCGCTGGCGGACGTCGCGCCCGATATCGTGAAACGAGCGTTGCGCTTGAAGAAAGCCGGCAACGACCTGTTGAAGGCAATCGGTGGACGGTCGGTACATCCGGTCAACGTTTGCGTAGGCGGATTCTATCGCTGGCCCGATCCGGCCGCAATTCACGCTCTCCTGCCCGACCTGGAGTGGGCCCTAGAGGCCGCGCGCGAAACCGTGCGCTGGGCAGTCACCCTGCCTTACCCCACATTCGAGCAAGATTACGAATTCGTTGCCCTGACACACCCAGACGAATACGCCATTTACGATGGCGCGATTCTTTCCTCCACCGGCCGTCGTTTAAGCCCCAAAGAGTTCGAGAAGGGATATGTGGAATATCAGGCGCCCCATTCTACCGCTCTGCATAGCCAGACTGTTGACAAACAACCCTATTTGGTTGGGCCGCTGGCGCGCCTGAACCTAAACTTCCCTTACTTGCGCCCGGCCGCACAGGCTATGGCGCAGGAAATCGGTTTGACTCCGCCGCTCAAGAACCCCTATAAGGGTCTAATTGCTCGCGCCTTGGAGCTCGTGGAGGTTTGCGATCTCGCCCTTGAACTAGCGCGCGCGTACCGGCCGCAGGGCGCAAGCCACGCCAAAATCACCGTGCGCGCCGGCGAGGGGATGGGCGCCTCGGAAGCCCCACGCGGTCTGCTTTACCACCGCTATATTCTCGACAAGCAGGGCCTGATCCGGTTCGCGAAAATCATACCACCCACCGCGCAAAACTATGCCCGCATCGAAGCCGATCTGTGGGCGATTGCGCCAACTCTCCTTACCAAGAGCCACAGCGAAGCCACGCTGACGTGTGAACACCTGATACGCTCCTATGACCCTTGTATTTCTTGTTCCACGCATTTCCTACAACTGAACATCATCAAAGAGTAGCCCCATCGCCTCGCAAGACACAGCGCGCAACCGATCCAGCTCCTTTCACAACCTTTTCGAAAGCAACGCCAAGCAAGGGGGGAAACACCTTGCCTCTTGCTCCATTCCAGCTTTTTTTGTGCTACAATATGTCTGACAATATACGGTGTTCCGGCAGATAGCCTATTCGGGAGTTCCCATGACCGCGTTTAAACTTACCTATGCGACGATGTTTAACCCGCCGGAGGAACTGCACGCGCGTTTCGAGGCAGCGCTGACGAACGTTCGCGCCGGTCTGGGGAAAGAATATGGTCTCCTTATTAACAATCAAGACATTATCTGCGAGGAGAAACTAGAAGACCGCTCGCCCATCAACACCGACTGGGTGCTGGCCATCGTGCAAAAAGGTCAGGAAATTCATGCCCAGCAGGCTCTGACGGCCGCGCGCAAGGCTTTCCCGTCCTGGAGTCGCACGCCTTGGCCAGAGCGCGTTAACCTTCTGCGCAAGGCAGTCGCCCTTATGGAGGAGCGCATTTACCTGCTAGCGGCCGCCATGGCGCTGGAAGTGGGAAAGAATCGCATGGAATCGTTGGGAGATGTACAAGAATGCGCCGATTTAATCTCCTACGCCTGCGATCAAATGGAAGCCAACAATGGCTTCGAGCGCGAGATGGGCAAAGATCCTCTTCCCGGTTATGATGTGACCAACATTTCCCTCCTGCGCCCCTATGGCGTCTGGCTGGTGATCAGTCCTTTCAATTTCCCCTTCGCCTTGACTGGCGGGCCGGCCGGCGCCGCACTCGTTGCCGGGAATACGGTGGTTATCAAACCTGCCTCCGACACACCCTGGATCGTCCGCCTACTAGCCGAATGCTTCCGCGACGCCGGCCTGCCGGATGGCGCATGCAACTTCGTCGCCGGTCCCGGCGGAACGCTAGGGCAGGCGCTGGTCAACAGCCCCGAAGTGGACGGCGTGACTTTCACCGGCTCGCACGAGGTCGGGATGCGCATATACCGTCAGTACGCCAACGGGCGTTACGTGCGCCCCATTGTGTTGGAGCTAGGAGGCAAGAATCCGGTGCTTGTCTCGCGCCACGCGGACCTGGAACGCGCCGCCGCTGGCATTATCCGATCCGCGTTCGGTTTGCAGGGGCAAAAGTGCTCCGCTGCCTCGCGCGTGTACATCGAGTCTCCCGTCTACGACGAACTTGTCGAACGTTTGAAAACACTGACGGAAAAACTGTCCATCGGCGATCCAACCGACCGAGCGGTCTTCCTCGGCCCGGTCATCAACAAGACCGCCTATACTGATTATCAGGCTTTCCTGCGCGAAATCGAGGCGGCTGGAGGTCGGTGTCTGACAGGCGGCAAAGTGCTGCTCGAGGGCACGCTGGCGAAAGGGTACTTCTGCGCTCCCACGCTCGTCGCCGACTTACCGTTGGAGCATCGCCTCTGGAAGTATGAGATGTTTCTTCCCATCACCTTGCTGGCCCGCGTGGAGAGTCTGGATGAAGCCATGCGTCTGGCAAACGATGTCAATTACGGTCTCACCGCCGGCTTTTACGGCACGGAGGAGGAAGCCGCTTGGTTCTTCGATCAAATCGAGGCAGGCGTGACGTATGCCAATCGCCCACAAGGCGCGACGACAGGCGCCTGGCCTGGTTTCCAACCCTTTGGCGGCTGGAAAGGTTCCGGCGCGACCGGAAAAAACGCCGGCGGCCCCTATTATCTTCCGCTCTACATGCGCGAACAGATACGGACGCTCGTGCGCTAAAACTTGTGGTATCCTTAACCGCGTGGAAGAAGAATCGCTGCATCGCCGGCTGGGAAATTTCTTCATCCTACTAGGGTTGCTGCTGGCGGCCCTCTTTACTCTTGCCTATACTGGTGGTACGCTGCAGCCGTTGCTTCTCCTCGGTAGTCTCGGCGCGCTTTTCTTGGGATACCGTCTCCACCACAAGGCAGCCCCTCCACCGCCAAGTGGTCGCTTTGCTATTCTTCGCAAGGCGCGCGAGAAAGCGCGTCAACGAAGGGAGCAACGCAAACAGCAGCCGAAAAAAACGAGCGCGCGTAACGATACCCCACCTATCTGGCAATCCAGAAACAGGAGACCTTAGATTGTCCTCGACTCGCAACTTCTGGCAAGTCATCTTCCTTTCTCCCAACGAGCCACGCCTGCGTGCTGGCTGGCGTCTCCTCTGCCAGACCATGCTCTGGCTCACACTAACAGTTTGCCTGGGAATTCCCCTTGCCTTCCTTTCCCCAAGCGCGTTCTTTGCCACCGAGGGAACGAGCAGGTTGCTCTCCGGTGTTGTCAACCTGCTCGCCGTCACGCTTTCCGTCATGATTGCAAGACGCTATCTAGACCGCCGCTCGTTCAGGAGCCTCGGACTACATCTAGAACGACGGGCAGGCCTCGATATTCTGGTCGGAATCTTCATTACTTTCCTGATGATGGGCTTGATTTATCTGGTCATGCACGCCTTGAATTGGGCGCATGTCGAGGGCTTTTCCTGGCAGGTAGATAGTAGCCGCACGACAGGAAACGCCGGTGGAACGCCTGTATTATCCGCGTCAACACTCGAGCAAGTCATCGGGAACACGTTGCTGTACTTTCTCCTCTTCGTCTTCGTGGGCTGGGGAGAGGAATTGCTCGGCCGAGGCTATCACTTACAAACGCTGGCCGGCGGTACAAATCTGTTCTGGGGCGTCATACTCTCCTCCGCGATATTTGGCTTCCTCCACTTGGGCAACCCACATGCAACCTGGATGTCTATCCTGGGCATCTTTTGTGCTGGCCTGTTCCTGGCCTATGGCTATTTGCGGACAGGGCAATTGTGGCTGTCCATCGGGCTCCACATCGGCTGGAACTTCTTTGAAGGCGTAGTTTTCGGGTTTCCGGTCAGCGGCTTGGAGACTTATCGCTTGACGCAGACAGTAGTGCATGGCCCAGCATTGTGGACGGGTGGAGCATTCGGCCCGGAAGCCGGCCTGATCGTCCTTCCGGCTATGGCTTTCGGCAGCATTCTGATTTATCTCTACACGCGCCGACGGCCCCAACCAAAGTTTCCTGTATCATGAACCCGCGATTCACCCAAGGACTGGCAACCTGCATCCTCGCGGCGCCCGATTCTATCGGCGTCAATAGCTCTTTTCTCTTTCGAGCTGTTTTGTCATGGGATTTCTGGCAGCCTGTCAAACATTTCGCCCAAGTCCAGACGATCCCTCCAGATCATCTCCTATCGGACTTCCCGCTATGACTCCCACCACGCCGCCAAATATCTCTTCAATGAACGCCCGCCTCGGTCGCGGCATCAATCTTAGCGCGTTAGAGGCCCCCAACGAGGGTGAATGGGGCGTCATCCTGCAAGAGGAGTACTTCAAAAAGATTGCGGAGGCCGGCTTCATGTCCGTGCGCTTACCGGTGCGATTCTCGGCGCACGCCGACATGGAACCTCCCTATACCATCTCGCCGGCTTTCCTCGCGCGCGCGGATTGGGCAATGCAACAAGCCCTGGAAAACAACCTGGCCATCGTCATAGATATGCATCATTACCTCGAAATGATGAGCGAACCCGTCCGGCAAAAAGCGCGCTTCCTTGCTCTCTGGGAACAAATCGCCGAGCATTACCGGGATTATCCTCCCGAAGTGATGTTCGAGTTGCTTAACGAACCAAACCAAAACCTCACGGCGTCTATCTGGAACGAGATCGTGGCCGAGACATTACCCATCATTCGCCAGATGAATCCAACAAGGCCAGTCATCATCGGACCGGTCAACTGGAATGCGCACGATGCCCTGCCCTATCTCCATTTGCCCCAAGGTGATCCTTACATCATCGTGACTTTTCATTATTACCTCCCCTTCCCTTTCACGCATCAAGGAGCCGAGTGGGTAGAAGACAGTGACGCTTGGCTGGGAACGACATGGAACGGCAGCGTCGAAGAGCAGCAAGCCGTTCAAGCCGATTTCGCCGAGGTTGCAGCCTGGGCGCGCGAGGAAGGAAGGCCAATCTATCTGGGAGAATTCGGCGCCTATCAGAAGGCCGACATAGCCTCACGCCAACGATGGACGAACTTCGTTGCCCGTCAAGCCGAGGCAAATGGCTTCTCGTGGAGTTATTGGGAATTCTGCGCCGACTTCGGAATATACGACCCAAATCACCGTACCTGGCGAAAAGATCTCTTGCGGGCGCTCTTGCCAAATAACGGAACGTAAAGCCACAGTAGCAACCAGTTGTTCTCGTTGCCAATATCAAGCAATTGTGGACAAATTGCCTCTTTAACCACCAAAAGTCTTGACAGCCCGTTGTAATTATGATATAAAGCGGCTCAACTCGCAGCAAATTAACAACACCATATCGCAACACTCTTATCCAGAGAGGCGGAGGGACCGGCCCTGTGAAGCCTCGGCAACCATCCTGTTTCCGAAAGGAACGGTGCCAATTCCGGCAGAAGGACGATCCGAGCAGGATTGTCTTCATTCTGGAAGATGAGAGGCCGCTTGCATTTTAAGCCCACCTCTTCTTTCAGAAGAGGTTTTTTGTTACCAAGGCCTCCTCTGGGTAAGCCAACCGGAGGAGCTCGTCGTTTTAAACGCAAGCGTTTTTCCTGTTGAAACCGCAGTAGTCATCTCGCCGTTGAGGGCGCGCGACTCGGCGGCAGAGAAATTTACCATACCATCAAGGAGAGTCACGTCATGAGTTCCCAGACCGTACCACGAAAGTTCGGGTTTTCTACCCGCCAACTACACGCCGGTTATGCTCCTGATCCAACAACGGGTAGCCGCGCCGTGCCAATCTACCAGACCACCAGTTACCAGTTCCGTGACACGGAACACGCCGCGAATTTGTTCGCCCTCAAGGAACTGGGGAATATCTATACACGCATCATGAATCCCACGACAGATGTATTAGAAAAGCGTGTCGCCGATTTGGAGGGCGGCGTGGGAGCGCTGGCAGCGAGTTCCGGCCATGCCGCGCAAACGATGGCTATTATCACACTTTGCGCGGCCGGCGACCACATCGTCAGCAGCAGCCGGCTCTACGGCGGCACGTACAATCAATTCAACTACACTTTCCGTCGTCTGGGCATCGAGGTTACCTTTGTAGACCCAAGCGACCCGCAAAACTTCGCACGCGCGATCCGTCCGAACACCAAAATCCTCTACGGCGAAACGCTCGGCAACCCGGATATTTTCGTTTTCCCCTTCGAGGAAGTCGCTGAGATCGCGCGCAAACATCGTATTCCGCTCATGATAGACAACACCTTTGCCACGCCTTACCTGTGCCGTCCCTTCGAGTGGGGTGCGAATATCGTCGTTCACTCTACCACAAAATTCCTCGGCGGCCATGGCACCAGCATCGGCGGCGTCATCGTAGACGGCGGCAATTTCGATTGGCGCAGCGGACGGTTCGACAACTTCACCACACCCGATCCCTCCTACCATGGCCTGGTGTATGCCGATTTAGAACAGGCCGGCCTGCCTCCATTCATTACGAAAGCTCGGGTACAGATTCTGCGCGATATAGGCGCCTGCCAGGCCCCCTTTAACGCTTGGCAGACTCTACAGGGAATCGAGACGCTCAGCCTGCGCATGGAACAGCATGTCCAGAACACCCAAGCCGTCGCGGAGTTCCTTGAAAAGCATCCAAATGTCAACTGGGTGCAATACCCCGGCCTGAAGAGTCATCCTCATTACCAGAGAGCCAAAAAGTACCTACCGAAAGGCCCAGGAGCGATTCTTGGCTTTGGCATCAAGGGCGGTCTGGAAGCCGGACGACGCTTCATTGACAATTTGCAGCTCTTCAGCCATCTCGCCAACGTAGGCGACGCCAAAAGCCTGGCCATCCATCCCGCTACCACTACACACAGCCAGCTTTCGCCAGAAGAGCAACTCAGCGCCGGCGTCACTCCAGACTTTGTCCGCCTAAGTATTGGCCTCGAAGACATCGAGGATATTCTTTGGGACCTCGATCAGGCCCTGCAGAAAAGCGCCATATAAGCATACTCCTATCGTTACGGGACAGCGCGCCTGCTGCCTCCAACAACGATACCTCTTCTCCCCTCTCATACTCCACTCGCCATTCATCAGGAGACTCGAATGCCAGTCAATATCCCCGAAACTCTGCCGGCACGCGCCATCCTCGAAAGCGAAAATATTTTTGTCATGGGCGAAACGCGCGCCAAGCATCAGGATATTCGTCCGCTTCGCATCGCTATCTTGAACCTGATGCCGACCAAGATTCAAACCGAGACCCAGTTGTTGCGCTTGCTTAGCAACACCCCGTTACAAGTAGAAGTTACCTTGCTCTACACGGTCACGCATAAGTCCAAGAACACGCCGGCCGAACACTTGTTGCACCACTACCGCTCTTTCGCGCAGGTGAGGCGGCAAAAATTTGACGGGCTGATCGTCACCGGCGCCCCGGTCGAACACCTGCCCTTTGAGGAAGTAGACTACTGGCCCGAATTACAGGCTATCATGGATTGGTCGGAGACAAATGTCTTTTCTACGTTCTACATTTGCTGGGGCGCGCAGGCAGGGCTATACCACCGCTACGGCATTCCCAAATATCCCCTGCCGCGTAAGATGTTCGGCGTCTTTCCGCATCGCGTCCTTGATCCGCGCCATAAACTTCTGCGCGGCTTCGACGACATCTTTCTCGCCCCCCACTCGCGACACACAGAAATCCGCCGCACAGACATTGAACGCGTGTCAGAACTGCAAATCCTGGCCGAATCGGACGAGGCCGGCGTATACATTGTGGTTTCCCGCGATGGCCGGCGCGTGTATGTCACCGGACATTCGGAGTACGATCCGCTCACCCTGAAAAGTGAGTATGACCGCGACGTCGGCAAAGGGTTGCCAATCCATATCCCCATTAATTACTATCCAGATGACGATCCCAGCAAAACACCCGTCGTTCGCTGGCGCAGTCACGCGCACTTGTTATTCGCCAACTGGTTAAACTATTTTGTGTATCAGGTGACCCCCTACGACTGGCGCGCCATTCCTCAACCAGGAACGCCAAGCGACTTCTGAGCATTGTGACGCCGCCATGAACTGGAGGACGATCGTCTTTCATTTACTGCGCAGACGTTGCGTCAGTTTGAGGATTGAGCGAGAGGCCTGTTGAAAAGAAAGCACGGCCGAGTCGGTCGGAAATTTAGTAATGAACGGCTCGTGACGATTGTTCGCTAACGTCATATTACCGCTAAGATAAGGGATCGTCACCCCGATCTCGCAACCCAGCTCTTGATCGATCTCCGCTTTGGTCATTCCCTCCAGACCAACGGCGCGATTGAGGATTGGATAGAGTCGCTCAGCCTCCACTCCCTGCGCGCGCAAGTAATCCCAGACGATTTTGGTCAGATGGACGGTGCTGAAATCTGGGCCGAGCACCAGCGCAATCACATCTGCCCGCCGAAGAATAGGAATGCTGATACGCGAGAGAGAACGGCCTAAATCTACAAAGACAACATCGTAGACATCTTGAATCGCGCTAATGATTTCCGGGATACGACCAACTTGCAGTTGATTGGCGCTTTCCGGGTCGGGAGAACCAGGCAAGAGGCGAAAATGCCAGGCCGATTGATGAGGCAGATTTTCCTGGAAATAGAGAGGCGTAGTGTACTCTGCGCTCATCGCCGCTACTTTGACAATGTCAAACGGCTCTGTTGCGGTATAGCCAACGATCTGTGCGATGGACCCGATGGGAAGCACGAGATCCACAACGGCGACTCTTCGCTCCGGCTTGGCTTCTCCCCTTTCTTCGTCCTCCTTGCACGTTGCCGTACACATTGCCAGATTGGCGCACAGAGAAGACGTCCCCGTTCCTCCCTTGGCGCTAAGAAAGACAACCAGCATTCCCCCCTTCTTGTGAATAGAAGCGCGGCCGACCAAGTGCGGAATCATCTCCATCAATTTTGCCACAGCCTCGCTCGATTTCAGGATGTACTCGTTACAACCGGCAGCGAGCAGGGCGTTCATTTCACCCGGCCGCGCCGCGCTACTAAATGCAATACATGGCACATTTGCCGTGCGGCGATCTTGGCGCAGGCGCGCCACCAGACCAACCGCCGGCGCATCCGGCAAGGACGGATCCAGAATAATCAACTGCGGCAAATGCTGCCAGGCCAGCACTAACCCCTCTTTACCCAGCGAGGCGGTCAGCACGTTATAACGCGCTTTTTTCAGGAGAGTTGCCAGATAATTTCGGCTTGCTGCGTCCGGGTCAATTACCAGAATCGTAGGAGTTCCGTTCATGGGCTACTCTTCCAGAGGCGGCATGAAATATCCCAGGCCGGGGCGGGTCGCAATGTGGCGTGGATCATGAGGGTCATCTTCTATTTTCTGGCGCAAACGCGCAATGGTGACCCAAAGAATTTCTTTGTCCGAACGGTACTCCGGCCCCCAGACGCTTGTCAGCAAATCCTCCGCGCTCAGAATGCGACCCACATTGTGGGTAAACTGAAGTAAAAGGCGATACTCTGTAGCAGAAAGATAGACCGGCTGATGATCACGATAGACCTCTGCGCGCGCATAATCAACCTTTAAGTTACCGTGAACAAATATACTTTCATATCTACCCGGTCGTGTCTGTGCGCGCCGCAAGACCGCTCGCACTCGGGCCAGCAATTCCATCACAGAGAACGGCTTGACAAGGTAGTCGTCTGCCCCCACATCCAGGCCACGCACACGATCGCGTTCCTCTCCTCTGGCTGTCAACATAATAATCGGCACACCGGAGAACTGGCGAATACGCTGACAGACCGAGAAACCATCTAGGCGAGGCAATAAGATATCCAGCAATATCAAATCCACCGATTGCATCGAGAATGCTTCCAATGCCTCTACTCCATCTCGCGCCGTAATGACCTCATAACCTTCGAGGCGCAAATTGGCCTCCAGTAAACGAAGGTAACGCGGCTCGTCATCCACAATCAGAATACGCGGAACAGAGTGCTCAACCCGTCCTTCGACGTCCATAGCACCTCCTGGAGAGGGTGGCCGGTTACGCGAGCTGCCGAGCAGGGAACTTGGCAGGCAAATCAATCCGGAACGCCGTACCTTTGCCGGGACTGGTCTCTACGGAAATCTGACCGCCATGCGCACGCACAATTTCTCGGCAGATAAACAATCCTAAGCCTGTGCCCCGTGCAGCCGACTCGCCCGGCACACGGTAGAAGCGCTCGAAGAGAAAAGGCAAATGCTGGGGTGAAATCCCAGGCCCTTCATCCGCAAAGATAATCGTTTGACGATCAGGGAAAACTTGCAGGATAACCTTCACCGGCGAGCCAGGAGCATGTTTCAACGCGTTGTCAAACAGATTTTCCAAGACCTGACCAAGTCGCACAGAATCCGCCTGAATCGGCGGCGCCTCCGCCAGATCCAGGGTGATACGCAGCGCGGGGACCCGCGTTTGCATACGCAGTGCCACGTCGCGGATCAGAGCCTCCAAGCGCACCGGTTGAAAGTCCATTGGCAACATGCCTTGTTGTAAGCGGGCAGAATCCAGTAGACGATCGAGGATACGCACTAGCCGGTCTGCTTCCTCATCAACAATCATCAGGAACTCACGCTGAGTATCTTCATCCCACTGAGCATCGGCACGCAAGAGCGAGGTGGTGTAGCCCTTGATAAACCCCAACGGTGTGTGAATATCGTGCGAAATCGCTGCTAGAAAATCATCCTGCAACTGCGCACGATGGCGCGCTGTCTCCAATTGCGCCAGCGTCTCCATAAGAACATGTCGGTCAAGAATATGCGCTACCTCTACTGCCGCCAGCGAAGCCAGGTGAATCTGCTCTTCCACATACGGCGGCCCGCCAAAACGAACAAAAACTAGCGCTCCCTGCCCCTGTGCCAATCGCAACGGTAAACCCAGCAAGTGGGGATTCGCCAGACGATTCTCGCTAGATGGCGAAGGAGGCGCCAGGTGAAGGATTCGCTGTTCGCTCAAGACAACATTGGCGATACTTTCGCCCCAGGACGCTTCCGCTTCCGCGCCCCGCCCTCGACCCAGAGCGCGAGCGTAAATCGCCTCCGGCAAGTTGCTTTCCGCTTCCGCCTTGTAAATGACCACGTTATCAAAAACAAAACGCTGGCGCAGAGCACTAAACAGCGTATCCAGGCTTTTCTTCCAATCTGCGCCGCCATCCAGAGCGCGAAGGAGTGCAACGAAAAAATCAGACCAAGTATCGCCCATGCAAGGCAACCTCCTGTTGCCGACTATAAATACATTTCCTGTCGACGCAGTGCTTCCTCCGGTTTCTCCGCTTCGACCAGCGGAAAGCGGAATGTTGATCCCTTGCCAGGTTCGGACTCGACCTCGATCATCGAACCATGCGCGTTCAAGATCTCCTTGACCAACGCTAATCCAAGCCCGGCGCCTCCGTAACGGCGAGTCGGGGAACTATCCAGCTGATGGAAAGGCTCAAAGATCTCTCCAATACGGTCGGGGGAAATGCCAATTCCGGTATCCCTGATCTCCACTATCACCAAACCGCCGCTTTCTGGTCGAATCGCCAACGTCACCTGGCCATCGGCCGGCGTAAATTTGATAGCATTGTCTACCAGCTGCAGAATGGCCCATGTGATCTTCTCCTCATCCGCAAGAACGGGCGGCACATCGGGCGGAACCTCCACGTTGACTTTGACTTGACGATCCGCCGCCTTCGAGCGGGTATAGTCCACCACATCGGCTACCACGTAATTCAAATAGACAGGCGCAAGTTTCAGGGTCATCTCGCCGCGCGCAGCAAGCGAGAACAGGATGAGGCTCTCAATGAGACCTTCCAGGCGAGCCGCGGCGCGTTGACTAACTTGCGCGGCCTTTTTCTGCTCCTCATTAAGCGGTCCCAGCGCCTCGCTCACCAGCAATTCAAGATACCCCTTAATATGCGTCATCGGGGTGCGCAATTCATGCGAAATGTTGGCAATAAAATTTGCCTTTAATTGATTGAGTTCTGTCAATTTGCGCAGCGCCTCTTGTAATTCGACCGTACGCTCCTGCACACGCCTTTCCAGATAACGGTTCGCTTCCTCCAACGCAGAACGCAGTTGAATAATCTGCTCCGTAATCGCCTGATCGATATCGGCGCGCGTCAACAGGCCAAGTTCTACCAATGCATCCCCCAACAAACAGGGCTGGTTTTCCTTATGACAGGCTTTCTGATATTCAAGCGCACGACGCAAATCCATCTCACTAATGCGACCTTGAGCGACCAAGTATTCCCCCAAGCGCGGCACCAGCATCTCCGGTTTGAGCAATTGAGCAGCCATATTACCTCTCCCATACCCATGCGCCGCCAACCATAGCAGCAGACGGCTGCAGCGCAGCAAGAGCCTCCGGTGGGCAAGCAAAGGGATCTGTATCTAGGACAATCAAGTCGGCCAGACGGCCCGGCGCAAGTTTCCCTAGCCGGTCTTCCCAACCAGCCGCGTAGGCCGATCCTTGTGTGTAGGCTGTCAGCGCTTCCATCAAGGTCAGACGCTCCTCCGGATGCCAGCCCTCCGCGGCTGGAAATCCATCGAAACGGCGACGCGTAACAGAGGCATACAACCCCAAAAACGGATTCGGCGAATCCGCTGGCGCATCAGAGCCAAACGCCAATTTCGCTCCAGAACGCAGCAAGGTTCGCCAGCCATATGCCTTTCGTGGATGTTCTCCCAGGAGTTGGATGGCCATCGTCATATCCGACAAGACATGGGCCGGCTGCATGGAAGCAGTCAGTCCAAGTTCCGCCAGGCGCGGCACATCCACAGGATGGATCAATTGGACATGTTCTATGCGATGACGGCGCGCCGGCAAACGATGTTCACGTTCATACGTGCGCAGCAGTGTCAATCCATCTAACACGAGACGGTTCGCGGCATCCCCAATCGCATGGATAGCCAAGCTGAAACCGCCTTGGGCTGCCCGCACACCACACTCGAAAAGGTCATCCGCTTTCAAGAATAGGATACCACGATTCTGCGGCTCGTCAACATAGGAATCGAGCAGAGCGGCTGTGTGAGCACCCAGCGCGCCATCGGCAAAGAGTTTCACCGGCCCCACCCGCAAGAAATCATCTCCCATGCCCTCACGCAAACGACAAAGCAAGACATCTTCTAAGTCCTGGAACGGAATCGCCTTAAGCACACGCAACTGCAACTCGCCACGTCGCTGAAGAATTTGCAACGCACGGAAACAAAGCGCGGAATCAAAGTCATGGACTCCCGTCAGGCCAAGTCGCCATAGCGAAGGCAAGGCCTTGCGAATCGAATCGGCCAGCGCGTCGGCAGATGGAGGCGGAATAGCAGCCTCCACCAGATGCATGGCGCTCTCCAGTAAGATACCGCTGGGATGCCCTCGTTCATCCCTTTGAATACAGCCTCTTGGGGGGTCGGGGGTAGAGGAATGAATCTTGGCCCTGCGCAATGCCAGTGTATTCACCCAGGCCGCATGCAACGATCTGGCCGTCAGGTATACGGGATTAGCCGGAGAAACCTGATCTAAATCGGCCGCCGTCGGCCAACGCTCCCCCCCTGCATCTCGCCAAACATGTTGGTCCCATCCATGTCCCAACAGCCATTCGCCCGGCAAGAGGCGGCGGGCACGAGCCTCTACCCGACGCAGACATTCTTCCTTTGTCGCTGTCGCGCAATCCATCCATTGCAAGCGTAAAGCGTACTGTTGCAGATGAAAATGGGAATCCATCAAGCCAGGTAGGATCATTCGCCCGCCCATATCTTGCCTCTCGGCCTCCACGCCTCCTGCCAAAAGTTCCTCCCCTCCTACTGCCACAATACGATCCCCATCCATGACCAACACCGAGGCCCGCGGACGTTGGGGATGAAGCGTGTAAATCAAAGCGTTATAAAGTATCCTCACATGAGCCTCGCTCAATGTGAAATTGAAATTTGGTGTGGTCTCAGAGTGATGGAATGTTTGTAAACGAGCAACTTACATTTGGCCGCTATCTGGAATTTGTATTGTAGCACAACTGTCTAAAGAGAACAGCCGCCCACCCCGGCCTAGACTGGGCAATCATCCGGCTTGCCGAAAACGCTCTCTGACAGGTGTACCAGGTTGTGTGTTCTCAATCCCGGAAACAAAACCTATCGAACCCGTAAACACCTTGTGACCCGGCGACACGGTAGAAATCCATCCGGCCACGAATCCCGGCATTTCTCTGCCTCTTCTATCACGGCATGAATCCTTATCATGTTGGTTTTGGAGTCTTCCCTTGACACAGCCGCTTGCTGAGGGTAAAGTAAGAAGCGTTCAGCGTTGCTCCTCGCCGCCTACAAGCACATCGCGAAGAGAATAAGGGGCGGGTTAAAGTTCGCGCTGCATCCCTTCTGCTCTGCTCCCCGACTGCCATCTATCCTGCAGGCGCCCCTTCCACTAGAGCGCAGAGATTGTCCTCTGCACGAACAGGCAGAAGAGCAAGCACGAAACTTTTGGCGTTTGGTGGGGTTTCTATTAAAAAATCCCACCGGTCTGGTGAGTCAAGTTGCCCGAAAACTGCACCGAAGAAGAATTGCTGGCACGCGCCTCACAGGGAGACCGGGAGGCTTTTGGCGCCCTCTACGAGAAATACGTAGAGCGGATCTTTAACTATGTTTACTATCGTACTGGGAACGTCCACGACGCCGAAGACTTGACGGCGCGTGTTTTCTACCGTGCTTTGAATCACATTCATCGCTACGATCATCGCGGCTTACCTTTTTCCGCCTGGCTGTATCGCATCGCGCACAACTTGGTCGCAAACTGGCATCGCGACCAAAGCCGCCACCCGGAAATCCCGCTCGCCGACGCACCGGATGCCTACTACAAAGGCGAGGCGCCCGAATCGCGTTTGATTCAGAATCAAGAACGCGAAGAGTTGCTTAAATTAATCCGTCGCCTGCCTCCCGAACGTCAACATCTCCTGATTTTGAAGTTCGTGGAGAACCTCTCCAATGCGGAAATCGCGCAAATCATGGGTCGCAGCGAGGGTGCAATAAAAAGCCTCTACCACCGCACCTTGCTCGCATTGCGGAAAGCAAGCGACGGCTTCGGTCTTTCAGAAGGAGAATAAACATGTTGCATATTGTTACCGACAGCGCGGCCGACATGCCCCCTGAATGGATAAAGGAATTTGGCATTGAGGTCATCCCGGTCAATATCCATTTCGGCGAGCGCACCTATCTGAAAGGCGTGGATCTTTCCAACGAGGGTTTCTACCACCTCGTAGAGGAGAGCGGGACGATTCCCAAGACATCCCAGCCAACCCCTTTTCAATTTTCCCAGTTCTACCAGCGAATCGCGCAAGCCGGTCATACCATCCTATCCATCCATGTCACCAGCAAACTCTCTGGTACGTTCGAATCGGCCGTCGCGGCAGCACGCGAACTGGCAGGCAAGTTCAACATCATTCCTTTCGATTCGCTCTGTGGTTCAGCGGCAGTAGGGATGATGTGCCGAGAGGCGCGGTTAATGGAGCGCGCCAAAGCCTCCTTGCAGCAAATCCTCGCCCGGCTGGATGAGATTCGCCGAACAGTGCGGATCGCTTTGACCCTCAACACGTTGGATTACGCGCGCATGAGTGGAAGAGTGAACACCATTCAAGCCGCGCTTGCCTCCCTGTTAAACGTCAAGCCCATTATTACCCTGCGCGAAGGCGTGCTGGAAATGACCGAACGTGTCCGCACCCGCAATCGGGCGCTGGAGCGATTGGTTGAAATCCTGCACCAACATTTTGGGCAGCAGCGCGTCCATATGGCAATCGTCCACGCGCGCGACAAGGAGGCTGCTGAGGTGTTAAAAGAGAAAGCAGAAGCGTTGTTTAACATCGCCGACCTTATCATTACAGAACTTTCCATCGGCATTGCCGCGAATCTCGGACCAGGGACGGCAGGACTCATTGCTTACCCGAGCAAAGAGTAAGTATGAAAACACCCGAACACTCGCTTTCCTCCCTCGAACATGTCTTGCAAAGGGCTTTCCAGCGCGTCGCGCCGCCCCCGCGCTTCGTGCGCGGCCTTGGACGCAAGATACAGGTGATGCCCCCGCGTCCCATCGTCGGTAAGGCAAACGGGATGACGTTTTTCTTGCTGGTGATTCTTGTCGGCGCTCTTTTGATGGGTACGGTAGGCGTCCTACTTGCCCGCCTACTGCGGCGCCACTCCATCCTTCCCCGAACCTGAGCGATTGCGAGTCGTTGTCAGGCAAAGCAGGCCTCTCGTTTCCACGAGAGGCCTGCCCGTTTCATCGTACTGCTTGCTCGAAGCCGGTCTTGACCGAGGCCATGTCCACATCCAGGGGATAGCGACCGGTAAAGCACGCTTGGCAATATCCCTCCGTGCGTCCAACTGCTCGCATCATCCCCTCCAATGAAAGGTAGTACAGGCTATCGGCTCCAATAAACCGACGAATCTCTTCCACAGAGCGCTTGTATGCGATCAACTCCTCATGCGTGCCCATATCGATTCCCATATAACAGGGGCTGATAATCGGCGGGCACGTAATGCGCACATGGACCTCCTCCGCCCCCGCCTCGCGCAGCAAGCGCACGATCGGGCCAATCGTATTCCCTCGCACGATGGAGTCATCAATCATGATGACACGTTTGCCAAGCACATTTTCATTGATGACGTTGATTTTCAATGCCACGCCGCGCTTACGCAGGGAATCGGTCGGTTCGATAAATGTACGTCCAACATAGCGATTCTTGATAAACCCATCGTTGTACGGAAGGCCGGACTCGGTCGCGTAGCCGATTGCCGCAGGGATAGACGAATCTGGCACCGGAATAACGACATCGGCTTCGACTGGTTGCTCACGCGCCAGCTCACGGCCCAGGTATTGGCGCACTTGATGGACACTGCGTCCATCCCAAACTGCATCCGGCCGAGCAAAATAAATCATCTCGAAGACACACAGCGCCAACGGCTTCTTGGGCTCAAGAGCCTGAGTCACAACCAAAGCGCCCTCACGCAGCGAGACGATTTCGCCCGGTTTTACTTCACGGATCGCGCGGCAGCCTAACGTACGTAGCGCGCCGGTCTCAGAAGCCGCCGCGTAACCGCCGCTGGGAAGAAGCCCAACACTCAAGGGGCGAAAACCCCATGGATCGCGCGCCGCGTAGACGCCATCGCGCGTCAATAAGACAATAGAATATGCGCCGTGCCATTCTGCCATGCAAACCTTAAGGCGTTCCTCCCAGGTCTTGCCGCGCGCTCGCGCCAGCATCATGGTCATCACTTCGCTATCCGATGATGCAGAAAGTCCTACCCCCTCCTCCAACAAACGTTGCCGCAATAGAGCCGAGTTAACGAGGTTGCCATTATGCCCCAACGCTAAAGGGCCATGCAACGTCTCCACCACAAACGGCTGCACGTTGCGAATGGAGGGCGACCCAGTCGTCGAATAGCGTGTATGCCCAATTGCGTAATGTCCCTGCAATGCCGAGAGATTTGCTTGATTGAAGACTTGCGAAATGAGCCCAACATCCTTGTGCACGCGCATGGTCACACCGTCGGAGACAGCGATGCCGGCTGCCTCCTGACCACGGTGTTGTAGCGCAAACAGGCCAAAGAAGGCCATGGTCGCCACATCCTCGTTCGGGGCAAAGACGCCGATAATGCCACACGCCTCTCTCGGCGACTCGTCAACGTTCATTCACACCACTCTACCCTAGTGTGCTGTCGCTCTCGATGATACCGTTTCTTTGCTTTTCCTGAAAAGATTGCACGGCGGCGCGCACATCTTCCTCCACCAGACCGAGCATTTTGGCCGCCAACAGCGCGGCGTTCGCCGGCTCGAGCACAACAGCCGGTGCCACACCGGAAGGCATGCGCAACGACGAAAAGACATCAGCGCCGCCGAAGGCCTCCGCAGATGGCGGGCAGGCAATCACCGGCGCACTCACTGCTGCATCCACGAAACCGCTCAGAGCGTTGCTTCGTCCGGCAACCGTCACGTACACTTTCGGACGCGGATCTGCTTCATACTCACGCAACATTTGGAGAACATGCTCCGGGGTCTTATGCGCGGAACCAATACGCAAGATGGTCTCCAGACCATACTCCTGACAAGCCTGGGCAATCTTCTGACTATGTTCCCTATCTGCTTTGGAACCCATCAGAATCACCACCAGCGGGCTTGTATCGCTTCCGTTTCCCATGCTTAACGCTCCTTTACTGTAAAGTTTAAAATAACTTGTGCCCCCATGGAGATTCGAACTCCAGTTTTGGCCTTGAAAGGGCCGCGTCCTAGTCCTCTAGACGATGGGGGCGCAAAGTCGCTAGCCTAAGAAACGGCAAAGCGGGCTGGATTTTACCATTTCCGCCGGACGTGGTCAAGCAACTCAAGGGGACTTCTTCTGAATTTGCGCCAGCAAATCCACATGCTTGCGGTTAAACAGAATCACCGGACTCTCAATTTTGAGCAAGGGGATCAGACTGGCAGTGAGCAGCGCATCATACAGCGGCACGAAGTCGCGGATTCCCTCTACCATAATCGTGGAAAAGTCAAACCGTCCGGCCCACTCCAGCGTGCCCTCCAACTCATAGACAGGCGTTACGACTCGAATCGGGTAATGGTTCACGCTCTGATAGCCACCTCGTGCAATAGCTTGCGGCCCTAAATCTTCCCGCCTCGTCAGGCAGACCGCAAAGACGCTCGGTTTGACCAGATCCATGACAGCATAGTCGCCAACCAACTTGCTGGGCATGTGCAGCCGAGCCAGTTTCGCTTCCATGACCTCCATGAAGGAGCTGGTAGTATCGTTCATTAACCCCATGACACCGCTTGGAGGCACCATGATCTTCCCGACGATACGGTAACTAGGCGTGAGGAAATCAGCGGTCACCAGGCGTTTGGTGGAGGAGGTAACTTCCGGCATATCCGGGTATCCTTCCCGCTCTCTATTTGACCGCCGGGCGCGCCGTTGACGGCGGTTCCGTTGGCGGCGTGCCCCGTCTGCGGACCGAAGGCGGGCGGCCCGCATCGGGATTAAGCAAAATGGAAAGCCAGGATACGGCACGGCTATCGTATTCACGCCGTCCACACACATCGCACACCCAGGCCGGAAAATTCGGCACGGTGACCAATTCTCCGTCCAACCAGGTGAAATAGGTCACGAAGCGCAACCGCATCACTCCGGCCGCACAGTCATTACAAGGACGAGAGGCCTCACGAAACTCTTCGCTCATGACTCATCTCCCGGCAACATCGCTTCCCGAAGAATGTCCACACCTGCACTGACGCCCAGGCGGTTTGCCCCCGATGCAATCATAGTCAACGCGTCGCGCAACGTCCGGATTCCACCCGCCGCTTTAACACCCAGCGATTCGCCCACAACACAGTGCAGTAAAGCAACATCCTCTGCCGTCGCTCCGGCTGGCCCAAAGCCAGTCGAGGTCTTGACGAAATCCGCACCCGCAGCGCGCGCCAGAAGGCCGGCAAGGATCTTCTCATAACGGCTGAGCAGCGCCGTTTCAAGAATCACTTTTACTTTGGCGCCTCGCGCGTGCGCCTCCTCCGTCACGGCCAGAATATCGTTCAACACCAGGGCATAATCGCCGCCTTTCAGTGCCCCTAGGTTGATCACCATATCCACTTCGCCGGCTCCTAATTCAATGACCGTCTGGGTCTCTCGTGCTTTAAGTTCAGGCAACGTCGCGCCCAACGGAAAAGCCACTACCGAGCACACGCCAACCTCACTACTCGACAAGAGACTGCGCGCCAGCGATACATACAAAGGATTGACGCACACGGTCGCAAAATGGTAACGCGCGGCCTCTGCGCATAACGCCTTGATCTGCTCTGCTGTGGCCTCGGGTTTGAGCAAGGTTAAGTCCATCCAGCGCGCCAGTTCCACTCCCCGCGGCGCGGTCGGGCATTGCAGGCGAGGGGGTAACTCCTGCTCATAGGATTCCGCCAGCGAAAGAATCTCTTGCAAAGTCATGCTCATGGCGCAGCAAGGACAGGTCGGTCTCGACTCAAGAGCGACAATTGCGGAATCGGCCAATACACCAACTCCGCTCTGCCAATGACATTCTTGAGAGGTACAAAACCCCAGGCATGCGAATCGGAGGAATGATTACGGTTATCGCCCAACACGAAGAGTGTATCGGAGGGGACTTCCCACTCCCCTGTATACGAAGGCTTGAATTTCAGATACGGTTCGCTCAGCGATATGCCGTTAACGTAAACCACTCCCCCCTCTATTTTCACTCGTTCGTCCGGCAAGCCAATCACGCGCTTGATATAATCCTGATACCGCTCCTCGACAGCCGGAAAACCGATTGCCCGTTCCCAAAAGTTCTCTTCGGGGTACATCGGCGGGCGAAATACAATCACATCGCCTCGTCGTGGCTCGCTCCACAGGTACGCCAGACGATTCACTAAAACGTAATTGCCGTCTTCCAGGGTAGGCTGCATCGAGAAGCCATCAACACGCACCCGCACCGAAATCAAGTTGATTGTCATGAAGATAACGACCGCCAGAATCAATGTTTCCAGCGTCTCTAGCAGAAAACGCTTCCAGCTCACCGGCTGCGACCGTTCCTGGGTGGGAATGGTTTCGGCATCCATTGGTTGTTCGCTCCGCAACAGGTCCGACAACTCTACCTCTATGACCATTATACCATCAGGGGAGCTGCCCAAGGGCAAAGTGCGTCGGCACAAAGAGAACACGCTTGCCGCGCCTGCAAGCGTGCTCATCCAGGAGCTTCATCCCCCGCAAGAACCAGGCCGGCAAGTATCCGGTCAAATCGTTTTCCAAAACAGCCCATTCTTGTCGAGCCTCATCCGCTAACACGGAATGTTCGGGCGGGCGCAAGATTCCGGCCTCCACCACGTACAGACCGGCCCGAGCGAAAAGAACCGCCAGGCGCGCCCCTAGCTCGGTATCCGCGCCGCGACGCTGCAATGCCCGCCGTTGCCAATAGCCTAATGAAGCAAGATACCATGGACGGTCCAAACGACGCGCATAATCCGGTTCCGCTAAAGCCATCACATACCCCCCAGGACGCGTCACGCGTTTCATCTCGAGCAGCGCGGCGAGCGGCTTCGCAACCCACAGCAACAGGTAATGACAGAAGACCACATCAAAGACGCCTGGGGCATACGGCAAAGCCTGGGCGTCGCCACATGTCAACTGCGCCGCGGGAACATAGCGCCGCGCTTGCGCCAGATAGTCCAGGCGAATATCCAAGCCATGCGCGGCTGTCGGAGCAGGGAAATCGGTCAACACAGCCCCTGTGCCACAACCAACCTCCAGCACCCGCCGCGCTCTCCCAACGCCAACACGTTCCAAGAGATAGGCGCGCAGGGGGCGCGTCCAAGCCGCCTGTCGGCAAAACACAGCATGTCCTTCCCGCTCTATGCAGTTCTTCGTCTCACGTCCCTCAACCATATTTTGCCGTCCATCTTCTTTGCGATTATAATCGTTACGGAGCAATACACGCGATGAGGCACGATTCTTCTCTCCCCCCTCGCCCGACTGCGCTTCAACCGCGCCAGCGGGCGTTAATCATCGGCGCATCCAGCGGAATCGGCGCAGCGTTGGCCCGCCTACTTGCACAGGAAGGATACACGCTCGCTTTGGTGGCGCGACGCGCGGAACGCCTGGCCGACCTGCGCGCGGAAATCAACGCCATCGCCGGCGAAACGCGCGCCCTCATCTACCCACACGATGTCACACGAGTCGAAGAGACGCCTGCTCTGTTCCGGCGCATTTTGGCCGACTTAGGCGGCCTAGACCTGTGCCTCTACGTAGCCGGCTTGCTTATCCCCGTGGGACGTGATGAGTTCGACTTCGAGAAGGACGCTGCGATGACTGCCGTAAACTACCTGGGCGCCTTAGCTTGGCTCAACCCGGTCGCGGCGGTCTTCCAGGGAATGGGGCGAGGAACTATCGTGGGTATCGGTTCCGTAGCCGGCGATCGCGGCCGAGTCGGCGCGCCGGCCTACAACGCCTCGAAGGCTGCCTTGCACACTTACCTAGAGTCGCTACGGAACCGCCTTAGCCGGCGCGGAGTCCACGTCCTGACCGTCAAACCTGGCTTCGTGCAGACCGATATGCTGCGGCATTCCCCGCGCACATTCTGGATGATTTCGCCAGAGCAAGCAGCGCATGCGATTTATCGCGCCGTTCGCCGCCGAAAACAAATCGTCTATGTGCCGGCGCGCTGGGCGTTGCTGATGTGGCTGGTCCGCCACATCCCCTCTTTCCTCTTTCGACGACTGAACTTCTAAAACGGACAGATGAGCATCCCTTTTACGACCTTTTCCCGCTTACAAAACTTCGGGCGGTCCTTGAGCGCGGGTTCCTATCTCCTCTACCCCCAAACTACCGATGAGATCGAGGAGATTTTCCAACTGGCAAAGAAACTTGGCTTGACCATCACCTTGCGCGGCGCAGGGCGCAGCTACAACGACGCGGCCCTCAACGGCGGCGGCATTGTGCTCAACTTGCAACGGATGAACCGCATCCTCGCTTGGGACGCAGAGAACGGCGTCTTGCTCGCCGAACCCGGCGTCACGTTGCAACAAATTTGGCAACGTACGCTTCCCGATGGCTGGTGGCCACCGGTCGTCTCCGGCACCATGACGACCACGCTTGGCGGGTGCCTTGCCATGAACATCCACGGCAAGAACAATTCTCGCGCCGGCCCGATTGGCGAACACGTCCTGGAATTTACCGCTCTTCTGCCAAGCGGCGCCGAGGTGACCTGTTCGCCAAGCCGCAACGCCGACCTATTCCGCGCCATGATCGGCGGCCTGGGGATCTTGGGCGTTTTTACCTCCATCACCCTGCGCATGAAGAAGGTACACTCCGGTCTACTGCACGTGCGTGCCTGGAGCGTACCTAATCTGGCCACCCACCTCGAGGCTATTGCCGAAAACGCCTCTCAACACAATTACACCGTCGGTTGGTTGGACGCTACCGCCGGCGGTCACAGCCTGGGACGCGGCCAGATTCATACCGCCGACTACCTCGCCGAAGGCGAAGATCCTCAAGCGCGGCGCACCTGTCGTGTGGATTATCAAACCCTGCCTTCCACATTCTTCGGCGTCGTCCCCAAAAGTATTCTATATCATTTCATGAAACCGTTCATGAACAACATCGGCGTCGCGCTGATCAATACGGCCAAATACCTGCTCGCCACGCGCGCCAAAACGTACCGTCAACCCCACGCGGCCTTTCACTTCCTCCTCGATTACATCCCCAATTGGGAACTGGCGTATGGCCGGCACGGGTTGATTCAATATCAATCTTTCCTGCCTTCCGATACGGCGTTGGAAGCATTCGGAGAAATGTTGCGCCTTTCGCAACGCCGCTCACTGCCGGCATATCTCGGCGTGACCAAACGCCACCGTCCCGATGATTTCCTGCTCACCCATGCCGTAAACGGCTTCTCGCTGGCGCTGGACTTCAAAGTCACCGCGTCCAACCGCGCTTCGTTGCGTCAAATGTTGAGCGATTTCGACCGTATCACACTGGAGGCCGGCGGGCGCTTCTACTTTGCCAAGAATAGCGAAACCACCCTTGATACTGCTCGTCGTTTTCTAGGCGAAGAGACCGTCGCGCAATTCCGCGCTCTAAAAAGGCGATGCGATCCACACGGATTGCTCGAGTCCGATCTCTATCGTCGCGTCTTCGGCGATTGACTTTTTCGGCCAAACCCTGTACATTAAGAAACAGTTCAGTTCCAATTCGGAGGAAACTATGACCTCGTTATTCCAATTTGTTATGCGCGCTGGCCCGACGCCGGGCAAGGCTTTTCCGTTGGAAGGCGCCGAAATTATTATCGGTCGCGATCCTACCTGCACAATTTGCATCAACGACGCTCAGGTCTCGCGCCAGCACGCCCGCTTAACTCTGAGCGGGACAGGCTATCTCCTGCAAGACCTGGGGTCAACCAACGGCACGTTCGTCAACGGGCAACGTGTGACCGGCGAACACCCCCTCTCGGCTGGGGAATTAGTTGCTCTGGGCGAGAACGTAGTGCTAACCTACGAAGCCGCCTTTGACCCAAACGCGACGATGGTTGCCCCATCCGGACGCGGGGCAAAGCCGGTTGCTGTGGCCGTCCCGCCGCCGGTCGCGCCCGGTCCCGCCCCTGCCTACGCCGGTCAGGTGCCAGCTGGGCCCGAAATTGCCGCAGAACCCAAGAAGAAAAGCAAAGCCTGGCTCATTATCCTCCTCGTGCTCGTCGCGCTGATCTGCTCCTGCGCCGGCGCCCTATTCCTCATTGACCAGCTCAGACTCTGGTGCACATTCTTCCCCTTCCTATTCCCTAACGCCTGCTAACCATTCCCCGTTGGGCAGATACGGGTCGCTGCAGAACATAATTGCGGTAGCGTCAACCGTTAAGTCGCCGCATGTCTTCGCCAAGACGGTCATAGGCCGAGCGTGGTATGCTGCCGAGATGGAAGCGAGGATTTCCGGCAACAGTGTCCTCGCCTTGATACACCAAGAGACTGCCTTGCTGCTGACTGCGATATGTGTTATTAGGGAGTGTGAAGCGTGAGATTAGAGAAGGCAGTCTCTATGGCGCCGCGCCCATTAAATACAGACCGCCTATGACCGCATTTCTCCATTTGCCCCCCATGCTTACAGGAACACTCGCTTCGACCAGGACAATGGAAGGATTGACCAATCCCTTAGCCGCAACCAACGCGAGGCGTCGTCTGAAGTTCTATCCTCCACCACAATCAGGAAAGGCAACACAATGGTACGCAAACGCCCGGCCTATCCGGCAGGTGTTTGTTGTCTTGGCCCTTTACCGGCTACGCGAAGTTCGGTGCGCAGCTTTTCTTGCAACAACGGCGGTAGCGTAGGAAGAATCCGCTGCAACGTGCGTACCATCATCGGAGGCGGGTCTTCCAGCAATATCTGGCGCAGAAAATAGAACGTCTCCCCTGGAGAAATCCGCCCTAGCGCCTCCAGACAATCCGCCAGCGCCACCTGCGTGGCCGGGCCGGCAGACTGGACGGCAGGGCGCAGAATCCGAAACACGCTCGGCAAGTCCTCAAACCCAGGCTCATCCAACAACGGGGTAAGCGCCTGCATCCCCCAGACCTGCCTGCGAAAAGAAGCAGACTCCAGCCATGCCTCCACCAGATGGAGCAATACCGCCGGTTGCTCGCGCCGCACACGGGCAAGGGAATCGTGCAAGATCGCTCGCTGGATTTCCCGTTCCCGCGATTCTTCCAGCCAGTTCTCCAACTTCCCATACAGCGGCATTGCGCTTTCCGGCGGCACACGTCCAACCAGCATGGCCGCCAGCACACGTGTTTCCAGAAAACCCGCTTGCCAGAGTGCATCTACTACGGCTATTGCCTCCAGAGGGCGTTCTTCGGCCGGCGGCGTCAGCGCAATCAGAATCTGACGCAAGACAGGACCAGGCGTGTTAAAGGCCGGCAACGACGTCCGCACCACCATCTGTGTTCTCCGGCGAGTGCGGTCTTGATAGAACTCCAGCAACGCCCGCAAGTCCGCGACGAACTTTGCCGGGGCGCCAAATTGATCCACAAGATAGGCAGTGTGCGTGCGAAGATGGGAAAGCGAGATAGCAGGCATCGCGAGAAAAAACCTTCCTCAATCCTCACAGGGCGCCGGCGCGACCCGCGACTCGATCTCCGATTGCAGAGAGTCGAGGATGGTGTAGACCTCGTTGACGACCGATTCGAGCGGTATCAATCTTTTCTCCGCGCGACGACGCAACTTCATCTCGATGCCACCTTGAGCCAGCGCGCGTTCACTCACCGTAAGTCGGACAGGTAGGCCGATCAAATCCGCATCGTGGAACTTCACGCCCGGACTCTCTTCCCGATCGTCATACAGGGCTTCAAGGCCAGCATCTCTCAAAGCGCGATAGAGACGTTCGGCAACCTCCTCTGCCTGGGAAGCTCCCTTGCCACGCAAGAGAACAAGGTGCACCAGATAGGGCGCAACCGCCGCCGGCCAACAGAGGCCATGCCCATCATGATGCTCCTCGGCAATGCATGCCAGCAAGCGGCTCACGTCAATCCCATAGGAACCCATGACGACCGGTTTTTTCTGTCCATTCCGATCCAGAAACGTACAACCGAATCGCCGCGAACCACGCACGCCAAGTTGCCAGATGTGACCCACCTCCACCCCCCATTCTGCACGCAGTGGACTATCACACTGCGCACAAGTGCATCCTTCGGTCGCCAAAGCGATATCGGCGACAACATCTGCGCCATAATCACGCCCGTAGTTCGTGTTAAGCAAATGATATCCCTCTTCGTTGGCGCCGGCTGCTAGATTGGGAGAAACCGGAATCGAGTCGTCTACAACGATCTGCAGCGGTAGGCCGGCGCGCTTTACCCCAGGCAAGGCGCCTTCCGGTAGGTGTAATCCAATTGGCGAGGCAAAGCCCGGGATTGCGCCGACCGCAAGAATCTCCTCCTCGGTCGCTGGTCGGAGATCGCGTGCGCCAATGGCATTGGCCAGCTTGGTCTCGTTGAGTTCCATGTCGCCGCGGATGAGTGCGAACACGAATCGCTGTTCCACCGTTTCGCCCACAAGAACGGTCGCAACGAAAAAGACCGCTTTGGCCGTCTTCGATTTGGGTGTTCCAAGAAAAGTCGCCAGGTCTTCGATGGACTTACAACCCGGCGTAGGAACCTTGTGGACAGACTTCCACTCTTCCGCAGGTGCAAGTGGCTTGCGGAACCGCGCTGCTTGGCGGTTTGCCTTATAACCACAGGAATCACAAAGGAGGATCGTTTCTTCGCCAAGGGGAGTCAGGTAGATAAACTCATGCGCCCGATTTTCCTCCATTATCCCGATATTCGATTTGGCCGCGATGACCGGCAAACCGCAACGACGAAAGAGGTTGAAGTAGGCCTGATAATGGGCTCGGTAGCGTTCTTCCAGACCTTCCCGGTCGGCATCCAGGCTATAACTGTCCTTCACGACGAATTCGCGGACTCGAATCAGGCCAGCGCGCGGAGGCGGATCGTCACGCCACTCTTTTTGAATGTGATAGAGGACACACGGAAGTTGCCTATAGGAACGGATCTCCTGCCTCGTTAACACCGCAACCATCTCCTCGTGAGTCATCGCCAGCGCCAGATCGCGGTCGCTTCTGTCGCGAAAGCGCCCCATCTCTGCGCTGGCCTGATACCGGCGTCCACTCTGCTTCCCGATTGCGGCATGGCAGACGACCGGTATGGAGATTTCCTGACCTCCAATCCTATTCATCTCCTCACGTAAGAGGACTTCGATCTTTTGCATCACGCGTCGACCGAGAGGGAGAAAAGCAAAAATCCCCACCCCCAACGGGCGGATAAAGCCGGCGCGCAGGAGCAGTTGGTGACTGGCAGTCTCCGCCTCTGCCGGCGCTTCACGTAGAGTCTGACCAAAAAGTTGTGCGAGACGCATGTTGTCTGCTCCTCGTGTTCCTCCGGAGATCCGAGTCAGATTATAGCCTGTTTACCGACGACTCGCGTAAGTACAGCTCTCCTCCTCGGCAAGTTTATCCAGACAGCACAGAAAACAGCCGTCTTTCACCGTCGAGAGGTATAATAAACATGAAGGAGGCAAACCACATGCGTAAAACGTTCGAGGAAGATATCCGCCACTTGAAAGATGAGTTGGTTGTCCTGGGCAGTATGGTAGAAGAGGCTATTCTCGGTTCGGTTGAAGCGCTCAAGAAGCGCGATGTCGAAGCCTCCCGCCGAATCTACGACACAGACGCCCAAATCAACACCAGGCGCTTCGCCATCGAAGAACGGGTCATGATTCTGATTGCTACGCAGCAACCCATGGCGCGCGATCTTCGCCTTCTGGCCTCGATCCTGGAGGTCGCCGGCGAGCTAGAGCGTATGGGCGACTATGCCAAAGGAATCGCTACCATTAACATTCGCCTGGGCGATCAGCCACTGCTCAAGCCGCTGATCGACATTCCGCGCATGGCGCAGAAGGCGACCGACATGCTCCATCGCGCGCTCGATGCCTTCGTCCGCGAAGACGCGGAAACGGCGCGCGCGATTCCCGCCGAGGACGACGAGGTGGACGAACTGTACCACCAGGTTTACCGAGAACTCATGACGTTCGTCCTCAGCGACCCGGCCGCGATTCAGCGCGCGAATTGGCTGCTCTGGGCAGCGCACAACCTGGAGCGCGTCGCCGATCGTGTCACCAATATCTGCGAGCGCACCATATTCATTGTCACCGGCACGATTCGTGAATTCAGATCCACAGACGATGAGATGCAAAGGGCGTAATCATCCTTGTTTTGGAGAGGAGACTATGCCGCTGTACGATTATCTCTGCTTGGACTGTCACCATCGTTTTGAGATGTATATGTCCTACGCAGAATACGGCACGCGAAGCGTACAATGCCCCCACTGCCAAAGCTCCCGCGTTCGCCGGAGGCTGCCGCGCGTTCGTCTTGCTAAATCTGAGGAAGACCGGATTGAATCACTCGCCGATGAGTTCTCCGATCCCAATATCCTGGAAGGGTTAGAGGAAGACCCACGCGCCATGGGGCGCTTCATGCGTAAAATGAGTCAGGAGCTTGGCGAAGAGGTGCCGCCGGAGTTCGATGAGGTAGTCGAACGACTCGAAAAAGGGCAGAAGCCAGAAGAAATCGAGAAGGAAATACCCGAACTTGGGAGCGAAGAATCCACGGGGACAAGCGGCGAAGAAGACGATACATTGGAATAGAGTACAAGGAGTGTTGACACCCGCCGCAAGACAGACTATGATAAGATTAACCTCAGGCTGGCCGGGCGATCGCGGTCCTGCGATGCAGGGCTGAGGAAAGTCCGCACTCCACAGAGCACGACGTCGGGTAGCACCCGGGGCGGGGAAACAGCCGTAAGGCGTTAACCTGCCGGAAGAGGGCCACAGAAACAGACAGCCGATTGCCCGTGGCGGGCACGGCAAGGGTGAAAAGGTGGTGTAAGAGACCACCGGCGCCTGCAGTAATGCAGGCGGCCAGGCAACCCCCGTCGGGAGCAAGGCCAAGCAGGGACGAAGTCGTCTGCGGACGATGGGAGGCTGCTCGTCTCCTCAAGCGCTTTCCCGCAAGGGAAAGCCAGTCCCGGGTAGGCCGCTAGAACGGCGCGGTGACGCGCCGTCCAGAGAGATGATCGCCCAGGCAGATCGTCGGGAAGACGCCCACAGCGTAAACCGACGTCTCTGCTGGACAGAATGCGGCTTACAGGCCGGCCTGAGGCTTCCTCTTCTTCCGGGTAGGGCAACGGGTTCGCCTACAAGGAACAGACTTTTCCTCCCACACCGGTCGGGAAATGCAAGAAACAGGATACCTCTGGTAAAATCGCGCCATGCAATTTGCCACAATCTTCTTCGATCTCGATGACACCCTCTATCCGCCCGCCTCCGGTCTTTGGGATGAAATCGGGGAACGAATCAATCAATACCTGCATGAGCGATTAGGATTCCCGCCAGAGCGCGTTGTAGCCGTGCGCGAACACTATTTCCACAAGTACGGCACGACCCTGCGCGGCCTGCAAATCCATCACGCGGTAGATATGGACGATTACTTAGCCTTTGTCCACAATGTGCCGTTGGAACGTTACTTGAAACCGGACGCCGCTCTGCGCCAATTGCTAGCAGGTATCCCGGCGCGCAAGTGGATTTTTACGAACGCCGACGCCAACCACGCCCATCGCGTACTCCAGCAACGCGGGCTACAGGGAATCTTCGATGGCATCATTGATATCCACGTCCTTGCTCCCTACTGCAAACCTATGCCGCAGGCCTTTCAGATAGCGCTGAAAGCCGCCGGCGACCCTGACCCGCGCGCCTGCCTTTTGATTGACGATCAAGCACGCGTCACGCACGCCGCCCGTTCGCTCGGCTTTCATACCGCGCTGGTTCATTCGCCTCTCTCCTCCTCATCTGATGCCGACGTCATCCTGCCTACTCTCTTAGACCTGGCCAAGGTATTCCAGCGGGAGAACTAGCTGCTCAATCAGTTCTGTTCAACCGCCCTCGCTAAAACCGCCTTTTTCTCCAGGAGACTTCTCTACAATGGAAACTCCACGCACTTCCCGCATTGGCCGAATCCTGATCGTTGGCCTGTTCGCGTTTGTCCTAACGTTCTGCTCGTTCGCCAGCGGATTAGCTGTCGGAAGCGCTATCCCCAACTGGCCTAACATCTTTCCTGCTCCCACCCCATCCTATGACGAACAAAGCGGAACCCCTGCGGATTTACAGACGCTGTTTCAATCTTTCTGGGAAGCATGGGACCTGATTCACCGCGATTACCTCTACCGGCCAGTGGATGACGCCAAATTACTGGACGGCGCGATTCGCGGGATGCTCGAAGCCCTCGAGGACCCTTACACAGGATACTGGGACAAAATCGAGACCGAGGATGCTTACCGTGCGCTGGAAGGTGAGTATGAAGGAATCGGCGCTTGGGTGGACACGGCAGGGGATTACTTGACCATTATCGAAGCCATGCCCGGTTCACCGGCAGAGGCCGCCGGCTTGCGAAAGGGCGACCAGATCATTGCAGTGGACGGAGAGGATATGACCGGCTGGTCGCCCGAAGATGTGCGCTTGTTCAAAGTGCTTGGCCCGGCCGGCACCCAGCTTACCTTGACCATTCGCCGCCCCGGTATAGAAAAGCCCTTCGACGTGACCCTCACGCGCGCCCGCATCGTCGTCCCCAGCGTGTCCAGCAAGATTCTCGAAGGAGATATCGGCTATCTCCAGGTCAGTCAGTTCGGCGAAAAAACAGCCGACGATCTCCACACGGCCCTCCAAGAGTTCCAGGACAAGGGTGTACGCGGTATTATCCTCGATTTGCGCAATAACGGCGGCGGCCTGACCAACATCGCCACAAGCGTCGCCTCCGAGTTCATTGACCAAGGCGTCATCTGGTACGAGGAATATAACGATGGACGTCGCGTGGAATACAAAGCCGAGAAAGGCGGACTGGCGCTGGATATCCCTCTCGTCGTTCTTGTCAACGAATACTCGGCCTCGGCTTCGGAACTCGTTGCCGGCGCTCTTCAGGACTACGGTCGCGCCAAACTCATAGGAGTTGCCACCTACGGGAAAGGTGTGGTACAGACCTGGCAACCTCTCTCCAACGGTGGTCTTGTGCGGCTTACGATCGCGCGCTTTCTCACCCCAAGCGGCCGTTCCATTCACAAAACCGGCCTGACGCCCGACATTGTAGTGGAAATGGGTGAAGAGGATTATGCCGCCGGCCGGGATCCACAGTTAGATGCGGCAATCCAGACCCTGAAGCAGACATTGAATGTCCCCTAACCTTGTGGCGTGAAAACCGGCGTCAAGCTGTCCAATAGAACACGAAAGAGGCAACCTAGTCTCCCGTACTCCTAGCGCAACCAGAAGGTCAGAGCCAGAAAATAAAGGGTGAGTCCAAATGTAGCCGCTGCCAGCGACGTGGACAGTCCCCATAATGTTCGTCCGCCGCCGGCAATTTGTTGCAAGCGCCAGGCCTGAGCAACGGCGAAAGGCAGCGTAAGCAAAAGAGGCCAGAGCATGTCCCAAGGAAGGCCAAAGGCCGGCGCAGAGAGAAAGAGCAAGAAAGCCATGACCAACAGGACATGATGCACCATGACCGCGCGCGGCCAAGACAGCCGAACAAGCAAAGTCAGGCGACCGTATTTTTGATCGGCGGCGAACGTCGCAAAGTTCCCGACGAGCAACATGGCCAGCGCCAGGAAGGTAAGCGGAAAAGTTATCAGCGGCAAGAGACGATGTGCTTCGCCGTTTTGCAGCAGAAAGGAAAAGGCCGGCAGCAAGTTGGCCCACAAGATCGCCAGAAGCGGTTCGCCATAGCCGGAGGAAACCAACCGCGCCGGCGGGATAGCCCAAGCCAGATAAAGCATGGCGATAAGCAACGCCATCAGACCAGCGGCAGGGGACAAGCCGTCGTACAACAACGCAAGCGAGGACAGGCAAACGATCGTCAACGCGGCGATCGCCGCTTGTAACAGACGGAGGCGTACTTCCACGCGTTGACGGGGCGTCTCCCCATCCACCAACGGCTCGGCAGGATGGCGAAAGTATTCGCACAAAAACGCAGCGCTCAGATGCAACGTTGAGGCGTAAAGCAACCCCAGAACGAATCGCCCCATCTGCCACGGTGCGCCGAGGTAGCGCGCCATGGCCGCGCCCAGAACGCAGGCCAACGCAGTGAAGAGAAGATAAAGCGGACGCGAAAACTGCAGGAAAGGATTCTTCATAGCAAGGAATACCCTCCATCCACGGTAAGCGTCTGACCGGTGATATACCCGTTTGTTAGCAGAAATTCCAATGCCGCAGCAATTTCGTTTTCTCCGGCCGGACGTCGCAACGGCAAACGGGAAGTGAGGCGTTCCCATTCCTCCTGCGGCATACCCTCCGATGGCAACACCAAGCCAGGCGCCAGCGCGTTGACTCGGATCGCCGGGGCATAGGTTCGCGCCAACACACGCGTCAGCGCCTCCAGCGCCGCCTTGCTGACCACATAAGCAGGAAAGCCGCTCCAGGCGCGGCGCGCGCCGGCATCCGTAACATTGACGATGAGACCGCCGGCGCGCATCCGCTCCGCCGCATAGCGAGCGCACAGGAATGGCGCAGTCAGATTAAGCGCCAAGGTCGCGTTCCATTCCTCCAACGAAAGCGTACGTACATCCGCGCGCGGCATGACGGCCGCCGAATTGACCAGCACATCGAGGGAATGCGGCAACGCGTCCACGGCCTGGAAGATGGCTTCCACAGCCGGAGCGTCGCGCAAATCCGCTTGTAGGAGATAGACCGGCGCGCCCAGGCTACGAATCTCCTCGGCAGTCTGTTGCGCCTCGGCAAGGGAAGAATGGTAATGCAAGGCCACCGCATAGCCGCAGCGGGCCAACGTCAGCGCCAGCAGGCGCCCCAGTCGTCGCGCCGCGCCAGTGACCAGAGCGAGCGGCAGGCCAGCTCGTGATTCCGTCCATCGTTCTTCGTGGGCGCCACGAAGAGAAGGTTTTGTCATAGGCGCAAGCCCACTTCCCTGATTCGACTTGTGGAGTCCTCTTCACCCGTACCTTTGTTCGAGGCATGCATCCCGGCGAAAAGGCAAACGATTAAAATAACCAGCGGCATGATCATGAGGCTCCGACTCCACACTATTATATCCCCCCAATGCAGCGATGCAAAGAAAGAGTTTCGAGCACTCGGTTCCATAACGGCGTTCTTTTGCATACTTGCCCCACCTTTTTTTGTGTGCTACACTTGAGGCCGAGTCCATGAAACGATTGCCCGATGCGTTGAAAACCAAGATTTTCCTGGAAGGGCCCGCCGGTGCGGGGAAGACGACTCTCGGCGTCGAACGGCTTTTGTTCCTGCTGGAAAACGGCGTGCGGGCCGAGAAAATTCTCGTCCTGACGCCGCAACGAACCTTGCATGAGCCTTACCGGGCCATATGGCAAAGCGAAGCCTCGCGCCGGGGAAATCGCCAGGTGCCGCCCGGCGGCGAGGTCGCTTTGGCGACGATCGGCGGCTTGGCGCGGCGCATGATCGAACTATTCTGGCCACTGGTCGGCGAGACAGCCGGCTTTACCCATCCCGAACGTCCGCCTGTATTCTTGACCATCGAGACGGCCCAGTATCACATGGCGCGCGTCGTCCGTCCTTTGCTGGAGGAAGGCTATTTCGAGTCGCTGACAATTGACCGCAACCGGCTGTACGCGCAGATTCTCGACAACCTGAACAAGGCCGCGGCGGTGGGCTTTCCTCATACGGAAATCGGAGCGCGACTGGATGCCGCCTGGGTTGGTGATCCGGCACAGCGTCGAGTCTACGCCGACGCGCAGGAATGCGCCAACCGCTTCCGCGCCTACTGTCTCGAACACAACTTGCTCGATTTTTCGCTGCAGTTGGAGATCTTTCAGAAGATTCTTTGGCGCACGCCGGAATGCCGTTCCTATCTGGTCACAACCTGCCGGCATCTGATTTACGACAACGTCGAGGAGGATGCGCCGGTCGCGCACGACTTGATGGTAGAATGGTTGCCTGATTTCGACAGCGCACTGATCCTCTACGATAGCGACGGGGGATATCGTCGTTTCCTCGGCGCCGACCCTCAATCCGCGCGAAGATTAGCCGATCTCTGCGACGAACATCGGATTCTCCCCCAAGCGCAAGTTATCAGCGAGGAGATCGCCATCCTGAGCCGGAATCTGACCAACTTCCTCATCCCAGCCGGCGCAGACAACGTAGCAGAAAGAACATACCACCAGGCGATGCGAGTCCTGTCCGGTCGGTTCTATCCGGAGATGTTGGACGCCGTGACTCAGGAGACGGCGCGCCTGATCCACGAAGAGCACGTATCGCCTAGGGAAATCGCTATCGTAGCCCCCTACCTATCCGATGCCTTGCGCTTTTCGCTGACCAGTCGCCTGGATGAAGCCGGCATTCCTTGGCGTTCGCATCGCCCCTCACGCTCCCTACAAGACGAGCCGGCGACTCGCTGTCTGACCACCCTGGCCCGGCTTGCGCACCCGGTGTGGGGAATGCCCCCGGCGCGACGCGATGTCGCGCATGCCCTCATGCAAGCTATCGAAGGGTTCGACCTGGTGCGCGCCCACCTGCTTACGGAGATTGTGTATCGCCCGCGTGACGCTTCCCTATCTTCGTTCGACCAAATTCGGCCTGAAGTCCAGGAACGCATTACGTTCGCTTTCGGCAGCCGCTATACCGTTTTACGCGATTGGTTGCTGGCTTATCGCGCCGACGCGCCGTTGCCACTCGATCACTTCCTGCGCCGCCTTTTCGGCGAGGTGCTCTCACAACCGGGCTTCGGTTTCCATCACAACCTCGACGCGGCGCGAGTCACGGCGAGTCTCATCGAATCCGTCCAGAAATTCCGTTGGGTCATGGAGGCCGCAGAGGAAAGCGATGACAAAAGCGGGATTGCTCTAGGCCGAGAGTACCTCCTCACACTCGAAGAGGGCATCATCGCCGCACAGTATCTGACAGCCTGGCAGCCCGAAGAAGACAACGCCGTGCTGGTCGCGCCGGCATACACGTTTCTCCTGATGAATCGCCCTGTCCGCGTTCAGTTCTGGCTGGATATGGGCAGCCACGGTTGGGTGGAACGCGTGTATCAGCCGCTCACCCACCCTTATGTCCTTTCACGCGCCTGGATGCAGCAAGAGGCCGGCCGGGTATGGACCGACGCGGATGAGATAGCCGCCAACCGCGAGGCACTCATCCGCCTGGTAAACGGCTTGCTCCATCGCTGCCGAGAACGGCTATATGTGTGCGTGACCAACCTGGGCGAACAGGGTTTTGAACAACGTGGCCCATTGCTCCGCGCCATCTGGCGCATGGAGATGGCGTTGACCAATCAACCCCCCACTGCCGCCTGACCAAACCTAACGGTCTGCTACTGGATATGTTCCATCAGCCGGAAGGAGAACCATGAGCAAACAGAGTATTCTTGAGCAACTGCGTGCGTTAGGTGCAGTCGCCGCCCATCCTAATAACCGCTGGGTGACCACAGTTCGGGGAAAGCCGGTTAAAGCGACTCTCGCGAATCCGCTTTTTCTCGACCGGAATCGCCTGCGCGTCGGCGACAAGATCGCCATCGTGGATATGGAGGAAGGAATGGCTTTCCTGTGCCGGGCGACAGCGGTGGAATACAGCGAACTTTCTAAATCGCCGCGCCTTGAGTTGACGACGCTGAAGACCATCGAACTCGCGTGAAAACATTGCTATGGCAATCAACATGGAGATCAAGGCCCAAGTACGCGATAAGGCTGTTCTGGAAGCACGCGCAGAGGCCATGGCCGACTCGCCGCCGCTCGTGATCGTTCAGGAAGACACGTTTTTTCACGTTCCCCGAGGACGCCTGAAACTGCGCGAATTGGCTCCCGACCGCGCGCAACTTGTCTATTACGAACGTCCCGATCAGAGCGGACCGAAACGCTCGGAATATTCCCTGTTCGAGACCGACCAACCGGCCGCGTTGAAGACATTGCTCTCGCGGGCATTGGGCGTGCGGGGCGTGGTGCGCAAAACACGCACCCTATATCTTTACAAACAGACACGCATTCACTTGGATGAGGTGGAAGGGTTAGGGATGTTCGTGGAACTGGAGGTTGTCTTGCGCCATGGACAAAGCGAGGCACAAGGCCAGGCCATTGCTTACCACGTGATGCAGGAATTGGGCATCGCGACATCGGACTTGATAGAAGGCGCCTATCTGGACCTACTGGAGGCCCGTACAACCGACGAGAACGAACAGTAAAAGCGAAGAAAACGCGATATAATTTCTGTCAAGACGATTCCGAACCAACGACGAGGAAGAAACGGATGGCGAGCAGGGAAAATCGTGTGCTCTCCGTCAGGAAACAAGGCGCGTCGTCCCCTCGATTGCCATGAAAAGGCAACTACCATGCACGCGGCAGCCAAAGAGTTAGAACAGCGTCTGAATCAAGAGAGCCCTGTCGAGGTAAAACGATCCACAGCCCGGCGCGTGCAATGGCAGCAACAGAAGGGCCGGCGGCGCGACTTGCCGGAGGACTTCGATGCAAGGTGATATAACGACGTCTCCTATCCTTGTCCTGCACGGCCCCAACCTGAACTTATTGGGAACGCGCGAACCGGAAGTTTACGGTCGTTTGACTCTAGAGGAGATCAACGCTCGTTTGGTGGAGGCAGGCAAGAAGCTAGGGCTGGAGGTTCGCTGCTTCCAATCGAACCACGAGGGAGCGCTGATTGACGCCTTGCACGAGGCGCGCGCCTGGGCGCAAGGGGTGGTCTTCAACCCTGGCGGCTACACGCATACCTCTGTGGCCTTACGCGATGCCATCGCCGCAATCGGAATCCCAGTCGTGGAGGTGCATCTCTCAAACACAGATGCGCGCGAGGAATTTCGCCGCACATCTTTCATTTCGCCGGTCTGCCGGGGGAAAATTAGCGGCTTCGGCTGGTATTCATACGTCTTGGGCTTGCAGGCATTAGCGGCAACCCTGCAAGCCGCCTAACGGTCGCGAGTCAACGAAGATCGCCGGCAGAATTCGCATCCTCTACATCCCTTCCATCATCACTCTTCGGCCAATTTGGAAGCTTCGCTTGAAGAATTGCCTCTCGCGTCCTCCGAGAGATTCTCCTACCTCCCACTTATTAGGATTCCTCCCTTTGCTGGCGATCCATCGCTCTGCTCGCTCCTTGTTGTCTGATCAATATAACCCCCAGTGCAAGCTCTCCGGGTCTTCCATCATAGAGAAATCCCATGGTTCCAGCCCCAATTCAATGGCTACCGGCATTTGCAGACCCTCTGCTGCTCTCTGGCGAGTCATTTCCACCATCGCCGGGCCATAAGGACAAAAAGGGGTGGTCAAGAGCATGTAAATATGGGCGACGCCATCCTGAACGGACACTTTGCGAACCAGGCCAAGTTGAATGACGTTAAGCCCGAGTTCCGGGTCCACAACCTGCGCCAGCGCCGCGCGCAGAGGGGACACAAGATGAGGGTGCGTATCATGGATTTCCCAGCGAATGGGCTGCGAGGAAGGCGAGGTTTCATTTTCACGCATAATTATTCTGCTTTCTGAGAAGGGGCGGAGTCGGTCTGAATCAGGTAAGTACAAAGCGCGTCGCCGTTCAGGATGCATTTCACTTTTTCTGCCGGCACTGCCAACATACGAGAGAGGAGCGATTGATCAATTGTACAAATTTCGGGGTGGTTCTGCCCAACTTGAAGGTAGGGACAAGTAATCTCATGAATATAATACTGCTCCCCCTGTTTCTCCCACTCAACGATAAAACCCTCCTCCGCCAAGAGTGATTTCGTCAGCTCCAGACGTTCCTCGATGCCTAACCCATGCATTTGCCCGGCGTACTCCTCCGCCATTACCTCTGCCATTTGTTGCAAGAGAGAGTTGACCATGGGCTGAGGCATGGTGGACTTCAATTGCGCAAGCAGGCGCGACGCCAAGCGCAGATACCGACTCGGGAAACGCTCCAAACCATCCTCGGTCAGGAAGAACACCTGACGAGGCCTTCCAACCCCGTGACGTTCTTCAGCCACACCGACCAACCCCTCTACCTGCAAAGCGTTCAGGTGATGACGCACGGAAATCTGCGTGATACCGGCAGCCTCTGCTAGTTCTTGGATGGTAGCGCGCGGATGACGCAGGAGCGTTTGTAGAATCTTATCGCGTGTCCCTTTCATGGCGCCTTTCGAGCAAGGAATGCTCAAGAAAGATACTTCCTGCGCGGAAAACAGGCACAAAATCACTTGAATGACTCTTCTGGTCTCAAGTATAATCAACCCACTTTAGCCTGTCAATAATACTGATAATTATCATAAATATAAAATGATGAAACCGCCTACACGTGCAGTCCTTTGGGATATGGACGGAGTTCTCGTGGACGATGGAGAACAGCACTATCTCGCTTGGCGTGAAACCCTTGCCAAGGTAGGCATTGTCCTGGATCGTCGCACGTTCCAGCAAACGTTCGGCATGAATAACGCCGGCATACTGGAATTTCTATTAGGACACACTCCGCCGACCGACTTTGTGCGGGAAATTGGCGAGCGGAAAGAGGAACGTTTCCGCAACCTGATTCGGGGACAAGTGCATTTGGCACCCGGCGCGCGTGCATGGCTAGAACAATTGAAGGCAGCAGGCCTCTTACAAGCCATCGCCTCGTCTGCTCCACAGGCCAACCTGGATGCCCTGCTGACAGAACTAGGAACCAGCCAATTCTTCACAGCGGTTGTTTCTGGGGCCGAGATGCCCGGCAAGCCGGACCCGGCTGTCTTTTTAGAGGCAGCGCGTCGGCTTGGCGTCCCGCCGGAGCGTTGCGTGGTGGTCGAGGACTCCCTTGCCGGTGTGGAAGCCGCCAGGCGAGCCGGTATGCGTTGCCTTGCCCTGACTACCACCCACACACGATCGGCGTTAAGCCAGGCAGATGTGGTCGTAGAAAGCCTATGTCAACTCACCCTGGCCGATTTCCTCGGGAACGGCGAACCAGACAAGGAGAGATAGCCAGGTGAACGAATCCATCACGCAAGGCATCAGTATTCGGGTAACAGGAATCGTTCAGGGGGTAGGGTTTCGTCCTTTCATCTACGCTCTGGCGCAGCGGTTTGGATTGAGAGGCTGGGTACGCAACACATCGGCAGGAGTGGAGATAGACGTGGAGGGCGCGCCTACCGCCCTTGACGCCTTCATTCACGCCTTGAGAAACGACCACCCGCCGCTGGCGCGCCTGGACTCACTCTCCGTCCAAACACATGAGCCGCGTGGTTTTGCGCATTTCGAGATTATCTCCTCCGAACGTCAAGCAGATGCTTTTCAACCCATTTCTCCCGATGTCGGCATCTGCGCCGATTGTTTGCGTGAACTATTCGACCCGAACGATCGCCGCTACCGGTATCCTTTCATCAACTGCACCAATTGCGGCCCACGCTTCACAATCATCACCGACATCCCCTACGACCGGCCCAATACGACTATGGCCATATTCGCTATGTGCACCGCCTGCGCGCAAGAGTACCAGGATCCCCGAAATCGACGCTTTCACGCTCAGCCGGTGGCTTGTCCACAGTGTGGGCCCCAGGTGTGGCTAGAAATTAAAGGGAAACAAGGAGAACATCCGCACGGCGTAAAAGCCATGCGCATGACGCAAGAATTGCTACACGCAGGCCACATTGTAGCAATCAAAGGTTTGGGAGGATTCCACCTGGCCTGCGATGCCACGAACGCCGCCGCCGTACGCGAATTGCGCCAACGCAAGTTACGTGTGGACAAGCCTTTCGCGCTGATGATGGCCGATATGGCCATGGTGGAACAATTCTGCTTCATCAACGAGGCCGAGAGACGGCTACTGGAATCTCGTCAGCGTCCTATTATCTTGCTCGATCGTCGCCCCAAATCCGGCATAGCAGCAGAGACGGCGCCGGGACAACGCACGCTTGGCGTGATGCTTCCCTATACGCCCCTGCACTATCTGCTTTTCGCCGACGACGCCTCTCCTCCTGCCCTGAGAGCCCTCCCGCCTCTGGTGATGACCAGTGGGAATCTTTCCGAAGAGCCCATTGCGATCGAAAACGAAGAAGCACGTATACGATTGGACTCGCTGGCCGATGCCTTCTTGATGCACAACCGTCCGATTCACACGCGTTGCGACGATTCGGTCGCGCGCATTGTGGATCAATCAGAGGCAGGCAAAGAAAGCCGCCGCGCTTTCTTCCTTTACCCCTTGCGCCGTTCGCGCGGCTATGCCCCTGACCCTTTACTCTTGCCTTTCGACGCGCCCTCTTTGTTGGCTGTTGGAGCAGAACTCAAGAACACCTTTTGTCTGACGCGCCAGTGCTATGCTTTCCTCAGTCACCACATCGGCGATATGGAGAATTACGAGACATTGCGCTCCTTCGAGCATGGCGTGGCGCACTTCGAGCGTTTGTTCCGTATCGAACCGGTTGTCCTAGCCCATGATCTGCATCCAGATTACCTGAGCACGCGTTATGCCCGTCAACGCGCGGAACGAGAAGCCTTGCCACTGGTTGGCATCCAGCATCATCACGCCCATATTGCCGCTTGCCTGGCCGACAACGGTTTGCCGGGCAATGAACCGGTGATTGGCCTGGCGTTCGATGGTACCGGCTACGGCGCGGATGGGGCAATTTGGGGCGGCGAGGTATTGCTGGCCAATTACGTCGGCTTCGAGCGGCTTTACCACCTGGCGTACTTTCCCCTGCCAGGCGGCGATGCAGCCATACGATGCCCGGCGCGAACAGCGCTCGCCTTGTTATGGGCACTTGGAATCGAGTGGGAGGATACACTGCCGCCCGCGCGTTTCTTTTCCAAAAAAGAACGGCAAGCGTTGCGCGTGCAATTAGAACGGCGCCTCAACGCGCCATTGACATCCAGCATGGGGCGTCTCTTCGACGCCGTGGCCGCCCTGGCAGGAGGCCGACAACAGGTCAACTACGAGGCCCAGGCCGCAATGGAGTTCGAGGCCATGGCAGATCCATCCGAACCCGGCGCGTACCGTTTCGAGATTGCGGAAGGCAAGATCAACGCCCGCCCTGCTGTTCTCGCTCTCATCGCCGATGCCCATCGCGGCATTCCTCTGGCAACAATTTCGGCGCGTTTTCACAATGGTCTTATAGAAGGAATACGAGCAATCTGTAATGAAATTCGTATGAAAACCGCCGCACGAGAAGTTGCCTTGAGCGGCGGAGTATGGCAGAATATGATTATGCTCAAGAAGGTGATGACCACCCTGAGCGCCGATGATTTCCGGGTTTATTGCCACCGTCAAGTGCCGACGAACGACGGTGGAATCGCTCTTGGGCAAGCAGTCATCGCTGCAGCGCGTTGGAGGGCCGAGAACAGAAAGAGATGACAAAGATTCTATTAGTAGAAGATGACGCGCTTCTGCTCGATGTAATGCGCAACATCCTGGAAGTGGAGGGGTATCAGGTTATTGTTGCCTCTGATGGGATGACCGCCTATCAGGCCTTCCTTCACGTTCAACCCGACCTCATTGTGTCAGACATTATGATGCCCCGACTGGATGGGTACGGTCTGCTCAAAATGGTCCGTCAATTGCCGCAAGGAGCAACCGTGCCGTTTTTATTTCTCAGCGCGCGTACTGAGCGCGCAGATATCAGCCGGGCACGCGAGCTGGGCGCAGACGATTATCTCTTCAAGCCGTTCGACGCCGCCGAACTCATCAACGCCGTGCGGGCGCGCCTCGAGCGGCGGCGTATTCTTGAACTGTTCGATACGCGCGCCGCACACCTGCAGACTGTCATCATGCTCGCAAACGCCATCGAGGCGCGCGATCCCTATACGGCCGGCCATATCGAGCGCGTACGTCGGCTGGCAGTCAGCCTGGCCTTCGCTTTAAACTGGAGCATGGAGGAAATCGCGGTTCTGGAGTTCGGCGCTATCCTACATGATATTGGCAAGCTGGCCGTGCCCAGCAAAGTACTTCGTAAGACCGGTCCACTGGATGAGGAGGAATGGAAATTAATGCGACGTCATCCGGAAGAGGGCGCCAGGATGTTGGAAGGAGTGGATCACTTGCGACCGGCCATCCCCTATGTACTCTACCACCACGAGTGGTGGAATGGCAGCGGATACCCAATGGGGCTGAAAGGCGAGGCAATCCCTCCGCAAGGCCGTTTACTGGCGATCGTGGACGCATTCGACGCGATGACGACCAACCGCCCTTACCATGCCAGCATGACCGCCGGCGAAGCGCTGCGCGAATTGGAATCCATGAGCGGCATCTACTTCGACCCGGAAATGACCCAGACCTTCGCACAAAGTTACCGCGGATAAAAAACGAATCGCCCCCACGAACCGTCTTTTTTCAGGCGGTTAAAGCGCTTCTTCCACAAGGCTCACTCTCCCATCTTTTTTGGAGAGTGAGCCTATTTGCCTCAACTGCCTCCCGCGTTCCGGCAACGCCCCCTCCCCTGCTACCAAGCGACAAAATTTCTCCGCTCAGCGCCGAATGCCGCACTTCCATATGGCACTCAAGGCGCTTATAAGCAACTCATGGGCGCAGCCAGTTCCACTATCGGCGAAAATAGAACCTTGGGCAAAATTAGCCGCTGCGGCGCGCTTCACGTTCCGCGTCGCGCCGGGCAATCGCCTCGCGTTTATCGTGCAACTTTTTCCCTTTGGCCAAAGCAATTTCTAGTTTTGCCAGCCCGTCCTTGAGATACAGGCGCGTGGGCACAATGGTCATCCCCTTCTGACGAACAGCGTTCCACAACGTACGGATTTCGCGACGGTGCAGGAGCAAACGACGCGGTCGTTTGGGGTCATGGTTGAACCGATTGGCTTGCGCGTACGGCGCGATATGGGCATCCATCAACCATGCCTCACGTCCATTTTCGATGTACACATAGGCATCGCTCAAGCTAACTTGTCCGGCGCGTACAGATTTGATCTCACTCCCCTGTAAGGCCAACCCCGCCTCGAACTCCTCGAGAAGGAAGTACTCAAAGCGCGCTTTGCGATTCGTGGCAACTACTTTCACGTTCATGCGTTCTATTGTATCATGCCTAATAGGCGTAAGGCGTTTTGCACCATTGAATCTGCGAACAAATTGTCATCCAATTCCCGAATCGAATATAATACAATACGAGGGAGCGAGTTCAAGGCATCGCCCCTTGACCATTGGAGATATGACTTAGTCGTGTCAGGAGCGTATTTTGGAAACGAAACGCGTTACTCAATCAGTGGAACCGGAACCAGAATCTATCCGTGGGCAACAACTCCAGCCCGGCGTGACGCTCGTTGACCGTTACCTGATTCAGGAAGTCATCGGCGTGGGCGGCATGGGGTCAATCTACCGCGCCCGCGACCTGCACTTCCCCAACGTCGTCAAGCTGGTCGCAGTCAAGGAGATGGTCAACACCGCGCCCGACCCTGTCGTTCGTCGAACAATCGTCCAGAATTTCGAGCGTGAAGCGAACATTCTGGCTACCTTGAATCATCCGGCCATCCCGAAAATTTACGATTTCTTCTCCATCAATGAACGTTCCTACCTGGTGGAAGAATTCATCCACGGCAAAGATCTTGAAGCGCTTCTGAACGAAACGGAGGGCTTCTTCTCAGAAGAGCAGGTGCTAGGCTGGGCCATTGAACTCTGCGAAGTACTCCAATTCTTGCATGGACACAAGCCCGATCCTATTATCTTCCGCGACATGAAGCCGTCCAATGTCATGCTCAATCAAAGCCAGCACATTGTCCTGGTTGACTTTGGCATCGCCAAGACCTTTCAGGCCGGGCAAAAAGGTACGATGATTGGTACAGAAGGGTACTCTCCGCCCGAACAATATCGTGGCGAGGCAACTCCTTTGGCCGATATTTACGCCCTGGGCGCAACATTGCACCACCTGCTCACGCGGCGTGACCCGCGCTTGGAGCCTCCTTTCTCGTTCTCCGAACGCCCGATTCGCAAGATTAACCCTTCCATATCACCGGAATTCGAGGAGGTTGTCAACAAGGCCCTCCAGTACAATCCGGAAGATCGCTTCCCTAGCGCCGAAGCGATGAAAGAGGCGTTAATTGCGGTAGGTCGTAAGACGGGCATGCTCAATCGCATCGCCGGCGCAGCGACCAGTGTCATTCGCACGGCCACGCTTAAGCCATTGTGGACTTTCCAGTGCGAGGATGAGATTCGCAGCGCGCCAACGTACTACGAGGGGCGAATCTTGATTGGCTCCTACGACCACAACCTCTATGCTCTGGACGCGACCAGCGGAACGCTGGCCTGGAAATATGCGACCGACGGCGGCGTAACCACCAAACCGGCAGTCTTCGAGGGCAATGTGTATATTGGTTCCACCGACGGCCGTTTACACGCCGTCAGCGCACGCTCCGGCAGAGTCGTCTGGACGTATTACACAAAAGGGAAGGTGTATTCTTCGCCACGCATTGCCGAGAATCATGTCTTCTTCGGCTCGGATGACCAAAACCTGCACGCGGTCAACGCGATGACCGGCCGCGCAGCCTGGACCTTCGCCGCCGACTCGGAAATTCGCTCCTCCCCTTTTATTCTGGGCGATGTCGTCTATGTCGGCAGTGACAGCGGCGAACTGTACTGCGTGGATTTTCGCGGCGTCTTGAAATGGCGCTACAAGGCCAAACTGGCAATCACGGCTTCGCCTATCGCAGAGAACGATGTGGTGTACGCCGTCTCTCTAGATAGCAGCATCTACGCCTTGGATGCTCGTTCGGGGTGGATGCTATGGCGCTTCCGCATGGGAAAAGGGGGTGTCTCCTCGCCCTGTCTGGCGGAGAATCTGCTTTTTGTCGGCTCAGCGGATGGGAACCTGTACGCGATTGACGTGCGCACGGCGAAAGAAGTCTGGCGCTTTCGCGCGGAGCATCAGGTCAGCGGTTCCCCGATCGTTTATAAAGACTCGGTGTACTGCGGCGCGGCAGACGGTTACCTGTACTGCCTGGAATATCGCACCGGCCGTTTGCGCTGGAAATTCCAAACCCAAGGGCCAATCACCGCCGCGCCGCTGGTGTATGATGACGTCGTGTATATCGGCTCGGCCGATCACTTCCTGTATGCTTTGCTCGCGTAAGGAGCTCGCCGTGCACTTTCTCAAAAAACTCCTCGGCATAGACCGCCAGAAAACCGTCCCCTTAGCGGGGCGCGATCAGGTTAGCACAGCCCCACTCGGAGACCGACCGGTCCACTCGGCGCCGGCAGGAAGAGTAGCCTACGATCCACCGCAATTAGTCTATGGATGTGGGCAATCCGCAGGCCGGCAACGGGAACGTAATGAGGATAGCCTGATTGCCGTCACAATGGCGCTGGGAGGCGAAAACGGGAGTCAGCCGTTTGGCCTCTATGCCGTGGCCGATGGCATGGGCGGTCACCAACACGGCGAAATGGCCAGCATCATTGCTATACGCGCCTTCGCAAATCATGTCTTGCAGCGCCTGCAGCCCTTTGTCTTACGAACCGGACGCACCCTAGACGAACCCTTGCAGGATATCATGCGCAGCGCTATAGACGAGGCGCAACGAGCAGTCATCCGTTCTGTACCCGGCAGTGGCACCACGCTGACCGCTGCGCTGGTGATGGGGCAGCAGATGATCATCGCCCACGTGGGAGATAGCCGCGCGTACAACGTGTATCTAGATGGGCGCATCGAGGTGCTGACCCGCGATCACTCGCTGGTCAAGCGCTTGGAGGAACTGGGACAAATCAGCGCAGAGGAAGCAGCAGTACACCCCCAGCGGAACGTGCTGTATCGCGCCATAGGACAAGGCGATATGCTCGACGCCGATATTTTCACCGTGCCTTTCCCGAAAGGCGGTTATCTCCTTCTTTGTAGCGACGGCCTCTGGGGAATGGTCCTGGCAGAACATATCCAACGAATCATCAAGGAGTCGCCTAGCTTGTCTGCGGCTTGTCAAAAACTGGTCGCGGCAGCCAATAAAGCGGGCGGCCCCGATAATATCAGCGCTATTCTGGTTCAACTGTTGATGTAACCATGGCAGAGAGGCCGGATTACTACGCTATTCTAGGAGTGCCGCGAGAAGCAAGCGCAGAGCAAATTCGGAAGGCATACTTGCGGGCTGTACGTCGCCTTCACCCCGACCGTAACATAGCGCCGGGTGAAACAGAACTGTTCCTAGCAGTCCAGCAGGCCTATGAAGTGCTCTCCAACCCAGAAGAACGGGCGCGATACGATGCCTCGCTGCCGGCTGTAGGGAAGCGCGACTTACCCCTAAAGCAGCGGATTCTCTACAGCCGACGCCAAGTTAACCGCCTGGAGGAAGCGCAACTCCTGTATGTCTGGTTGGATTACACTCCCCCGCAGTCCAAGGAAAAAACCCAGGCCCCCCCGCTCAATTTATGTCTGGTTCTCGACCGTTCCACCTCTATGAAAGGGATGAGCATGGACATGGTCAAAGCGACGGCGATTCAAATCCTGCGTCGCCTGAGACCACAAGATAAGATGGCGATCGTGGCATTCAGCGACCGGGCGGAGGTCATCGTACCGGCAGCGCGGACTACAGAAGCAGCAAAACTAGAAGCGCGCGTACAAATGCTGCAAACATTCGGCGGCACAGAAATCTATCAAGGCCTAGAGAGCGCCTTCAACGAAATCATGCATCACTACGACCGCGCCTGTGTCAACCACATCATCCTGATTACCGATGGGCGCACCTACGGCGACGAGGAGGCCTGTTTTGCGTTAGCAGCACGCGCAGCAGAAAAAGGAATTGGCATCAGCGGCTTGGGAATCGGTGCCGAGTGGAACGACGAGTTTCTTGATAAATTGGCCGCACAAACCGGCGGCAGCAGTTTCTATGTGGCACACCCAGGGGATATCGAACATCTTCTCATGGAGAAATTCGAGAATCTATGGCAAGTGTACGCGGAAGACGTTGTCTTGCGTTTCAAGAATACACCGGGCGTTGTTTTGCGCTATGCTTTTCGCCTACAGCCCGAAGCCGGTCTGCTCGCCCTGAAAAGCCCGATGCGCCTAGGGCAGATTTTGCGCGACGGCCGTCTGACGCTCCTGTTTGAATTCCTGGTAGAGCCCGAGGCAACGCGCGAGGAGACAACCGTCCTCTTAGAGGGCGAGATCGAAGCAACGCTACACGCTCAACCTGTGCCTATCGTCTTCCCTTTGCGCATTAGTCGCCCGGTCAGCGAAACGCCCGGTTTCGATCCGCCCCCTCAGGAAATCGTCCACGCGCTCTCCCGACTAACTCTGTACCGTATGCAGGAACAGGCGCGTTTGGAGATCGCGGCTGGCCAGTACCAACGCGCGTCAAAGCGACTGCAACTTCTGGCCTCCAACCTGGTCGCTGCCGGTGAGACGAAACTGGCGCAGACAGTGTTGCTCGAGGCCGAACGCATCAAGCACAGCAAACGGCTCTCCGGGGAGGGAGAGAAGAAAATCAAGTACGGCACACGAGCCTTGCTACAGGCCGGCCTGGAGGGTCAGACATGATTGTCTGTCCCCAATGCCAACACCATGAGATGGACGGCGCTATCTTTTGCAGCGAATGCAGCGCGCAATTGGTCAACGCCGCGCCTGTGGACACCCATCGCATCGAGAGAGCCGACCATGAAAAAAGACAACACAACACATCGCCACCCGCCTCTGCAGTGCCCTTGCCAAAAGCCTGGATCTCGTTGCATATTCTGGATAGCGGCTATATCCTGCCGCTGGCCGACCGCGCCGAATTCACCCTCGGCCGCGTGGTAGACGGTCAACCCATCATGCCAGACGTAGATTTGACGCCACACAATGCCTACGCGTGCGGCGTTTCACGGCTCCACGCGATCCTAAAACTTGTGGACAATCAAATCGTAGTGATGGACTTAGATTCCTCGAACGGCACCTATGTCAACGGCGTCCGTATCCCGCCTCACGTGGAGACCCCTCTTGTGCATGGCGATGTGATTGCCCTCGGGAAACTGAAGATTCAGGTACTCTTCAGCCGAGTTCACTCATAGGTTTCCTCCCAAAGTAAAGACACTTCTTCGTAAAGTGAGACAGGAAGCAGAAGTATGGCGCAAACAATTATCCTCCACATCCCCAATGAAGACCCCATTATGGGTGAAGTAGACGAATTGCCGAAACCGGCAGATACCGTCATCACCGTCCACAATCCCCGCCGTCGCGATGGAAAAGATTTACACTACCTAGCCAGTGATGTAGTCACCGTCATCTGGCCAATCAACCAGGTATCGTTTATCGAAGTCCTGCCCTCGGCTGGCGAAGAAGAGATCATCGGCTTCGTGCGCGAAGAACGATAAATCGATAACCATGGACGAAGACCTAAAACGATACAAAATTCTGGTGGCAGACGATGAAGAACGCATGGTACGCTTCATCCGTCTCAACCTGGAACACGACGGTTTTCGCGTCGTAGATGCTTTCAACGGGAAGCAGGCACTCGAGCGATTGCGTGATGAAACTCCCGACTTGGTCCTGCTCGATGTCATGATGCCAGATCTGGATGGCTTCGAGGTACTGCGCATGATTCGAGAAATCAGCAACGTGCCGGTCATCATGCTAACCGCGCGAGGGGACGAGGATGACCGTGTGCGCGGCCTGGAATTAGGCGCAGATGACTATATCACCAAGCCGTTCAGCCCGCGTGAGATGGTCAGCCGGGTCAAGGCGGTCTTGCGACGCACCGAAGCCGCCGGCGGCACTATGCACGGCCTGATTGAAGTAGATGATCGTCTGAAAATTGACTTCGACCGCCGCGAAATCTGGCTAGAAGGGAAACTCGTCAAACTACGGCCAACCGAATATCGTTTGCTATACCATCTGGTGCAAAACGCCGGTTGGGTGCTGACGCATGACCAGTTGCTGACGCGCGTCTGGGGTTACGAATATCGCGATGAGCCACATTATGTGCGCCTCTACATCAACTACCTACGCCAGAAACTAGAGAAAGATCCGGCAAACCCCCAATACATTCTGACCGAGCGCGGGATCGGCTATCGCTTCGTGGACTTTCGGCGCGAAAAATGACGCGAGCAAGAGGAGAAAAGAAATGCCCAGACAGACGATTCTGTTGGTAGACGATCACGAAGTAGTCCGCCTGGGATTGAAGGCGTTGCTGCAACGCTACCCGCAATTCGAGGTGGTGGGCGAGGCGGCTACCGCACGCGAAGCCATTGATTTCGTTGCCGCCAAGCGCCCGGACGTAGTCCTCATGGACATTCGCCTGCCGGGAACTTCGGGGATTGAGGCTTGCGAGGAAATTACCTCCCGTTTCCCGAATACGCGCGTGTTGATGTTGACGTCCTACGCCGAAGACGAAATGCTCTTTTCAGCGATTCGCGCCGGAGCATCCGGCTATGTGCTGAAGCAAATCGGCAGTGAAGACTTAATACGCGCCCTGGAGGCTGTGGCGCGCGGGGAGGCGCTGCTCGACCCAGCGGTTACTCAGCGCGTATTCCAAGAGGTGCGCCGCGCCGCGCGCGAGGAAGAAGCCGCCGCTTTTGCTGCGCTCAGCCAACAGGAAAAACACGTCCTCTTGCTCGTCTCCGAGGGGAAAACGAATCGCGAAATCGCCCAGATTCTGTTCCTCGGCGAGGGAACGGTACGCAACTACGTCTCCAGCATCCTCTCCAAACTGGGGGTGAGCAATCGCGCAGAGGCTGCCGCTTACGCAGTCGAATATAACCTGCGAGAGTATGTCTCGCTACCGCATGCATGACCTCCGTTGTTAGCGCGTGTCTCTCACGCCTCGTTGTCGCAAAGCTTCATACAGGACAATAGCCGTAGCCGCGGCAACGTTCAAAGAATTGACATGGTCTCGCATGGGAAGGGAATGCGCTCTTTCCAATCCGCTTGTCTCAACCAGAAATCGGTTAACCCTTCATCTTCCGCTCCAACAGCAATACACAGCGGTTGACTCAGATCAATTTCGGTATAGAGGACATTCGCTTGCGGTGTAGTCGCCAAGATGGGAATGCCGTGGCGCGCAGGAAGGATAGAGCCTTCTCGTTGCCAGTTTCCACAACAGGAACTGTAAAGAGCGCGCCGCGGCTGGTGCGCACCACGCTCGGATTGTAGAGGTCGGCACGCGCGTCGCAAACAAGCAAGGCGTCTACGCCGGCCGCGTCGGCCATGCGCAAAATGGCGCCCAGACTGCCGGGTTTTTCGACAGCCTCGGTCAACACCAAGAGAGGCGTTTCCGAAAGGCGCAGTTCCGTCAAAGCACAACGTGGCAACAGAAAAATTGCCAGCCAACCATCCGGGTTTTCCCGATAGGACATTTTTTCGAACGCCTCCCTACCGACCGTCGCCGGTCGCAAGGCCTGCAACGATTCGGGAAATTCTCGCGCCAACGACTCGCACAAGAAAACTTGAATAGGATGCAAATCGCTGCGAAGCGCCAGTGTGAGTTCGTAACAGCCCTCCACAAGCATGGCGTTTTCACGCTGACGAAAACGCCGTTCACGCAACCGAACCGCATACTTCACGCGCTCGTTGTGAGGGTTGACAATATCAGGCATCATCTCCCTCCGGAATACGCTCGCGAAGAAACGCACCCATTTTTTCGATGGATTGTCCCGCTTCAGGAACGAAGGGCGCGAAGATGGGAAAGACATGCCACATGCCCGGCCAGATTTCAAGCGTCACATCCACGCCGGCAGCCTGCATCTTGACCGCCAAGCGACGCGAATCATCGAGCAACACTTCCCGTTCGCCCACGTGAATAAGAGTCGGCGGTAAGGCATGCAAGTCGGCGAAGAGCGGTGAGAGAAGAGGGTGATCGGGTGGGTAATCGCCGGTATAGTAACGAACGCAGGGCGTCTCACGCCAATGCAGCACAGGGTCCACATCGGCCAGCGCGCGAATGCTCTCGCCGGAAAACGTCAGGTCTGTCCAGGGAGAGAGGCAAACAAGCGCGGCAGGCAACGGCGCCCTATCGTCGCGCAGACGAAGAGCGGTCGCCAAAGCCAGCCCGCCGCCGGCCGAATCGCCCGCAAGCACAATGCGGTTGGAGGGAATTCCTTCCTCACGCAACCAGAAGTACGAGGCAAGAGCGTCTTCCAGCGCGGCCGGAAAAGGATATTCAGGAGCCAGGCGGTAATCCACCAGCAAAACCCGCGCTCGCGCGGCAATGGCCAAGCGCGCTGCCAGACCACGATGCGTATTCGGTGAGCAGAAACAATACCCTCCCCCATGCAGATAAAGAATAACTCGCGAGGCCGCTTGGCGGGATGATTCAACCCATTCCGCGTGGACGCCGTGCGCTTGTACACTGCGGACGACGATCTCCCTCGGCAACCGAATCCCCCGCCTCCCAAGCTCATCCAGACGGGTGCGCCGCTCCTGAAGTAACAATCGCTCGCTCAAGGCATCCGTAATACGTTGCAACGTCCGGGCAAGAATCTGACTGCGTAGACTTGGCATTTCTCTCCTGCGAAAAGGCGACAGGCGCGCTATGGAATGTGCACGGCTTAAAGACCGGACGGCAAGGAAGCGTCAAGAGGAATACCGGGCAATCGGCCGTTTGCATACGCCGTAACCGTTTCGATGTCAGCTTGGATGGCTGGCATAGGAAAAGGACCTGTCAGCGGGAACCACGTCAACGTTTGCAAATCATCCTCCGCGCTTAACGCGCCTCCGGCAGGAGTTGCCAGAAGGACAACGATCAGGAAGTGATAGGCGGGAGGGAGAAAAGCGGAGTGAACATCCAGAATAGCACGAATCCGCACTTGCAAACCGGTCTCTTCGGCAACTTCACGCGCGGCGGCAGTGATAAAGTCTTCATCGAACTCGATGTACCCGCTGGGCAATGCCCATTTCCCTCGTTCGGGGTCGCCGCTGCGCTGGCCGAACAGGACGCGCCCATCTTCAACGACAAGGACAGAAACCGTCGGCGCCGGGTTGCGAAAATGCACATACCCACAGGCCGGACAAGCCAGGCGCTCACGCGGACCGACCACCCGTGGAATCAGATTCGCGCGGCAAAGCGGACAATACCTGAACTTATCCGGCGCATGTTCTTTTTTCCAATCATACGTGGCGAAAATCCGCTTGATCACAACCTTGCTCCTAAAAAGAGAAGTGCTTCGTTGCTAGAGTCTACCACAAGCGGTCCGCGCAAGAGAGGCAAACGGCAAAAAACACTACCACAAGCACGTGCATTATAATTGGCCTCAACGAGGAGCAAAGACCATGACGGACAATCGAGAAATTGCTACCCTGGCAGGAGGCTGTTTCTGGTGTCTTGAAGCCGTGTTCGACGAACTGGATGGCGTCTTGCACGTTCAATCCGGCTATAGCGGTGGCCATGTGGAACACCCAACCTACGAGCAAGTCTGTCGCGGCGATACAGGCCATGCAGAAGCTGTACAAATATCCTTTGACCCCAACGTGATTTCCTATCGCGATTTACTTCAGATTTTCTTTGCTATCCATGATCCAACGACCTTGAATCGCCAGGGGTCGGATGTCGGCGCGCAGTATCGGTCCGCGATTTTCTACCATAACAAGGAACAGCGACAAATCGCCGAAGCCCTCATTGCCGATTTGACCCGCCAGCAAATCTGGAATCAACCAATTGTGACCGAGGTGACGCCCTTCCAATTTTTCTACCCAGCGGAGGACTACCATCGAGACTACTTCGCCCACCACCCCAACCAACCATACTGTCAGGCAGCTATTGCGCCAAAAATCGCCAAATTCCGTAAACAGTTCCGAAATCGGCTGAAGAAAACAACTTAAAGAACACTTACCGACGAGTTTTCCGCCCGCAGTCTGCCACGCTTCTCATCGCGCGGCAGGTTTTTTTACGTTCGAGTATCGAGGCAGGCGCTCGGCGGATATCTAGAAAACGGCGGTACTCTCTCCCGTCCATCCACCCGAAGCTGGCAGAGAAAAGGCCGCCATCGCGAAGGCAATCGCACTGTACAATCTACCCATCCGCCACCATCATTTGACACTAAAAGCATCAATGCCAAGAGAAAGCAACGAACCCGATCAAAATGCACAATCTATTATCTGATTCCACGCGCGCATTGCGTGCTTTTTTCCTAATGTGTGCTACGCTAAGAACGCTGCTTATTACGATATCTATCCATCTTCGACTGTGGTTCGCAAACTTCTCGTTCTCTTCCTCTTCGCCTTCCTCCTCCCCGCCTCCCCCACCGCCGCTCAATCCAGCCTGCGCTTCGACCGCCTCGACCGCCGCACCGGCCAGGCGACCCACTTCCGCCACGACCTCGCCGACCCCCCTCCAGCCTGAGCCACGACCACGTCACCGCCCTTTACGAGGACTCGCGCCGCAACCTGTGGATCGGCGCCCAGACCGGCCTCGACCGCCGCGCCGACCGCTTCGAGCACGTTACCTGGGAGGGCGGCGGCGCGGTCAAGGTCATCCTCGAAGATGCGGACGGCGCGCTCCTGCGCCTCGACCTCAAAACCCTGACCTTTGCCCCTTACGCCTTCGCTGGCGCGCCGGACGGCTTTCCCAACACCTACGGCGTGCGCGCCCTACTCCAGACCCGCGACGGCGCACTCTGGCTCGGCGCCTACAACGGTCTGGCGCGCTTCGATAGGCAAACCGAGACCTTCACCCAATACCGCGCCGACCCCGCCAACCCGCGCGCCCTGAGCCACGATTTCGTCTGGTCGCTCTATGAGGACGCGGCCGGCCGTCTCTGGGTCGGCACGCACGCCGGTCTGAACCGCCTGGAGTGGCCATGCGGCCGCGCCGGCGCCTGCGAACCGTCCTTCACCGTCTTCACCACCGAGGACGGCCTGCCGGATGACTCCATCATCGGCATCCTGGGCGATGAGAACGGGGAGTTGTGGCTGGCGACCATGGGCGGCGGCCTGGCCGTCTTCGACCCGCAGACCAGCGCGGCGCGCGCCTACACCGTGGCCGACGGCCTGCAAGAGAGTGCCTTCATCATCGGGGCGGCCTCCCGCGCCGCCGACGGCGAGATGCTGTTCGGCGGCGTGAATGGCTTCAACGCCTTCTACCCCGCGCGTCTCACAGCCAACCCCGTCCCGCCGCCGCTCGTCCTGACCGACTTCCGCGTCTTCGACCGGCCGCACCCCCTAGAGAGCGGCCTGCAGAACGGCGTCGAAATCCATCTCACCCATCGCGAGCATTTCTTCGCCTTCGAGTTCGCCGCCCTCGACTTCACCGACCCGGCGCGCAACCAGTACGCCTACCGTCTGGAAGGCTTCGACCCCGAGTGGGTCTATTGCGGCACGCGCCGCTACGCCAGTTACACCAATCTGCCGCCCGGCCGCTACGTCTTCCGCGTCCGTGCCTCCAACAGCGACCGCGTCTGGAACGAGGAGGGCCTCGCCGTGGCGGTGGTCATCGAGCCGGCCTTCTGGCAGACCTGGTGGTTCCGCTTGCTGGTGGGGCTGGCCGCGCTTGGGCTGGCTTCGGTGTACCTCGGCAGGCGAATGCGCTACGTGGCCGCGCTGCGCGAGAGCGAGGCGCGTTTCCGCGTCCTGTTCGAGAACGCTCCGGTGGGCGTCTGCGAGGCGGACTTCAGCCGCGACCCGCCCGAAGCGCGTCATCTCAACCCGCGCTGAGCGCGCCTGTTTGGTGTAGGACAGGCTTTCCAGCCTGTCAAAAAACAGGCTCTCCAGCCCGTCGAGACAGAAAGGACAGCCTCGAAAGGCTGTCCTACAGCCCTTTCCTCCTGCCTGCCCGCCGAGACGTTGGCGCGCTGCCGCCTCGCCCTGACCGCCGGCGAGACCCTCACGCTGGAAACCGTCGGCCGCCGCGCCGACGGCAGCGAAATCCCCCTGCGCCTGAGCGTCGCCTCCGCCCCGCCCGGCGACCTGCTCCGCGGCATCCTGGTCGTGGAGGATATCAGCGCCGAGAAGACGCGCCGCTCCGAAAAGCAGGCCATCGCCGAGGAGCGCCGCCGCATCGCCCACGAGATTCACGACGGCCTGGCACAAGACCTGGCCGCCCTGCGCCTGCAGGTGCGGACCTGGCAGGCGCTCATCGAGCGCGACCCGGTCCAGGCCAAGGCCGAACTGGACGGCCTGCACCGCATCCTGGGCGAGAAAATCCGCGAAGTGCGCCGCGTCCTCTTCGCCCTGCGGCCGGTGGCGTTAGAGGAACTCGGTTTCTGGGGCGCGCTGGAGAAGTTCCTGGCAGAGTTCGGCGAGCAAAACGGCCTGGCCATCTCGCTGACGGTGACGGGGGAGCGCAGCCGCCTGCCCGCCGCGCTGGAGCCGGCCTTCTTCCGCATCGTCCAAGAGGCATTGCACAACGCTGCCAAGCACGCCCAGGCGCGCCGTCTGGGTGACGCTCGACCTGCAGAAGGCAGTCGTCCTCTCCGTACGCGAGGACCGCCTGGGCTTCGACCCGGGCCGACCTGCCGCGCC
>DAOTWG010000039.1:0-1871 GCA_034436015.1 Anaerolineales bacterium
GCGACGGCGACGGCGACGCGGACGCCGACGCGGACGAACACGCCTTCAGGCGCGACGGCGACTCGGACGCCGACTCGCACGAACACTCCTTCCGGCGCAACCGCGACGGCGACGCGCACCCCAACCCGCACCAACACGCCTACTGGGCCAACCGCGACACCTACGCGCACCCCGACTCGCACGAACACGCCGGTTCCTCCTACCAGCACACCTACTGCTTCGGGTGGGGGTGGCGTTTGCGCCATGCCCTGGGTGGCCTCAAAAGCCTATGTGGGCGGCGATATTGTCTCCTATAACGGTCGCAATTGGCGCGCCAAGTGGTGGACGCAAGGCGAAGCGCCTCCCGGCACCACCGGTGTTTGGGAGGACCTTGGCCCTTGCGCTACTCCTACCCCAGGCCCAACACCACGTCCGGGCAACGGCCTGCCGACGACCCTCTTCGCGCCCTATGCGGATATTAGTTTTACCTCCATCCAGGCTGCCTATCAGGCTACCGGTCAGAAGTACTATGCGATTGCCTTTGTCCTCTCGTACGCAGGAAGTTGTACGCCAGCGTGGGATGGTTCTCATCTGATGGCCGAGAACTACTACGCATCAGAGATCAACACCATCCGCGCGGCGGGCGGCGATGTTATTGTGACCTTCGGCGGTTGGAGCGGTTATGACCTGGCTGCCGCTTGTACCACGGTAAGCAGTCTGCAGGCGGCGATTCAGAGCGTGATTGACAGGTACAAGGTAACCTGGATTGACATGAACATCGAAGGTGGAATGGTCACGGACACCGTTTCGGCAGATCGGCGCAATAAAGCTCTCAAGGCGCTGCAGGATGCCAACCCCGGCCTCAAGGTGTCGTTCACATTGCCCGTCTTGCAATCCGGCTTACCGCAGGGAGAACTGAATATCCTGTCGAATGCCAAGTCCAACGGCGTGCAGATTAACTATGTCAACATCATGACCATGAACTATGGGCCTTCTGGGATTGATATGGGACAGGCGGCCATCAGTGCCGCGACGAATACCTACAATCAGCTGATCGGCCTGGGCATCAACGCGAAAGTGGGGATTACCCCGATGATTGGGCAGAACAATACTGCCGGCGAGATCTTTTACCTGAGCGATGCTGATGAAGTGATCGCCTTTGCCAAAGCCAACAGTTATGTGGGTTGGCTGTCATTCTGGTCCATTGGTCGTGACAATGGCGGCTGTCCCGGTCAAACTACCGCCTCGCCGTTCTGCAGCGGCATCTCGCAGAATACTTACGATTTCACGAACAAGTTCAAGGCTTACCCGTAAAATCGTAAAACCCCTAATGTTAATGTCCGGGTCACAGTCAGGCTCCTGGTAACAACAGGAGCCTGAACCGTTTAATGCGCCAGGGCTGTCTTGATTGTTAGGAACAATAGCCCGAGGAGTTCCTCTCTAGAAGGAAAGACGGAATCCGGCTTGCTTGCGAGCACCTATTTCACCTCGCCATCGTTTCCGACGATCCTGCCTCATCCCAGGACTTTCTTCGTAGGGAATGTTCTGCTGTGGAAAAGGAGCGAATGGAACAGTTTTGCACATTTCCTGCTACGTTGGCGAGCGGTTTTTGAGCAAGATGCTTCGGGATTGAGAAAGCAGGGGCAGAGGAAATAAGTATTCTGTAGAGTAGGAGTTATTTGATTCTGGGTCAATAGCTACAGAGTATTTCACTTATCTGTCGCTGCCCTTTCTCGAGGAGGCTAGGTATGAAAAGGATGGTCGGTATGGTAACTGCTATTCTGATGATTGCCGGTGTATTGCTGGCGGCGGTGGTTAGCGCGGCGCCGCGGCAGGCGGATCGCGGGGCGTGGGCGCCGAACGTGTCGTATGCGGTGGGGGATACGGTGACG
>DAOTWG010000040.1:0-4185 GCA_034436015.1 Anaerolineales bacterium
GGTCGGGGGCCGGGATGCGGGTGAGATAGGGGCGCGAGAGCAGGAGGTTCTTCAGGTGAACCATCTGGCGCGCGCCCGGGCCGTACATGGCTTCATCCCAGTAGGGCGAGGCGAAAGTGGTGGGGGTGTAGCGCGGGGCGTACATCTGCCAGACCGAGTGACTGCCGTAGGTATGGCCGCACGCGCCCGCAAAGACGGCGCGGTAAGCCTGCTTGCGCACGTCGTAGTCGGTGTAGCGGCCATATTCCGGCTTCCAGGGGCGCAGGTAGGGGTCAATGGGGTGGTGTTCGTAGTTGGGTTCGCCGTCCAGCACGGGTTTGACGGGGGCGCGCTCGTAGTCGGCGCGAATCATGTCCCAGTTGGGGGCATCCACCAGGCAGTGGCCGGATTGCAGCATATTCATGTCCAGCCAGTAGGCCTCGTGCAGCCAAGCAGAGGAACTCGCCCCGCCGCGCGGGTGGTAAGTCATGAAAGGCTTAAAGCCCAATCCTTCGGTAATCCCATCCGCCATCGCCGCCCAGACGGCCTCGTAGCCTTCGGCGGGACGGTCGCCGCCCAAAATCCACAGGATGTTGGTATCGTTGCGGTAGCGTTCGCCCAGGAAGCGGCCATAGACGCGGGCGTTTTCGACATTGAAGACGACCGGGCCTGTTCCCCAGTATTCGCCGCAGACTTTATCGCCCCAGGTGGGCAGCAGGCCGATATAGAGTCCCTTATCGGCGGCCAGGCGGAGAATTGCGTCCACATGGCGGAAGTAGTATTCATTCGGGCGGGTCGGGTCATCGCCGAGCAGGGGGATGTGTCCGTTGGCGTTGGGGGTGTGCAGGCCATCGTGTTCGGCCAGGATGACGGCCTGGATGACGTTGAAACCCTGCTGGCGGCGCACTTCGAGGTAATGTTCGGCTTCGGGAAGGGTCAGGCGGTGGAAGAGTTCCCAGGCGGTATCGCCCAGCCAGAAGAACGGTTCACCTGTCTCGGTGACGAGGAAGCGGCGGTTTTCGGAGACGCGGATACGGGGGAGGGGCATTCGAGTGGATTTCCTTTCTTGGGTTTCGTGTGGGGCAAATCTCTGCATTGCCTGAGCGAGGCGAAGATTTGCGCCGCAAGGTCACAGTCGCTTCAGCAGTTCGAAGCAGGCGCGGCTGTGGTGGTAGGGGCAGTCCTAAAAACCAACTTTCATGTGGCGGAGGTTGACCCGCCCGGCGCGGTCGGTCTCTTTGAACCAGTCGCCGTGAACGCGATGTATCAGATGGTTTTCGATGAGCACATCGAACGGGCGGCGGGCTACCAGAGTGGGGTGGTGTAGGCTGATGGCGTATATAGTGGTGGGGAGGGCGGCGAGCGTACTATCTATCGGTCGAGGTCTGGTTTGCGGATGCCAAACTCGGCATCGTCCGGCAGGCGATCTTCCTCCGGGACGGAAGCCGCCTCCAGCGCGTGGGTCGAGGCGCGGTAGCGGCTGCGCAGATCGTCGCGGACGGTTCCCTTCCAGAGCGGCACGCCGTCGAAGTAGGCTGCTCGCCCGATCATGTGTGCTGCCACCGGCGCGGTCAGCATCAGAAAGATAATAATCGCCAGCGAGCGGGTGGTGATGGCAAGGTCGCTGAAGTGAATGGTCGCCGCCAGCAGGAGCAGGCCGGCCCCCAGCGTCCCGGCCTTGGCTGTGGACGACATACGCAGGAACAGGTCGGGCATGCGCAGTATTCCGATCCCCGCCAAGAACATAAAGAACGCCCCCGAAAGCATCAAGGTCATGACCAGAATTTCGCGCAACATCATACTCTCCTCTCCAGATAGTAGGCGAAGGCCACTGTGCCGAGGAAGGAAATCATTGCTAGGATGATGGCCACGTCTAGGAAACTGGGCTGGTCGAAACGCACCGCATAGGCCACGATGAAGCCCATCGCCAGGGTGCTCATGAGGTCGAGAGCGATGACCCGGTCGGGCAGGTACGGGCCGCGCGTCAGCCGCAGGAAGGCGAAGACTAGGCCGGCCAAGAGCAACGCCAGAATGACAAGCCAAAGAACACCCGTCATGGCTCGAACAACTCCTTCAGGCGCTTCTCGTAGCTTTCCACCACCCGACGGCGGAATTCTTCGACGTCCTCCAGCCAGACTGTGTGGATGTACAGCGTCTGGCGGTCGGTGGAGATATCTAGGCTGAGCGTGCCGGGGGTCAGGGTCAGCATGTTAGCCAGCAAGAAGGTGGCGGTCTCGCTTTTCAAAATCAGCGGCACGGCCACCACTGCCGGGCGTAGTTTCATGCGCGGCGAGAGGACGGTGACCGCCATGCGGAAATTGGCGCGCAGGATGTCTGTCAGGAAGTACAGGAATAGCCCAAGTAGAAGGGGGATCTGCCGGAAGTAGCGTGGGCGGTTCTTGTGCAGGGCGAGCCACAGAACGAGATATCCCAGAGCGAAGCCGAAAAACAGGTCCACCGGCTGAAAACTGCCAGTCAGAGCCGCCCAGGCAAGCGCCAGCAGGACGTTGAGCAGGAAGAGACTCATGGCGCGCCTCCTAGGACTGCTTGGATGTAGAGAGACGGGTTGGTCAGTTGCGCCGCCGCCTGCGCCGACAGCTCGAGCAGTGGACTCGCCAGCAGGCCGGCCGCGACCGAAATGGCCACCAGCCCGAGGGTTGCAGCCCACATCCAGGGCGAGACCCGCCGGGGAGGCGCCGCACCCGTCTCCTTGCGTTCCTTCCAGAAGACCTCGTTCCAGACTTTCGTCATCGAGTAGAGCGTCAGCAGACTGACCCCCAGCCCGACGCCGACGATGGCGTAGGAGCGCAGTTCGAAACCGGCTAGGACGAGCGCCAGTTTGGCGAAGAAACCCGAAAGCGGCGGCAGACCTGCCAACGAGAGCGCCGGCAGCAGGAAGAGCAGCGCCACGCCGACGCGTTGAGCATACAAGCCCCCCAGTTCTTTTAGATTGTACGAGCCTTTGATTTGGCGAACGATGCCGGCGACGAAAAACAGCGCCGTCTTGGCCAGGATGACGTGCACCATGAAGTAAATCCCGGCCGCCAAAGCCGCCGGACTGAACAGCCCCAGCCCCATCAGCAAGTAGCCGATCTGACTGATGATGTGAAAGGAGAGCAGGCGGCGGAAGTCCATCTGCGCCGCCGCGCCCAGCACGCCGGTTGTCATCGTGAACCCGGCCAGGACGAGCAGCAGGGTAAGGAGATCACCTGCCTCCCGCACGAAGAGCAAGGTGAAGACGCGGTAGAGGGCATAAACGCCAACCTTGGTCAACAGGCCGGAAAAGAGCGCCGTGATCGTCACCGGCGGGGTGTGATAGGAGGCTGGCAGCCAGAAGAAGAGCGGAAAGATGGCTGATTTGATGCCAAAGGCCACTAGGAAAAGGACGGCGATGAGCGTCACCTCGCCACCTGTTGCCAGCCCTGGCAGGCGCCGCGCTAGGTCGGCCAAGTTGAGCGTTCCACACAGGTTGTACAGGAGTCCGATCGCCGAGAGGAACAGAGTGGAGGCCAGCAAGTTCAGAATGACGTACTTGATGGCACCTTCCACCTGCTGGCGCTTTCCGCCCAGGGCAATCAGGACGAAGGAGGCCATCAGCATGACCTCGAACCAGACGTACAGGTTGAACAGGTCGCCGGCGAGGAAAGCCCCGTTGACGCCGGTCAGCAAGAAGAAGAAGAGCGGATAGTAACCGTGGCGCACGCGCCGTTCATCAATCCCTCCCTGGCTGTAGAGCGCCGTCGCCAGGCCGACGATCGCCGAGACGGTCAGCAGGATAGCGCTGAACAAATCGGCGCTCAGGACGATGCCGAAGGGGGCCGGCCAGTCCCCGATAGGCAGGTGCAGAATCCCCTCGGCGCGGACGCGTCCGAGCAGCCAGAATGTCGCGCCGCTCTGCAGGGCAACACCGGTCAGGGTCAGGACGCGCTGCACCCGCGGCGATTTCCACGCCAGGACGTTCAGGATGGCAAATGCAAGCGGCAGGAGGAGCGGCAAAGCAATCACAGCGGCTCCTCCATCTGCTCTTCTTCGCTCGCAATCTCGACCTCCTCACAGGGGACGTCGGTGCAGCGCATTTCGTTCAAGTCGTCCGTGCCGATCGTTCCGTAGACCTGACGCATCAACACCATGGCGAAGGCCGTCACGCCAAAACTGATGACGATGGCCGTCAGGATGAGCGCCTGCGGCACCGGGTCGGCGTAGACT
>DAOTWG010000041.1:0-4159 GCA_034436015.1 Anaerolineales bacterium
CCTCCGTCATCGTCATCAACGACAGCGTCTCGATGGATTGGGTCATCAACAAGACCATCCACTTCTTCAAGCACGAGTCCTGCGGCAAATGCACCCCCTGCCGCGACGGCACGTACTGGATGCTGCACATCATCGAGCGCATCGGACATGGCGAGGCTGTAGAGGATAACGCGCGTCTCTTATACAACGTGGCTCGCCAGATACAGGGTAAGTGCCTGTGTCCGCTGGGCGAGTTCGCCACGATGGCCGTCGCCACCGCCATCGAGCGCTTTCCGCAAGATTTTAGCGGTTAACGACCCTCTCACTCGGAGAGATGCATGACAAAAACCGTAACGCTTACCATTGACGACCGGCAAGTGACCGTGCCGGAAGGTACGCTCATCGTCAACGCCGCCAAGAGGATCGGCATTGACATCCCGGTCTTTTGCTACCACCCTAAGATGGAGCCGGTCGGCATGTGCCGCCAGTGCTTGGTGGAAGTTGGGCAGCCTGTGATAGACCGCACCACGGGGCAGATCGTCCTGGATGAGAACGGCAAGCCGAAGATTCACTTTGGGCCGAAGCCGGAGACCGCCTGTACGACGGTGGTTTCGGAGGGGATGGTCGTCCTGACGCGCTCGGAGAAGGCGCGTCAAGCGCAAAAGGACATTTTGGAGTTTCTATTGACTTCGCACCCGCTCGATTGCCCGGTCTGCGACAAGGGCGGCGAATGTCCGCTCCAGAACCTGACGCTGGCCTATGGTCCGGCCGAGAGCCGCTTCCTTTATAGCGAGAAGCATCACGCCGAGAAGCACGTCCCGTTGGGCGATAAAATCTGGCTCGACCGCGAGCGTTGCATCCAGTGCGCCCGCTGTATCCGCTTTCAAGAGGAAATTGCTGGCGACCCGGTGCTCGCCTTCTATCAACGCGGGCGCGCCACCGATATCGTGACCTTTTCGGATCCGCCCTTCGACTCAATATTCTCCGGCAACACCACCGATATTTGCCCGGTTGGCGCCCTGACTACGGCAGATTTCCGCTTTGGAGCGCGGCCGTGGGAAATGAAGGCTTCTGCCTCGATCTGCTCGCTCTGCCCGGTGGGGTGTAACCTCATCTTCAATACCCGCCGCGAGGCCAAAGCGGGCGGCAAAGTAGTCATCAAGCGCGCCATGCCGCGCCAGAACGAACAGGTCAACGAAATCTGGATTTGCGACCGCGGCCGCTTCGAATGGCACTACGTTGAAGACCCGGCCCGGCTGGCGCATCCGCTGGTGAGGAAGGGTGGCCAGTTAGAGCAGGCCTCGTGGAGCGCCGCTCTCGAAGAGGCAGGCAATCTGGTGCAAGGTAATCGGGTGCTGGTGGTGGCTTCGGGTCGCCTCTCGAACGAAGATTTATTCAATCTCAAGCAACTCGCCGACGGGCTGGGCGGGGAGGCCCTGCTCTACGACTCGCTCCCTGGCGGCGAACTGACGGTGAAATACGGCGTTTCGGCCGGTACGAATCTCGGCGACCTGGGTGCCGGATCGGCCATCCTGGTCGCCGCCGCCGACCTGTACGACGAGACGCCCATCTGGTACTTGCGCGTCAAGGCCGCCGCCGAGCGCGGGGCGAACCTGGTCATCGTCGCCCCGGAGGCGACCCGCCTCGACAAATACGCCAAGAAACTCGTCCGCTGTGGGAAGGACGAAGCAGCGGCGAAGGTCAAGGAACTGGCCGCCGAATTGACCGCCGCCGAGAATCTGGTCGTCTTCTTCGGGCGCACGGCGAACCGCGATCTGGCCGAAACCTGCGCCGACCTGCTCCAGGGACGCGAAGGCCGCGTCAACAACGGCCTCATCGGCGTCTGGCGGCGCGCCAACGACCAGGGCGCCTGGGAACTCGGCTACCGTCCTGCCGACAATCTGGCGAAAGCAGTCCAAGGCCAGGTGGTCTATCTCGCTGCCGCCGACCTGGCCGGCGACGACTCGAAACTGGCCGAGGCCCTGAAAGCGGCCAAAGCCGTCATTGTCCAGGAACTCTTCCTGACCGAGACAGCGAAACTAGCGCATGTGGTCTTACCGGCGCAGGCCTTTACCGAGCGCGATGGCTCGTACACCTCTGGCGAGCGGCGCGTCCAGCGCTTCTACCCGGCCACGCCGCCGCTCGGCGAGAGTCAGGCCGACTTTGCCATCGCCGCGCGGGTCGCTGCGGCGGCCGGCCTCGAGGTCGAGGGGGGCTCTGCCCTGCTGGTGATGGACAAAATCGCGGCTGCTATTCCGGCCTTTAGCGGCATCTCCTACGGCAAACTGGCCGAAGTCGTCGAGCAGTGGCCGATCGTCGGGCGCGATCATCTTCACTATAGTGGGACGGTTTACGAGAATCGCCAGGGCTTGGGTGTACACTTGCAAACGTTGGAACGTTGAGAGGGCTTATGACTCTTGCCAATGTGGTGGAATGGTTTGCTAAAGGTTTGCTTTGGGTGTTGATTCTGTTAGGCGGCTTCGCCTACCTGACGTACTACGAACGACGGGTGCTGGCGCGCATCCAGGTGCGCGTTGGCCCGAACCGTGCCGGACCGTTGGGTCTGCTCCAGCCCATTGCCGATGCCGTCAAGCTGATCTTCAAGGAGGAGTTCGTGCCGGCGCGGGCTGATAAGATCCTCTTTGTTCTGGCGCCGATTGTGACGCTGGTGCCGGCGTTGGTCATTACAGCCGTTGTTCCTTTCGGAGATCAACCCGTCTCGCTCTTCGGACGCACGATTACCTGGTATATCGCTGACTTGAACGTAGGCGTGCTGTATATCATGTCGGTCGCTTCGATTGCGGTCTATGGCATCGTGCTGGCGGGCTGGTCGTCGAACAACAAGTACGCCACGCTGGGCGGTCTGCGCTCCACGGCGCAGATGATTTCCTACGAACTGGCCCTCGGTCTCTCGTTCATCACGGTGATCCTGCTGGCTGGTTCCACTCGTCTGCTCGACATTGTGGAGGCGCAGCGCTCGATCTGGTTTGCCTTATTGCAACCGGTTGGGTTTGTCATCTTCTTGATTGCCACGTTAGCGGAGGTCAACCGTGCCCCCTTCGACATGCCCGAAGCCGAGCAGGAACTGGCAGCCGGGTACCATACGGAATATGGCGGCATGAAGTTTGCTCTGTTGTTCATGGCCGAATACGACAAGATGATTGCCATTTGCACGATAGCCGCTTCGCTGTTCCTGGGTGGTTATCTTGGCCCAGACCTGAGCGGCTTGCCGTTGCTTGGAGGGTTTCTGAAATACGTGCAGGGGCCGCTCTATATGTTTCTCAAGGTGTTCTTTCTGCTCTTTGGCATGATTTGGCTGCGCGCTACCTTACCGCGCATTCGCTACGACCGATTGATGGCCTTTGGCTGGAAGGTGCTGCTACCGCTTTCGCTGGCGCTCGTTTTCCTGACAGCGATCGGTATTCTTCTAGCGCAACAAGTTAACCCCCTGCTACGCTGGAGCATTCCGTTGACATCGCTTCTTGCCGGTTTCCTGGCCATTTCGGGAATGTACCAGGCGCTGAGGAGAAAAGAATATGCGCGTGCTTGAACCTGTCCTTGAACTTGGGTGTGGCTTGCTGACCACGTTGCGCATGATGTTGGAAAGGCCGGTTACGACGCAGTATCCGGAAGAGAAGCGCCCGGTCAAACCGCGCTTCCGCGGTCGCCATGTGCTGAAGCGTTACGAGAACGGCCTGGAAAAATGCATCGGTTGCGCCCTGTGCGCGGCGGCCTGCCCGGTCGGGGCAATCTTTGTAGAAGCCTCTGAGAACACGGATGAGGAACGCTACTCCCCCGGCGATCGCTACGCCAGCACCTATGAAATCAACATGTTGCGCTGTATCTTCTGCGGCTTCTGTGAGGATGCCTGCCCGACTGAGGCGATTGTCCTCGGCGACAACTACGAACTTTCCTTTACCAGTCGGCGCGAGGCCGTTTATTCGAGAGAGATGCTTCTGGAGCCTGTGCCGCCCGGCGGAAAGCCCACCCCACAGAAGACCGAGCCCGGCAAGTTTACCCGCTCGGTGCCGGAGATGCAAGACCCGACGGATTAGTGGACGATAGACAGCGACTGACCACTGACAACTAGTGACTAACGACTGACGACTCGCAACTGGGACAAAGATATGGACTTTACTCTCCTTCTTTTCTTCCTCCTCGCTGCGACCGCCGTCGCGAC
>DAOTWG010000042.1:0-48320 GCA_034436015.1 Anaerolineales bacterium
CCAAGTCCAGCATCTCCACCGGATACCCCGTCTTCTCACTCACCAAGCCTAAAACGTACCCCTTGATGGACTCAAAATCCGCGACCTGCGCTGGCGTCCTGGCCGAAACCGCCTGCGATGCAGAGGAGGTCGGCGCGACGACAGGTTGGGCGGTAGGGGTTACCGTCTGCGGCCCTGGTTGCGCTGTTGAAGCCGACGCGACGGGAAGCTTGACCCATTCCATGGGCGGCTGGCCAAACTGCCATGTAGATTTCGCCGGCTGATTCTGCGGCGGCCCGTCATGGCGCACCCGCAACGTCCGCTGCACGATTTCCAGTTGAGGAGTCTCATAACCAGAAACGGCAGCCAGCCAACGTTGATACGCCTGGGCATCGACGCGCTCTTCCACCTGCGACGCTTTGCGCAACAACGCCATGGCGATCTGGGAACCGAAACCGGCGCCCAAGCGCAACGCATACTGGACATCGTATTTGCCGCCGCGAGCAAGATTCAAATCACCCAATTCTGGGTCCGGCTCGAACTGGTCATCATAGTTGGCAATCGGCGGCACGGTACCGTATTGCAATGCCTTGACCGCCAGCACGTCCTCGATGCCCACACCCATTGCATGGCCGGTATAACCCTTGGTGTTGGCAATGACCACCCGGTTCGCCTGCTCGCAGAAGACTCGCCGCAAGGCATGGATTTCCGCCGAAGCGCTGCCGCCGCGCGCCGGCGTATAAGTCTCGTGCGAGACAAAGACTGTTTGCGCCGCGATTTCCGCGCGGGAGATGCCAAAGCGTTGTTCCGCTTGCTGTAGCAGGCGTTCCATCACGTCGGAGACATGAGCAACGTCCAAACGCGTGCCGTGGAAGGCGCTGTTGGCAATTTGCGTGGCCAGGATTTCACAGATGGGCATCATACCGCGCTCACGCACAGCATCCTGCGATTCGATGACGAGGGCCGCCGCGCCCATGCCCGGAAGCATGCCGTTTCGTCGGCGATCGAAGGGCAAAGCAGCCAGCCGCAAATTCCCCTCGGCGGTCGCCGCGCCGGTCGCCAGCAATGCAGTCGGAATCCATCCGCTCAACGGGCCGGTGGTGACATCGTCACCACTAATGACGATCACGCGGCGGCAACGTCCGGCGCGAATCCAGTCCTCCGCAACCGCGAGCGCGTGAGTCGTCGAAGCACAAGCGGCGTTTACATGCGTATTCGGCCCGCGCGCCCCGATGTACTCGGCGAATTGGGAATGCCCCATCGGCAGGACGCGGAAGATGAGACGCCGGTCGAAGCGATAATCCAGCGCAGCGATTTCAGCCTCCAGCACAGCCAGACGCTGCTCAATGGCCGTTCGCACTTGCCCTTGCGGCGCCAACGCGAGCAGTTCCTGCAACATCTGACGCTGATGAACGAGATTATCGTAGGTGTAGTAGCGCGTTGCCTCCTCCGCCATGGAGTCCAGGCCGGGGAAAGCGGAAGCGAAAACCACGCCGGTCTCATCGCGCAACGCCTCGGGTAACATCCAACGATTCGGCAAGTAAGAGCCGGTCGTTGTCTGGCGGTAATCCATTACCAGCGGTATGCCGGCGTCACGCAAGGCCTCGATGCCGGCTGCCATGGCGAGTTGGGTGGTAATATCGAAGGTCTCGAAGCGTTCCTCCGGTATGCCAAACTCGCTGACCAGGTCGAACTCACCACGCTGGCCGGACAGTTTGAGCGTCTGCTCCAGGTCCTCAATCGTCTGCATCACAGCGCCTGCCTCGCTCTTGACCAGGCGGGTGATTCGTTTCTTTAGCATGGATTGGCGTGTTTCCGGCGGAAGCAGGTCAATACGAATCTCGCCGTTCAACAACGCCTGGACATTGCCGTCATCGAAGACGCGCCGCCCGCGACCAGGCAACCCGAGTCCGGCGCCGCTAATGACCACCGATCCGGTCAGCGGTTGCCAGCCCGGAGCGATCGGGAGAGTCGCCGCCGCTTGCTTTTGCAAGCGTGTCTCGCGCAGTTCCATCGTCGGCGCGGCTGCTGAGCGCGGCTCCGCCCCAGAAGCATACAACGCGCACAGCGCCTCGCTAAACGAGACTACGCTGCCTTTCCTCGGATGATTGGTCGCCAGCACGCTCACGTCCTCCTTGTCCTTCAAAATATCGCCCACCAGCGAGGTCAGCACGCGCTTCGGCCCGACTTCCACGAACACGCGCGCGCCCATCGCGTACATCGTCTCCACCGATTTGATGAACTGCACTGGCGAGGCCAATTGCAGGGCCAGCATGTCCAGAATTTGCTCGCGCTCAGTCGGATACAGGTCGCCGGTCACGTTCGCGACGATGGGGGTTCGTGGCGGTTGAATATTCTTGCGCGCGATAATCTGCCGCAACGGGATGCTGGCCGGGGAAACGATGCGGCTATGGAAGGCATGCGAGACGGGAATCTTGACCGCCTGATAGCCTTGCGCGAGGAAGGCTTCCACGGCTGCGTCCACGGCGCGCGTCTCGCCGGCGATGACCGACTGTAAGGGGCTGTTCAGGTTAGCAATGATGACATATCCCTGAATCGTCCTTAGCACGCGTTCCACTTCTTCGATTGGCGCCGAGATGGCAGCCATGCAACCGTTATCGGCAAGCGAAACGCGTGCCATCTCGCGCCCGCGCGCGGAGACCACTTCGAGCGCTTCAGCAAAGGTAAGTACGCCGGCAGCCACCAGCGCGCCATACTCGCCCAACGAGTGGCCGGCCACTACATCCGGCGTGTACCCCTGCTGCTCCAGCAGTCGCAGCAAGGCTACGTTCGCCGTCAAGACCGCCGGTTGGGTGATCGTCGTGTCCTTTAGGATGCGTTCCGCTGCAGCAAGACTGGCTTCGTCATCCTTTGCGGTAAAGATACACTCCGAAAGCTTCCGCCCGATGATCGGCTCCATTACCGCATCGGCCTCGCGGAAGGTCTCAGTGACGATTGGCTCGCTCTGACGCAGTTCGCGCAGCATGTTTGCGTACTGCGACCCCTGACCGGGGAAGAGAAACGCCAGCTTGCCGGCCGGCCCATGGCCACGATAGATGCCCTGCGCAGCAAGCGCCTGCCAGCCGTTCGGCAGGCCGGAATCGAACCCTTGCAATGCGCGTTGTCCGCGCTTCAACAGTTCCTCGATGTCGCCGTACTCAACCGCCAGACGTTCCGCCTGCCGCAAGTCTTGCCACGAGGGCGGCGTGGACGGCGGCGCTTGGCCTTCCCGCGCCTGCGCCAGAACCTGCTGCAACTTCTGTCGTAGTTCTTCCACGCTATTCGCGGCGAGGAACAAGCGGCCGCGACGAGCCAAAGGGGTATCTGTCGAGACAGAAACGGCCGCGATCGGCGTCGCGACAGCCGCGGTAGTCGTCGGCGCGGCCGCCATCGCCTTCGGCACTTCTACGCTAGGGAACAACTTCCTTTCACCCGTCAGCAAGCCGGGGATGTGTTCCTCCATCACCACGTGGAAATTCGCGCCGCCAAAGCCGAACGAGCTGACACCAGCACGTCGCACCTCGCCATCCTGCACCTCCCAGGGTTGATTCTCGCAATTCACGTAAAAAGGAATATGCGCAAAAGCTATCTGCGGGTTGGGACGGGTGAAGTTGACCGAAGGGGGGAGCACTTTATGGTAAAGCGCCAGCGCGGCCTTCAACACACCCGCCGCTCCGGCCGCCGATTTGAGGTGACCGATGTTCGACTTCACCGAACCCAACGCCACTGTGCCCGGCTTCAGGCCAAATTGCCCAAAGACAGCGTTCAAGGCGGCCACCTCCACCACATCGCCGACCCGCGTCGACGTGCCGTGCCCCTCGATGAAACCCACCGTCGCCGGTGAGACGTTTGCCGCCTGCCAAGCGCGCCGAATCGCTCGCTCCTGACCGGCTTGATTGGGCGCGGTAATGCCCTTGCCCTTGCCGTCGCTACTCGCCCCGATGGCGCGAATGACGGCGTAAATTCGGTCGCCGTCGCGCTCCGCGTCGGCCAGGCGTTTGAGCAGGAACACCACGGCGCCCTCCCCCATCACGAAACCGTTGGCGCCCTCGGCATAGGGACGCGAACCATCCGGGCTGAGCGCCCCAATTTTGCTGAATTTGACAAAGCCCTCTACACCCATGTTGCGGTCTATCCCGCCCGCCAGGACAGCGTCGCATTGATAGGAATAGAGAGCCTCCACTGCCGCCTGCAAGGATGCTATGGAAGACGCGCATGCGGCATCTGTGATAAAACTGGGACCGCCAAAATTAAAGGCGTTCGTCACCCGCCCGGCCAGAATGTTCGCCAGTTCGCCCGGCATCGTATCCTCCGTGACCGGCGGAATCAACGTCTGAATGCGCTCTTGCATCCCCTCCAGCAATTCCCTCTGCACTTCCGGCGGTAAGCTGCGGAAAGCTGGCACTGATTGAAGCGAATCGAGGTAGGTAGGCAGGTGAATGCGCAACGTCGAGCGATAATGGTACTCGCCCGCCAGCGCATTGCCGAAGATGACTCCCACCCGCTCCGGATCGAGCGCGCGTCGCTCCGGATAGCCGTAGTCCAGCAAGGCCTGACGGCTGGCAGCAATCGCCCACTTTTGCGCCTCATCCATCTGCTCTAGCGTTCGCGGCGGAATTGGAATGCCCCAGCGGAGCGGCTCGAACTCAAACTCCCGCACCCAGGCGCCGATCTTGGAATAAGTCTTATCCGGCGCGTTCGGGTCGGGATCGTAGAACAAATCAACTCGCCAGCGGTCCGGCGGCACATCACGAACCGCGTAGAACTTACGCTGGAGATTCTGCCAGAACGTGTTGACATCGGGCGAATCAGGCAGAATAGCGCCCATCCCCACAATGGCAACGAACCTCGGTTCCATAAGACGTCACACTCCTTCCAATCCTGCGTCTTTCTCTTGTCTTGCTGTCAGGGAATCAAGGATAGGCAAGCGGTTGCCAATCAAGGCTATTGCACAACAGCAAGCGGCTTCAACCGAACTAGCACCGCTCCCTTCTCCACCTGTTGACGCGGCTCAACTTGTACACTTTCCACCTGCCCATCTATGGCCGCGCGCAGTTGCATCTGCATCTTCATCGACTCCAACACAACCAGCGTCTGGCCAGCCTGGACCAAATCTCCAGGTCGGGCGCGAACATCTACCACCAGGCCCGGCATGGGAGCCGTCAATGCTCCCTCCAGGTCTGCATCCTGCCTTCGTTGCAGGCGCTTCGCCAGAGTCTCCACGCGCGCTTGCAAGGAGCAACCGCCGACCATCACATCGTAGATGCTGTTCTGGCGCGGGCAAAGGTGTACTTCCAGGGCCTGTTGACCGTAATGCAGCAGATGTAGGCCAGAGTCGTTGAGCGAAGTCAAGCGCGCCCGCGCCGGTTCGCCATCTACAACCCCCGTCTCGCCGTTGAGATGTACCTTGAATTCCTGTCCATCAATCGAAACGCAGTACACGGCCATAGTTCACTCCTTTCTTGCTTGCCAGCGCATTCACCGACCGGTGCGCATCTGTTCGCGCCAAGCGGTCATCTGCCAGTAACTGGAAGGCAGAGAATCGCGGCCATTTTGCCTTTGGGCGCGGTGGGCATAGAGGGCCGCCGCCAGCGCAATCTCCCGCAACAACTCCGGCCGCGGTCGCCGTGGCTCCGGCTGGAAATGTTCCAGATAGGTAGTGGTTACCTTGCCATTCAGGAACGGTTGACTATCTATGATTTGGGTCAGAAACTCGATGACTGTAGGCACGCCGCCGATCTGGAACTCGCACAAGGCACGGCGCAGCCGACGAATGGTCGCCGGTCTGTCTTCTGCCCAAACGATGAGTTTCGCCAGCAACGAATCGTAGTCCGCGCCGACCGTCATGCCCTGATACAAAGCACTGTCCACACGCACGCCCGGCCCGCCCGGTTCCTTGAGATAGGTGATTTCCCCGGTCGCCGGCAGGAACCCTTGGCTGGCATCCTCCGCCAGAATACGCGCCTCAATCGCCGCGCCGCGCAACGCAATCTCCTCCTGACGTAACTGCAGTGGTTCGCCCAACGCTAGCCGCAACTGTTGCTTGACTAGGTCAAGCCCTGTCACCATTTCCGTCACCGGGTGCTCTACTTGAATGCGAGGGTTGATTTCGATGAAATAGAAGTTCTGCTCCGCATCCAATAGGAACTCCACCGTGCCCAAACTGCGATAACGAAGTGCTCGCCCAAGACGAGCCGCCAGGTCATAAAGGTGAGCGCGCTGAGCGGCGCTCAGGCCGGGGGCCGGCGCTTCCTCGATTAACTTCTGGCGTCTGCGTTGAATGGAGCATTCCCGTTCTCCAAGACACAGGACATTCCCTTCGCCATCGCCCAGGATTTGCACCTCAATATGACGCGCCTGCGGAACAAGCGATTCGAGATAGACGGTATCATCGCCGAAAGCGGTCAGGGCCTCCGCACGCGCCGCAGCGACCATCTCCGGCAGTTCCTCGGCGCAAGTCGCCAAACGAATGCCGCGCCCGCCCCCGCCTGCTGTGGCTTTGACCAACACCGGGAAAGTCACCGTCGCAACGATGTCATCATAGAGGGAGAATTCCGCCGGAAGGGGGTCTTCCGTCCCAGGCAAGATGGGCAAGCTGGCTTCTCGCGCCGCGCGCCGCGAGGCGAGTTTGTCGCCGGTCAAGGCAATTGTCTCTGGGCGCGGTCCAACGAAAATCAAACCGGCTTCTTCTACGGCGCGCGCAAAGTCGGCGTTTTCCGCCAGGAAGCCATAACCCGGATGAATAGCCTGCGCGCCACTCTTACGCGCAGCCTCGATCACGGCGCGCCCATCCAGGTAAGCCTGTGGCGCGCCGATAGCGACCGCCTCGTCGGCGCAACGGATGTGCAAAGCCTTGCTATCCACATCCGTATAAATCGCCACCGAAGGCAACCCCATTTCACGGCAAGAGCGCAGAATACGAATGGCGATTTCGCCGCGGTTAGCAACCAGAACCTTCATCATAGCGGAATATTCCCGTGTTTGCGTGGAGGAGTAGGTTGACGTTTGTCGCGCAGGACTTCCAGCGCCTGAATCAGACGCCGGCGCGTCTCGGCCGAGGCAATGACATCGTCAAGATACCCGCGTGAGGCGGCAACATAGGGATTGGCGAACTCCTGGCGATACTGCCGCGTCAGCTCGGCCTGACGGGCGGCTCTGTCCCCTGCTGCCTCGAGCTCCTTGCGAAAGATGATATTCACCGCGCCCTCCGGCCCCATGACGGCAATCTCGGCGCGCGGCCAAGCAAAATTGACATCGCCTTGCAAATGCTTGGAGGACATCACGATATATGCGCCGCCATACGCCTTACGCAGGATGACCGACACCTTTGGCACGGTTGCTTCCGCATAGGCGTAAATCATCTTCGCGCCGTGGCGAATCACGCCGCCGTGTTCTTGCTCCAGCCCAGGTAGGAAGCCCGGCGTATCCACGAACGTCACCAAGGGGATGTGGAATGCGTCGCAGAATCGAATAAAGCGCGCTCCCTTATCCGAGGAGTCAATATCCAGGACGCCGGCCAGATGGTTGGCCTGATTCGCCACAATTCCCACCGGATGTCCATCCAAACGCGCAAAGCCCACCACCAGATTGGGGGCAAACTCCGGCTGCACCTCAAGAAATTCGCCGCTGTCCACCACGGCCTCGATGACTTTGTGTACATCATAAGGCGCCTGCGGGTCTTCTGGCACAATGCCATCCAGCTCGGGAACGAGGCGATAAGGGTCGTCGTTCGACGCTTGATAAGGTGGCGGCGTGAGGTTGTTCTGCGGCAGGAAGGAGAGCAACCAACGCACCTGCGCCAGGGCTGTCTCCTCATCCGGCGCGGTGAAATGCGCCACGCCGCTGCGTGTGCGGTGTACCTGCGCCCCGCCAAGTTCCTCCGGCGTGACCTCCTGGTGCATCACGGCGCGGACCACATCCGGCCCGGTGATGAACATGTGCGCCGTCTTCTCCACCATCACGATAAAATCGCAAATGGCCGGCGAATAGACGGCGCCGCCGGCGCAGGGACCGAGGATGACGGTAATCTGTGGGATGACGCCGCTGGCGCGCACATTGCGCAGGAAAATCTCGCCGTACCCCGCCAGCGAATCTACGCCTTCCTGAATGCGCGCGCCGCCCGAATCGTTCAATCCGATCACCGGCGCGCCGTTTTGGTAGGCCAAATCGAGGACATGGGCGATTTTCCGCGCGTGGGCTTCGCCCACCGAACCGCCCATGACCGTGAAGTTCTGGGCAAAGACGTATACCACGCGGCCGTCAATCTTGCCCCAGCCGGTTACCACGCCATCGCCCCAGGGACGCGACTGCTCCATGCCAAACCCCGTCGCCCGGTGGGTCACATACATTCCAATTTCGTGGAAAGAGCCGGGGTCAAGCAATAATTCCAGCCGCGCACGGGCGGTTTTCTTGCCTTTGGCGTGTTGCGCGGCAATGCGGGCTTCATCGCCCTCCTGTTGTGCTATTGCTCGCAAGGTGTCAAAAGAGGGAAGTTCCATGGGAGTCTTCTTTGTTGCAGAATTCACAAAGTCTGTTCCTCATGGCAAAAAACACCACTCGTCCCAGAAAGTTGCGGGGGAATCCGCGTGAAGTACACAAAGCCCCCTGGTCGCAAGAAAAGAGAAGCCCGCCTCGTGCAGACGGGCTTTGCAAACAACAGGGTTGCTATTTCGGCAAGTTACTCTGTTGCCTTCTTCTTTTCGGCCTTGCGACGACGGACGACTGCTATGATGCCCCAGGCAATTAGCGCCGGCGGGCCAAAGACAACCAGCAACATCGGTACAACGAACAACACCAGCCAGATAAGGAAGTTCACGAAACCTTGCAGGAAGTTGATGAGCGCTTGAATCGCCCGATTCGCCGTACCCCGCGGCTGCCAGCGACCAACTTTGATCGGCTGGACTTTCTCCTCGGAAATCAAAGTTACATTGATCAGCGAGTACGAGGAGGCCTCTTCATAGTACCTGATCTGCCCTTTGAGCGATTCGATTTCGGCGTTGATGGATTCCAGTTCACGGAAGATTTCTAGCACCGCCTCGGTATTGCTCGCCTGTTGCAGGAGTTGCTCCAACCGCGCGGCCGCCGCCTGACGCGCCTTGAGGCGCGCCTGTAAGTCCACATACTGCGCCGTGACATCTTGACCGGAACGGTCGTCTTGCAACACATCTAACGCGTCAGCCTCGATTTCGGCAATGGCCGCGTCAAAACGATTCGAGGGCACGCGAATCGAGATGGTTGCTTCCGGAACAGTCACGCCGCTGGCTGTGGAGGATTGGTAGCGATTGGTCGAAAGCACGAAGCCACCCTCGCGCTCCGCCATTTGCGCGATGGCGTTCATTTTCACCTGCACGTCGGTCACCACCAGACGAAGATTGGCGTTCTTGATGACCATACGAGTTTCCAGTGCGCCAGTGTCGGCAACCATCCCCGGCGCGGCAGCGGATTTGGGCGGCCCGGCAGTAGCCAACGGCATAGACAGAGCCTCTTGCCCCACTACGTCAGGGGCTCTTTGCTCTGGAAGCGGCGCCATCGCCTTCGACGCGCAGGCCGCAAGCAATAATCCAAGCAAGACAATGAGAAAGGTCTTTTTCATTAAGAACTCTCCTCTGGACAAGACGAAATCAACATTCGCGCTCAAGACGCTGGGAGGGCAAGGAAGGTTCCCATCCATCCCTTATTCCAAGGCCCAAATAGGCTCGCAAGGCCTGGCCGGTATACGAACGAGGATGGGCAGCAATTTCTTCCGGTGTCCCCTCCGCGACAATCTCCCCCCCTTCCTCTCCTCCTTCCGGCCCCAGGTCAATCACCCAGTCGGCCACTTTGATAATATCCATATTGTGCTCAATAATCAAGACCGTGTTGCCGGCATCTACCAGACGTTGCAGGACCTTGATGAGGTTGTGCACATCGGCCGCGTGCAAGCCAACGGACGGCTCATCGAGGACGTAGAGCGTGCGCCCGGTCGCGCGCCGCGCCAATTCCTTCGAGAGTTTGACTCGCTGCGCCTCCCCGCCCGAAAGCGTGGTCGCCGGCTGTCCAATCTTAATATACCCCAGACCGACCTCTTGTAGTAAACGCAACTTGTTCCCCATTTGCGGAAAAGCCGAAAATTCCCCTAAAGCCTGGGCCACGGTCATATCCAGTATATCGGCGATGTTGTATCCTTTGAAGCGCACCTGCAACGTCTCGCGATTAAACCGTTTGCCATGACAGACATCGCAAGGCACATACACATCGGGCAGGAATTGCATCTCGATTCGCAGTTCCCCTTGCCCTTGGCAGGCCTCGCAACGTCCGCCATGAACGTTGAAGGAGAAACGCCCCGGTCTGTAGCCGCGCACTTTGCTCTCCGGCAAGCCTGCGAACAATTTACGCACTTCATCGAAGAGGCCGGTGTAGGTCGCGGGGTTGGAGCGCGGCGTGCGTCCGATGGGCGATTGGTCAATATTGATGACTTTATCAAGATGTTGAATCCCCTCGATTCGGTCATGATCGCCGGGGCGCGTGTGCGCGCCGTGCAAACGAGCCGCTAGAGCGTTGTACAGCACATCGATCATCAGCGAGGATTTCCCCGAACCGCTGACCCCCGTAATGCAGATTAGTTTCCCCAGCGGGATCTCGACCGTCAGGTTTTTTAGGTTATTCGCTCGCGCTCCGATGATGGTCAAATATTTGCCGTTGCCGGCGCGGCGCGCTGTTGGCATCGGGATTTGCCGCCGACCTGAAAGGTACGCGCCGGTCAAGGAATCCGGATGAGAAAGAACGTCCTCGACCGTGCCCGCCACAATGACTCTGCCGCCATGTTCGCCGGCGCCTGGCCCAAGGTCAATGACCCAATCGGCGGCGCGGACGGTCTCCGCATCGTGCTCAACTACCAGGACAGTGTTGCCTAAATCGCGCAGCCCTTTCAACGTATGGAGCAGACGGGCGTTATCGCGCGCGTGGAGGCCAATGGACGGCTCGTCCAAGACGTAGAGCACACCCACCAGACCCGAACCGACCTGCGCGGCTAGACGGATGCGTTGCGCCTCGCCGCCGGAAAGGGAGGCCGAGGAGCGGCTGAGCGTCAAATAATCCAAGCCAACGTTGACCAGGAAACCCAGCCGCGATTTGATTTCCTTGAGGATACGCTCTGCTATCGCTTGCTGTCGCGCCGTGAGCGGCGTCTGTGGACCGGCAAGGCATTCCACCCATGCAAGCACGCGCCGCACCGGCCAATCGGTCACTTCCATGATGTTCACGCCAGCTACGGTGACCGCCAGGGCCTCCGGGCGCAAGCGCTTCCCCTGACAGGCCGGGCAGGGACGGTCGCTCATATATTCCGAAATTTTCTCGCGGATGTAATCGGAACCGGTCTCGCGATAACGCCGCTCCAGATTGCCAATAACGCCCTCGAAGGGGGTCTCGAAGGTCGCCTGACGACCATCACGACTCTGATAGTGGACACGAACGCGCTCGCCTTGCGTTCCATAGAGAATCAGGCGCTGCTTCTCCGGCGGCAACTCGCAGAACGGCTTATCCATGTCAATATGAAAATGTTGCGCCACCGCCTCCAACAACTGCCAGTAATAACCGCTGTCCTCGCGCAAATTGTTCCATTCCATGGCAATTAAGGCGCCCTCGGCCAGTGATTTTTCCGGATCTACGACGCGATCCGGATCAATCTCCAGCCGGCTGCCCAATCCCTGACACTCCGGACAGGCGCCGTGCGGGGTGTTGAAGGAAAACGTGCGCGGCTCAATTTCCGGGATGCTGACACCATGTTCCGGGCAGGCAAGGTGCTCAGAAAATTGTAAGTCAGAGGGGGGTTGGCCCGATGATTGCCCCTCCACGTCTGACGTTTTCTCCCCGATTTTTGCCACTGTGAGATACCCGTCACCGAACTTCAGCGCGGTTTCGACCGAATCGGTCAGGCGCGTGCGGGCGGCCTGGCGCTCCTCCTGGCTACCGCCGTGTTGAATGATCAGACGGTCCACGACAGCCTCAATCGTGTGGATTTTGTAGCGGTCGAGGCTGATTTCATCGTCCAGCGAATAGACCACGCCGTCTACGCGAGCGCGGACGAAGCCGGCTTTGCGAATCTCCTCGAAGACGGCCTGGTAGGTACCTTTGCGCCCGCGTACGATCGGCGCCAAAATCAAGATACGCGTTCCATCCGGCAGGGATTCGATGGCGTCCACGATCTCTTGCGCCGATTGCTTCACTACCTCGCGCCCGCAGACCGGGCAATGCGGCACCCCCACGCGCGCAAACAGCAGACGCAGGTAATCGTAAATTTCGGTCACCGTGCCAACCGTGGAGCGCGGGTTATGGGAAACGCCTTTCTGGTCAATCGAAACCGCGGGGGAGAGGCCCTCGATGTAATCCACGTCTGGCTTTTGCATCTGCCCGAGGAACTGACGCGCGTAGGCCGAAAGCGATTCGACATAACGCCGCTGCCCCTCAGCGAAGATGGTATCGAAGGCCAGCGAGGACTTGCCCGAGCCGGAAAGGCCAGTAATGACCACGAACTTGCCGCGCGGAATCTCCACGGTAATGCCCTTGAGATTGTGTTCCCGCGCGCCCACCACCCGTATCACCGAAGACATGCTCACCTCACTTGAATTATAGCACAATTGTTCGATTTGCCTTTGCGCAGGGCAAAAGGGAATTATACCAGCCAGATCGGTTTCACGGCCCACGAGGCAGTTGGGACAAGCCTTGCGCCATCGGCGCTTCTTCTACGGCAGCCTCGAAAGGCTATAGCACGGCGAGGCAGGCCCGCTGCCCGGCACACTTCAGACAACATCAGGAGATCGACCGCACAGAGAGAACCGGCAGCGCGTTGCTTGGCAATCCCCAGGATTGCCGCGGCTAGCCCCTTCCTAACAACAAAGATAGACGATTCTGGGGACAATGCTCCCTGCACTGTCCCCAAAACAGCCGGAAATCCTGCAATCCTGCCCAAATTCGGCTATGATTGATGAAGAAAGGACTCCCCCGGTTCCGCCTTCTGGCACCCTCACTTCTCTTCAGGGTGCGCTATGGGTAAGAGCGGGCGTCTCGGCAGGAGGTTCTTCGAGAGTCAGCGTGGCATCCGGCGTTGCTGTTGGCCTAACAACGCGAAGAACATCAATAATGTTGTACGCCTGAGAGATGAGACCAGAAGCGGCTTCTCCTGCAATCTTCTGGCCGCGCTGCGTTGAGACTTCGTTGATGAAGGTGTTAAGCTTGTCGATCGCCGCCGCCACATCCCACTCGTTCAGGCTGTCAAGGACGCTGTCCAGTTCGCCTTGCAGCTCGGCAGCAATGTCGCGGTCAATTTGACCAGCAGCACGGGCCTCCACGCCGGCCTTCAGCAGATCAAGCAACTTTAACGGGTCAAACCTGATGTAGAGCGCATCATCTGCCGGCGCAGGTAAAGGTATCATCTCCGCAATTTCCAGCAAGGCCCCAAGCGATAAGCTGTCAGAGTACAAAGCAAGTGTGAGGCAATCCTTCAACACCACCGTCACATTTCCCAGATGAGAAAACTGCCGCCCGTCCTTCTCGATAACGCCCGGACAACCCCCACCTCCGGGATAGCCTTTGACCTCCACCATGGCCATTTCCGGCGCACGCTCAAGCAGCTCCTCCACGTCCAGACGGTCTTCTACCCGATTTCGCATTACCAACCACAACCCATCGTCAAACCAGACGGCCACAGCGTGCGTGCAGCAAGCCTCACGCGCAACCCAGACCTCGCGGACCTCCCTCCCCTGCGGCAAAGGAACCTCCCAACCGAACTCCGCCTGCGCCTCCGCCAGAGACACCCGCCTCCCAACAAGAAAGGGATTGCCCTGCGGCATCCGCAACAAGAACGGAATCGCCTCCAGGGGAACATCGTAGCCGCCATGTTTCATCGCGATCGCCTGGCCATCGGCAATCGCAAACGCATCCGTAATCACATAATGGTCTGGATCAATAGGGGCAGTAGGGCGCTCAGGATATCTCTCCAAAAACAACAGATATTTCTGCCCCAAATCGAGCAAGGGCAAGTTCTGATACCGGAACGGCATTCCCTCATACTCGCCGCCGATGGTGCGCACGCGCACTCTCTCCTTCCCGCCCGCATCCCCTTTCAGCGTCTGCCCGATGCGAAACTCCACATCCGTGAACAAGGGAAGTACATCCGGTGAGAGCGTATAGATGGTCATGCCCTCCGGCAGCTTCCCGTCAGGGGTATTCCAGCGGCTCGGATACACAACCTCTACCTGGCCAAGTACGATTAACTCCGCTACGCCAATGAGATCGTTCAAATCCATATCCATAAGCGATACGAACACCGCTGGAGGAACGGGCATATTCGTCGGCGCGCCCCCACCTCCCCAGTCGGCAACGCGGCTACCTTGCCTATGCCGCAGCCGCTGCCCAGACAACCGATCACCCAAGCAAGCGCAACCAAGATTTCAAGAGATTTCTTCTGCATAGGCGCCACCTCCCGCCAAACAACCGAACTCGTCCAGAGTATTTCACGGATACTTCCATAACAAGACCCTCAATATCCGGCCCAGTGAGGGCGGTTCTTTCTTCCCCCGGCGGTAAGTGATACCACATGATCACCTTAAAACCTATACTCCGAATATCCTCCAGCGCAATCCAATGGCCAAATTCATGCAGTATGTTGCTTTGCAGGTTATACTTATCCTCCGCGAGGAGGGGTGCACGTCCAGGTAGGGGTCGGCGGCTTCGACGTGGGCGTGCGCGTGGCTGTGGGCGGCTTCGACAAACTCGTGGCCGTCGGCCGGGGCGTGGACGTCGGACACGGCTTGCAACAGACCACAACTCCCCGCACAGTACAGCCCCGCCCAGCCACAAGGACAACCAAAACTCGAACAGAAATTCGGCACCGGGCAGTTCGCCAACGCCTGCGCTGCAAGAATCAAGCGGCTCACGCTCAACCCTGCTAGAAAAGCAGCCGCCAACAAGCCGACTTGCCAAAGAGGGAGGCCGAGTCCTTTTTTCTTACCCTCCTCGTGCATATCCATCGTTTGCCCTCCTGCGCGGTCTACCTTCTCCTTCTGCGCGCGAGCCAGAATACGCTCTTTTGTTGTTGTTGTTGTCGAGAGGCGCGCCAGGTTCGGTCAGCAGCTTGCCCGCTGGCACTCCGCCTGCGACAGCCGCGAAAGGCTGTCCTACCGCGCAACAAGAAGCCTTTCTGACCTCTATCACTTCAAAAGGAAATTAGAAGACCGGCCGCGCGGAAAGGACTACGTGTAGCCCTGCCGCGCGCTTCACCACAAGCTACGCCTCGAATTTTGTGGTATACTTATCCTACTCCCCAGCAGGGGAGCACATCTTGCCTGGGACGGGCAAGAAGCGTCCCTGAGCGGGAGAAAGAAGCCCGCTAAACTCACGTCGTCCCACATCCGGCTTTGCCCGCGATGCTGGAGGGCGACAAAGAAGGAGTCAACATGGCAATCGTTTCTATGAAAACGCTGTTGGAAAGCGGCGTCCACTTCGGCCATCGCACGAACAAATGGCATCCGGCGATGAAGCCATATATTTTCACCGAGCGCAACGGCGTCCATATCATTGACCTGCAACAGACGGTCAAGGCGCTGAATACAGCCTATAATGTTGTGCGGGATACGGTCGCCAAGGGGGGCGTGGTGTTGTTCGTCGGCACCAAGCGTCAGGCGCAGGACACCGTACGCGACGAGGCTATCCGCTGCGGCATGCCCTATGTTACCGAACGTTGGTTAGGTGGAATGCTTACCAACTGGATTACGTTCTATAACCGCATCCAGCAGATGGAGCGCCTGGAGAAGATGTTCGCCACTGGCGAGGTCAACCGCCTGACGAAGAAGGAGGGGCTGCTGCTCCAGCGTGAATTGGACCGCCTTCGCATTCGCCTGGAGGGCATTCGCCAGATGACGCGTCTGCCCGATTTGCTCTTCGTGGTGGATGTTGGACGCGAGGAGGCCGCCGTGCATGAGGCAAACCTGCTTGGCATTCCGGTAGTGGCGCTTGTGGACACGAACTGCGATCCATCCGGCGTGGATTACGTCATCCCGTCCAATGACGACGCGATTCGCGCCATCAAGCTCCTGGTCGCGAGAATTGCCGACGCTGTGTTGGAAGGGAAAGCGTTGCGGAAGGAGGAAGGCGAAGGCGCCGCGGAGGCCCCGACTGCCGATGTGATGGCTGCTCGGCGCGCGAGCCCCATCGCCCTCGAACTCGAGGAAGAACTGGAAGATGAAGAGTTGTTGGGCGAGGCCACGCTAGCTAAACTTGCTCCCCCTCCTCGTAAGGAAGAAAGAGAAGAGAAGGATATAGGAGTAGAAGAGGACGTAGAAGCCGAGGCGTAGGGCCGGCGCGTCCGAATCCCATCGCATTGAGGTGAACCATGGAAATCACAACAGAGATGATTAAGGAACTGCGCGCACAGACAAACGCCGGCATCCTGGATTGCCGCAAAGCACTTTTAGAAACGAACGGCGATTTCCAAAAAGCCGTCGAATGGCTGCGCGAGAAAGGGATGGCCACCGCGGCCAAACGCGCGGACCGCCAGGCATCCAACGGCATGCTGGAACTCTATTCGCACGGGAACGGGCGCGTCGGCGTGATGGTCGAAATCAATTGTGAGACCGATTTCGTCGCTCGCTCCGAGCCATTTCGCGCCTTCGCCCACGAGATCGCCCTGCAAATCGCCGCCAACGCCCCCCTCTACGTGAGCGAGGAAGACATCCCGGCCGAGGTGATCGACCGCGAAATGGAAATCGGCAAGGCGCGCGCGCGCGAGGAAGGAAAGCCGGAAGCCATGTGGGAGAAAATCGCGCAGGGACGGCTGGAAAAGTATAAAGATGAAGTCGTCTTGCTGCGGCAACCGTATGTGCGCGATGAGACCATCACGGTCGAGCAACTATTGCATCAGCATATCGCCAGCCTAGGCGAGAACATCGTCATCCGCCGCTTCGTCCGCTGGGAGGTGGGCGAGACGAGCCAATAAGTCACAAAAAGAACTACTTGTTGTTTAGGAAACAACACAAACTCCCGAAAGCCTTTCGCTTCCGGGAGTTTTCCGTCCCACGAGAAGTGTCAGCGTGCCAGGGCGCTCCAGCCGGCATATCGAGCCGTATTGCCCAGTTCGGCCTCGATGCGCAGCAATTGGTTATACTTGGCGACCCGGTCTGAACGGGCCGGCGCGCCCGTCTTGATTTGGCCCATGTTGAGCGCCACCGCCAGATCGGCAATGGTGCTATCTTCCGTCTCGCCGGAGCGATGTGAGGTGACCGCCCGCCAGCCGGCGCGATGACAGGCTTCGACCGCCTCGATGGTCTCGGTCAGCGTACCGATTTGGTTTAATTTAACTAAGAGCGCATTGGCCGCTTTTTCTTGAATGGCGCGTCGCACACGCTGCGGATTGGTCACCAACAGGTCATCGCCCACGATCTGGATCCGCTCGCCCAATTCAGCCGTCAGTAATTTCCACGATTCCCAGTCGTCCTGCGCCAGACCATCCTCCAGCGAGACGATCGGATATTGATCCACCCACGACTTCCAGAAAGCAACCATCTGTTCGCCGGTCAACTTCTTGCCTTCCTTGCGCAGGTTGTAGGTTTTGCTCCCCTCGTCATAGAGTTCAGAAGCCGCCGGGTCAAGGGCGATAGCGATTTGTTCGCCGCGCCCGACCTTGAAACCGGCCTTTTCGATCGCCTCCAAGATGACCTCAACCGCCTCGCTATTGGCCTTGAGCGCCGGGGCATAGCCGCCCTCATCACCAACCAGCGTAGTGTAGCCTTTTGCCTTCAGCACGGCTTTGAGGGCCTGATAAATCTCCGAGCCCCAACGCAGGCCTTCCGCAAACGAAGGGGCGCCGAGGGGCATAATCATGAACTCCTGCGCGTCGGTGGATTGCCAGCCGGTATGTGCGCCGCCGTTGAGGATATTCATCATGGGGACAGGCAACACATGAGCATAGACACCCCCAATGTAACGATAGAGGGGTAGCCCAAGCGCCCCGGCCGCCGCCTTGGCGACCGCAAGACTGACGCCTAGAATAGCGTTCGCGCCCAGATTCGACTTATTCGGCGTGCCATCGAGTTCAAGCATGGTCTCATCAATGGCCTTCTGCTCGATCGCGTCGAAACCGACCAGCGCTTCGGCAATCGGCCCGTTGACCGCCTCCACAGCCTTGAGGACGCCCTTACCGCTATAGCGCCCCTTATCGCCATCGCGCCGTTCAAGCGCCTCGTGGATGCCTGTCGAGGCGCCGGAAGGAACGGCCGCGCGTCCCCAGGAGCCGTCGGCCAACACTACTTCCACCTCCACGGTTGGATTGCCGCGCGAATCGAGAATTTCAAGAGCGGAAATCGTTTCAATTGTGGTATCCATGGTAAATCTCCATAAAAAGGGATCGGATGAATTGGTCGGGCAATCGTTTGCTAAGTATAATGCGGATTCTCTATTTCTGGAGGAAGATGGCGGAGTAACGTCTTGGTTCATAGTTCGAGTCTATTCGTCTGCTCGCCAGGGGTTGTTCCCAACGACCAATGCCAGTGCTCGTTTCCACGAGTCGCCCTCCGCGCCAAAGCCCTCGCCGAAATAGCGATAGTCGTTCTTGCGAATGAACTCGCTCAGTTCAGCGCAAAGCGCTGCCATTTTCTCCCGTTGAATTTCTAGCAGCACTGCGCGAGCTATCTCATGACCTTCCGCCTGGTCGAACGCCAACGAAAAATGTCGCAGACACAGGCCATCCGATTGCCGCAAGGTTGCTTGTATTCCCTCGTCCGTCAGGAATTTGACGAGGACCGCAAGCATCGAATGGCCGATCTCATCGCGCTGCTTGCACGCCGGACACGGCCTGGAAGAGACTGCCTCGGCTTTTGCCTGAGACTCGCTCCTTTCCGAGGTCAACGGCTTCGCCAGTAACCGGCCCACCTTCGCCCGCCGTGAGCGGGCGATCCTATCTTGTAATAAAGACTCCAGAATGTCACGATAAACAATCGCAATCCCGAGTGCATCGCCCAGACGCTCATTGACGACAAGCCAGGCATGTTCACGGCAAAACCCCCGACTATTTCGCAAGAGTCGTCGCAGCGCAGGACTGTTGACATTTTCATAGAACAGGTTATCCAAGTAACGTCGCACCGTCTGCTGCTCAATGACGCAAAGCGGACAACCCTGTTCTTGGCAGGCCTCCAGCAGTTTATGATAAAGCGCACCCGACATGCCGTTCCCTGTACTCTCGTGCAAGCCCATTCTGGCGAAGCATGAGTAGAGAAAAAGCCTCTGCCATGAACCCAGGCAGAGGCTATCAGCCAATACATGGCAGTTTCTTCTCGTGAGCGAGCCTCATCACTCGTTACGATTTTAAGCGAGATTCTCCTGCCGGTCAATGGACATTGTCTGTGTGGGCGAAGCCCCGACACGCCGTAGAATCTCTCTCAGCGGCAAGTCGGCCAGCGAGCGTAGCATTAAATCGGCATCCCGAAAATCGCCTCGTTCGGTCACGGGATTCGGCACGGCGACCACACGTAAGCCAGCCCGCTTCGCGGCCAGGATGCCATTTGGCGAATCCTCGAAGACCAGGGCTTGCGAAGGGGTAAGAGCCAGGCGCCGCAAAACGACCAAGAACAAGTCGGGAGCCGGTTTGACATACGTGACATCCTCGCGGCAAAGAATGCTATCGAACTCCATCCATAACCCTAACTGGCGAAGGTAGCCTTCCACCCAGGCACGGGGCGAGCTAGAGGCAATAGCCAAGCGCAACCCCAATCGTTTCGCTTGTTGAAGGATGGATACGACGCCCGGCATGGCCGTTAGGGCGGCCTGTCTGGCAAGACGGTCTGTTCGCGCGCGTTCGTGCAGGGCAAGTCGATCCAGGGAACGGCCGGTCAACTGCGCCAGATGAAGCACCGGATCGAGGCCATCTGTTGTAGAACCTACAACCTTGCGCACCCAATCCTCAAGAGGAAACTCCTGTCCATATTCGGCATAGATCGTCTTCCAGGCCTCCACCTCGGCCGACTCGGTATCCATGATAAGCCCATCGAAGTCAAAAATCAACGCTCGGATCACGACGCCTCCATAATTCAGAGCGCACTCTCTGGTAATCCTTGAAGGCTAGATTATACCAACAGTCTTCGCCAGACAGGGCCACAGAGAACCCAGGAAAACCGCCCTGTCGGCGAGGTCTCGATAGGAGGGCATCGCATCACGGGAAACGCAAGGTAAGAGCAAAAACCGGTTAGGGTGTGGTAGACTTAACCATGCCTCGCCGCCCTCGCCATGGCGGATTGGTCGCGCCCAAACGACAGAATGTGGAAGCATAGCGGAACATCGCATGGAGACAAAAAAGAATTGCCTGCTCCTGGGGCTTCTGGCTATAGCATGGCTGCTGTTCGTGATGGCGGCCTATGCGACAACCCATAAACCTTTCGATATTGCTCTCCTCTCACAGGCCGGGGCAACGCTTTGGCGCTTCTTGCTCGTCGTCTGGATTCTTGCGTTAAGCGGTGGTCTCGGTAAACGTTTCTTCCCCTTTCCAGATGCCTCTCTACCGGCCCTCGTGCAAGCACTCCTTCAGTTGAGCCTGGGGATAGGAGGGCTTGGGCTGATCACTCTGTTGATTGGAATCGCCCTGGGAGTGCGCTGGCCACTATGGATGCTTGCGCTCCTGTTGACAGTCTGGCTACGCCTCGATCTGATACGCTGGTTAAAAACACTTGTAACAGGGAGCAAAACCGCCCTGCGCGCCAAGGGGCGCCTGGGAAAATGGTCGGCCATTCTCCTTGCTCTTATCCTGTGTTGTACTCTGCCTGTGGCTCTTGCCCCCCCCACTGCCTTTGATACACTGACCTATCATTTAACCTTGCCTCGCGCGTATCTGCTTGCAGGACGAATCCGCTATATTCCCGAGCTCATGTTTTGGGGAATGCCTCAAACGACGGAAATGCTTTACACACTAGCAGCAGGGCTAGGTGGGGAGGAAACCGCTACGTTGCTGGAATGGGCGATAGGCCTCCTGGTACTCTTGGGTCTCCAGCAGTACATGGCCAGTCGGTATGGTGAACGCGCCGGCTGGGTAGCCATCGCAACGCTCTTGGCCGGCCCCAGCCTTGTCAGAGCACTCCACTCCGGTTACATCGAGTGGACCTGTATGCTCTATGGCCTGAGTTTCCTGGTCAGCATGGAATTATGGTGGTCGACATCCCACCGGCGCTACCTTCTCCTTGCCGGCGCCGTTGCAGGTATCGCGCTCGGCACGAAATACACGAACGGTATCCTTGCCTTGATGGGGCTGTTTTTTATCTCGATGCGCACTGTCCCGACTAAAACAAAAGCCAGAGCAGTCATCGGGAATGTTATCCTATTTGCACTCATGATAGGAGTCTTCAATCTTCCCTGGTGGCTAAGGAACAGCATCGCAACGGGGAATCCCTTCTATCCTCTGCTGTTTCCCACGGCAGATATGAGCCGCTATCGCCTCGAGTACTACCCCTCTTATCCCACTCCTTGGGGCGGATGGCTGGAAATGCTGACGCTCCCCTGGCAGGCGACTGTGATGGGCGTGGAGCATGGCGTGGGGCCGTCTGCCTCGATTGGTCCGCTCCTGCTCGGACTCAGCCCATTCGCGTTGTCGAAATGGCGAACGCGCGAAGAACGCGGTCGAATCGCGCTTGGACTGGCTACCGGAATGACTGTGATAGGGTTCATGATATGGGCTGTCGCCAGCCGCTTCGGATACCTACTCACACAGACACGACTCTACATAGCCTTTTTCCCAGCCTGGGCCGTCATGGGCGCGGTGGGTTTCGAGAACATCGCCGCCTTCCACAGCCGACAAATCCGTTTCCATCGTATCGTCGGCGCTGCGGTCGTCCTATCCCTGTCTTTGACCGCGCTGGAAATAGGGCGAGAGACAGTTGCAAAGGGAACACTCGATTTCCTCGCGGGCCACATCGATCGCAATGCCTACTTGCAACGCACATTAGGCGATTATCCCCAAGCCATGCAAACCGTTCAAAACTTACCTGCCGGCTCGTCTGCGCTGATGTTATGGGAAACTCGTGGTCTGCTTTGCTGGCCAATATGCGACCCAGATGAGGTGATAGACCGCTGGTACGACGATCTCCATCAATATCGAACCGCCGAACGCATCCTGCAATCCTGGCAAAGTCGAGGCTATACGCATCTCCTTATCAACCGCAAGGGAATGGAATTCGTCTATCAAGACGACGAGCGCCTGACAGAGCCAGATTGGCAGGTTCTGAATCAGGTGCTGGCCGAGTTGTCTTTTGTACAAAGCATTGGTTCCTATGCGCTGTATCAATTGCCCCCGCCATAAGAACCAAAGACCTAACTTTTTGGAGTTCCCGTGGCTTTGAACCTCTATTACTTCCTCGGGCGGTCTTTCATCCGCCTCTACGCCGGCCTTTTGCTCAACATACATATCCGTAAACAGCCCGACTTACCCCAAGGACCAAAGATTTTCGTCGCCAACCATCCTAGCGCCACCGACCCTTTCCTGATACACCTTGTCTCCTCCCAACCGCTGAGTGTCCTCATCACAGATAAAGCCTTTCAGGTCCCTCTTCTAGGATGGTATTTGCAGAAAATCGAACAAATCCCTGTGCCCGCAGAGCAAGGGCATGTGGCATTGGTGCACGCCTGTCGAGCGTTACAGATGGGGCGTTCAGTCGGGATTTTTATCGAGGGCGCCATCAGTCCACAGGCAGGCGGTTTCCACCCACCGCGCACCGGTGCAGTGCGCCTGGCGCTCATGACCGGCACTCCGATCGTGCCGGTTGGAATCTATTTACATCGTGCGTGGAATTATCGCGTTGCCTCGCGCGTTGGCGGCATTCCCAGCGTGGGGTACTGGTATCTTTTTGGGCCTTATGCCATCACCATAGGCAAACCGATCTTTCTAGAGGGGAACAGCGAAGATCGCGAGTTCGTCCGCGTGATGACGGGCAACATCATGGCAGAGATACAAGCCTTGTCTCGGGAAAGTGCGCGGCGCGTCCGTCCCCTACGTATAACGCCCGCGCCGCTCCAAATATAGCCCCGGCAATTAGGAATAAGCCATGAAAAGAGGCTCGAAGACCAGCCATTTTGGTACGACTGCGCGCATTGCTCACGATTCATCCGCCTACTATGAATCGAGACTATATGCCATGCTGCGTCCCGCCTCTCCGGCGTCGGCCACGCCGGACACCCCTTTCCCCGCCCAATATGAAAACCGGATCCTGCTCGGCAATGCCGCGGCGATGAACGAGCTCCCCGATGATTGCGTACACCTGATGGTCACTTCACCACCTTACAACGTGCGCAAAGAATACGACGCGGATCTATCCCTGGAAGAGTACCTCGACCTGCTTGGCAAGGTCTTTACTGAAACCTACCGGGTGTTGGTGTACGGGGGACGCGCTTGTATCAACGTCGCCAACGTGGGTCGCAAGCCATATGTACCGCTTTCTGATTATATTTCCCTCCTGATGCGACAAATCGGCTTCCTGATGCGCGGAGAAATCATCTGGCAAAAGGGCGCCGGGGCAGGAGTCTCGATGGCGTGGGGCAGCTGGCAATCGGCTTCCAACCCCGTGCTGCGCGATACACACGAGTACATCCTAGTTTTCTCCAAGGGAACCTTTACGCGCAGGAAAGCACCCGACAAGGAAAGCACCATTTCCCGCGCGGACTTCATGGAATGGACAAAGTCCGTCTGGACATTGAATCCGGAATCGGCCAAACGCGTGGGGCATCCGGCGCCATTCCCGGTCGAATTACCTTACCGTCTCATCCAACTGTACACGTACAAAGGCGAGGTGGTTCTTGATCCCTTCATGGGCAGTGGAAGCACGGCCATTGCCGCATTGAAAGCCGAGCGTCGTTTTGTTGGCTATGAAATCAACCCTCGTTATCTGACTCTGGCCCAAAAGCGCATCGCGGCCTTCCAAGCGCAAAAAGAGGAATAAGCGTTCCTCAACGAACTAGTTGCACGCCTGGAAGGCGCCTCCGTACCCAATTGCGAAGGAGCGGCCCAACACGAGGGCGCATTGCATGGAAGCGCGCCTCAAAGTAAGACGGTAAGCGCGCGTCGCGCACGAGGCTGCCATTTTCGCCAAGCATCGTTTGGCCCACGACAACCGCAGGGTCACACCCCTATCAGATTCGGATCCATAACGTACTGCCACCAGTTGTTCGCTACACCGTGGGTGCGGCCGGCTGTTTTCGGTAAATGTTTGAGCCACCAGAGATGGTGGAGACGAATATCCCCGCCGCCCCACTCACTCGCCTCCACCAAGCGCACATCGCCCGTGAAGTTAGGAAAGTTGAACCAATCATAGCAGGTGCTGAGCACTGGATGCGGATTGCCCCACTCATACGCTCGTGTGCTGTTCGGCGCAAAATGGATGCTGCCCACCTCGGCTTTGCCAGGGGCGATTCGATCATAACGGCAAAATCGCTCGAAGAGATTATCCTCGCCTCGCGTATGCGAAAAGGCCTTTGTCAAAATCGCCTCGGCGCGATGGCCGAAGGATTCCAGCATCTCGCCTACGCCGCGCTCGTAACTGAAGCCCATGAGCACAAAGCGGCGCTTACAAGACGCCGTTCCTCTCAGCGGCGGCGCGTTACACCAGAACGCGCCTGCTCCTGCCATCACCGACTCGTAAAAACCAGCATAGGGAAAGCCGAACAGCCAGATTTCGTCAATCTCGCGCGCAGCCACGCGCGGCAAAATATTGAAGGCGGTTAGGATGGGTTGATAATCCGCCTCATCGGGAACGTGCGGCGGTAGACGACCTTGAATCACACCCAGATAGCTGGCGGCATCGTAGCGGTATCCGTCCACTTTGGCCGGGAACTCGTTCAAGTCCTGCCGTTCCACCACTTCATACCGGGCCAGCCCGCCGCTCACCGAGCGAATATCCGCGAGAAAGCCATTGACCAAATCATCAACGGAGTTCCAGTGCAGGAATTCGGAAAGACGCGCTCCAAGGGCATCTACGAAGGGGTCATAGACAATCAGCAAGACACGGCTCGTTATCGGGCGCGGCAGTTCGCCGAAATTGTCCGCCGGCACGCCGATAGGCGTCTCGACACTCGTTTTGTCCCCGCGCCCGAGCAGGCGGAGCAGAAGCCTCGCGAGCGCAACAAACAAGCCGGATACCGTCTTGTTCATACCGACCTATCCTCTCCTACGGCACGTCCGTCGCATAGTACACCTGATTCCCAACGCACAGGAATAGGCGGCGTTCCGGGCTAAACGCCAATGCGCTGGCCGGGCTGGTGAATGACTCTTCGACAAAACGCGCCTCGGCGCGAAATTGCCCCTGAAGGAAAAGCCCCTCCGCCCGAGGGCTAAACCGGTAAATCGCCTGCATGTTCGGATCCAGAAAGTAGAGGGATGGATCCGGCGGGGCGGCGAAGGTCATGGCGGTAAAGGTGGCATCGTTCAAGGTTGGGCCGGATTTCCGTTGCAGACGATTATCCACCATTATGATCGGATCGCGGCAACGTGTGGGCTGCACATCCAACCGACCGAGCGTACAGGCTGTGACATGTCCATCCTGGAAAAGGAGATATAGATCATCGCCATTGACAGCCAGATCAATGACCTTCGCCATATCGCGCGGCACCTGTGCGCCGAAGAACATAATCGGCAAGGAGGAAAAATCGAGCGACCTACCGCCATAAATCCAGACGGCGCCGGCCGGAGCATCGAGTACATACAGATTCCGGTTATCCATATCCAGCGTAAACGCCGTCACGGCACGCCAACCAAGTTCCGGAACAGCCAACGGCAATGCACGCGGCGGACGACCTGGCGCACAGTAGAGCAACGTCCCATTGGCGTCCATTGCCAGCACCGAGGCATTGTAGGCGTTGATTTTCGGCAAAGCGACGATATCGATCAACACGCCTACCGTATAGCCATCGTATGTGGCTGCCTCGCATTGGAAACTGAGGTCCATTTCATAGCCGTTCTCGGTTTGAAAGGCGCGCAGGACATTCCCACGCGTAGCATTGAGCAGATACAAATCGGTCGCGCTTGCCGCCATTCGCGTCACCCGCACCGACTTGTCAAGACGGACACGAAGCGCTTCGCGGAAATCGAGACGCACAATGCTATCCAGCGCGTCAAGGCGCGTTTGCACCTGTTGACGGAGCATCGCCGAATCGGGCGTTTGGCGGCTTTGCTCCGCCTGCTCGACATAGTACAACGCCAGCTCCCATTGGCGCCGCGCCTCCGTCGGGTCGCCGCTCCGATCGCCGATCTGTAAAGTGGTCACGGCCAGTTGCATGTTTTCTTGATACTGGACAAGGGTACCATACCGAAAATAGATGACCGCCGCGAGAGTTACAATGACGACAGGTACGGCAACCGCCACAAAAGCCAAGAAGGAAGAGGGCAACGAAGCCTCCTGTCCTTCCACCGCAGGGAGCAGACGCGGGAGGAAATGGCAAAACGCGGTCTTCAACCGCTCACTTAAGCGGCGACCGCCGCCGACCGCGCGCGCCGCGCCGCGATAGACTGCCCGCGCGCGCGGACTCGGCCGGCGGACAACTTCAGAGAGCTCTACCTCGGCGCGCGGTCGGACGAACAGACCGCTAGGAACAGACGGTCGCCGGACAGAGGAGGGCGTTTTTTCCAGCGACGCCGAAGGAAGAGCAGAGGAAGAGGCCGTTGATGCAGAGGCAAGGGAGGATTTTTCCGGCAACGCTGCCGAAGGCAATTCGACCATAGGAGGTGTAGCGGAAGGCTGAGATTCCAGCGGTCTTGCTACAGCAGGTGTGCCACGATTCGAAGCAGACACAGACACTTCGTCCCCAGCAGGCACGGCAGCTTCTTGTCCAGGTTGTAACAGGTGAATTCGCCCTTGGCCATTCTGCGCCTGCACAAGCACAGCATGGAAATCCTCTGTGGAAGAAGAAAGGAGTTTACGGCGCAAAACCGTTAGAGTCGTCCTACAAGTCTCTGCTCGTAGTAACACTTCCCAGCCCGCCGGCTGCACAGCGCATAAGACTAGCAAATCGCCGGCCTGCAAATCCAAGCGTGTGAAGGAAAGAGGAGCGTTTTGAGAAAGCCCCAGACCGTGACCGGCTGTCTGCGCCCCATAAACATGGCCTGTCTCCTCCAGTCCCAGATGGAACGCATGAACAGGCCCAACGAGCGCCAGAATCAATTGTTTGTCGCGCAGCACGGCCATCATCAGGCGACCAACGATCGGACGGCTCTTCCCAGCGGCCGCCAGATTGCGCTCGAGCAAGATTCGGTTGAGATCGTCCACCGCCGCGCGCAAGGCAGAGGTCAACGCGCCGCCCGTGCGGTAGAAGCATTGTCCCAAGCGCGCTGTCCATTGCGTGTACTCATTGGCCGAGACGTTGCCGGAAAGCGTCAGGTAAATGAGAAGAGTCTCATCCGCACGTCCACGCGCCGCCCTTCGTGGTGGCGCCAGCGCCATCAGGCCAGGCAGAGCCAATGTTTCCTGTCCATGAACGCGAGCAAAGGGAAAGCAATTCAAGTCAAGGGAAGCGAACACGGTTTCATTATACGGTAAAATTCACCCTGTCATCAACCTTAACGGGAATATGCGTTTATGGAACTGACCCTCTACCGCGAATTCCCCGCCTCGCCATCCCTGGCCGCAGAATGGAATGCGCTGCTTGCAGAAAGCGAACCGGTTACGCCATTCTTGCGTTACGAATACCTGCGCGCCTGGTGGCAGGGGCGCGGCGGCGGAGAATGGCCGCAGGCCGAATTGGCCATCGTGTTGGCGCGTCGGGACGGACGGCTGGTTGGAGTTGCCCCGCTCTTTCAGGCATGCAATGGACAAAATGAGGAAGCGTTGTTCCTCCTCGGCAGCGCGGCTATCTCCGACTACCTGGATGTTCTCTCAAGACCAACAGAGCGTGCAGACTTTCTGACCGCCTTGCTCGATTTCCTGATCACATCTGCTGCTGAGATCCCCCCCTGGCGCGTCCTGGATTGGAACAACCTGCTTGAAAATTCACCCACTATTCCTCTGTTACGCGCGGAAGCACAGAAACGCGGCTGGCACTTCGAGGTTCAGAAGACCAACCACGCGCCACGTGTGCCGTTGCCGGGCGATTTCGACGCCTATCTTGCCAGCCTGGATAAAAAGCAGCGTCACGAGATTCGTCGCAAAATGCGTCGCGCTCTAGCAAGCGGACAAAACGTCCGCTGGTATATCGTCCACGACTCGGCCACACTCGAAGCCGAAAGCGAAGCCTTCCTGAACCTGATGGCACAAAACGCCGCCAAAGCCGCCTTCCTGACCCAAGCCATGCGCGAACAGATGCGCCTCATCTTGCGCGCCGCCTATCACGGCGGATGGCTGCAACTGGCTTTTCTAGAAGTGGATGGACGGAAGGCCGCTGCCTACCTGAACTTTGATTACGCCAACCGAATCTGGGTTTACAACTCCGGCCTTGATCCGGCTTTTCACGATCTTTCCCCAGGTTGGGTATTGCTTGCCCATTTACTGAAATGGGCAAACGAAAATGGGCGGCAAGAGTTCGACTTCATGCGCGGCAATGAAGAATACAAGTATCGTTTTGGGGGCGTGGACCGATTGGTAATGAGAGCCAGAATAATACGGTCAGCATAGCACCCAGTTACTAACCAAACGAAAAACCCGCCTCACCGCGTAGAGAAGCACCTGTGTCCCGTCTCATGTTCCTGTTCCAAGAGCTCAGATAGCGGCAAGCGGCTGTCAAATTACCAACGAGAAGGTAGAATAGTCTTGGAGAGTAGGATGACTTTCGATAGAACGTCTTATCACCAATTTATTAAGCTCCTCCACGAACACCCGGAATGGCGGGCCGAGGCGCGCCAACTGGTGCTCAGTGAAGAGATCCTTACCTTATCGCAATTGATGCGAACTTGTCCGCGACCATCCAAGAATTGGTCGAAGCCCAGCGGCGCGGCGAAGAACGCCTGAACCGCCTGGAAACCATCGTGGCAGAATTGGCCGAAGCCCAGCGGCGTAGCGAAGAACGCCTAAACCGCCTGAAAACCATTGTAGCAGAATTGGCCAAAGCCCAGAAGCGCACCGAACAACGCGTCGAGTCGCTAGCCCTAGAGTTGCAGAAGACGCGGAGTGAAGTAGCCGGCCTAGCCGCCATTATCGGTTCTGCGGTAAGAAGAAGTCGGCAGCGTGGCAGAGGCAATTCTGCGTCGCAAGGGATATCACCTGTTGCAGGAGGCTATTGAATTGCGCTGGAACGGTGAAGTAGACATCGTACTGCCTGTCACAGATCAGCAAGGCCGCCAATTGTGCGTCGTCGTCGAAGCCAAGGCCCGGCTAAGCCGGCGCGACGTCCAAGCCTGGGCGCAACGCATTGCGCTCGGAAGGATGGCAGAAGCGACTCGCCGAGGCCGGATACCCGGGGCCTTGCCTGGTATATATGTACGCGATGCGCGCGGATGCAGGTGCACGCGATGCCATCGCCGAAGCCGGCACCGGGTTGCTGAAGAGCGAGGGGGAAGTCATCGCCCCGGCAGGAGAAATGGGCTAGCAAAAAAGCACAAGCTGCGGCAACAGTCCTTTAGCGAGTGCGCCGCTTGGCCTCCTGCCAGAGCGCTTCCATTTCTTCTAGCGTCATGTCCCGTAGGTGTTTTCCTTGCTGGCGCGCGCTCTGCTCCACGAAGGCAAAACGGATACGGAAACGTTGATTGGCCGCGCGCAACGCCGACTCAGCGTCGACCTTTTTCCAGCGCGCCAGATTGACCAATGCGAAGAGCAGATCGCCCAGTTCCGCTGTCAGACGCTCGCTATCGCTCGCCGTCTTGATTTCCCCTATCTCCTCTACGATCTTTTCCAGCACCCCTTCCGCAGTTGGCCAGTCAAAGCCTACGCGCGCGGCGCGCTCCTGATATTCCTGTGCCTGCGCCAGCGCCGGCAGGGCGATCGGCACGCCATCCAACACCCCTTTCTCAGACCGATCGTCGGCGCGACGTTCGGCGTCTTTTAACCGCTCCCAATTCTGCAACACTCCCAGCATGCCATCCACCTGGAGATTACCAAACACGTGGGGGTGACGGTGGATAATCTTCGCGCGCGCCTTCCGCAACACGTCCGCCATGCCGAACTCGCCCTCCTCACTGGCGATTTGCGCGTGAAGCACGATCTGCAAGAGTACATCACCGAACTCCTCCGCCATCTTATCCGCATCCCCGCTATCCAGAGCTGCCAGCGCCTCATAGGTTTCTTCCAACAGATGTGGACGGAGACTCGCGTGCGTCTGCTCGCGATCCCAGGGACAACCATCTGGCGCTCGCAGGCGCGCGATCACCTCCTGAAACGCCTCAAACGAGGTCCCTTCTCCCAAAGGAGGGACATACAAAGCCGTCAAAAGGCCGATCTGCTCCGAGCGGTCAACCTCATACAGAGATAAATTCTCCACGCGTTCCAGCGGCGTGCCCGCTGCATGGACCAAGCGCACTGGGTGCTCGTCCGGATAAACCGCGTTGAGCGTCATCTTGACCTCGGCAGCAATCTGACGCGAATATATCTGCGCCACAATGGCCGGCATATCCGGCGGAAAAGAGGGAACGCGCGAGTCGGCCAGCTCTAGAGCATCCACCAGAGCACAACGTGGATAGGGGTCAAGGCCCAACGCGGCGCAGAGCGGCTCCAGGAAAGAAACACCGTTGACGATGCGCAACGGCATGACCGCCTCGCGTGCCCGACGTGCGATTTCCAGCGTCGTCGCTTCGGCCATGAAGGGATCGCCCGGCACTGCATAGATCACCCCCTGGGGACGCCGTCCCAACTCCATCACGCGCTCCACGATACAGCCGTATACCGAAGCAAAATCCGCGCTCCCTTCGTAAAGGTCATCAAAGGAAAAGACCCTTAAACTGGAAGGGAACGCGGATACCGTTGGATGTTGGGCCGTGCGGAGCCAGATTTCAGAGGCCGAAAGCAAAACCTCCCACGCCTCACGGGTCAATTTCGCCGCATCGCCCGGCCCCAGTCCCAACAGCGTAATCTCGGCCATGGTGGTACGCTTCGCATTTCACGCGCCACGCGCGGCATCCTGGACTCTGACCAGGTCTCACCGCTTGGTGTACGTGGGCGCCTTGCGCGCACGCTTGAGACCGGGTTTCTTGCGTTCCTTCTCGCGCGCATCGCGCGTCAGCAACCCGTGTTGCCGTAACAACGACCGCCAGTCCGAATTCACTTGGAGCAAAGCGCGCGCCAACCCCAGGCGAACCGAATCCGCCTGACCGGTTACACCACCACCCTTGACCACCACAGAGACATCATAGGCGCTCGGCTCCTGCCCGACAGCCCGAAAGACATACAAAATCGTATCTAGATCGCCAAGGCGAGTGAAATAAGCGGAGGCTTCTTTCTCGTTAACAACAAATTTGCCCGTACCGCTCATCAAGCGTACGCGCGCTACGCTTTCTTTACGTCGTCCAACGCCCTCATAGTATTGCACCGACATAGCATCCTTCCTGTTCGCAAATTCCTCAAAAATATCGCGTCATCTCCTTGCACGAAGCAAGGGGAGCATCTTGCCCTATACCGGCTGCGGATTCTGCGCGCTGTGCGGATGCTCCGCTCCGCCATATACCTTCAGCCGCTTGAGCAGGTGACGCCCCATGCGGTTATGTGGCAACATGCCCCATACCGCGTGGCGAATCACGCGGTCAGGATGATCGCGCAATTGGTCGCGCAATGTAATCACCTTTAACCCGCCAGGATAACCCGAGTGGCGATAATACTTCTTCTCGGTCAACTTGTTGCTGGTTTTCGTGCCGGTGACGGTTACCCTCGCAGCATTGATAACCACCACGTAATCGCCAACCTTGACGCCGGGCGTAAAGGAAGCCTTATGTTTGCCCAGCAGCAAGGTGGCAATTTTGGTCGCCAGGCGTCCCAGAGTTTGACCGCTAGCATCCACCAGCAACCATCGCGGTTGAAGTTCTGAGGCTTTCGGATAATAGGTTTTGTGCACCATCGTTTCTCCAAAAAGACAAGTGAACTTTCCAAGTTGCACACGAAGTGTCTTCGTGTCTTACTTGTAACGGACCGCCACCAACATCAGACCATTCGGCGGAGCCAGTCCAGCCGGTAGAGATGTTTGTTTTTGCAAGGCGTCGGCCAGGGCTTCCACGGTCAGCTTGCCCTGTCCAGCTGCCACCTGCACGTACACAAGCCGCCGCACCATGCGATAGAGGAACGCATCTGCCTCAATCTCGAACGTCCATCCATCGCCCTGCCGCCGCCAGTGAGCAACACGAACCGTGCGCAGTGTATGGCCGCCCGGCCGCGGCGCGCTGCCAAACGCGGCAAAGTCATGTGTTCCAGGCCACAAGACTGCTAACGGACGCAGGTCGCCAACCGGCGGCCAAACTCGCCAGGCGTACCGTTCGCGCAGGGGGTCACGCGTCTCGGCGCAGAAGAGACGGTAACAGTAACGTCGCGCAACAGCCCAAAAGCGCGGATGAAAATCCGGCGGCGCCTCGATGACTTGCCTAACTGCCATATCCGACGGCAAAAGCGCGTTGAGCGCCCGTTGCAGCGTCCGCGCGTCATGTCGCCAGTCCAGGTCAAACGCCGCCACCTGACCGCTGGCATGTACGCCGCGATCGGTGCGCCCGGCTAGAAGAACGGATTTTCCTCGCCAGCCGAGGGCCTGCAACGCTGCTTCTAGTTCGCCCTGCACCGTCCGCCCACCCTGGCGTCCGCGCGCAGCCTGGCGCTGGCTTCCCTGAAAATCGCTGCCGTCGTAGGCAAGAACAATCCGGTAACGCGCCATAAAGGGCAACCAGGCGGCCGGGAAATCCACCCAGTGGATTGCCCGGCCCCCTTACCCAAACGCTCACTCCTCCACGAGTTCCAGCAAGACCATTGTGGCCCGATCGCCAAGACGGGGAGCGAGTTTCAAGACTCGCGTGTATCCGCCATTGCGCGCGGCCAAGCGCGGGCCAATCTCATCGAACAACTTGCGTACGACTTCTGGAGCACCACCCAACCGCGCCGCGACCAAGCGACGCGCGGCGACCTTTTCCGTATCGCTCGCCTCGCGCACGCGGCGAGCGATCGTGATCAGCCGCTCCGCCTCGCCGCGAATTGCGGCTGCCTTTGCCTCCGTCGTGCGAATCCGCTCGTGAAGGAACAACTGTCGGATAAGCGTGCGTCTCAAGGCAAGACGCGCGCCTGAGGAACGTCCTAACTTATAACCGGCAACTCGATGACGCATGTTCTCGTGCTCCTTGCCCGGCGTGGCCCAACCCGCCGCCGAAAAATACTGGATACGTTCACCGAAGGCTCAAGGACACCCTTGCTCGCCTGCGCATACCGCCTTCCTTCAGGCAGCCGGGTTATCCTTAAGGAAACCTTTCTCGTACATTTTCCGCCGCAACTCCTCCAAACTCTTCTCGCCGAAGTTACGGATGGACATCACTGCCTGATCGCCCTTTGCCAACAGCTCGAGCACATCGCCAACGGTCGTGATGCCAGTGCGCTTGAGCGAGTTGAAGACACGCACCGACAAATCCAGCGCTTCCACCGGCGTTTCCGCCTGTTCACTGCTCAAGCGCGGCGCTGCTGCTTCCTGTTCCAGCACAATGGTCGCCATGTCCTCACTGACACTGGCAATATAACGCAGATGCTCCATCAGAATACGCGCCGCATTACTCAACGCGCGCTCCGGCGAAATTGTACCGTCCGTCCAGATTTCCAGGATGAGTCTGTCGTAGTTCGTGCTCAGGCCCACACGCGCGGCCTGGACATCCCAGTTGACGCGCTTCACAGGGCTGAAAATGGCATCTACCGGCAGTTCTCCAATCGGCAGTCTTCCGCTGCGCTCGTTGGCGGGCGAATACCCGCGTCCGCGTTCAACCGTGAAGTCAATGTCCACGCGCGTCTTCGCGCCGTCCGCCGTAAAGAGATAAAGGTCGGGGTTGATGATTTCCACTTCCGGCGGAGCAATAATATCGGCGGCTGTGACCACGCCCTCGCCACGCACTTCCAGTTGCATGTGCGCGCTATCTACACCGTGCAAGCGCAAGCGCAATTGTTTGACCTGCAACATGAACTGTAGAACATCCTCGCGCACGCCGGGAATATCGCTGAACTCGTGTAATACATCGGCAATTCGGAATGAGGTAACCGCTGCGCCTTCTAAAGACGAGAGCAAGACGCGCCGCAGGGCGTTGCCTAGCGTAACGCCATAGCCGCGTTCCAGCGGGCTAATGACATACTTTCCATAGTTGCGCGCCTCGACCTCGCGCTCAATTTTTGGCATGACCATATTTGTAACAGCCACACTACCCTCTCTCCGGCGCACGGAACAGTGCACCATGCTTCAAAGATGAGATTACCGCGAGTAGTACTCGACGATTAACTGCTCGTTCAAGTTTCCGTCAATCTCGGCGCGCTCCGGAAGACGGAGAACCTGACCGGAGAGATTCTTTAAGTCTCGTTCGAGCCAGGCGGGCACAGCGCGACTCTCCGCTATCGCCGGCAGGTCTTTGAAGTAAGCTGTATCGCGCGAACCCGGCCGCACCGCCACCACATCGCCGGCCCTCAATACCATCGAGGGCACGTCAGTGCGGCGCCCATTCACCGTAAAGTGCCCATGTGTGACCAGCATCCGGGCCTGGGCGCGACTGGAGGCAAAACCCAGGCGAAAAACCACGTTATCTAGCCTGGATTCCAGAATCTGCAATAGCACCAGACCGGTGATTCCCCGCGCGCGCAGCGCGTGGCTGTAGTATCGCCGAAACTGGCGCTCCAGAACGCCATAGATGCGGCGCGCCTTCTGCTTGGCGCGCAACTGTCTAGCGTAATCGGAGGCGCGCACCAGGCTGGCGCTCCGTCCGCTCGTACGCCCATGCTGGCCGGGCGCAAAACTCCGTCGCTCGAAAGCGCACTTCGGAGAATAGCAACGTTCCCCTTTCAGGAACAATTTCTCGGCTTCACGCCGGCAAAGTTTGCAAACCGGCCCAAGATATTTTGCCATACCTGTGACCCTCCCTCCAGTTTATACACGTCGTTTCTTTGGCGGCCGGCAACCATTGTGCGGCACCGGCGTTGCATCCGCAATCGACCGGATTTTCAGTCCCATCGCCTGGACGGCGCGAATCGCAGACTCGCGTCCTGGCCCAGGGCCTTTGACGATCAAATCCACTTCCTGCACGCCCATAGACTGAGCCGCCTTGACAGCCTGCTCCGCTGCCAGACGGGCGGCAAACGGCGTGCTTTTGCGCGACCCTTTAAAACCGGCAGAACCGCTGCTGCCCCAACACAGGGTATTGCCCTGTTCATCGGTCACCGTTACGATGGTATTGTTGAACGAGGCAAAGATGTGCACCTGTGCTGCAGACAGGGTGCGTTTGGCTTTTTTGGCGCCGCCTGCGCGGCGCGCGGAACGAACCGTTTGAGCCATAGAACCTCTCGCTTTCCAGAAAATTACTTCTTCGCGCCGCGCCGCCGACCACGCCCGGCCACAGTTTTCTTCGGCCCTTTGCGCGTGCGCGCGTTCGTCCGGGTACGCTGACCGCGCACCGGCAGACCGCGTCGATGACGCAAGCCACGATAGCAACCGATTTCGATAAGTCGCTTAATGTTCATTTGCTCTTCACGGCGTAAATCGCCTTCCACTTTCCAATTGTTGGCAATGTAGTCGCGAATCGCCGTGACTTCGGCCTCGGTCAGGTCTTTGACGCGCTTATTCGGATCAATCTTCGTCGCCGCCAAAACCTGACGAGAGCGCGTCAACCCGATACCGTACAGGTACGTAAGGCCGATTTCCACGCGCTTGTTGCGCGGCAGGTCAACACCTTCGATTCTCGCCATAGAACCTTATCCTTGTCGCTGTTTATGCTTCGGGTTTTCGCAGATGATATACAATCTGCCTCTGCGCTTCACAATCTTGCATTTCGCGCATCGCTTGCGAAGAGAGGGTCTTACTTTCATTTAGTGCTCCTTGAACAATGCAGGCAAAGTGCGAATTATACCTGTTCTATCAAATTCCGTCCAGAATTACAGGGCGGTCAAAATCAACGGCTCGCCATCGGTAACGGCCACGCTGTGTTCGAAGTGCGCCGTCAGCGAACCATCTGCCGAGACAACCGTCCAATGGTCAGCCAGGACGCGAGTACGGTGAGTACCTACCAGAACCATAGGCTCCAGGGCAATCGTCATCCCAGGCTGCAACGGGGTGCCCGTTCCAGGTACCCCGTAGTTTGGCACTTGAGGCCCTTCGTGCATGGAACGTCCCACACCATGACCGGTGTACTGACGAGTAACGTGGAAGCCTTGGCTTTCCACATGTTGCTGGATCGCTGCAGACACATCGCCCGTCTTGTTGCCAGGGCGCATCTTCGCGATCGCGAGGTAGAGCGCCTGCTCGGTGACTTCAATCAGTGTACGGGCCAGTTCCGAAATCTCGCCCACGCCGGCCGTGAACGCTGCGTCGCCCACATACCCCTCCACGACCGCCCCGCAATCCACCGAGACGATATCGCCCTCTTTCAACTTGCGACTTCCCGGAATACCATGCACCAACTCCTCATTAACGCTAACACAAATGGATGCCGGGAAAGGCGGGCGCCCATAGTTCTTGAACGGCGAGTAGGCGCCGTGTTTGCGCAACACCTCTTCGGCGGCGGCGTTTAAATCAGCGGTTGTCACACCTGGGCGCAAGAGGGCGCGCACAGCTTCCAGCGCAAGCATATTGATGCGCCCGGCCTCGCGCATTCGCTCGATCTCCGCCGGCGTCTTAAGGCAAATCCGATCAGCCCAGGCCATAGTCTTCAATCGCCAGCGCGGCCAGCAAATCGGAAGTCACCTTCTCAATGGGCTGCGCGCCGTCGAGTTCCACCAGCAGACCGCGCTGACGGTAATATTCGATAAGCGGCGCCGTCTGCTGAAAGTAGACCTGAATACGGCGGCGCACGGTTTCCGCTCGGTCGTCTTCTCGTTGGTAAAGTTCCGAACCATCGAAATCGCATACCCCAGCCCGTTTGGGTGGGTTGTTTTTCTCGTGGAAGACATGTCCTTGCGCCTTGCAGGTCCAGCGACCGCTCAGGCGCTCAACCAGCGTGGTCTCCGAGGCCGTGATGAACGGAACGCGGCCCACTTTGCCGCCAAACTCGGCAAGCAAGGTATCTAAGGCCTCGGCCTGCACCACCGTGCGCGGGAAGCCATCCAGCAAGGCGCCGGATCGGCAATCGGGTTGTGCCAGACGTTCCCGAATCATCGCAATCGTCACTTCGTCAGGCACAAGTTCACCCCTGTCCATATACGACTTGGCCAGTCGGCCCAACTCGGTTTGATTCTGTACGTGGGCGCGGAATAAGTCACCCGAAGAGACGTGCGGCAGATGCGTTGTCTCCGCAACCCTCTGCGCCTGTGTCCCTTTGCCTACACCCGGCGGGCCAAGCAACACAACGTAAACCGCCATCTTGCTCCTTCCTAACGCACCAGCAAGGATTCCTCATAGCCGTGAATCTTGAGCTCGGCGTCAATGGCCATGAAGGTATCGCGCACCACGCCAACCACGATGAGCAAGCCGGCAGCCGAAACCAGGAAAATACCCGCCGAGGAGGATGCCGCGCTGACACCGGAAGCCTGTAAGAGAATGCCCAGCAGGAAGGGGAGAATGGAGACGAACCCCAGCATCAGCGCGCCGGGCAACGTAATGCGGCGCAACACTTTCGTCAGGTATTGCTGGGTCGGCTCGCCGCGATTGACACCCGGGATCTGTGCTCCTATCCTCTTTAGATTCTCACCATAGTTCTGTTGGGCGAATAGGATATCCGTGTAGAAGTACGTCATCACTACGACAAGAAAGAAGTAGAGCACCCAATACACCCAGGCATTCGGCCCAGAACCGTTGAAAAGATTCTGAATATCCTGCGCTGCCGCAACCACGCGCGCATTGCCGGAACGGAAAAAGAGTGCAGCCACTAACACCGGCAATTGCAGAAACGCGCCGGCGAAGATAAGCGGAATCATACCTGCCATATTGACCATCAACGGCAACGTGCCCTTGACCGGCATGGACATGCGATTTCCCACACGCCGCCCCGGATACATGACCGGCACATTGCGCCGCCCCTGCTGCACATATACAATGACGAAGATAGTGAAGACCATCACCACCAGCATCGTAATCAACAGCACCCAGCGATATTGTTCATCGGCCCAGATGCGGCCAAAACTGGCAGGCATGCGCGCCACGATCCCCGCAAAGATAATGAGCGAGAGTCCCTGGCCGCGGATACCGTATTCCGAAATCAATTCGCCGAGCCAGATGGCAAACATTGTCCCACCGACCATGGCGCAGAGCAATGTCACCGAGGAAAGCCAGAGTTCTTTCGTGAAGCCAAAGGCAACAACCTGCGTTTGTGCCAGGGCATTGAAGGTATTGATCTGACCGATAGCCGAGAGCAACGCCATCGGCACAGCCAGGTAGTACGTCCACTTCTCCATCCACTTTCGCCCCTCGCGCGGGTCTTCCTGCATCTTGCGCTGTAGGGAGGGGAAGATAGGAATCAAGACCTGCAGGACAATTTGCGCAGTGATGTAGGGGTAAACCCCCATGGCCAGCAAGGAGAAACGCGAGACCGTCCCACCAGAGAGCAGGTCGAGAAAATCGACGAATGTTCCTTGGGTACGCAACATTGCGATGAGCTCTTTGAGCACAGCCGCGTCAATGCCCGGAGCAGGGATATTCGCCGCCAAGCGGTAGATGATCAGCAGCCCCAAGGTAACCAACAGTTTCTTGCGAATATCCGCCGACTTCCATAGGTAGCGCCAACCGGAAAAGAAGTTCTTCATCTCTGGCTTCTCCTCAGAAAACGCTGTTCTCAGGCGATCAGTTCTACCGTACCGCCCGCCGCTTCAATTTTCGCGCGCGCGCCCTGGCTGACGCGATGGACGCGCACACGCAGGGGGTTCTTGACCTTGCCGCGTCCTAAAATGACAACAGGATCGTGCGGGTCACGTAGCAAATGATGTTGCGCCAGCGTTTCCGGCGTGACTTCGGCATCGGCCTTGAACACCGCCAGTTGATCCAGGTTGATCTCGTTGTAAGTCACTCGATTGGGCGGGGTGAACCCCTGGCCGCGCACGAACGGCAGACGGCGGTAGAACGGTAGGTTGCCGCCTTGCCGGTAGAGGTGTCCTCCCTCGCCAGCGCGTGCGCCCTGGCCCTTTGTGCCACGCCCACAGGTCTTACCTTGGCCGGCAGAAATCCCGCGTCCTACGCGTTTGCGCGCCTTCGTAGCGCCCGGATTGGGTTTCAGTTCGTTCAGTTTCATCTTCGTCCCTATTCCTCAACACGAACCAGGTGAATCACCGCATGGAGCATCCCGCGCAACGCAGGAGTATCCACATGCTCAACAGTCTGATTCAGACGCCGCAGGCCCAAAGCCCGCACCGTGGCCTTCTGCCGTCTGGAGAAGCCGATGGGACTGCGCACCAGGGTCACCTTGATGGTCTTCTTGGTTTCCGTCTTCCTAGCCATGCTTCTTTCTCCTCTCCCAGAAAGGCAAGAGGTCTTCTACCGCTTTGCCGCGTCGGGCGGCCTCTTCCTGCGGCGACTTCAGGGCATCCAACGCCCGCATGGTAGCCTGAACGATGTTTAGGACGTTTGAGCTTCCCAGCGACTTGGTCAGGATATCGCGTATACCGGCCGCCTCCAACACCGCGCGTGCGCCGCCGGCTGCGATGACGCCGGTGCCGGGGGAAGCCGGCTTGAGCAACAGGATCGCTCCGCTTACCTTGGCCTTCGTTTCATGCGGAATCGTTGCACCCGAAAGGTGAATCGGATGCATATGGCGACGCGCGCGATCGCTGGCTTTGCGCATGGCCTCAGGCACCGCATTGGCCTTTCCCACGCCGATGCCGACATGGCCGTTGTTATCGCCCACGACGACCGTGACGCGGAATTGGAAGCGTCGGCCGCCCTTGACAACCTTGGCCACGCGCGCGATCTCGACAACGCGCTCATCCAGCTGTTCATCGTGTTGCTCGTATGCTTGTTGTTCGACGTAATCCAACATATCGCTCTCCCATCCGGCCTAGAATTCCAGGCCACCTTCGCGGGCGCCCTCTGCCAAGGCCTTGACACGCCCGGCATACTTGAACCCGCCGCGATCAAAGACCACCGCTTTGATGCCTTTCTGCAGGACGCGTTGGGCCAACACTTGCCCAACCAGGCGCGCCTGCTCGCTCTTCTTCAACCCTTTCATGCGCGCGCGCAATTCGCTGTCGATCGTCGAGGCGGCAACCAGGGTATGACCAGCCCTGTCGTCAATCACTTGTGCGTAGATTTGCGAAAGGCTGCGAAACACGCTCAGGCGCGGACGCTGAGGTGTCCCTTGAATTGTTTTGCGCACGCGTGCATGTCGTCTCAAGCGCGCTTCGGAACGATTCTTCTCAACCATAGTTACTTCGCCTTTCCGGATTTACCAGCCTTACGGCGGATCTTTTCACCCAGGTAATGGATGCCTTTGCCGTGATAAGGTTCAGGCGGGCGAACATGGCGAATGTTCGCTGCAACCTGCCCAACTACCTCTTTATCATAGCCACGCACGATGATCTGGCGCGTCTTCGGGTCCACATCAAAGGTTACACCAGGCGGCGGCTCTATTTCGACCGGGCAGGAATAGCCCACATAGAGCACCAGGTTCTTGCCGTTCATCTCGGCGCGATAGCCGACGCCTTCGATTTCCAGCACGCGCTCAAAACCGACGCTGACGCCCTGTACCATGTTCGCGAGCGCCGCCCGCGTCGTCCCATGCAAGGCGCGCGCGACAGGGCTATCGGAGAAACGTCGCACGACAATCTGCTCCCCCTCCCTTTCAATCGCAACGGAGGGGGCAAAGATACGCTCTAGTTCTCCCTTTGGCCCTTTGACGCACACCCGCGAACCTTCAATCTGCACTTCTACGCCCGCCGGAATGACTACCGGCATCCGTCCAATACGAGACACAGTACTACCTCCTCTCTTACCAAACCTTACAGAGGATTTCACCGCCTACACCCAGTTGACGGGCACGCTGACCGGTCATGATGCCCTTCGGAGTCGAGAGAATGGCTATGCCCATGCCGGAGAGCACCCAGGGGATGCGCCGCTTATCCGTATAGACCCGACACCCCGGTCGGCTGACGCGCTCCAGACCACTCAATACCGGCCGACGTTCGCGCCGCTCCCCAACGTACTTGATCTTCAGACGCAATGTCTTCTGTCCGGCGCGTGGACCTTCGACCACTTCCCAGGATTCCAGGTAGCCTTCCTCCTTAAGAATCCTGGCAATTTCGGCCTTGATTCGGGAATGGGGCATCGCCACCAGAGACTGGCCGGCCATCACCGCATTGCGAATGCGGGTCAACATATCAGCGATTGAATCATTCACGCTCATTTCCTACCTCCAGCGGCTACCAGGACGACTTTACCACGCCGGGAATCTGGCCTTCCAGCGCCAACTCGCGGAAGCAAATCCGGCACAATCCAAAACGGCGCAGGTAACCGCGCGGTCGCCCGCAACGCATACAACGATTGCGCACGCGGTGCGTATACTTGCGACGCATTTCTCGATACTTCATACAAGTGCTTGCCATAGTTACGCTTCCTTCCTGAACGGCATTCCCAACAGTTGCAACAGCAACCGCGCCTGATCGTCCGTTCTGGCTGTAGTCACGATGGAGACCTCCATGCCTCGCAGTTTGTCAATCTTGTCATACTCAATTTCTGGAAACACCAGCTGGTCGCGCAGACCCAGCGTGTAATTGCCGCGCCCATCGAACGCATCCGGAGAGACGCCGCGAAAGTCGCGCACGCGCGGTAGGGCAATGTTCATCAGACGGTCCAGGAACGCCCACATGCGATCGCCGCGCAGAGTCACCTTGACGCCAATAATGCGGCCCTCGCGCAACTTGAAGTTGGCGATACTTTTACGCGCCTTGGTCATGACCGGCTTCTGGCCGGTAATCAACATCAAGTCGTTCATGGCCGCTTCGAGTGCCTTGGGATTATCGAGCGCCTCGCCCAGGCCAATGTTGATCACCACCTTGCGAATGCGCGGCGCCTCCATGACGTTCCGGTACTGGAACGCCTTCATCAGGGCGGGAACAACTTCTTTCTGGTATCGTGTCTTCAACGCAATCATAATTCCATGCTCCACCGGCCTCAGTCAATGAGCGCCTGACATTTTTTGCAGATGCGATGCGCGCCGCTCTCATCGCGCTGGACCCCCACGCGAGTCGGTTCATTGCACTTTGGGCACACCAACATCACGTTGGCGATCGCGATCGGCGCCTCGAATTCCACGCGGCCGCCCCGCAATTGACGTCCGGCTTGCGTCCGCACCTGACGCTGATGCTTGATACGCACGTTAACGCCTTGCACTACCACGCGCCGCTCCTCCGGCAAGACCTTAATGACCTCGCCGCGTTTCCCTTTATCCTCCATCTTGCCAGAGATCACTTCCACCGTATCGCCTTTGCGAATCTTGACCTTCATCGCTCTGCTCCTGCTGACTAGAGAACTTCCGGCGCGAGGGAGACGATTTTCAGGAAACCCTTCTCACGCAACTCGCGGGCCACCGGCCCGAAGATACGGGTACCTTTGGGATTCTGACCATCGGTGTCCAGGATCACGGCGGCATTGTCGTCGAAGCGGATATACGAACCATCCTCGCGCCGCCATTCCTTCGCGCAGCGCACGATAACCGCTTTGACGATTTCCGACTTCTTCACCGCGCCTTGCGGAGCCGCCGATTTGACCGTGCCCACGACAACATCGCCCACGCGGCCGTAGCGGCGTTTCGAGCCGCCCATGATATGGATGACCAATATCTCACGGGCGCCGGTGTTATCGGCCACCTTGAGAACCGATTCCTGCTGAATCATGGCGCCTCCTCCACCACGATGCCTGTCGCGGCCCCAGGAACATCCTCCAGGACTTCCGCGATCTCACTCTCCGCCGCGCGAATCTCACGCTTCAGAATCTTCTCGACCACCCAACGCTTTTCGCGCGAGAGAGGGCGGCTCTCCACAATTTGCACCTGATCGCCGATCTGGCACCCGAGTTCATCGTGCGCCTTGACGCGCTTGTTACGATGCACCACCTTGCGATAAAGCGGGTGACGGAAGGTGCGGCTAATTTCCACCACCACCGTCTTGGTCATTTTATTGCTCGTGACCACGCCGGTCATGCGACGACGTCGATTCATGCTTCACCTTCCTGCGCCGCGGCGCGAGCGCGCTCGTTGAAAATCGTCTCCATGCGCGCAATATCGTGTCGCAGCATCTTCAAACGACTGGTATCCGTTAACTGGCCGCTGACCTTCTGGAAGCGCAATTTCATTAACTCTTCGCGCGCATCCATCAGTTTCGCCTGAATCTCTTCATTCGAAAGTTTGCGGATTTCCTTCGCCTTCATGCTTGCTCTCCTGCCAGTTCATGGCGGGCGACGATCTTAGTCTTGATAGAGAATTTGTAACGCGCCAGGTGTAAGGCGGCTAGGGCATCCGCCTCCGGAAGGCCGCCGACCTCAAACATGATGCGGCCCGGCTTCACAACCGCCACCCAGTACTCCACGTTTCCCTTACCTTTCCCCATGCGCGTCTCAGGGGGTTTGCGCGTATAGGGTTTATCGGGGAAAATGCGAATCCAGATCTTCCCGCGCCGCTTCATTGCCCGGACGATCGCGCGCCGCGCCGCTTCAATCTGCCGCGCCGTCACCCAGCCCGGCTCCAGAGCCTGCAACGCGTACTCGCCAAAGGCGATCTCCACGCCGCGCGATTCTTTCCCCTTCATGCGGCCGCGCATTTGCTTGCGATACTTCACACGTTTCGGCATCAACATGGTTCTCACCTCTTTCCGCAGCTCGTTCCTGCCATCCGCGAGACAGGAGCGCGCCTGCCGCTCTACTCGCTCACATACACACCTTCAGTCGCTTCTACCTTCTCTTCGACTTCCGGCTTCATCTCGCCACGATAGACCCAAACTTTGACGCCAATGCGTCCATAGGTGGTCAAGGCTTCCGCGCGGGCGTAATCCACATCGGAACGCAAAGTCTGCAACGGCACACGCCCTTCGCGCAGCCAGACATTGCGCGCCATCTCTGCTCCCGCAAGACGACCGCCGACTTCGATCTTGATTCCCTGCGCTCCCTGGCGGATCGCCTGCTGAATCGCACGCTTCATCGCGCGGCGATAACTAATGCGCCGTTCCAATTGTTCAGCGATGTTATGCGCCACCAGGTAAGCATCGCAATCCGGCGCCTCAATTTCCCGAATCTCTAGCTCGACTTTCTTGCCCGTCAAAGCCTCTAGCGCCGCGCGCACTTTCTTGATGCCTTCCCCTTTGCGTCCAATCAAGACGCCCGGCTTGGCGGTGTTGATCGTGACCTTCACTTTGCCGGGAAAGCGCTCAATCTCAATACGCGAGACGCCTGCCCGTCCAGCCTCGGCGCGAATGGCCTCGCGAATAGCAAAATCCTGCTCCAGTTGCTGACGATAATGCGTCCCTTCCGCATACCAACGCGCCTGGTAATACTGCGGGTTGACGTACAAACGGAAACCTAGCGGATGAACTTTGCGGCCCATAATTTCTCCTCAACCGTTAAGCGGCCTCGCGCTCGCGCAAGATAATGGTCACGTGGGAGGAACGACGCAGAATCGGCTTGAAACGTCCGCGCGCGCCGAAACGACGCCAGCGGCGAGTCGGCCCTTCATTGGCGAAGATACGGGCAATGTATAGATTATCACGGCCCACGCCAAAGTTCTCCTCAGCATTCGCTATGGCCGAGGCCAACAACTTCCGCAACGGGCCGGCCGCCCGCTGGGGCATCAGGCGCAACCGTTCCAACGCCTCCACCGCATCTCGCCCGCGGACTACATCCAGGACGCGTCGCACCTTCTGCGCCGAGATGGGCAAAAAACGGAGTTGAGCACGAATATCCTGAGTCATCCTGCCTCCTACTTGCCTTTCTTCTCCACCTTTTCCACGTGCCCGCGAAAGGTGCGCGTGGGAGCAAACTCACCCAAACGATGACCAACCATGTTTTCGGTGATGTAAATCGGCACATGGCGTCGGCCATCATGCACCGCAACGGTATGCCCAACCATTTGCGGAAAGATAACGCTCGCCCGACTCCAGGTGCGAATAACGCGCTTCTCGCCTTTTTGATTCATGGCCTCGATCTTCTTCAGCAACTTCGGGTCAACATAGGGCCCTTTTTTCAGCGAACGAGACATAGCCTACCTCACTGCTCCAGACTTAGCGGCCGGTCTTACCACGCCGCCGGACAATATATTTATCGGTCTGTTTGTTACGGCGGGTCTTATACCCACGCGCCGGCTTGCCCCACGGGGTCTTAGGACCGGGCATGCCGACCGGTTGACGGCCTTCGCCACCGCCGTGCGGATGGTCGCGCGGACTCATCGCATAGCCGCGCACCGCCGGCCGAATTCCCAGGTGACGCTTGCGGCCAGCCTTGCCCAGTTTGATGTTCGAGTGGTCCAGGTTACCAACTTGCCCGACCGTCGCGTAGCACGTCTGACGCACCAGACGCACTTCGCTCGAAGGAAGGCGAATCTGGGCATATTCGCCTTCTTTCGCCAGCAGTTGCGCCGCGCCACCTGCTGCGCGCACCAGCTGCCCACCGCGTCCCTCTTTCAACTCGATGTTGTGAATCATCGTGCCGACAGGGATATTTGCCAGCGGAAGGCTGTTGCCGGGGCGAATCTCGGCCTGTGGGCCGGCCATCACCGTATCGCCCACTTTCAAGCCGAGCGGAGCGAGGATGTAACGCTTCTCGCCATCGGTGTAGTGGAGAAGCGCCAGCCGCGCCGAGCGGTTGGGGTCGTACTCAATCGCCGCCACACGAGCCGGAATGCCACGCTTATCACGCTTAAAGTCCACGATGCGAATGAAGCGCCGAGCCCCGCCGCCACGGTGGCGCACGGTCACGCGCCCATAGACATTCCGCCCACCGCGCCTACGCAACGGAAGAATCAGGTTCCGCTCCGGCGTCGCCTTGGTAATCTCCTCGAAGGTATAACCGGTCATGCCGCGCTGACCGGGGGTCACCGGTTTATATTTCTTCACAGCCATCACTGCACCCCTTCAAAGAACTCTATCGTCTGGCCTTCCGCCAGGGTGACGATTGCCTTCTTATAGCCCGGCTTACGAATGATCATGCGTCGCGTGGGCATCCGTCGTGCGCGTTTCCCGGGGACATTGATGATACGCACATTCACGACATCCACCTTGAAGAACAACTCCACCGCGTCTTTGACCAGCGTCTTGGTCGCCTCTGGCGTCACCTCAAAGACGTACTGATTCAGTGCCTTGAACTGACGGCGCGACTTTTCTGTCACCAGCGGACGGCGTAACACCTCATAGATCGTCGTCATGCCGCGCCTCCTACAGCAAGAAACTCTTCAACACGTCCAACGCTTTGAGCGGCATGACAAGCCTGTCATAGCCAAGAACATCGCGGACGTTCAGGTATTGAGCCAACAACAGCTTGGCATCCGGCAGGTTGTTGGTGGAGCGAGCAATCACCTCGTAATGCTCGTCCTTCGCCGGCGCAAGGATGAGCGCGCTGGCCCGACCGACTAACCGCTGGAGGGCTTCTGCCATCAGGCGCGTCTTCGGCGCTTCCAGAGTCAGTTCATCTACCACAACCACCGACGACTCGGCCGCCTTGACCGAAAGCGCCGAGTGCAGCGCCGCGCGGCGCATCTTACGCGGCATCGCCAACGTGTACTTGTTGGGCGTTTTGGCATGCGCCATGCCACCGTGCACCCACTGCGGGGCACGGATGCTTCCTTGCCGGGCGCGGCCGGTGCCCTTCTGACGCCAAGGTTTACGCCCACCGCCGGCCACCTCGCCGCGCGTCTTCGCCTTATGCGTGCCCAGACGCGCATTCGCCATCTGGCGCACATACGCCTGATGCATCAAGTCCACCCGCACGGGGGCCTCGAAGATTTCCGCCGGCAGCTCCACCGTGCTGACTTTTTCGCCTTTCATGTTGAACACGTCTACTTCCATAACACTACGCTCCCATCACCGCGCTTATTGCTTCCGCGCATCGCGAATTAGAACCAAGCCGCCGCGTGGACCGGGCACCGCCCCTCGCACGCCAAGCAGATTGCGCTCTGCATCCACCAGCACAACTCTCAGGCCCTGCGCGGTCACGCTGCGGTCGCCCATGTGACCGGCCCGCCGCGTCCCCTTGTAGACGCGGCCCGGCCTCGTCGTCGAAGAACTAGCGCCCGGAGCGCGCACACGATCGGACGCGCCGTGTGTTTTCGGCCCACCGCGAAAGTGATATCGTTTGACGGGGCCCTGAAACCCCTTGCCTTTGCTGGTGCCGCTAATGTCCACCCGCTCGCCAACCCGAAAGACATCCACCGTAATCTTGTCGCCAACCTTGTATTGACCGATGTCTTTCAGACGGAACTCACGCAGGAAGCGCAGCGGGGGCAACTGGTTGGCTTTCAAATGTCCCAATTCGCCCGCCGTCAGGCGCTTTGGTTTCGTCTCAACAAAGCCGAGCTGCACGGCGGCATACCCATCGCGCTCCGCCGAACGGATCTGCGTAACATAGCATGGCCCAGCCTCAATGAGGGTCACCGGCACGGCCGCGCCAGCCTCATCGAAGATCTGGGTCATGCCAATCTTCTTTCCAATCAGCCCTTTGTTCATACTCGGTTTTCTCCTTGTCATCAACAAAATTGAGAGACTGTCAGCCAGGGCCTCGGCTGCATCATCTCCAGACAACGCAGTCAAGCAGTTTGCCGCGACACTTCCCGATTCGCGAGGTCCACGCGCAGAACCGTTCTTGCGTTGCCGCTTTTCCGACCACAATTTAAGATGTGGCCAACGACTTTAATTGCCCGTACGAAACCAACCAAAACGTTCCCTGCTCTTTCGCTCCAGCAAGAAGACTCACAATTTGATTTCAATGTCCACGCCAGCCGGCAGATTGAGACGCATCAGCATATCAATCGTCTTAGAATCCGGTTCGAGGACGTCAATCAAACGGCTATGCGTGCGGATTTCAAAGTGCTCGTGCGAGTCCTTGTCGATGAAGGTAGAACGGCGCACCGTGAAGCGCTCGATTCGGGTGGGCAAAGGAACAGGCCCGACCACACGCGCGCCGGAGCGCTCCGCCGTCTCGACAATCCGCTTGGCGGACTGATCGAGCACACGATGATCATACGCTTTGAGACGAATTCGTATCTTTTGCTTGGTCATACGTCTGCCTGCTCAAGCGCTCCGTTTACTCTAAGATCTTCGTAATGACGCCGGCGCCGACGGTCAGGCCGCCTTCGCGGATGGCGAACTTGGAGCCTTGTTCGA
>DAOTWG010000043.1:0-9881 GCA_034436015.1 Anaerolineales bacterium
AACCAAATCGCGTATTGTTCGAAAGTGTAGATTGTTGAGGAAGACTTCTCCGGAGGGATCGCCCGCCCCCAAAAGCATCCACCATCAACATACTGAGGAGACGAAGAAGAAGCGGAAGAGCATGGGGAAAACACGCAACTTACCGTTTTGACAACCAAGTATTCCCGCAAACGATACCGAGTATAATTACTAAAAACAAGCCTTTGTTGCTCACGTCTTGGTTTCAGGGAGAGCCATTATGACGGTAACGCCAACCATGCAAGCCCCTGCGCCTGCTGTGCCTGTTTTCGTCCCGCCTCCGGTCAACAAATTGGAGGAAACGGGGCTTTCTCCGCTCTGGCTGCAGGACCTGGCCTTGAAAATTCTATACTTTCAGGGCTACCTGAGCGGCTTCAAGATTGCCGAGGAATTGGCGCTCCCCTTCGCCGGTGTGGTAGACCAACTGCTCGAAATGCTCAAGCGTGAGAAGTTGATCGAGGTCAAATCTTCCTCCTCGGCGGGATTCGGCGAGGGTTCTTACCAATATGCCATTACCGGAGCCGGCATCATGCGCGCCCGCGAGGCTCTGGAACGCAGTCAATATGCCGGGCCCGCGCCCGTGCCGATCGAGGTCTACAACGACGCGATCCGCCGTCAAAGCCGTGGGCGGATGACGGTGACCAGCCGCACCATGCGACAAATCCTGTCCGACCTTGTGCTTTCTGATGCTACCTTTCAGCGGCTGGGACCGGCTCTCAATTCGGGCACGTCTATCTTCCTCTACGGACCGCCGGGCAACGGCAAGACCAGTGTGGCGAAAGCCTTCGGCAACCTGATTCTGAGCCAAGCAATGTACATCCCTTATGCCCTCTACGTGGATGGGCAGGTAGTCAAATTGTACGATTCGGTCAATCACCAACTTGCCTCAGAACAGGAGACCACCGGCAGCGGCACGGGTGGGTTGCGTTCAAGCACCCGTCGCGACCCACGCTGGGTCAGGATTCGCCGTCCTTTCATCATGGTTGGCGGCGAATTGACAATGGAAGGCCTCGACCTCATTTTCGATGATACACATCGCTTCTACGAAGCGCCCTTCCAGGTGAAGGCCAACGGCGGAATCCTGTTGATTGACGACTTCGGGCGTCAACAAGTTCGCCCGCGCGATTTGCTCAACCGCTGGATCGTCCCGTTGGAAAACCGGGTGGATTTCCTCACCCTGCACACAGGGCGAAAGATCGAAATCCCGTTCGATGTGCTCATTGTCTTCTCTACGAACTTGCCGCCAAAGGATTTGGTAGATGAGGCCTTTCTGCGTCGCCTGCGCCACAAGATCGAAATTGGCGACCCCTCTTACGAAGAGTATCGCGAGATCTTCCGCCGTGTGGCGCAGCAGAAAGGCATCCAATACAGCGACCAGGGGTTGGCCTACTTGTTGCAGGAATGGTATATCAAGCGCAATCGCAAATTGCGCGCCTCGCACCCACGCGACTTGTGCGATCAAATCCTGGACATCGCTCACTATCTCTCGGTCGAACCCGCCATGACGAAGGACTTGATTGACCGAGCGGCGCGTTCGTACTTCGTGGATTTGTAATATGGTAGCCAAAGCAAGCGAGCGCAAAGGATGTGGCCGAGCCTTCCATATCCTTTGATTATCGGTCACCGCGGCTCGCCCGTTCACGCTCCCGAAAATACGCTGGCTTCCTTCGAGGTAGCCGTCGCCCAGGGCGCCGATGCCATCGAATTCGACGTCAAACTCTCTGCTGATGGCGAAGTAGTTGTCCTGCACGACTTCACCGTTAACCGGACCACAGATGGAAAAGGCCGAGTGAATCGCCTTTGCCTTTCCGCCCTGCACAAACTGGATGCCGGCTCCTGGTTCTCCCAACGATTCGCCGGAGAACGCATTCCTACTCTTGAATCGGTCTGCGTTGCGCTGGGGCAAAGACTCTATCTGAACATCGAATTAACCAATTACGCTACACCGTTCGATGCTTTGGTCGTGAAAGTGGTAAATATCGTCCAAAAATATCAGCTCCAGGGTCGCGTCTTGCTCTCGTCTTTTTTTCCCCCTAACCTTGCCCGTGCCCGGCAGCTTCTCCCCGAATCCCCTTGCGCCTTGTTGATCTGGCCTGGTTGGAAAGGCCGCTGGATCATTCCTCTTGCGCTGCGCTCCCGGCGATATGAGGCGATTCATCCGCATCTCAGTCAAGTAACGCCAACCCTCGTGCAACAGGCGCATGCTGCCGGCAAACGCGTCCATGTCTGGACGGTCAACGAGGAACGCGATATGCGCCGTATGGCGGATTGGGGTGTGGATGCTATCTTCACCGATGACGTGGCACGGGCGCGTCGGGTCCTGAAGAGATAATGTGAAACGAATCGGTCTGTTGATCGTTCTCCTGATCATTCCTCTCGGTACGATTGGCGTTCGTGCGCGCGCACAATCTATCCCGCAGACTCTCGCTCGCCAGCTGCTTGCCCAACTCACGCCTGAAGAGCGCATTGGTCAGTTATTTCTGGTCACGTTCACCGGCACAGATACCGGCGCAAACTCCGCTATCTATGATTTGATTGCCCGTCGACATATCGGCGGCGTAGTACTCTTGGCCGCTAACGATAACTTCACAGCGCCTCCCGACACCGTTAGAAACGCCTATCGCCTGATTGCGGAGCTGCAAACTATTGAGTGGCGGGCATCGCAAGGCGAGATCGCCGATGCCAATGGTCAGCCCGTAATCGGCTCTTACATTCCCCTGTTCATCAGCGTTTCCCAGAACGGCGATGGGTATCCGGGGGATGAACTTCTGAGCGGGCTGACGCCCCTGCCCAGCGCCATGGCCCTGGGAGCAACCTGGAACCCATCTCTGGCGGAAGAAGCGGGCAGCACGGCAGGACGCGAACTCTCCGCCCTTGGTTTCAATCTATTCTTCGGCCCTTCGCTTGATGTGTTGGAAAACCCGGCTCTCGTTGTCGGCAATAACCTCGGCGCGCGCGTCTACGGCGGCGATCCGTACTGGGTTGGCGAGATGGGACGCGCCTACATTCGCGGCCTCCATACAGGGAGCAATGGCCGCATCCTGGTCATAGCAAGGCATTTTCCCGGCCGCGGCAGCGCTGACCGCCCTATTACCGAGGAAATCGCTACCATTCGCAAATCGCTGGAGCAACTCAAGCAAATCGAACTGGCGCCTTTCTTCGCTGTGACGGGGAATGCTCCCACGCCACAGAGCGCCGCGGATGGTTTGCTCCTTTCCCACATCCGCTACCAGGGGTTTCAGGGCAATATTCGCGCTACCACCCGTCCGATCAGCTTTGACCAACAAGCACTCAAACTCATCCTTGACCTGCCGGCGCTTGCGACCTGGAGACAGAATGGCGGTCTGTTGGTTAGCGATGATCTGGGAACGCAGGCCGTACGTCGATTCTATACCCCCACCGGGCAAAATTTTTCCGGTCGCGTGGTCGCGCGCGATGCCTTCCTCGCCGGCAACGACTTGCTCTACCTGGGAAATATTACCTCCTCCGACGCGGAGAACAACTACCAGACCGTCTTGCGTATCCTGGATTTCTTCGCGCAGAAATATCGCGAGGATGCAGCCTTCGCCCAGCGTGTGGACGAGTCGGTCCTCCGTATTCTGACGCATAAATTTCGCCTGTATCCCCGCTTTGAACTAGACCGTGTGCTCCCTGCCGAGAGTGCTCTAGAGAATTTAGGAAAAGCCTCCGACGTAACGTTCCGTGTCGCGCAACAAGCGGTCACTCTTCTCAGCCCCGATCCCCAGGACCTCGACGCCGTCCTCCCCGACCCTCCAGGGCCGCGCGATGTCATCCTCTTCCTGACCGACAGCCGTGCTGTTCGCCAATGTAGTAAATGTCCAGAAACGCCTCTGCTCCCGCCAATAGCCTTGCGCGACGCAGTGCTGACGTTGTACGGACCGCGCGCTGGCGGCCAGGTCAGCGCGTCGCGCCTGCGCACTTACGCTCTTGACGATGTATCCTTACTCCTGCAGCAGGCGCCGCAAGCCGAGTCGCTGGTTGCCGATTTCCAAAATGCCTCGTGGATCGTGATCTCGATCCTAGATTCCAGTCCGGACTCGCCTCAGGGGGTGACGCTACGTCGCTTGCTCTCGGAACGCCAGGATTTGTTGCGCAACAAGCGCGTGATTCTCTTTGCCTTCGAGGCGCCATACTACCTGGACGCCACCGACATCTCCAAACTGACCGCGTACTATGCTCTCTATAGCAAGTCTCCACCTTTTGTCGAGGTAGCCGCTCGCGTCCTCTTTCAGGAGCTCCCGGCAACAGGCGCGTTGCCCGTTTCGGTCTCCGGAGTCGGCTACGACCTATTCTCCGCTACCGCCCCAGATCCTAACCAGGTCATCGCGTTGTTCATTGACTCAACCGCTGCGCTCACATCAACGGTTACCGATGCTGCCGAGCCGACCGGCCCTTCGATGCTTCGTGTGGGCGATACCATTGCCTTGCGCACAGGCGTTATTCTCGACCACAATCGCCATCCTGTGCCTGATGGTACAGGGGTTCGTTTTACTCTGACTGCCCGCAGCGATGGGAGTATTCTACAGCAGATCGACTCGAACACGGTTCAAGGAGTAGCCAGAGCAATCTTCCGTATGGATCGGGTCGGTTCGTTCGAGATTCGCGCGGTCAGCGAGTCGTCCACGACTTCCGATGTTATTCAAGTAGAAGTCACCAGCGAGGGCGGTGAGATAAACATCGTTACCGAAGCGCCTGCCACGCTTGCCGCGCCAACAAGCGCCGCCGTAGCCTTGCCGACGCCAACCTTGGCCGTGGCAGAGGCGTCACAAACACGAGAGGTAACTGCCGGTCTCTGGCTCTCGGCGACGCTGCTCTTGGGCGGCTTTTGTTATCTGGTCTTTGCCCTCGGAAATTTATTTATCTCCAGCCGTTGGGGAACACGCATGGCGTTATGCGCCCTGCTCGGTGGCGCCATCGGCTATAACTATATGGCGCTTCACTTACCGGGAAGCGTGAGCCTGTTAGAAAAGGGTGCTTGGGGCAGTACAATCGCTTTGTCCCTCTGCGGGGCGCTGCTCGGCACGTTGGCAGGATGGCTCTGGTGGCGAGCGGTCAACGCGCCAGAGAAGCGAGCAGACCAATAAGCAACAAGCCTACTGCGCTCCAGAACAACACTCCTTCGGGCTGCCGGCGCAGGATAAGCCAGGGGATATCGCTTCGACGGGATACGGTCTGCGGACGTGTAGGAACTTCCCGTCCACCGAGCAGAAACTGACGGAATATTTCTACAGAGGCAGGACGGTCATCCGGATGTAATTCCATCGCCCACAAGATCGCGCGCTCCGTGCGCATGCTGATCGCAGGGTTGATTTGACGCGGCGGAAGCAGCGCTTCCGGATGCAGAAACCGTTGGCGAGCATCTACAGGCGGCGTATTGGTAAGCAAATGATAGAGCGTTGCGCCAAATGCGTAGATGTCGCTGCGGACATCCGTGTGCATCCCGTCGCCGCCGTATTGCTCCAGCGGGGTATAGAGCGCCGTACCGCGCCCCTGGATAACCGTCACGGTCATCTCATCCGGCGCGAGCGCCTTGACCAGGCCAAAATCTACCAGTTTGAGCAGACCACCTGGCGTAATTTTGAGATTGCTGGGCTTAATATCCCGATGCACGAGGGGCGGGTTTTGCGAATGGAGGTACATCAGCGCATCGGCCAGTTGATCGGCCCATCCCAGCACCTCCTCCTCTTTCAAGAAGATATTGCGCTGTTTGGCCTCCAACACCAAGGCACGCAAATCCTTCCCGGGAATGTAGTCCATGACCAGGCAATCGCGATGCCCTGCTGTGAAAAAATCGGAGACTTTCGGCAGGTTCGGGTGGTCAAGACGCGCCAGTACGGTGGCCTCACGCAGGAACTGGTGGCGAGTCTCTTTGAGGATCTTTGGCGGTATGTTGCGATCATGCTCAATCACCTTCAGCGCGCAAAGACGCCCCTCTAACCGCAAGTCATCGGCGAGGTAGATGCTTCCCATTCCCCCTCTTCCAATACACTCGCGAATGCGGTATCGACTGCGTAGGATTTCTCCGCTCCTCAAAGCGTTGGCCATGGCTCTTGTCTTTCGCAATCCGACTGATGGACAAAGACGAGATGATGTGGGCGTTTGTCTCTATATTACTCTTATTCTATTGCAAAATCCTGTTGTTGGTTCAGCGTCATGGGTTTGGATATCGCATGTGTGGAGGAACGGGATTGCAAGGATTTTTTGAGGTCGCCGGTCGGAGTTTTTTTGTTTGCTTGGCCTGTGCATGAACGCTTTGGAAGGTTTCTTCGTCGCGATAGCCTAGCTCGAATACCGCATAGAACAAAGAGTGTACTTCCACGGCTGAGCGCCGGGCCAGATCTGCCTGGGACTTACATCACAGGGGAGCACATGACCCACTAATACGCCCTGGCAAAATACACCTTGCGCCTCGCGTCTCTGCCGCAGACGATGCATTTGCCCCTGCCCTCTTCCTGGTCAAGCGGCATACAGCGTGTAGTCGCCTTCGTTTCTTCTTTGATTTTCGCCTCGCACGCTGCCGATTCACACCACCAGGAATACGCCCATCCATTCTGAACAGACTCGGTCAACTCAGCGTAGTCTGTGGGATCAACGATGTGACTGTCACGAAATGCAGTAGCGCGCGCCAAAAGCGACGCGTGAACATCATCCAGTAGACTTTTGACGATCTCGACCAGACCGGCCTGTGGGACGGACGATTTGCCCTCTTTTCCAGGGCGATCGCGACGCGCCAGAGCGACCGTTCCCTGCGCTACATCGCGCGGCCCAACCTCAATGCGCAGTGGGACGCCGCGCATTTCCCAATCGTTGAACTTGAAGCCAGGCGTGACCTCCGTGCGGTCATCCAGTTTCACGCGTACGCCGGCCCCTTGAAGTTCCGCCTGCAAGCGGACCGCGGCTTCCATCACCGCGCCTGTTTCCGAGTCGGATTTGAAAATCGGGACGATGACAACCTGAATGGGGGCCAGGCGCGGCGGCAGAATCAAGCCCTGGTCGTCGCCGTGCGTCATGATGATCGCCCCAATGAAGCGCGTACTCAACCCCCAGGAGGTCGTCCAGGCGTATTGCAACGTGTTGTTCTCATCCAGGAATTGGATGTTGAAGGCTTTAGCAAAGTTCTGACCGAGAAAATGCGAAGTGCCCGATTGCAAGGCGCGCATATCGCCCATCATGGCTTCGATGGTGGTGGACATGACCGCTCCGGCGAACTTTTCCGTTTCCGATTTGACGCCCTTGATGACCGGAACAGCCGCCTCGTTGATGGCAAAGTCGGCGTACACATTCAGCATACGGAGAGTCTCTTCGCGAGCCTCAGCCTCGGTCGCGTGGGCTGTATGGCCTTCTTGCCAGTAGAATTCGAGCGTACGTAAGAAAAGACGCGTGCGCATCTCCCAACGAACGACATTGGCCCATTGGTTGATGAGGATGGGCAGATCGCGATAGGATTGCACCCACTTCGAGTACATGTAGCCGATGATCGTCTCAGAAGTCGGGCGGACGACCAGCGGCTCTTCAAGCTTCTCGCCGCCACCGATTGTCACCACGGCTAGTTCCGGCGAAAAACCTTCCACGTGTTCTTTTTCTTTTTCCAGAAAAGACATGGGGATGAAGAGAGGAAAGGCAGCATTGACGTGGCCGGTCTCTTTGAAGCGGCGGTCGAGCGCCTGTTGAATGTTTTCCCACAGCGCCCAGCCATACGGCCGCACGACCATGCAACCGCGCACGGGAGCGTAGTCGGCCAGTTCCGCGCGTAGAACAACCTGGTTGTACCATTCAGAAAAATCAACAGAGCGAGGAGTAAGTTTTTCTTCGGACATAGGGCATCAGATGTTCTCGGGTTTTTTAGAGAATGTGTAGAAGACCCCTTCACGGACCTTCTGACTTGATCGTTTGTTTTCTCACGCGTTCTACTCTTCCTCCCCCGGTTCAGGATTGGGTAGTGGGGCGTCGGATGGTTGATTCGCGATGCGATGGTAAGCCGCGATCCACTCTGCCATCCGCTCGCGTTCCCTGGCCGTCTCGGCCTGGCGTTTGCGCTCCAACTGTGCCAGACGACGCTGGTCAATATCCTGCTGGACCACCGATGGGTTGGCTACGTCCTCAAAGACCATCTGCGTACTACCAACGGTGATGTATACGTTGCCATAGTTGAATAGCACTTGCCACAGGGTACGACGATGGTGCTCTGTGCTCAGGATATTTTCGAGCGCAGCGGCTTTGCGTTCCTCATGTCCAAAAGGCCTACGGTCAATGTCAAAAATTTGATCTTGCGTCACTTGGAACTTGTCATTACTCCAGTCCACGTACTCATAAATCCACCAGCCAATGCCCAATACCGCTATCGCCATAAAGAACCATCCGAGACCGCCAACCGCGCTACGCGCAGGGGAAAGCCAGAAGTAAAACGCTAGAGCCAGAGCAACCAGCGAGAGACACGCGGCCGGCCACGTTTGCTGGAGCAAGACGATATAGTGTTTTCGATAGGTGATGACGCCTTCTTTTTCCTCGAAGCGCACCCTCAAGAAATTGCTCAAGACGCGCCTCCACCGAGGGGAGTGAGGGGGACTAGCAGCTACAGATGCCGAGGATACCTCTGGTTCCGGCGCTGCTTGTGCAGGATAGAGTTTTTCGCGAATAATACGTTGCGTCGTCGTTATATCCTCCTTGTGGGCCGCCTCGCGGCTACGCGTCCAATGCCTTTCGATCAGGGCGGCGACTTCATAGGGATGGCGCACCTCGTTGAATACAATGCGCCCCACGAAAGTCCGCACGATGATATCGCCGAAGTCCAATACCCGCCCCAGTTGATGGGTCTCTACGCCGACCGAGAGGATCGTGGTCAGGGGAGACTCCTGACGACTATCGTATATGCCAAGTACCCTCTCTACCCAAACCACGCGTCGATTCGTGACCAGGTAGTAATCATTGCGCCAATCCTGATAGTTCCAGCCGGCCCACAAGAGGAAGCCGAACATCCCAATCCCGATCACCGCCTCTATCCAGGAAACAGGCGCGAAGAGGTAGAATAACAACACCAAAACCAGGAAGATAATACTAAAGAATATTGGTCGCAACAGCGCTTTCCACAGTTGCAAGGGGTGCTTGCGCGCCAGGAAATACATGGTCTCATCGGGTTGGAGCCAGGAGAAGCGTTTTTTTCGCGCCAGGTTGCGGCTGGAAATAGCAATCTCAAGGCGCGCTCGCAGTCGGGGGGCCATTTTCAACAGGGCGAGCAAATCACGCCGAGAAAGCACGAGCAAATGGCAAGGTTGAAGCGCTTTGGCGGTAGCCAGATAAGGGCGTTGCTTCAACACGGTCTCCTCGCCAAAGCAATCGCCGCTGCCAAGGGTTGCCAGAGTATGAGAACGACGTCCGTGCCGGTAGGTTAACTCGACTCGTCCTTTGTAAATGAAAAATAGTGTCTCCCCATATTCTCCTTGGCGTATGATCGTCTCTCCCGCCTCGCAGGGTTCGTGCTCCTGCAACTGCGCGGCGATGGAGGCCAACTGTTTATCGTCCAGCCCATGAAACAGGTGGACTTTTTTAAGAAAAAGGAGCAAAGAGTCGCCTCCAACACGCATGTCCTGATTCTAGCATGATTCCGCGTTGCGCGACAAAGGATGCGCCCGAGGTGCAACAAGTATGCCGGGAGACAGGTGTGGCGATCATCCATAGAAGCCCTCTCTGGGGCCGCATACCTTCGCGATGAATGGGACGGCGCACCTTCTGCAAAGGCGTTGTCAGAAGACCAACGACAAGCGCGCTCAATGGTAGCAGCCGGGAGCTGGAGGGGCAGCCGCCTCGCGTGGAGGCGGCTGCCGGGTTGGGAGGAGGAACGGAGG